>CAWAMN010000001.1:0-1902500 GCA_963783235.1 uncultured Gammaproteobacteria bacterium | reverse complement strand
TTGGGGTTATATGGTCAAGCGAATAAGCGCATATGGTGGATGCCTAGGCGGTAGGAGGCGATGAAGGACGTAGTAGCTTGCGATAAGCCTCGGGGAGCCGGCAAACAGGCTGTGATCCGAGGATTTCCGAATGGGGCAACCCGGCCACCTCTGGTGGTCACCGGCATCTGAATACATAGGGTGTCGGGGCGAACCCGGGGAACTGAAACATCTAAGTACCCGGAGGAAAAGAAATCAACCGAGATTCCCTCAGTAGCGGCGAGCGAACGGGGAACAGCCCTTAAGCAACTTATGTTTTAGCGGAACACTCTGGAAAGTGTGGCCATAGCGGGTGAGAGCCCCGTACGCGAAAGGACATGGGTTGTGAAATCGAGTAGGGCGGGACACGTGTTATCCTGTCTGAACATGGGGGGACCATCCTCCAAGGCTAAATACTCCCTACCGACCGATAGTGAACCAGTACCGTGAGGGAAAGGCGAAAAGAACCCCGGAGAGGGGAGTGAAATAGAACCTGAAACCGTATGCGTACAAGCAGTGGGAGCCCCTTCGTGGGGTGACTGCGTACCTTTTGTATAATGGGTCAGCGACTTACTTTCAGTGGCAAGGTTAACCGTTTAGGGGAGCCGTAGGGAAACCGAGTCTTAATAGGGCGCCATAGTCGCTGGGAGTAGACCCGAAACCGAGCGATCTACCCATGGTCAGGGTGAAGGTGGGGTAATACCCACTGGAGGCCCGAACCCACTAACGTTGAAAAGTTAGGGGATGAACTGTGGGTCGGAGTGAAAGGCTAATCAAGCTCGGAGATAGCTGGTTCTCCCCGAAAGCTATTTAGGTAGCGCCTCGTGTCTCACTCCTGGGGGTAGAGCACTGTTTCGGCTAGGGGGCCATCCCGGCTTACCAACCCGATGCAAACTCCGAATACCAGGAAGTGCAATCACGGGAGACACACGGCGGGTGCTAACGTCCGTCGTGGAGAGGGAAACAACCCAGACCGCCAGCTAAGGTCCCAAAATTGTGGCTCAGTGGGAAACGATGTGGGAAGGCTAAGACAGGCAGGAGGTTGGCTTAGAAGCAGCCATCCTTTAAAGAAAGCGTAATAGCTCACTGTTCGAGTCGGCCTGCGCGGAAGATGTAACGGGGCTTAAGCCACATACCGAAGCTGCGGATGCCAGTTTACTGGCATGGTAGGGGAGCGTTCCGTACGCCGTTGAAGGTGTGCTGTAAGGCATGCTGGAGGTATCGGAAGTGCGAATGCTGACATGAGTAACGATAATGCGGGTGAAAAACCCGCACGCCGAAAGCCCAAGGTTTCCTGCGCAACGCTAATCGGCGCAGGGTTAGTCGGCCCCTAAGGCGAGGGCGAAAGCCGTAGCCGATGGGAAACAGGTTAATATTCCTGTACCGCGTATGACTGCGATGGGGGGACGGAGAAGGCTAACCGATCCGGGTGTTGGATGTCCCGGTTCAAGCGTGTAGGGAGTCGCTCCAGGCAAATCCGGAGTGGCAATCCTGAGACGTGATGACGAGCTCCCACGGGAGTGAAGTCGGCGATGCCCTGCTTCCAGGAAAAGCCTCTAAGCTTCAGGTCATAGGTGACCGTACCCCAAACCGACACAGGTGGGCAGGGTGAGAATCCCAAGGCGCTTGAGAGAACTCGGGTGAAGGAACTAGGCAAAATGACACCGTAACTTCGGGAGAAGGTGTGCCCCCGTTAGGTGAAGCGACTTGCTCGCGGAGCCGAAGGGGGTTGCAGTGACCAGGTGGCTGCGACTGTTTATTAAAAACACAGCACTCTGCAAACTCGTAAGAGGACGTATAGGGTGTGACGCCTGCCCGGTGCCGGAAGGTTAATTGATGGGGTTAGTCTTCGGACGAAGCTCTTGATCGAAGCCCCGGTAAACGGCGGCCGTAACTATAACGGTCCTAAGGTAGCGAAATTCCTTGTCGGGTAAGTTCCGACCTGCACGAATGGCGTAACGATGGCCACACTGTCTCCACCCGAGACTCAGTGAAATTGAAATCGCTGTTAAGATGCAGTGTACCCGCGGCTAGACGGAAAGACCCCGTGAACCTTTACTACAGCTTCACACTGAACTTTGAGCCTGTTTGTGTAGGATAGGTGGGAGGCTTTGAAGCGAGGACGCCAGTTCTCGTGGAGCCATCCTTGAAATACCACCCTGGCATGTTTGAGGTTCTAACTCCGGCCCGTGATCCGGGTCGAGGACAGTGTGTGGTGGGTAGTTTGACTGGGGCGGTCTCCTCCCAAAGAGTAACGGAGGAGCACGAAGGTACCCTCAGCGCGGTCGGACATCGCGCATTGAGTGCAAAGGCATAAGGGTGCTTGACTGCGAGACAGACACGTCGAGCAGGAGCGAAAGCTGGTCTTAGTGATCCGGTGGTTCTGTATGGAAGGGCCATCGCTCAACGGATAAAAGGTACTCCGGGGATAACAGGCTGATACCGCCCAAGAGTTCATATCGACGGCGGTGTTTGGCACCTCGATGTCGGCTCATCACATCCTGGGGCTGAAGCCGGTCCCAAGGGTATGGCTGTTCGCCATTTAAAGTGGTACGCGAGCTGGGTTTAGAACGTCGTGAGACAGTTCGGTCCCTATCTGCCGTGGGCGTTGGAGATTTGAGAGGAGCTGCTCCTAGTACGAGAGGACCGGAGTGGACGTACCTCTGGTGTTCCGGTTGTCACGCCAGTGGCATTGCCGGGTAGCTATGTACGGACGGGATAACCGCTGAAAGCATCTAAGCGGGAAGCCCCCCTCAAGATGAGATCTCCCTGGGACCTTGAGTCCCCTAAAGGGCCGTTCGAGACTACGACGTTGATAGGCTGGGTGTGGAAGCGCAGTAATGTGTGAAGCTAACCAGTACTAATTGCCCGTGCGGCTTGACCATATAACACCCAAGCAGTTTGGTGTTTCGGCGCGATTGCCGGACCCTTTGATGTGTTTGCAAGCAACTTCCCAAGATTAATGTCGATGACGCCCAAGGTGGCATTGACGATGGTTTGCCTGGCGGCCATAGCGAGCGGGAACCACCCGAACCCATGCCGAACTCGGAAGTGAAACCGCTCAGCGCCGATGATAGTGCGGGGCCTCCCCGTGCGAAAGTAGGTCACTGCCAGGCTCTATACAAAAAAGGCCCCAGCATCTCGTGCTGGGGCCTTTTTCTTCCAAAGGGTGTGGCGCTCCGTTTTTTTTGACGTTCGAGCGCCGCTTGGAAGGTGAACCCAAGGCCCAAAGACGGGTCGTAACAAACGGTTCACAAAAGGCTTTACATTTCACCGGGGAGGCGTATTCCAGGCCGCTTTTTTAGCTCTCCTGGAACAGCTCCCCTCTTAACGGGACGGCAGGGCACGTGTAGATTATGCCCAAACTCCCGATCAGGAGAAGGCTGTGTCCGAATACCGCAAAATCCTGCTTGCCGTCGATCTCACCGACGAGGCGAATACTGTCTCCGAGCGGGCGCTATCCCTGGCGAAGCATTACAAGTCGGAACTCTTCCTGGTGCATGTCATCGAGCCGATCATTATTGATCCGGCCTACGATATCCTTCCCGCCTTGCCGGCTGGCTTTGAAAAGGAATTGACTGACCATGCGAAAAATCGCCTCCGCGAAATCGGCAATCGTTTTCAAATCCCCGAAAACAGGCAGGCCGTCAGGCTGGGCTCCACGAAAGCGGGGATTATCTCCCATGCCCGAGAGAACGGCTGTGACCTGATCGTACTGGGGAGTCATGGTCGCCACGGACCTGCGCTACTTCTCGGCTCCACGGCCAATGCGGTGTTGCACGGTGCCCCCTGTGACGTGCTCGCGGTCCGTATTCAAAGTGAAGAGGTTAATCGATAGCCGTGTTGCGCGCTGAGACGGACGAAACGCTTGAAAGCCTCGTCAGACTGCTTGCCGATGGACGGTTTCGCTCTGGTGAAGAACTCGGTGGCCTGCTTGGCATCAGCCGTGCAGCGGTATGGAAACGCCTGCAACAGCTCGAGCCCTTGGGGCTCTCTATCCACTCCGTTCGAGGCCGCGGACACAGGCTCGAAAAGCCACTGGATCTGCTCGACAGGGAACGGGTGCTGGCTGGTCTTGATGCACAGACCAGCAAGCGGTGCTCCGGGCTGGAACTGAAATTTGCGCTCGACTCGACAAGTGCCTACCTCGGCCGCTCGGCCCGGGGATGCACTTCCGGCCACGTCTGCCTGACGGAGTACCAAACTGCAGGGAGGGGACGGCGGGGTCGGCATTGGGTTTCGCCCTTCGGCACTAATCTTTATTTGTCGATGCTTTGGCGATTCCAGGGCACCGGCCGACTCGGAGGGCTCAGCCTCGCTGTGGCGGTCGCCGTAGTCGAAGCTCTTGAGCAGGTTGGGGCGCCGCGGTTAGAGCTGAAGTGGCCGAACGATGTGCTCTACCAAGGGCGCAAGCTCGCCGGCATCCTGATCGAAGTCGCCGGTGAGGCTAATGGCGAATGCCAAGTGATTGTCGGCGTCGGTGTGAATATGGGAATGCCGCCCGCTGAGGGCGGTATGATCGATCAGCCTTGGGCGGATCTCACGGAAACCGGGGCACGGCTCGATAGGAATCATGCCGCCGGCACGCTCATTGGCAACCTTCTCCGAGGGCTCGAGCGCTTCGAGAAGTATGGATTGTCTCCCTGCCTCGAATCCTGGCGCGAGCGTGATTCAATGTATGGACAACCCGTGACCGTCCACTTTGTCGATGGTGATCTAGTCGGGATTGGGCGAGGAATCGACGAAGCCGGGCAGTTTCTGGTCGAACACGGGGACGGGACAGAACGCTTGAACTATGGTGAGGTCAGCATAAGGCGGCGCGTGAACTGATGCTTTTGGCTATCGACATCGGCAACACGCGAGTGAAGTGGGGACTTTTTGCCGGGGATACACCCGAGGAAATGGGCACTCTGCTCCTGCCGGAGGTCCCGAGGCCGGAGAGTTGGGGCCAACTGCAACGTCTTCCTCCCCCGGAGCGGGTGGCGATAGCATCAGTCGGGCGGGAGTCCGGGGTGACAACCCTGAGTGATTGGGTACGCGCACAGTGGGGGTGCCCTGTTTTGCGCCTGAAGAGCACCGCGCAGGCAAGGGGCGTTATCAACGGGTATCGTGAACCGACACGACTTGGCGTGGATCGGTGGGCGGCGCTGATCGCCGCCCGTTGGCTCTCCATAAAGCCCATGGTGGTGGTTGATGCGGGTTCCGCCTGCACCATCGATGCAATGAACGGTACGGGCCGACACAAAGGGGGGTGGATCGCGCCCGGTCTCGGCTTGATGAAAAACGCGCTCCTGAGCGGTACCCGGGGCGTTTCGACGCAATCGCTTTCGGAAACCTCGGCTGGCTGGGGAGTGGAAACCGCGCAGGCCGTACAGGGCGGCTTGGAGGCGGCTTTGGCGGGGATGATCGAACGCGCGATTCGACGTCTTGAACAAGAAGAAAATGAGCCGGTTGAGTGCGTGATCAGTGGAGGGGACGGGGATCGGCTGCGGTCGCTCATCGAAGCACCGTGTCATTACGACCCCGCGCTCGTCCTCAAAGGCGTAGCCCTGCTGGCGGGTAAGGAGACAAACGGGGAATGAGGGCACTTTTTTTATTAATGGTCGCCGTAAACGTGGGCTACTTCGCCTGGGAGACGGTGTATGCCCCGAAGTACGCGGAGTCGCCAGAGGCAAGCGCCCCGGTTTCCAGCCGCGCGGGCGATACATTGGTTCTTCTGAGTGAAGCGCCCGAGGTGGCGGTGCTTAGCGAGAGGCCCACGGAGATCAAAGACCCTGGAATCGTCAATGAGAGCGAATCCCCCAAGCCGCCGCGCGAGCCTTCAACCCCGGCAGCCGAAGATACCTCGCCGGTCAAGGTGCCTGCCCAATGTTATCGGATTGCCGGAATCGAGAAGAAGACCGAGGCCGACGTCTTGACCGCCGCCCTTCAACAGCATGGGGCCCGACTCTCCGGTTGAGGCGCCAACCAGATGAGTGACCGTAATTACTGGGTGATGATCCCGCCGTTCGACTCCCGTGCCGCTGCCCGGAAGGTCGTCAGTCAACTGCAAAGCCATGGGCTCAGGGACTTTTATCTCGTTCGAGGCGGTGAGTATGAAAATGCCATTTCGCTCGGGGTTTTTTCCACCGAGTCGGCAGCGTTGCGGCGCCTGGAACGTATCCGTGCACTGCCGCTTTCCGGTTCGGGCCCGCGCCTGGACCATATCGAGCTCACGGCAAAACGCTATTGGATTGCCGTGCAGTGGCCTGGCGGAGAAGAGCCCCGGTGGAAAGCGCTTCTTCCTGAAAACCCCGAAATCAAGGTTTCTCGCAGCGCCTGCGGTACCCCGCGCTGAACAGTGATTGCGATTCTGTTTGCGATTCCCTAGAATACGCGCCCTCCATGGGAGGCGTGCGCTGGCGTAGCTCAGTTGGTAGAGCAGCTGATTTGTAATCAGCCGGTCGGGGGTTCGAATCCTCTCGCCAGCTCCATAATTGGAGGCCATTGACGAGCCTCTGGCTGCGCCCCCGGGAACAAGGGCCGCAGTGAAACCAGATCAAAAAAACGCGGCTATGGCCTGTTGACAAACAGGCGATAGGAGCCCAAAATTGCGGGCTTACGTTTTGGAGGGGTTCCCGAGTGGCCAAAGGGGGCAGACTGTAAATCTGCTGGCTCAGCCTTCGGAGGTTCGAATCCTCCCCCCTCCACCAGTTTGAAAGATAGTAGAGTCAGGCTGCGGTTTTAGTGCGGGTGTAGTTCAATGGTAGAACCTCAGCCTTCCAAGCTGATGACGTGGGTTCGATTCCCATCACCCGCTCCAATTGGATAGCCGGGGGCGCGAGTGGAGGCAGGCATCACCTCGGTCGCACTAAAGCGCGCACACGAAAGAGTTTATCGGCCCATATAGCTCAGTCGGTAGAGCACTTCCTTGGTAAGGAAGAGGTCACCGGTTCAAATCCGGTTGTGGGCTCCAGTTGTCCGGGTGATTGTAACGAAAGTACGTCTGGTGAGCCGGTGAGGAG
Source organism: uncultured Gammaproteobacteria bacterium (assembly GCA_963783235.1). Lineage (GTDB taxonomy): Bacteria > Pseudomonadota > Gammaproteobacteria > Thiohalomonadales > Thiohalomonadaceae > Thiohalomonas. The sequence goes on along the minus strand of CAWAMN010000001.1, from coordinate 1,895,478 downwards.
GTCAGTCCGAATGTCCAAGGAAAAATTTGAGCGTAAAAAGCCGCACGTGAACGTAGGCACCATCGGTCACGTTGACCATGGCAAGACGACGCTGACGGCGGCGCATGACCAAAGTCATGGCGTGAGAAGTACGGCGGCGAAGCCCAGGCGTTCGACCATGATCGACAACGCACCGGAAGAGAAGGCGCGCGGTATCACGATCGCCACCTCTCACGTGGAATACGAGTCGGAAGCCCGGCACTACGCTCACGTGGACTGCCCCGGCCACGCCGACTACGTGAAGAACATGATCACGGGTGCGGCGCAGATGGACGGTGCGATTCTGGTGGTTCCGCCGCTGACGGCCCGATGCCGCAGACCCGCGAGCACATCCTGCTGTCCCGTCAGGTCGGCGTGCCGTACATCGTCGTGTACCTGAACAAAGCCGACATGGTCGACGATGCCGAGCTGCTGGAGCTGGTCGAGATGGAAGTGCGCGAGCTGCTCGACAGCTACGAATTCCCGGCGACGACACGCCGATCGTGACCGGTTCGGCGCTGAAGGCGCTGGAAGGCGACACCTCCGATATCGGTGCCCCGTCGATCGAGAAGCTGGTTGCGGCGATGGACGACTACATTCCGGAGCCGGAGCGTGCCATTGACGGTGCCTTCCTGATGCCGATCGAGGACGTATTCTCGATTTCCGGTCGCGGCACGGTGGTGACCGGTCGTGTCGAGCGCGGCATCGTCAAAGTGGGCGAAGAAGATCGAAATCGTCGGTATCAAGGACACCACCAAGACCACCGTTACCGGTGTCGAGATGTTCCGCAAGCTGCTGGACGAAGGTCAGGCAGGTGATAATGTCGGCGTGCTGCTGCGCGGCACCAAGCGCGACGAAGTCGAGCGCGGCCAGGTGCTGGCCAAGCCGGGCTCGATCACGCCGCACACCAAGTTCGAGTGCGAAGTCTACGTTCTGTCGAAGGAAGAAGGTGGTCGTCACACGCCGTTCTTCAATGGCTACCGTCCGCAGTTCTACTTCCGTACCACGGACGTGACCGGAGCGTGCGATCTGCCGGAAGGCGTCGAGATGGTCATGCCGGGCGACAACGTGCAGATGACGGTATCGCTGATCGCGCCGATTGCGATGGAAGAGGGTCTGCGCTTTGCGATTCGCGAAGGTGGCCGCACCGTCGGCGCCGGTGTTGTTGCTAAGATCATCGAGTAAGTAGCACAGGAAAGCGGACCCGGCCTCGGCCGGGTCCTCAGCAAATCGGGTTAAAAGGCCAGTAGCTCAATTGGCAGAGCAGCGGTCTCCAAAACCGCAGGTTGGGGGTTCGATTCCCTCCTGGCCTGCCATTTTTTGCCCGGTACAGGCAAAGGCTTAGCTGAATCAGATGGCCGACAAACTAAAGTTGCTGGCAGCAGCGCTGATCGTCGCAGGAGCATTGTCGGCTTTCTACGTACTTTTCGGATCAGGCGTTAGTTCTGCGTGTGCTGGGGCTGCTGGTTGCGCCGGTGATAGCCGTGGCTATCGCACTGCGCTCAGAACCGGGTCAAAACACCTGGCGATTTGGTCAGGGCGCGTTGATCGAAATCCGCAAGGTCGTCTGGCCGACACGCCAGGAAACCACTCAGACCACGCTGATCGTCATGGCAATGGTATTCGCCGTTGGCGTCGATCCTATGGGTGTTCGACATGTTTCTGGCGTGGGCTGTCCAACTGCTGACCGGCCAGGGGGGCTGAACGGAATGGCATTGCGGTGGTACGTGGTTCACGCCTATTCGGGTTTCGAGAACCAGGTAAAGCAGTCGCTTGAAGAACGCGTGAAGCGCTAGCGGTCTCGAAGACCGGTTCGGCGAGATCCTTGTGCCGACCGAAGAGGTCGTCGAGATGCGCGAGGGTCAGAAGCGCAAGAGCGAGCGCAAATTCTTCCCGGGTTACGTGCTCGTACAGATGGAGATGGATGATGAAACGTGGCACCTGGTGAAAGATGTGCCGCGGGTCATGGGCTTCATCGGCGGAACCGGCGACCGGCCCGTTCCGATCACCGACCGTGAAGCGCAAGCCATTCTGAGCGTGTGCAGGAAGGCGCCGAGAAGCCGCGGCCGAAGGTACTGTTCGAGCCGGGCGAGGTGGTCCGCGTTACGGACGGACCGTTCAACGATTTCAATGGCGTCGTCGAGGAAGTCGAACTACGAAAAGAGCCGGCTGCGAGTGGCGGTTCTGATTTTCGGTCGGTCGACCCCGGTGGAGCTGGAGTTCGGTCAGGTCGAAAAGGCTTAATACGTGAGCGCTGACATGACGGGTGGGGCGAGTAGTCGCCGCACCCGTCATGTTGTGCGTGTTTACAGGAAACACCGGGGAGCTCGCGAGGCGTTTGCACCCATCATAAGGAGTCATCATGGCTAAGAAAATCGAAGCTTACATCAAGCTGCAGGTGCCGCCGGACAGGCGAACCCAGTCCGCCCGTTGGCCCCGCGCTGGGTCAGCATGGCGTGAACATCATGGAATTCTGCAAGGCGTTCAATGCGCAGACGCAGGGCATGGAGCAGGGCATGCCTGTTCCGGTCGTGATCACGGTTTACAGCGACCGCAGCTTCACGTTCATCAGCAAAACCCCGCCGGCCTCCGTTCTTCTGAAGAAGGCCGCCGGCATCAGAAGGGCAGCGGCGTGCCGAACACCGACAAAGTGGGCAAGGTCACTCGCGCGCAGCTCGAAGAGATCGCCAAGACCAAAGAGCCCGACCTGACGGCAGCGGATCTCGATGCAGCGGTACGCACCATTGCCGGTAGCGCCCGCAGCATGGGCATCAAGACGGAGGGGGTTTAAGCCATGGCGAAAGTATCCAAGCGAATGCAGGCGATCCGGGAGAAACTTGAATCCGGAAAGTTGTATGCCATCGATGATGCGTTGAATCTCCTCAAGGAACTGCCGAAAGCGAAGTTCGCTGAATCGGTCGACGTCTGCGGTCAACCTGGGTGTGGATCCGCGTAAGTCGGACCAGGTCGTTCGCGGCTCCACTGTGCTGCCGAATGGCACGGGTAAGACGGTCCGTGTTGCCGTGTTCGCCCAGGGCGCCAATGCCGATGCGGCCAAAGAGGCCGGTGCCGATATCGTCGGGATGGATGACCTCGCCGCGGAAGTGAAAGCGGGCAAGATGGATTTCGATGTGGTTATCGCCTCGCCTGATGCCATGCGTGTGGTCGGTCAACTCGGTCAGATCCTTGGTCCCCGGGGCCTGATGCCGAACCCGAAAGTCGGCACGGTGACTCCGGATGTCGCTACGGCAGTCAAGAACGCCAAGGCCGGCCAGGTGCGTTACCGCACGGACAAGGGCGGCATCATCCATTGTCCGATTGGCAAGCTCGACTTTGAAGGCGAAGCGCTGAAGGAGAACCTGCAGGCGCTGTTGGGCGACCTGCAGAAAGCGAAGCCGTCGGCCGCCAAGGGCATTTACATGAAGAAAGTGACCCTCTCCACCACGATGGGGCCGGGGGTCGTGTCGATCATGGCGACACTGTCGCTGTAAAGACTTCGGCGCGACGGCCTGATAGCCGTCGGCAAAGGTGCTGTCGGTTCTCAAAGGGACCGACGGTCGTCGAAGACCGCAGGCGCACCGTAAGGTGCTTAATCGCTTAAAGTACCTGCGCAGACGGTGCTTCCCTCCGGATATCCCGAGGGCCACCGTTGGGGGCGGAATGCAAGAGATTCGCGCCAGGTAAGCAAGTGCGGAAACCGCATTGGGCGGCAAGCCGTACTCAGCAAGGAGGTGATTTCGCGTGGCTCTCAATCTGGAAGCAGAAGAAGCCATCGTCGCCGAAGTCGCCGAAGTCGCTGCGAATGCGCACTCCGCGATCGGTGCGGAGTACTCGCGGCTTGTCTGCCGGGCAGATGACAGAACTGCGTGCCAAGGCGCGTGAAGAAAGTGTCTATCTGCGGGTGGTCAAGAATACCCTGGCCCGCCGGGCCGTCGATGGCACTGATTTCGAGTGCCTGAAAGACGGACTGGTCGGACCGCTGCTGCTGGCGTTCTCAATGGAGGATCCGGGTGCCGCAGCAAGGGTAATCAAGGAGTTTGCGAAGGAGCAACGAGAAGCTGGAGACAAAGATCGTTGCCGTTGGTGGCACGCTCTACTCTGCAGCGGATCTCGATCGGCTCGCCACTCTGCCGACACAAGGAGCAGGCTATCAGCATGCTCATGTCGCGTGATGCAGGCCCCGACCGAGAAGTTCGTCCGTACCCTCAACGAGGTACCTGGAAAGCTGGTTCGCACAGTGGCTGCGATCCGCGATGACAAACAGGCTGCCTGAAACAGGGTTCGCTACGGCGCACTTCGGGTGATTTTGGAGTCAAACGTTTTTATTAGGAGCAAATAGCATGGCCGTTTCCAAAGAAGATATCCTCGAAGCCATTTCCAGCATGTCCGTGATGGAGGTTGTGGAACTGATCGAGGCGATGGAAGAGAAGTTCGGCGTTTCCGCCGCCGCCGCTGTCGCAGCCGCTCCGGCCGCTGCCGGCGCCGGTGAAGCTGCCGCTGAAGAGCAGAGCACATTCGATGTGGTCATGAGCAGCTTCGGCGACAACAAAGTCGCCGTCATCAAAGCCGTCCGCGCCATCACCGGCCTGGGCCTCAAAGAGGCAAAGGAGATGGTCGAAGGCGCTCCGGCGACCGTCAAAGAAGGTGCCGAGAAGGACGAAGCCGAGGATGTCAAGAAGCAGCTTGAGGAAGCCGGCGCTAGGTTGAACTTAAGTAATGCGCTTCATGCCCCAATACGTCAGGCACAGCCTGACCGCCGCCCGGGAAAGGGCCAGGCGGAACCGCCAGGGACGGCGGGTACCTGAACATTTGGCTGGTGGCCCGTGCGCCACCGGCCTTTTGTCCGCTGGAAGACTGCAATTCCTGGATGGCGGCCGGCAGAAGTTGTGGGAACAGTCTTGAACAAGCTGAGGAACTGCTGATGGCATATTCGTTTACCGAGAAAAAACGTATCCGCAAGGATTTCGGCAAGCGCCGCAGCGTCCTGGATGTACCCTATCTGCTCTCGATCCAGCTCGATTCCTATCGCAACGTTCTCTGCAGGCGGACGTAACCAGCTGACGAGCGTGACGATCAGGGCCTGCACGCAGCCTTCAAATCGGTATTCCCGATCGTCAGCTACTCGGGCAATGCCGCACTGGAGTATGTCAGCTATCGCCTTGGCAAGCCCGGCGTTTGATGTCAAGGAATGTCAGATGCGCGGCGCTCACCTATGCCGCGCCGCTGCGGGTCAAACTGCGTCTGGTGATTTATGACAAAGAATCCGCCGCCAAGTCCGTCAAGGATATTAGCGAGCAGGAAGTCTACATGGGCGAAATGCCCCTGATGACCGAGAACGGTACCTTTGTTATCAATGGTACCGAGCGTGTCATCGTTTCCCAGTTGCATCGTTCGCCGGGCGTGTTCTTCGATCACGACAAGGGCAAGACCCACTCCTCCGGCAAGCTGCTGTTTTCTGCACGCGTTATCCCCTATCGTGGCTCCTGGCTGGATTTCGAATTCGATCCGAAGGATTTCGTGTTACGTGCGTATCGACCGTCGTCGCAAACTGCCGGCAACCATCCTGCTGCGCGCGCTCGGCTATAACAACGAGGAAATCCTCGATATGTTCTTCGAAACAACGAGTTCACGTTCAGCAAGAACGGCATTCAAGTTGAAGCTGGTGCCGGAGCGCCTGCGCGGTGAAACGGCCTCCTTCGATATCAAGGTTGACGGCAAGACGTGATCGTGGAGCCGGTCGCCGCATCACCGCGCGGCATATTCGCGAGCTGGAGAAGGCCGGGTCTGACGAGCCTCGAAGTGCCCGACTGATTATGTTCATCGGCAAGATCCTGGCGCACGACATCGTCGATACCGAAACCGGTGAGTTGCTCGCTCCAGGCCAATGACGAACTTACCGACGAACTGGTCGAGAAGCTGACCGAAGCCGGCGTCAAGGAGTTCGAGACGATCTTACACCAATGATCTGGACCGCGGGCCCGTTTATTTCCGAGACCCTGCGCATCGATCCGACCACCACCCAGCTTGAAGCGCTGGTCGAGATCTACCGCATGATGCGCCCGGGCGAGCCGCCGACCAAAGATGCCGCAGAGAACCTGTTCCACAACCTGTTCTTCACCGAAGACCGCTACGACCTGTCCAGCGTCGGCCGCATGAAGTTCAACCGCCGTCTGGGTCGCGCCGAGGTGAAGGTCCGGGTTCCTGTATGACAGCAGGTATTTCAGTAGCGTGACGACGATGACACCATCGCGACGAACTCGTGGCGAGTGGGCGAACGTCCGACATCCTCGATGTCTGAAGACGCTGATCGATATCCGCAATGGCAACGGCATGGTGGACGATATCGACCACCTCGGCAACCGCCGCATCCGTTCCGTGGGCGAAATGGCGGAGAACCTGTTCCGCGTCGGTCTGGTGCGTGTCGAGCGCGCCGTCAAGGAGCGTCTGACGCATGGCCGAGTCGCGAAGGCCTGATGCCGCAGGACCTGATCAACGCCAAGCCGGTCGCCGCGGCGATCAAGGAATTCTTCGGCTCCAGCCAGCTGTCGCAGTTCATGGACCAGAACAACCCGCTCTCGGAGGTGACCCACAAGCGCCGCGTCTCCGCGCTCGGCCCGGGCGGTCTGACCCGTGAGCGGGCCGGCTTCGAAGTGCGCGACGTGCATCCGACCCACTATGGCCGCGTCTGCCCGATCGAGACGCCGGAAGGCCCGAACATCGGTCTGATCAACTCGCTGGCGGTCTATGCGCGCACCAACGAGTACGGATTCCTGGAAACGCCGTACCGCAAGGTGGTCGACGGCAAGGTGACGCGACGAAATCGACTACCTGTCGGCGATCGAGGAAGGCGAGTACGTCATCGCGCAGGCGAACGCCACGCTCGACGAGAAGGGCAAGCTCACTGGACGATCTGGTCTCCGTGCGGCACAAGAATGAATTCACGCTGTCGCCGCCGGACGACAGTCCAGTATATGGACGTGTCGCCGAAGCAGATCGTTTCGGTGGCGGCCTCGCTGATTCCGTTCCTGGAGCACGACGATGCTAACCGCGCGCTGATGGGTTCCAACATGCAGCGTCAGGCCGTTCCGACTCTGCGTGCCGAGAAACCGCTGGTCGGTACCGGTATGGAGCGCACGGTCGCCATCGACTCCGGCGTCGTGCGTTGTCGCCAAGCCGTGGCGGTGTCGTCGATTCAGTGTGATGCCGGCGCGTATCGTCGTGCGGGTCAATGACGATGAGACCGAAGCGGGTGAAGCCGGCGTCGACATCTACAACCTGACCAAGTACACCCGTTCCAACCAGAACACCTGCATCAACCAGCGTCCGCTGGTGGCGCCGGCGATGCGCATCGCGCGTGGCGACGTTCTGGCCGACGGTCCGTCGATCGACATGGGCGAGCTGGCGCTGGGTCAGAACATGCTCGTCGCGTTCATGCCCTGGAACGGTTACAACTTCGAGGACTCCATCCTCATCTCCGAGCGGGTCGTGCAGGAAGATCGCTTACACCACGATCCATATCGAGGAACTCACCTGTGTCGCCCGCGATACCAAGCTGGGGCCGGAAGAAATCACCGCCGATATCCCCAACGTGGGCGAAGCGGCCTGGCCAAGCTCGACGAAGCCGGCATCGTGCACATCGGCGCCGAAGTCGAATCCGGGCGATATCCTGGTAGGCAAGGTGACGCCGAAAGGCGAAACCCAGCTGACGCCGGAAGAGAAACTGCTGCGCGCCATCTTTGGCGAGAAGGCCTCGGATGTGAAAGACACCTCGCTGCGCGTGCCGTCCGGCATGAACGGCACGGTTATCGACGTGCAGGTCTTCACCCGTGACGGCGTCGAGAAGGACCACGGGCGCTGCAATCGAAGATGCGGAGCTGGATCTGGTTCGCAAGGACCTGCGGGACCAGCATGCGCATCATGAGCCGATGACCCTTCGCGCCGTGTCGAAAAACTGCTGGTGGGCAAGGAGGCGGCCGGCGGGCCTGAAAGCTGAAGTCCGGCGACAAGATCACCAAGGCCTATCTCGAGGATCTGCCGCGCGACAAGTGGTTCGAAATCCGTCTGAAGGACGACGACATCAACGGCCAGCTGGAAGCGGTGCCGGCGAGCAGCCTCAAGCAGATGAAGGCCCAGTTCGACGACCGTTTACGAGGAGAAGCGCAAGAAGCTGACCCAGGGCGACGACCTGGCACCGGGCGTGCTGAAGATGGTCAAGGTCTATTTGGCTGTCAAGCGTCGCATTCAGCCCGGTGACAAGATGGCCGGTCGCCACGGCAACAAGGGTGTCATCTCGATGATCGTGCCGGTCGAGGACATGCCCTACATGGACGATGGCACCCCGGTCGATATCGTCCTGAACCCGCTGGGCGTACCGTCACGAATGAATGTCGGGCAGGTCCTGGAAACGCATCTGGGCTGGGCCGCGAAAGGGCTGGGTCGCAAGATCAACAAGATGATTCGAGGCCAAGGCCAAAGTGGACGAAGTGCGCAAGTTCCTGCGACGAGGTCTACAACACCTCCGGCAAGAAAGAGGATCTGGACTCCCTCAGCGATGAGGAGATCCTGGAGCTGTCGCAAGCACCTGAAGGATGGTGTCCCCATGGCTACGCCGGTATTTGATGGCGCGAACGAGGACGAAATCAGACAGATGTTCCGAAGCTGGCCGACCTTCCGGAAAGCGGGCAGACCACCCTTTATGACGGCCGCACCGGCGACAACTTCGACCGTCCGGTGACCGTGGGCTACATGTACATGCTCAAGCTCAACCACCTGGTCGATGACAAGATGCATGCCCGTTCTACCGGACCGTACAGTCTGGTGACGCAGCAGCCGCTGGGCGGTAAGGCCCAGTTTGGTGGTCAGCGTTTCGGGGAGATGGAGGTCTGGGCGCTCGAGGCCTATGGCGCCGCCTACACGCTGCAGGAGATGCTGACCGTCAAGTCGGACGACGTGAACGGTCGGACCAAGATGTACAAGAACATCGTCGATGGCGACCATCGCATGGAGGCCGGTATGCCGGAGTCGTTCAACGTGCTGCTCAAGGAGATCCGCGCGCTGGGTATCGACATCGAGCTGGAGCACGAGTAGGAGCGGCGTCCCCGCCGCGAAACGGGCGGGGGCGATTCGCCCCCGCCATTGGAATCACGGGGTCGCGCTGAGACGGCGCTCCTACAACCGAGGAGACGAACACGGTGAAAGATCTACTCAAGCTTCTCAAACAGCAGGGTCCTATCGAGGATTTCGACGCTATCCGCATCGGTCTGGCGTCTCCCGATAAGATCCGCTCCTGGTCCTTCGGCGAAGTCAAAAAGCCGGAGACCATCAATTATCGGACCTTCAAGCCGGAGCGGGATGGCCTGTTCTGTGCGAAGATTTTTGGGCCGGTAAAGGATTACGAGTGCCTGTGCGGCAAGTACAAGCGACTCAAGCATCGCGGGGTCATCTGCGAGAAGTGTGGCGTTGAAGTGACGCTGGCCAAGGTGCGTCGCGAGCGCATGGGACACATCGAACTGGCCAGCCCGACCGCCCACATCTGGTTCCTCAAGTCCCTGCCATCGCGCATGGGACTGCTGCTCGACATGACGCTGCGGGACATCGAGCGAGTGCTCTATTTCGAGGCGTTCGTGGTCGTCGACCCGGGCATGACCCAGCTCGAGCGCGGTCAGCTGCTTTCGGATGAGACCTATCTCGACGCCATCGAGGAGTACGGTGACGAGTTCGACGCGCGTATGGGTGCCGAAGCGGTCCTGGAGATGCTCAAATCCATGGATCTGGAGGCCGAGGCCAATCGGCTGCGCGAGGAGATCCCGCAGACCAACTCCGAGACGAAGCTCAAAAAGTTCACCAAGCGGCTGAAGCTCATCGAGGCGTTCATCGATTCGGGTAACAAGCCGGAGTGGATGGTTTTGACCGTGCTGCCCGTCCTTCCGCCGGAGCTGCGTCCGCTGGTGCCGCTCGAAGGGGGCCGGTTCGCCACCTCCGACCTGAACGATCTCTATCGTCGGGTGATCAACCGGAACAACCGCCTCAAGCGTCTGCTGGATCTCAATGCGCCCGATATCATCGTGCGGAACGAGAAGCGCATGCTGCAGGAGTCAGTGGATGCGCTGATGGACAACGGTCGCCGCGGTCGTGCCATCACCGGTTCCAACAAGCGCCCGCTGAAGTCCCTGGCCGATATGATCAAGGGCAAGCAGGGTCGTTTCCGTCAGAACCTGCTCGGCAAGCGTGTCGACTACTCCGGCCGTTCGGTCATCGTGGTCGGCCCCACGCTCAAGCTGCACCAGTGCGGTCTGCCGAAGAAAATGGCGCTGGAACTGTTCAAGCCGTTCATCTTCACCAAGCTGGAGCGTCGCGGACTGGCGACGACCATCAAGGCCGCCAAGAAGCTGGTCGAGCGCGAAGGGCCGGAAGTCTGGGATATCCTCGAAGAGGTGATCCGCGAGCACCCGGTTCTGCTGAACCGCGCCCCGACTCTGCACCGCCTGGGTATCCAGGCGTTTGAGCCGGTCCTGATCGAAGGTAAGGCCATCCAGCTGCACCCGCTGGTTTGTGCCGCGTTCAACGCCGACTTCGACGGCGATCAGATGGCCGTCCACGTGCCGCTGTCGCTCGAAGCACAGCTCGAAGCGCGGGCGTTGATGATGTCGACCAACAACATCCTCTCGCCCGCCAGCGGTGAACCGATCATCGTTCCCTCCCAGGATGTGGTGTTGGGTCTGTACTACATGACCCGCGAGCGGTTAACGCCCAGGGCGAAGGCATGGCTTTCGCGGACCTCAAGGAACTGCGTCGTGCATACGACAGCGGCGCGGTTTCATTGCACGCCCGTGTCAAGGTGCGTATCCGGGAGCGGCTGCTGACCGAAGAGGGTGGGCTTGAAGAGAAGGTCTCCCTCAAGGACACGACCGCCGGTCGCGCATTGTTGTTCGATATCGTTCCGGATGGGATGGCGTTTGACCACGTTGACAAGCCGATGGTGAAAAAGGCCATTTCCGGGCTCATCAATGTCTGCTATCGCCAGCTGGGTCTCAAGGACACGGTCGTGTTCGCGGACCAGCTGATGTACACCGGCTTCCGCATGGCCACCCGCGCTGCGGTCTCCTTTGGCGCCAACGACATGGTTATCCCGGATGAGAAAGCCGAGATCCTGGGTCGTGCCGAGGAAGAGGTGAAGGAGATCGAAAACCAGTACATCTCCGGTCTGGTCACCAACGGCGAGCGCTACAACAAGGTCGTAGACATCTGGTCGCACACCAATGACCAGGTCGCCAAGGCGATGATGGAGAAGTTGGGTAAGGAGGAGGTCGTCGACAAGGACGGCAACAGCACGAAACAGGACTCCTTCAACTCCATCTTCATGATGGCCGACTCCGGTGCACGTGGTTCGGCCGCCCAGATTCGCCAGCTGGCGGGTATGCGCGGCCTCATGGCGAAGCCGGACGGCTCGATCATCGAGACGCCGATCACTGCAAACTTCCGCGAAGGGTTGGCGGTACTGCAGTACTTTATCTCCACCCATGGCGCTCGTAAGGGCCTGGCCGATACGGCGCTCAAGACTGCCAACTCCGGTTACCTGACCCGCCGTCTGGTGGACGTCTCACAGGACCTGGTGGTCACTGAGGAGGATTGTGGAACCAGCGCCGGCGTCACCATGCACTCCCTCATCGAGGGCGGGGATGTGGTCGAGCCGTTGAGCGAGCGCGTGCTGGGTCGTATGACCGCCGAAGATGTGATGGAACCGGGTTCCGAAGACCAGGTGGCCATTCCCTCGGGAACGCTGCTGGACGAGGCCTTGGTCGACCAGCTTGAATCGATGTCGGATCGACCATCTGAAAGTGCGCTCACCGATCACCTGTGAGACGCGCTATGGCGTCTGCTCCACCTGCTACGGTCGCGACTTGGCACGTGGGCACAAGGTCAATGTGGGTGAGGCGGTCGGCGTTATCGCGGCCCAGTCCATCGGCGAGCCGGGAACCCAGCTCACCATGCGGACATTCCACATCGGTGGTGCCGCCTCGCGTGCCGCCGCGGTTAACAATATCCAGATCAAGAGCAACGGTACCGTTCGTCTGCACAACATCAAGATGGTTGAGCACGCAGAGGGCCACCGGGTCGCCGTATCCCGCTCCGGCGAGATCGACGGTTATCGATGAGTCCGGCCGCGAGCGTGAACGCTACAAAGTTCCATACGGTGCCGAGATCAACATCACCGATGGGGACGCCGTGAAGTCCGGTGGAGATCCTGGCCAATTGGGATCCGCATACCCATCCGGTCATTACCGAGATCGCCGGTTTCGTCCAACTTCGTCGACTTCGAGGAGGGCGTGACGGTCCACCGCCAGACGGACGAGGTCACTGGTCTGTCAGCTCGTGGTGGTCGATCGATCCGAAGCAGCGCAGCAGCGCGGGCAAGGATCCGCGTCCGATGGTCAAGCTGGTGGACGAGCAATGGCAAGGATCTGAGCTTCGCCGGCACCGATATCCCGGCCCACTACTTCCTGCCGGCCGGCGCCATCGTCAATATGGAGGACGGGGCCCAGGTGGGGTCGGCGATGTTCTGGCACGCATTCCGCAGGAGTCCTCCAAGACCCGCGACATCACCGGCGGTCTGCCGCGGGTGGCCGACCTGTTCGAGGCCCGCAAGCCCAAGGATCCTCCATCCTGGCGGAGATCTCCGGCACCGTTAGCTTCGGCAAGGAGACCAAGGGCAAGCAGCGCCTGATCATCACCGCCCAGGACGGCGACCCAGCACGAGGAGCTGATTCCCAAGTGGCGGCACGTCACTGTGTTCGAGGGTGAGCACGTGGAGAGGGGTGAGGTCATCGTCGAAGGCGAACCGAACCCACACGACATCCTGCGCCTGCTGGGTGTCGAGGAGCTGGCCAAGTACATCGTTAATGAGGTGCAGGACGTCTACCGTCTGCAGGGCGTAAAGATCAACGACAAGCACATCGAGGTGATCATTCGCCAGATGTTGCGCAAGGTCGAGATCACAGGCCGGTGGCGACACCCGCTTCCTGCACGGGCGAGCAGGCGGAATATGCCCGCGTGCTGGAAGAGAACGAGCAGCTGGCCGCCGGACAAGATGCCCGGCACCTACGAGCGGCTGCTACTCGGTATTACCAAGGCCTCGCTGGCAACGGAGTCGTTCATCTCTGCGGCTTCCTTCCAGGAGACCACCCGCGTACTTACCGAGGCGGCGGTGCAGGGAAAACAGGACGACCTGCGCGGCCTCAAGGAAAACGTCATCGTGGGCCGGCTTATCCCGGCCGGAACCGGCCTGGCCTACCATATGGAGCGGCGCCGGAAACGGGACGTCTGTCGAGGAAGAGGTCGCGAACCGAAGAGTTCGAGGCGGTCGGGGAACAACCCGAGCAGGAGTAGTGCCGTCTCGTCGAGATCGGCGGGCCGGGCTTGACGATGCCATGCGGCCCGCCCTCATAGAATTCCGCTTCTTTTCTGACAGGCCGGGCCACCGGCCTGTCGTTTATATTTGTGGTGGAGCAAATTTAGGTGGATATCGCATGGCTACGATCAACCAGCTGGTCCGTAAACCGCGGAAACGTAAGCAGGCCAAGAGCAATGTGCCTGCGCTGGAAGCGTGTCCTCAGAAACGCGGCGTTTGCACTCGGGTTTACACCACCACGCCGAAAAAGCCGAACTCGGCGCTGCGTAAGGTGGCTCGTGTCCGGCTGACCAATGGCTACGAGGTAAGCTCCTACATCGGCGGTGAGGGCCACAACCTGCAGGAACACTCGGTGGTTCTGATTCGCGGCGGACGTGTGAAGGATTTCCGGGTGTGCGTTATCACACCGTACGCGGCATCACTGGACACCGCCGGCGTCAATGACCGTCGCCAGGGCCGTTCGAAATACGGCGCCAAGCGGCCGAAGTCCTAATCAAGTACGTTTGGGACGCATCAGGAACTAATAAGGTTACAAAGCGATGGCCAGAAGAAGAGTTGCAGCGAAGCGTGAAATTCTCCCGGATCCCAAGTTCGGCAATGTCATGCTCTCGAAATTCATGAACATCGTGATGCTCAACGGCAAGAAGTCTGTTGCCGAGCGCATCGTGTATGGCGCCCTGGATCGGGTGGCGAGAAGCACAAAGGCGACGAGCCGGTCGAGGTCTTCGAAAAAGCGCTCGGATAACATCCGGCCGATGGTGGAAGTCAAATCCCGTCGTGTCGGCGGCGCAACCTATCAGGTGCCCGTCGAAGTACGGGGCGACCGCGGTTCGCGCTGGCCATGCGCTGGTTGATGGACTCGGCTCGCAAACGCGGCGAGAAATCCATGGATATCCGCCTGGCGGATGAAATTCTCGAAGCCGCCGAACAGCGGGGTACAGCCGTGAAGAAGCGTGAAGACACGCATCGCATGGCCGAAGCCAACAAGGCCTTCGCCCACTACCGCTGGTAAACGTTCAAAGGTATCGTCTGAGTTATTGACGTGGCACGCAAGACTCCAATCGAGCGCTATCGCAATGTCGGCATCATGGCTCATATCGATGCCGGTAAGACCACGACGACCGAGCGCATCCTTTTCTATACCGGCATTTCTCACAAAATCGGTGAGGTGCATGACGGTGCGGCGGTCATGGACTGGATGGAGCAGGAACAGGAGCGCGGTATTACCATCACCTCCGCTGCAACCACCTGCTTCTGGAGCGGTATGGACCAGCAGTACCCGGAACATCGTGTCAACATCATCGACACCCCGGGACACGTGGACTTCACCATTGAGGTTGAGCGCTCGCTTCGCGTGCTGGATGGCGCCTGTGCCGTGTTCTGCGCGGTAGGCGGCGTTGAGCCGCAATCAGAAACGGTATGGCGCCAAGCCAACAAGTACGAAGTGCCTCGCATGGCCTTCGTCAACAAGATGGACCGCGCCGGCGCGGATTTCCTGCGTGTCGTTGAGCAGCTGAAGACCCGTCTGGGCGCCAACGCTGTTCCGCTGCAGCTGAACATCGGTGCCGAGGACAACTTCAAGGGCGTTATCGATCTGATCCGGATGCAGGCGATCTATTGGAATGAATCCGATATGGGCGCCACGTACGAAGAGACCGACATCCCGGCCGAACTCGCCGATAAGGCCAACGAGCTGCGCGAGCAGATGGTCGAAGCCGCGGCCGAGGCCGACGAAGAGCTGATGGAGAAGTACCTGGAAGAGGGTGAACTCTCCAACGAGGAAGTCAAAAAGGGGCTGCGTAAGCGCACGCTGGCCAATGAGATCGTTCCGGTTCTGTGCGGTTCGGCCTTCAAGAACAAGGGCGTACAGGCGATGCTGGACGCCATCATCGAGTTCATGCCCTCGCCGGTCGATGTACCGTCGATTCAGGGTGAGCTGGACGATGCCGAGGGTACGGTCGCTGAGCGGCACGCCTCCGACAAGGAGCCGTTCTCCGCGCTGGCCTTCAAGATCGCCACCGACCCCTTTGTGGGGACGCTGACCTTCTTCCGGGTCTACTCCGGGGTGCTGAACTCCGGGGACACGGTGATCAACTCGGTGCGGAGCAAAAAGGAACGCATCGGCCGCTTGTTGCAGATGCACTCCAACACGCGTGAAGAGATCAAGGAGGTCCGCGCCGGCGATATCGCAGCAGCCGTTGGGCTGAAGGATGTCACGACGGGCGACACCCTGTGCGACAAGGATAACGTGATTGTCCTTGAGCGCATGGAGTTCCCGGAGCCGGTTATTGCGGTGGCCATCGAGCCCAAGACCAAGGCCGACCAGGAGAAGATGGGTGTTGCGCTGGGTAAGTTGGCCCAGGAAGACCCCTCGTTCCGGGTTCGCACCGACGAGGAGTCCGGACAGACCATCATCTCGGGTATGGGTGAGCTGCACCTGGACATCATCGTTGATCGCATGCGGCGCGAGTTCAAAGTTGAAGCCAATGTGGGTGCTCCGCAGGTGGCCTACCGCGAAGCGCTGCGCAATCAGGTGGAAGTCGAAGGCAAGTTCGTTCGCCAGTCCGGTGGTCGCGGTCAGTACGGTCACGTCTGGCTGCGTATCGAGCCCCAACCGCGTGGCACCGGCTACGAGTTTGCCAATGAGATCGTGGGTGGTGTGGTCCCCAGGGAATACATCCCGGCGGTCGACAAGGGTGTGCGCGAGCAGATGGAGAACGGCGTGTTGGCCGGCTATCCGCTGGTCGACCTGAAGGTCGCGCTCTATGACGGCTCTTACCACGATGTCGACTCCAACGAGACTGCGTTCAAGATTGCCGGCTCGATGGCACTCAAGGAAGCCGCCAAAAAGGCCCAGGCTTACCTGCTCGAACCGATGATGAATGTCGAAGTGGTCACCCCGGAAGAGTACATGGGTGACGTCATGGGTGACCTGAATCGCCGTCGCGGTATCGTCAAGGGTATGGATGAGACCGTTACCGGAAAGATCATTCGCGCCGAGGTGCCGCTAGCCGAAATGTTCGGTTATGCCACGGACCTTCGGTCAGCGACCCAGGGTCGTGCGGCCTACTCCATGGAGTTTGCCGACTACGCTGAAGCGCCGGCGTCAATCGCCGAAGCGGTGATCAAGAAGGCTTCGTGACTCTGCAGAGTTAACTCAACAAGAATACGAGGGTAACTACCGTGTCCAAGGAAAAATTTGAGCGTAAAAAGCCGCACGTAAACGTAGGCACCATCGGTCACGTTGACCATGGCAAGACTACGCTGACGGCGGCCATCACCAAAGTGATGGGTGAGAAGTACGGCGGCGAAGCCCAGGCGTTCGACATGATCGACTCCGCACCGGAAGAGAAGGCGCGCGGCATCACGATCGCCACCGCTCACGTGGAATACGAGTCGGAAGCCCGGCACTACGCTCACGTGGACTGCCCCGGCCACGCCGACTACGTGAAGAACATGATCACGGGTGCGGCACAGATGGACGGTGCCATCCTGGTGGTCTCCGCCGCTGACGGCCCCATGCCGCAGACCCGCGAGCACATCCTGCTGTCCCGTCAGGTCGGCGTGCCGTACATCGTCGTCTACCTGAACAAGGCGGACATGGTCGATGATGCCGAGCTGCTGGAGCTGGTCGAGATGGAAGTGCGCGAGCTGCTCGACAGCTACGACTTCCCCGGCGACGACACCCCGGTGGTGACCGGTTCGGCGCTGAAGGCGCTGGAAGGCGACACCTCCGATATCGGTGCCCCGTCGATCGAGAAGCTGGTTGCGGCGATGGACGACTACATTCCGGAGCCGGAGCGTGCCATCGACGGTGCCTTCATCATGCCCATCGAGGACGTATTCTCGATCTCCGGTCGCGGCACGGTGGTGACCGGTCGTATCGAGCGCGGCATCGTCAAGGTGGGCGATACGATCGAAATCGTCGGCATCAAGGACACCACCTCGACCACCGTTACCGGTGTCGAGATGTTCCGCAAACTGCTCGACCAGGGGCAGGCCGGTGATAATGTCGGCGTGCTGTTGCGCGGCACCAAGCGTGACGAAGTCGAGCGTGGCCAGGTCCTGGCCAAGCCGGGCTCCATTACGCCGCACACCAAGTTCGAGTGCGAAGTCTACGTCCTTTCGAAGGAAGAGGGTGGTCGTCACACGCCGTTCTTCAATGGCTATCGTCCGCAGTTCTACTTCCGTACCACGGACGTGACCGGAGCGTGTGACCTGCCGGAAGGTGTGGAGATGGTCATGCCGGGCGATAACGTGCAGATGACGGTATCGCTGATCGCGCCGATCGCGATGGAAGAGGGACTGCGCTTCGCGGTTCGCGAAGGTGGCCGCACCGTCGGCGCCGGCGTCGTTGCGAAGATCCTCGAGTAAGAAGACAAAACGGCGGGCGCCGGTCGGCGTCCGCCGGTTTCATAGAGGCAATCGGAAAGTTATATGGCGACTACCAGTCAAAAGATTCGCATCCGCCTGAAGGCGTTCGATCATCGCCTGATCGATCAGTCTGCGCGGGAGATCGTCGAAACGGCGAAGCGGACCGGCGCCCAGGTCAAGGGCCCGATCCCGCTGCCGACCAAAAAAGAGCGCTTTACCGTGCTCGTCTCGCCGCACGTCAATAAAGACGCTCGCGACCAGTACGAGCTCCGTACGCATAAGCGCCTGATGGATATCGTCGACCCGACCGACAAGACGGTTGACGCGCTGATGAAGCTGGATCTGGCAGCCGGCGTAGACGTCCAGATCAAGCTGCAGTAGCGGTTTGCGAATTTGAGTCAGAGCCGCGCCTTCGGGAAGCGGTGAATCGATACAGTACCGGCCAATCGTAGTCGGTGCGGTGTAGAGGGTAAGAACAATGGCAATCGGAGTAGTAGGCCGGAAATGCGGCATGACGCGCGTCTTTACCGACGATGGCGTCTCCATTCCCGTCACTGTGATTGAAGTCGAACCGAACAACATCAGCCAGCGGAAAAGTGCTGATACGGACGGCTATGCAGCCGTTCAGGTGTCGGTTGGTACCCCCAAGCCTAACCGGGTGACAAAGCCGCTCGCCGGACATTTCGCGAAAGCGGGAGTAGCAGCCGGCCGTAAGCTCGCGGAATTTCGCCTGAAAGAGGGCGAAGGCGAAGGTCTGGAAGCCGGTTCGGAAATCAAGATCGATATCTTTGAAGCCGGACAGATGGTGGATGTCTCCGGACGCACCATCGGCAAGGGATTCGCGGGCGTCGTGAAGCGGCATCACTTCCGCACCCAGGACGCCACTCATGGTAACTCGCTCTCGCATCGCGCCCCCGGCTCGATCGGGCAGGGTCAGACCCCCGGACGCGTGCTGAAAGGTAAAAAAATGGCCGGCCATTTGGGCAATGCCAAACGTACCGTTCAGAACCTCGAGGTGGTCCGCGTTGACGCCGAACGGAACCTGTTGCTCATCAAGGGCGCAGTACCCGGTGCTAAAGGCAGCAACGTGGTCGTGACCCCCGCGGTCAAGAGCAAGGCCTGAGGAGCGATACCATGGAATTGAATCTCACAACGGCAACAGGCCGTGCTTCGAAGAACACGGTTGAACTGTCAGACGCCAACTTCGGGCGTGACTTCAACGAAGCCCTGGTTCATCAGGTCGTTACCGCCTACATGGCGGGTGGGCGCGCCGGAACCAAAGCCCAAAAGAACCGCGCCGCTGTCAGCGGCGGGGGCAGCAAGCCCTGGCGCCAGAAGGGCACCGGGCGTGCCCGGGCCGGCACCATCCGCAGTCCGATCTGGGTGGGCGGCGGAAGAGCCTTCGCAGCGCAGCCTCGCGACTATTCCCAGAAAGTTAACAAGAAAATGTACCGCGGCGCGCTGCGGGCCATTCTTTCGGAGTTGGTTCGGCAGGAACGTCTGATTGTCGTCGACAAGTTCGCTGTAGACGCCCCGAAGACCAAAGAGCTGAACGAAAAGCTCAAGAATATGGGTTTGGGCAATGTCCTCATCGTCTCCGACGATATCGACGACAACCTGTTCCTCTCGGCCCGCAACCTCAAGAGCGTTGACGTAGCCGAGGCGGATCGGGTCGACCCGGTCCGCCTGGTCGGTTTCGAAAAGGTGCTGATGACCGTACCCGCCGTCAAGAAGTTGGAGGAGATGCTGGCATGAACCAGGAACGTCTGATCAATGTGCTGCTCGCGCCGGTCGTCTCGGAAAAGAGCACGGTGGCTGCGGAAACCGACAATCAGTATGTGTTCAAGGTCGTCCCGGACGCCAGCAAGCCCGAGATAAAAGGCGCAGTCGAATCGCTGTTCAATGTACAGGTTGAGCAGGTTCGCGTGTCCAATGTCAAGGGCAAGCAGAAGCGTTTTGGTGCGCGTCAAGGCCGTCGTAGCGGCTGGAAAAAGGCTTATGTCACCTTGAAGGCCGATCAAGAGATCGACTTCATGGGTGGTGCTGAATAAAAGGAAGGTCGAAGATGCCTGTAGTTAAGCTGAAACCGACGTCTCCGGGTCGCCGCTTTGCGGTGAAGGTGGTTCATGACCACCTGCACAAGGGCGAGCCCTATGCACCGCTCGTGGAGAAAAAGAGCAAGACCGGCGGTCGCAACAATGCTGGTCGGATCACGACGCGGCACCGCGGAGGCGGACACAAACAGAAGTACCGCGTAATCGACTTCAAGCGGAACAAAGATAGCGTCCCGGCTGTGGTGGAACGGGTCGAATATGATCCGAATCGCACCGCCCACATCGCACTTCTGAAGTACGCCGACGGCGAAAGACGTTACATCATCGCGCCGAAAGGCTTGCGTGCGGGTGACCCGATCGCTTCCGGGAGTGGTTCGCCCATCAAGCCGGGCAACTGCCTGAAACTGCGCGAGATTCCGCTCGGTACCACGGTGCACTGCATCGAAATGAAGCCGGGCAAGGGGGCACAGCTGGCTCGCAGTGCCGGCACCTCGGCACAGTTGGTTGCCCGCGAGGGTAAACTGGCCACGCTGCGGTTGCGCTCCGGGGAAATGCGGAAAGTTCAGTCCGATTGTCGTGCGACGGTGGGTGAAGCTTCCAATTCGGAACACAGCCTGCGGAAGCTCGGTAAAGCCGGTGCGAAGCGCTGGCGGGGAGAGCGTCCCACGGTACGTGGTGTGGCGATGAACCCTGTCGATCACCCGCATGGTGGTGGTGAAGGGCGCACTGCAGGGGGCCGGCATCCGGTATCCCCGTGGGGCGTGCCCACCAAAGGGTACAAGACTCGTACGAACAAGCGGACCGACGACATGATTGTTCGTCGGCGCAAGCAGAAGTAAGAGGGCAGAATAATGCCGCGCTCAGTTAAAAAAGGTCCTTTCGTCGATAATCACCTGGCGAAAAAGATAACCGAAGCCGCCGCGAGCGGTAACAAACGGCCGATCAAAACCTGGTCACGCCGCTCCATGGTTCTGCCGGACATGGTCGGGTTGACGATTGCCGTCCATAACGGCCGCCAGCACGTGCCGATCCTGATCAATGAGAACATGGTCGGTCACAAGCTGGGCGAGTTCGCGCCCACCCGTACCTATAAAGGCCATGCGGCCGACAAGAAGTCGAAGCGATAAGGGGGTCGTCATGGAAACAGCAGCCAGGTTGAAATACGCGCGGATTTCTCCGCAGAAATGCCGTCTGGTGGCCGATCAGGTCCGCGGCATGTCCGTGGAGAAGGCGCTTGAATTGCTGACCTTCAGCCCGAGAAAGGCCTCCGGCATCGTAAAGAAAGTACTCGAGTCGGCCGTAGCCAATGCGGAGCACAACGAGGGTGCGGATATCGATGAGCTCAAGGTCTCTCAGATCTACATCGATCAGGGCCCGGTGCTGAAGCGTTTGCGCGCTCGCGCCAAGGGCCGTGCTAACCGCATTCTCAAGCGCACCAGTCACATCACCGTGATGGTCGCGGACAAGTAAAGAGAGGCAGTAATGGGACATAAAGTACATCCGACCGGGATTCGCCTCGGCATTACCAAAGACTGGACCTCCAAATGGTATGCCGACAAGAAGAATTTCAAGGACATCCTGCACACTGATCTGACCGTCCGCGACTTCCTTCAGAAGAAGCTGGCGCGCGCCTCGGTGAGCCGGATCCAGATCGAACGGCCGGCGCGTAATGCACGGATCACGATCCACAGCGGTCGTCCGGGCCTGGTGATCGGGAAAAAGGGTGAGGACATCGAGAAGCTGCGCCGCGAAGTGGCCGGTATGATGGGGATTCCGGTCCACATCAATATCGAAGAAGTCCGCAAGCCCGAGCTGGACGCCACATTGGTCGCGCAGAGCATCGCGCAGCAGCTGGAGCGCCGTATCATGTTCCGCCGGGCCATGAAGCGCGCCGTAACCAACACCATGCGCCTGGGTGCGCAGGGCGTAAAGGTTAACGTCGGTGGTCGCCTGAATGGCGCCGAGATTGCGCGCTCGGAATGGTACCGCGAAGGTCGCGTACCGCTACACACCCTGCGTGCCGACATCGATTACGGTTTCGCCGAGGCGAAAACCACCTACGGCATCATTGGCGTGAAAGTGTGGATCTTCAAGGGCGAGGTCATCGGTGGCGAAATGCCGGCCGAGGGCGAAAAGGCCGCAGCGAAGAAATAATTTTGGGGTAACGGACAATGCTTCAGCCTAAACGAACCAAGTTCCGCAAGCAGCACAAGGGGCGCAATCGCGGCCTGGCGACGAGCGGCAACAAGGTCAGCTTCGGCGAATATGGCCTGAAGGCCACCAGCCGTGGTCGTATCAACGCGCGCCAGATTGAGGCCGCGCGCCGTGCGATGACCCGCTATATCAAGCGTGGCGGTAAGATCTGGATTCGGATCTTCCCGGACAAGCCCATCACTCAGAAACCTCTGGAAGTTCGCCAGGGTAAGGGTAAGGGCAGCGTCGAGTACTGGGTGGCACAAATTCAGCCCGGTCGCATGCTTTACGAAATGCAGGGGGTGTCGGAAGACATCGCCCGCGAGGCATTTCGTCTGGCCGCGGCGAAACTGCCTGTCAAAACCACCTTCGTAACGCGTACGGTGCTGTGATGAAAGCGAGTGATCTGAAAGAGAAAAGCGTCGACGAGCTTAATGACGAACTGCTCGGACTCCTGCGCGAACAGTTCAATCTGCGTATGCAGAAGGGCACCGGCCAGCTTTCGCAGCCGCATCGCATGAAGGCCGTGGGCCGTGATATTGCTCGTGTCAAGACGGTTCTGACAGAAAAGAAGGCTGAAAAATGAGTGAACAGGGCAACATCGTCCGTACCCTGCAGGGCCGGGTTGTCAGCAATAAGATGGATAAGACCATCACGGTGCTGATTGAGCGTCAGGTCCGCCATCCGCTGTACGGCAAATATATTAAGCGTTCCACCAAACTCCATGCACACGACGAGAACAACGAGTGCAATGAGGGAGATACGGTGACCATCTCCGAGTGCCGGCCAATTGCGAAGCAAAAGAATTGGCGGCTCGTGGAAATCATCGAACGCGCCAAGTAAAACCGACTAACAAGCCACCGGGACGTCGTGGCAAATAGGGCCCAAGTCATTTAAGACTTGGGCTTTGCCTCTTTTAGTGCTATTATTTCGCGCCCTTGAACCGGGGCGGCCGGGACGTCCGGTAAAAATAGGTGTGTGGAGAGACTGCAATGATTCAAATGCAGACCAGGCTGGATGTGGCCGATAACAGCGGCGCGCGGGTCGTACAGTGCATCAAGGTGCTGGGCGGTTCGCACAGGCGCTATGCCGGTGTTGGTGACATCATCAAGGTAAGCGTTAAAGAGGCGATTCCCCGGGGCAAGGTAAAGAAGGGGGACGTTTACAACGCGGTGGTGGTACGTACGCGCAAGGGTGTGCGTCGTCCGGACGGCTCGGTAATCCGGTTCGATGGGAACGCAGCGGTGCTGCTGAACCCGAAACTCGAGCCGATCGGTACCCGTATTTTCGGGCCGGTTACCCGTGAGCTGCGTACCGAGCGGTTTATGAAGATCATCTCCCTGGCTCCAGAAGTGCTGTAGGGAGGGGAGAGCATCATGCGCAAGATTAAGAAAGGTGACGAAGTCGTCGTTAACGCCGGTAAGGATAAAGGCAAGCGCGGCACCGTGCTCCGGGTCCTGGCAAACGACAAGGTCGTGGTCGAGGGTGTCAATATGGTGAAGAAGCACCAGAAGGGCAACCCGATGACCGGACAGCCGGGTGGCATTATCGAGAAAGAAATGCCACTGCACGTATCCAACGTTGCGATCTTCAATGCCGGCAGCGGCAAGGCGGATCGAGTCGGCTTCCGTGTCCTCGACGATGGCCGCAAAGTCCGCTTCTTCAAATCGAACAACGAAGTGATTGACGCGTAACGGCGGGTGCTGAGATGGCGAGACTGAAAGAATTCTATCAGGAGAAGGTAAAGAAGCAGCTGATGGACGAGCTGAACATCAGCAATCCGATGTCCGTGCCGCGTATCGAGAAGATTACGGTGAATATGGGCGTTGGTGAAGCAGCTGCTGACAAGAAGGTGCTCGATCACGCTGTGAAGGACCTCACAGGTATCGTTGGCCAGCGCCCGATCGTGACCAAGGCCCGCAAGTCGGTGGCCGGGTTCAAGATTCGTGAAGGTTGGCCTATCGGTTGTAAGGTGACGCTGCGTCGGGAAAGGATGTACGAATTCCTCGACCGGCTGGTGAACATTGCGATTCCGCGTATTCGCGACTTCCGGGGCCTGAGCCCGAAGTCGTTTGACGGACGCGGCAATTACAGCATGGGTGTTCGCGAGCAGATCATCTTTCCCGAGATCGATTACGACAAGATCGACACGCTGCGGGGTATGGATATCACCATTACCACCTCCGCGGAAAACGATGAGCAGGGCCGCGCGTTGCTCAAAGCCTTCAATTTCCCGCTGAAGGGTTGAGGTAAAGGTATGGCTAAAGTTTCGATGGTTCAGCGCGAAAAGAAGCGCGAAAAACTGGTCAGAAAATACCAGGCAAAGCGTGATGAACTTCGTAAAAAGCTGAAGGATCCGAACCTGACCTACGAAGAGCGTCAGGAGCTGGAAGTCAAGATGCAGAAGTTGCCGCGGGACTCGAGCCCGGTTCGGCAACGCAACCGTTGTGCGCTGACCGGTCGTCCGCATGGCTATTACCGCAAGTTCGGCCTCGGCCGCAACAAGCTGCGGGAAGCCACCATGCGGGGCGATGTGCCCGGTCTGCGTAAGGCCAGTTGGTAAACGAGGGACGGAATTCGAGAAGGGGTATTTCACCCTGGACTCGGATGTTGTCTGATTTGGAGCAAACCGTATGAGCATGACTGATCCGATAGCGGATATGCTGACCCGTATTCGCAATGGCCTGCACGCGGGCAAGGCGGAGGTTTCCATGCCTTCGTCGAAGCTCAAGAAGGCTGTTGGGAACGTCCTGAAGGACGAAGGCTACGTCAGCGATATATCCGTGCAGGATATCGATGGAAAGCCGGTGCTGAGTGTTGCCCTTCGGTACTATGAGGGCAAGCCGGTCATCGACCATATCCAGCGCGTAAGCCGCCCGGGCCTGCGTATTTATAAGGGCAAAGACGAACTGCCGAAGGTAATGGGCGGTCTCGGAATTGCGATTGTTTCCACGTCCGCCGGCGTTATGACCGACCGTGCCGCGCGTAAGGCAGGGCACGGCGGCGAAGTGCTTTGCGAAGTGTCCTAAGGGGTGGTGCGGTATGGCTAGAGTTTTAAAACCGATTGCGATCCCGTCCGGCGTCAACATCACCGTTCAGGACCAGCAGGTCTCGGTGAAGGGTTCCAAAGGCAATATGGAACACCAAGTGCATCCGGACGTGGAAATCCATCAGGAAGACGGGCAGATGCGGTTTGCTCCGCGCAAGAACGACCGCAACGTGATGGCGTTGGTCGGCACCACCCGTGCACTGGTCAATACGATGATGACCGGTGTCAGCAACGGCTTCGAGAAGAAGCTCGAGCTGGTGGGTGTGGGCTATCGCGCCCAGGCGCAGGGCAAGGTTCTGAATCTGACCCTCGGCTTCTCCCATCCGATTGCCTACGAGGTGCCGGAAGGCATCACGATCGAGGCGCCCTCCCAGACCGAGGTTTTGGTCAAAGGGGTAGACAAACAACAGGTAGGGCAGGTCGCCGCGGAAATCCGCGCGTTCCGTCCGCCTGAGCCTTACAAAGGCAAGGGCGTCAAATACGCGGACGAACGTATCGTTCGTAAAGAGGCGAAGAAGAAGTAAGGGTTTCGGCGATGAATACGAAAAAAACGACTCGTCTGCGCCGCGCAATGCGGGCTCGGGCGAAGATTCGGGAGCTCGGAGTGCCGCGGCTGTGCGTGTTTCGCACCCCCCGGCACATTTATGCCCAGGTGATTGCGCCGAACGGTTCCGAAGTGGTTGCTGCCGCTTCAACCGTTCAGAAAGAGCTGAACGCCGAACTGAAGGCCACTGGCAATATCGATGCGGCCAGTGCAGTTGGCAAAGCGATCGCCGACAAGGCCAAGGCAGCGGGTGTCACGAAAGTGGCTTTCGACCGCTCCGGGTTCAAGTATCACGGTCGGGTCAAGGCGCTTGCCGATGCGGCCCGCGAGAACGGTCTGGAATTCTAAGGGTTAGACAATGGCGGGATTCGATGCATCCAGTAGCGACGGCCTGATTGAGAAATTGATCGGGGTCAACCGTGTCGCGAAAGTGGTCAAAGGCGGTCGCCAATTCGGCTTCTCCGCACTGAGCGTAGTGGGCGATGGTAACGGCAAGGTTGGCTTCGGTACCGGTAAAGCACGTGAGGTGCCGGTGGCTATTCAAAAGGCGATGGAAGCGGCCCGCAAGAATATGCGGGAAGTGGGCATCACCGATAACGGCACGCTGCAGTATCCGACGACTTCGCGCCATGGCGCTGCGAAAGTCTTCATGAAACCGGCCTCCGACGGTACCGGTATCATTGCCGGTGGCGCAATGCGTGCGGTGTTTGAAGTTGCCGGTGTGCACAACGTGCTCGCAAAGTGCATCGGTAGCAACAACCCCATCAATGTCGTGCGGGCCACCCTGCGGGGCCTGACGGAGATGGCGTCCCCCGAGCAGGTGGCGGCCAAGCGCGGCAAGAGCGTGAAAGAGATCCTGGAATAGAGTCATGGCCGAAAACAAAAAGGTAAAATTGACCCTGGTGCGTAGCAAGTACGGGCGACTGCCGGCGCACAAGGCGTGCGTGGCAGGGTTGGGCCTGCGCCGCATGCACCAGACGGTCGAGGTGATCGATACGCCGGAGAACCGGGGCATGATCAACAAGGTCTCCTACTTGCTGAAAGTGGAAGAGGTTTGACATGAGGCTGAATGAACTCAAGCCCGGCGAAGGGGCTAAGAAGACGGCCAAGCGAGTTGGGCGCGGTATCGGCTCCGGTTTGGGAAAAACGGGCGGTCGTGGCCACAAGGGACAGAAGTCCCGGTCCGGCGGTTTCCACAAAGTCGGTTTCGAAGGCGGTCAGATGCCGCTGCAGCGCCGGTTGCCCAAAGTCGGTTTCAGCTCTCGGGTTGGTCGCACTACCTCGGAGGTTCGCCTCCATGAACTGGCAAAGGTCGAAGGTGACATCGTGGACCTGGCTGGATTGAAGGCGGCGAATATCGTCTCTTCCGATACCAAACGGGCCAAGATCATCGCCTCCGGTGAAATTAATACGGCGGTTACGATCAAGGGGCTGGGCGTCACCAAGGGTGCCCGCGCTGCCATCGAAGCCGCTGGCGGGAAAGTCGAGGGCTAAGTGGGCGCTTCGCGTTCGTCCGTAGCCAATGCGTTGGCCGGCGGTAAGCTGACTGAGCTCAAACAGCGTTTGCTGTTCGTGCTGGGGGCACTGCTGGTATTTCGTATTGGAGCGCATATCCCGGTTCCGGGGATTGATCCAGTCGCACTGGCCAAGCTGTTCGAGCAGCAACGGGGCACCATTTTGGACATGTTCAACATGTTTTCGGGTGGGGCCCTGAGCCGTTTCTCGGTGTTTGCTCTGGGTATCATGCCGTATATCTCGGCATCGATTATCACGCAGCTTTTGACCAAGGTTTCACCGAAGCTTGAGCAACTCAATAAAGAGGGGGCTCAGGG
The DNA here is from genome assembly GCA_963783235.1 of uncultured Gammaproteobacteria bacterium. Classification (GTDB taxonomy): domain Bacteria; phylum Pseudomonadota; class Gammaproteobacteria; order Thiohalomonadales; family Thiohalomonadaceae; genus Thiohalomonas. The sequence goes on along the minus strand of CAWAMN010000001.1, from coordinate 1,868,006 downwards.
GCGTCGCAAGATCAGCCAATATACCCGCTACGGGACATTGGTACTGGCGACGTTTCAATCGTTCGGCGTAGCGGTGATGCTTGAGGGCCAGATGGCGCCGGGCAATATCCCGGTTGTCATTGACCCCGGTCTGGCATTTCGGCTCGTTACGGCATTGACGCTGGTGACCGGCACCATGTTCCTCATGTGGTTGGGGGAGCAGGTAACCGAACGAGGGATTGGTAACGGCATTTCGCTGATCATCTTCGCGGGGATCGTGGCCGGACTGCCTTCGGCTGTCGGGGGGACGCTCGAACTGGCGCGCACCGGTGAACTCAGTGCCGGCCTGGTTCTGCTCCTGTTTGGTCTCGCTATTGCGGTTACGGGATTTGTCGTGTTCGTCGAGCGGGGACAACGCCGCATTACGGTGAATTACGCGAAACGCCAGCAGGGCAGGCGGATGTATGCGGCACAGAGCAGCCATTTGCCGCTGAAGGTGAATATGGCCGGTGTTATCCCGCCCATCTTCGCCTCGAGTATCATTCTCTTCCCGGCCACCCTGGCGGGCTGGTTCGGCTCCAGCGAAGGTATGGGCTGGCTGCAGAACCTGTCGACGACGCTTTCGCCGGGACAGCCGTTATACGTCCTGATGTATGCGGCGGCAATCATCTTCTTCTGCTTCTTCTATACGGCGTTGATGTTTAACCCGAAGGAGACGGCGGAAAACCTGAAGAAGTCCGGGGCATTTATTCCCGGGATTCGCCCGGGAGAGCACACCGCTCGGTACATTGACGGTATTCTTGGCAAGCTGACATTTGCAGGTGCGCTGTATATCACGGCAGTCTGTCTGCTTCCGGAATTTCTGATTTTGACGTGGAACGTGCCCTTCTATTTCGGCGGGACATCACTGCTGATCATCGTGGTCGTCGTGATGGACTTCACGGCCCAGATGCAAAGTCATTTGATGTCGCATCAGTACGAAGGACTGATGAAGAAGGCCAACCTGAAGGGCCACCGTCGTCCCGGGATCTAAAGATCTGAATCACAGAGGGCACAGAGGAACAGAGAAGAAAAGCGGTATAGCGGGGAAAAGATGCGAATCTTTCCAAGGTGTGTAGCCGACCGTTAGGGGCTTTTCTTTTTCCAGTACTCTGTGCCCTCTGTGTTCTCTGTGGTTAAGCAGTTACGTTATTGAGGATAAGACGATGAAAGTTCGTGCATCTGTCAAAAAGATCTGCCGCAATTGCAAGATCGTCCGCCGCAACGGCGTTGTGCGCGTGATCTGCTCCACTGACGCCCGGCACAAACAGCGCCAGGGATAAAGTGAAGGGCTCCGGAATCGGGGCTTGATTGAAGGTACGTTTATCGGTACTATGTCGCGTTTTACGGCGCGCGTAGCGTCCTAGTCTGTGATATTCGAGGGAGTGGCTCCATGGCCCGTATTGCTGGCATTAACATCCCGGTCAACAAGCACGCGGTCATCGCGCTGACGTCGATCTACGGCATTGGCCGGACCCGGGCAGAGAAGATTTGTGAAGCGACCGGCGTCAAGCCGGACGTTAAAGTTAAGGACCTGTCGGAAGCCGAGGTCGAGGCGCTACGCGCTGAGGTCGGCAAGTACGACGTCGAAGGCGATCTTCGCCGCGAAGTGTCCATGAACATCAAGCGTTTAATGGATCTGGGTTGCTACCGCGGCATTCGTCATCGCCGCGGACTTCCGCTCAGGGGCCAGCGCACCCGTACTAACGCCCGGACGCGGAAGGGCCCGCGCCGGCCGATCAAACGATAAGCCTGTTGAACGGCTGAAACACGGTCATTTGGGAAACGGTTATGGCAAAAGCGAGTACTCGCACCCGGAAAAAGGTAAAGAAGAACGTCGCGGACGGCATCGCGCACGTCCACGCTTCCTTCAATAACACCATCATCAGCATTAGCGACCGTCAGGGCAATACCCTGTGCTGGGCGACTTCAGGGGGTTCCGGCTTCCGCGGCTCTCGCAAGAGCACACCCTTTGCTGCCCAGGTCGCTGCTGAACGCGCTGGGACGCAGGCCCAGGAATACGGCATGAAAAACATGGAGGTGTGGGTGAAAGGTCCCGGGCCGGGTCGCGAGTCGGCAGTACGCGCGCTGAATAATCTCGGTTTCCGGATCACCAACATCACTGACGTGACCCCGATTCCACACAACGGGTGTCGTCCGCCTAAAAAGCGTCGCGTCTAAGCCAGGAGATAGGTAGTGGCTAGGTATATTGGTTCCAAGTGTCGTCAGTGCCGTCGGGAAGGCGAAAAACTCTTCCTGAAGGGCGAAAAGTGTTACTCCAGCAAGTGCCCGGTAGAGAACCGTCCGTTCCCGCCAGGGCAGCATGGCCAGCGCCGGACTCGTCTGTCCGACTATGCGCGTCAGCTGCGTGCGAAGCAGAAACTGCGCCGGATCTACGGCGTGCTGGAGAATCAGTTCCGCCTCTACTACAAGCAGGCGGACAGTCAGAAAGGATCCACCGGCGAGAATCTGCTTCAGCTGCTCGAAGGGCGTCTGGATAACGTGGTTTATCGGATGGGCTTTGGCGTGTCGCGTACCGAGGCGCGTCAGTTGGTTCGACACAACGGCGTGCAGGTCAACGGTCGCAAGCTGAATATTCCGGCTTACAATGTTAAGCCCGGTGATGTGATTACCGTATCGGATCGTGCGAAGCAGCAGCTGCGGGTGAAGTCGGCGATGGAACTGGCCCAGCAGCGCGGTGTGCCGGAGTGGATTGAAGTCAATGCCGATAAGCTCGAGGGGACCTACAAAGCGAACCCCGAGCGCAGCGAACTGCCGGCCGACATTCAGGAACAGCTGGTCGTCGAGCTTTACTCGAAGTAACCGGCTGACGTATCCGGTCGAAATTCCCGGTTTCGTACGCGTAGGATAGACAGCGATTTTAGAGAGGACTGTTCATGCAGGGCTCAGCTAGCGAACTGCTCAAGCCGCGCCTCGTTGGTGTGCAGAAGATCAGCGATACCGCAGCCAAGGTAACGCTGGAGCCGTTGGAACGCGGTTTTGGTCACACCCTCGGTAATGCGCTTCGCCGCATTCTGCTCTCGTCGATGACCGGCAGCGCCATCGTTGAAGCGGAAATTGAAGGTGTACTTCACGAGTACACCTCTATCGAAGGCGTTCAGGAAGACGTCATCGAAATCCTGCTGAACCTGAAGGGAGTTGCGCTTCAGCTCAGTCATCGGACAGAAGCGTCTTTGACCCTCAGCAAAAAGGGCCCGGGTCCGGTCACTGCGGGCGATATCGAGCTTCCGCACGATGTTGAACTGATCAATCCGGACCATGTCATCGCGCACCTGACCAAGTCGGGTGAGCTGAACATGACCCTTAAGGTAGCGACCGGTCGCGGCTATGAGCCGGCGAACGTCCGCGCCGAGGCTGATGAAGACAATCGCCCGATAGGCCGCCTGCTTATCGATGCCACGTACAGCCCGATCAGCCGGGTTGCTTATGTGGTGGAGAGTGCTCGTGTCGAGCAGCGCACCGACTTGGATAAGCTCGTCATCGAGCTGGAGACCAACGGCACGATCGAGCCCGAAGAAGCCATTCGCCGTGCTGCGACGATTCTGCAGGACCAGCTTTCCGCGTTCGTGGAGTTGGAAGGCAAGGAGCAGGCCGAGGCCGAAGAGGCTCAGCCGGAGATTGATCCGATTCTGCTGCGGCCGGTCGACGACCTGGAGCTGACGGTGCGTTCGGCCAACTGTTTGAAGGCTGAAAATATCTACTACATCGGTGACCTCATCCAGCGTACGGAGGTCGAGCTTCTCAAGACGCCGAACCTGGGTAAGAAATCGCTCACCGAGATCAAGGATGTCCTGGCCACTCGCGGGCTTTCGCTCGGCATGCGCCTGGAAAACTGGCCGCCGGCGAGTTTGAAGAAAGACGATAAGGCGAGCGCGTAATACGCTTCAGCCGTAACAATTGGTCGAAAACGAATTAAGTAGGGTAATCCCATGCGTCATCGTAAATCCGGTCGCCAACTGAATCGCAATAGCTCACATCGGAAGGCGATGTTCCGCAATATGGCGGCGTCTCTTTTTGAGCACGAAATGATCAAAACCACGCTGCCGAAGGCCAAGGAGCTGCGCCGGGTCGCGGAACCGATGATCACCATGGCCAAAAAGGACAGCGTGGCCAATCGTCGGCTCGCGTTTTCACGCCTGCGTGATAAAGCTGCAGTCAGCAAGCTTTTCGGCGAGCTCGGTCCGCGTTATGAGAGCCGTCCCGGTGGCTATCTGCGGATCCTGAAGTGCGGCTTACGAGCTGGTGATGCCGCACCGATGGCGATCGTCGAGTTGGTCGATCGCCCGATGGTGGACGAGGCAGAAGAGGTGACGGAAAGCGCGGCCGCCGAATAATCGGGCTCGCAGTATCCGTTCCAAAAAAGCCGGGCAGAGCCCGGCTTTTTTGCGTTTAGTGGACGGGAAGAGAATGCATCGATGATTCTGATGTTTACCGACTTCGGCTGGAAGGGGCCGTATCTGGGGCAAATGGAAACCGCACTACGGCGGGAGGCACCGGATGTGCCGGTCGTGAATCTGATGTCCGATGCACCGGCCTTCAATCCCAAAGCGGCCGCTCACTTGCTGAGTGCGCTCGTTACGGAGCTAACGTCCGGCGCCGTTGTTGTCGGGGTTGTCGACCCCGGGGTGGGAAGTTCGGCGAGGGAGCCGGTGGTTCTTGAAGCCGATGGTTTCCGTTTCGTGGGGCCGGGTAATGGATTATTCAATACGGTAGCCGCCCGGGCCGAAACGGTGCGATGGCATCGTATCCAGTGGAAGCCGCAGAAGCTCTCTTCCAGTTTTCACGGCCGCGATCTTTTTGCACCGGTCGGCGCCCGCCTGGCTTCGGCTTTGCCCGTAGAGCTGGAGAGCTTTGCGGGACCGGACGTGAAGGGGTGGGCCCGGGATCTCGGTGAGATCATCTACATCGATGGTTTCGGGAATGCGATGACCGGCATTCGAGGTGATTCGATGGACCCGGGAGCGGTCCTGGTTTTGGGCAAACGACGCCTTGGGTGGGCCCGAACCTTCAGCGATGTCCCCGATGGCGAAGCCTTTTGGTACCACAACTCCCTGGGTCTGGTTGAAGTGGCGGCCAATAGGGCGAATGCCGCGGAACAACTTGGCCTCAAGGTCGGGACGAAGGTACAAAGCATTCCGTAACCAAACCGGAACTTCGGGGGATTTGACGCCAATTTCCGGAGCCCGGTACGGACGGACAGGGCAACGTCAGGGTAGAATCGGTCACATCCCGACGCTAATGAAGAACGCGAATGAAGCTGCTAAAGGAAAAGCTCGAGAGCAAAGAAGCCATCATCGGTATAGTCGGAATGGGCTATGTCGGCTTGCCATTGATGCTTCGCTATTCGGAAGTCGGTTATAAAGTCATCGGTTTTGATGTCTCTCCGGATAAAGTCGAGCAACTCAACCGGGGCACCAGCTACCTCGAACACATCCCGTCGTCCGCTGTTGCTGACGCCTGCAAAAACGGGTTTGAGGCCACCGCCGATTACGCCAGGATGAGCGAGGTGGACGCCATCATCATCTGCGTGCCGACGCCTCTGGATCGGCATCGTCAACCGGACCTCGGTTTTGTCACCGAAACCACCGATGCGCTGCTGCCTTACCTGAAGGCGGGCCAGGTCGTCTCCCTCGAGAGTACTACGTACCCGGGGACCACTGACGAAGAGCTGCGCCCACGGCTCGAATCCACCGGGTTGCGAGTCGGTCACGACATTTACCTGGTCTATTCCCCGGAGCGGGAGGACCCCGGTAATCCCAATTTCGGGACCCGCACGATCCCCAAGGTCTGCGGCGGTATCACTGAGGCGTGCCTTGAAGTGGGGCTGGCCCTTTACGGAAAGGTGATCGACCGGGTGGTTTCGGTAAGCTCTGCGCGCGCCGCCGAAATGACCAAACTGCTGGAGAATATTCACCGTTCGGTGAATATCGGCCTGGTCAATGAGATGAAGATTGTCGCTGACCGGATGGGAATCGACATCTACGAGGTTATCGATGCCGCGGCAACCAAACCCTTCGGCTTCGTGCCTTACTACCCCGGCCCCGGTCTCGGTGGACACTGCATCCCTATCGACCCTTTTTACCTGACCTGGAAGGCGCGGGAGTATGGAATCAATACGCGGTTCATTGAGCTGGCGGGTGAAATCAACAGCGGAATGCCGGAGCGGGTTGTACAAAAAACGGCCGAGGGTTTGAATGAACACCGCAAAGCGGTGCGGGGTAGCCGAATCCTTGTCCTCGGCATAGCCTACAAAAAGAACATCGATGACATGCGCGAGTCGCCCGCCGCCGCGATTATGGAATTGCTGGAAGAGCGTGGGGCGGAACTGGAGTATCACGACCCGCACGTGCCGCACTTCCCACCCATGCGGAAGCATTCCTTCGAAATGGAGAGCGTCCCCCTCACTGGGGAGACGTTGGCAGGCTTTGACGCGGTCCTGATCGCCACCGATCATGACAAGGTCGACTATGACCTGATTCGGGAACATGCGAAATTGATCGTGGACGCCCGCGGGGTCTACCGGCAACCGTCTGCAAAGATCATTCGCGCCTAGAAGTACAGGGATACAGCGTCAAGCGCGGGTCCGAGAACGATTCGCCCAGGGGGCTGGGCTCCTACAGAAAACCGTGCCTCCAATCCCTTGTAGGAGCCCACCCCGTGGGCGAAAAAACCGGTCGGCGTTCGGTTCGCCCAGAGGGCTGGGCTCCTACAGAGACCGTGCCTCCAATCCCCTGCAGGAGCCCACCCCGTGGGCGAAGAAACGGTCGGCGTTCGGTTCGCCCAGGGGGCTGGGCTCCTACAGAGACCGTGCCTCCAAATCCCCTGTAGGAGCCCACCCCGTGGGCGAAGAAACGGTCGGCGTTCGGTTCGCCCAGGGGGCTGGGCTCCTACAGAGACCGTGCCTCCAAATCCCCTGTAGGAGCCCACCCCGTGGGCGAAGAAATGGTCGGCGTTCGGTTCGCCCAGGGGGCTGGGCTCCTACAGAGACCGTGCCTCCAAATCCCCTGTAGGAGCCCACCCCGTGGGCGAAGAAACGGTCGGAGTTCGGTTCGCCCAGAGGGCTGGGCTCCTACAGAAAACCGTGCCTCCAATCCCCTGTAGGAGCCCACCCCGTGGCGAAAAAACCGGTCGGCGTTCGGTTCGCCCAGGGGGCTGGGCTCCTACAGAGACCGTGCCTCCAAATCCCCTGTAGGAGCCCACCCCGTGGGCGAAGAAATGGTCGGCGTTCGGTTCGCCCAGGGGGCTGGGCTCCTACAGAGACCGTGCCTCCAAATCCCCTGTAGGAGCCCACCCCGTGGGCGAAGAAACGGTCGGAGTTCGGTTCGCCCAGAGGGCTGGGCTCCTACAGAAAACCGTGCCTCCAATCCCCTGTAGGAGCCCACCCGTGGGCGAAAAAACCGGTCGGAGTTCGGTTCGCCCAGAGGGCTGGGCTCCTACAGAGACCGTGCCTCCAATCCCCTGTAGGAGCCCACCCCGTGGGCGAAGAAACCGGTCGGAGTTCGGTTCGCCCAAGGGGCTGGCTCCTGCGGGGAAGCCGAGGACGGGTGCCTACCCCGCCAACGCCGTTTTGGCCCGCTTCAGCATCGGTTTCAGGTACTGGCCGGTGTAGGACTCGGGATGCTCCGCCACTTCCTCCGGCGTGCCGGCGGCCAGCAGCGTTCCCCCCTGGTCGCCGCCTTCGGGGCCGAGATTGATGATCCAGTCGGCCGTCTTGATAACGTCCAGGTTGTGTTCGATGACCACGATGGTATTGCCGTGATCCCGAAGTCGATGCAGAACGGTCAGGAGCTGTTCGATATCGTAGAAGTGCAGTCCGGTGGTCGGCTCGTCAAGGATGTAAAGCGTGCTGCCGGTATCCCGCTTCGAGAGCTCCCGGGCGAGTTTCACGCGCTGGGCCTCGCCGCCGGAAAGGGTTGTGGCGCTCTGGCCCAGACGGATATACGAGAGGCCCACATCCATCAAGGTCTGTAGCTTGCGGGCGACCACCGGTACCGGATCGAAGTACTGCCGGGCCTCCTCGACGGTCATCTCCAGCACCTCGAAAATGCTCTTGCCCTTGTACTTGACCTCCAGTGTCTCCCGGTTGTAGCGCTTGCCCTTGCAGACGTCGCAGGAGACATAGATATCCGGGAGGAAGTGCATCTCCACCTTGATGAGCCCATCGCCCTGACAAGCCTCGCAGCGGCCGCCCTTGACGTTGAAACTGAAACGCCCGGGCGTATAGCCGCGGGCCCGCGCCTCCGGGGTGCCGGCAAACAGCTCTCGAAGAGGGGTAAACAGACCGGTGTAGGTGGCCGGGTTGGAGCGCGGCGTGCGGCCGATGGGACTCTGGTCGATATCGACCACCTTGTTGAAATGCTCCAGACCGACGATTTCGGCCACTGGCGCCGGGTCTTCGCCGGAGCCGTTTACAGAGAGGGCTGCATGACGATAAAGCGTGTCATTGATCAGCGTCGATTTGCCCGAGCCGGAAACGCCCGTGATGCAGGTCATCAGGCCCACGGGAATGTCCACACTGAGGCCCTTCAGGTTGTTGCCGCTGGCGCCGCGGATCTTCAGTTTACGATCCGCGTCAGGAAGAGTGCGTTCCTTCGGGACCGCGATCTCACGCCGGCCCGACAGGTATTGTCCGGTAAGCGAGTCCTTACTCTGGATGATCTGCCCGGGGGTGCCCTGGGCGACAATCCGACCGCCGTGGGCGCCGGCGCCGGGACCGATGTCGAGCACATGGTCCGCGCTGCGGATGGCATCCTCGTCATGTTCGACGACGATGACCGTGTTCCCCAGATCGCGCAGACGAAAGAGGGTATTGAGCAGCCGATCGTTGTCGCGCTGGTGAAGGCCGATGGAGGGCTCGTCGAGGATATACATAACGCCAACCAGCCCGGCGCCAATCTGACTGGCCAGCCGGATGCGTTGGGCTTCCCCGCCGGAGAGGGTGTCGGCACTGCGATCCAGGGCCAGGTAGTTGAGGCCGACATTGACCAGAAACTGCAGCCGCTCTCCAATCTCCTTGACGATCTTTTCGGCGATCTCGCCGCGCCAGCCGGGCAGGGTCAAGTTCTCGAAAAACTCCGCCGCCCGACCCACCGGCATGGAAGTGATCTCCGGCAGGATTCGCCCGGCGACGAAAACGCTGCGCGCTGAGCGGTTCAGGCGTGTGCCGCCGCAATCGGGACACGATTGGGTACTGAGGAATTTGGCAAGCTCTTCGCGCACCACATTGGAATCGGTCTCCCGATAGCGCCGCTCCATATTGGGGATGATCCCCTCGAAGGGATGTTCGCGCCGGCGGCCACCGGGATAGATGAATTTGATCGATTCCTCGCCGCTGCCGTAGAGCAGGGCATCGCGAACCCTTTTCTTCAACTGCTCGAAGGGCGTATCGATATCGAAGCCGTAGTGCTCCGCCAGACAGTTCAGCATCTGGAAGTAGTAGGCGTTGCGTCGGTCCCAGCCGCGCACGGCACCGCCCGCCAGACTGAGTTCGGGATGCAGCACCACGCGGGAGGGATCGAAATACTGGCGCACCCCCAGACCGTCGCAGGTGGGGCAGGCGCCGGCCGGATTGTTGAACGAAAACAGCCGCGGCTCCAACTCCGGAAGTGAGTACCCGCATACCGGGCAGGCGAAGCGGGCCGAAAAGACCGTGTCCTCCCGCTCGCCACCCATGAACGCCACCGAAGCGATGCCGTCGGCCAGATTCAGTGCCGTCTCAAACGAATCGGCCAACCGCTGCTTGATATCCGGGCGCACCTTGAAGCGGTCCACCACCACTTCGATGGTGTGCTTTTTGCGAAGCTCCAGCTGGGGCGGCTCGTCCAGCTCAATGACTTGGCCGTTGACTCGGGCGCGCACGAAGCCCTGCGCGCGCAGCTCTTCGAAGATCTGCACATGTTCGCCCTTGCGGTCCTGGACCACCGGGGCCAGCAGCATCAGCTTGGTGCCCTCCGGCAGTTCCGTTACCAGATCCACCATCTGGCTGACGGTTTGCGCCTCGAGGATGATGTCGTGCTCCGGGCAGCGTGGTTCACCGGCCCGGGCGAAGAGCAGGCGCAGGTAGTCGTAGATCTCGGTAACGGTGCCCACGGTGGAGCGCGGGTTGTGAGAGGTCGACTTCTGCTCGATGGAGATCGCCGGCGACAGGCCCTCGATATGGTCAATGTCCGGTTTCTCCATGACCGACAGGAATTGGCGGGCATAGGCCGACAGCGACTCCACGTAGCGCCGCTGTCCCTCGGCGTAGATGGTGTCGAATGCCAAAGAGGACTTTCCGGAACCGGAAAGTCCTGTAAAGACAATGAGTTTGCCGCGGGGAAGCTCCAGATCGAAGTTCTGGAGATTGTGGGTCCGCGCACCTCGGATCCGAATGGTATCCATGCAAATTCCTGCTGATAACCGAACCGAATAATATACGCCTCCGGTCGGTTGCGACGCAAAATGAACCTACCTTTTGACTGCATTCGGGACCGTTTATTCCCGCCGGAGGGAATGACGGCTTTCGCCGTTTCCGGCCACAGGGTGGCCTCCTGCTGGGATGGCCCATAGCGAATCTGACTCGGGTAGGCCGGCATCCTGCCGCGAAGGCCCGCCGGTCGAAGCTTCAATCGCGGCAGGATGCCGCTCCTACGCCGGATGGGGAGGGCTGGTCCCGCGGCTTCCAGCCGCGAAGGCCCCGGTCGAAGCTTCAATCGCGGCAGGATGTCGCTCCTACCCCAGGATGGGGAGGGCTGGTCCAGCGGCTTCCAGCCGCGAAGGTCCCCGGCAAAAGCTTTAATCGCGGCAGGATGCCGCTCCTACCCCAGGATGGGGAGGGCTGGTCCCGTGCGGCTTCCTGCCGCGAAGGCCCGCCGGTCGAAGCTTCAATCGCGGCAGGATGCCGCTCCTACCCCAGGATGGGGAGGGCTGGTCCCGTGCGGCTTCCAGCCGCGAAGGCCCCGGTCGAAGCTTCAATCGCGGCAGGATGCCGTTCCCACCCCGGATGGGGAGGCTGGTCCGTGGAAGCGGCTTCCAGCCGCGAAGGCCCCGGTCGAAGCTTCAATCGCGGCAGGATGCCGCTCCTACGCCGGATGGGGAGGGCTGGTCCCGTGCGGCTTCCAGCCGCGAAAGGCCCCGGTCGAAGCTTCAATCGCGGCAGGATGCCGCTCCACCCCGGATGGGGAGGACCGTAGGAGCGGCTTCCAGCCGCGAAAGGCCCCGGTCGAAGCTTCAACCGCGGCAGGATGCCGCTCCACCCCGGATGGGGAGGATCGTGCGAGCGGCTTCCAGCCGCGAAAGGCCCCCGGGCAGAAGCTTCAATCGCGGCAGGATGCCGCTCCTACCCCGATGGGGAGGGCTGGTCCGTGGAAGCGGCTTCCAGCCGCGAAAGGCCCCCGGCAGAAGCTTCAATCTCGGCAGGATGCCGCTCCCACTTGACGATGGCCGGCGTATCCGTAGGAAGCCAGCCCCTTGGCCTAGCATGGCCCGCAGGGTCATCGAACACCTATCTGTCGGCCTCCCATGAAACCCGACTGCCTTGCTGAGAAACCCGAACCTGCTAAGATACGCCCGGACTTTTCAGGTGCCGTATCTTCACGCAGATTTCACCCCAACGGGTTGAAAATACCTTTAGAATTTCGAGACCACCGCCTTCATGTCACCAGACCAGATGACACCCCGGGAGCGGCGTGCTGCCATATCCCTTGCCGGTATTTTCGCCACCCGCATGCTGGGGCTTTTCCTGATCCTGCCGGTCTTCGCTCTCTATGCGGAGGATTTGACCGGTGCCACGCCGACGTTGGTGGGTCTGGCTATCGGCATCTATGGTCTGACTCAGGCTATCTTTCAGATCCCCTTCGGCATGCTTTCGGACCGTATCGGCCGCAAGCCGGTAATCGTGGCCGGTCTGCTGCTGTTCGCCCTCGGCAGTGCCGTGGCGGCCATGGCCGATAGCGTCAGCGGCGTGATCATCGGCCGCGCCCTGCAGGGCTCCGGAGCGGTAGCGGCCGCCATTATGGCGCTGGCCGCCGATCTCACCCGCGAAGAGCACCGTCCCAAAGCCATGGCCGTGATCGGCATGACCATCGGCATGTCGTTCCTGGTCGCCATGGTGGCCGGTCCGATTCTGGACGGCTGGATGGGCGTCCCGGGCATTTTCTGGCTCACGGCCGTTCTGGCCCTAGCCGGTATCGCCATTCTTCTGGGGGCTGTCCCGACGCCGGCCAACAGCCGGGTGCATCGGGACGCCGAAGCCGTTCCCGAACAGTTCCGTCAGGTGCTGGCCGACACACAACTGTTGCGCCTCGATTTCGGGATTCTTGTCCTGCATCTGGTCCTGACTGCCGGATTCGTTGTGATCCCGCTCGCCCTGCGGGATGCCGGGTTAGTAAGCACCGACCACTGGCAGCTCTATCTGCCGGTTATGATCATTGCCATGGCGGGATCGATCCCCTTCATCATCCTCGCGGAGAAAAAGCGCCTGATGAAGCCGATCGTGGTCGGCGGCGTGGCGCTCCTGGGTCTAAGCGAGGTCGGCTTTGCACTCCTGCACGACAGCTTATGGGGCTTGGTCACTCTGATGTGGCTCTTCTTTACCGCCTTCAATCTGATGGAGGCGCTCATGCCGTCGCTGATTGCCAAAACCGCCCCCGTGCAGAGCAAAGGCACGGCCATGGGCGTTTACTCCAGCTCGCAGTTCCTGGGGGCCTTCATTGGCGGGGCGGCCGGCGGCAGCCTTTATGGTCAGTTTGGCCCGGCCGGCGTTTTCCTGTTCGGCGCGAGCCTCCTCGCGGCCTGGTGGTTGCTGGCTGCAACCATGAAACAGCCACGTTACCTGTCCACCGCCATGGTCAATGTAGGCCCCGTCGACCCCGCCAGCGCCGCAGACATGGAGGCGGATTTCCGTCGCCTCAGCGGTGTAGAAGAGGTTTACCTGGGCCTGGAGGAGGGCGTCGCCTATCTTCGGGTGGATGACGCCAAGCTGGATCGCTCCGAACTCGAGCGCTTCTCGGCCGCCTGAAATGGAAGTTTCCCGTAGGAGCGTCGCCCCGGCGCGATTTTCCCAAGCCACGAATAATACCTCTTCGCCATCAGCCCCTAGCAGGCTGTTGAAAAAGGTTTTTTGTCCCTTCTCCCTGAGGGAGAAGGTTAGGATGAGGGGGATAAAATCAGTAACTTACCTTTTATTGAGTCCCCTCACCCCAGCCCTCTCCCTCTGAAGAGGGTGTTTTTCAACAGCCTGCTAGGATTCACTCTTCGGTCTGCCACAACGCTACCGAACAGGCCGGGCATAGCGCCGAGCGCGGCGCACCTGCGTCCGGTCGCCTACCCGTAACGGCTCCGCCGTTTTCGGCCACAGGGTGGCCTCCTGCCGGAATAGAGCCTCCAGCGGATCTGACCCTTGTAGGAGGCCAGCCCCCTGGCCGGACATGGCCCCGTAGGGCCATCAATGCATACCCTGCGCCCTATACACCACCCCCCACACCCATTACGATTTCCCCATGGAGAAATTGCCCGAAATTGTTGGCCCGATTGAATCGGTGTTGAACCGCTTTCCCGCCGTTCAGGCCGCATTCCTTTTTGGTTCCCGGGCAACAGATCGCGCCCGGCCTGACAGCGATATTGATTTGGCACTGGTCGGTCCGGCATCGGGACTCCGCCAGGCCAAGCTCGACATCCTGCAGGCATTCGTTGAGGCGGGTCTGGAGCGGGTGGATCTGGTTTTGCTGGACGAAGCGGACCCGGCCATGCGCTTCGAGGCCGTCCGGCCAAACTGTCTCGTCTACACCCGGGGCGATTTCGACCGGGGGAGCTACTACTCCCGGACCGTCCGGGAATACTTCGATCTGGAACCGTACCTCAAGATCCAACGCCAAGCGCTCAAACGGAGATGGCTCGATGGTGCACCCTGAAGTCATCCGTCGACGCCTGCAAAAGCTGGCGGACTACCTCGAAATACTGGAGCGGCTGAGCCGCTACGGCCTTGAGGAATTTCTAGCCGATCCAGAGCACTGGGGCAGTGCCGAGAGGTTTCTGCAGATGTCGCTGGAAGCCACGCTGGACATGGGCAGCCATATCATCGCCGACGAGTCCTTGGGAGTGGTGAACCAGAGCCGCGATATACCTCGTATTTTCCGTGAGAAAGGCTTTATCGGAGAGGAACTGGAGCAAACCTGGATTCGGATGATCGGATTTCGAAACATCCTGGTTAACGAATACCTGGATGTAGACCGCGAAATCGTCTTCGACCTGATCACGACCCAATTGGATGATATAAGGGCAATGGGGAAGATTTTCGCCCGCTTCCTGGATTGAAGCCTTCAACACCGGCTTCCGTATATGACGGCTTCGCCGTGTTCGGCCACAGGGTGGCCTCCTACCGGAATAGAGCCTCCAGCGGAGCCCCCTGGCCGAAAATGGCCCGCAGGGCCATCAAAACCCGCAGCCAAAGCCTACGCCCATGACGGCTTCGCCGTGTTCGGCCACGGGGTGGCCTCCTACCGGAATAGAGCCTCCAGCGGACCTGACCCTTGTAGGAGGCCAGCCCCCTGGCCGAACATGGCCCGCAGGGCCATCAAATTCCAACTGGATCGCACCTCCGAAGCTTGGCCGCCTTCCAACTCCACCCAACCCTGAATCTCTGGCACAATACGCCGATTACGACTGAACCAACCAACGGAAGGTAGAAAAGCAACCACCACGACGGGAGCAAACATGGCACGAGGAATCAACAAGGTCATCTTGGTTGGCAATCTGGGGCGCGACCCGGATGTGCGCTATACCTCAAACGGTAGCGCGGTGGCCAACATCGCTGTGGCAACCACCGATCAATGGCGCGATAAACAGAGCGGCCAAAATCAGGAGCGCACGGAGTGGCACCGGGTCGTCATGTTTGGCCGCCTGGGCGAAATTGCCGGCGAGTACCTGCGCAAGGGCCAGCAGGTCTATATCGAAGGCCGTCTCCAGACCCGGAAATGGCAGGGGCAGGATGGTCAGGATCGCTACACCACCGAAATCGTTGCCAACGAAATGCAGATGCTTGGCGGGCCGCGCGGCGGCGGCGGTGGAAGTGCCGATTTCAATCAGGGTTACAGCCAGAGCGGTGATCAAGGCGGATTCCAGGGTGGAGGCGGTGCGCCCTCCGGCGGTGGTCAGGCACCGAGCGGAGGCCAGGCTCCCACAGGCGGTCAGGCCCCGGCGCCCTCCGGCGGCGGCAATTTCGATGATTTCGATGACGATATTCCGTTCTGACGCACTGTAGGAGCCGAGCCCCCTGGGCGAATCGAACCGTGACAAGCCTTCGCCTACGGGGCGGGCTCCTACAGGTAGGATCGCCGACCGGAGTTTGTAGGAGCCCAGCCCTCTGGGCGAATCGAACCGTGACAAGCCTTCGCCCACGGGGTGGGCTCCTACAGGTAGGATCGCCAATCGGAGTTGCAGGAGCCCAGCCCCCTGAGCGAATCGAACGTTGATAGACTTTCGCCCACGGGGTGGGCTCCTACGGGTATCATCTCCGACCGGAGTTTGTAGGAGCCCAGCCCCCTGGGCGAAAACGAATAAACCCGAAGCTCGTCCGGGACGGTTCAAAAACGAATAGCCGTTCCGGTACTAAGCTGATTGTCGGGAACACGTGAATAGCCCTACAAGTGGTGGTTCACGTAACGCGACGGAAACAAGAAACAGGAGCACTCATGAAGGTCACGATTTTCGGTTCCGGCTATGTCGGCCTGGTCACCGGCACCTGTCTCGCCGAAGTCGGCAATGATGTCCTCTGCGTCGACGTCGACGAGCGCAAGATCAACATGCTCAATAACGGCGAGAGTCCCATCTACGAGCCGGGGCTGGATGACCTGATTGAGCGGAACAAGGCCGAAGGCCGCCTGAAGTTCACCACCGACATCGCCGAGGGCGTTGCCCACGGCCTGTTTCAGTTTATCGCCGTCGGCACCCCGCCGGACGAGGATGGCTCCGCCGACCTTCAATACGTGCTCTCCGTGGCCCGTTCCATCGGCGAACACATGGACGACTACAAAGTCGTCATCGACAAATCGACGGTGCCGGTGGGCACGGCCGACAAGGTCAAAGCCGCCGTCAATGAAGAGCTCGAAAAGCGCGCCCTGACCTCCAGTGTCGAATTCGATGTGGTCTCCAACCCCGAATTCCTCAAGGAAGGCGCCGCCATCGATGACTTCATGAAGCCCGAGCGCATCGTCATCGGCACGGATAATCCCCGTACCACCGAACTGCTTCGTGCGCTCTACGCCCCTTTCAACCGAAACCACGAACGGCTGATCGCCATGGATATCCGGTCCGCCGAGCTCACCAAGTACGCCTCCAACGCCATGCTCGCCACCAAGATCAGCTTCATGAACGAGCTGGCGAATCTGGCCGAACGGCTGGATGCCGACATCGAAAAGGTCCGCATCGGCATGGGCTCCGACCCGCGCATCGGTTACCACTTCATCTATCCCGGCTGCGGTTACGGCGGCTCCTGCTTCCCGAAAGATGTCCAGGCGCTCGAGCGCACCGCCCGTGAAGTCGATTACGACGCACGGCTTCTGAACGCGGTGGAGGCCGTCAACTACCGCCAGAAGCAGGTCCTCATCGACAAGATTCACAACCACTTCGATGGAGAACTGAAAGGCCTGACCTTCGCCATCTGGGGGCTCGCCTTCAAGCCCAACACCGACGACATGCGTGAAGCGCCCAGCCGAACGCTGATGGAGGCGCTGTGGAAAGCCGGTGCCAGCGTAAAGGCCTATGACCCCGAAGCCATGGGCGAAGCCAAACGCATCTATAGCGAGCGTCCCGAGCTCGAACTGGCCGACGATCCCATGTCCGCCCTGGACGGCGCA
The DNA here is from genome assembly GCA_963783235.1 of uncultured Gammaproteobacteria bacterium. Taxonomy (GTDB): domain Bacteria; phylum Pseudomonadota; class Gammaproteobacteria; order Thiohalomonadales; family Thiohalomonadaceae; genus Thiohalomonas. The sequence continues at coordinate 1,851,135 of CAWAMN010000001.1, read as the reverse complement.
GACGCCCTCGTGGTGGTCACTGAATGGCCCAAATTCCGCAGCCCGAATTTCGACGAGATCAAGCGCAAGCTGAAGCAGCCCCTGATCTTCGACGGCCGCAATCTCTACGACCCGGCCCAAATGCAGGAATACGGCATCGCCTATTACGCCATCGGCCGCGGCTTGAAATAGGAGGCAATACGCCCCTGTAGGAGCCCACCCCGTGGGCGAAAACGGCCCGACTGACATCATTCGCCCAGAGCACTGGGCTCAAACAGGGCCCGAAAGCAACACGCCCCTGTAGGAGCCCACCCCGTGGGCGAATAACTCAGGCATTAGCCAACCCGGAAACAGAGAAGAATGCGCCTGACCAGCGAAGAACAAGACGTCATTCGCCGCACTGCCGAAGAAGTCTTCGGGCCAGCCATATCCGTCGTTCTTTTCGGTTCCAGGGTGGACGATACCAAGCGCGGTGGCGATATTGACCTCCTTGTGAAATCGCCAGCACCTATCGAAGAGCGTGAGCGCAAAGCCTTGAGCCTCGTCGCCAAGCTCCAAATGCAGCTGGGCGATCAGCCCATTGACGTCTTGGTACTGGACCCGGAAGCAGCACGCCAGAGGGTGCATGACGAAGCATTACGAACAGGAATCAGGTTATGAGTGACGAAACCCTGCTCCCGGTCGACCGATTTCTGGATACGTTAGCACTTGTCTCGCGCGAAGGACGACACCTGGCTTATAGCTGGCACAGGCTGTACGAGCAGCCGATCAGTAAAGAATGGGTAATGGCCTTGAGGCGAAACCCGAAATCGCGGAACGCCTGGAAGCTTTCGTCTCACGCTATGGGCGAATGCAGGACACCATGGCGGATAAGCTGCTTCCAAGATGGCTGACGGCTTTGGCAGAAGTGCCCGGTAGCCAAATCGAGGTGCTGAATCGCGCCGAAAGGCTCGGCACGATCGAAAGCGTCCAGCAGTGGCTCGAAGCGAGGAAACTGAGAAACCGCCTCGTCCACGAATACATGGAAGACCCGGAAAGGTTCGCAGAAGACCTGAAACTGGCCAAGCAGTACTCAGAACTGCTAATCGATACCTACAACCGGGTGGTTGACTTCGCCAGCAACCGAATGGATATTCACTCCGAAAATTTGCCAAAGAAGCAATCGTTGGAGTCCTGGTGACAAGACGACTGCCCTGAAGAAACCATGCCTCTGTAGGAGCCCACACCCCGTGGGCGAAATAGGCGAATGGAGTCATTCGCCCAGAGGGCTGGGCCCCGACAGGACCCGAAGGCAACACATCCTTGTAGGAGCCCACCCCGTGGGCGAAAACGGCCCGAATGACATCCTTCACAGAGGGCTGGGCTCCTACATGACCCGAAGGCAAAACGCCCCTGTAGGAGCCCACCCCGTGGGCGAAATAGGCGAATGGGGTCATTTGCCCAGAGGTCTGGGCCCCGACAGGACCCGAAGGCAACACGCCCTTGTAGGAGCCCACCCCGTGGCGAATCCCGATCAGGATTATCTATCAGCCCTCTGTCTCACCCAATCGCCTCGACTTCCGCCGAAACCGGGCTCGGAATCACCTTTCGTTCCACGAGCAGCTGCAAAAGAGCATCGACGCATTCGTCTACGGAGAGGACGGAAGAGTCGACAACCAATTCCGGGTTCTCCGGCTCTTCATACGGTGACGAAATCCCCGTAAATTCCTTGATTTCTCCCAAGCGCGCCCGCTTGTACATGCCTTTTACATCGCGCCGTTCGCATTCAGAGATCGGGCAGGCACAATAAACTTCGTTAAAATCCTCGCCAATCAGCTCCCTGGCCCGCTCGCGGTCGCTTCGCAACGGAGAGATGAAGGCCGTAAGCACGATGACTCCGGCATCAACGAAGAGTTTGGCGATCTCACCGACACGACGGATGTTTTCGTGCCGATCCTCGACGGAAAAGCTCAGATCCCCACAGAGGCCGTGACGAACATTGTCCCCGTCGAGGACGTAAGTGCGGCATCCGAGTTGGAAAAGCCTCTCCTCCAGCGCATGAGCGATAGTGGATTTGCCAGCCCCGGAAAGGCCCGTAAACCAGACCACCTGTCCTTTATGGCCATTCAATCCTTCCCGGCGCCCCCGGTCGACCGAACCCTGGTGCCACACCACATTGCTGCTCCGTCCCATCTGCTCCACCCCGTTTCAAAAATTGACGTATCACGTCTAGCAAGTTCGGCCATTTTATCAAGGCCGACCTTGAACGGCGATCATCCTCTCCTACAGGATCCGAAGGCAACCACGCCCCTGTAGGAGCCCACCCCGTGGGCGAAATGCCTGATGAAAGCATTCGCCCAGAGGGCTGGGCTCCTACGAGCCCGAAGGCAACCACGCCCCTGTAGGAGCCCACCCCGTGGGCGAGTCACCTGAGAAATACTCTCACTGGTTGCCCCCCACCGAAACCGGAGCCCCCCAGAACCTCCAGATAGAGCCCCATATCGGCTATCCTATCAACGGCTCACCACGGCAGACTCCCCGGGGTCGCAGGCAGCCGTGAGAATACCAGCCACAACATACGTGATATCTACCCTCTCCCTCAGGGAGAGGGCCAGGGTGAGGGCAATATGAAGGTACTAGTAACAGGAGCAGCAGGCTTCATCGGCGCGGAATTGGCCATCCGCCTGCTCGAACGCGGCGATCAGGTCGTCGGCATCGACAATCATAATGACTACTACGATCCCGCCCTAAAAGAGGCACGACTCGCCCGCTTTGCCGAGCACCCGAACTACATCCACCTCCGTCTCGACCTGGCCGATCGCGAAGGTGTGGCCGACGCTTTCCAGGAACATAAACCCCAAGGGGTGGTAAACCTGGCCGCCCAGGCAGGCGTCCGCTATTCGATTGAGAACCCCCTCGCTTATGTAGACAGCAACTTGCTCGGTTTCGCCCACGTCCTGGAAGGATGCCGCCACAACAACGTAGAGCATCTGGTCTACGCCTCATCCAGCTCCGTCTACGGCGGCAACACCAAAATGCCCTATTCGGTTCACGACAACGTGGACCACCCCCTCTCGCTCTACGCCGCCAGCAAGAAAGCCAACGAGCTGATGGCCCACACCTACAGCCATCTCTACGGCCTGCCGACGACGGGCCTGCGCTTCTTCACCGTATATGGCCCGTGGGGCCGCCCCGACATGGCCCCCATCAAGTTCACCAAGGCCATTCTGGAAGGCGAAGCCATCAAGGTCTTCAACCACGGCAACCATCGCCGCGATTTCACCTATATCGACGATATCATCGAGGGCGTGATCCGGGTTTTGGATAAGCCTGCAGAACCCAACCCCGACTGGTCCAGCGACCAACCCGACTCCGCCACAAGTTCCGCTCCGTGGCGCGTCTACAACATCGGCAACAACCAGCCGATTCAGCTCATGGATTTCATCGCGGCACTCGAGAAGGCCTTGGGAAAAGAAGCCAAAAAGGAATACCTCCCGCTGCAACCCGGAGATGTCCCTGACACCTACGCCGATGTAGACGACTTGGTCCGCGACACCGACTATCGCCCCGATACAGCGCTGGAAGAAGGGGTCGAAAAATTCGTTCGTTGGTACAGCGACTACTACAAGCCCTAGCCCCAGACAACGCTTTGCAATTCCTTGTAGGAGCCCACCCCGTGGGCGAAAACGGCGAAGCCGTCCTTGACCCTCCGGCCAGAGGACTGCCCGCCCTTCTACAACAACGGCAACGCCATCCATGTAGGAGTCCACCCCGTGCGCGAAAACGGCGAAGCCGCCCTCGACCATCCGGCCAGAGGACTGCCTGCCGCTACAAAAACGCAACGCCACCCCCGTAGAGCCCACCCCGTGGGCGAAAATGGCGAAGCCGCTTTTGACCATCCGGCCAGAGGACTGACTGCCGCGACAACAACGGAACGCCATCTTCTGTAGGATCCCACACTTGGGCGAAAACGGCGAAGCCGTCCTCGAGCACTCGACGAGAAACGCCTACCACCGTTTGGCCGGAAACGACTGCCCCATCCGATATTCCCATCCATTGACCCGCCGCATCCCTACGTATAACATCGTTCAACCGTTGAACGCAGGTTTAAGGCCTAACTGCTTCCATGCTGCCGGAAGAGACCCGATACCGCCTCCTCAAATACTTGGAGGCCAACCCCAACGCCAGCCAGCGAGAACTGGCGCATGAGCTCGGTGTCAGCCTTGGCAAAGTCAACTACTGCCTCAAGGCTCTGATCACAAAGGGGCTCATTAAGGCCGCCAACTTCAAGAACAACCCCAGCAAGCGCGCCTACGTCTATCTTCTTACGCCCAAAGGTGTGGAAGAAAAAGCCTCCATTACGGTCCGCTTCCTAAAGAGGAAGCTTGAAGAGTTCAATGCTTTAGAGTGGGAAATAGAAGAACTTCGGCGGGAAGCCGCCGCACTTGGGAAGCCGCAGGAGTCCTGAACCGTGGAATACAGATTGACCTGCTTCAAAGCATACGATATTCGTGGGCGCGTACCGGACGAACTCAATGAAGACATCGCCTATCGGATAGGTCGGGCGTATGCCGAAGTCATTCAGCCAATTGGCGCAGTAGCCGTTGGGCGCGATATCCGGTTGACCAGCGATGCTTTGGCCATTGCCGTCATTCGAGGGTTGAACGATGCCGGCGTCGATACCGTCGATATCGGCCTGTGCGGCACCGAAATGGTCTACTTCGCCGCGGCTGGGGTCGGTATGGGCGGCGGAATCATGGTGACCGCCAGTCATAACCCAATGGATTACAACGGGATGAAACTGGTCCGGGAAGATGCGCGACCGGTGAGCGGTGATACCGGCTTGCGCGATATCGAGGTTCTCGCGGCCAATTGGCGCGCCGAAGCGGCTGCCGCTCGGCGAAGAGGCGTCAACCGTTCACTCGACATTACTAAAGAATATATCGACAAGGTGCTTTCATTTGTCCAGCCCGCTCGCCTGGCGCCGTTGAAGTTGGTCGTCGACGCTGGCAACGGCGGCGCTGGTCCTGCCTTCGATGCTTTAGCCGAACATCTCCCGTTTAAAGTGACACGGCTGCACCATGAGCCCGACGGCGAGTTTCCAAACGGAATCCCCAATCCCTTGCTCCCGGAAAACCGCGAGAGCACCTCCCAAGCCTTACGGGAACAGGGCGCCGATCTGGGCATCGCCTGGGACGGCGACTTCAACCGCTGCTTCTTGTTCGACGAAAACGGCCGATTCATCGAAGGCTATTACATCGTTGGTCTTCTGGCGGCTGAACTGCTTAAAAAAGAGCCCGGTGCCAAGGTGATTCACGATCCCCGCCTTACCTGGAATACGCTGGAGATGGTTCAGGCGGCCGGAGGCGTCCCCGTCCAAAGCAAGACGGGGCATGCCTTTATCAAAGAGCGCATGCGTAAAGAAAACGCCATTTACGGCGGCGAAATGTCCGCGCATCACTACTTTCGCGACTTCGCCTACTGCGACAGCGGCATGATCCCCTGGTTGCTCATTGCCGAACTCATGAGCACGACGCAAAAGCCGCTTTCACAACTGGTGGATGAACGCATTGAAGCCTACCCGTGCAGTGGCGAACTCAATTTCAAAGTCAACTCCGTCCCTAATACGATAAAAAGCATTCTGAAAGCTTTCGAGTCAGAATCGCCAAGCCTTGATAAAACCGACGGGGTCAGCGTCGAATTTCCCGACTGGCGCTTCAACCTCAGAGGTTCCAATACCGAACCCGTTATCCGGCTCAACGTAGAGTCTCGGGGCGATATCGCACAGGTGCGAGCGCGAACAGAACAACTCAGCCAATTGATCACGGCCAATGCCTGAATACCAAAACCACGATAAGTCCCGAGTTAAAGCTGTCGTACTTGCCGGCGGTAGTGGCACACGCCTTTGGCCGCTGTCCCGGCTGCAACTTCCTAAACAATTTCTGAAACTGCAAGGTGAAAAGACGCTGCTCGAATCCACCATTGAGCGTCTGGCGCCGCTGATTCAACCCAGTGACGTCCTGATAGTCACCGGCGCGGAGCACGCCAAGGGCGAAGCCTACAACAGTCTCCGTCCCTATCAGACACTGCTTGAGCCGGTCGGCCGGAACACTGCGCCGGCCATTGCGCTCGCTGCCGCTTGGCTGCAGGACCAAGCCTCGGGTGAAGACCCTATCATGGTTGTTCTGCCTGCCGACCATATCATCAAGCACTCAGAAGCCTTCCAGGAGGCGTTACAGCAAGCGATCGCTGCTGCTGAAGATGGTCGGCTGATCACTTTCGGTATCAAACCGACCCGACCCGATACCGGGTTTGGCTATATAAAAGTAGCGGAAGAGATCGGGGCTGAAAGCCCTTCTGCTGTTTTAGCGGTCGACGAATTTACTGAAAAACCCGACCCCAAAAAGGCCGAGGAGTTTGTCGCCCAGGATTGCTACTACTGGAATTCGGGAATGTTCGTCTGGCGGGCATCCGCCATCCTTTCAGAAATTAAAGCCCAGCTGCCGGACGTCTACTCCACAGTCAAAAAGATCCGCGCCGACTGGGCGGAGAGTGAATCGTTGCAGGATGCTATCGACCGCGGGTTTGCCAGCATGCCCAATATCAGTATCGACTATGGCGTTCTGGAGAAGAGCAACAATGTCGCTCTCATTCCCTGTTCCCTCGGTTGGTCCGATGTGGGCAGCTGGGATGCCGTTCACGAAGTAGCCGAACGCGATGATGACAACAATGCCGTCCAGGGGCGAGCCATCGTAACCGACTGTGGTAATTCACTGGTTCACAGCAACAAACGCCTAGTAGCCGCGGTCGGCGTGCAGGACCTCTGCATCATCGAAACGGCCGATGCCGTGCTGGTGACGAAACGGGGCGAGTCACAGCGGGTACGCGAAATCGTCGATTCACTCAAACAGAGCAATTCCCAAGAGCACATTCTGCACCCCACCGTGCAACGCCCATGGGGAAGGTACACCGTCCTCGAAGAGCTCCCCGGTTTCAAGATGAAACGCATCACCGTAAACCCGGATGCATCACTGAGCCTCCAGCGTCACCAGCACCGCTCCGAGCATTGGATCGTCGTCTCCGGCACCGCCACGGTAACTCGGGAAGATGAAGTGATTACGGTCGCCAAGAACCAAAGCACCTACATCCCCATCGGCGTGAAGCACCGCCTAGAGAATCGGGGCAAAATTCCCCTCGAAATCATCGAAGTACAGGTTGGTGAGTACCTAGAGGAAGATGATATTGAGCGCTTCGACGATGATTACGATCGTTGACCACTTCAAGCAAACAGTTGCAGAGGCGATAACTTGTAGGGGCAGTCGCCTGTAGGCGGGGCAGTAGCCTATGGAAGCGGCAGCGGCCAGTGGGAGCGGCATCCTGCCGCGAGCAATGTCCTGAAAGAAACACACCATCGCAAGTCCCAATATTTTGGTTAGGAAATATTTAAAATGCGGAAAAAAGCACTGATTACTGGCATAACGGGCCAAGATGGTGCCTACCTTGCCGAATTCCTTTTGGAAAAAGGCTACGATGTCCACGGCATCAAGCGCAGGTCATCCCTTTTTAATACGGACCGTATCGATCACCTGTACCAGGACCCGCATGAGGCAGAGCGCCGATTCATTCTGCACCATGGCGACATGACCGATTCCAGCAGCATTATCCGAATCATGCAGGAGGTCCAGCCGGACGAGATCTACAACTTGGCCGCTCAGAGCCACGTCGCCGTCTCTTTCGAAGAGCCCGAGTACACTGCCAACTCCGATGCCCTCGGTCCGTTACGAATCCTGGAAGCTATCCGTATCCTTGGGCTCAAGAAAAAAACCCGTTTCTATCAAGCCTCCACCTCTGAGCTTTTTGGCAAAGTGCAGGAAGTTCCCCAAAAGGAAACGACTCCGTTTTACCCGCGTTCGCCTTATGCGGTGGCCAAGCTTTATGCGTACTGGATTACGGTGAATTATCGTGAGGCTTATGGCATTTACGCCTGTAACGGAATCCTTTTCAACCACGAATCGCCCATCCGAGGCGAGACGTTCGTCACCCGAAAGATCACCCGGGCCCTTGCGCGTATCAAGCTAGGCCTCCAAGACTGCCTCTACCTCGGCAACCTCGATGCGAAACGTGACTGGGGCCATGCAAAAGACTACGTCGAAATGCAGTGGCTGATGCTTCAGCAGGAAGAGCCCGAGGATTTCGCCATAGCCACTGGCCAACAGTACAGCGTTCGCGACTTCGTCCAGGCCGCCGCCGACGAACTCGGCATGAAACTCCGCTGGGAAGGCCAAGGCGTCGACGAAAAAGCCTATTGGATTTCTCCATCTCTCCTTGAGGGAGAGGGCTGGGGAGAGGGGGAAAAAGAAAGAGCCATTGTCGCCGTTGATCCCCGCTACTTCCGCCCCACTGAAGTAGAAACCCTTCTAGGCGATCCCAGCAAAGCCAAAGAGAAACTTGGCTGGAGCCCCAAGATAAGCTTCGAGGAGTTGGTCGCCGAAATGGCAAAGGAAGATCTAAAAGCCGCCGAGCGCGACGAACTGGTGAAGCGCAACGGCTATAAGACAATGGCCTACCACGAATGAAAAAGCAGTCGGAGAAGTCCTGTAGGAGCGGCATCCTGCCGCGATTAGCTCAGCAGCCTGAAACAGAAATAGCTCCCAATATTCGATAGCATGGACAAATCAACCAAAATCTATGTCGCAGGCCACGGCGGTATGGTCGGTTCCGCCATCGTTCGTGCACTCGAAAAGCGTGACGAGGCAACCATCATCACTCGCACTCATGCCGAACTGGACCTCACGAACCAACAGGCCGTCCGCGCCTACTTTGAAAAGGAACGACCTGACCAGGTATACCTTGCCGCAGCCAAAGTTGGCGGTATCCACGCCAATAACACCTATCCTGCCGACTTCATCTACCAAAACATGATGATCGAGGCCAACGTAATCCACGAAGCGTGGCGAGCAGGGGTAGAAAGGCTATTGTTTCTCGGCTCCAGTTGCATCTACCCCAAACTCGCCCCGCAGCCGATGGCTGAGGACGCCCTGCTAACCGGCCCCTTGGAACCAACTAACGAACCGTACGCCATCGCAAAGATCGCAGGGATCAAGCTTTGCGAATCTTACAATCGCCAGTATGGGACTGACTACCGCAGCGTAATGCCGACCAATCTCTATGGCCCTGGGGACAATTATCACCTCGAAAACAGTCATGTGATTCCTGCGCTCATCCGACGTTTTCATGAGGCGAAGCAAACGGCGGCTGAATCGGTAGCTGTATGGGGATCCGGTAAACCTAAGCGGGAATTCCTTTACTCGGAGGATATGGCTGACGCTTCTGTGCACATCATGTCGCTCGACAAGCGCACCTACCTGAGGCATACGGATCCCATGCAGACTCACGTCAACATAGGCACGGGAGTAGATATCAGTATTGGTGAACTGGCTCAAACGGTAGCGCGAACTGTTGGGTTTAATGGTCGCATTGTTTTCGACACAACCAAGCCCGACGGCGCACCGCGGAAACTACTGGACACGTCACTGCTCAATCGATTCGGCTGGAAACCAACTACTAGTCTGGAGCAAGGGCTTGCTAAGGCGTACGACGATTTCAAATATAACTATGCCTCTTAAGTGGCGACAGACTAGATGCTTAATCTCAACTGCTCTGAAAAAGGCAGACACAGAAATTACGGCCCGCATTTTACACTCGGTGGCGACGACTACCTGGGCTGGCCGACCGCAATGGAAGGCCGCCATATGAGCAGTTACAACGCCGGGTACCGGTGCTGCAACTTTCCAAACTTGATGAGTGAAGAGGAAGCTTTGGAAAGCAGTCACCTGCTGGATAAACCGGAGGAGGAGAGGGCTCGCCGGGACTTGCCCGGTGACAAAGAGGGAACGGGGTTTATGGTCAAATTGCGTTTACAAGAAAAATTATGCGCATTTATGTTGGCTTTCATCAGAGGCGAGCGTGAGAAGTGGCGTGTGGCGACGTCGTCGGTTGGCGTACTGCCTGCATTAAGCGGGCGCAACATGTGTGGCACGGTGTCGAGTTAAGAGAATAGCCGAATTATGAAAGTATTAGTCACAGGCGGTGCTGGCTTCATCGGTTCGGCAGTTGTGCGCCAGTACGTTGCCAATACCGATACCACCGTCATTAACATCGATAAGCTGACCTACGCCGGCAATCTCGATTCGCTCGGCAGCGCCTATGGTCACCCGCGCCATATGTTTGAGCGCGTAGACATCTGCGATCGGCTGGAACTCGAACACGTTTTCCAACAGTACCGCCCCGATGCCGTGATGCATCTGGCGGCCGAATCGCACGTAGACCGTTCCATTACAGGACCGGCCGCATTTGTCAATACGAACGTGGTGGGCACGAGCACGCTCCTCGATGTGGCCCGCGGCTACTGGAGTGAACTACCTAGCGAGCAGAAAAAGCGCTTCCGCTTTCACCATATCTCGACCGACGAAGTCTATGGCGACCTCGGCACCGAGGACCCGGCGTTCACGGAAGAGACCCCCTACGCCCCGAGTTCACCCTACTCCGCAAGCAAGGCGGCAAGCGATCATCTCGTGCGCGCCTGGCAGCGGACCTATGGCTTGCCGACACTGATCACCAACTGCTCCAACAACTACGGCCCCTACCAGTTCCCGGAAAAGCTCATCCCTCTTGTGATTCTCAATGCGATCGAAGGCAAGCCCCTGCCCATCTACGGCAAGGGCGACAACATCCGCGACTGGCTCCACGTGGAAGACCACGCCCGCGCCCTGAGAACCGTCCTTGCCCATGGAGAACCCGGCCGCACCTACAACATCGGCGGCCGCGCTGAAAAGACCAACGTGGATGTGGTCCGGGCCATCTGTACGCATCTGGATGAATTGAAGCCTCGCAAGGAGGGGGCTCACGAGGAGCTTATCGAATTCGTCGAGGATCGACCGGGGCACGATCGTCGCTATGCCATAGACGACACCCGCATCAGCCGGGAGCTCAGATGGCAGCCGGAGGAAAGCTTCGATAGCGGTCTCCGAAAAACCGTGAAGTGGTATCTCGATAATCCGGGCTGGGTAAACCGGGTTCGCTCCGGAGCATATCGCGATTGGATCGAGAGCAATTACGGTGATCGAGGCGTAGTCGTATGAAGGGCATTATTCTTGCTGGCGGCAGCGGCACGCGCTTATACCCCATTACCATGGGCGTTTCCAAACAGCTGTTGCCTATTTATGACAAGCCGATGATTTATTACCCCCTTTCCGTGCTAATGCTGGCGGGTATCCGTGAAATCCTGATCATCACTACACCAGAAGACAATGGCAGCTTCCGCCGTCTCCTCGGCGATGGTCACCAATTCGGTATCCAACTCAGCTATGCCGAGCAGCCAAGCCCGGACGGATTGGCACAGGCCTTCATAATCGGAAAAGAATTCATCGGCAGCGACAGTGTCTGCCTAGTGCTCGGCGATAACATCTTCTACGGCCAAGGCTTTACCCCCAAGCTCAAGCAGGCCGCCAGTCGGGATACGGGCGCAACTGTGTTCGGCTATCAGGTCAAGGATCCCGAACGGTTCGGCGTCGTGGAATTCGATGCGAATAAGCGAGCCGTTTCCATTGAAGAAAAACCAATCAAGCCAAGATCGCATTATGCAGTGACTGGCCTGTATTTCTACGACAACGAAGTGGTCGATATCTCCAAGCAAATCAAGCCCTCGCCACGCGGTGAACTCGAGATAACTAGCGTCAACCAGGCTTACTTGGAACGGGGGGAGCTGAATGTTGAACTGCTTGGTCGCGGCTTTGCCTGGCTCGACACCGGTACGCATGAAACGCTGCTCGAAGCTGCCCAGTTTGTCGAAACTATCGAGAAGCGACAAGGGTACAAAATAGCCTGTCTGGAAGAGATCGCTTGGCGTAACGGCTGGATGACCCGCGATGAGGTAGTCAATGCTGGTAAAGCGCTGGCCAAGAACGGCTATGGGGACTACCTGTTGAGCATCGTCGAATCATGATTCCTGTTACCAAACCGTATCTACCCAGTCGCGAAAAGCTCAACCGCTATATCGATAGCATCTACGAGCGGAACTGGCTAACCAACAACGGGCCACTGGTGCAGGAGCTGACCCGGCGTTTGAAAAACTACCTGGGGGTTGAGAACCTATTGCTAGTGACCAACGGCACACTAGCTTTACAAGTTGCCTATCGGGCTCTCGGTATCAGCGGACAGTTGCACCGCGAACGCACAGAAGCGATCACCACACCGTTTACCTTCATTGCTACCGCAAGTTCATTGAAGTGGGACGGGGTAGAGCCGGTGTTCGCGGATATCGATCCGGATACTTGGTGCCTCGATCCGGCAAACATTGAAGCCACCATTACCCCCAACACCCGTGCGATCATACCCGTACATGTATTCGGCAACGCCTGCGACATAGGAGCTATCGACGACATTGCCCGCACGCACAACCTGAAAGTGATTTACGACGCCTCCCACGCATTCGGTGTGAAGTACAACGGTGAAAGCTTGCTCAAACATGGTGATGCAGCCACCCTCAGCTTTCACGCCACGAAACTGTTCCATACCGGCGAAGGCGGAGCCATCGTATTCAAACGCAAGGAAGACCTGGAACGGGCTAAAAAGATGATCAACTTCGGCATAACCGGCCCGGAATGCGTCGAAGAGCTTGGCATCAACGCCAAAATGAACGAGTTGCAGGCGGCGATGGGGTTGTGTGTTCTGGACGAAATGGAAGCAAACCTGAAAGCCCGTGCAGCCATGTGGCACCGTTACGAACAGGCACTGAGCCGGCCCCTGCAACTGCAGGCCAAACCGGAAGCACTGGATTACAACTACACCTACTTCCCGGTGGTGTTTGAAAGCGAAGAACAGGCGGTGCGAGTGGCCGAGACGCTTAAGGAAAATGGCGTGCTGGCGAGGCGGTATTTTTACCCGTCCCTGGATGCGGTGAAGTGTTTGGGTTCTGAGGCGGATCAACCCGTATCCAAAGACATTGCCAGCCGGATATTGTGTCTGCCCATCTTTGATAAGCTCTCCGAGGCTGAACAGCAAGACATTATCAACTTGATTGAGGCGGGGTTGAGGGCATGAAGCTGGCAGTCATGCAGCCATACCTGTTTCCCTATATCGGCTATTTTCAGCTCATTTACGCAGCCGATTTATTCTTGATTTACGACGATATCGCCTACATCAAGCAAGGCTACATAAACCGAAACAGCGTGCTCGCTGCAAATGGAGTGACACGGTTTACCGTGCCGGTGCCGGGTGCATCCTCAAACAAGCTGATATCCGATTTGCAGTTCACAACCAATATAGAGAAGGTTCTGAAAACCCTTGAACAAAGTTACGCCAAGGCGCCTTATATTGAGTCTGTTTTTCCACTAATCCGGCAGATACTTGAGCACGAAGACCGCTCCATCGCCTCAGTATGTCTGAAGAGCTATCAGAGCATTTTTTCCTATCTCGGTCTCGATAAGCAGTTCAGAAAAACAAGCGAACTCGATTACGATCGAACAGCATCGGCGCGAGATCGGTTAATTGCGTTGTGTCATAAATTTGATGCCGACTGCTACATTAACGCGCCCGGTGGCCGAAAGCTGTATGCCAAGCAGGATTTTTGTGAGCAGGGAATTGATCTGAAGTTCATTGACTCGTTGCCGATAGGGTATTCGCAAGGCAGAAATGAATTTACGTCGAATCTCTCAATTATCGATGTATTGATGAACTGTTCGCCACAGCAAGTGATAGAGCAGATGGAGAGTTATGAGCTCGGTTAAGTCCCTAATTTGGCATATTAATTTCAGGTTGGATGCTTGATGTCGGGCTTCAGTCAAGATCGAGCTATTGGTGGATATCAGAGGCTAGAGTTGCCGTTTTATGAGGCAAACCTTGCGCGAGCAATGATTAAAACCAACTCCGCTCGCTCTGCCATTAAACTTGTGCTGAGCTCGATAGGTGCCAGGAAAGTTTGGCTGCCTGCCTATACCTGTGATGCCGTAGTGGAGGCCGCCAGCGACGTAGGCATTACCGTTGAGTTTTATAAGGTCGATAGCGACTTTGATGTAGATGCCGCGTTAAAGCTTAAAGAAGAAGAGTAACTTACTGATTGTCGATTACTTTGGACTCTGTGGTGAATCAGTAAAGCGTAATTTAGATCGATTTGGCCACAAAAAAACGATTGTCGATTGCTCACAAGCCTACTTTGCAGAACCCGTTGGAAGCCTTGCAACCATCTATTCTCCAAGAAAATTCTTCGGCCTCCCAGATGGCGGCTTGCTCTATTCACAAGACTCTCGAATCCGGCAGCCAGAGCAAAGGGATAACTCTTCAGAATCCCGAATGGCTCACCTTATCACCCGACTCACTAACCGCCCCGAGGCGGCCTATCCGCAATACTTGGATGCAGAGCAAGCGATCTCGAAGTTGCCGGTGCGGGGAATGTCCAGTTTAACAGAGCGTCTGCTTCACGCAGTGGACTATGAAGGAGCCAGAACGGCACGTGCCCACAACGCCCTTTACCTCCACGAACGCTTAGGCGAATACAATCAGCTGCACTTGAAGATTGACGACAGCACAGCTCCCTTGTGTTACCCGTTCCTTCCGAGTGTGAAAGCAGCCAGCAGGTCAGAACTGATCAGCCAGCGGGTATTTTTACCAACCTATTGGCCTGAAGTGCTCAATCGGGTCGAGGAAGGTTCCTTCGAATGTAATCTTGTCACCAATGGTTTGTTTCTGCCCTGTGATCAGCGCTACAACGAAGACGACATGGACAGGCTAATTAGCCTGCTCGCAATTCAGTAAAAGGTTTCAACATGGCCGCTCCTGAAAACCGGACAGGAAAATACGCTCGGATATCAGCCCTCGAGGAATTGCTGAAAGACCTGAATAGCAATCTGAAGGGTGCTAATGAAAGCTATATTAAACACTCGGGTGAGCGTTTCTCAAAAATCTTTCTGATGGGATCGCACCGCTCTGGTAGCACCCTGTTTATGCAATGGATCGCGAACACTGGCCTCGCTGCCTACCCAACCAACCTCCTGTCCCGATTCTTCGGCGCACCACTGGTAGGCGCAAAAATCCAGCAATTGTTGACCGACCCTAAATACAACTTCCGTAACGAAATTCTGGATTTCAACTCGGACATCAACTTCAGCTCCGATAACGGCAAAACAAAAGGCGCTCTGGCCCCGAACGAATTCTGGTACTTCTGGCGCCGCTTCCTTCCGTTTGATGAGCTCGATTACATGTCGGGAGATGACCTGCGGAAAAAAGCCAATCTGGGAGGCTTCAGAGATGAATTGAACGCACTCGCGAATATATTCGAAAAACCGTTTGCCATGAAAGCCATGATCATGAATCAGAACATACCCGATCTGGCCGAGCAATTCGAAAAGGCCCTGTTCATCTGGATTCGCCGCGACCCGATCTTCAACATCCAGTCAGCCTTGGAAGCGCGAAAACGCCAGTACGGCGATATTAACGCCTGGTA
Organism: uncultured Gammaproteobacteria bacterium; assembly: GCA_963783235.1. Lineage (GTDB taxonomy): Bacteria > Pseudomonadota > Gammaproteobacteria > Thiohalomonadales > Thiohalomonadaceae > Thiohalomonas. Next base: position 1,835,678 of record CAWAMN010000001.1, on the reverse strand, counting down.
CTCCTTCAAGATCAAAGAATTCCCGGAGCTGAAAAACCTGGACCCCTTGGAGTCCGTGGCCGGCCAGATTGCTGCGATCAACCGATCTGTAGAGCAAGGGCTCGCCGGCTTGCCGGAAAACCGAAAGCTGGTTGTGCAGTACGAAGATTTCGGCCAGCGGCCGGAGTATTACTTCAATGAGATCATCCGGCGGGTTGTCGAGCAGGACGGGCTGGGATGTGATACACCACCCGCCTACGCCGGTGAGAGCAGATTTTCTAATACTAATGTTTGGCGGTTGGGGGAGTACAGTCGGGAAGAGGCAGAGCAGACGTACGGGAAATTTCAGGGCATGAGAAATGACTAAAACAGCACTGCATAAAATTAAGAATCGAACGAATCAGCTCATTACAGATATTCGCAACAAGCGAAAAGCGGCTGGACAAGTTAAGTGTTTCTGCATTGGGAGGAACAAAACCGGCACAACTTTTCTCAAGCGAGCATTCGAAAACCTGGGCTATCCGGTAGGCAATCAACGCAAAGCCGAAATCCTTACGGGTAAGTACTACTTTGAAGGAAACTTCCAGCCCATCGTGGCGTACTGCGAATCAGCCCAGGTTTTCCAAGACGTACCATTCAGCTATCCCGAAACCTACAAACACCTCGACAAAGCCTATCCGGGAAGTAAATTCATCTCACAGTGCGGGATGATGCTGAGCAGTGGTACCGCTCCGTCACCCGATTCCACGCCAAGAGGTTTGGTCGCGATGGGCGTATCCCAACGGTAGAGGACTTGAAGGCCGCGCGATACGTTTGGCCTGGATTCATGTACAACGTGGTGCGTATTCACCGAACCCCCGATGATGATCCATACAACAAAGATATTATGATCGACAATTACCAGAAGTATAACCGCGACGTGATGGATTATTCCAACGACCGCCCGGATGATCTGCTGGTTATCAATGTTGGCGAAGGGGGAGCGTATCAGAAATACGTAGAGTTTCTTGGGGTGACTCTTCGTGTGACGAGTTTCTTGGAGAAACATACGTGATAGCCGCCCTTTTCTCATGAAATCAATGAACCGACAGATTGGCGCCGGAGTGCTCTGGAACATCGCCAGTCTCTTTATGACCCGCGGTGCCAGCACCGTTTTTACGCTATTCCTAGCGCGTCTGTTGGCGCCGGAAGCTTTTGGCCTTATTGCCATGACGACAGTAGTGTTCGAGCTGGCAAGCGCCTTTATTGGCTCCGGGCTTGGGCAGGCGTTGATTCGCAGTAGAGAGGTGTCTGAGGCAGATCTCAGTACCGTGTTCTATACAAATCTTTTGTTCAGCGTGCTTGCATATGTTGCGTTGTTCTTAGGTGCACCGTTGGTTGCAGGGTTCTATGGCCAGCCGGAACTAACTATTTTGCTACGGATTATGGGCCTGCTTGTTTTTGTGAATGCTGCAAAGGTGGTGCAGACAGCGGTGTTATGCCGCAAAATGGACTTTAAATCGCAAATGAAGGCCAATACGCTGGGGGTGCTTGTTTCTGGCAGCCTGGCGGTTACCGCAGCTTGGTGCGGCTGGGGCGTGTGGAGCCTTGTCGTGCAAACGCTAACCGCCGCTCTGGTGTCCGCGCTCGTACTTTGGATGGTCAGTCGGTGGCGTCCGAGACTTCAGTTTAATACCGAATCCTTTACGAGGTTATTCCGCTTCGGTCGAAACCTTTTGGTAGAGGGAATGTTGCAGGTGCTTTACCAGAATTCCTATGTCCTGGTGATTGGTCGGTACTTCAACGCCGAAGTTACAGGCCTGTATTTCGTCGCCGGGAAAGTGAGCAACGTGATTTCGAAGCAGCTAACAGGTGCGGTACAGCAGGCGACCTTACCGGCGCTTTCCACTTTACAGGAAGATAACGCCGCATTGAGACATAAATACCGACAGATTATGCAGCTTATGATGTTCTTGATAGCGCCGGTAATGGGCTTGCTCGCAGGCCTCTCGTCGACGTTGTTTGACCTTCTGCTCGATGAGAGTTGGCAGGCTGCGGTACCGTATCTGCAGCTGCTATGCGTGGCGGGCATGCTTTACCCGTTGCATGCGTTAAACGTAAATTTGCTCAATGTCAAGGGTCGCTCGGATCTTGTGCTGAAGGTCGGCTTTGTAAAGAAGGCCGTCAACCTCACGCTCTTGGTTGTCGCAATACCTTACGGGGTTATCGGAATTGTCATTAGCCAGGTGATCGGGACGATTCTGGCTTTGATTCCGAATACCTTTTTTTCAGCAAAACTCATTGATTATGGTCTGTCGGAGCAGCTACTAGATGCCTTCAAACCGGTGTTTGCAGCTTTGCTTGGGGCATACAGTGCATGGTCTTATTCCTTATCATCGGATCTTCCCGCGTTTTGGTTACTGTGCGTTGCAGGCGCCGTGGGAGGCGGGGTCTATTTAGTCATCAGCATCTTACTTCGGGCCGAAGGTTTTATGCTGATTGCCGGGAAGACGAAACAGCGGCTCGGTGAGAAAAAGGTGCCTGTTTAGCATGGCCGGGAATCCAAGGGAACCAGCCAATTCAGTTGCCGAACTCAAGCCGGGGGATTCTATACCCGCCCTCCGGAGCCGGGGCGTGAAGCAGGTATAGGGCCGATCGGCAAGGTGAACCGGACAATCGTGTCGTGTCGCCTATTTGTAATCCGTATGATCATGTCGATTAACTAAGTGCTCCTAATGGGTTTCCGATGCAAAGAACGGGCGGAGAGAAGCGAATACTGCGTCGGTTATGAAAGAGCAAGTATTTCACTAGGATTTCGAGAGCCTAAAAGTTTTTGTGAAACTGTTACTTTGACAGCAAGCGGCAGATTACGACCCGAAAAGGCGACAAATATCTTCAAAGAACACCGAGATGAAGACACTCAGGATCGAAATCCAGCTGTAACAAAGGAACAAACAAATGTACGCCCCAGTGGGAATTAGTGTTTATCGCCGCCTGGATCATTTGCGCAAGACTGTTGAAGCTCTTTCGAACAATCGGCTAGCGACGGAAACAGATATATACTTTTTCTCCGATGCAGCTGTTCCAGGTGATGAAGATAGAATCGCGAAGGTTCGCGAGTTTTGTCAAGCTGTGCGAGGTTTTAGAACCGTAACGGTCGTTCAGCGACAAACAAACGATAGAGTAAATAATAACCGGAACGGAATTCGGCAACTGATGAAATCGTATGGTCGGTTCATTTGGCTAGAGGAAGATATTGTAACTGCTCCGGGATTCTTGGCTTTTATGAATGAGGCCTTGGATTTCTACGAAAAACAGCGAAACGTAATAAGTATTTCGGGATATTGTCCGCCGATCAAAATTCCAAATGGTGAAAGCGACGTTTTTGCATTAAACCGCTTTTCGGCTTGGGGTTTTTCGACCTGGAAAGAAAAGTTTGATATTGACTTGCTTGAAAATCAGGATTACGAGCTCTCCCAGCAACAGATTCGTGCACTTAATGCTAATGGAAAAGATGTGGTCAACATGGTACGGAAAGAGGCGACCGGGATGATTGACGCTCTCGATGTCAAAGTGATGTACTTTCAGGCAAAACAAAATATGGTAACGGTCTATCCAGCAAAGTCTCTGGTTCAAAATATCGGCCATGATGGGAGTGGGATGCATTGTGGAGATACAGATAAATTTTTTCACAGGGAGCTATGGCGGAAAACCGAGGGTTTTAAGATGATTGCGGATATAGCACCTTGCACGAAGATTGTTGGGGCAAACAGGAAGTTTCGGAATGGATCGATTTGGAGGGGCGGTTTGAGGCGGCTCCGACGCACATTACATAAGTTCTTAAGAATACGCTAGCAGGCGCTTGCTCGAGACTTTGTACGATTAGAAATACGTCGAGGGAATCTGTATGGGAGTGTATCTAAAGTATCTCGCTCGCCGACTCTACTTTTTGGGTCCCGGAAAGCATCATCAAAAAATAGTCGTCGCGAGTACGGGAAGAGCGGGGTCAACGATGCTGTTCGACGCCATTGCGGACGGGTGGTGTAATCATCGGCTTGGTCGCCTCGGGGGACTGTTCGAAACAGTATGTAACCGATTAGCAAAGGGATTTGTAGAGCGCATTGACTCAATGGAATATGCGCCGTATGTGGTGTGTAAAACCCACGACTCTATAGATGAAAACCCAGACCTGCGGGTGAAATATGTTTTCGTCTATGGCGACCCTTTGGAGTCCGCGATGTCGGTGGAGCAGATGATTCGAAAGGGTGGCACGGAATGGTTCGCTAAACACCAATATCACCTAAGGGCGAACGGAAGCATAGAAGACCTCTTTAGGAAAGACGTCTTAAATTATGCAGGACAGATGGCTGCGTGGAAGAAGGTGAAGGATTTTGATAACGTTTTTTGCGTGTCGTTTTCTGATTTGTGGGCCAGGGAGAATGACTTGTCTGATTTTTTGGGATTTGAAATCGAATTGCCCACAAAAAGGGAACGAACCCAAAAGCATCGGCCACCCGAGGTGAACATGGCACTATTCGACGAACTGCGCAGGATAAGTTTGAACTTCCGTTAAAAAGGTTCCCGTTGCGCAAGTGTTTAAGAACCGAGTTGGTGTGTGCTTACAGGTGCTGCCTAATTCAGACGCAAGGACAGCTTAAATTGTTTTTCCACTTTTGAATAGGCGGAGGCCACCCGGTGAATGTTGGATGTCGGCTGCCCGAGCCCGCGACGATCTAAAGGCAGCGCTGGCCAAAGTCGCCGACCTCGTGTCATCACTGAGCACGATGAAGCAAAGCGAAGTCGCACTTCTACTGGACACGGTTACTGGCGAGACTCTGACCTAGTGCAGCTTTTCTGACAATCACTGGGTCTGCTTTTGCATGAAGACTTCGCTGGAGCGCATCGGGCGGGAAATCCGCCGAAGGACCGGGCGGCCGGATCGCTGTCAGACGGCGAGTCGGAGGAAATGACGTGCGCAGCACGGTTGCGGCATCTCGCCAAGACGATTGGGGAACGCGGCGCTACCCGAACATGTGCCCACGATTCACACAGGGGTTGCGGTTGGAAAGACGCACCGCAGTAGGCGCCGCCTGAAGGAAGGTTCAAAACAGTTTTGATGCTGTCACGTATGGAGTTAGGGCCGAACGGCTTCAGGTTGGCTGATGATCCCCTTTTTATGTTTGAGATATTGAATTCACCTGGGGTCCTACTTTTAAGGTTACTTAGTGAAAATGGTTGGTTCTGGAACTAGTAAAAAATTATCGTTTGTCGCTCTGTCGCCATTGTTTATTTTTGTCTACTCGTTTATTGTGCGCTTTCCTTCTTTAAAGTTGTTTCAGTACTCTTTTTTGATTCCAGTAACTGTATTTACTTTTCTCGTTCTTCTGTTTTTGTTTGGCAATTGGAAGGTCAGGCTCGATTTGTACTTTTTAGCCTTTGTGCTAATGCTGCCGTTTTTGTTGTTGTCTATGATGCTTGGGGCTCCAAGCATGGTTTTTCCAATGGTGGTGAATCTTTTTTTCTTACTTTTCATGCTGGTCAGTAACAGGCCGTATGTATTTCTTTTTAATAGAATACTGGTTTGGAAGTATAGATACTTTTTTAGAGTTTTGTTTTTGATTTTTCCTGTTTCGATAATTGTGCAAAAAATTTACCCTGAAGCTTTTCTTATTTACAATGATATTGTGAACTACGGAACTGATCGGGTTGTGCAACTTAATCTAAATGGATTCAGGTACTCAGGGTTGATAGATGGGACTGGTACAGGTGGCTCTACAGCTCTAGCCGCTAACTATTTTTTATACGTCTTCTATGAAGCAAAAATTTCAATAGAAAAAGAGAAGGCTTTCATTTCCTTTCCTCTGTTGGTCGCCTCAATGGCTTACCTTGTCTCCATATTCTTAATGGGCACTAGTGGTTCTTTAGCCATCTTCATCTTTTTATTGGTTTTGTCGTTCTCTGTCGCCGGACTTAAGCAAAAGTTCGTCTTTTTGTTTGCTTTATTTGTTTCTGTTCTGGTTGTGTATTTGTTGGCTATAATAACGTCTATCAATGGTTTGCAATATATAAGGGTTTTTCATAATTCTGGCATCGAAGCAATGCTTAGTCATGCTTCTTTTGGCAACCTTCTTTCGTATTATGAAGGCTTCGAAACTAATCTTGCCTATGTGATATCAGAAGGCGGTCTTTTCGGAAGCGATAGCGCGAAAGGGCTATATGAGATAACAGATATTGGTATTATAAATCAAGTTCATGTTCTAGGTGTTTTGGGTTTCTTGTCTTATAATTTATTTTTATTTTTTCTGCTGTTGCTATCGATTAGGGGCAGACACGTTGGTGGGACCCTGGGGAATGTTATGTTTGCTATCTTAGTGGCATCGATAGCCTTTTTGTTTTTACTTCAAATAAAAGAATTTTCTCATACAGGCAATCCTCTTTTGTTTGTTATTGTTATTATGTTTGGTGTTCTTAGGTGCGATGCAATGAATTGGGCTCAGAAGAAAAACTTCTTTTTAAACACGGGCGCCAATTGGTCTGCTAGTCCAGTTAGGAGAGAAGCTTAAACGTGAAAAAAATAATACTTCTTCTGCCGGTGGGACCAGGGGCGCAGTAGTCATTTGGTATAATTTTATTCATTATGTTTGTGACCAGACCGGAATAAAAAACAAAGTGGAAGGTGATTGGGTGAGCGAATTCACTGTCGTAGTGGAAGTCCCGGCTGATTGATGTAGAGGTAAGCGAATGCTGCTGTAGCAAGGCACGGTATCGACAGCAGCGAACCTATGTGGTGAACGCGTCTCAGATCAATGCCGGAAGCTAATTGTTTGGGAAGGAGAAGTATGTCGACGGTATCAGTCATTACGGTCTGCTTCAATGAGCGGGAGGATATTGGCTCTACGCTGGAAAGCATTCTTCGTCAGTGCGGCGTTAATGTTGAGCTGATTGTCGTTGATGGGGCTTCGACGGATGGCACGGTCGAGGTTCTCGAAAACTACCGCAAAGACGTGCGCGAGATAATTAGTGAGCCCGATAAAGGGATTTTTGATGCAATGAATAAGGGGCTGCGCGTCGCGCGGGGCGACTGGGTAGTTTTTATGAACGCCGGTGATGAGTTTGTTGGTGAGAGTGCAATCAAACAACTGCTTTCGGACGTGCCTGATGAGGCAAAGGTAGTATACGGCAATAGACTTGTTAAGCAGGGACGGCGAGTGCGACCCTACCCGCAACGAGCGATTGAGTATGGTGTGATCCCATTTTGTCACCAAGCTGCACTCTTTAGACGAGCGATTGGGGACGAGTTTTTACAGTTCGATCCACGGTATTTCATTTACGGGGATTTCGAAGTAGTGGCGAGGATATATTCTTCGTTTCCCAATGCCTTTTTGCACGTCGATTGCGATGTCGCTGTTACGAGGCCAGGTGGCGTATCAAGCTATGTGAGTAAGAGAAAACGGTACGAAAAGTATTTGGCGCTCTTCGAACACTTCGGCTTGATTGGGGTCGCCAGGGGGGCTTGGGGGCGGCTGCGTTCGTATTATCCCTCTGTGTCAGGGTAGTTATCGCCTCTCGCAGTTGGACGGTGAACGAGACAGGGGACGGAAAGAGGCAAGAAATGCGCCGGCATTCGGAAGACGAGAAGGCCGGAGTGATACGCAAGCGGTTGCCACCGGAACAACTTAAGAACGGAAGGGGCAACAACGGTTTACACCGATCAGAACGCCGAAATCTTTTTGCTGATGATTGATCGGAAGTCCGACTGTCTTCATTCTCAGACCCACATGAAACGTCGAAACAATATTTTTGTAATTTTTTAAGATGGAGTCTGGTGATGCCGCTCTTACCCACGTTGACCGTGCATATTGGCCCACATAAAACAGGAACAACTTTTCTACAGAAAGTCGTTTTTCCCGAGATTAACGGGGCCGAGTATTGGGGGCGCTATGGATGTCCGCCTAGGTTAGGACAGAGCGGCTACTACGAGTTTATGCATTGGGTGTGTGGAGGGGATTCAAAAGCCAAGAATGATTTTATAAAGGCATTAGAAAAGAGCAATAATAGCATTTTAATATCAGAAGAGTGGCTAACGTCTGAGTTTAGTGGCAGGTATTTTCCGAAGGCCCCGTGGCAAAAAAAAATCCGGAGAATCGCGGAGTTGCGGGCTTATGCAGACATAAAAGTGGTGTACTGCCGCCGCGAACCAGCAGAGGCAGTGGCATCACTATACCGGGAGTTCTTCCAGGAAGGGGTGCTGGCTACTAAGAATCTCGATCTTTTGAAGTTCGCCGAAACGAGCAATTCTAGCTTTTACAATTTTGACCGGTCGCATGAAGAACTAGTGAGGTATTTTGGAAAGGATAGTGTTTGTTGGTTTCGTTATCGGGCCGTGGGGTTTGAGAAAAGTGACCTGTCACATTGTTTTCGCGGAATTTTAAGTTTTGATGGCACGTGTCGAGTGAATGTAAAGCATCGGACGGAAGGTGGATTTTTGGTTGTAAGGAAAAATGCATCGTTGTCGACTTTTGTCGGTGTTGTGGCGAAAGCTGCACCATGGCTTGCAAAAAATTCACTAGTACATGCTGCCTATAGCGCTATCAATAAAATCACGTCTATACAAACTGAAGTGACTGAACCTTCGGCAGAAGAGAAAAGGATTCTGAATGAGTATTTCCAATGGGATGGTTAGCGCTTGCTTGTTCAAGCCTTGGTGCTAGGAAATGACGAATATAGGCAAGGCTGTTTCTAAGTGACTGGGAATGCAGTGATGTTGCTTGGAGGATGATGTGTCAGCTCCACTAATTTCGGTTGTAATACCGAATAGAAACAACGGTCAATTTATTGGGCAATGCCTCCAGAGTGTGTTGGAACAGTCGTTAGAGCGAATAGAAGTGATTGTTTGTGATGACTGTTCTGTTGACGACTCCGAGGAAATAGTGCGGCATTTCGCTGAGACGGATGCTCGCGTACGGCTTATAAGAAATACAGAAAGAAGAGGCGTATCGCAAACGAGAAACAGTGGAATATATGCGGCTACTGCACCATTTGTCACGACTTTGGATTCCGATGATTATTACGTCGATAAAGGAAAATTGGAAGCCGAGCTAGCAGTAGTCAATGTTGCGAAGGCAAAGGGGGAGGTGGCCTGCGGCTATTCGTTGGTTTCTGTGGTTAATTCACAGGGTAACGAGCTTGAAAGGACCCAAGAGATCCCGCCGTCATTGTCGGTTCGTGAGAACATGCTTGTGAGGTCAATAGATATTCCCAGGGATTTTGTAGTAGAGAAGAATCTCTTGCTTGAGATTGGTTTGTTCGAGGAGGGGTTGTCGCTTTACGAAGATTGGGATCTTAAACTTCGGGTAGCAAGCAGAGCAAAATTTGTGTTCTCAGGGCTGGTGGGTACTGCGTACAGGCAGCACGGGGGCGGTTTATCTAGAGGTGCGCGATGGCGGCATCTAGTGACATTGAGTTCGATATTCTGGAGAAATGCGGGGACTCTCCAAGCAAAAGCGGCTTTCAAGATGTGGTTGTGCTTGATGAGGAATGTTTTGCAAAAAGAGAAGAAAGTTGTTTGACTTGAAGGGGATTAGCGTGAGGTGCCGGCCTTTTTGGCTGCGCAGCGCCGCGCTAAGTGTTATTAAAGGGGACCGGTCGAAGTGAAAGAACCGAATTTTTTTATAATTGGTGCGCCAAAGTGCGGGACAACTTCACTAGCAAACTGGATAACGGAGCACCCCCGTATCTTTATGTCACCGATAAAGGAACCGCATTATTTTAGTACCGATATCGACTATAGGCAGGTGCGGACCGAAAAAGGTTACCTCAAACTCTTCAGAGGAGCTACTGCGGCCCATAGTGCAGTGGGGGAAGCCTCTACTTCCTATCTCCACTCGGACGTCGCCGTGAACCGACTCATTCGGATGTATCCGGGCAGCCGGATAGTAGTCTGCCTCCGTAACCCGGTAGATATGGTGTATTCCTTGCATGGGCAGGCGCTATTCAGTGGGACGGAGAATATTGAAGATTTCGTAACCGCTTGGAAGGCTCACGGTGCTGCCCGCTATGGGCCGGTATGTTCATTGGGTACACAGTTGGAGCGCCTTTACGGAATAGTTCCACCAGAGCAAGTTCAATTGGTATTTCTTGAAGATATGAAGCGGGAGCCAAGAAGAGTCTACAAGGCTGTTCTTGACTTCCTAAGAGTACCTGATGACTACAGGGTCGATTTCCCTGTTGCCAACGCTGCGTCGAAAAGGCGGTGGCCAAATATTCATAAGGCGGTTGTACAGATTAGCCGGATGAAAGCCAAGCTCGGTCTTCCTCCTTTGGGCTCGAAGACGTGGAATAGGATCAGTCGTCTTCCGAGCCAAAGGAGTTCTCTCTCGGGGAGTATGAGAGAACAAATTGTGAACTACTTTCATGACGAAATTGATCGGGTTGAAACCATAACACACCGAAACCTCCAACACTGGCGCCAATAGTACGGCGGCAAGGGACGGAAGTAGAGGAGATATTGCACGTTATGTTCGAATTCAGATGAAAGTAAGCATCATTACCGTGTCCTTCAACAGCGTCGGGACTATTCGGGATACGATTGAGTCAGTGCTCTCACAAGAGTACCTGGACATAGAATACATAGTCGTAGATGGAGGTTCGACCGATGGCACCATGGCCATTATCGAAGCTTACGCGAACGAACTGGATGCTGTGGTGTCGGAGCCGGATCGGGGCATCTATGATGCCATGAACAAAGGAATCCAAGCGGCAACGGGTGATGTGGTGTGTATGCTGAATTCCGACGATGTTTACGCGACCCCGAGTTCCATTCGGCGCCTCGTGGAGCGGATGCAGGAAACCGGTGCCGATTCGGTATTCGCAGATCTCGTGTTGGTGGATTCGGAGGATAACGATAAGGTGCTTCGATACTACGACTCGGGCCGGTTTCATCCGGGGCGGCTGCGCTATGGGTGGATGCCTGCACATCCGACATTCCTTGCCAAGCGTACCTTGTATAAGAAATGGGGCCTATATTCGCTTAAGTACCGCATAGCCGCCGATTACGAAATGATGGTGCGTCTCCTGCATAAAGCAGGCGCAAGTTATGCCTACTTGCCGGAAGTGGTGGTGAAGATGCGGGCGGGAGGGGTGAGTACGGGCGGGCTGCGCAATAGCTGGACATTAAACAGAGAGATCGTTCGGGCGTGCCGTGAGAATGGTCTTGAGACGAGCTTGGGGAGAGTTTTGCTGAAGATCCCGATGAAACTGCTTGAGTATGTCCGACGACCGAAACGCTACACGGAACGGGCTGCGGAGTGAGTCGAAAAAGCCTGCTCGTCACGGGGGCAACAGGTTTTGTTGGTAACCGTCTTTGCGTAATGGCGGCCGCGAATGGGTGGGGAGTCACTCAAGTCCTGCGGAAGGCGTCCATTGAGGAAGGGATTGTGGTAGTCGAGGACATTAATCCCTCAACCGACTGGTCGACGGCGTTGCCGGGTGTGGACTGTGTGGTGCATCTCGCCGCCCGGGTGCATGTGATGCACGAGACCGCCACTGATGCTTTGGCAGCGTTTCGCAAAGTAAATGTAGAAGGGACATTGAACTTGGCGCGGCAGGCAGCGGATGCGGGTGTGCGACGGTTTATCTTTATAAGTTCCATCAAGGTCAATGGTGAGCAAACTGCACCTGGGCAAGTGTTTGAAGCAGACGATCAGCCGATGCCGCAAGAACCTTACGGCCTTTCCAAGTGGGAGGCGGAGCAGCGCTTGATGGAACTGGCTGAGGACTCGGGAATGGAGGTAGTGATTATTCGGCCGCCTTTGGTCTACGGTCCCGGCGTAAAAGCCAATCTTCTTTCCATGATGCGCTGGCTGGCCAAGGGTGTGCCACTGCCACTTGGAGCGATCCGCAATCAACGCAGCCTTATCGCGCTCGATAATCTTATCGATTTTATTCGGATTTGCATCGAACACCCGGCGGCGGCAAACCAGGTATTTTTGGTGGCTGACGGGGAGGACCTCTCTACCACGGAATTGTTGATGCGGTTTGGCGATGCGCTTGGCAAACCTGCGCGGCTACTGCCGGTTCCAGTATGGCTTTTGAAGGTGGCGGCTGCGATGGTTGGAAGGCGCGGCATTGCCCAGCGACTTTGTGGATCCCTGCAGGTGGATATATCTAAGGCACGGGATCTCCTTGGCTGGACGCCGCCGGTTAGTGTGGATGAGGCGCTTGGGGAGACGGCGCGAGAGTTTAAGTTAAAACACCGTTTGTAACTTAAGTTATTCGGTTTCGGTTTCGGTTACTTCGCCCAGAGGCTGGGCTCCTACAAAAAAGTAGAGGATATGCGGTGGCACTTTGGGGGGGCTTGTCTTTGCGACGCTTTTTGCCTTTGTTCTGACTGGTTTGCTCCGGCGCTATGCGTTGTCGCGTAGTTTGGTTGATATCCCTAACGAGCGCACTTCGCATGCAGTGCCGACGCCGCGTGGTGGGGGCATGTCGATTGTACTAACGTGCCTGGTCGCTTTGCCGCTATTGGGGTGGGCCGGTGGGGTGTCGGTTGCCGGGGTGTGGGCGCTTGCGGGTGCAGGCGGCTGGGTGGCTCTGGTGGGCTGGCTGGATGACCATGGGCATGTGCCGGCGCGCTGGCGCTTGTTGGCCCATTCCATAGGGGCTGGCTGGGCGTTGACGTGGTTGGGGGGATTGCCGCCGTTGCCGGTGTTTGGTTTTGTGCTGGACCTTGGCTGGTTGGGGCATGGGCTGGCGGCCGTCTATCTGGTCTGGTTGCTCAATCTCTACAACTTCATGGATGGTATCGACGGGATTGCCGGAATCGAAGCGCTGACTGTTAGTTTGGGGGGCGTCGGGCTTTACCTGTTGTCGCCGGCTGCTGGGCCAGAGTGGATTGGCCCCTTATTGCTGGCCAGCGCGGTTGTCGGATTTCTTTTATGGAATTTTCCCAAGGCGAAGATCTTTATGGGTGATGCCGGCAGCGGTTTCGTCGGTATTCTGCTGGGCGTACTGTCGATTCAGGCATCCTGGGTGGCGCCGGAGCTGTTCTGGGGCTGGGTGATCCTGCTGGGAGCGTTTGTAGTGGATGCCACGGTAACGCTGGTTCGTCGCGTTCAGAGGGGCGACCGGTTCTATGAGGCGCACCGAAGTCACGCGTATCAGTATGCGGCGCGCAAGGTTGGGGCGCATGCACCGGTTTCCTTTGCGTTTGGGGCGATTAATCTGTTTTGGTTGTTGCCGGTGGCTTCAGTGGTGGCTATTGGTTGGCTGGATGGGGTGCTGGGTGTGGTGATTGCGTATTTGCCGTTGGTTGGTTTGGCATTCTGGTTTAAGGCGGGGGCGGCGGATTTGCAGGAGGTCTGACTTTATGGATTCGCCCAAGGAGCTGGGCTCCTACAGGGACAGGTATTCAGCTCTTTAATGGAATGCAGTTACTTTTTCAGGCGTACTGATTTCGGGCACGGCGCACCAGAGTTTGTCGACGATGTCGCTGTTGGGGGTGTATTCGGTCACCAGCTGCTCGAGTACCTTTCGGGTCTTTTCGCAGTCATTCTCCGACATCGCGTTGTGTAATCGGTCCAGCGCCGTTGTGAGTTGTTGCCATTGAGTGTGATTTTCGACCGCGCGCCAGATCAGCGGGTGGATGGTTCCGATCGGGTTTTTGCCAATCAGTAGTTCTTCGTAAAGCTTTTCGCCCGGGCGCAGGCCGGTATACTCAATGGCAATGTCGCCGTTGGGATTGGTGGCGTCCTGGACCTCGAGGCCGGAGAGCCGAATCATTTTATGGGCGAGGTCGTCGATTCGCACCGGGTCGCCCATATCCAGCACGAACACTTCTCCGCCTTCGGCCATGGAACTGGCTTGCAGTACCAGTTGTGCAGCCTCAGGAATTGTCATGAAATAACGGGTGATATTGGGGTGTGTGACGGTTACCGGCCCGCCGTTGCGAATCTGTTCGCGAAAAAGGGGCACGACCGAACCGGACGATCCCAAGACATTTCCGAAGCGCACCATACAGAAACGTGTCTTGCCTTTTATTTCGCTATTTGTCACCTGCTCCTGCAGGGCCTGAAGGATGAGCTCCGCCAATCGTTTGCTGGCGCCCATGGCGTTTGTGGGCCGCACGGCCTTGTCAGTTGAAATCAACACGAAAGTGGAGACGCCGCTTTCAATGGCGGCTTCGGCTGCCTGGAGGGTGCCAAAGGCATTGTTTCTTATGCCTTCAATGAGGTTGTGTTCAACAAGGGGCACGTGTTTATAGGCAGCGGCGTGGTAAATGGTATTCACTTGGAAGCTGCCCATGGTCAGCTCCAAGCGGGCTTTGTCCTGTATGGAGCCCAATACGGGTTCGATGGGGATTTCCAATGAGAACTCGGCAGCGAAGTCTTGCAGTTCACGATCAATGGCGTAGAGCGCGAACTCCGAGATTTCATAAAGAATCAGGCGTTTCGGTTGCTGCGCGAGGATCTGCCGGCACAGCTCGGAGCCGATGGAGCCGCCGGCGCCGGTGACCATGACGCACTTGCCTTCAATACAGCCAGTCAGTAGTTCAGGATTGGGGGCGACCGGGTCGCGCCCCAGCAAATCTTCGATGTCGATTTCCCGGATTTCGTCCAGGCTGGCGGACCCGGACACCAGATCGTCCAGGCCGGGTATAGTGCGGACGTGGACGGGATACCTCTCTAGGCGCTCGAGGATTTCCACCCGGCGTTTGCGCGTGAGTCGCGGCATTGCCAGGAGAACATCGGTGATATTCACGTCTTCGGCCAGTTCCTTGATGCCTTCGGGGCTGAATACCTTGATGCCGTTGACGTAACTGCCGGTTAGTGCCGGGTTGTCATCGATGAAGGCAATCGGTTCATAGTCGGAACTGTGTTCCAGCATCTGTGCCAGCTGGGCCCCGGCCGCGCCGGCGCCGTAGATGGCGATAGGGTCCCGAGCCGTATTTCTGGAGAGCCGCGAGAAGAGGTAGGCGCGAACCGAAAAACGGGTCCCGCCGACATAGATGATCGCCAAGGCCCAATAAATCAGAGGTACTGAACGGGGTACGCCCCCCGTGCCTGAGAGGAGAATGACGGCTACCAGCAGGAGAGCGGAAAGGGTGACACCCTGTAGAACCGTGATGACCGCTTTGGTTCCCATAAAGCGGACAATAGCCCGATACAGGCCGAGACGGATAAAGGCCGGTAGGCTGACTACTGGTACGATGATGAAAAGCCACCAAACCTCAGCGACTGCTGGCGTGGGGGTTCCCAGGCGAAGGGCAAACGAGAGCCAAAGGACAATCGGGATACCGATAAAATCGCTGAAAACCATGAGGCCGCGTTTGGCCGGGCGAGGCAGCGAGAGCAGTAAGTTAGCGTATTTCATGGAAAATCCCTGTTCCTCCCCCAATCAATGAACGAGGACTTGGCTGAGAACGAACGGCTCTTGCCCGCATTATCGACGCAAGATTCAGTCTCATTCTCTCAAAAAAAATCTCTCATTGACTAGCTGTTTGTAAGGGCGGCGCTTTTTATTCGGACGAGGCGTCGACAGCATCACCAGAATTCGCTTCGGATTGCAGGCGTCGAATACGGTATCCATAGAGGCTTCCGGCCACCAACGCTGTGGTGTAAGTGCCTGTCGAGTAATTAAAATAGGATTCGAAGAGATTGACGACAAGCCAGTAAATGAAAAAGGAGAAGCCGAAAAGTAAAACCTCGGTGGGCAGGAGGTGCGCCCTCCAGGCCGCCCATGCCGAGTGGCCGACCATGACGGCGACGCCAGCGAAGACGGCGAATCCTAAAGCGCCGTAGGCGACCCAAAGCCCGAGGAAGTTATTGTGGAAGTGTCCGAAGCTGTCGTGGAACTGTGGTGGAAACTCATCACTCTTGAACAGATGTTCCCGGGTCTTGGGGCCCCATCCGACGACCGGTCGTTCGCCAATCCACTCAAAAGCCTGCTGCCACATCGTCACACGCACCCCTACGCTCTGGGATGTTAGTTGGTCGAAATTTCCCTTTCATGATGTTTTGTATTTCTTCAGTAACCCCCGCAAATCGTTTCTTAACAGCCTGTCCTGCATCTGTTCCGTAAAGCGAGGCAAAAAGCAGGAAAAAGACCAGAATGGCGGGCACGATGTTCCGAAAACGGAGGCATCTCTCTTTGGTCAACGTTCCGGTCAACCAAATCAGTACGCTGGCGAGCCCCACTAGCCCGGTCGACAGGATTAGCCCAAGCCAGGTCGCCCGGGTTTGGGTGAGGATGATTATGGCTATGCTGAAAAGCGTTGCACCGGTCCATAGCGCGTATCCGACCCATTTCCAGCTGCCGAATAGCCGAACGATCCGCTTCCGCAGGAAGATCAAAAAGAAGAGTGAGAAGCTCGCATAGACGGCAGTGTGCTCGGCGTTGCGATAGCCGAACCCTACTCTCCTGTATCTGAGTACGTCCTGGAAGGCATCGATGACGCCGTTTTCCTGGAAAATCGCACCAAGCAGGAATCCAATCACCGCGCAGGAGAGCACAATGACCAGTCTTTCGGAGGAGCCGCGTACCCACCAAGCGACGACGAAGATGAGTGCGATTTTTGAGTAATGCTGGGCGAATTCGATTTGGCCCGTCGCCAGATCGGGGAATTCCCGAATGACTATCGGAACGAATATGAATTGATAGCCAATCCAGAAGAGCAGAATTAGCAGCAGGGGATCCCGGCGCTGGGCCGGTGTCGAGCGGCGGAAGAAGGTGACCAGGAATGCCAAAATCATCACGCTTTCGGCAGCCTGAGAAATATCAAACGCCAGAAGCCAGAACAAGGCATACGCTACCAGCGCCAAAATCCCGATCTTGTCCCAGGCGGCTTCCGGCCAGAGCGTACTGCGTAAACGGGCTGTTTGGGAGGGCAGGGTGGCCATCTAATAAGGCGGGCGTATTTCGGCTATAGCTGGCCCGGAATCATATAGGACCCGGGGGAAGGCCACAATGTTAGGAAGGTAGGGAGAGCGCTTGGAATTCGATTCGGATTGGCTAATCGCCCGCGGGGCGGGCTCCTGCAGGTGGGACTTCAAGGGCCCCGCCTTTGTATTGGGTTTCAAAACTTGATAGGCCTTGAACGCAACGGCAGGATAGACGTGGGAACTAACTGGAAAGGCACTCGAGATGGAACTTGGGGGAAAGGGCGCTATCCGCCACCATGGCGGTGTTGAGGGGGTAACCGGATCCTGTCATGAACTGATCGGTCCCGAGGGGTCGGTGCTGATTGATTGCGGGCTCTTTCAGGGGAGCGACCTGACTGAAAACCGGCCCGACGCCGGCCTGAAGATAGACTTCGATATTGGGCGCGTTCGCGCTCTGGTGCTGACGCACTGCCATTTGGATCACGTTGGGCGTGTGCCCTATCTCTTTGCCGCGGGTTTTCGCGGCCCCATCTACTGCTCCGAGGCGTCCGCGCAGCTTTTGCCGCTGGTGATCGAGGATGCGCTGGAAATGGGGTTTACCCGGGACCGGCGTTTGATCGGGCGCTTTCTGGGGCTTCTTGAGCAAAACCTCATTCCCGTTCCTTACGGGCGCTGGAGCGCTATCCCGAATAGCGGGGTTTCGCTCCGCTTGCAGCCGGCGGGACATATTCTGGGGTCGGCGTACGTGGAGTTTGATGTTTCCCTGGACGATCAGGCCGCGCGCCGCGGCAAACGGGTGGTTTTTTCGGGGGATCTGGGGGCGCCGTACACTCCTCTTTTGCCTGCTCCGAAACCGCCATCCCGGGCCGATGTGCTCGTGCTTGAGAGCACCTACGGAGATCGGCGGCACGAGGGGCGCCGTGCCCGACGGGAGCGGCTTCAGATGGTGGTAGAGCGGTGCCTCGATAATCGCGGGGTGGTGCTGATTCCGGCGTTCAGTATCGGGCGGACGCAGGAACTCCTTTACGAACTGGAGGATACGATTCACCGCTGCGGAAGCCGACCGGCAACGCGGGGCCTGCCCTGGCGCGAGGTGGAAATTGTGGTGGATTCGCCCTTGGCCGCGCGTTTTACCCGGGAATACCGCAGTTTGAAGCGCTTCTGGGATGCGGAAGCCCGCCAGCGGCTGTCTCACGGGCGCCATCCCCTCGCGTTCGACCAATTGACCACCATCGAAAGTCACGAGGATCACCTGCGCGCGGTGGATTACCTGGCCAAGAGTGGACGCCCCACGGTGGTTATAGCGGCCAGCGGCATGTGCGCGGGCGGGCGAGTGGTGAATTACCTCAAGGCGCTGCTGGGGGATAAACGAACCGACGTCCTGTTCGTGGGGTATCAGGCGGAAGGCACGCCCGGACGGGATATTCAGCGATACGGGCCTTCCGGTGGTTGGGTAAGGTTCGAGGGGCAAAAATTCGATATCCGCGCCGGGGTGCATACCATCGGGGGCTATTCGGCCCATGCAGACCAGAAAAACCTGGTGGATTTTGTGAGGCGGATTCGGAAAGGGCCAAAGGAGGTTCGGCTGGTGCATGGGGAGGAGAGGGCGCGGCGGGCGCTCGCCGAAGCGCTCGAGGCGCGATTACCGGGTATACGGGTGGTGTTGCCGGGAATTGAGTCCGGAGAAGCTCTGGTTTAATTTCGTTGGTCCACAAAATAGCGAGCGCATCATTGTAGGAGCCCGCCCCGCGGGCGAATGCCAGTCGAAGCCGAATTCGCCCAGAGGGCTGTGCTCCGACAGGAGAGCGGAGACGTATCACTTGTAGGAGCCCGCCCCGCGGGCGACTGCCAGCCGAAGCCGAATTCGCCCAGAGGGCTGGGCTCCTACAGGAGAGCGGAGACGTATCACTTGTAGGAACCCGCCCCGCGGGCGAATGTCAGTCGAAGCCGGATTCGCCCAGAGGGCTGGGCTCCTACAGAGGGGCGGAGGCGCTTTACCTGTAGGAGCCCGCCCCGCGGGCGAATGCCCTAGTCGAAGCCGGTTTCGCCGAGAGGGCTGGGCTCCTACAGAGGAGCGGGGGCGCATTAGTTGTAGGAGCCCGCCCCGCGGGCGAATGTCAGTCGAAGCCGGTTTTCGCCCAGAGGGCTGGGCTCCTACAGAGGAGCGGAGGCGCATCACCTGTAGGAGTCCGCCCCGCGGGCGAAGAAGCCGGCAAGGTCGGACGCAGAAAGAACGAGACGTAAAGCTAAAAGCGTGGAGATAACCACCGATGGAACGGTACCAGGGACGAAATCTTCGCAGGGGACGCCTGTCCTCTTCCGGGAATGTTTATTTGGTTACAACCATAACCCGTCACCGGAGACCCGTTTTTCACCAATTCCCCAATGCTCGGAAACTGATTGCCGTTCTCCGTGAGCACGAACAGTTTGGATGGGCAACGACTCTGGGTTTCGTGGTGATGCCAGATCATTTGCACTGGCTATTCGCGTTGGGAGAGCACAACACTCTGTCCAGTGTGGTTCGTGCCGCCAAGGCGATATCCAGTCGGAGAATCGGGTTTTCGGTCTGGCAGAAAGGGTTCTACGATCGCGCGGTTCGCCGTGAAGAGGACCTCGCGACCGTAGCGAGATATATAGTGGCGAATCCGCTTCGAGCGGGGCTGGTGGAACGCATTGGAGACTGGCCCCACTGGGATGCGGTGTGGATATAGAACGGGCCTTTCGCCCAGAGGGCTGGGCTCCTACAGAGGAGCGGAGGCGTGTCACCTGTAGGAGCCCGCCCCGCGGGCGAATATCAGCCGAAGCCGTTCGCCCAGAGGGCTGGGCTCCGACAGGAGAGCGGAGGCGCATTACCTGTAGGAGCCCGCCGCGCGGGCGAATGTCAGCCGAAGCCGAATTCGCCCAGAGGGCTGGGCTCCTACAGAGGAGCGGAGGCGCATTACCTGTAGGAGCCCGCTGCGCGGGCGAATGCCAGCCGAAGCCGAATTCGCCCAGAGGGCTGGGCTCCTACAGGAGAGCGGAGGTGCATTACCTGTAGGAGCCCGCCCCGCGGGCGAATGTCAGTCGAAGCCGAATTCGCCCAGAGGGCTGGGCTCCTGCAGAGGAGCGGAACGCATTTTCTTGTAGGAGCCCGCCCCGCGGGCGAATGTCAGCTTTCGTTTACGGAAAAAACAGTGAAGACACGTATATGCATGTTCTGGTAGTTGGTGGCGCCGGTTACATCGGCTCCCATATGGGTCAGTTTTTAATCGATGCCGGTCACGAAGTGACGGTTTTCGATAATCTCTCTGCGGGCTACCGGGACGCCGTGTCTGGCCGCCGGTTCGTTTACGGTGACTTGGCGGATCGGAAGGCGGTGAACGGGCTGTTTGAGCGCGGCCAGTTCGATGCGGTAATGCACTTCGCATCGTATATCCAGGTAGGGGAGTCGGTCGTAGACCCGGCCAAGTACTACCGCAACAACGTGACTAACACCCTGAACCTTCTGGATGCGATGGTGGCGCATGGGGTGGAGCGGTTCATCTTTTCGTCGACAGCAGCGATCTTTGGCGAACCGGATTATGTGCCTCTTGATGAAATCCACCCCAAGGAGCCGGTCAATCCTTACGGGCGCACCAAATGGATGATCGAACAGGCATTGACCGACTATGACCGGGCTTACGCGCTGAAGTCGGTTTCCCTTCGTTACTTTAATGCGGCCGGAGCGCATCCTGATGGCATCCTCGGGGAGCGCCACGATCCGGAAACCCATTTGATCCCGCTTGTCCTTCAGGCCGCCTCGGGGCGGCGGTCGGATATCAAGGTCTTTGGTCGGGATTACCCCACCCCCGATGGCACCTGCATTCGCGATTACATCCATGTGACGGACCTTTGCGATGCGCATCTGCGGGCTCTGGAGTGGCTGGAGCGTTCAGGGTTGAGCGGCGCCTTCAATCTCGGCAACGGCAACGGTTTCTCTGTACAGGAGGTAATCGATACGGCCCGGGCGGTGACGGGACGGGAGATCCGAGTCATCAATGCAGAGCGCCGGGACGGCGATCCGGCGCGTTTGGTAGCCGATTCCCGGCGTGCCCGTGACGTCTTGGAATGGTCGCCGCGGTATGCGGATCTCGGCACGATTGTTGAGCATGCTTGGGCATGGGAAAAGCGGATGGTTTCACCCTAGCAGAGCCGGTGGTGGATCGAGGTCGGCAGAGGCCACCCTGATGGTGAAGGTGTTTGGGGGACTCGTTGGGGATGGACTCCTCATAGGATTGACCTGTTTCAATGATTTGCTTCGTCTTTTCGATTGCTCATTCCTTTTCCTTCGGTTCAGGGCATGGAAGGCGATTAGCGACAGTGGATACTCTGATATGAGTGGGTTGGTTACCGACCCGACTCCACTTCGTCGCGGAGCCGTGTGGTGTTAGGCGGCCTCGACCGCCAGGCGCAGCGACCAGCCCGAGAGCGCCCGGCGCATCTCCCTCCAGGCCGGCCACCCGGCGGTGGGCCTCCTTAAAGCGGCTATTCGGCCCTGCGGACCAGAAGAACCTAGTAAATCTTGAGGTGGATTCGGAGAGGGCCAAAGGAGTTCGGCTGGTGCCACGGGGAGGAGAAGGCGAGACGGGCGCTCTCCCAAGCTCTTGAGGGGCGATTACCGGGTGTTGCCGGGGATTGAGTCTGGAGAAGCTCTGGCCTAATTTCGTTGCCCTCCAGAAGATGGGCGAATAGGTCGGGTGGAGCCTGTCTTGATGGTCGATAATCCCTTCATTGACCTGACGAAAATCCACCGATAACATCGGTCAATCACTCAACTTTCCTAAGCTATGGAAGGACGCGATTCGCGTTCAATGCTCCCCGAAGAAATCCGACACTGCCTCTCAAAACCTGGAGGTCACCCCAACCCTAATCGCGCGAACTGGCGTGTAAGTGAGCTTTGCTATACCAAATCTTTAAGACTTGGATTTTTATGGGCAAATCTCAATAATACCGCCAAGCGTACCTATTCACCCCCAAAAGGCTCAGAAGAATAGGCTTGGAGCCAAAAACAGGAGGACCTCCGTTGGAAGCCGCCGCACTTGGGGAGCCGCAGGAGTCCTGAACCACCATGAAAAACAGTTTGGCCTGCTTCAAAGCATACGATATTCGTGGTCGCGTACCGGATGAACTCAACGAAGACGCCGCCTATCGGATAGGTCGGGCGTGTGCCGAAGTTTCATGCAGCCAACGGGGCCCGGTAGCTGTTGGCGTGATACGGGAAGATGCGCGACCGGTGAGCGGTGATGCCGGCTTGCGCAGTACCCAAGGCGCCTGCAGAACGCCCGCGGAAAGCCTTGCCAACGCGTGATACGGGGACAACGGATAAAGCTGTGCTAGCCAGCCTTAAGGAATTGTTCTCGCTGCTTACCCGCGAACAGCGCCGCAAGCTTTTGTCGCTACAAGTGCTGGTTGTACTAATGGCCTTCGCCGAAGTGGCTGGCGTGGTCGCCATCGGCCCCTTTATGGCCCTCGTGGGCGATACGAGCCGTCTCCAAGGGGAGGACACTCTGGCTCAGCTGTACCAAGCGACCGGCTTTAGCGAGCCTGCGGACTTCCTCTTCTGGTTGGGCATCGCCGTGCTCGCCGCACTTGCCGGAGCCGCCGCAATTGCCATGTTCACCACTTGGCGGCTAGCGCTCTATGCCAATCAAATCGGTGCCGAGCTTAGCACCCGTCTCTATAAGCACTATATGCAACAGCCATGGCTGTTCCATGCTAGCGGAAGCAACAGTCAGTTGACCAATAAAATAGCCCAAGAGTGTGGGCGCATAACAAGTCAGCTGATACGTCCACTGATGATGATGAACGCGAAAGCGGTGATGGCCCTGGTCATGACCACGACGATCTTCGTCTTAAACCCGATTGTGGCTCTGGTAGGCTTATTGTTGTTTTCCACTGCCTACCTGCTGCTTTATCGTACCGTGCGCCGCAAGTTATCCCGTAATGGGCAGGCAATTACCAAGATCAACAGCGAACGCTTCAAGCTAATGAATGAGGGTTTCGGCGGTATCAAGGACACGTTATTGCTGGGTCGTCAAGCCGACTTCAACGAGCGCTTTGAGGCCAGTAGCCGCGCCTTCGGCCGTGCACAGGGCATCACCACGGCCCTTTCGCAGGTGCCACGTTACGCCATGGAACTCATCGCCTACGGTGCGGTGATCTTCCTGGTGCTCTATCTGCTGGCCGCTCACCAGGGGAACCTCGGTACCATTCTTCCGATCCTTTCCGTGTATGCCCTGGCGGGCTTCAAGCTGCTGCCGGCCTTCCACCAAATCTACACCAGCATTGTCAAAGTGCGCAGTAACCTGGCTGCCTTCGATAGCCTGAAGGATGACCTCAAAGCCAGTCAGCATGCCACCACTGGCACTCCCGGCGAGCAGGCAGGCCACCTTGTGCCACAGCGCGAAATCCGACTGGACAACGTCACTTTTTGTTATCCCGGCAAGCAGGGAGCCGCACTCGAAGGCCTGAGCCTAACCCTGCCGGTCAACCGGGTGATTGGCCTTGTGGGGGCATCCGGCTCCGGCAAGTCCACCGTTATTGATCTGCTACTCGGATTGATCAAGCCGCAGAAGGGTCGCGTGCTCATTGATGGCCGGCCGCTGACCGAGGGGAATCGGCGTGCTTGGCAGAACAGTTTGGGATTTGTGCCCCAGTCGATTTTCCTGGCCGACAGTAGCATCCGCGACAACATTGCCTTCGGCCTGCCGCCCGAGGCCATCGATGAGAACAAGGTCCGGCGGGCTACCACTATGGCGCACCTGGACGAAATGCTCGACGAGCTGACCGATGGCTTGGAGACCCGGGTTGGCGAACGCGGCGTACAGCTATCCGGCGGCCAACGCCAGCGTATTGGCATAGCTCGTGCTCTTTACCATGATGCTGACGTGCTTGTTTTCGATGAGGCCACCAGCGCTCTTGATGGGATTACGGAAAAATTGATCATGGATGCGATTCATGATTTCTCGGGCAAAAAGACCATCATCATGGTCGCCCACCGACTCGCTACCGTGAAACGATGCCACACTATCTATCTGCTGGCCGGCGGCAAAGTGGCAGATCACGGCTCCTATTCCGAGCTGACTGCGCGGAACATCACCTTCCGGCGCATGGCCGACCACGCGTAAAGGAAAAGTTTACTCATGTTCAACGATTCATCCATTCTGGTAACGGGCGGCACCGGATCCTTCGGCCATACCTTCATTCCGATGCTGCTGAAACTTTACGATCCCAAGCGCGTGATCATCTTTTCTCGAGACGAGATGAAGCAATGGGAAATGGCCAAGGAATTCGAGGGAGACTCCCGCGTACGCTTCTTCATCGGTGACGTACGTGATCGTGAACGCGTCTACCGAGCGTTGGATGGCGTGGACTACGTCGTCCACGCGGCAGCCTCCAAAATCGTGCCCACAGCCGAGTACAATCCCTTTGAATGCGTGAAGACCAACGTCACTGGAGCCATGAACCTCATCGATGCCTGCATAGACAAAGGCGTGAAGAAGGTCGTCGCGTTGTCCACTGACAAAGCCAGCAGCCCTGTCAACCTTTATGGTGCGACCAAGCTGACCTCCGACAAGCTCTTTGTGGCCGGAAATCACTATGCAGGTCAAAGAGATACCCGCTTCTCCGTGGTCCGCTACGGCAACGTCATGGGTTCCCGGGGTTCAGTGATTCCGTTTTTCATGTCCATAAAGGATCGGGGTGTACTCCCGATCACCGACAAGCGCATGACCCGTTTCATGATCTCCCTGGAGCAGGGCGTGGAACTGGTCTGGCATGCCTTCGAGGACATGGAAGGCGGTGAGATCTACGTCAAGAAGATCCCCTCCATGAAGGTCACAGACTTGGCCCGGGCCATCGCTCCCGATGCGCATCAGGAAATCGTCGGTATTCGCCCTGGCGAAAAGCTGCACGAGGAGATGATCGGTGCTGATGACGCTTACTACACCTACGAGTACCCCGATCATTATAAGATCCTCCCGGCCATAAACAGTTGGGATCAGGACGCCAACCGCATCAAAAACGGCAAGCGGGTGCCGGAAGGCTTCGTCTATTCCAGTGATAGAAATGTGGATTGGATGAGCATTGACCAACTCCGTACCTGGATCGAAGCCAATCGGGAAAAAATTGGAGCTGCCTGATGAAGCTTCACGTTTTTATCAGAAAGATGCGCGCGCAGATATTGCGTCCGTAGTAAGGTAAAAAGATAAAGAGAGTGTAACGATGACCCGGGTGCTTCACGCTGGCCTTCATAAAACGGGTAGTTCATTTTTTCAAAAGCGATTCTTTCCGTATCTGCCTGGCGTTTGTTACCTTGGTTCATTTAGCCTTAAAAATAAGTACCGACCGATTAACAAAGAAGATGTATTGTTGTTTTCAAACGAAGCGAGTTTTGGCTATCCGTATCCTTTAGCTGAGGCATTTAATCTAGATAAAATAAAAACGATTCTGGAGATATTGTTAGTCGACAAGTTGATTTTGTTTACTAGAGAGTTTAACTCTTGGGTCTTGTCATTGTATTTTCAGACGTTGAATGAGGGGCACTGTTGGAGTCTGGAAGAGTTTGTCCGAATAAATGAAGTAAACCTTCTGACATGGAGAGCACTTGATGACGAGCTGTATGATTGGTGTAAAAGGGAGGGTATAGAGTGCCTGTTCATCAAGTTTGAAGAGTTTCAATCTGATCCTCAGCGAGTCTGTGATTATATTTCGGATTTTGTCGGGGTTGAAAGAATCGCAGTTCCTTCAGTTCGAGTTAACTGTTCGAGATATGGTCGACTGACAATCGTCGTATATCGCTTTATGAATTTGCTTTGTCGGCCGCGACTTATATCTGGCGCTTTGAGGCATCTACATTTAACTCCCCGAAATTTTATGGACGGAAAGCTCGGTTCCGTTTTGGAGCGAATATCCGCAAATAGGTATTCGGCCACTGATGTGGAGGCGCTTCTTAAGTAAAAACTCGGTTGCGTCTTGGGGTACATGAAGATGAGTATGATAAGAGTGTTAAAGTTTTTTGTTCGTTTCCAAAGAAAGGTTGTGCGGGCGACAAGAAACGCGAAGGCGAAGTGGCAATGCGGAGGTTACAAGGGTAGCGTGCAGGTTGGGGGGCGACGCATTTAACGAAAAATACGTTTCTTGGGGATAATGCAAATTTTAATGGTTTGGTTGTTTCTGGAAGTGGGCGCGTAGACATAGGAGATAATTTTCATTCGGGCCCAGATTGCCTTTTTATTTGTCAAAACCACAATTATGACGGCGGGGGTGCTATCCCGTACGATAATACGTATATTCACAAGGATA
Organism: uncultured Gammaproteobacteria bacterium; assembly: GCA_963783235.1. Classification (GTDB taxonomy): domain Bacteria; phylum Pseudomonadota; class Gammaproteobacteria; order Thiohalomonadales; family Thiohalomonadaceae; genus Thiohalomonas. The sequence goes on along the minus strand of CAWAMN010000001.1, from coordinate 1,809,522 downwards.
TAAAGATAGGCGATAATGTTTGGCTAGGTAGTCGTGTAATTGTGCTAGGCGGTGTTTCTATTGGGGAAGGCGTTGTAATTCAGGCCGGTAGTTGTGTTGTAAAGGATATACCTCCATATGCGATCGCAGGAGGGCATCCCGCAATGGTCTTTGGTCAGCGGAACATCGAGCATTATGAAAAGCTGAAGAAAGAGGGAAAGTTTTGCTGATAAGGGAGGCCCAAGCCGATTTTCCGAAGCGCCCTTCGTTTCTTACGAATACGTACGGTTGGTCGTAAGACGTTGAGTTTTGCGGGTAAACGCTCTATGGCCAACGATTTGATATCAGCTGAGTTTCCCGACTGCACCACCATGGATTTGGTGCGCATGAATGGATTCCCTTTGATGTCTCGAACTCGGAAAAGGACAGGGCCACGTAAATGATTCCTTATGGGCGACATGACATCCGGCAAGAGGATGTGGAAGCTGTCATTGAGGTGCTGCGATCCGACTTTCTGACTCAGGGACCGGTCGTACCCCGCTTCGAGCAGGCTTTAGCGGAGGAGGTTAGTTCGCGGCACGGCGTGGCCGTCAACAGTGCCACCTCTGCTTTGCACGTCGCCTGCCTAGCACTGGGCCTTGGAGAAAGCGACTGGCTTTGGACCAGCCCGATCACCTTCGTGGCCTCGGCCAACTGCGGGCTGTATTGCGGGGCCAAAGTCGACTTTGTCGATATCGATCCTAAGACCTACAACATCTGTCCCGACGCCTTGGCCACGAAGCTGGAACAGGCCGAGCGCGAAGATCGCCTGCCAAAGGTGGTCGTTGCCGTTCACCTCTGCGGTCAGCCCTGCAACATGGCGTCCATACATGAACTCGCGAAGCGCTATGACTTCCGCGTGATCGAGGATGCCTCGCATGCTATTGGGGGCAAGTACCAGGGCGAACCCATCGGTAATTGTCGTTACAGTGACATCACCGTCTTTAGCTTCCACCCAGTGAAAATCATCACCACAGGTGAGGGCGGCATCGCCGTCACGAACGACAAGTCACTTGCGGAGCGCATGGCTTTGCTGCGCAGCCATGGCATTACCCGGGCCTCGGAACAAATGACCCGACAACCAGATGGGCCCTGGTACTACCAGCAGGTCGATCTGGGCTTCAACTTCCGCATGACAGAAATGCAAGCGGCCCTTGGCCTGTCGCAGCTTGAACGCGTGGATAACTACGTTGCCCGCCGCAACGAGCTGGCCGAGCGCTATGACCGGCTGCTCGCTGACCTGCCGGTGACTACGCCGTGGCAACACCCGGACAGCTATTCGGGCCGCCATCTCTATGTCATCCGCCTCCAGCTCGACCAGATTGAGAGCAGCCACCGGGCCGTATTCGAATCCCTATATGAGCAGGGCATCGGCGCCAATCTCCACTACATCCCTGTCCACACGCAGCCCTACTATCAGCAGATGGGCTTCCAGCAGGGAGACTTCCCTGAAGCCGAATGCTACTACGCCGAGGCGATAAGTCTGCCGCTATTTCCGACGATGACTGAGGAACAGCAGGACCAGGTTGTCAGTGCTGTGGCGGAGGCGGTCCGCCGATGAGAGCAGCCATCATTCCGGCCCGTGGTGGCAGCAAACGCATCCCGCGCAAGAATATCCAGCCGTTCTGCGGCAGGCCGATGATCGCTTGGTCGATCGAGGCCGCGCGTTCGAGCGGTTGTTTCGACCGGGTTATCGTCTCTACTGACGATGACGAGATCGCCTCTGTCGCAGAACGGTACGGGGCTGAGGTGCCGTTCCGACGACCGGCCGAACTGGCCGACGACTACGTCGGCACCGTCCCGGTCATCGCCCATGCCATCGAGTGGCTGCAATCAAAAGGCGAGCGGCCCGAGGCGGTCTGCTGCCTTTACGCCACCGCCCCATTTGTTCAACCCGGTGACATCCGCCGGGGCCTAGAGGCTTTGGAATCCGGGAATGCGGATTATGCCTTTTCCGTGACCAGCTACGCCTTCCCGATTAAACGTGCGCTGCGGATCAACGAATCCGGAAGGGTGGCTATGTTCTATCCCGAATATGCGAACACCCGCTCGCAGGATCTAGAGGAGGCTTGGCACGATGCTGGCCAGTTCTACTGGGGGCGAAGCGAGGCGTGGCTCTCGGGCAGGCCGATCATGACCTCGGATGCCATCCCCGTCCCCCTGCCGCGGGAACGCGTGCAGGACATCGACACCCCCGCGGACTGGCGGCGGGCCGAGTGGCTGTTCAAGGCCATGCAGGCCGACACACGGGCTGGCGAATGACGAAGAAGCCGCAGGTGATCATCTTCCGGGCTGATGCCTCAGTGCAGATCGGCACCGGCCACATCATGCGTTGCCTCACGCTGGCCGATGCCTTGCGTGAACAGGGAGCCGAGTGTCACTTTGTTTGTCGTGAGCACCCCGGCAACCTGATCGAGACGATCCGAAAACGTGGATTTCCCGTCCACGCGCTGCCGTTAAATGCGAAGGATACCGGCGATGGGTCTAGCGACACGGGGCCGGCTCATGCCCCTTGGCTTGGCGTGCCCTGGGAGACCGATGCGCGACAGTCCGGCGAGATCCTTCGCGAACTCGATCCGACGTGGGTGGTAGTGGATCACTACGCACTGGATGCCCGCTGGGAAGCCGCTGTCAGGCCGAAAGGGGGCCGCCTGCTGGTCATCGACGACCTGGCCGATCGTCCTCATGAGGCCGATCTGTTGCTTGATCAGAACTTGGGTCGTCAATTCGGTGACTATGCCAGCCTCGCGCCCGAAAACTGTCGATTGCTGATCGGCCCGCACTATGCCCTTCTACGCCCTGAATTCGCCCGTCTGCGCAAGGAAAATTTGCGGCGCTGCGATTCGCCGCGTTTGAAACGACTGCTCGTCACCATGGGTGGGGTGGACAAGGACAATGCCACCGGGAAGGTGCTCGACTCCTTACGCGACTGCCCGCTGCCCGACAATCTCGAAATTGATGCAGTGATGGGTAGTAGCGCCCCTTGGCTGAAGTCGATCCAGGCACAAGCCGCAGCCATGCCTTGGCCAACCGAGGTACGGGTAAATGTCCATAATCTAGCGCAGCTTATGGCCGACGCGGACTTGGCGATCGGAGCTGCAGGCAGCACGTCTTGGGAGCGCTGCTGCTTGGGTTTGCCGACCTTGATGCTGGCGCTGGCGGCAAACCAGAGAGGCATTGCCGAAGCGTTGGCCTCGGCAGAGGCTTGCATTTACCTCGGGGATATCCGGCGCCTGAAGGAACTTCCAAGTTACTGGGAAGAATGGACCAATTCGGAAGCATTGCGCTCCATGTCACAGGCCAGCGCGTCGATTACGGATGGCGAGGGGACAAGAAGAGTGTGCCAGAACATGATGATGGAGGGGTGATGACAACAGAGTCCACTGGCTGCCTGAGGTCGCTCCAACCCAATGATTTAGAGCTGGTGCGGGTGTGGCGGAATCACCCGGATGTGCGTCGACACATGTATACCCAGCACACCATCGGATTGGAAGAGCACCAACGGTGGTTTTCCCAAGCGGTGGCCAATCCGGACAAATATCCGTTGATTTTCGAGCTCCAAGGAGTTCCAGCCGGGTTTGTCAACCTGACCATTGTGGACCATACCGTTCGTCGCTCTGAGTGGGGTTTCTATCTGGCTCCGGAAGCGCCCAGAGGTAGTGCGTCCTTACTTGGCCGGAGCGCGTTGGCTTATGTGTTCACGGATCTGAAGCAACACAAAATCTGTGGTGAAGCGCTTGCATACAATCAGCGCTCCATTCGTTTTCATGAACGGCTGGGCTTCCGGAAGGAGGCTCGATTACGGGACCATCATTTCGATGGCAGTGAGTATCACGATGTCATCGGGTTTGGGCTGCTCGCTGCAGAATGGCTTCAAGAAAGAGGATCTTGCACCCGATGAGAAAACCGAGTATCGCCATTGCGGGCCGCCGTATCGCAGTCGACGAACCGCCTTATGTTGTTGCTGAGCTTTCGGCAAACCATAACGGCAAGCTGGAAACGGCGCTCAGGATCATCGAAGAGGCGAAGACAGCAGGCGCCGATGCGATCAAGTTGCAAACTTACCGTCCGGATACCATCACACTCGATTGTGACAGCGATGATTTCCGTATCCACGACGGGTTGTGGAAGGGGCGTACACTCTATGAACTGTACGAACGGGCGCACACCCCGTGGGAGTGGCACAAGCCGCTATTCGACCATGCCCGCAAGCTCGGCATCACCATCTTCAGTTCGCCTTTCGACACCACGGCAGTTGATTTGCTGGAAGATCTAAATGCGCCGGCCTACAAGATCGCCTCGTTCGAGGCTGTGGATCTGCCGCTGATCGAATATGTCGCACGTACCGGCAAACCAATGATCGTCTCGACAGGCATGGCCGACGCGGGGGAAATTCAGGAGGCTATCGACGCGGCCCGGGGCGCCGGATGCGAACAGTTAGCCATCCTACATTGCGTGAGCGCCTATCCCGCTCCGCCTGAAGACTACAACCTGCGCACTATCCCCGACATGATTGAGCGCTTCGGGCTGGTCACGGGCCTGTCCGATCACACTCTCGACAATACTACCGCTACGACGAGCGTGGCTTTGGGTGCTTCTATCATCGAGAAGCACTTTACGCTGAATCGCAACGGCGGAGGTCCAGATGACAGTTTCTCCTTGGAGCCGTCAGAGTTGAACGCCCTGTGTTGCGACAGTAAGACGGCATGGGCAGCACTCGGTAGGGTGGATTATGGCCGTAAATCCAGCGAGCAGGGCAACGTCAAGTTCCGTCGTTCTTTGTATTTTGTGAAGAATATGAGAGCAGGGACCATGATTACATCCGACGCAATAAAAAGTGTGAGGCCGGGGTACGGGATTGCGCCGCGATTTTGTACCGAAGTGGCCGGACGGCGCGTTACGCGTGATGTGGTAAAAGGGACCCCCGTGAGTTGGGAGCTTATCGACTAGTCCCATGGCGCATGGTTCTCCAAAAACATTTGAAGAGGCCTTGGCCATTTTCGAATCCCTCGAACAAGAGTTATATCTATCAGGCTGGGCAATAAATGGGGTTTATGTCTGGAAGCTCCTCAGGTTCCAGGTGTTTCATGACTATAGGATGATGCATGGCCTTGCCCAGGAGGCGCATCCGGAAGCAAAGCGGCTAAGGAAAACCAAGTTTCAGCTGATTAAGGAATTTCCCGGTCGATTTATTGCTCGTAATCCTTTCATGGCGAGTCGTCGGAGAACGGAACGTGTCGTCATTCCCCATAGCCGGAAACGGCAGTGCGCAGGGCAGCTCGTGGACCCTATCTCATTGAGAGCTTGGTCAGGTTCCCGTACGAATACCAGTCTCGTTCTTGACCGGACTTCCCCGCTTGATCCCGTGCCATTGCCGGGGAGTCCAGACTATGAAGTGATGGCTCGACTTGGATGGATTGCGCATCAAGCGGTTCGTGTAACGCTCTCATCAGAAGATGCCACGCGCATCAATGCCATCCAGAAACAGTTGGGAGGGAACCTTACAAAAAGTGGCCTTTCGTTAGAGGAACGTGTCATCCGGACCGTGGGAAGGTTTATTGGGCTGCGCTTCGTGTATCGGGCCCTTTTCCAGAAAATACAGCCGCGCGCACTGTATGTCGTTGTCGGCTACTTTTTGGAGGCACCAATTGCCGCAGCGCAGGAGCTGGGTATACCCACAGCTGAATTCCAACACGGCTCGACGGATCGGGGGCACTTGGGATACGACTATGTGGGCTGGAAAGAGGTTCCCTACTTTGCTGACCACCTATTGACTTGGGGGGAGGCTTGGTATCGATACACGGAATTGCCGCAGAACTGTAAGGTTCATCCGGTCGGAGCCCCTCATATCGAGGCGCCGATGCGACAGGCGCAGCAAGAAAACGTCCGTTGCGAACGTCAGCTTTTGGTGCTATCCCAGGGTCCTGTGGGAGAGAGTTTGATGGAGGCCACCATTCAGTTTGCTCGGTTGTGTCCTCACTGGGATATCGTCGTTCGCCCCCATCCGGGCGAGAGTGCTCTCAGTCTCCGTGCTTATCTGCGGGGGCTGGATAAGAACACCGCCGACCGTATTCGCGTGGACAATACATCGACCATGGCCGAAGCCAGCAGTCAGGCAGGCGTGGTTTTTGGTGTGAACTCCACGGCTTTGCTTGAATCGCTCTTGGGGGGATGCAAAGTCGCACTGCTGCGGCTACCGAACACAGCCGCATACTTTCAACCACTCCTTGAGGATGGCAATGCCTTTGCGGTAGCTAGTGGCGAGGAGCTGGCAGATTGTGTGGAAGACCTGAAAAAGGGTTCGGCCCGGAGCTACTTTGCCGAGGTGGTTGAGGATGTTTGCACATTGGTCGAGATTTGAGCCCAATGGAGCCAATTGCAAATCCGTCGGCTGGGGTGTGCCATGAATGGACTCCGATGAGATAGTCAGAGCTCCGAGCTAAGCCAGCCGAGTGCGACAGAATATCCCGACCCATGCCGGTCTGGCGCTCAGTTCGAAACTGACGGTCCAGAGTATTTGGCACAGGCGGTGCGCTCTCCTTTGCCTGATAAGCCCGCTTAAAGCGCTTGCGGCGTAGGGGGCGGTAGCCGTCGCGTTACAAAATCGCGAGTTGTTCCCCGGGGTGCAGGCCCAGGCGATCGGTTGTGCCGGCGGGTAGCTCAAGCACATATTTCACCGGCTCTTCGGTTCGATAGAGGGGGCAATCCCCGTGCGGGCAGGGAGGCACGTGGGTATCGGTGCGGAGAAGGGTGCTGTTCTCGTCGAAGTAGAGGATGTCGATAGGGAAGCGCACATCCTTGTTCCAGAAGCGTACCGGCTGGGGGCGTTCGTAGATGAACAGCATTCCGGTTCCCGGGGGAAGCTGTTCCCGGTCCATTAGCCCCTGGCGGCGTTCGGAATCGGAAATCGCCAATTCGACGCGGAATTGTTCCCCGCCGATGAGCACCGTCACCGTCTCGAATCCGTGGCTGGACAGGAGCGGGATCAAGGCGGCTCCGGCAATCGCTGCTAAAAAGGTCCAACGCCACATTCCCAGGCTATCCACAAATACCCTCCTATTTCGCATTATGCCAGCTGCAGGGGCCTCGGCAAACGGCCTTTTCAGTTGTTCGGCGCGGGGCGCGTGCGGTATCCTAAATCGTTTATTCAGCAGGCAAATTCGGGCGTTTTCAATGGCATTGGACGAGCAGTACCAACCGGCGGTCATCGAGGCCGAGGCCCAGAGCTACTGGGAAGAGAACCGCTCCTTCGAGGTAGCGGAAGATCCGGACAGAGAGAAGTTCTACTGCCTATCCATGTTCCCCTATCCCTCGGGGCGGCTGCACATGGGTCATGTGCGCAACTACACCATCGGCGATGTGATCAGCCGCTATCAGCGCATGATTGGCAAAAATGTCCTCCAGCCCATGGGCTGGGATGCCTTCGGCCTGCCGGCGGAAAACGCCGCCATCAAGAACAACGTACCGCCCGCGAAATGGACTTACGAGAATATCGACTACATGCGCGGGCAGCTCCAGCGGCTCGGGTTCGGCTACGACTGGAACCGTGAGCTCGCCACCTGCCATCCCCAGTATTACAAATGGGAGCAGTGGCTGTTCACCAGGCTGTTCGAGAAGGGACTGGTCTACAAGAAGACCGCGCCGGTCAACTGGTGCCCGAACGATCTGACGGTACTGGCCAACGAGCAGGTGATCGAGGGCCGCTGCTGGCGCTGCGACACGGTCGTCGAGCGCAAGGAGATCCCGCAGTACTTCATGAAAATCACCGCCTATGCCGATGAGCTGCTGGAAGGCCTGGACAAGCTGGAGGGCTGGCCGGAGCAGGTGCGGGCGATGCAGCGCAACTGGATCGGCCGCTCCGAGGGCGTGGAGATCGCCTTCGGTGTCGAGGGCCGGGACGAACCCCTGAAGGTCTACACCACCCGTCCCGACACCCTGATGGGCGTCTCCTACGTGGCGGTGGCCCCCGAACACCCGCTGGCCATCGAGGCCGCGAAAGACCATGCGGAACTGGCCAGCTTCATCGAGGAGGCGCGCCACATGCAGACCTCCGAAGCGGCCATGGAGACCATGGAGAAGAAGGGCGTGGAAACTGGCCTTATGGCGGTTCACCCGATCTCCGGCGAGACGGTGCCCATCTATTCGGCCAACTTCGTGCTCATGTCCTACGGCGAAGGCGCGGTGATGGCCGTGCCGGCCCACGATCAGCGTGACTGGGAGTTCGCGCAGAAGTACGGGCTGCCCATCAAGCAGGTGATCAAACCGCTTGAGGGGGAGGTGGATCTTGAGAAGTCCGCCTTTGTGGATAAGGGCGTACTGATGGAATCCGGCGACTTCTCCGCCCTCACCTCGGAGCAGGCCTTCGACGCCATCGCGGAACACCTGGAAAGCCAAGACAAGGGCAAAAAGCGGGTCAACTACCGCCTGCGCGACTGGGGCGTCTCCCGCCAGCGTTACTGGGGCTGCCCGATTCCGATCATCAGCTGCGCCTCCTGCGGCGAAGTGCCGGTCCCCGAGGAGCAGCTGCCGGTGGTGCTGCCGGAGGATGTGGCCTTCGATGGCGTCGGCTCCCCCATCAAGAAGATGCCGGAGTTCTACGAGACCACCTGCCCCAAGTGTGGTGGCAAGGCGGAGCGGGAGACCGATACCTTCGACACCTTCATGGAGTCCTCCTGGTATTACGCCCGATACACCTGCCGGGACAACGACAGCGCCATGCTGGATGAGCGCAGCGACTACTGGCTGCCGGTCGACCAATATATCGGCGGCATTGAGCACGCCATCCTGCACCTGCTCTATGCGCGCTTCTACCACAAGCTGATGCGGGATCAAGGACTCGTAAAGTCGGACGAGCCTTTCGCCAACCTGCTGACCCAGGGCATGGTGCTCAAGGACGGGGCGAAGATGTCCAAGTCCAAGGGCAACACCGTCGACCCGCAGGAGATGATCCAGCAGTACGGTGCCGATACGGTGCGGCTGTTCACCATGTTTGCGGCGCCGCCCGAACAGTCCCTGGAGTGGAACGACTCCGGCGTGGAAGGCGCCTACCGCTTCCTCAAGCGGCTGTGGGCCTTTGCCCATGAGCACCGGGAAGCGGTCAGTGCCCTGAATGCCTCCGGCGACAGGCCGGACTGGGGCCAAGTGGCCGATAGCATCAAGGAAGCGCGTCGGGAGATCCACGAGGCCCTCGGCCAGGCCCGCGCCGACTTCGGCCGTTACCAGTTCAATACCGTGGTCTCGGCCTGCATGAAGATCATGAACGTGCTGGGCAAACTGGAGCAGGCCGAAGGCGACAACGCCCTGCGCCGGGAAGGACTCGGCATCCTGCTGCCTCTGCTCTCGCCCACGGCCCCCCACATCACCCACCATCTCTGGCGCGAACTGGGCTTCGGCGACGATATCCTCTCCGCTCGCTGGCCGGAAGTGGATGAGTCGGCCCTCAAGCGCGATACCATCGAGCTGGTGGTCCAGGTCAATGGCAAGGTGCGCGGCAAGGTCCAGGTGCCCGCCGATGCCGATAAGGAGGCCGTGGAAGCCACTGCCCTCGGTGATGAAAATGTCCAGCGCTTCATCGATGGCAAGGACGTCAAGAAAGTGATCGTCGTCCCCGGAAGGCTGGTGAACGTGGTGGCGAAATGAGGGGCGAGTTGCGAGTTGCGAGTGGCGACCTGAGTGGCGAGTGGCGAGTGGCGAGTGGCGAGGGAAGACTTCTTCGCCCGGAGGGGCACGCGGAACGAAACTATCCGCTCCCCCTCCGGAGGCAAGGAAACCCTTCCCTCCCCCTTTGGGGGAGGGTTAGGGAGGGGGTGTTCAACCCAACCCTCATCCTAATCCTTGCCTCCATCCTCCTCCTCAGCGCCTGCGGCTTCCGCCTGCGTGGCGCGGTCGTTCTACCCGAAGCCATGCAGGTCACCACCATTCAGGGCGGTGGGACCGAGCTCCGCAATGAGATCCGCGACGTACTCCAGTCGGCCGGCGCGGAAGTGGTGCCGGAAGCGACGCCGGCGGCCTCTCGTCTCATCATCATGGGAGAGGACTCCGACCGCCGGGTACTGTCCGTGGGGTCCGCCGGTAAGGCCAGGGAGTATGAGCTTTACTACAAGCTGACCTACAGCTTGCGTGGACCCGAGGGGGCGATTCTCGTCCCTGAGCAGTCCATCAGCATGACGCGCGATTATGAGTACGACCCGGACAACGTGCTGAGTAGTGAGCAGGAGGAGAACGCTATCCGTGCAGAGATGCAACAGCTGGCTATTCGCCAGATGCTGCGCCGGGTGCAGGTGACGGTTCGGCAGGGGGCGGTCCCGGAGTCCGTCGAGGAGGCCGATGCCCCTGTTCCCACCGGCGAGGCGATAGCACCCGAACCGCCCGCCAGCGAAGACGGCCAAACCACCGCCCAATGAGGCTGCGCCCCGAACAACTGGCCGGACACCTTCGCAGTCCACTGCTGCCTATCTACGTGATTAGCGGCGACGAGCCGCTGCAGGCGGGTGAAGCGGCCGACGCGGTCCGCCAGGCGGCCCGTACGCAGGGCTTTGCCGAGCGCGAAGTGATGCACGCCGAGACGGGATTCGATTGGGGTTCGCTCTCCGCCGCCGCGGATGCCCTTTCCCTGTTTGCCGAACGGCGCGTTCTGGATCTCCGCGTCCCCGGCGGCAAACCCGGAGATGCCGGCGGCAAGGCACTGAGCGCCTATGCCGAACGGCCCCCGGAAGACAATATCCTGCTGGTCAGCCTGCCGCGTCTCGACAAACGACAGCAGCAAACCAAGTGGTTCAAGGCCCTGGAGGCGGCGGGGGCCGTTATTCAGGTCTGGCCGGTGGGCCAGAAAGAGCTGCCGGGCTGGATCGCCCAGCGCATGCGTTCCCGTGGGCTCGAATCCCAGCCTGAAGTCGTCCGGCTCCTGGCCGACAAAGTGGAGGGCAACATGCTCGCCGCTGCCCAGGAGGTGGACAAGCTGCATCTGATCTTCGGTGAAGGCGCCATTGACCCGGGCGAAGTGGCGCTGGCGGTGGCGGACAGCAGCCGGTTCGATATCTTCGAACTGGTGGACACGGCGCTGTCCGGCGATGCGGCACGTACCGCCCGTATTCTCGATGGGGTGCGTGGCGAAGGCGTGGAGCCCGTCCTAATCCTCTGGGCCCTGGCCCGCGAAATACGCAGTCTGGCGGGGATGGCCGCCGGTGTGGCGCAGGGGGCAGCTCCCGATCAGGTCATACGTCAGAACCGTGTCTGGCCGAAACGGCAAGCAGCGGTCCGCAGCGCCCTGGAGCGCCACAAGGCGGGGCGCTGGGAGGCATTCCTGGCCCGTGCCGGCCGCGTCGACCGCACCATCAAGGGCGCCGAACCGGGTAACGCCTGGGACGAATTGGTACAATTGGCCCTGCTGGTGGCGGGGGTTAGGATTGTTTAGGTTGCCCGCAGAGGGTCTATGCCAGTAGGAGCCCACCCCGTGGGCGAAAACGGCGGAGCCGTCTTGGGCTTGGCTTTGAGTGGCTGCGGAATTTGATGGCCCTTCGGGCCATGTTCGCCCAGAGGGCTGGGCTCCTACAGGAGTCGGGTCCGGCGGAGGCTCTAGCCCGGTAGGAGCCCACCCCGTGGGCGAAAACGGCGGAGCCGTCTTGGGCTTGGCTTTGAGTGGCTGCGGAATTTGATGGCCCTTCGGGCCATGTTCGCCCAGAGGGCTGGGCTCCTACAGGAGTCGGGTCCAGCGGAGGCTCTGGTAGGAGCCCACCCCGTGGGCGAAAACGGCGGAGCCGTCTTGGGCTTGGCTTTGAGTGGCTGAGGAATTTGATGGCCTTTCGGGCCATGTTCGCCCAGAGGGCTGGGCTCCTACAGGAGTCAGGTCCGGCGGAGGCTCTAGCCCGGTAGGAGCCCACCCCGTGGGCGAAAACGGCGGAGCCGTCTTGGGCTTGGCTTTGAGTGGCTGCGGAATTTGATGGCCCTTCGGGCCATGTTCGCCCAGAGGGCTGGGCTCCTACAGGAGTCGGGTCCGGCGGAGGCTCTAGCCCGGTAGGAGCCCACCCCGTGGGCGAAAACGGCGAAGCCGTCTTGGGCTTGGCTTTGAGTGGCTGAGGAATTTGATGGCCCTTCGGGCCATGTTCGCCCGGCAAGCTGGGCTCCTACAGGAGTCGGGTCCAGCGGAGGCTCTAGCCCGGTAGGAGCCCACCCCGTGGGCGAAACGGCGGAGCCGTCTTGGGCATGGCTTTGAGTGGCCGCGGCATTTGATGGCCCTTCGGGCCATGTTCGCCCAGGGGGCTGGGCTCCTACGGGCGTCGGGTCCGGCGGAGGCTCTGGTAGGAGCCCACCCTGTGGGCGAAAACGGCGAAGCCGTCTTGGGCTTGGCTTTGAGTGGCTGAGGAATTTGATGGCCTTTCGGGCCATGTTCGCCCAGAGGGCTGGGCTCCTACAGGAGTCAGGTCCGGCGGAGGCTCTGGTAGGAGCCCACCCTGTGGGCGAAAACGGCGAAGCCGTCTTGGGCATGGCTTTGAGTGGTTGCGGAATTTGATGGCCCTTCGGGCCATGTTCGCCCAGGGGGCTGGGCTCCTACAAAGGGGTGTGGAGCCGACGGTTCGACCCCGTGGGCGCCCCGGCGCAGCCCTGAATTGCTATCTGTTTCCAGACACAGAGGTATCGATGGACGTCAAACAATACATGCAACAGGTGGGCCAGCAGGCGAGGGCCGCCTCCCGGGCAACCGCCCGTGCGGGTACCAATGCCAAGAATGCGGCGCTGAACGCTATCGCCGATGCCATTGAGGCGCAGCGGCCGCAGTTGCTGGAAGCAAATAAAAGGGATCTGCAAGCGGGAGAGGAGCGCGGCCTCGATGCGGCGCTGCTGGATCGGCTCGAGCTCAACGATGAGCGGATCGCCGGAATGGCCGAGGGGCTTCGGCAGATTGCTGCACTGCCGGACCCGGTCGGTGAGATCGCCGATATGACCTATCGTCCTTCGGGGATTCAGGTGGGCAAAATGCGGGTTCCGTTGGGCGTTATCGGCATCATTTACGAATCGCGTCCCAATGTGACAGCCGACGCCGCTGCGCTCTGCCTGAAATCCGGCAACGCAGCCATTCTGCGCGGCGGTTCCGAGGCGGAGCACTCCAATCAGGCCGTCGCCGCCTGCATTCATGACGGACTGGAAAAGGCAGGGCTGCCCCGCGATGCCGTCCAGGTGGTGAAGACCACCGACCGGGCCGCGGTCGGCGAGCTGATCACCATGCCCGAGTACGTGGATGTCATCGTGCCCCGGGGCGGCAAGGGTCTTATCGAGCGGATCACCGCCGAGGCGCGGGTGCCGGTCATCAAACACCTGCATGGCGTCTGTCACGTCTACATCGACGACCAGGCGGATCGGGATAAGGCCATTCAGGTCGCCTTCAACGCCAAGACGCAGCGCTATGGCACCTGCAATACGATGGAGACGCTGCTGGTGGCCGATGATATTGCCGCCGACGTGCTGCCGGAGCTCGGCGCCATGTTCAAGGAAAAGGGCGTGGAGCTGCGAGGCTGCGCTGCGACCCGCACTATCCTCTCGGACATTGTTGCAGCGACCGAAGAAGACTGGGACGCCGAATACCTCGCCCCCATCCTTTCGATTCGCATCGTGCGCCACCTGGATGATGCCATCGAGCACATCCATCGCCACAGCTCCGGCCATACCGAATCGATCCTGACCGAGAACATCGGACGCGCACGGCGCTTTCTGGCCGAAGTGAATTCCAGCTCCGTGATGGTCAATGCCTCGACCCGTTTTGCGGATGGTTTCGAATACGGCCTTGGTGCCGAAATCGGTATCAGCACGGACAAAATCCATGCCCGCGGCCCGGTCGGTTTGGAGGGGCTGACGTCACAGAAGTACATAGTCATTGGAGATGGGCACATTCGCCTGTAGATTAGAGGTTCCTTCGGCTCTCACGAGAGGAGCGGGCCATGAAGGCCATCACGGCTGCCGCGCTTTGGGCTCTACTTCTGTTGGGTGCATCGGCGGTGCAGGCAGTGGGCCTCGGTGAGTTGCAGGTGCACTCGTCTCTCGGAGAGCCACTCAAGGCAACCATCTCCTTTAATGGCGATTTCCCGGAAGGTGTCCATGTCTCCCTCGGCAAGCCGGAGCAGTACCGCAGCCATGGTTTGCGTTGGCTCGCCGCGTTGGAGAGGATGGAAATAACGGTCGAGCGCCGCCAGGCGACGGCCCGACTCGCCATCACCAGCCGCGCCCCGATCCACGAACCGGCCCTGGCGTTTTTGGTCGAGCTGCGCTGGCGGGGGGGGCGGCTGCTGAAGGACTATGCGCTCCTTCTCGACCCGGTGGTCGCCAGCCCTCCGCTGGCCGGGCAAACCTCACCGGCGCCGGCGAACACCGCTGCGCCAGATTCTTTGCCCGAGCCCACGGATGTCGTGGTGGTGCATTCGGGGGACACTCTCGGCGCGATCGCCGAACGGGTGGCAAAGCCGAAGGGCACAAATACCCGGGTTATGATGCTGGGTCTCTACCGGGCTAACCCCGATGCCTTCTTTGGCCATAACATGAACAATCTCATGGCCGGGGCCCGGCTGCGGGTGCCAGAGCGATCGGAACTGGAAAAGGTGAGTTCGGTACGTGCCCGGCAGGAAGTCATTCGGCAGTATCAGGATTGGAAACGGGGCAGCAATTCCTCTTTGGTTCGGACGGTCAAACCGCAAGCGACCCCCAGGCCCGAGACGACCAAGGAAACCAAAACCTCGGCTTCAGTCGAGCCGGCTCCGGTTCAGGCACCTCCAGAGCCGCAGGTAAACGCCGAATCACCTCCGGCGCAAAGCGCCCCGGAGCCGGAAGCGGAGGCCTCGTCGAGCGCACCCGAGACGCGTGAAGCTGCGCTCGAGTTGTTAATGCCACCGCGCGATGCTGCCGCCGCACTTCCGGGGGAGTGGGTGGCCAGGCTTGAGAAAGTTCGCGAGTACTCCCGCGAGATGGAGGGGCGCAACGAAGAGCTGCGCACTAAGCTGGAGGCGCTGGAGACGGAAATGCAAAAAGTGGCGAAGCAGGTGCTTGCCGTAGAGGGTGAACGAGGCACGGTTTCCGAAGTGGGCCGCTCACCGGCTGGGCCATCCCTTGAAGCGCCCGAAACATCCGCGGAGCCCCTTCAGACTCCGGTTTCGATAGAGGTGCGCTCATCGCTGCCGGGCGGTCGGGAGATATGGGGTATCGACCGGGTGTTCTGGGAGATTTTCTTTGCAGTGCTGCTCACGTCCCTGGCCGGTGGTGTGGCCGTTTACATCTGGCGAATGCCGGTACCGGATCTGCGATGAGACGTGTCGGTGTTTTCGGAGGAACGTTCGACCCGATCCATTTCGGCCATCTGCGGGCTGCACTGGAACTTCATGAGGCCTTGGCTCTCGATGAACTGAGACTGGTGCCCGCCTCGGTCCCGCCTCACCGGGGCGAACCGGGCGTGGAGCCGAAGCAGCGTCTTTCGATGGTGCGGGCGGCCGCTTCAGACCAACCCGGTTTCGTCATCGACGAGAGGGAGCTTCGCAGGGAGGGCCCCTCGTACATGGTCGATACACTGCAGTCGCTCCGCGACGAGATGGGAGAGGTATCACTGTCACTCCTGCTCGGGCTGGATGCCTTTCTCGGATTACCGCGCTGGCACCGTTGGGAGAGGATCCTGGAGTTGGCCCATGTCGTGGTGGCACACCGTCCGGGATGGCATCTCGATGATGCCGAAGGTGCGGAACAGACGGCAGTTCGGTTGCTCGAAGAGCGCCAGGCCGGCCCCTCAGTTCTGCGGACACAGCCCGCCGGGAGCATTATCCTGCAGGCCGTTACTCCCCTGGCGATCTCTGCAACCGCCATCCGCCGGTTAATAAGAGAAGGTCACAGCGCACGCTACCTGATCCCGGATGCCGTTTGGCACATGATTGAGAAAGACCAACTTTACCGATAGAGGAATGATGAAGGCAGACGAATTGAAAGCTCTGGTGGTGGATGCTCTGGAAGACCGCAAAGGTACCGATATTACGGTACTGGATGTGCGGGAGAAGACCAGCGTCACCGATATTCTGGTTATCGCCGCCGGCACCTCCAGCCGGCAGGTGAAGGCTCTGGCCAACATTGTGGTGGAAAAAGTGAAGGAGAAAGGGGTGAAACCCCTCGGCGTGGAAGGGGATCCGGCCGGTGGCTGGGTGCTGGTCGACCTCGGTGACATTGTGGTCCATCTGATGCTTCCCGAGACCCGGGATTTCTACAATCTTGAAAAGCTCTGGGGCGATGATGCCCCGCGCGGAGGCAAGGAAGCCGAGTGAAAGGGCTGTCCCTTGTCGTGAGAGGTCAGCCCGATGACGGCTTCGCCGTTTTCGGCCACGGGGTGGCCTCCTACCGGAGTAGAGCCTCCGCCGGGTCTGACCCTTGTAGGAGGCCAGCCCTCTGGCCGAAAGCGAGCGCAGCTCGCGGGTCTTCAGCGGTTGTAGGACTCGGGTTGGGCCCCTGCCGGAGTAGAACCTCCATGCCCGATGACGGCTTCGCCGTTTTCGGCCACGGGGTGGCCTCCTACCGGAGTAGAGCCTCCGCCGGGTCTGACCCTTGTAGGAGGCCAGCCCTCTGGCCGAAAGCGAGCGCAGCTCGCGGGTCGTCAGCGGTTTTCGGACACGGGTTGGGCCCCCGCCGGAGTAGAACCTCCATGCCCGATGACGGCTTCGCCGTTTTCGGCCACAGGGTGGCCTCCTACCGGAGTAGAGCCTCCGCCGGGTCTGACACTTGTAGGAGGCCAGCCCTCTGGCCGAAAGCGAGCGCAGCTCGCGGGTCTTCAGCGGTTGTAGGACTCGGGTTGGGCCCCTGCCGGAGTAGAACCTCCATGCCCGATGACGGCTTCGCCGTTTTCGGCCACGGGGTGGCCTCCTACCGGAGTAGAGCCTCCGCCGGGTCTGACACTTGCAGGAGGCCAGCCCTCTGGCCGAATGCGAGCGCAGCTCGCGGGTCTTCGGCGGTTTTCGGATACGGGGTGGGCACCCGCCGGAGTAGAACCTCCATGCCCGATGACGGCTTCGCCGTTTTCGGCCACGGGGTGGCCTCCTACCGGAGTAGAACCTCCGCCGGGTCTGACACTTGTAGGAGGCCAGCCCTCTGGCCGAATGCGAGCAAAGCTCGCGGGTCTTCGGCGGTTTTCGGACGCGGGTTGGGTCCCTGCCGGAGTAGAATTTCCATGCCCGATGACGGCTTCGCCGTTTTCGGCCACGGGGTGGCCTCCTACCGGAGTAGAGCCTCCGCCGGGTCTGAGCCTTGTAGGAGGCCAGCCCTCTGGCCGAAAGCGAGCGCAGCTCGCGGTCACCCGGTAGAACCGCTCCCGAACAGCCTGGAATGGCGTTCCGCCTCGGAAACATGCGCATCCACCTGATTGCCGCCGGGACCCGCATGCCCGGCTGGGTCGATGAGGGCTTCCGGGAATATGCCCGCCGTTTGCCTCCCGAATGCGCGCTGCACCTCAATGAAATTCTCCTCGGCAAACGCACCAAGAACGCCGACATCGATCGGCTCCGGCGCCAGGAGGGTGAAAAGATGGCGGGAGCGATCCCCAAGGGAGCGTTGACCGTTGCGCTGGAAGTGACGGGGCGGCCCTGGAGCACCGAACAGTTGTCGGAACGCCTCGGCCAATGGCTCGGCGAAGGCCGATCTGGCCCTGCT
The DNA here is from genome assembly GCA_963783235.1 of uncultured Gammaproteobacteria bacterium. GTDB lineage: Bacteria > Pseudomonadota > Gammaproteobacteria > Thiohalomonadales > Thiohalomonadaceae > Thiohalomonas. The sequence goes on along the minus strand of CAWAMN010000001.1, from coordinate 1,791,846 downwards.
GGTGGGGGGGCCCGAAGGGCTCGACCCGGAGATCAGCCGCCGTGCCGAACAGCGCTGGTCTCTCTCCCCCTTACCCTGCCGCATCCCCTCGTCCGGGTGGTGGTCGCCGAACAGCTCTATCGGGCCTGGACGCTTCTGAAAGGCCATCCCTACCACCGCTGAAGTGTCTCGGTGGGCCGTTCGCAGTGCGGGCAACCCGGCGCGCTTCCACCAAACGTTCGGAATAAAGGTCTCGTCCTGCCGCAACTTTCGCTTCGGTGCTACTCCATCCCCGGTTCGAAGATCTGATAACCGTTTTTGCCTGCATCCTTGGCGTGGTACATGGCCGTATCGGCACGGCGGATCAACCGTTCGGGATCACGGCCATCTTCGGGGTAGCGGCTGACACCGATACTGACGGTGACCCGCCGCTCCTGCTCATCCAGCGCATAGGGTTTGGCCAGTGAGCGGACGATCTTTTCCGCCAGAGTCCGGGCACCGTCGAGGGAAACGTCCGGGGCAACGACCGTGAATTCGTCGCCGCCAAACCGGCCTACGGCATCCGAGCCGCGCAGGCAGGAGCGCAGCCGATCGGCGACCTGCTTCAGCAGCAGGTCACCGCTGTGGTGGCCGAGGGAATCGTTAACCGACTTGAAGCCATCGAGGTCGAGAAACATGATGGCCACCGGCTCATTTTTGCGGCGGGCGTGGCGCAGCGCCTGTCGGACCCGATCCTCGAACAGCATGCGGTTGGGCAGGCCGGTGAGGGCATCGTAATGGGCCAGCTGATAGAGCCGCTGTTCGTTCTCCCGCTCTTTGGTGATATCGGAAAAGATCCCCACGTAATTGACCACGCGGCCCAGGTCGTCCCGAATTGCCGAAATGGAGAGCCATTCGAGAAAGATGGTTCCATCCTTGCGACGGTTCCAGATCTCGCCCTCCCAGTGACCTGAATCCGACAGGCTTTGCCACATCCGTTTGTAGAAGGCGTCGTCGTGCCGACCTGAATAGAGAAGATTGGGATTCCCGCCGATGGTCTCTTCGGCGCTGTACCCCGTGGTTTTCGTGAAGGCACGATTGACGTGCAGGATCCGGCCATCCGGACCCGTGATCATGACCCCCTCGGTGGCGTTATCGAACACCTTGCTCATGAGTCTGGCAACGAGGTGCAGGTCCTGCCGGAAGTCGCTCCGCAAACGAATAATGAGCTCGCGCAGCCGGACCGAGCTCTCCATCATCTTCCGGTAATCGGACTGAGAGAGCGGTTCACCATGGCTGCTTTGCATGAGAAGACGCCGTGCCAGGGCATGGAGGTCGCGGTGGGTCGCGCCCAGTGCTTCGAAAGCGGGCATCGTCTGCACTATCGAGTCGTCAATGCCGCCATGCCAACGGCCAAATTGACAGTGCCGGTGCGGTTCTTCGGCCAGATCGCGGGAATCGGGCTGGAGGTGGAACAGCAATGTCTCATTGATTTGGTCCAGCCAGCGGGCATGTGTCTCCAGCGCCAGCTCCAGTTCACTGGTGTAGCGCTGGGCTTCGTGGATCGTCAGCTTGGTGAACAGGTGATGATTCATCGGCGTCAAGCATACTCGATTTGCGGAGAGCCCTCTTCCCCGTTTTCTTTAAGGAAAGCAGCGAAGGCGCTTGCCGGAAGCGGCCGGCTGAACAGGTAGCCTTGTACCGAATCACAGGCGCGCTCGCGCAAAAATTCCAACTGCGAATCGGTTTCCACGCCCTCGGCGAGCACTTCAAGGCAGAGGCTGTGGCCGAGGGCGATGATGGTTTCGGCGATGGCGGCATCATCCGGGTCGGAGCTGAGATCCCGCACGAAGGACTGATCGATTTTCAGCACATCGATGGGAAAGCGTTTGAGGTAGCTGAGACTCGAATAGCCGGTGCCGAAGTCATCGATAGCCAGTCGTACGCCGCGCTCTTTGAAGGCGTTGAGGGTCGCGACCGTGGCATCGGCGTGCTGCATGACCACGGTTTCGGTCAGTTCCAACTCCAGGCAATCGGGGGGCAGGCCGCTCTCGGCCAGTACAGAGTCCAGGGTGCCCAGCAGGTCGGCGCGGGCGAATTGCCGTGCCGAGAGATTGACCGACACGCGAAGCGGGTGCCCGGCCCTGCGCCACCGCATGGTCTGGCGGCACGCTTCACGAAGCACCCAGGCCCCGATCGGGATGATGAGTCCACTCTCTTCGGCGATAGAGATGAATTGGCCGGGTGCCACCATACCCTTTTCCGGGTGGTTCCAACGGAGCAATGCTTCCATGCCGTTGACCCGTAGCGACTCCAGATCAATGCGTGGCTGGTAGTACAGCTCGAGTTCACCTCGGTCCAGCGCGCCGCGCAGTGCGTTCTCCAGTTGAAGGTGATCCAGGGCCTGGGCGTTCATGTCCGCCGTATAGAAGCGGTAATTGTTGCGACCGGCATCTTTGGCCTGGTACATGGCCGTATCGGCATTCTTCAGCAGTACATGGTTATCCATCCCGTCATCGGGCGAGACGGCAATGCCGGCACTGATTGAAATGGTCAACTCCTGCGCCCCGAGTTCGAAGGGCTTCTCGAAACCGAGTACAAGCTCATTGGCCAGGTGTTCCACCGCAGCGGTATCCTCGACACCGTTGATCAGGACCGCGAACTCGTCACCTCCGAAACGGGAGACGGTGTCGCCCTGCCGGAACAGATGCCGGAGCCGATCGGCCACCAGCTGAAGCAGGTGATCGCCTTTATGATGACCAAGTGTATCGTTGATCACCTTGAAGCGGTCGAGATCGAAAAGCAGAACAGCGACGTGCTGCCGATTGCGAACGGAATGATCCAGGGCCTGCTGAAGGCGATCGACGAACAGCGTCCGGTTGGGGAGATCGGTGAGGGCATCATGGAACGACTGGTGCTGAATGTGCTCCTCTTTCTCATGCAACTCCGTGATATCGGTAAACACGGAAACGAAGTTAATCGGCTTGCCATCCTCATCGTTAACCGCGGTAATGGTTAACTGCTGCAAATAGGCCTCGCCGTTCTTACGGCGGTTCCAAAGCTCGGCCTCGAAGTGGCCGGTTTTGTAAAGCGTGTTCCACAGGTCCCGGTAGAACTTCCTGCCCTGGTGCCTTGATTTGAGTATGCGTGGATTCTGTCCGACCGCTTCCTCGCTTGAGTATCCCGTGATTTGCGTGAACGCCGGGTTGACCGAAAGAATGGTGCCGTGAGCATCGGTCACGAAAACGCCGTCCACCGTCGTTCGGAAAACCATGTTCGCCAGCCGTAGCTTCTCCTCGGCACGGGTCCGGTCGGCGACTTCCCTGGCCAGTTCATCATTGGCCTGCCGAAGAGCCGCCGTGCGCGCCTCAACGCTCTCTTCCAGCCGGTTTCGGTGCTGCTCAAGTTCCCGTTTGGCCGCCAGGTTTTCGGTAACATCCTGACAAATGCAGTAAAGCCCCGGGCGCCCGTCCAAATCTATCGCTTGTGCGTGAAGGTGCATGTTTCGCCATTGGCCATCGTGGTGGCGCTGCGAAACCTGCAGGTCGGCCGTGCTGTTTACGGGGGGATTCAAAAGAATCTGGCGAAGAGCAGCCTGATCGCCTTCGGCGGTGCACTCGAAAACGGTCATCCGGCCGAAGGCTTCCCGATCGAAGCCGAGTTGACGGTGTGCCGTTCCGTTGAAATCGATGTGACGTCCGCTTTCGGCCTCCAGTAGCAGCACACCGTGAGGCGAGAGGTCGAACAGCGCCCGATACCGCTCTTCGCTTCGCTGGATGCGTTCGAAAACCGGCGATAGTTCCCGCCAGTAGAACGCGGCTCCCGCCAGGATCAGCAGAAGCGAAACGGCACCGCCGCCGAGCGCCGCCTTTACGAACGGCTCGCGTACTTCAGCCAAGTCGATCTTTGCGGCGATACCCACATTCAGCGCATCGATACGCCCGAATGCTGCCAGAACCTGTTTGCCCCGGTAATCGAACGTGATCGCCGTGCCTCTCTCCCCGGACAGGGCACGACGCATCGTCTCTGCCCCCGGTGCATCCCAGTCACTGGTCTGGGGGGCCTCGGAAAAGCGCGGGGCCAGTAAATAGGTGATCCGATCCCCGTCGCGTTCAGCGATCAGAAATTCGCCGGTCAGCCCGAACCCCCGGGTTTCGCTTTGCGATTCGAGCAGTTGTCCAAGGGTCGCGTTTCGGGGAGCGTCAGGTGTATTCGCCTGGTCAAAGCGCGCCACGGATTCGGCAAAACGCGACAGGCTCTGGACGGTGTCCATCAGTCGTTCACGTTGTGAGTCCAGGGCCGCCCGATAGAGAACGGCAATCGCCACCGAGGTGCTGAGTGCCGCCACCACGGTGATGACCAGCATCGTCCAGAAGACGAGATTTTTACGTTCGACGGAAAAGTGCCGGGATGCCGTCAAGACCCAAGACCTCTTCAGAACCTGACGTTGCCATGGCGGCGGAAAATCCCTTCAGTCGGAGTCAAGGTTCAGGTGGATGATGTGGTCTTCGAGTTCGTCCTCGGACTCGAGTTGAGTTTCGGGTATGGCGAAGCTGCGCACCGAGACGCCGGCTTCATGGACCGAGTCAGGAGACTCGCTGATCAGTGGGTGCCACGACGGCAGTGGCCGCCCTTCAGCCAATAGCCTATAGGCACATGTTGTTGGTAGCCAGAAAAAGTCATCGACGGCCTTTCGGGTGAGAACCACGCAATCGGGCTGCAGTCGGTGACGATCGGCATACTCGCCACAGCGGCAGGTCTCCTGCTCCAGATAGCGGCAGACCACCTGCGTGTAGAAAACCTCCCGGCTCTCTTCGTCCTCCAGCTTGTAGAGGCAGCAGCGGGCGCAGCCGTCGCAGAGCGCCTCCCACTCGGCGGCATTCATCGCCTCCAGAGGCTTTTGCTCCCAAAAGCGTGTTTTCAGGTCAGCCACCGATGGCACGATCCATTCTCGCCTCGGCCTCTTTCCAGCGCGGGTCGGCGGAGCCCCCGTTTGCCATCAGTTCCATCAACCCGTATGCGATCTGCCGGGTATCCGGATTCATTTCCCTGAGCTTGGTCAGCAGGTAAGAGTGACCGCCCTGAGGAATGGACAAGGTTTTGGTCAGCGCAAAAAGCAGCAGTGATTGGCCGGAACGCGGGTCGGCTTCTATGCGCTCCACGGCCGAATCCAAGGCGGAAAAGTCCAAAGCGAAACTCCCGTGATTGCGGATACCGTGATCCTATGCCGTTGGCCTTCCCAGGTAAATATTTTGATTATTTACGGTTATCCACTCGAAAGCGGCGGGCCCACGACGGGAGATGATTCGGCTCCCCACGCCCACGGGTGTAAGCTTGTTCGCTTCGCCGCCCCGGGATTGGGAACTTAGCAGCCATTATGACAACTGCCCTCGTTTGTCTTCTCGCCGTTCTCCTCGACACCTGGTTGGGGGATCCTCAGCGGGCCCACCCCCTGGGTTATTTCCTGCGCTGGGCGGACCGGGTTGAAGCGCGGGTACGCCGATTATCGATCAGCGACAGGAAAAGAGGGGCATTGGCGCTGGTCGCTGCCGTTGTCCCGTTCGTTATCGCTGCGACGCTGCTCGCGCAACCGGAGCGCCTGGGATTGTTAACGGAGGTTCTTCTACTCTACCTGGCACTGGGGGTGGGCAGCGTGGCTCAAAAGGCGGAGAACGTGGCCACGGCACTGGAAGCGGGGAACCTGTCCGAGGCACAGGCGGAGGCCCGATGGATGCTCGGTACGCAGGCCGGGCAAATGGATGCCGGGGAACTCGCTGCCGGCACCCTGAGCACCGTACTCAAAAACGGCAACGATGCCGGATTCGGACCGCTGTTCTGGTATGTCCTGGGCGGGGCGGGCGGGGTGGTTCTCTTCCGGCTGGTCGATACCCTCGATCGGATTTGGGGGTGCCGTGATCCCGGCTACGGGCAGTTCGGCTGGAGCACCGCCCGCCTCGATGACTTGCTGGGATGGCTCCCCGCCCGGTTGGGAGCACTCACCTACGGGCTGCTTGGTGACGGTCCACGCGCGTGGCGCGGCTGGCGAAAAGGGGCGGGCACGTTGGCAGGGCTCAATGCCGGTCCGCTTGTCGCCGCCGGCGCCGGTGCCATTCGCGTCGAACTTCCCGAGTCCGGTCCCGGCGAGGGAATGGAGCCGACCCTCCATCATCTCCGGCGAGCCATTCAGCTCGTGCAACACAGCCTCTGGTTCTGGATGGTCACCATCGTCGCTCTCGACCTGATCCTGTTCTGAGCGGCCCTGCTGCCGCGGCGACGCCTTTGAGCCTTGCTTCAGCCTGTATGCCCCTGGTTGATTTCACGCAGTCTGGGCACTTCCAGCCCGAACTGATCGGCATGCTCGATAGCGCGGGCGAGGCGGGCCGGGGCGGTGCGTCCCATGCACTTGTGGTTAAGGTCGCCTTCAATGGCTTCGACCATGCCGGCAAGCAGTTTTTCCCTGTCCAGCTCCCGATCCACCAGCTTGAACTGGATATCCATGATCTCGTCCGCCACCTGACGGGCAAGGTCCCGATGATCGTTCCAGAGGGTCTCGACAGTGGTTCCGGGTGCGAGCGTCATGCCGGCGATATTGGTGGTCAGGATGTAGACGTTCTTGCGCACCAGCTCGAAAATCAGTTCGTTTTCGTACCCCAATTCCCAGACCGGGATCTCCAGTGTCTCCAGGGCGGATTCCACCTGGGCGGCGTGCGGGCCGAAGGCCGGGGAAGGGACCAGCACTTTATAGTCCTGCCCTTTCTTTTTTTCGAACCAGACGGCAATGGCGGTGACGTCCTGAAGGTTGTGGGCTTCCCAGTCCCGCGGCAGCAGTTCGTTCTGCAGCAGAACGAGCCGGTCGCGCCAGGCGGCGGGGACTCTCTGAGTGCCGGGTGGAGGTCCTTTTCGCCGACCGTCAGCAGTACCAGTTCGGGCGGGGTTATCGCTTTGGCGACCTTGTCCATATCCATCTGACGGGTGACCGGGAAAACCGGGTGGCCGAGCCTGAGAAAACCGCGGGTGAAGACGCCCGCCATTTCACCGATTCCGATGACGACGATCGGCTGTTTCATACTCTCTCCCTTAACTGTTTGCTGACTAACCATGAAAGGCGCCTATTGTAGGCGATCGGAAGGCGCGGGTAGACGATGGCCCTTTTCCGAGGACGACTTGGGCAAGCCTCTTATTCACATGGGCCTTGAACAGTTCTAAAGTCCGCCGTCAAGTTTTTTTTTGTTAGCCGCTTGAAAATTTTTTAGATGCCAAGTGATTGAAATCATTGGTTTTAGCTAGAGTGGTTAAAAAATATGCAATCTGTTGCGGGCCGCGCAGCGGTGCGGGCTGGAGCGAGGTTTAGGCAATTCATCCACAAAGTTATCCACAGGTTTTGTGGACAAGCGGGAAAACCCCGTAGCCGCAAGGGTTTAGCCCGTCAAATGAGGATTTCGAAGACAATCTTCTAACAGGCTCTTGATCATACCCTCTCCCACCGGTCCCTCCGGGAGAGGGTCGGGGTGAGGGGTTTAACGGCCTGATTTTTCCCTCATCCTAGCTTCTCCCTGAGGGAGAAGGGACAACCCTTTTGCGACTAAATACGTTTCCAAATTCGTATCCACCCGGGTAGGAGCGGCGCGTCGCCGCGATAGGGTCGGCAATCGCCCCGGCGCGGGGCTCCTACCAGAAGCCAGGATTCGGATATGGAGGTGACTGGATACCATTTCGGAGCATCTATTTAGAGCCCGGCCTCGGCAAACGTGGCCATCTCGTTGTGCAGCGCACAGGCCAGCCGGATTAGCGGTACCGCTGTGGCGGCGCCGCTGCCTTCGCCAAGGCGCATCCCCAAATCGAGCAGTGGCTTCGCCCCGAGCGCCTCGCACAGTGCGGCATGGCCCGGTTCGGCCGAGGCATGGGAGAAGAGGAACCAGTCAATGGCGCCCGGACGCAGCCGTTCGGCCGTCAGGGCGGCGGCGGTGGCGATGAAGCCGTCGACCAGCACCGGGAGTCCCATTTGGGCGCAGGCGATGAATGCGCCGGCAAGGCCGGCGATTTCAAAACCGCCGAGGCGACGCAAAACCTCCAGTGGATGCTCCAGGTGGCTGCCGTGCAGGGCAAGGGCCCGTTCGATGACCTCCCCTTTGTGCCTGACCCCCTTCTCGTCCAGACCGGTGCCCGGCCCGACGACTTCGCCCGCCGATCGGCGAAGGAGGGCGGCGGCCAGTGCCGCGGCGCTGGTGGTGTTGCCGATCCCCATCTCTCCGCCGATGAACAGTTGGGCACCCTGGATATGGGCCCGTTCGGCGCTATGTCGACCGGCATTCATGGCGCGAAACAGCTGTTCGCTCGTCATTGCGGGCTCGGTGGCGAAGTTGGCGGTGCCAGGCGCCAGTCGCAAGTCGAGCACGCCGGGGTGGGCGCCGGGGTCCTCGACGGTGCCCAGGTTGATCACCTCCAGCGCCGCCTCCAGTTCCCGGGCGAGCACACTGATGGCGGCACCGCCCGTGGCGAAATTGCGGACCATCGCCGCAGTGACCGATTGCGGGAACGCGGAGATCCCCTCGACGGCGACACCGTGATCGGCGGCGAATACGGTAATACTCACCCTTTCCGCCTTCGGCTGCGGTGTGCCTAAAAGCCGCGCCATTTTCAGTGCCGCCTCTTCCAGGCGGCCGAGGGAGCCGGCCGGTTTGGTCAGTTGTGCCTGCCGCTCCATAGCGGCACCCTCAGAGATCTCGTCGGGGGAGGCGCAGGGGACATCAAGCCATTCAGGATGCATGCTGTTGGTTTCGTTTTGATTTGAGGGAGAGGCCGAGTCTCTGGAGCAGGGCCTCCATATCCAGGTGCTGGTCCACGGCATCGGCCAAGCGCTCGATACCCGCCTCGCGCAGCGCCCGGTAGTCGAAGTTGCGGGGGGCGTTCAGGCCGGCCCATCGAAGCAGTCCTTCGCCGGCTGGGGATGACTCGAACAGCCCGTGCAGATAGGTTCCGAGGACCTGCCCATCCGGCGACAGGGCGCCTTCGGTGCGGTGATTCAGGTAAATGGCCGGCCGCGCCCGATCGGCACCGGTCGTGACGCCGGCGTGTATTTCGTAGCCGCAAACCGGAGCGTCGTTCAGTGCAAGGAACCCGGTGACGTTGTCCAGCTGCTTGCTCTTCCGCAGTACGGTTTCCACGTCGAGCAAACCAAAGCCGGGGGCCTCGCCCGCCGGCCCCTCCAGTCCGTCGGGATCGGACACCTTATTGCCTAGCATCTGATAGCCACCGCAGATACCGAGCACCCGGCCTCCATAGCGCAGGTGCCGTAGAAGGATCGACTCCCATCCCTGATCGCGAAGCCAGGCGAGGTCGGCCCGGACGTTTTTGCTGCCCGGAAGAATGATTAGATCCGCCGGCGGGATCGCTTCCCCCGTCCCGACGAATTGGATGTCGACCTGAGGATTGAGTCGAAGCGGATCAAAATCGGTGTGGTTGCTGAGGCGGGGCAGGGCCGGCACGACGACCTTCAGTGCCGCCTCTTCACTGCGGGACGCCGTTGCCAGGGCATCTTCCGCCTCCAGGTGCAGGTCGTGCAGGTAGGGCAGTACCCCGTAGACGCGCCGGTCGGTCTCGCTTTCAAGCCAGTCCAGTCCGGGCTGAAGCAGGCCGGGATCGCCCCGGAAGCGATTGATGACAAAACCGAGCGTGCGTCGGCGCTCGCTCTCGGAGAGCAGGGCCAGGGTTCCGACAAGATGCGCGAACACGCCGCCCCGATCGATATCGGCGACCAGCACCACCGGGCAATCCACCGTCTCGGCAAAGCCCATATTGGCGATATCGTTCTCGCGCAGATTGATCTCGGCGGGACTGCCGGCCCCCTCGACCAGCACCACATCGTATTCGCAGCGCAGCCGTTGATGGGATGCCAGAACGGCACGGCGGGCTTCGGCCTTGTAGTCGTGATAGCGGCGGGCATCCATGTTGCCGATGGCGCGGCCCTGGATGATCACCTGCGCCCCGGTGTCCGTATTCGGTTTCAGGAGTACCGGGTTCATATCGCTGTGCGGCTCCAGGCCGCAGGCGTAGGCCTGAACCGCCTGGGAACGGCCGATCTCACCGCCATCGGCGGTGACCGCGCTATTCAGCGCCATGTTCTGGGGCTTGAAGGGAGCCACGCGAAAACCGCGGCGTTTCAGTGCGCGGCACAGCCCCGTGACCAGCGCACTCTTGCCGGCGTCGGAGGTGGTGCCCTGAACCATGAGAGTGATGCTCACGGCTTTGCTCCGTAAGCGGCCCGTGCCTGCTCCAGGGAACGACACAGACGCTCGGTACCTTCCAGCGCGCGCGGAGTGGGTCGCTGCAGGAGATCGGGAGGAATAAAGTGGAGTTGCTCGCGGGAAACCGCGTTGATGCTTTTCCAGCGGCGCCAGTCGTCGAGCCACTCCGGGCGCTCCTCGCCCATGCCGCTGGCGATGATGACCTGCGGGTTGGCGGCAATAACCGCCTCTTCGCTGACGGTCGGTGCCAGCTCGCCCAACGCTTCGAAGACGTTGCGCCCGCCGCACCGCTCGATGACCCGGCTGATCAGGTGATCGCCGCCAATGGTCATCAGCGGGCGGTTCCAGACCTCGTAAAAGACCGAAACGGAGGGGCGCTGTCGGTAGCGGTTCGTCAGTGCCTGCAAACGGGATCGGAAACGCTCAGCGGCGAGCCGTGCATCCGATTCGGTGCCGGCGAGTTTCCCCAATTTTTCAATAGCGCCGGGGACCTGTTCGAGATGACGCGGCTCGGTCACGAACACCGTTAGCCCAAGCGTCTCCAGGCGCTTCAGCACCCCGGATCCGTTGCCGCTCTCCCATCCGACCACCAGATCGGGCCGCAGGGCCAGAATGCGTTCCAGGTCGAGCGCCTTGTAGCCGCCCACCCGCGGGATCTTCTTTGCTTCGGGGGGGTAGTCGCTATAGCTCACCGCACCGATGACCCTGTCACCGGCACCGGCCGCAAACAGCAGTTCGGTCCCGTGGGGCGAAAGGCTGATGATTCGTTGGGCGGGCTGCTCCAGGGAGACTTTTCGGCCCGCGTCGTCGGTGGCCGAGACGGCCACGGCCCGGCCCCAGGAAAACAGGAGCAGCAGCGCAAGGGCAGCACCGCTCCAGGGGGAGACCCGGACGCCCTGGCGAAGGGTTCCCTCTCCCTCAGGGAGAGGAACAGGGTGAGGGGGATAAAACAGGATCGTCTCTCTCATCAAACGCCCAGCCTGATTTTTGCCGTTTCAGCCAAGACCTGTCGCAAACGTTTCCACTCGCTCTCCGGGCCCGCCAACCCGAACCGGAGACTGGCGGGCTTCTCAAAATGCCTGACCAGGATACCGCGCTTGGCCAGCGCCTTCTGAATGGCTTTCGCCCGTCCGGTTTTTACCCACTGAAACAGGGCGGTACCGCCGGACGGTCTCAGATCGTGTGCCTCCAGCAAGTGCGCCAGACGGTTACCCGCTTTTTCCAATTTTTTCCGCGTGTCGACTTGCCAGCCGATATCGCTGAGTGCTCTTCTGGCCACCTCTCTGGCCGGGCCGGCGACCGTCCAGGGGCCGAGCCAATCGTCCAGCCGGGACAGCAACTCGGGCGGAGCCAGAACAAACCCGACGCGCGCGCCGGCCAGTCCGAAAAACTTTCCGAGGGAGCGCAGCACGATGAGGCCGGGGCGGTGGGTCTCGCCGGCGAGACTCTCCTCCGGCGTCGCATCCGTGAAGGCCTCGTCCACGACCAGCCAGCCGCCGCGGGCAGCCAGTTGTTCGTGCCAGGCGAGCAGTACCTTTTTCTCAAACCGGTGGCCGGTGGGATTATTCGGGTTGACTAGTACCAAGGCGTCCAGTTCCGACAGCGCCCCTTCGATGACCTCGGGTCGCAGCGGCACCACTTCATGGCCCGCGCGTTTCCAGCCGTGGGCGTGTTCGGCATAAGCGGGAGAGAGCACTCCGACCCGGCCGGGCTCGCGCAGCAGCGGCAGGCTCTGAATGGCCGCCTGGCTTCCGGCGACCGGCAGCAGCGAATCGGCACCGTAATAGTGCCGGGCCGCTTCGAGAAGACCGTCCTCCGGTTCGGGAAGCCGGGCCCAGGCATTGCGGCCGACCGGCGGCACAGGCCAGGGGCTGGGGTTTATTCCGGTCGACAGGTCAAGCCACTCCTGTACCGGAATGTTGTATTCCGCCGCGGCCGCGCGCAGACGGCCGCCGTGGTTGGGCCTTGCGTTTAGCATGGTTGCCCTAACACCCGAACGTAGCCCATCGCACGACCCGTTCGGCCACGGCGTGGCCTCCGATGGTTTTCATTTCCCTCACTCTCTTTGCACTTACAGGTATGGTCTGTAAATCGCGATACCCGCGATCAGGGCGAGCCCTGTCCAGAGCCAAACGACCCGCTGTACCAGCGCCACCGCCCGCCGGATGTCGGCGACGGTCGCCGGGGAACCCTTGCCGAGGAGTGGTCGCTCCTTCATGGCTCCGTGGTAGAGAGCGGCGCCGCCCAACTGCAGGTTGAGTGCACCGGCGCCGGCCGCCATCACCGGACCGGCGTTGGGGCTCTCCCACTCCACGCCCTGTTCGCGCCAGCAGGCGAGGGCGTTTCGGGTGGCGCCCACCACCGCGTAGCTGAAGGCGGTGAGGCGAGCTGGAATATAATTAAGGACATCGTCGATGCGCGCCGCCGCCCAGCCGAAGCGCTCGAAACGTTCGTTGCGGTAGCCCCACATGGCATCGAGCGTGTTGGCGAGACGATAAAGCACAACGCCCGGGGCGCCGGCCACGAGAAACCAAAACAGCGCCCCGAACACCGCATCGCTGCCGTTTTCCAAAACCGATTCGGCGGCGGCGCGGGCCACATCGGCCTCGCTCATTTCCGCCGTTTCCCGGCTGACGAGTCCTCCCACAAGGCTCCGTGCTCGCTCCAGCTCCCCGGCCTCCAGCGCTTGGGCCACCCAACTCGCGTGCTCCCCCAGACTGCGACCGCCCAAGGCCAGAAAAAGGAGCAGAACGGAAACCGCACCGCCAGCCGTCGGGAGTGACTGGAGGTAAGCGGCGGCCACCGTAAATGGCAGCACGAGGATGAGCCATCCCAGCAGGCCGCGGATGTGGCCCCGATTGTTGAGTCGACGCTCCAGCCAATCAGCGAGTCGTCCGAAGCCGACCAGTGGATGGAAATGGGGCGGTTCTCCTAGCCAACGATCAAGGAGCAGACCCAAAGGCAACAGGAGGATTCCGGCAACCACTAGCAACCGCCTCCTGACATGGACCTAACAGGCGGTTGGAAAACTTCCGCTCCCCCCGGGAGAGGGCTGATTTTTGATCCCCTCATCCTGGCCTTCTCCCTGAGGGAAGAAGGGACAAAATCTTTTTTCAACAGCTTGCTAAGGTCGTGAGCTTGAGCGCAAACCGGTTCCGACCCAATCGATTTGTCCCAACCGTTTTCAAACAGCATTTCATCCATCGGTAGAGCCCGGATCCAGTTCTCCTGCTCCAGCATGGGGCGGCTGTAGAAAGCATCCACGTGTCCCAGGCAGAGAATGGCGATGGGTTTTCCGCCCGCACTGCCAGCCACAGGTTCTGAATGGCGCAGGCGACCGAGGCCAGATCCATCTCCGGCAGCGTTCGGCGTCCAAATAGGTGTTTTTCCTGCCCCTCGTTCAGGCAGGCCATCAGGAGTTCGCCGTAGTGTTTCGGGCGTCACCGGATCGGGCCGGAAATGACGCATATCGCGGCGCTCGCGAATGGCGCGATAGACGCCTTCGCGCTTCTCGGTGGAGAAGGCGGATGCGGAGTTCACCACTCCACTCCCTTCTGTGCCTTCACGCCGGCCTTGAACGCATGCTTGATGTTGCCCATTTCGGTGACCGTATCGGCGGCTTCGACCAGCACCTCCGGTGCGCCACGGCCGGTGACGACGACATGCTGCATCGGCGGCCGGTTGGATAAGGCTTCCAGTACCTCTTCCACCGTCAGCAGTCGCTGCTTCAGGACAATATTCAGCTCATCGAGAACCACCAGCTCGGGACCGTTCTTACCCAACAGCTTCCGGGCCTCTTCCCAGGCCGCCCTCGCTGCTCGGGCATCGCGCTCGCGGTCCTGCGTCTCCCAGGTAAAACCCTCGCCCATGACGTGGTAGGTGACCTCTGGCAATTCACGAAGGAAACGTCCTTCGCCGGTTTCCCAGGACTTTATGAATTGCACAATCCCCACCGACATACCGTGGCCGAGCGCGCGCAGGGCCATACCAAAAGCGGAACTGCTTTTGCCCTTGCCGTTACCGGTGAGGATCACCAGCACACCGCGATCGGTATCGGCTCGGGCGATGCACTCGTCGACCACCTCTTTTTTATGTGCCATGCGCTTCGCGTGTTTACTCTCCATCAGGAGGCCTCACCTTTCCCGGGTTGCCAGAGCACTTCGCCCTGATCGGCCCGTCCCAGAATGCGCGCGATGACGAAGAGGAGATCGGAGAGGCGGTTAACATAAGCGAACAGCGGTGCGGGAACGGTTTCCTCTCGGCCCAGGCTCACCAGTTGGCGCTCGGCGCGGCGGCAGACGGCACGGGCCAAGTGGCAGGCGGACGCCGCCTGCCCGCCGCCGGGGAGGATGAAATTTTCCAGGGGTGGCAGTTCGGCGTTCAGCCTGTCCACATCGCGCTCCAGCCGTTCGACATAGTGTTCGGTGACAACATCACGACCGGGGACACTCAGTTCGCCCCCCAAATCGAACAGGTCGTTTTGAACCAGCGACAGGCTGTCGCGAACGGGCGCGGGCACCGAATGGGCGAGGACCATGCCCAACACGCTGTTGAGCTCATCGACCGTGCCGATCGCCTCCATTCGCGGAGCATCCTTGTCGATGCGGTTACCGTCGCCGAGGGCGGTGGTGCCCTTGTCCCCGGTTCGGGTGTAGATCCTGGTCAGCCGGTAGCCCATGTTTCAGCCCTTCCTCAGTTGATAGGTGACGGGTAGCTCCAGGTACAGCTCGGCGCCGTTGAGCCGGTCCGCTTCCGGAACGCGATTGACTTCGGTCGCGGCGTCCAGTGCAGCTCGGTCGAGCAGAGCGTGGCCCGAACTCTTCGCTATCTCCAGTGAATCCACTGCCCCCCAGCCATTGACCCGCAAGCCGAGCACCACCGTGCCCTCCCAGCCGCGACGACGCGCGAGAAAGGGGTAGTGGAAGTGGCGCGCAAGTTCATCCTCGAGTCGGGCGACGACGGCTTGGCGTGCTCCGGGCGATGGCTGCGGTGCCCGTGCCTTGGCGGGCACTTCCGGGGAAGCGATGGGCACAAGGTTCGGGGCCTTTTCTCCATTGCGATGCCGAGTGGCCGGTTTTGGCTTCTGTGGGAGCGGTTGCTCGACCGACCTGTGCACGGGCTCGCTGGACGAGGCTGGGCTCGGCTTGATTGGGGTGATGAATCGCTTTTCTTCGCGCGGTTCGGAAACCGGTCCTTGCTCCACCGCCCTTACCGGTTCAGGCGACGGCCTCGTCCGGGTATCGCTCGGAGGGGCGGTTTGCGCCTGGCCATGGGACAGAAATACCGACAGCCGACCAGCCTCCATTGGCTCCGGTTGGCTTTGTGAATGGTGGCTACTCATCATCAAAACGAGCCCGTGTGCCAAAGCCGACAGCAATACTGCCGCTGAAAGTCGCCGCTCTGTCAGGCCCATTTGCGCTCTCGGATAGCAGAGGGGAGCCGATGCCGCTGGGCTCGGCCTTTTTCGGCAAACCCGCCCAAACCGTCCGTCATTGGTCTTGCCCCTTACGCCAACGGTCGCGATGCTGAAGGAGTTGCTCCAGGCCACTCAGCAAGGTCGGTGCAGGATGGGAAAAGCGTTCACTGTTCAGACCGACGATGCCGACGCCGCGCCGCGGCTTCAGAGCCGCACACTGCTTGCGGTCGTGGCGGGTGAGTACGAAGAGCCAGTCCGGTTCCAGCGCGGCAACCAGTTCGTCCAGATCCTGGTAGGGGTTGCCGGGTTTCAGGTGGCGAATGGTTCCGTGGGTTTCCACCATATGAAAGCCGGCGGCCGAGAAGAGATCGAAAATATAGGTGCCCTTCCCGAACGAGTAGGGGACTCCGCTGCAGGCCGAAACCACCAGCGCCCGGCCATTGCCTTCGACACGCCCGGCCATCGTCCGCCAGCTTCGGGCGAAGGCTTGCACCCGCTCCTCGGTCTTCTCCAGGTGGGTGGCCCCGCCGATGCGCCGCAGGTTGGTCTCGATCTCCGCCATGGAACCGAAGCCGCGCAGGCGAAGAGCCACCGTTCCGGGTGGGGCGGCCGCCTGCCACTGTTCGGCGCTGATCCAATCGGAGCTCAGCATCAGATTCGGCATCAGATCGGCAATGGCCTCAACGTCCGGGTCCAGGACGCCTCCGGTATGGGGGAGCATCCTTTGGTCATAACGGCTCACCCCGACGATGCAGTCGTCGAGGTTCAGCCACTCCAGCGAGCGGGTGATATAGGGTGACTGGCTGATGATGCGCGGGCACTCGGCGGCCGTGGAAACCGAGTTAAACAAGAGGAGCAGAAGGAAAAAAGCGAGTCGCCGCATCGTTATCACCTGCCGGCAGGGGCGTAGCGAAGCGCGAGGAAATAGGAACGGCCGACGGTGTTGTAGCCGGAGGCCAACTCGTATTCCCTGTCGCCCAGGTTTTCCACGCGGCCTTCGAGTTGCAGTCCTCTGCTGAGCGGATACTGCCAAGCGATATTCACCAATCCGTAGCCTGGCAGCACGACCTCATTGAGGTCGTGTCGCTCACCCACGGCAATACCCTCCATCGTCAGCGAGCCGCCTATGTTCAGGCGGCGTACGAGTGAGAGCGCGAGCTTGCGGTCGGGGCGTCGCAGCAGGGGGCTGTCATCCTCCCTATTGCGGGCTTTCTGATAGGTAAAGTTCGTCTCGAAACTCCATTGCTGCAACTGCCGGGAGTAGGTTAGCTCCAAGCCGCGAATTGTGGCCTGATTAATGTTAATTGCCTGGAAGTCGGTTCCTTCATACGCAATGAGGTTTTCCACCTCGGTATAGAAGGCGTTGGCCTCCATCCGCACCGAGGGTTCCGGCGTGAAGCGCAGCCCCAGTTCGGTGCTGGCAGAGGTTTCCGGCTCCAGCTCCGGGTTCCCGGCGAAAAAACCGCCGAAGCCGGGATGAAACAGCTGGTTGAGAGTGGGTGCCTTGAAGGCGGTGCCGTAAGAGGTGAGCAGTCGGATGCTCTTCGTCAAGTCTCGCCCAAAGGCCAGTTGGCCGGTGGTTTCGTTGCCGAATTCACTGTGCCTGTCGTACCGGGCGCCAGCCTGGAAATCGCCCAGGCGGTTTTCAGTGCGCCAGCTGAGGTAGGCGGCCCGGTTGGTGATGTCTTTGTCGAACTGGGTCGTCCCGGTCGTATCGTCCCTGTTTCGGCCTTCGTCCCGATAGTAATCGACACCGAACAGCAGCAGATCCGATGCCCCCAGGGCCAGTTCGTTTTTCCAGTTCAGGGAGGTCCGCTCGGTCTCGATCGTCGAGGGAAACGCCGATTCGGTCTCCACCTCATCGAGGCTGAAGCCGGCCGCCAGGGTCTGATACCAGCTATCCGAAACGGTCAATCCGAGCCGTGCGTTCGCGGCCGCATTGGTGGAATCCTGCGTGCCCTGGTCGAACTCCGACTCCGCAGCGCTGTACCAACTGTTAAGGTTCAGCTCGGCGCTTTGTCCCAGAGGAAATTCAATGCTGCCACTCACGCTTCGGTTGCGGTAGCCATCGTCATCGGGGGCGAAGCCGGGCGACGCCTCGCTGGTCGCGGAAATGCCATCAGTGTCGTAAGCCGACGCGTTCAGGCGATAACGGACTTTTTCACCTCCGCCCATTGCCACCTGACCGCTACGGGTGGCGTTTGAACCGGCTTCGACGCGGCCGCTAATCCCCTCGGTTTTGCGGGTGAAGATCTGGATCACCCCACCGATCGCGTCGGAGCCGTAGAGTGTAGAGCGCGGTCCCCGCACGATTTCGATGCGCTCGACCTGTGCCGGGTCGAGGTGTTGCCAGCTGAAACTCCCCGTCGTTGCCGAAGAGGCGCGCACGCCGTCAATCAGCACTAATACGTGTTCGGAATTGGTCCCGCGCAGAAAGAGGCTGGTATTGGATCCCGGGCCGCCGCTTCGAACCAGATCGACGCCCGGCTCGGTACGCAGCAGTTCCAGGAGGGTGGGTGGTTGTCTCTGTTCGATTTCCTCGCGCTCGATCACCGAAACCGGTGCGAGCGTCTCGTCGACGGTTTCGGCCATTCGGCTGGCTGTCACGACGACCGGGGATAAAACTTCTTCGGCCTGAACGGCCGCGGGGACGGCCAAGAGGGCCGCCAATGGAAGTGTCTTGAGATTCACTGCTTCTCCTGGCGCACACCCGCGCATTCTGAGTAGTGGGGCGGTGTGCGAAGGAGAGGACGGGAAGGCTATGTCAGGAGACCATTACCCGCCGGCGTCGCCCTCCGCAACACCGAAGCTTGATCTCAGGCCGGTCTCCGGGCTCATGGGTGAGGTTGGCCTTGGGCTTCGCCTCGGCAGACCGCCTTCCCGCGCTTGCGCGCAGTGGCTTTGTGGCCTGCCATTCCCATTTACCGTTGCGGGGGCAGCGTCGGGCTTGCATTCCGTGATGGAGAGCGCACCGACTTCCCGTTTCATCCGTCGGGCGGAACGCCCTCGGGACACCTGAAACGCAGGGCAGAATACAAGGAATAGGTGGCGGGTGACAAGCCGAGCGGCTCAGTGGCTAGTGGCTAGTGGCTAGTGGCTAGTGGCTAGTGGCTAGTGGCTAGTGGCTAGTGGCTAGTGGCGAGTGGCGAGGGTTGACACTTTGGAGTCGTGGTTCACGATACTCGCACCTCGCACCTCGCACCTCGCACCTCGCACCTCGCACCTCGCACCTCGCACCTCGCACCTCGCACCTCGCACCTCGCACCTCGCACCTCGCACCTCGCGCCTCGCGCCTCGCGCCTCGCGCCTCGCGCCTCGCGCCTCGCGCCTCGCGCCTCGCGCCTCCGCTCTATCGCGGCAGGAAGGCTCGCCCCGCAGGGCCCTCGACGGAGGCCACGGGGTAGCCGTAGAGGGCGCTGAGGCGCTGCTCGTCAAGGAGTTCCCCGGCGCTCCCTGCCTCCCAGCGGCCGTCGCCGAACAGCAATAGGGCGTGGGTGGCGTAACGGGCAGCCAGATTGGGGTCGTGCAATACCATTATGATGCCCCGGCCGTTCTCCGACAGCCTCTGCTGGTGGTCGAGAATGGCGATTCTGATGGCGCAAATCCAGGTGATTGGTGGGTTCATCCAGCAGCAGCAGTTGCGGATCCTGGGTGAGGAGGGTGGCCAGCGCCAGCCGGCGGCGTTCTCCGCCGGACAGGGAGGCGGCATCGCGCTCCAGCAGCCCGTGTAGGTCGACCGAGCGAAGGGCTTCAATGGCGCGGGAGCGATTCTGCGGGCCCTCGCCACGCAAGGGATGTAGATGCGGGTGCCTCCCTAGCAGCGCTGTTTCCAACACCGTGGCCGGAAACGGGTCGTGACTCTCTTGGGGCAGCAGACCGAGGCGCTGTGCCACCCGGCGCCTGGGCAGCTCCGACAATGGTGCACCGTCGAGGAAAACGGCTCCGGCATCGGGAGGATGCAGCCCCGCCAGGGTCAGCAGAAGGGTGGTTTTGCCGGCGCCGTTGGGACCCAGGATGGTCCAACGCTCTCCGGCCTTGACCGTCATGCTCAGATCCCGGCAAAGAACCCGTCCCGGTACCGAGAGGCTCAGGCCGTCGGCGGCAAGCAGCGGTGCGGGAGGAGTCACTGGGGCCCCTTCCGGGCAGCGCTTTTTTGCAGCAGAAAGAGGAAGACGGGAACGCCTATCAACGCCGTCAGTACCCCGACCGGCAATTGCCGGGGGGCGACCAGGGTGCGGGCCAGGGTATCGGCCAGTACCAGCAGGCTGCCCCCGGCCAGCGCGGCGGCGGGCAGCAGCAAGCGGTGGGCGCTGCCCACCAGAAGCCGCATCAGGTGCGGTACCACCAGTCCCAGAAAGCCGATGCCGCCGCCCAGGGTGACGGCGGCGGCGGTCAGCAGGGCGGCAGCGAAGTAGAGCGCCAGGCGAAGGCGGCTGATCTCTACGCCAAGCGCGGCGGCCTGCAATTCGCCGCGGGCCAGCAGATCCAGTGAACGGGCCAGCGGAAAACTCAGCAGGACGGCCGCGGTCGCCAGGCCCAGAGCGGGCCAGGGATGGGTAATGTGCGCCAAGTCCCCCATCAACCAGAAGAGCATGCCGCGCAGATCGCGCTCGGGAGCGACCGAGAGCAGAAAGCCGATGAGGGCACCCCAGCCGGCGGCGACCACTACTCCGGTCAGGAGCAGGCGGGTTGTCGACCAGCGTCCACCGGCCCCGGCCAGTGAGAAAACCATCGCCACCGAAAGCAGCGCGCCTCCGAGCGCGCCGCCGGATACAAGCACGCCGCTCCCTCCCATCATCAGCACGCCAAGCGCCCCCACCGCGGCACCGCCGGAAGTCCCGAGTATGTAGGGGTCGGCCAGCGGATTACTCAGCAGAACCTGAAGGTAGGCCCCTGCCAGGGCCAGCAGGGCGCCGACGGCAAAGGCGCCAGCCACCCGGGGCAGGCGCAAATCCAACAGCACACTGCGGGCGAGCGGCTCACCGCTTCCGCTGATCACCTGCCACAACTCGCCGGCGGTTATGGGAAAGCTGCCGGCGGAAAGAGCTGCCAACCAGGTCAGGAGAGCAAGGAGAACAAGAACCGATAGCCAGGAGAGCGTGCGCATGGCGGCATTCAGACACGGTCAGTATCGATTGGCAAGGGAAGCAGTGGGTAATTTAGTGGCTAGTGGCTAGTGGCTAGTGGCTAGTGGCGAGGGTTGATACTTTGGAGTCGTGGTTTGCGATACTCGCCCCTCGCCCCTCGCCCCTCGCCCCTCGCCCCTCGTCACTGGTCACGGAGAGACAGGATTTCCCAGCCGCGCTCCCGGGCTATGGCCACCAGCGTCTCGTCGGGATCAACCGCAACCGGGTGGTCAACCCTCTCCAGCAGGGGCAGGTCATTGTGCGAATCGGAGTAGAACCAACTACCTTTTAACGTTAGCGCCGTCTCGTCGAGCCAGGCCTCGAGGCGTTTGACTTTGCCATCCTGAAAGCAGGGGATTCCGGCTACCTTACCGGTATACCGACCATCTATCTGCTCGGGATCCGTGGCCAGGATATCCTTAATGCCGAAGGCCGAGGCGATGGGGCCGGTGACGAAGCGGTTCGTGGCGGTGATGATCAAGGGGCGTCGGCCTTCGCTGCGGTGGCGTTCTACCAGAGCCTGCGCCTTGGGCAACATAATCGGCTCGATCATCTCCTCCATGAAGACCCGGTGCCAGGCTTCGAGTGCCTCCGGCCCATGCTCGGTGAGGGGCTTGAGGCTGAAGCGAAGGAATTCATGGATGTCCAGGGTGCCGGCTTTGTACTGGTCGTAGAAATGCTGGTTTGCCCGCTCGTACGCCTCGCTGTCCACAAGGCCCTTGCGGACCAGAAAACGGCCCCAGAGGTAATCGGAATCCCCGCCCAGCAGGGTGTTGTCCAGGTCGAAAATGGCGAGTTCCAATGACGTGCTCCGGTTCGGCGTTTCGAGAATGGTAAACCGGGTGATTGTTAGGAACAAAGCGGACAGCTTGCCGGTATGGCGGATTTTGTGAAAAACTTTCGGGTATGAGCATTCGGCGGTGAAACTAAGTGATTGATTCGGAGGGCTATCGCCCCAACGTTGGCATCATACTATGCAACCCGGAGCGGAAATTGCTGTGGGCCCGCCGCTATGGCCAGGATGCCTGGCAGTTCCCGCAGGGAGGCATTCGTTCCGATGAAACGCCGGAAGAGGCCGTCTACCGCGAACTCATGGAAGAAGTGGGTCTGGAAGCCCACGATGTCGAGATTGTCGGTTGCACCCGTGGTTGGCTGCGCTATCGTCTTCCCAAGCGGTTTATCCGCCGCAAGAGCCGGCCGCTTTGCATCGGCCAGAAGCAGCGCTGGTTTTTGTTGCGGCTGACGAGCACCGATTCCCGAGTCAATCTCGATCTGACCGATGCGCCTGAATTCGACGACTGGCGCTGGGTGGATTACTGGGATCCGCTGGATGAGATCGTCTTCTTCAAGCGCCGCGTCTACGAAAAGGCACTTATCGAACTGGCCCCGCTGCTGTTTCCCGAGCAGAAAAATCCCCGGGTGGCCCCGGGACGTCGCAAAACCGCGGCACGCTGAGCCCCGTTTCGCTTCGTTTCCTTATGATTTGGTGATGGGCAAGGAATTTTCATGTTCAGTCTGCTGCGGACCATTGTTCAGGAAGTCAACGCTGCCCGGAATCTCGAACAGGCGCTGGAGATCATTGTCCGGCGCGTGAAAGAGGCCGTCGGGGTGGACGTCTGCTCCATTTATCTCAACGATAACGGTGCCCGCGAACTGCTGCTGATGGCATCGGAGGGGCTCAATCCCGAGTCGATAGGCTCCGTGACGCTCTCCTGGGAGGAGGGGTTGGTCGGGCTGGTCGCGGAACGGGCCGAGCCGGTCAACCTCGAAAATGCCCCCGCCCACCGCCGTTTTCGCTACTTTCCCGAGACCGGGGAGGAGCGCTACCACGCCTTTTTGGGCGTTCCCATCATCCATCACCGCAAGGTCCTGGGCGTTCTGGTCGTTCAACAGCACGCCGAGACGCGTTTTGACGAGGATACCGTCACCCTTCTGGTGACCATCGCGGCCCAGCTGGCCGGTGCCATTGCCCATGCCGAAGCCGTGGGGGCGCTGGAGGGTCTGCAGGAGCAGAACGGTTCGGTGGATTCCCGTCCCTTGCTGGGGCTGCCCGGCGCTGCCGGGGTGGCCATGGGCACGGCGGTGGTGATGCACCCGTTCGCCGATATCGATGGCATCCCCGATCGACCGGCTGAAAGTCGGGATGCGGAGAAGGATCGCTTCATGGGCGCCGTCTCGATGGTGCGGGACGAAGTAAAGGGGATGGTCGATCGCATGAACGGCGCCCTGCCTTCGGCAGATGGCGCCCTGTTCGATGCGTATCTGATGATGCTCGACAGCGACAGTCTGATTGGCGACACCCTGACCCGGATCGACGCGGGGAACTGGGCGCCGGGCGCCCTGCGCGACACCATAACCGAACACGTGCGCGCCTTTGACGCGATGGAGGATGTCTATCTCAAGGAGCGCGTGGAGGATGTTCGCGACCTGGGACGCCGGATCCTCTATCGCATGGAGCAGCAGGATAAGCCGCAAGAGCGCCAATACCCCAAGGATACGGTGCTAATCGGTGAGGAGATCACCGCGTCGATGCTCGCCGAGGTTCCGCCGGAAAACATCGCCGGTGTCGTCTCGGTGAGAGGCTCCCGCACCTCGCACACCGCCATCCTTGCCCGTGCGATGGGTATTCCCGCCGTGATGGGTGTCCGGGACCTGCCCGTGGGCAAGGTGGATGGCCGCACGGTTATTGCTGATGGCTACAGCGGTCGCGTCTATATCAACCCATCGGCCACCGTCAGCCTGGAATATATTCGTCTGCAGCGCGAAGAGGCGGAGCTTTCGGAGGGGCTGCTGTCGATTCGGGACTTGCCCTCGGAGACCACTGATGGATTCCGGGTGCCGCTCTATGCCAATACCGGGCTGGTTTCGGACATCCGCCCCTCCATCAATTCCGGCGCCGAGGGCGTGGGCCTCTATCGGACCGAATTCCCCTTCATGATCCGCGACCGCTTCCCCGGTGAAGAGGAGCAGCGGCAGGTTTATCGTCAGGTGCTGGAGGCGTTTCGGCCCCGGCCGGTCGTCATGCGCACCCTGGATGTGGGCGGCGACAAGGCACTGCCCTATTTCCCGATCGAGGAAGACAATCCATTCCTGGGGTGGCGTGGTATCCGGATCACCCTGGACCACCCGGAGATATTCCTGGCCCAGATCCGGGCGATGATGAAGGCCAACGTCGGCATCAACAACCTGGCTCTGCTGTTGCCCATGGTCAGTTCTATCGGTGAACTGGACGAGGCCCTGATGCTGATCCACCGCGCCCACCGTGAACTGCTGGAGGAGGGTGATGAGGTCAGCCTCCCCGCTATCGGCGTCATGGTCGAGGTACCCTCGGCGGTCTTCCAGGCCGATCAGATCGCTCAGCAGGTGGATTTCCTTTCCGTGGGCACCAATGACCTCACCCAGTATCTGCTTGCCGTCGATCGCAATAACGGTCGGGTGGCGGAACTCTACGACTCCCTGCATCCGGCGGTGCTGAAGGCCTTGGTCCAGGTCGTGGAGGGGGCGCACCGGCATGGCAAACCGGTCAGTGTCTGCGGTGAAATGGCCGGGGATCCGGCCGCCGCCGTTCTCCTGGCCGGGATGGGCATGGATTCACTGAGCATGAGCTCCTCCAGTCTGCTGCGAATCAAATGGGTGGTACGCAGTATCTCCATGGGACGGGCGCGAAGCCTTTTGGAAGAGGCGCTTCAGATGGACCGTCCGGAATCTGTCCGCGAATGCATGAATGCCGCCCTGGAGGAGATTGGCCTCGGCGGTCTGGTTCGCGCCGGCAAGTAACCGAGGGAGGGCGGCGTGCGGCTCTGCACCAATCCCTGATTTCCCGTATCAGCATACTCTCCGTTGAATGAAGGAGCCGATCTCCTGTGCCCGGGAAGAATTCATTTTGATGGGGTGGTAGCAAAAAAAACACGGCTTCCGTGCCGTGTATAGATTAGGGAAGCGGACGGTCAGGAGGGGGGATGGGAGACCGTCTGTACTCCCCATGTCGCTTGTTGCCGATTTATATATCGCAAGGTGCATGCCAGTTTTACTCTCCCCCGCCACGATTGGCTTTTTATCCCTCAAGCCACTGAATCTAAAGGTCATTGCTAGTGCTAACAGAAAGGCATCGATAAAGGCCACCGCGGGTTGTGACTGCCAATTGTGACGAAAACGCTTTTATTGGCTGTCGTAAGTGGCAGGTTTTGCACTGACGGCTTCGACTAGCAGGGCGAGAACCTCGGCGTGCCGATGCCGTGCGGCAATCGCCAGTGCCGTTGTACCCTGGGCGTCGCTCTGCTCGGGAGCGGCTCCGTGGCGCAGAAGGGAACGGACTACCGACGGATGGCCTTTTTCTGCGGCCCAGAGCAGGGCCGAATAACCGGAAGTATCACGCAGTTCCGGTTCCGCGCCCCCTTTCAGAAGCACCTCAACAGTGCCGGCATGCCCGTTTTTGGCCGCCCAGATGAGGGCTGTCCAGCCCATGGTTGCGTCCGCCGCATCGACGGGAGCCCCGTAATCGAGTAGCAGGCGTACCGTTTCCGCGTGACCATTGGATGCGGCGAGCATCACCCCGGTATAGAGGCCCTGGTCCCGATCGTCAGGATTGGCTCCGGCTTCCAGGAGTGTCTCGACGATAGCGGTGTGACCGTTCAGCGAAGCCTTCAACAGGGCCGTCCAGCCGCACAGGTCTCGGGCGTTCAGGTCTGCGCCTTGCTCCAGCAGTGATTCCCACCCTGTGCAGATCGCCAACCTCTGCCGCCAGAATGAGCGGCGTCTGCCCCTTCTCGTTGCGGGTATTCGGGTCTGAGCAGCCGGTCAGTGCCAAGGACAGCAGGATGGCACCCAACAGGAGGGACGCTCGCAGGGACGCCAGGTGCGCACCGGCCTGAGTGGTCATTTCAGGTCGGGGGCTGTTATAGCCATCACTCGACCGAAGCCGCGTACAACGCGAGGAGTTCGCCGACTTTATCCCGTTTCTTGCCGTTGCAGCTGATGGAGCGCTGTACCTGGAAGCGCTGGATTTCGCTGCCGGTGTAGATGCGCAGGCTCTCGGGCGTATCGTGGTTGGATATCAGTACCGGGATCCCTCTTCGGGCGGCCTGTTGTGCCATTACCGCCAGTTTCTCCTGTTCGTCCAGATTGAAGCCTGCTGCGGAGTAGGTGGTGAAGTTGGCCGAGGCGGAAAGCGGCACGTACGGCGGGTCGCAGTAGGCCACGTCCCCCGCCTCCAGGTGTGACATGGTCCGGGCGAAATCCTCGTGGCGGAAGACGGCCCGTTTGGCCTTTCTGTGGAAGGCCCTCATCTCCTCGGCGGGAAAATAGGGGCGGCGGTAACGACCAAACGGAACATTGAAGCCGCCGCTTCGGTTGTAACGGCAGAGTCCGTTGTAGCCGTGGCGGTTGAGGTAGACGAACAGCGCGACGCGACGGACCGGGTCGTCGGTTTCGTTGAACTCCTCACGAAGCGCGTAATAGGCCGCCTCAAGGTTGTTCTCGGGTATGAACAGTGCACGGCAGCGCTCGATGAACTCCTCGCCCTGTTTTTTCAGGGTGTTATAGAGATCGACCAAGTCGCCATTGCTGTCCGACAGGAGGTAGCGGGGGTAATCGGTGTTGAGAAAAACGGCGCCCGAGCCGACAAAGGGCTCCACCAGCCGCTTACCCTCCGGCAAGCGGCTGCGAACCCGTTCGAGAATACGGAATTTGTTTCCCGCCCACTTGAGAAAAGGGCGGATTGACGGCCTGGCGCTTTTCGCGGAGAGGGACATGTCGGCCTATAGCGCCTTTATGAAGGCCTTGGAGCGGCGCTGATAGTTGTACATCTCCTGCCGTGTAACCGGCAGCTCCTTGAGAGCCGCGGCGCGAAAACCGCGCTCCTGGAACCAGTGAGCGGTTCGGGTGGTGAGCACGAACAGCCGCTGGATGCCGAGTTTTTTCGCCTGGCGCTCCACATACTCGAGCAGCGCGTCGCCGCGACCCTGGTCCCGGTAATCGGGGTGCACCGCCAGACAGGCGAGCTCCCCGACCTTCTCATCGGAAAAGGGGTAAAGCGCGGCGCAAGCGACAGTCATGCCGTCGCGCTCGACCACGATGAAGTGGTCGATCTCCATCTCCAGCCATTCGCGGGAACGGCGCACCAGCACCCCCTCCCGCTCCAGCGGTGCGATCAGTTCCAGGATCCCGCCGACGTCATCGATGGTTGCCGGTCGGGTGTCCTCGAACGTTTCGGCGGTAACCAGCGTTCCCACACCGTCGCGAGTGAACAACTCAAGCAGCAGTGAACCGTCCTGATGGCGGTCGATCAAATGGGCGCGGCGCACCCCTTCACTGCCCGCGAACTGGGCGGAGAACAGGCATTTGGCAATCCCCTCGGGGATATTTCCGTGGCCATCAAACAGCTTTTCCGCCTCGGCGAGGCTGATCTCGCGCACCAATGCGCCGTTTCCATCCGTGAGGCCGGGTCCGTCCACCAAATAGATGAGCTTGGAGGCGCCAAGCTCAACGGCCGCTGCAGTGGCCACATCCTCGGCGCTCAGGTTGAAGATCTCTCCCGTGGGCGAGTATCCCAGGGGGGAGAGCAGGACGATGGCACCGTCATCGAGTTGTTTGCGGATGGCCGTCTCGGCGATGCGCCGGACCTCTCCGGTGTGCAGGTAATCGACGCCGTCGCGAACGCCCAGCGGCTGGGCCGTGACGAAATTTCCCGAAGCGACGCGGATTTCGGCACCGGCCATGGGGGAGTTGGCCAATCCCATCGAGAGCAGCGCCTCGATTTCGACGCGGACGGTGCCCGCTGCCTCCTTCACGCAGGCGAGCGCCTGTTCGTCGGTGACCCGCAGGCCGTTGACATACTTCATCTTGGCGCCGCGCTCCCTCAGGCGCTCCTCAATCTGCGGGCGAGCCCCATGCACCAGCACCAGGCGCACGCCAAGACTGTTGAGCAGGGCGATGTCGTGCACAAGACTGGCGAACTGTTTCTCGGCCAGCACTTCGCCGCCGAACGCCACCACAAAGGTGCGCCCGCGAAAGGCGTTGATATAGGGCGCCGAATTGCGGAACCAGTGAACGTAGTCGTGGTTGGCGGTGTGGGACGGATGGCTCAACGTTATTCCTTGGTCGGGACTTGCCGGGGCAATATTGTCCGGGCCCACGCCCGTGCTGACAAGCGGAATCAGTTACCAGGGTACTGTTGCCTGCTTGGCGATACATTCAGAGCCCCCGACAGCCCACTAGCCATGAGTGGCTCAATATTTGTTCCTTAATTCGAAGGATCTTTAAGCGTTGCCCCTGTGGGAAGCGGCATCCCGCCGCGATGCGGTGCCAACCGGGGGCCTTTCGCGGCTGGAAGCCGCTCCTACCAGCCCGGCCCGGTCACCATCAGGCGTGGGAGCGGCAGCCTGCCGCGATGCGGTGTTGACCGGGGGCCTTCGCGGCTGGAAGCCGCTTACGGGGCACGCCTTATCATCATCCCGTGGGAGCGGCATCCTGCCGCGATGCGGTGCCAACCGGGGGCCTTTCGCGGCTGGAAGCCGCTCCTACCAGCCCGACCCGGTCACCATCCGGCGTGGGAGCGGCATCCTGCCGCGATGCGGTGTTGACCGGGGGCCTTTCGCGGCTGGAAGCCGCTTACGGGACACGCCTTATCATCATCCCGTGGGAGCGGCATCCTGCCGCGATGCGGTGTTGACCGGGGGGCCTTTCGCGGCTGGAAGCCGCTTACGGGACACGCCTTATCATCATCCCGCGGGAGCGGCATCCTGCCGCGATGCGGTGTTGACCGGGGGCCTTTCGCGGCTGGAAGCCGCTCCCCCCCCCCGGTATTATCCAGTCCTCGCCCCTCGCAACTAGCCACTAACCACTCAGTGGTCCAGAATCGCGGTATGACTCAGCTACCCGATCTCATGTCTCGGCTCACCGAGCTCGTCTCAACCCCCTCGATGAGCAGCGTGAGTCCCGAATTCGATACCAGCAACAGGGCCGTTATCGCACTTCTGGCGCATTGGCTCAACGACGCCGGCTTCTCTGTCGAGGAGTTGCCGCTGCCCCGCCAGCCTGACAAGGCCAACCTGATTGCGACTCTCGGGAAGGGGCCGGGAGGGTTGGTTTTGGCCGGCCATACCGACACCGTGCCCTATGATGAAGGCCTTTGGAATCACGATCCGTTCAGTCTGACCGAGGCGGACGGGCGGCTTTACGGGCTGGGAATCTGTGATATGAAGGGGTTTTTCGCCCTTGCCATGGAAGCGGCAAGCCGTTTCGAACCCGCACAGCTGAAGCGGCCGCTGATGATCCTCGCCACGGCGGATGAAGAGAGCTCCATGGAGGGCGCACAGGCGCTGGTGGAACTCGGCAGACCCCGGGCCCGCTATGCGGTCATCGGCGAGCCCACCGGGCTAAGGCCGGTCAATGCTCACAAGGGCATTATGATGGAGGCGATCCGCCTGAAGGGGCGGGCCGGGCACTCCAGCGATCCCGCCTTGGGCGTGAATGCCCTGGAGGGGATGCACCAGGTTCTGGGGGACCTGCTTGCCTGGCGCGACAAACTCCAGGGGACACACCGTGACCCGCAGTTCAAAGTGCCCGTGCCCACCCTCAATCTGGGGCATATCCATGGCGGCGATAACCCCAATCGCATCTGCGGTGCCTGCGAGGTGCATTTTGATCTGCGTCCGCTCCCGGGGATGGAACTGGAGGCCCTGCGCAAAGCCCTTGATGAACGTCTGGAGAGGCTCCTCGGTGGATCGGACCTCGGTTGGGAGCGCCGCTCGCTGTTCGGCGGAACCCCGCCCATGCACACCGACGCCACATCTGCCGTGGTCCGGGAGGCCCAGCGTCTGACCGGTCATGTCCCCGAAGCGGTGGCTTTCGGCACCGAAGGGCCCTATCTCACTCAAATGGGGATGGAGACACTAATCCTCGGTCCCGGCGACATCGCCCAGGCGCATCAGCCTGACGAATACCTGGCCCTGGATCGGCTTGAACCGACCGTGGATATCCTGGAAGGGCTCATCCGCCGTTTTTGCTGCGAGGCGTGAGGGGGGCGCCGGATCGCCCCCAAAGGTGCAAGTGGATACTCGTACCCCTTGGGAGCGGCATTGTGCCGCGGTTGGGCGAAGGCGGCCGGTCGTTCGTAGCGGATTCCATCGCGGCGGGATTCGGCTCATTTTCTCCCCTGTGGTTATCCACACGTCCAGGCAGCTAAAAGCCGGCCGCAATCCGCGCTAGAATGGGCTGCTGGTCCCGACGGAGAATCATCTTGGCTGCTGAGCCGCTGATCCATCTGGCTTCCGCCTCGCCGCGACGCGGTGAGCTGCTGGAGCAAATAGGCATTTCCTTCGAGCAGTTCTCGGTGGATATTACCGAAGAGCGCCGGGCCGGGGAGGTGGCCGAGGTCTTTTGCCTGCGCCTGGCACTCGAGAAGGCCCGTGCGGGTCGGGCGCGACTGTCGCGGTCCGATTCGCGGCCGGTACTCGGTTCCGATACGGTGGTGGCCCTCAATGAGCAGGTGCTGGGAAAGCCCGCCAATCGGGACGATGCGCACGCGATGCTTCTTCAGCTCTCGGGCCAAACCCACGAGGTCTATACCGCGGTGGCTCTGGTCGGTGCCGATGGGCAGGCGGAAAGCCGCCTCTCGGTCAGCCACGTCACTTTTCGGGCGATCACGGAGGAGGAGATCGCCGCCTACTGGGCGACCGGCGAGCCGGCGGACAAGGCGGGTGCCTACGGGATTCAAGGGCGCGGCGCCATTTTCATCGAGCGGTTGGAGGGGAGTTATTCCGGCGTCATGGGGCTGCCCCTCTTTGAAACGGCGGAGCTGTTGGGCCACTTCGGCATCAAGGTACTTGGACCGAATAATTGACCACAAAGTGCACAGAGCGTTTCCCCCTCTTAAGGGCCCGTTGGTTTCAAACCGGATTCCTGAACGGCAGATAACGGTGGCAATCTGCGGCTGGTATCCCTCGGAACCCGCAGTGAGGCGGTTATCTCTGTGTCTTCGGTGGTCCACAAAGAATAAAGGACACCATGAGCGAAGAACTGCTGATCAACGTCACGCCCCACGAGACCAGGGTGGCCTCTGTGGAAAATGGCGTACTCCAGGAAGTGCATATCGAGCGGGCCCGTCGCCGCGGTCTGGTGGGAAATGTCTACAAAGGCCGGGTCTCTCGCGTGCTTCCGGGTATGCAGGCCGCTTTTGTCGATATCGGTCTGGAACGTACCGCTTTTCTGCACGCATCAGACATCCTTTCGGAAAACAGCAACACCGAAGAGAACGGTCGTGAAAGACGTCCCGTCGAGGAGATCAACAACCTTATACGGGAGGGTCAGGAGATCGTCGTGCAGGTCGTCAAGGACCCGCTGGGCACCAAGGGGGCCCGTCTGACCACCCATCTTTCCATTCCGGCCCGCTTCCTCGTGCTGATGCCCGGCTGCCAGCATATCGGGGTTTCGCAAAAAATAGAGGAGGATGTCGAACGGCAGCGGCTCAAGGACGTCATTCGTCATTGGGCGCCGGAGTATGTCGAAGGCGGCTACATCCTGCGTACCGCCGCGGAGGGCGTCAACGAGGAGGCGCTTCGCAAGGATATGGAATTCCTTGCCAAGTTGTGGGGCGCCATCACCGAGCGGGTAGCCAACGAACCGGCCGGGACCCTCATTCACGAGGACCTGCCGCTGGTGATGCGCACGATGCGCGATCTGGTCGACAGCGAGATCGAAAAGGTGCGCATCGACTCCCGCGAGACCTATCTCAAGGTCTACAAGTTCGCCAGCAAATTTATTCCGGAACTGGCTCCCCGGGTCGAACACTACTCGGGCGAGCGGCCCATCTTTGACATTTACAGCATCGAGGATGAGATACAGCGCGCCCTGGAACGCAAGGTTCAGCTCAAATCGGGCGGGTATCTGATCATCGATCAGACCGAGGCGATGACCACCATCGACGTCAATACCGGCGCGTTCGTGGGTCATCGCAATCTCGAAGAGACCATCTTCAAGACCAATCTCGAGGCGAGCCAGGCCATTTCCCGTCAGCTTCGACTGCGCAATCTCGGGGGAATCATCATTATCGATTTCATCGATATGGAGGAGCCGGAGCATCGCCGTCAGGTGTTGCGCTCGCTCGAGAAGGCCCTGGAGCGGGATCACGCAAAAACCCACATTACCGAGGTATCCAGCCTGGGGCTGGTGGAAATGACCCGTAAGCGCACGCGCGAGTCCCTGGAGCACGTACTCTGCGAAACCTGCCCCACCTGTGGCGGCCGTGGGACCGTCAAAACGCCGGAGACCGTCTGCTATGAGATCTTTCGGGAGATCCTCCGCGAAGCGCGACAGTATGACGCCAACCAGATGCTGGTCCTCGCTTCCCAGGAAGTGGTCGATAAGCTGCTCGACGAAGAGTCCACCAGTGTGGCCGAACTGGAGGAATTCATTGGCCGACCCGTAAAGTTCCAGGTCGAATCCCTCTACACCCAGGAGCAGTTCGACGTGGTGCTCATGTGACATTCCCGAGAGGCGCTCTCAAAGGCGGGGCTCCGCTGTGCGCAAATGGGTGAAACCGTTAGCCCCATCTGTTTTCTCTCTGGCTACTTGTGGCAGCATGAGGGCGAACCTCTGTCCGGCGACTCCATGACGTGAAACGCCTGCCCCATCCACGAAGGATCTACAGTTTCGTCCTCTATGCGGGGGCCGGTACGGTGATTGCGCTGGCCGTTCTGCTGTCGGTGGTTCGGCTATTGGTGCCCTCCCTAAGGATTACCGAGTCGTCGTGCAGGGTTGGGCGAGCAATTTTCTGGAACAGCCCGTGACCGTCGGTGGAATGGATGCCCGGTTGACGGGGTTTTCTCCCTCCTTCGAATTGAACGATGTCGCGCTCATCAGCCTGGCCACGGCTCAGCCGATGGTCCATGCCAAATCTCTTCGGGTCGATATCGATATTCCTGCCAGCCTCAGACAGGGCAAGCTGGTGCTCGGGCGCCTGGTTATCACCGGTGCCGATCTCGCGGTCGAGCGTACCCGTGATGGTCTTCTACGGGTCACGGGTGCGGAGATACGGGAGCGGGAGCCGGCAGGTACCGAGGGGTTCGGTGGATGGCTGCTGTCGCAACCTCGGGTGATCATTCGCGAAAGCCAATTGGAATGGCGCGAGCCGGATCGCCCCGTTTACCGGTTCGAGGATATCGGACTTGAGCTGGGCAATGACGGTGAGCGCCATCGACTGAATGCTTCCCTGCGACTGCCCGAAGAGCTGGGGGAGCGGATAGCGGTTTCGCTGGACATGAATGGCAATATCCTGCGGCCCGACCAATGGAACGGACAGCTTTTCGGGCGCATCGAAGGTGTGCATCCCGAACCGTGGCTGGCAGGGGCGGATTTGCCGGGACTGCGCCTGACAGAAGGTAGCATCAACGCCTCAGTCTGGAGCGAGTGGCGCGGCGGGGCTCCCCAGTTGCTGGAAGGCGGGGTGGAGGGGAAGGCGCTTGCAGTCAACGGTGGGGAAAAGAGCATCCGGTGGGAAGAGCTGGGTGGCCGATTCCGTTGGCTTCGCAACGAGAAGGGTTGGAGCGCCTCCCTTGGGGAGCTGGTGGCGGTGAGAGATGGGAAACGCTGGCCAGCCGCCAACGTCGAACTGAACCGCGAAGGTGAAACTATCCGAGCGGCCGCCAATTTCCTGCGTGTCGAGGATGCGGCGGCACTTTTGGCCTTCGCTCCGGGCCTTCCCGCCGAGCAGCGCGAGTTGATTGCCGAACTCAAGCCCGAAGGCGACTTGCACGATCTGCTGGTCAAGCAGAGCGCTGGACGCGTCACCGCCCAGATGCGTTTCAAGGATCTGGGTATCAGGCCGTGGCGGCGCGCCCCGGGTTTTCGAGGGCTCGATGGCGATCTCTATATCGAGAGCGGGGGTGCCCGGCTTGAGCTGGCGACCGACCAGGCCGAAGTGGCCGTACCGCATCTGTTTCGTGAACCGCTGCCGATTGCAAGGTTGAGTGGCCGCGTGCTTGTCCGTCGGGCCGATACCGGCTGGCAGGTGCAGGGGCAACGGCTGGCATTCGCCAATGCCGACCTGGAGGGTGAAGCCCAAGTTGATGTGGAGGTCCCGAACAGCGGCGGCTCGCCTTTCCTCGATTTGCGCAGCCGTTTCCGCAATGGACGGGGAACGAGCGTGCCGCGCTATCTTCCCGCGAACATCATGGCGGATCCGGCGGTCCGCTGGCTGGATAGGGCGTTTCGCAAGGGTCGGGTGACCGAAGGCACGGCCCTGTTCCATGGTCGCACCAGCGATTTTCCCTTCCGGGACCGACAGGGGCGATTCGAAGTCCGTTTCCGGGCCGAGCAGGTGGAACTGGCGTTCCGGGACGGCTGGCCTCACCTGCAGGATGTGGCCGCTGATGTGACCTTCGATGGCGCCCGAATGCTTCTGGCCAGCTCCCGGGCACGTTATCTGGACAGCCGGGTAGCCCGCTGTCGGGTGGAGATCCCCAACATGCGCCGGCCGCTACTGGAGGTGGATGGTGAGGTCGACGGTCCGGCCTCTGACGTGCTGCGCACCCTGCGGGAGACGCCTCTGTCGCAACGGATAAAGGAGGGCGCTCTGGCCGGTTTCCGGGCAGAGGGAAAAAGCCGGCTTGACCTGCGCCTGGAGGTGCCGCTTTCCCACAAAGTGCAACAGCCCCTGATGGTCGGAGGGGAACTCCGACTGATGGGCAACCGTTTGGCTATCAACGAACGGGTCACCATTGATGAGCTGGCGGGCACGCTGCACTTTCAAAACCGCGATTTTCGTGCCGAGGCCATTCAGGGGCGCCTGTTCGACTACCCGGCGCAGTTTGCCGTCTCTACCGAACAGGGCCAAACCAGGGTGAGTGGCCGGGGAAAGGTCAGTTCTCAAGCATTGCAAGGCCTCGAAATCCCGTTCGCCGACTCCCTTGCAGGTGAAACCACTTGGCAGGCCGACCTTGTGCTTCCCCATGACCGGGCCAGGGGAGCGGAACTGCGCGTCCATTCCGGTTTAAAGGGACTGGAGGTCCAACTGCCGGCCCCGCTGGGGAAAGTGAGCGGACAATCCAGTCGTTTCGAAATGACTCGCTACCTCTCGGGCAAGCGACGCGGTGAACTGCAGATCGCCTACGGGTCCCGTTTTCGGGCGGCGGTGGCGCTCAATGGCGAGAAGCTCGATAGGGGAAGTTTCCATTTCGGTACCCGTATGCCGGATCTGCCCGGTTCGCGAAGGCTTCGCCTGACCGGTTCGCTGTCCCGGGTGGTTCCGGAGGCATGGAGTCGGGCGCTCAGGCTGAACGGCGGAGGGGAGCGGGGGCCGGCCCTGCCCATCGAAGTGGCCATGTACCGTCTTCGGTTAATGTCTTCGGCAGGTGAAAAAAAGGGGCGCCCGAATCCCCGGTCGTTTTCAC
Organism: uncultured Gammaproteobacteria bacterium; assembly: GCA_963783235.1. Lineage (GTDB taxonomy): Bacteria > Pseudomonadota > Gammaproteobacteria > Thiohalomonadales > Thiohalomonadaceae > Thiohalomonas. The sequence continues at coordinate 1,756,715 of CAWAMN010000001.1, read as the reverse complement.
TGCCCCACCTGGATGTTCACGTGGAGCGCCTGGAGTTCGACGATTTGCTGTTGGGCGACTTGCGCTTCCGCGCGATCCCCGGGCGAGGGGAAGTCAATTTTGCCGACGTGGGTATTCGCGGGGATAATTTCCAAATCGCTGGCGAAGGTCAGTGGCAGCGGAGCTCCGATCGGACCACCCTTGATTGGGAGCTGACCGCACCGAATCTGGGAAAGATGATGAACGACCTGGATTTCGTCAGCGTTATCAAAGAGGGTAAAACCCGTGCCGAAGGCCGCCTGGAATGGGACGGTTCGCCCGCCGAGTTCTCTCTGGCACGGCTGGACGGAATGCTGCACGTCGACATTCGCGAGGGCCATATCGAGGATGTCGATCCGGGCGGCGGTCGGCTACTCGGCTTGTTTAGTCTCAGTGCGCTGCCCAAACGTCTGCAGCTCGATTTCAGCGACCTGTTCCAAAAAGGGCTGGGTTTCAAGACCATCGAAGGGGATCTTCGTTTGAAGGCGGGCGATGTCCTGACCGACAATCTTGCACTGGACTCCACCTCGGCTCATGTGGTGATGAGCGGTCGAACCGGCCTGCATCAGCAGGATTACGATATGCTGGTCAGCGTTGTTCCCAATGTGTCCGATAGCCTGGCTGTGGCTGGCGGATTGGCCCTGGGACCACAGGCGGGGGCGATCATCTGGGTTTTGCAGAAGCTTTTCCGTTCGGAAATCGACAAAGCGACCCTGTTCCAGTACACGGTAAAGGGTCCCTGGAGCGCGCCGGCCATTGTGCGTCTGTCGCGCACCGTCGCTGAATGACCACTCACCAAAACGGTGCTATTCTGCCTCTATGAGACGGGCTGTTTTCCTGCTGCCGCTAGTGGCTCTATGGACCTCCGCAGTTGCCGACCCCCTGGCCATTACGGCCGAGGAGTGGTCTCGGCCGCGAAGCGGCGAGGCGCTGGTTGACCACCCGGCGGTGTCCAACGCAGTAAGATCGCTTCTGGACGAGCCCGATGCCCGGCTGGAGGTTCGTTACCCCGGCGGAGACGAAGGCAACCTATGGGCCTTGGAAGTTCGGGCCTGGCTGGTTGCTTTGGGCATCGCGTCGGATCGCATTGAACTGGTCCCCGGCAGCTCCCAACCGGATCTCGTCGAGCTGCAGACAACACTGTAGCCCTACTTTTCCCCACTATTCTTAAGGAGTTTGATTCCGTGAGTCGTGTCGCCGCGGTACAGATGGCCTCGGGCCCTAACATTCACGCTAACCTGCTTGAGGCCGGGCGGCTGATTGGCCGGGCGGCGGAAACCGGTGCCCGGCTGGTTGTTCTGCCCGAGAATTTCGCCCTGATGGGGATGACCGAGTGGGACAAGGTCGAGGTTCGGGAGCGTGAGGGTGACGGCCCGATTCAAAGCTTCCTGGCCGACCAGGCACGGCGACACGGGATCTGGCTGGTAGGCGGAACGGTCCCGCTTGCAGCGGACGATGGCGCCAAAGTCCGCATGGCCTCGCTGCTCTTCAACGATGCGGGTGAGCAGCGGGCCCGTTACGATAAAGTGCATCTTTTCGACGTTCAGCTGACCGAAAGCGGCGAAAAGTACGTCGAATCCGAAACCATCGAGCCCGGCAGTCGTGTTGTGGTGGTGGATACGCCGGTGGGACGCTTGGGAATGGCCGTCTGTTATGACCTCCGGTTTCCGGAGCTATTCCGGCGCATGGCCGGTGAAGGCGCCGAAATCATTGCACTGCCTTCGGCATTCACCGCGGTGACGGGCAAGGCACACTGGGAGGTCCTGGTTCGGGCCCGAGCGATCGAAAATCTCTGCTATGTGGTGGCGTCCGCGCAGGGCGGCTACCATGCCAATGGCCGCGAAACCCATGGCGACAGCATGATCGTGGATCCCTGGGGTGTGGTCGCCGACCGACTGCCGCGCGGATCCGGTGTAATCAGTGCCGAGGTCAACCGGAGCCGGCTCTCGGATATCCGTCGCACCTTCCCGGCCTTGAGCCACTGTCGCATCTCCTGCGACATGAGTTCCTGAGGGTTCAGTCACCACGGTAGCCGCTCAGGCGGTGCGATATCGATGAGAAGGCTGCCGGGCGAAACCGACGCCCGGATCGGAACCGCCCGCAGGCTCTTGGAACTACTGAGCTTCCTCGATCGTATCCCGCACCATCCGAAAGAGTTCGCGACTGGACCGGGGCGGCTTCTCCGCTTTCCGTTCGGCTCGGGCGTTTCTCATCAGCTGACGAAGATGCTGACGATCCGTTTGCGGATAGGCCTCCACAAACTCGCCCACAGCGGCATCCCCTTCATCCAGCAGGCGTTCGCGCCAGCGTTCGGCCAGATGGTGGCGCGCCGTGGCGGCAGCGGCCCGCGCGTCCAGGGTCTCCAGTGCCTCCAAAATAGGCCCGGCGTCCATACTGCGCAGCAGTTTGCCGATATATTTAAGTTGCCGTTTGCGACCCCCGTGCTTGTTGATCTTGCGACCCAGTTCCACCGCCTCCCTGAGGGCGTCGGGCATCGGCACAAGTTTCAATTTGCTCACCGGAAGTTCCACCAGCTGATGACCCGCCGCCTGAAGCGCATGACTTTCGCGCTTGAGCTGGCTCTTGCTGGGGAGCTCCGGCTGCTCTTCGGTGTCGAACTCGAAATCAGACTCGCTCATGGGCGGATTATACCCGGGAGTGAATACAAAGGTCGCCTGGAGCCGGTCGGAGGGCATTAGCTCATCGAGTCGAGGAACTCCCGGACCAGCGGACGGATGTCGAGCGTTTTTACGGCACCCTGGGCAACTTCCCAGGCACCGCTGCCACACAGGCCACTGATGGAGGCCTGTTCATGCGCCTGCTCCGCGGTTTCCACACACGCGCTTTTTACCGCTTCTGCCAACGCGATCAGTTGTTCCTGTTCCAGTTCCAAACCGCTTCTCCTTTGGGGCTCACCCTTTTGCCTCTGTCCTCAGATCAAAGTCAGCGTCGCCAGTCCGAGAAAGGCGAGGAAGCCCACGACATCGGTTACCGTAGTCAGTACCACACTGCCGGCGAGGGCCGGATCGGCACCGAGCTTTTTCAGTATAAGGGGAATGGCTGTGCCACACAGGGCGGCCACGACCAGGTTGATAATGACTGCCGCGGCGATCACGCCACCCAACCGGGCACTGTCGAACCAGAATCCGGCGACCACCGCAATGACCGTGGCCCATACCAACCCATTTAAAAAGCCGACTGTCAGCTCCTTGATGAGTAGCTGACGCGCATTGCTGACGCCCACCTGGCCAAGGGCCTGGGCGCGGATCACCAGCGTGAGGGTTTGGCTGCCGGCGATACCCCCCATGCTGGCGACGATGGGCATGAGCACCGCCAGTGCGACCAATTGGTTGATGGTGGCGCCAAACAGGCCGATGACCCAGGACGCGAGAAATGCGGTCATGAGATTGACGCCCAGCCAGACCGCGCGGCGACGGCTCGAGGTGATCACCGGGGCAAAGATGTCCTCCTCCTCGGTAAGACCCGCCATGCCCATGAAAGAGTGATCGGCCCTTTCCCGAATGACGTCGACCACATCATCGATGGTGATGCGGCCGAGCAGTTTGCCCTCGGCGTCCACCACCGGAGCGGTCACCAGGTCGCGCTGTTCGAATATCCGGGCGACTTCGACCGCCTCGGTATCGGCGGATATCGCTTCGACCCCGCGCTGCATGACCTCAGCGACCGACTGGTTGGGCTTATTGGTCAGCAGCTCGGTAATGGGCAGCAGCCCCAGGTAATGGCCCGTGCGGTTGACCACCACGAGGTTGTCGGTGGTTTCGGGGATTTCACCACGGCGGCGCAGGTAACGCAGGACCACGTCCAGCGTGATGTCCGCCCGCACCGTAATGGTGTCCACGTTCATCAGCCCGCCGGCGCTGTCCTCCGGATAGGGCAAAACCGTCTCCAGCCGCTCGCGGTTCTGCTCATCCATCGTGTTCAGCAGCTGCTGAATTACCTCATCGGGCATATCCGGCAGCAGGTCCGCAAGATCGTCCGTATCCAGGTTTTCAGTGGCGGCGATGAGCTCGTCCGAGTCCATCGTGTCGATAAGGGTCATGCGGACCTTATCGTGAACCTGGGCCAGGACTTCGCCGGTCTGCTCGGGAGGCACCTGCTCCCAGGTCTGAAGCCGTTCATCCGTGGGCAGGGATTCGAGCAGCACCGCGGATTCGGCGGGGTGCATCTCCGCGAGCGCTTCGCGCATGCCGTCGGTATCGCCCGCCGACAGAAACTCGTGAAAGCTCTGCAGGCGATCGGGCGTTTTTTCTTTCTCGATGGCTTCGGTCATGGGAGCACCGGCTGGATGGACACGAAAGTTTAGCAAGCGCGCACCGTTACGGGGAAGCGCCCGGGGCGTTTAAACCGGGTAAACCACAGAGGACCCGGAGAACACAGGGATGGGAAGGCTAACCACGGGGGACACGGGGATCACGGGGTTGAAATAAATGGGGCGGGAGTCGAAGGAGGCGGGAGGAACACCGTCAGTCCATCGGCAGCAGTGCCGTAGCTAATGTTAATCCCCCGTGAGCACCGTGCTCCCCGTGGTTTAAATAATCTCTGTGTCCTCGGTGCTCTCTGTGGTTTACCGTCAGAGCCGGTTGATGACCTCCAGGGCGTCGGCGATCTCGATGGGGTCGCGGCGCTTGAGGAGTCTACTGACGCGATGTTTCAGTTTGGAGACAGCGCTGGAGGTTTGACGTTTTTGAGACGGGCAAGCGCCCGGGGCGTTTAAACCGGGTAAACCACAGAGGCCACGGAGAACACAGGGATGGCAAGGCTAACCACGGGGGCACGGGGTTGAAATAAATGCGGCAGGAGTCGAATGGAGGCGGGAGGCACCGTCAGTCAACCGGCCGCAGTGCCGTAGCCTAATGTTAATCCCCCGTGAGCACCGTGCTCCCCGTGGTTTAAATACTCTCTGTCTCTTCGGTGCTCTCTGTGGTTTGCCGTCAGAGCCGGTTGATGACCTCCAGGGCGTCGGCGATCTCGATCGGGTCGCGGCGCTTGAGGAGTCTACTGACGCGATGTTTCAGTTTGGAGACCTCGCTGGAGGTGATGACGCTCTTGACCTCCAGAAGGGCGCCGGCGGGCATCGAGAACTCGGTCAATCCCATGCCGAGGAGCAGGCGGGTGAAGAGGGGATCGCCGGCCATCTCGCCGCACATGGCGACCGGTACCCCGGTGCGGCGGCCGGCGTCAATGATCATGGAAAGCAGCCGCAGTACGGCCGGGTTGAGTGGGTCATACAGGTGATTGACCGCGGCGTTGATACGGTCCGTGGCCAGCGTGTATTGAATCAGATCGTTGGTTCCGATGGAGAGGAAATCGAGATGACCCGCAAGGGACTCCGCGCAGAGGGCGGCGGCAGGTACTTCGATCATTCCGCCCACCGAGATGTTGGCATCGAAAGCCTTGCCTTCACGGGCCAGCTCTTCCATGTAGCGTACCAGCAGTGCCCGGACCTGGATCACTTCGCCGACATGCGTGAGCATGGGAATAAGCAGTCGGATGGGACCGTGCGCCGAGGCGCGCAGGGCGGCCCGTAACTGGGAGCGAAAGAGATCGACCTCCTTCAGGCAAAAGCGAACCGCCCGCAACCCGAGCGGGGAGACCGAGGCGGTGATTTCGGTTTGTGTATTCTTGTCAGAGCCCAGGTCCAGGGTTCGCAGGGTGAGCGGCAGACCCCGCAGTTGCCTGATTGCCCGCCGGTAGATTCGATACTGCTCCTCTTCATCGGGAAGATGCTGGCGGTTCATGTAGAGAAACTCGGTGCGGAACAGGCCCACACCGTTGGCGCCGACCCGGCGCACCTGGCCCAGATCGCCGGGAAGGTCGACGTTGACGTGGAGTACGACTTCGACGCCGTCCCGGGTAATTGCGGGCTGATCCTTGAGTTTTTTGAGCGAGGCGCGGGCGCGTCGTCGGGCTCGCTCATAGCGTCGATAACTTTCGAGTGTCGACGGCTCCAGGCCGGCCATCAGGACGCCGCGCTCACCGTCCACGACCACCTGCTCGTCATCCTCGATGTATTGATAGGCCCGCGGCACCCCCATGATCGCCGGGATCCCGAGGTTGCGTGCGAGGATGGCGGTGTGGGCGAGCGTGCCGCCGTGCTCGGTGACAATCGCCGCCACCTGATGCTCATGAAGCAGGAGCAAGTCGCTGGGGGAAATGTCCGCCGCGACAACGATTCGCGGCTCACCGTCGGGCTCGGGGAAGGCCATTGAACGCTCCCCTTGCGATAGCACCTGCTGTATGCGCCCGGCCACGTGAGCGACATCGTCGCGCCGGGTCTTGAGATAGGCATCATCCATGGCAGCGAACACCTTTTCCAAGGCATCCTGCTGGAGTTTGAGGGCCCATTCGGCGTTACAGCGCCGGGATCGGATCAGCTCGACCGGTGCCGCCGAGAGCGTGGCGTCTTCGAGCATCAGCAGGTGGGTGTCGATAAAGGCGGCGATCTCCTCCGGGGTGTCGGAGGGGATACGTTCGCGGATCGCCTCGAGTTGGTGGCGAGCGGTGGCGAGGGCTTTTTGGAAACGGACGACTTCCTCCTCGACATGCTGCTTGGGCAGCACGTATTCGAGGATCTCCAGTCGGCCCCGCTGCAGGATGCGGGCCTTGCCGACGGCGACTCCCTTGGAGACGCCGGTGCCGGGCAGGGCGACGGCCATATTCGAGGTTACCTCCGCTGCTGAGTCCGGATGTTCCCCCCCTCGTTGCCCCCGGGGAAACCGGGTTAGATCTCCTCGCCGAAGCGCTCTTTCGAAGAGAGACTGCAGGCGCTCCAGTGCCTGTTGTTCATCAGGACCGGAGGCGGAGAGGGTAACGCGGGTCCCTTTGCCGGCGGCGAGCATCATCACACCCATAATACTCTTGCCGTTCACCTGGCGGCCGTCCCGGGCCAGTCCGACATCCGACTCGAATTCCGAGGCCAGTTTGACGAATTTGGCCGCAGCCCGGGCATGTAGGCCGAGTTTATTAATGACCTCCACTTCCCGCTCAGGCATGTCGGGCCTCTACGGGTTCTTCGCATAGCAGGACGCCATCATGGCCGCCCGAGAGGGCCTTTGCGGTCAGGGCGTCGAGCTCCATACTCGCGTAATTGAACACCCGGATGAGCATCGGCAGGTTAACGCCGGCGACAACCCGCACCCCGGATCGCCCAAGGAGGCTGCAGGCGATATTACTGGGAGTGGATCCGTACATGTCGGTCAGCACCAGGACGCCATCGCCCTTGTCCAGGCTATCGGCAAGCCGCCGGGCCTCCGTGCGCAAGGCCTCGGGATCCTGATCGCGCGAGACCGGGAGGACCTCCGCATTGATCGGACAGCACCCAAGGGTATTGGATGCGGTGTCCAGCAGGGCGGCGCCGAGCTGGTCGTGGGCAACGATTAGAAGTCCGGCACTCATGTCCAGTGCACTGTCACGCGTAGTACGTGCGCTTCCGGTCGCGCTGCCAGGGAGGCCCGAAAACGACTCAAGCGGGCATTGCACCCCTGATCGAGGGACTGATCATTAACTGCGGAGGGCACCCTGTCTGGTGTCATTTGTCGGCCTCTGTTGCGTGCATTCTACCCGTGTCAGGGTACCAGTTCCCTGTGCCGTGTCAGCACCCGCGGGTAGGCGCGGCGAAAACGCTCCGCCAGCTGCTCGGCCAGGTAGACCGAACGGTGCTGACCGCCGGTGCAACCGATGGCGACCGTGATATAGCTGCGGCGATCCGCCTCGAAGCGGGGCAACCAGGAATCCAGAAAGCTGGCGATTTCGTCGAGCATGCGGGTGACGTCCTCGTGTCCTTTCAGATAAGAGGCCACTTCCCCGTCACGACCCGTCAGGGCCCTCAGATGGGGCTCCCAGTGGGGATTGGGCAGGCATCTTACGTCGAAGACGAAATCGGCGTCCACCGGCACCCCGTGCTTGAAACCGAACGATTCGAACAGCAGTGAAGTACTCTCGCCCGCCGGTCCTCCCAACTGTTGCAGGACCAGATCGCGCAGCTGGTGAATGCTGGTGCGGCTGGTATCGAACTGCAGATCCGCCCGGGTCGAGATGGGTTCCAGTCGAGTCCGCTCGTGGCGGATGGCGTCGGCAAGGGTAAGCCGTTCATCGGTGAGCGGGTGACGCCGACGGGTCTCGGAGAAGCGCTTGATGAGCGTGGCGTCATCCGCATCCAGAAACACGACCCGGCAGTCCACCCCGAGCTCACGCAATTGACCGAGAATCCTTGGAAAATTGCTCAGATCACCCGTCAGGTTGCGTACGTCCACGCCAATGGCGGCGTACTGATAATTGGTACTGCCCGCATGCACCAGCTCCTCGGCAAAAGCCGGCAGCAGGGCCAGGGGAAGATTATCGATGCAGTAGAAGCCGGAGTCCTCCAGGGCATGCAGGACCACGCTCTTGCCCGCTCCGGAGGTGCCACTGACGATAAACAGTCTCACCGCTCCTCCTCCATTAACTCACGCTGCCGGCGGATGAAGTCTTCGGCAGCATCGTAGCCGTTATGGTACAGGATGTGATTGCGGGCTGCTGCCTCGACCAGAACCGCCAGGTTACGCCCCGGGGCGACCGGTAAGCGGATTTCAGGGACATCGACCTCGAGAATTCGCTCCATGCGACGGCTGCCGGTAAAGCGGTCCGCCTCATCGGGCTCCTGAAAATCGGTGAGCTGGACGATGAGCCGCAGGTACTTCTGGCGTTTGACGGCGGTGTCACCGAACATGGCGCGGATATTGAGAACCCCCAGCCCCCGGACTTCGAGGAAGTCGCGCAACGCCGCCGGGCACTGCCCCTGGAGTATATCGGGGGCAATGCGTACGAATTCGGGGGCATCATCGGCGATGAGCCGGTGGCCTCGGGTGATCAGCTCCAGGGCCAGTTCGCTCTTGCCGATTGCCGATTCGCCTGTCAGCAGGACGCCGATGCCCATGACCTCCATGAAGACCCCGTGCAGCACCGTTTTGGCCGCCAGTACGTGGGTCAGATAGTAGTTGAGGTGGTCGATAACCCTTTCGCTGCTCTTTGCGGTGCCCAGCAGCGGGGTATCTTTCCGGTGGGCCAGTTCCAGCATGCGCCGGGGGGGCGGCTGGTCTTCGGCCATGATGACCACGGCGCTCTCGCCCGAGAAGAGAAGGGCGAGGGTGTCTTCGTAGGAGTTTTTGCCGAGTCCGTGCAGGTAATCGAGTTCCGGACGGCCGATAACCTGAATGCGGTGGGGATGGATAAAATTGAGGTGCCCGATGAGCGAGATTTCAGTGTCCTCTGCCGGCAGCAGAGGGCGTCCCGTCCCCCGCGCACCGGCCAGCCAGCGCAGTTTGAGACGCTCATGATAGGCATCGAACAGGGTATCGGCGGTGACCGAACGGGAGCCCATGTCAGTGCGCGTACTCTGGAGACATCCAAAGTCGGGCCCGGAGGGAGCCCCCCAAATGAGTCACTACGGGGTCGCGCGGCCCTGGGACACCCCCGCTATCTCCTGCGAGGAGGACCTTGTCTCGACCCATCTGTGGGGCTCTGCGGAATGAGCGGCTCATCGTTCAGGAGCTAGGGTCGCCAGTTGTTAATCAGCCGATAGAGCGAATCCGAGTCGCCGGCGCTTCGCAGTTTCTCCAGCAGTTCGGGATCGCTGAACATCCGGGCCAGTTGCGACAACAGCTGCAGGTGCTCCTCGGTCGACTCTTCGGGCACCAACAGGGCGAACATCAGATCGACAGGTTCGTGATCCACGGCGTCGTAGTCCACCGCATCCGCCAGGCGCACGAAGGCGCCCACCACGCGCTGACTGTTCTTCAGCCGCCCGTGGGGAATGGCCACTCCATGGCCAAGGCCGGTACTGCCCAATCGCTCTCGTGAGAGCAGACTGTCAAAGATCTCCGTCTGCGTCAGCCCGGGGTCGTCGGCAGCCATCAGGCCGCTCAGTTTTTCCAGGGCGCGCTTTTTGCTGGCAGCCGGCAGGCCGGTGCTGACGCGGCTGGGAGTCAACAGTTCGGCAAGTTCCATGGTCTTTATTCGAGGCTCCTCAGGGGCTACTTGAAGGCAGCGCCTTCATTGCGATGGTGATCGGTCACTTTGTCTTTATGGCGCCGGATCTGCCGGTCAAGCTTGTCCACCAGTGCGTTGATGGCCGCGTACATGTCCTCGTCCTCGGCATCCGCAAACAGCTGGTTACCGGTAATATTGATAGTCGCTTCCGCCTTCTGGCGCGGCTTCTCGACAGTAAGGATAACGTGGACGTTGGTGACGTGATCAAAATGGCGCTCCAGGCGCTCGAGCTTGGAAGAGACATAGTCCCGGAGAGCCGGGGTGATGTCCACGTGGTGACCGGTAACGTTGAGTTGCATGGTACGCTCCTTTCGTATTAGAGCCGGGCCTCTCAGGCCAGGCGTTTGCGTTCGTTTGATGGAGGGATGGCCATTGCCTCACGGTACTTCGCGACCGTGCGGCGGGCCACTTTAATGCCCTTCTCTCCTAGATGGGCGGTTATTTTGCTGTCGCTAAGTGGTTTTGCTGCATTTTCTTCGGCAACGAGCTGTTTGATCAAGGCCCGGATTGCGGTGGATGAGGCCTCGCCACCGTCGGCCGTGCCGACATGGCTGGAGAAGAAGTACTTGAGTTCGAAGACGCCCCGCGGGGTATGCATGTATTTACGGGTGGTCACGCGGGAGATGGTGGATTCGTGCAGACCGAGCTCTTCGGCGATGTCGTGCAGGACCATGGCTTTCATGCCCACCTCACCCCGTTCCAGAAATTCCTGCTGATGCTCCACGATGGCGGTCGCCACCCTAAGCAGGGTCTCATTTCGGCTCTGGAGGCTCTTGATGAACCAGCGCGCCTCCTGGAGATGGTTTTTCAGCGTTGTGGAGTCGCGGCTGTTTTCCATCTTTTTGATAAGGGCCGCATATTGCGCGTTGACGCGCAGCCGGGGGGCCGTTTCGGGGTTGAGCTCCACGCGCCAGCGCCCTTTGAGCTTGCGGACAATGACGTCCGGGATCACGTACTCCGAGTTGCCCGCACCGATTGCACTGCCCGGCCGCGGGTTGAGTGACTGTATGACCCGAATCACCGCCAGCAACTCATCCTCATCCACCCTCAAGCGCCGCTTGAGCTGGTTGTAGTCGCGTTTGGCGAGCAGGTCGAAAAACTCCTCGAGCAGCCGAATGGCCATTATTAGACGCGGGTTTTGCTCCTCGAGCTGGCGGGCCTGGAGGAGCAGGGCTTCGCGCAGGTCGCGAGCGGCCACCCCCGGCGGGTCGAAACTCTGTATCCGGTGAAGAACGGCTTCCACTTCGTCGAATTCGATCTCCGGATTCAGACGCACAAGCCCCTCGTGAATCTCTTCGAGCGGCAGGGTCAAAAGGCCATCGTCGCTGACCGCATCGATAATCGCCTCGGCGATCAGCCGGTCGACCTCCGACAGCTGCGTCATCTGCATCTGCCACAGCAGGTGCTCGCGGAGGCTTTCGGAGCGGGTGTCGCCATACTCCAGTGGCCGATCATCATCACCGCCCGTGGAAGAGGGGGTGGTGGATAATGGCTCGTAGACATCTTCCCAGGCGCTGTCGACCGGGAGGTTGTCCGGCATGCTGGCATCTTCATCGAGCCGGATATCGTCCGTCTTCTCCTCTCCCGCATCGGGCTCCAGTTCCCTGTCGATGTCGCGGATTTCGCTCTCCTCCTCGAGCTCCTCGGTTTCCTTGAGCATGAGGTTCGACTCGAGTGCCTGCTGAACCTCCATCTGCAGCTCCAGCGTCGATAATTGCAGCATGCGGATCGCCTGCTGCAATTGCGGCGTCATGGTGAGGTTCTGGCCTAGGCGGAGTTGTAGCGATTGCTTCATAGCGACACGGCGAAATCCCCGGAACAGGGATGAAGGGATTCTAACGTATTCTTCATGGCTTTGGCAGCGATTTTGCTTGTCCGTGGCCGTGCATCAGAGTCGGAAGTGCTGGCCCAGGTAGACATCCCGCACCTGTTGATTGGACAACAGTTCGTCGGGATTTCCCTGCGCGATCACCCTGCCTTCGTTAAGTATGTAACCGCGTTCGCAGATTCCCAGCGTTTCGCGGACGTTATGATCGGTGATCAGTACGCCGATTTCACGCTCCTGAAGATGCTTGATGATGCCCTGGATGTCTATCACCGAAATAGGATCCACGCCGGCGAAAGGCTCATCGAGGAGGATGAAACGGGGCTCGGTGGCCAGCGCGCGGGCGATTTCGACCCGTCGTCTCTCACCCCCGGACAGGCTCATGCCGACATTATTGCGGATATGAGTGATATGCAGTTCCTCAAGGAGCGATTCCAAGTGGTCCTCACGCTCGCCCCGATCGAGGTCCGCCCGCGTTTCGAGGATGGCCATGATGTTCTCGCTGACCGTGAGCTTACGAAAAATGGAGGCCTCCTGAGGAAGGTAACCCACTCCCCGCCGTGCCCGGCGGTGCATGGTCTGGCGAGTGAGATCCTCGCCGTCCAGAAGGATGCGCCCGGTATCACAGGGAATGAGCCCGACGATCATATAAAAGCAGGTGGTTTTACCGGCACCGTTGGGGCCGAGAAGTCCGACGACTTCGCCGCTGTAAATCTCGACGGAGACGTCATCGACCACGGTTCTCGAACGGTAGTGTTTGGCGAGCTTGAGACCGGCCAGACGGGCCCTTTCCCCGGCGGCTGCCGTCATGGCGATCCCTTCTCCTGGTCCTTCTTGGGCTGGATCACCGCGTGGACCCGGGCGTCTTTCTCGCCATCCTCACCGCCCGTGGCCTGGACGATGCTATCGACGGTGTCATAGACGATGCGCTCGCCGAGGAATTCATCCTTGCCGCGCCAGACGTGACCTTCGCCGATGAGATAGGCCTTCTGGGTCTCGGCATCGTATTCGATGCGCCGTGCCTGGCCGCGCACCTCCTGTTCGGCTCCGTCGGGCTGCTGTCGGAACGTGGCGGGCCTGCCCTTGCTCTCCATGCGATCCATTTCGCCGTTTTTGCGATAGACGATCAATTGGTCGGCGGTGAGTTCCATGCTGCCCTGGGTCACGTTGACATCGCCGGTGTAGACGCTGACCCCGGTTTTCTCATTGATTTCGACACTGTCGGCACGGATATGGATCGGCTGTTGGCGATCGCCGGAGAGCGCCGCAGCCATGGAGGGGGCGAGTAGCGCCATGAGCCAGAGCAGGGTGGTTCCTGTCCATCGTCGGGCAGGGGCGGTGAGCGCCCCTTTGAGCCGCATCACGCCGGAGCGCGTGAACTTATCGCGTGTGGAACATTCCCGCGACGGCGATTTGTGGAGGCGAACCGAATTATCGGTTGGTTGGCTCATGGGTTCCAGATACCTCGGAAAGCAGCACAAGACGCTCTTGCTCCAGATAAGCCCGCAACCCCACGCCATCGATTCGAGTCCGCGGGCCCGTGACCGTCACCGGAGCATCGGTCTCCGCATAATCTCGCTGCGGATACATCTCGATGTGGTCGGTAACCAGTCGCCTGGGAGGCTCACCAACGACTCCCGGCTGATGTATTTCGACATTGCCGCTAAGGTACACCACTTCGCCCCCGGGGCCTACCCGGCCGCGATTGGCGCGAGCGTGCCAATTTCGCTCTCCGGTTCGATAGAACACCATCTGCGGCTTCGTCAGTTCGGAGGTATCCGTATCGGGGTAGTGCTCCATGCGCTCGGCAGAGAGCCGGTATTCGGGCTGACCGGTCGGCCCCATGGTGGTCGCTGTGAAATCGTTCAGAAAATAATCGGGAATATGGCGGCGAACCTGTTCGCTCCGCGCCTGCTCATCCTCGGCTTGTCGAGACAACCAGTTGCTCAGCAGCAGCGCCCCTAAAGCAAAGAGTACGAAGAGCAGGGTGCGACGATTCATCGAAGATAGGGAGCGAGCTGCCCATCAAGGGTGCCCTGCGCCTCCATGATGAGTTCGCAAACGTCCCGGCCCGCACCCCGGCCGCCTCGGTTGGGGGTGATCCAGTGGCTGTGTTTCTTGACCAAGGCATGGGCATCCTGAACCGCAACCGCCAGACCGACCCGCCGCATGACCGGAAGGTCCATGACATCATCCCCGACGTAGGCGACCTCTTCGGCGGCCACTCCGGTGGCCGCGAGTAGATCCTCGAAGGCCGGGAGCTTCTCCATCCGCCCTTGGTAGACGTGGCGGATAGCGAGGCTCTCCATGCGCAGCCTGACCACCTCGGAGGTGCGCCCGGTGATGACGCCGATCTCGACGCCGCTGGCCTGCAGCATCTTCATCCCGTGGCCGTCGCGCGAATTAAAGGCCTTGTATTCCTGACCGTCGTCGCCGATGAAAAGGCTGCCGTCGGTCAGTACGCCGTCGACATCGAAGATCAAGAGACGAATTCGGGCGGCTTTTTCCAGTAGGTCCTGCATATGTCTACCCCAGCTCCGGATAGGAGATATTAGGTACGAGATACGGGGGAGTGTGTCGCTTTGCGACGCTGATTTCGATTAAAACGGCGCGCGCAGCGCCTCCACCCTTCGTATCTCGCATCTCGTATCTCGTACCTTTATCTACGTTATACAACGCCGGCCCGCAGCAAATCGTGCATATTGAGTGCGCCGAGCAGTCTGTTGTGGTCGTCCACCACTGGCAAGGCATTGATTTTCCTTGATTCCATCACCTTCAGGGCCTCCGCCGCGAGCATCGCGGGCCGGGCGGTGACACCGCCCCGGTGCATGACTTCGGCAATCGGCACATTGGAGAACTGGAAGTCGCCGTGGTCAAGCAGCCGGCGTAAATCCCCGTCGGTGAAGATACCAACCAAGCGGTCTTCGGCATCGACGATGGCTGTCATTCCCAGGCCCTTGCGGGTCATCTCTACCAGCGCCTCCGAGAGCCGTGCCTTTTCATGGACCCGCGGCGAGGCCTCTCCGGTATGCATCAAATCCTCGATGCGCAGCAGCAGGCGCCGCCCCAGCGTGCCGGCGGGGTGGGACCGGGCGAAATCCTCGGCGGTGAAGCCACGTGACTCCAAAAGGGCCACGGCCATGGCATCGCCCATGGCCAGGGTCGCCGTGGTACTGGCGGTCGGTGCCAATCCCAGTGGACACGCCTCTTTTTCAACCGATACGTTGATGTGTACCGTTGCGGTCTGCGCGAGGCGCGACGACGGCTTGCCGGTGAGGGCGATCATGGGGACATCCAACCGCTTGATGAGCGGCAGAATGGTGAGCAGTTCGTCCGTTTCCCCGGAATTGGATAGCGCCAGCACCACGTCCTTGGTCGTTATCATTCCCAGATCGCCGTGGCTGGCTTCGCCGGGATGGACAAAGAAGGCCGGGGTACCGGTGCTGGCCAGTGTGGCGGCAATCTTGGCCCCCACATGGCCCGACTTGCCCATGCCGGTGACCACCACCCGCCCCTCGCAAGTCAGCATCAGTCGGCAGGCGGTGGCAAACTCGCCATCGAGGCGTTCCGCCAACGACGCCACCGCCCGGGCCTCGGTTTCCAGCACCGCACGGCCCAATTCGCAAAGACGGACATCGTCGGCAGAGCGCATCAGGCCTCCGGATAACCCAATTCTTTGAGTTTGGCGGCGATTTCAGCGCGGTCGAGGGCATCGCCCTTGACGGTGACTTGGCCGCCGTCGATCACCACTTCGACTTCACTGACGCCGGGCAGCTCTTTGAGGCCATTTTCGATGTTACTTACGCAGCCAGCGCATTTGACGTTCTGTACGTTGATTTGTTCGGTCTGCATCTTGGCACCTCAGATGGAGTTGGGAATGGTGCGGCCGTTAGGCGGCCGCCCCTCGGACGCTCTCATACAGCAACCACATATAGCCGACGTAGGCCGCCAACAGAATGCCGCCCTCGGCGCGGCTGATATGCCCGGGTTTGCGGAATCCGTACGCCATGGCGAACAGCGCTACGCTCAAGCCGATCATGATCGGGTAGTCGCGCGTGAGAACATCCCCCTGAAGCATGGCCGGGTGGATAAGCCCAGGCATACCCAGCACGGCCAACAGGTTGAACATATTGGAGCCCAACACGTTGCCGATGGCAATGTCGTGCTCTCCCTTCAGTGCACTCATGACCGAGGCGGCCAGCTCCGGCAGGCTGGTGCCCAGCGCGACGATCGTCAGCCCGATGATCAGGTCCGGCACCTCGAACCACTCGGCAATGTTCACCGCTCCCCAGACCAGGAGCCGGGAGCTGCCGAGCAGCACTGCCATGCCCAGGGCCAGCCAGAACAGCGCCTTGCCGGTGGTCATCTCCGGGGGGAGTTCATCGCTGTATTCGGATTCCAGCGGATCGACCTCGCCGCCCGCACGCTGGCGAAGGGCCAAGGTCACTATCCAATAGATAACAAGGCCCATGCCCGCCACCAGCAGAAGGCCATCGAGTCGCCCCAGGTGCCCGTCCAGCAGCAACCCCAACGCGAGTAGCATCACCACCAGCAGCAGCGGGAATTCGCGGCGCAGGGTCTCCGAGCGCACCGAAAGCGGGGTGACCACTGCCGTGGTCCCAAGCACCAGCGCCACATTGGTGATATTGGAGCCCAGCGCGTTGCCCACGCCCATGTCCGGACTGCCGGACCAGGCGGCCACGGCCGAGACCAGGATTTCGGGGGCCGAAGTGCCTACCCCGACAATCGTCAGGCCGATCACCATCGGCGATACGCCCAGGTTGCGGGCGATGGCGGCAGCGCCTTCCACGAAACGATCGGCACCCCATACCAGCAGGGCAAAGCCGGCCAGCACGGCGAGCGAAGAGGATAACAGCATGCTTTCTCCGGAACGGTCGCTAAGGTGACCCTGGCGAATCGGGGGCCGACTCGTCGAGGAACGAGTCATCCAGGAAGGGATCCAGCTCGGGCACCGGCGGGTTGCCATCGTAAACCAGATTCTTACGCCGCTGCAGATAGGCGTCCCGCATGAACGCGTAGGGGTCCAGTGCCGCCTCCTCCAGAACCCGACTGGCCCGCAGTAGTTTGGCCCGGGTGTCTACCGCCTCCAGTGCAACCAGACTCCTGCGCGCGGTGTCGTCTTCCAGCCGATAGACCGGATAGACGTAAGCATCCGGGATTCGGCCGATGCCGTCGCGCACGGTGCTGGGCCCGAGAAACGGCAGCACCAGGTAAGGACCGTTTCCCACGCCCCAGTAACCCAGCGTCTGCCCGAAGTCCTCATCATGTTTCGGGGAATTCCATGGGCGTGGCCACATCGATGAATCCGCCCAATCCAACGGTGGTGTTGAAGGTAATGCGTCCCAGGTCGGAGGCGGCTTGTGCGAATTTGAGCTGGAACACATCGTTGAACAGAACGACCACGTCGCCGAGATTGCTGAAAAAATTGGAAATCCCGCGGTTGACCGGCTTGGGGACAACCTTCTGATACGTACGGGCTACCGGTTTTAGCAGCGCGCGGTCGAAGGTGTCGTTGAACCGGTAGACGGCCCGGTTAAATCCTTCAAAAGGGTCGTTGGGCCCCTCGGGGGCGGCTTCTTGTGCGGCGGCGGCGGCGCCGGCCAGAAGCAGCAGTACTCCCGTCAGGAGCAGTTTCGGGGTTGGCAACACCTTCGTTGTTCCTTCTTTCCCACGCTTAAAGAGCGCGCATTATCCGCAGGGGGCCGTGCCGCGATCAAGATTTCCATCCTCGGAGCCGATTTTATCGGCCCCCGCCCGGCAGGGCTGATTCGGGATTGGTGCCATGGCAGGTTATCATTGCCCTCCTTTACAGGACAGCAGGAGACGCCGTTGTGCGGATTGGAGCCTACAGTTGGGAGCACGACCTTTGGCAGGGGCGTTTCTACCCGGATGACCTCCCCAGGGAGTGGCGGCTTGGCTATTATGCCAGTCAATTTTCGGCGGTGGTCGTGCCGTTTGCCGAATGGGGCGGACTGACTGGGGAAACGGCAGAGGAGTGGCGCGGTGATACCAGCGAGGCCTTCCGCTTCTATTTGGAACTGCCGGCCGAGGGCCCGGAATCGACGGAACCCGATCGGTTGACCGCGACCGCAGCACTACTGGGTGACCGTCTGGGTGGCTTTGTCGCCGACCATGGACACGAAGCGCTCTCCGACGCTCTTCCCGATCCCGTTCTGAGCGCGCTTGCTCCGGTTTGCCTGATTGCTGCAGAGGTGCAGCCCGAGTGGGCGGACATTTGCCCGGCGGACGGCAAGGGGTGTCGCGGACCGGGGCGGTTGGCGGTCCGGCGCTGTGCCGAGCACCCCCTCGAGCCGGCGGTGATTCGCGAAATGCTCGAGCGCCTGGCCGCCACGGGTGCGGAAGAGACGTTGCTGTGGTGCGGGAGTGGGCCCGATGCGCTGCAAACGATGCATCAGACCCGCATCATCGCCGAGCTGCTGGGGGTTTAGCGGCGAAGGGGAGTAAAACGACCTGGCAAGGGCGTTTTTATCGATTACCCTGATAGAGCAACTAACCATTTGTTCGGGGCATCCTCATCCCGTCCGGGGAGATCTGCTCCCAATCGGAAAGACTGGCGAGTTGACGCTAAGGTGGCCGATAGCGGACACTTTGCATCCAAAAAGAAAAAGGGATTGGAATGTCCTCGGAAAGTGAACCGTTGGTGAGTATCCGCGACCTGCATTTCGCGCGCGGAAACAAGATCATTTTCGACGGTGTGGACATTGATATTCACCGCGGTCGGGTCACTGCCATCATGGGACCCAGCGGTACCGGCAAGACGACGCTGCTGCGCCTGATCGGCGGTCAACTCCGGCCCGACAAGGGGAGCATACGCGTCGACGGCCTTGAGGTGCCGAAGCTCCGAACCCGCGACCTGTACCGGTTGCGCCAGCGCATGGGCATGCTGTTCCAGAGCGGGGCGCTGCTGACCGACCTCAACGTCTTCGACAACGTTGCCTTTCCCCTGCGCGAGCATACCGACTTGCCCGAGTCGATGATTCGGGACCTGGTGCTGATGAAACTGGAGGCCGTCGGCCTGCGCGGCGCGCGTCAGCTCACCACCGCCGAACTTTCCGGGGGGATGGCGCGGCGCGTTGCCCTGGCCCGGGCGATCGCGCTGGATCCAATGATGATTATGTATGACGAGCCTTTTACCGGGCAGGATCCCATCTCGATGGGGGTGCTGGTGAAGCTCATTCGGGAACTGAACGATGCCTTGGGGCTGACCAGCGTCATCGTCTCCCACGATGTGCAGGAGACGGCGGCCATCGCCGATGATATCTATCTGCTGTCAGACGGAAAGGTGGTGGCCCACGGCACTCCGGGCGAGCTTGAGCGGTATGAGTCCGAATGGGCCCGTCAGTTCCTCCAGGCGCTGCCGGACGGCCCGGTTCCTTTTCATTACCCCGCCCCGGATTTCACCGAAGACCTGCTCGCCGGGAGCGAAGGGGGCCGTTCATGGCAATAAGGGGACCCGCCCGCTGGCTCCAGGGAATGGGGGCCAGCGCCTTGGGCTTTTTCGAGCGGCTCGGTCGCGGTCATCTGTTGCTGTTTTCCATCCTGGCCCGCCAGCCGGCCCTGGTGCCGCGCTTCGGCTTGGTGATCCAGCAGATTTACAGCGTCGGCGTACTCTCTTTGCTCATTATCGTGGTCTCGGGACTCTTCGTCGGTATGGTGCTGGGGCTGCAGGGCTATTATACGTTAGTGGATTTCGGGGCCGAGCAGTCCCTGGGTACCGTGGTGGCCCTGACGCTGGTCCGTGAATTGGGACCCGTAGTCACTGCGCTGCTGTTCGCCGGTCGGGCCGGATCGGCCCTGACGGCGGAGATCGGCCTCATGAAGGCCACCGAGCAGCTCTCCGGAATGGAGATGATGGCGGTCGACCCGATCAAGCGAACACTGGCGCCGCGTTTCCTGGCGGGCTTCATCTCCCTGCCCCTGCTTGCGGCGATCTTCAGCGCTGTCGGTGTCATAGGCGGCTATTTTGTGGGCGTGGGGCTGCTGGGTGTCGATGAGGGCGCCTATTGGGCGCAGATGCAGAATAGCGTTGATTTCTGGGATGACGTCAACAATGGCGTTATCAAGAGTCTGGCGTTCGGTTTCGCCGCCTCGTGGATTGCCGTTTTCGAGGGGTACGACGCCGTACCGACTTCGGAAGGGGTGAGCCGGGCCACGACCCGCACGGTGGTCCACACCTCGCTGGCGGTGCTGGGACTGGACTTCATTTTGACGGCTTTGATGTTCGGGGAACCTTGATGCGTTCTAGGACGATTGAAATTTGGGTGGGCGTGTTTGTGGCCGGGGGGCTCGCAGCCCTTTTCATGCTGGCGATGCAGGTGAGTAACCTGACGGTGGTCAGCGGGGACGAGGGTTACCAGATCCGGGCGCGCTTCGAAAACATAAGCGGGTTGAATGTCCGCTCGCCGGTCACGATGGCCGGTGTACGTATCGGCCGCGTGGTGGATATCGGCTTCGATGAGAAGACCTTCGAGGCCGTGGTTACCATGCGTATCGATTCCCAATACGACCAGTTGCCCGAGGACACCAGCGCCGCAGTGCTGACCTCCGGGTTGCTTGGGGAGAAATACGTCGGGCTGGAGCCGGGCGGGGCGTTTGAGAACCTGGAGGCGGGGGATGTGATCCACCTGACCCAGTCGTCTCTGGTCCTGGAGCAACTCATCGGCCAATTCCTGTTCCGGCAGGCATCGGAAGGTTCACAGGGAGGAAGCGAACCGTGATCAACATTCGACAGGTCATCATGTGGAGCGCCGTGGCGCTGTTTCTCGGCGCCGCCGGACCGGTAGGGGCCGAGCCCGCCGAGGAGGCCCGGTCACTGGTCCAGCAGACGACCGATACCGTGCTCTCCCGCCTGGAGCACCGGCGTGAGACCCTGCGGGAAAACCCGGACGAACTCTATGCCCTGATTGAGGACGTCGTCCTGCCTCACTTTGATTTCGAGGCCATGTCCCGCCTGGTGCTCGCCCGCCATTGGCGAAGCGCTACGCCGGAGCAGCGCCGGAAATTCGTGGAGGAATTCCGCAGCCTGCTGGTTCGCACTTACGGCACGGCGCTTCTCGAGTATACCGGTCAGACCATCGAGTATCGGCCGGTGCACGCCGGAAAGGATGCCCGCCGGGTCAGTGTTCCCACTCAGGTGGTGCCGGAAGAGGGCGGGCCGCCCATTCCCATCGTCTATCGTCTCTACCGCACGGACGGTGAGTGGATGGTCTATGACATCAGCGTGGACGGGGTCAGCCTGCTGCTCAACTACCGCAATAGCTACAACCGCGTTGTGCGACGGGAGGGAATGGACGCCCTGATTGAGCGCATGTCCGAAAAGAACGGCCAGACCCCTTCATGACATCAGCCCGCTTCAAGGCCGGGGATGGCGGGTGCCGAGTCGAGGGAGAGCTGACCTTCGACACGGTGACCAGCGTTCTGATGCAGAGCGAGCCGGCATTCCGGTCCGGTGAGGGCGAACTCGCAATCGACCTTTCCGGGGTCACCCGGGCCGACAGCGCCGGCCTCGCACTGCTGATGGAGTGGATTCGGCGGGCAAAGGGCGCCAAACGGGAGGTCCGTTTCCGCCAGATCCCCGAGCAGATGCTGGCCATTGCCCGCACCAGCGATATGGATTCCCTTCTGCCCCTCTAGCAGGCTGTTGAAAAACACCCTCTCCAGAGGGAGAGGGCTGGGGTGAGGGGACTCAATAAAAGGTAAGTTACTGATTTTATCCCCCTCATCCTAACCTTCTCCCTCAGGGATAAGGGATAAAAACCTTTTTCAACAGCCTGCTAGGGGGCTCCGGAGACCCGCCTCGCTCGGATCCCGACGCCGGGACAAAAAAAGCCAGGGACGCCAAAAGCGGTTTCGGCGTGAGGGAGGCGATGTGCGTTCGTGCTCACGTATTCTCCTGCCGGGTGGCAGAACCGTTGGGTGCGCGTTAAGATGGTCGGCTATTGTCGATGCTGGAGTTACTATGGAACCTGATGCGGTTAAACGGCTAATCGAAGCCGGTTTGCCGGATTGCGACATCACCGTCAACGGTGATGGTAGTCACTTTGACGTGACCGCTGTCGGCGACATTTTCGACGGCAAGTCGATGCTGGAGCAGCAGAAAATGATCTACGCCACGCTGGGCGATCGGATCACCAACGGCGATATCCACGCGATTAATATCAAATGCTACACGCCGGCCCAGTGGGCCACGGCGAGTAAGCTCAAGGTCGACTGAACAGGATCGGGCCTCCCAGCCTAATGGACAAACTCATTATTACCGGCGGTGCCGCCCTGAGCGGCGAAATCCGCATTGCGGGCGCCAAGAACGCGGCGCTACCGATCCTGGCCGCCACCCTGTTGGCCGACGAGCCGGTCACGGTTTGCAATGTGCCGCATCTGCACGACATCACCACCACCATGGAATTGCTCGGCAATATGGGCGTCGAGTTGGTGGTTGATGAAAAGCTCAATATCGAGGTGCGCTCCTCGACGATCCGGAACTTTTACGCTCCGTACGAGCTGGTGCGGACCATGCGCGCCTCTATCCTGGTCTTGGGGCCGATGTTGGCGCGTTTCGGAAAAGCCGAAGTCTCGCTGCCCGGGGGCTGCGCCATCGGTTCCCGGCCGGTCAACCTGCACATCAACGGCTTGCGACAGATGGGTGCCGATATCCGGGTCGAAAACGGCTATATCAAGGCAACCAGTCCCGGTCGTCTGAAGGGCGCCAAGCTGGTGATGGAATTGGTTTCAGTCACCGGCACGGAAAATCTGATGATGGCAGCGGCCCTTGCCGAGGGGACGACCGTCATCGAAAACGCCGCCCGCGAGCCGGAAGTCGTTGACCTGGCGCACTGCCTGAATTCACTGGGTGCACGGGTCTCCGGCGCAGGGACCGACACGATAGTGATCGAAGGCGTCGAACGTTTGCGCGGGGGACGCTACTGCGTCCTGCCGGACCGGATTGAAACCGGCACCTACCTGGTGGCCGCGGCTATCAGTGGCGGTCGGGTCAAGCTCAAGGACACCCGCCCGGACCTGCTCGACAGCGTACTCTCGAAACTGCGGGAAGCCGGGGCGGATATCGAGTGTGGCGACGACTGGATCAGCCTGGACATGAAAGGCAATCGTCCGCGCGCCGTCGACATACACACCGCACCGTACCCGGCGTTCCCTACCGACATGCAGGCGCAGTTTACCGCCATGAATTCGATTGCCGAAGGGGCGGCCACGATCACCGAAACGGTCTTCGAAAATCGCTTCATGCATGTGCAGGAACTGCAACGCATGGGGGCCAATATCCGTCTGGAGGGTAATACCGCCGTCATTCGCGGGGTCGAAAAATTGACCGCCGCCCCGGTTATGGCGACCGACCTGCGTGCCTCCGCGAGCCTGGTTCTGGCCGGCTTGGTGGCGGAGGGCGACACGATGGTCGACCGCATTTATCATATCGATCGCGGTTATGACTGCATCGAGGAGAAGCTCTCGCAGCTCGGTGCCCGTATTCGCCGCATTCCCGAACATCAATATCAACGTTCAGCCATGCTGGATGTCGTGCCATGAGCGAACCGCTGACTATTGCCCTGTCGAAGGGGCGCATCTTCAAAGAGACGCTGCCGCTGCTGGCCCATGCTGGCATCGAGCCGGCCGACGATCCGGAGACGAGTCGCAAGCTCATCCTCGATACCAATCGCGAGGATGTGAAGCTGGTGATCATCCGTGCCTCGGATGTACCGACCTACGTCGAATACGGAGCGGCGGATCTGGGGGTTGCCGGCAAGGACGTGCTGATGGAGCACGGCGGCGAAGGTTTATATGAGCCCCTGGACCTCCGGATCGCCCGTTGCCGGCTGATGGTGGCGGGGCCGGAAGGGGAACCGGAGCACAGCCGTCGGCTGAAGATTGCCACCAAGTTCGTGAACAGCACCCGCCGCTATTACGCCCGCAAGGGCAAGCAGGTGGAGATCATCAAACTCTACGGCTCCATGGAGCTGGCACCGCTGGTGGGCTTGGCGGATTACATCGTCGACTTGGTCGATACCGGCAACACCCTGAAGGCCAACGGGCTTCAGCCGCTGGAGCATATCGCCGAGATCAGTTCCCGGTTGGTGGTGAACAAGGCCTCCATGAAGACCAAACACGCGACCATCAAGCGCTTCATCAGCGATATTGCGCAAGCGGTGGAAAAACGCTCCTAGTGTACTGTTGCATGCTTGGCGATACTTTCAGAGCCCCCCAAAAATGTCAGGACAAGGCGCAGCGCGCAGGCAATGGTTATTCCCTTGTCAAGCGCTGCAACGCCGTCATGGCGTTTTTGGGGGGCTCGCTGAATGCACCGCCAAGCATGCAACAGTACACTAGTCCCCTGATTTGTAGTTTCTAGTCCCTTACAGAAAGAGCCATGCCGAAGATTCGAAGGTTCGACACAACGCAAGCCGACTTCTGGAGTCAGTTGGAGTCCCTGCTCGCCTGGGAGGGCGTTTCCGACGACAAGGTCAATGGCATCGTGCGTGACATCCTGAAGTCGGTGCGCGAACGAGGCGACGCCGCCTTGGTGGAATACACCAACCGCCTTGACCGGATGGATGCGAAAAGCATGGAAGAGCTGGAGATTCCCAAGGAGAGGCTTGAGCAGGCCCTGGCCTCACTTTCCCTCGAGCAGCGCCAGGCGCTTGAGCTATCCGCCGGTCGCGTCCGTGCCTACCACGAGCACCAGAAGGGCGAATCGTGGAGCTATACCGAAGCGGACGGCACCCTGCTCGGGCAGCAGGTTTCGCCCCTGGAGCGCGCCGGTCTTTACGTGCCGGGCGGCAAGGCGGCCTACCCGTCGTCGGTGCTGATGAACGGTATTCCCGCCAAGGTGGCGGGCGTTTCTGAATTGATCATGGTGGTGCCGACGCCCGATGGCGAAGTGAACGACCTGGTGCTCGCGGCAGCGGCTGTGGTCGGTGTCGATCGGGTGTTTGCCCTGGGGGGCGCCCAAGCCGTCGCGGCTTTGGCGTATGGTACCGAGACGGTACCGGCCGTCGACAAGATCGTCGGCCCCGGCAACATCTTCGTGGCAACCGCCAAGGGTATGGTTTACGGGACGGTGGGC
The DNA here is from genome assembly GCA_963783235.1 of uncultured Gammaproteobacteria bacterium. Classification (GTDB taxonomy): domain Bacteria; phylum Pseudomonadota; class Gammaproteobacteria; order Thiohalomonadales; family Thiohalomonadaceae; genus Thiohalomonas. The sequence continues at coordinate 1,731,711 of CAWAMN010000001.1, read as the reverse complement.
ATCGATATGATCGCCGGACCCTCGGAGATACTGGTGGTTTGTGATGGGGAGACCGATCCGGACTGGATCGCCATGGACCTCTTCTCCCAGGCCGAGCACGACGAAGATGCGCAGTCGATTCTGGTCTGTCCCGACAGCAATTTCCTCGATAGAGTGGCGGAAGCCATTGAACGTCTTCTGCCGACCATGGAACGCGCTGAGATCATCCGCACCTCCCTGGAGGCGCGCGGCGCCTTCGTGAAGGTGAAGGACATGGACGAGGCGGTGGAGGTGGCCAACTTCATCGCCCCCGAACACCTAGAGCTGTCAGTGGCCGATCCGGAGGTGATGGCACCGAAGATCCGCCACGCCGGAGCCATCTTCATGGGCCGCTACACCGCCGAGGCCCTCGGTGACTACTGCGCGGGGCCCAACCACGTACTGCCCACCTCGCGCACGGCACGCTTCTCCTCACCCCTGGGTGTCTACGACTTCCAGAAACGCTCCAGCCTCATCATGTTCTCCGCCGACGGCGCCTCGGAGCTGGGCAAGACCGCCTCCACCTTCGCCCGCGGCGAAGGTCTGACCGCTCACGCCCGTTCGGCCGAGTACCGGATCAAAAAGCATTAACCACGGGGCACACGGGGATTGCTAACCACAGAGGTCACAGAGAACAAAGAGATTAAATCAGAATAAGTCTGGTGTTCTCTGTGACCTCTGTGCGCTCTGTGGTTTCATTCAACTCCCCCGTGTCCCCCGTGCACCCCGTGGTTTATGAATCGAAGTCATGAAAAAAGAACTGTTCGAAAAGTGGATACGGCCGGAGATTCGGGCGATTAACGCCTACCCGGTGCCGGACGCCGGCAATTTGATCAAGCTGGACGCCATGGAGAATCCCTACACCTGGCCGCCGGAGCTGGTGGAGGAGTGGTTGGAATCGCTTCGCGAGGTCCCGCTCAACCGCTATCCGGATGCGAGGGCCCGGCAGCTGGCCGAGCGGTTGCGCGAGACCATGGCGGTCCCGGAGGGAATGGACCTGCTACTCGGCAACGGTTCGGACGAAATCATCCAAATGCTGGCGCTGGCGCTGGGCGGCTCCGGGCGGGCCGTTCTTGCACCCGAGCCCGGTTTTGTCATGTACCGGATGATCGCCACTTTCGCCGGCATCGATTATGCGGGCGTCCCGTTGCGGGAGAGTGATTTCGGGCTCGATCGGGCCGCGATGCTGAAGGCCATCGAAGAACATCAGCCCGCTGTGGTCTACCTGGCGTATCCCAATAATCCCACCGGGAACCTGTTCGACGAGAGCGACATGGTGGCGATTATCGAAGCGGCCCCCGGTCTCGTCGTGGTGGATGAGGCCTACCACGCCTTTGCCGAACGCAGTTTCATGGACCGTCTCGGCCAGTGGGACAATCTGCTGGTGATGCGAACGGTTTCCAAGCTGGGCCTGGCCGGCCTGCGACTTGGCCTTCTGGCCGGGCCGGGTAAGTGGCTGGCCGAACTCGACAAAGTACGTCTGCCGTACAATATCAACGTCCTCACCCAGGCCAGCGGCGAATTCGCGCTTGGCCATGTGGCCGTGCTGGACGAGCAGACCGCCCGTATTTGCAAGGAGAGGGATCGGTTGGCTTCGGCATTGGGAGCCATTGATGGTGTCGCCCCCTATCCGTCGGCGGCCAATTTCATCCTGTTCCGGGTGGGGGGGGATGCCGATGCGGTATTCGAGGGGTTAAAGAGGCGGGGCGTGCTGATCAAGAATCTTAATCGCAGCGGTGGTGCGCTCTCCGGCTGCCTGCGGGTGACCGTGGGCACACCGGATGAAAATGACGCCTTTGTGGCGGCTTTGCGAGAGAGTCTTCGGTAAACTGCTCCGCGGGAAGTGCCGCACAATTCAAAGAGCGCCGGGATTGGCGCCCTCATCTGCGCTATCTCGCCTTTTAAGCACTTCCCGCCATTCCGGGGGGGGGCGATCGCCGCAGAATTCGACTCAACGCCCCTGAACGGCAGTCTGCACCGGTCGTTCGGCGACTTTCGCCTGCAGTTCGAACGGTTCGCCGTCGCGGATGCCCCGGACGATGATCTCATCGCCCGGGCGGGTCCGGGTGATGGTATTCAGGGCGTCTCTGACGTCGGAGACCGGCTCGTTGCCAACGTGGGTGATGACATCGCCCGGCCGTAAGCCAGCGCTGTAGGCGGGGCCGTTTCGGAGTACACCGGCCACGATGACACCCTCTTCACTATCCAGTCTGAAGGATTCCGCCAGTTCGGCTGTGATCGCCTGGATTTCGATACCGAGCCAGCCGCGAGAGACGCGTCCGGTTTCGATGATTTGGGTCATACTGCCCTTTGCGAGCCTCACGGGGATGGCAAATCCGATCCCCTGAGAACCGCCGGTACGCGAGAAAATGGCGGTATTGATGCCCACCAGTTCACCGGTCGCCGTGATCAGGGCTCCGCCGGAGTTGCCGGGGTTGATGGCCGCATCGGTCTGGATAAAATTTTCGAAGGTGTTGATACCCAGTTGGTCGCGCCCGGTGGCGCTGGCGATCCCCAGTGTCACCGTTTGACCCACGCCAAACGGATTACCGATGGCCAAAACGACATCGCCCACCTGAAGCTCCTCGGAGCGCCCCAGCGTTATTGTCGGCAAGTCTTCGAGGTCGATTTTGAGGACGGCCAAATCCGCCTCCGGATCGGAGCCGACGACCTCGGCTTCGGCCTTGCGTCCATCGTGCAGAGCGACGCGAATGGTATCGGCGCCCTCGATTACATGGTTGTTCGTCAGGACGTAGCCGTTCGCGTTGACAATGACGCCGGAGCCGAGCGACGACTCCTCGCGTTCCTGAGGCGGCTGTTGGAAGCGATCCCCGAAAAAGTGACGAAATATGGGATCGCCGAGAAGGCCATGGGCATCATCCTTGACGGTTTTGTGAGTATAGATGTTGACGACTGCGGGAGCGGCACGGGCGACGGCGTCCGCATAGGATACGGGACCGCTTTTTGGAGAAATGGCGGCCGAAGTGGTGCTTTCGACGATTTCGACCACCTTGCTTTCCTCCAGGAGCCCCGGGCGCCAGACCAGAACGACGAAGGCCACCGCCAGACCCACGGTAACTGACTGGAAGAGAAACAACAGAGGTTTATAGCCCTTCATGCGCGGCTCCCATGTGGTTCAAACTCAAGTTAAGTCGTAACGGTGATCAGAACCCCGCGGAAAAAAGGTACGCTGCTGCAAATCGCTTGCAGTCAAGCACTCGTGCCGCGGAGCGCAGGCCGGCGCCAAGAGAGGCGAAACCGAAGCTGAGCTCATCGGGATCATCCTGCGCGGCTATCCAGTCTAACGCGTCTTTTGCAAATAGCCACCGTCCACTGAAAGCCGTTCAATCCCCGAAAATGGGGCTGCCGACCTTGAAGGAGAAAGCGTAACTATGGTCCGAATCCGAGAAATTATCACCCACACCGACGACCTTCTTTGCACAGGGGACTACGAGGATTACTGTCCCAACGGGCTGCAAGTACAGGGGAAGGAGGAGATCGAGAGCCTGATTTCCGGCGTAACCGCCTGTCGCGAGTTGCTGGAACGGGCCCTCGACGTGGGGGCCGATGCCATTCTCGTACACCACGGCTACTTCTGGAAAGGCGAAGACCCGCGCGTGGTGGGCATGAAATACGAACGGCTTCGGCTTCTGATGAATGCGGGAATCAACCTCATCGGCTACCACTTACCCCTCGATGGCCACCCCGAACTCGGCAACAATGCCCAGCTCGGGGCGAGGTTGGGGCTGGATACCGCCGGCCGGTTTGGCCGCGGTAACCTGGCCTGTTTCACAGAGCTGCAGAATGCGGTCTCCGCCGCCGAGCTGGCCCTGCGCCTGGAAACGACCCTGGAGCGCGCTCCGTTGCATATCGAGGGAGCGCCGCGGCCGCTCAAGCGCATTGGCTGGTGTACCGGCGCGGCCCAGGGTTATCTCGCCGAGGCCGCCGCTCTGGGACTGGACGCGTTCATTAGCGGCGAGATCTCGGAGCCCACGGTCCACACCGCCCGTGAACTCGGAATCGATTATTTCGCCGCCGGTCACCATGCCACGGAACGCTACGGCGTCCAGGCTCTGGGTCGGCATTTGGCGGAACATTTTAGGATTGAGCACCAGTTCATCGACGTCCCGAACCCGGTCTGAGCACAATTTGCGCGATGCGCTCGTTTTGGTCACCGGGCTTAACACCCCGGATTTTCATGAAATTGCTCGCCTGCCTATCGCCGTACGATGAAATTCTTTCGCAAGCCCGCCTTTTTCGCTTTTGCGACCGGATCCCTGCACGGGTTCGGCCGATTGGGAGCATGTTTGGGAAAATCCCCTGTGGGAACAGTACCCTGCGCGACAGCATGCGAATCGATGAAACTCCGGGTTGATACGGATGCGCGGCCGGGGGAGGCCGATTCCCTCCAGGGGGGTACTCCCTCAACTTGACCTCCATTTAGTCGATGGGGGAAAATGCATGTTTGTTTCTGCTCAAATTTAGAATATTACGATTTTCTTTATCGTCCGCCTCGGGGGGCGGGTGGTTTTTGCTTCAAATTGACTAATTAACCCAACTTTCCAGCGAGTGGGAGAGGCTTGATGAGCACTGAAGGTGTAGACAAGGGTCGGCGCCGGTTCCTCACCACTGTTACCGCAGGTGCGGGTGCAGTGGGTGCAGGTTTCGTAGCTGCCCCTTTTGTAGTTTCCATGCAGCCGAGTGCGCGGGCCCAGGCGGCCGGTGCCCCGGTTGAAGCCGACGTAAGCAAGCTCGAGCCGGGTCAGATGATGACCGTCGAATGGCGCGGCAAGCCGGTTTGGATCGTTCGTCGGACCCAGCGAAATATCGACGACTTGCCTTCCAATAACGATCGATTGCGCGATCCGCAGTCCGAACAACCGCAGCAGCCGGAGTATGCGCAGAACCCGCAGCGCTCCATCAAGCCTGAATACCTGGTTCTGGTCGGAATCTGCACGCACCTCGGCTGCTCCCCCACGTTCCGTCCGGAGATCGCCCCGGCGGACCTCGGTCCGGACTGGAAGGGCGGTTTCTTCTGTCCCTGCCACGGCTCCAAGTTCGACCTGGCCGGTCGTGTGTTCCAGAGCGTACCGGCGCCACTGAACCTTGAAGTGCCGCCTTACGTGTATCTGAGCGATACCCGAATCCTGGTAGGTGAAGATAAAGGAGCCGCCTGATGAGCGTCATGAACAGCGTAATGGGCTGGGTCGATGACCGCTTCCCGGCCTCCAAGATGTGGAAAGAGCATCTTTCCGAGTACTATGCACCGAAGAACTTCAACTTCTGGTACTTCTTCGGTTCCCTGGCACTGCTGGTGCTGGTTATCCAGCTTGTCACCGGCATTTTCCTGACCATGAGCTACAAACCGGACGCGAGTCTCGCCTTCGGTTCCGTCGAGTACATCATGCGGGACGTCAACTGGGGTTGGCTGATCCGTTATATGCACTCCACGGGTGCCTCGGCCTTCTTCCTGGTGGTCTATCTGCATATGTTCCGCGGCCTGATGTACGGCTCGTACAAGCAGCCGCGGGAGCTGGTGTGGATCTTTGGCATGCTGATCTTCCTGGCATTGATGGCCGAGGCCTTCTTCGGCTATCTGCTGCCCTGGGGGCAGATGTCCTACTGGGGCGCGCAGGTTATCGTGTCGCTGTTCGGGGCGATTCCGGTGATCGGTGATGACCTGTCGCTGTGGATTCGTGGTGACTTCGTGGTCTCCGACGCCACCCTGAACCGCTTCTTCGCATTCCATGTCATTGCGGTGCCGTTCGTGCTGGTGGGCCTGATCGTTGCCCACATCCTTGCCCTGCATGAAGTGGGTTCCAACAACCCGGACGGCGTGGAGATCAAGAAGAACAAGGACGAGAACGGCATCCCCAAAGATGGCATTCCGTTCCACCCCTACTACTCGGTCAAGGACATCGTGGGCGTCGTCGTCTTCCTGATGTTCTTCTCCATCGTGGTGTTCTTCATGCCGGAGATGGGCGGCTTCTTCCTGGAGCATCCCAACTTCGAGCCGGCGAATCCGATGAAGACCCCGCCGCATATCGCACCGGTCTGGTACTTCACGCCGTTCTACGCCATCCTCCGCGCCGTTCCGGACAAGTTCCTGGGCGTGGTCGCTATGGGTGCGGCAGTGGTCGCGTTCTTCTTCCTGCCGTGGCTCGACCGCAATCCGGTCAAGTCGATCCGCTACCGCGGCTGGCAGTACAAGCTGATGCTGACCCTGTTCGTGATCGCCTTCTTCGTGCTCGGTTACCTGGGTATGGAAGCGCCCTCTGATGTGAAGACGCTGATTGCCCAGATTGCAACGGCGATTTACTTCGCGTTCTTCCTGCTGATGCCCATCTACACGAAGATGGAAAAGAACAAGCCGGTTCCGGAAAGGGTGACGCAATGAAAAAGTTCCTCTATGCACTGCTGATCGCGGCCCTGCCGGGTCTGACCGTCGCAGCGGGCGGCGGCTTCCACCTGGACAAGGCCCCCATCGACCTGCACGACCAGGCCTCCCTGCAGCGGGGTGCCAAACTGTTCGCCAATTACTGCCTGAGTTGCCACTCGGCGCAGTACATGCGCTTCAACCGCATGGCACGCGATATCGGGCTCAGCGACGATCAGGTCAAGGAAAACCTCATGTTCACCACTAATAAAGTGGGCGACCCGATGAAGATCGCCATGCCGGCGGGAGAGGCTGAGAAGTGGTTCGGCACGCCGCCGCCCGATCTGTCTGTATTGGCCCGGGCCCGCGGTGCGGATTACCTCTACACCTACTTCCGCACGTTCTATGTGGACGAGTCGCGGCCGTTCGGCGTCAACAACGCCGTGTTCCCCGACGTCGGCATGCCGCACGTGCTTTGGGAACTGGAGGGTATGAAAAAACCCGTCACCAAGACCGTCGTTCACGCGGGTGAAGAGAAAGAGGTTATCACCGGCTTCGAACAGGTCACCCAGGGCAGCATGACCGAAGCCGAGTATGATCAGGCTTCCGCGGATCTGACCAACTTCCTGGTCTACATGGCGGAGCCCATCCGTACCCAGCGCGAACGCCTCGGTTGGTGGGTGTTGGGCTTCCTCGGCGTGTTTTTCGTCTTCGCCTACCTCTTGAAGAAAGAGTACTGGCGGGACATTCACTGACCGACGATGGGATCGCGGGCCGATATGCTACAATGGCGTATCGGCCCGCAGGTCTTGAAAAATCGGCGCGCCGCATATATTGGTTGACCCGGGGGCACATTGCCCCCGTTTGTTTTGATAGCAAGGAGAACTTCCAATGGGGGTGGTCGCCAACCGACGTTCCGTTATGACGCTTTTCTCCGGAGACAACGACATTTACAGTCACCGGGTGAGAATCGTACTGGCGGAGAAAGGGATCAATGTCGATATCGTTGATGTCGATCCCGATAACCTTCCCGAAGACCTGATTGACCTGAATCCCTACAATTCGGTTCCCACGTTGGTGGACCGCGATCTGGTGCTTTACAACTCCCAGATCGTCATGGAATACCTGGACGAGCGTTTCCCGCATCCGCCGCTTATGCCGGTGGACCCGGTTTCCAGGGCCAACAACCGGCTGATGCTGTACCGGATCGAAAAGGATCTCTACAGTCACATCGATGTCCTGGAAAACGGCCCCGAGAAGGCCGCAGCCAAGGCCCGAAAGGAGATCCGGGACAGTCTCGTGGTGGTCAGCCCCGTCTTCGAGCAAAAGCCCTTCTTCATGGCCGACGAGTTTTCGTTGGTCGACTGTACTCTCGCACCGCTGCTGTGGCGTCTGCCTGCCTACAATATCAGCCTGCCGAAACAGGCGGCGCCGTTGGTGGCATACGCCGAAAGGCTATTCGGCCGTGATTCGTTCCAAGCGAGTCTGAGTGAGGCCGAGCGCGAGATCCGAAGCTGAAGTCCATCGGTGCGGGGCGGTGCCCCGCACCTCTTTTGAAATTCTTCCCACCTTTTAGGAGTTGCCATGACTCCCAGCCGGCCCTACTTGCTGCGCGCCCTCTATGACTGGATTCTCGACAACGGAATGACCCCTTATCTGCTGGTCGACGCCGAAAGGGAGAATGTCCGAGTCCCCGAGCAGTTCGTGGAAAACGGCAAGATCGTCTTCAATGTCAGTCCTACCGCCATTCGCCACCTCGAATTGGGCAATGACTGGGTCATGCTCGATGCCCGTTTCTCGGGGAGCCCGATGGAGGTGAGCGTGCCGACCATGGCCGTACTGGCCATCTACGCCCGGGAGAACGGGAAAGGCATGGTGTTCACGGACGAAGAGGGGGGAGACGAACCGCCACCGCCGCCCCCGGGCGGCGGTGACGACGGCAGCGACAAGCCCAAGCGGCCTTCGTTAAAAGTCGTCAAATAGAAGAAGAACCACCCAAGGCGCAGAGCGATGAGCAGGAATGGAGGGGGCGTTAGCGAACCCCATCGGAGTCCCTCTTGGCGTTTCGATGGCTTAGTTTCCCTCACCCCATCCTACAATTGGTGGAGAGTCGGCGGCCAGCGGTCTGGCCTTGGGATCAGAGCTTCTTGGCATTTCTCCGCGGACTCTGCGCCTCTGTGGTGCAATCGACGTTTCTTCCGGGAGACGCAAAAGTGATTGAAGTCATTCAGGGCGACATCACCCGTCTCGAAGTCGACGCCATTGTGAACGCCGCTAACGAATCGCTGCTGGGTGGCGGGGGCGTTGATGGGGCCATCCACCGGGCAGCCGGCCCTGAACTTCGGAAGTACAATGCCAAGTTGGGCGGCTGTCCGGCGGGAGAGGCGCGAATCAGTCCCGGCTTTCGATTGCCTGCCAAATACGTCGTCAGTACCGTGGGTCCCGTTTGGCACGGCGGCAATCGAGGCGAACCGGAGTTACTTGAGGCCTGCTATCGCAATTCGTTCGAACTGGCGCTTGAAAACGGCATCCGCACTATCGCCTTCCCCGGCATCAGCACCGGCGTTTATGGCTACCCCAAAGGGCAGGCCGCGGCCATCGCCGTTCGGAACATGCGCGAGTATGAAAACCGTTTTGAACGCATCATCGCCTGTACCCACTCCGATGGCGACACCGCCCTTTACGACTCACTGCTCAAGTCATGACATCGTTCAACGCAAGGGCGTAGGGCCTCTGCTGTGTCCACGACCACTCCGTGGGTGCCGTTAGCGACGAGGCAGAAGGAGCCGAGGACAGGAACCGAGCCCGGGGCCTTGCGATGGCGTGCTTAGCTTGGCGGAGGGAGTTTCTTCCCCGGGTTGAGAATACCCTTGGGGTCGAACTGGGCCTTGATCCGCTGCATGAGATCGAGGGAGACAGGGTCGGTCTCGCGGCTGACAAAGTCGCGCTTATCGAGGCCGATGCCATGTTCTCCGGACAGCGTGCCGTCGAGTCTTAATACCAGATCGAAGACGTCGGACAGGCACTCGGTGGCGCCGCTCATCTGTTTCGGGTCGTCGGGATCGACCAAAAGGTTGACATGGATGTTGCCATTGCCCGCGTGGCCGAAATTGACGATGGTGATGCCATAACGACGACCGAGTTCGCTCAGTCCGTCAATGAGGTCGGGCATGCGCGAGACGGGCACCACCACGTCTTCATTGATTTTCTTGGGTGCCACATTGCGAAGGGCGGGGGAAAGCGCTTTGCGCATCTGCCAGAGCGCCTTGACCTCGTCGGCGCCGTGGGCTTCGGTCAATTCCAGGCAGTCTCTGCGGCGGGCGGACTCCGCCACGGCCGCGGCGGCATCACCGATACAAGCGGCGGCGCCATCCACTTCTATCATCAGCAGGGCCCCTACCTCTTGCGGGATGTTAACTTCGGAGTAGTCGCGGATCATGGCGATAGCGCCTTCGTCCATAAACTCCAGGGCGCAGGGTGTGACCGGCTGGGCCATGATTCGGGCAACGGCTTCAGCAGCGGCGCGGGTATTTCGGTAGAGGGCCCGCAGCGTTCGCCGCTCCTCGGGAAGGGGGGAAAGTTTCAAGGTCGCCTCGGTAATCACCGCGAGTGTCCCTTCGGAACCCAGCAGGAGGCGGGTAAGGTCGTAGCCGACCACCCCTTTGGTGGTGTAGACGCCGGTGCGCAGAGGCCGGCCATCCCCGGTCACCGCTTGCAACCCCAGCGTACTCTCGCGGGGCGTTCCGTATTTGACGGCGCGGGGGCCGGCAGCATTGCAGGAGAGATTGCCGCCGACCGTGCAGACGGCGGCACTGGTCGGGTCGGGAGGCCAGAAAAAACCGTGTTCGGCCGCAGCCAGTTGGACGGCCTGATTGGTGGCTCCGGGCTGCACCACCAAGGCCCGATTATCCGGGTCCACCTTGAGTATGCGGTCGAGCCGCTCGGTGGAGAGGACAAGTCCCCCCGCGATGGGAACCGCCCCACCGGCTGTACCGGTACCGCGACCGCGCACCACCAGCGAGAGATCCGATTCATGGCAGAGGGCGACAATGGCGGCCACCTGAGCCTTGTCCGCAGGCAGGGCGACGGCCAAAGGAGTGGCGTGTCGGCGGCTATTGTCGTAGCCGTAGGTCCAGCGCTCTGCCGCTTCGAGCAGTAATCCGTCGGGGCCGAGGATTTCCAGGAGCCGGCGGTGCTGGATCCCGGTTAGCTTGGGGCTATCCAAGTTCAATCGACGTATTCAAAGACGCGCACGATGCGTTTCACACCATTGGTATCGCTGGCAATCGATGTGGCAAGGTTGGATTCACCGCGGGATACCACACCCATCAGATAGACGGTGCCAGCGTCAGTGACGACTTTGATTCGGGTGCCGTCGACGGATTCGTTGGCCAACAGTTTCGTCTTGATTTTGGTCGTGAGCCAGGTGTCCTTGGTGCGGGCACCGAGTTTGGCCGGCTCCACTACCCGGACTTCGTTATAGACCTTCCGTACTTTGGGTATGTCGCTCACGTAACCTTCGGCCCGACGACGCAGTTCGGTCGTGCGTGTCTCGCCGGTAAGAAGGAGTATTCCGTTATAGCAAGTGACGTTGATGTGGGCGTTCTCCGGCTTGGCGAGTTCCCCATCGTCCGCCATCCGACCGAGTGCTTTGATTTCTATCGCCTGATCGTCGATTTGGCTACCTGCCGTGCGCCGATCGTGAACCACCATGGCTCCGCCAGCCGTCGCTCCCGCCAGTAACGCAGGTGCTGCACAGCCATATAGCTGAGAAGCAAGCAGTGCGATGAGCGCGATCCTGATAAGCGCCATATTCAGTTCTCCTCCCCGAAAAGCTGCGTGTCGATCAGGTCACACAAGCAGTGGATGACCAATAGGTGCACTTCCTGGATCCGGGCGGTTGAACCGGCGGGTACCCGGATTTCAATATCCTGCTCGACCAGCTTTCCTCTCGCACTCCCGCCGTCTTTGCCCGTAAGCGCGATCACACTCATTCCCCTATCGTGGGCCGCTTCTAGGCCGCGCAGTATGTTGGCCGAATTACCGCTGGTGGATATTGCCAACAGCACATCGCCCGGCTGGCCGAGCGCACGGATTTGCTTGGCGAAGATTTCATGATAGTGATAGTCGTTGGCAATCGACGTCAGCGTCGAGGTATCGGTGGTCAGGGCCATGGCCGGAAGCGCCGGCCGCTCCCTTTCGAAACGGTTGAGCATTTCCGATGAGAAATGCTGGGCGTCGCCGGCCGAACCGCCGTTTCCGCAGCTCAGGACTTTGTTGCCGGCAAGCAACCGTTCGCCTATATGGCTCGCTGCCTCGGCAATGCGGGGTGCCAAAAGCTCCGCTGCCTCTTGCTTGGTGCGAATGCTGTCGGCGAACAGATTCCTCACTCGTTCAGCCGTATCCATTGTTCGTCGTTTTATCCCGTGATTGTGATGGCATTTTGTAGCCATTCGATATCGTTGTCTCCCCCAGGCCCCATCGCCACGACATCGAAGCGGCAGGGGCTTTCGGTCTGGCGATGACGCTGTAGGTAATGACGCGCGGCGTAAATCAGGCGCCCCTGCTTGCGGCTATCGATACTGGCAGCGGCACCGCCAAAGGCCGAGTGGCTGCGAAAGCGCACCTCAACGAAGACCAACGTATCGTGGTCGCGCATGACCAAGTCGATCTCGCCGCGCCGACAACGGTAGTTTTGCTCCAGCAACCGAAGCCCCCGCTCGGCGAGGTACCGGAGTGCCTGCTTCTCCGCCTGTTGACCCCGGGTGTGCGCGCCGTCACTCGGGGGCATCTTCGGTTTCGATCGGTTCGGACAGTATCGTGCCGGTCAGCACCCGCGGCTCGCCGTTTCGGAATCGCGCCCAGACCAGGTGCCGCCGGATACGATTATTGGGGTCCACGTGAAGACTGCCGGTTTCACCTTGGAAACGGTCGTTGATATAGCGATCCAGCAGTTTCAAGCGCGGTACCAGATGGTAGGCATCCAAACCCAGTGCCACGAGCCGCTGAAGCGAGCCGGTGTGCCGCTTCAACGAATCGCGGGCGTTCCGGCGCAGGGGCGCGTAGGGGGTTTCGGTGTCCAAAATCCAGGGAATATCCCCGAATACAACCCCGTCCATGTCCCGGTCCTGGGCGGCATCGACATGGCCCGTATAAAGATGTGACGTGCCATAGACCGGCAGCCCGATGGCATGATGGAACCGTAGTTGCGGGCGAATGAGACGCGCCTGGCGGGGAAAAGCGGCGAGGAATACAAAATCGATATCCTGGCGCCGATACGCCTCGAACTCGACCCTTTGGCGAATCACATCCTGTACTGCAGTACGCCGCCGGTCGCTGGCGTCAATGCTCAGCATGCGCTTTATAGGACCGGAGAAGTCGCTGTTCTCGGAATCATACTCGGAGGTCGATACGACTTTACCGCCCAGCTCCTCCCAGCGGTCGAGGAAAGAGGCCCGAACCCGCTTGCCCCAGGCTCCCGCCGGTATCAGCATGGCGGCATTGTTATGGCCTTCGAGCCACGCCAGCTCGGCGACTTGGCGGGCTTCCTCCTCCGGCGCCAGGCTGAACTGGTAAAAAGATTCGGAGGCCGCCGGTTCGGCGTAATTGAGGGCGATTGTCGGAACCGGCAGTTGCTCCTGTCTGGCAAGGGCCCGGACCGCCTCTTTTCCCAGTGGGCCAATGACGAATTCGGCGCCTTCATTCACTGCCGCATCGTACCGGGCAAGGACTTCGTCGGCGGAGCCTTCGTTGTAGAAGTGAAGGCTCACGTCGCCGCGATGGGCGCTGTCGTAATAGGCCGTGAGGATGCCATCACGAACGGCTTCGGCGGCCTGCGCGAAGCGGTTATCAAACGGCAAAAGGACGGCGATATGGCCCGGCTGCACGATCAGCGCTTTGCTTTTAATTTCGATGGCTTCCAGCAGCGAGGGCAGTGCGGGGTGGCTGGGGTAGCGTTCGCGCCACTTCAGAATGCGTTGGGCAATCTGGGCCGCCGGCTTCTCGACATCCTTGGCGATACTCGCCAATTCCATCCAGCCGCTCAGCACGTTGGGGGGCGGATGCACTCGCAACTGCTCCAGCGCCTGGTTGGAAAGGTTTGAGAGCGCCTCCCAAATGGCCAGCTGGTTGTCCTCAATGTCTCTTCCGTCCGTGAGGAAGAGTTCCCTCTCGATAAATTCACGGGCCGATTCGAGGTGATTGCCAAGCTGTCCGAAGGCCCGCGCGCGAAGTTGATGGAAACGGGCGTGCAGGGCGGTCTCGCTCTCGGGGGCGACCGGCTCTATGAGCAGCGACAACGCACCATCGGGGTCGCGCGGCAGCAGTACGGCGGCCGAGAGCAACTGATGCTGCATCGCCAAGTCTGCCGGCAGTCCTCGGGCGTCAACCGACAGCAAAAGCCGATTGGCCGGGCCTTTCAGTCCAGCCTGGACCAGAGCTTCCACCGCCTTCAGGCGATACTCGTCGCGCTGGAGCGGTGGAGCCTTGTCGGCCAAACGCTCGAAAAGACGAGCCGCTGCGTGGTAGTCACCCGCCTGAAAGGCTTGATAGGCGATCTCTTTGTTCGAGATCGGCTCATCCTTCGGCCCCACCGGGGTTCCGGCACAGCCGGCCAGAAGAACCAGTACCGGCACTAATCTGAAAAACGCGCGCATAGATATGTATAGTTGGCAGTCTGCGGGGCCGATCATAAGCCGGCGAGAAGTTGAGCGCCGTGCGAAAAGACACAGTATGTTAATGGGGTGAGATGGTGTCAATTGAAGCGGGGATTCTCTATGTGGTGGCGACCCCCATCGGAAACCGGGGTGACATGTCTCCACGCGCCGTTGAAACACTGAAAGCGGTTAATCGCGTTGCCGCCGAGGATACCCGGCGCAGCGCGCCGCTGCTGCGCGATTTCGGGATCGATACGCCCCTTCTGCCCTTCCATGAGCACAACGAGCGGCGTATCGGGCCGGAACTGATCGCAAGGATCCGGGCGGGAGAGTCCCTTGCCCTGATTTCCGACGCCGGAACCCCCCTGGTCAGCGATCCGGGTTATCACCTGACCCGGGCCGCCCTCGAGGCGGGTCTGCGGGTGGTGCCCATTCCCGGACCCAGTGCGCCCATCACCGGCCTTTCGGTGGCCGGTCTTCCCACCGACCGTTTTCTGTTCGTCGGCTTTCTCCCCGCCAAGCCGGGCCAACGGAAGAACGAACTGGAACGGCTGCGTGATCAGGCCGCCACACTGGTGTTTTTCGAGGCCCCCCACCGAATCGAGGCGGCACTGGCGGACATGGCCGAGGTTCTGGGCGGCGAGCGGCGGGCGACGTTGTGCCGCGAACTGACCAAAGCCTTCGAAACGGTTCACCACGACACCCTTGCGGAGTTATGCGGTTTTGTAGCGGCCGACCCCAACCAGAGACGAGGCGAATTCGTGCTGGTGGTGGAAGGGGCTCCGGCCAAATCCGGAGAGCTCGATGACGAGGTCGAACGAATCGCGACTATTCTCGCCAAAGAACTGCCGGTGAAGCAGGCCGCGGCGCTGACGGCGAAGATAACCGGGGCGAAGAAGAATGCGGTCTATAAGTTTCTGGCAACTAGCGACTAGCTACTGAAACTCCTTGCAACTTCACCCGAAATCCGGACACTAACCACCGGGAGTCGGCCGGGCAGTCGCTGCACCTCGTGTGTGGAGGAAAGTCCGGGCTCCGCAGGGCAGGGTGCCAGGTAACGCCTGGGCGGCGAGAGCCGACGGAAAGTGCCGCAGAAAAGATACCGCCGATGGCCCTCTCACGGGAGGGTACAGGTAAGGGTGAAAAGGTGCGGTAAGAGCGCACCGCGCGGGTGGTAACACGCCGCGGCAGGGTAAACCCCACCCGGAGCAAGACCAAATAGGGGAACAGGCGGCTTCGGCCGCCGCGTGTGGCCCGCACGGTTCCCGGGTAGGTCGCTCGAGGCGCGCGGTGACGTGCGTCCCAGATGAATGACTGTCCTTGACAGAACCCGGCTTACAGGCCGGCTCCCTCTTCTATCGAGGTTTTAGGGGCAGGACCCAAATTTCCGCCCCTGGGCCTTACCCGCGCACCGATCAGCGGTTTTCATCCTGACCCCTCGCATTGACTGCCAGTCTCGAACAAAACCTCACAATCTACTTGAGCTTTTACTACCAACCGGCTGATTGCCAAACGTACTTCTTTTGGAATTACTTCCCACCTATCCTCCACCATCTCCCACTTCACGTAAGTAACTGTGAAACAAGCAGGAATTTCGATTCCTGCAGGCCGGGTTTTCCTTGACACCCCGGTTAGGGGCTACCTATAGTGTCGTTGCGTGGTACAAAGTGGATCGAAGTGGGACAAGTTCCCCGAGGGCGATGCCGGTGCTGTTCAGGGGGGTGGCTGAACTCAATCTTGATGCGAAGGGGCGGATGGCCATGCCGAGCCGCTACCGGGAGCGTCTGTCTGAACGGTGTGAGGGCCAGCTGGTCGCGACCATCGATACCGACGAGCGCTGCCTGCTTCTCTATCCCCTGCCCGAATGGGAGGCCATCGAACGCAAGCTTGATGCGCTGCCCACCTTCAATGCCCAAGCCCGCCGCGTTCAGCGGCTTCTGATGGGGCACGCTTCCGATATTGATATGGATGGCAATGGTCGCCTGCTGTTGCCGCCGCCCTTGCGACAATATGCGGGTCTTGAAAAACGCATCGTTCTGATCGGACAGGGCAAGAAGTTCGAGATCTGGGATGAGGGTCTCTGGCAACAGAAGCGGGACGAGTGGCTGGCTGAGGAGACGGCCGCCGAAGGCGAGTTGCCCGCGCAACTCGAATCACTCTCGCTTTAGAGCCATGACGAATAAGAACACACACGCACCGGTACTTCTTAAAGAGGTACTGGCCGCACTCAATATCCGGCCGGACGGCATCTATCTGGACGGGACTTTCGGGCGCGGTGGCCATGCGGCGGCGGTGCTGGAGCGGCTGGGGCCGAACGGGCGCCTGCTGGCCACGGACAAGGATCCGGAAGCGGTCGCGGCGGCCCGTCGTCGGTTTGCGGAAGATGAGCGATTCATCATCGTAAGGGGGAGCTACACGATGCTGGCCGAGGAAGCGGCACAGCGGGGTTGGAGCGGCAAGGTCGACGGCATTCTGCTGGACCTGGGTGTCTCTTCGCCACAGCTCGATGACGCCGCCCGGGGTTTCAGCTTCCGGGCGGAGGGCCCCCTCGATATGCGCATGGACCCGGAATCGGGGGAGAGCGCCACCGATTGGTTGGCCAGGGCTTCGGATCGCGAGATCGCCGATGTGCTCAAAGAGTATGGCGATGAGCGTTATGCCAAGCGCATCGCCCGTGCCATCGTCCGCACCCGTGAGGAAGAGGGCCCGATCCGGACCACCGCCCGTCTGGCAGACGTCGTCGCGAAGGCGCATCCACGCTGGGAGCGGGATCGCCACCCGGCCACCCGTTCGTTCCAGGCCATTCGGATCCACGTCAATCGCGAACTGGAAGAGTTGGAGACGGTGCTCGGGCAGACCGTTGAGCTGTTGGCGCCCGCAGGCCGGCTGGCGGTGATCAGCTTCCACTCACTGGAGGATCGGCGGGTCAAGCGTTTCATGCGCGACGAGGCCAGTGGCCGTGACGAGCTGCCTCCGGATTTCCCGGTCCCGGCCAGTCATTTTGAACCGAAGCTGAAGGTGATCGGCAAACCGGTCCGGGCCGGCAAGGTCGAGTTGGAGAGCAACCCGCGGGCTCGGAGCGCTGTTTTGCGGGTAGCGGAGCGTACGGCATGACGGCACGGCTCTCGCTGCTGATCCTCGCCGCTGCCGTATTCGCATCGGCCTTGGGGGTGGTTTTCTCCACCCACGAAGCGCGCAAGCTGTTCGTGGACTTGCAGGATCTGAAAGAGGTGCGGGACCAGCTCAATGTGGAGTGGGGGCAGCTCCAGCTGGAGCAAAGTACCTGGGCAACGGATGGTCGCATTGAGCGCATCGCCCGGGAGGACCTGAACATGCAAATGCCGCGCATAGGCGCGGTGGTGATCGTCGAACCATGAGCAAAAACAATCCACAGCGCTTTTATCGGGGGCGTTATGCGGTGATGCTGGGCACGCTGGGCCTGGCCATGGCCGCGCTCGTCTGGCGCGCCGTGGATTTGCACGTGGTGGACCGCCAATTCCTGCAGGAGCAGGGGGATGCCCGTCACCTGCGGGTGGTCTCGGTTCCCGCCCATCGGGGCATGATCACCGATCGCCACGGCGAACCCCTGGCAATGAGTACGCCGGTCCAGTCGGTATGGGTCAATCCCAGCGAGCTGGTGACTGCGCGGGAGCGCTGGCCGGAGCTGGCGCGCGCGGTAGGGATCGCGCCGAAGCGGCTTTCGCGACTGGTTGATGCGCGCCGCGACCGCGAGTTTGTCTATTTGCGACGACACATGAACCCGGCCGAGGCGCAGCGAGTGCTGGCGCTCGGTATCCCCGGCGTTTCGATCCAGAAAGAGTATCGCCGCTACTATCCCACCGGCGAGGTCTCTGCCCACGCGGTTGGCTTCACCAACATCGATGATGAGGGCCAGGAGGGGCTCGAACTGCAATTCGATCGCTACCTGCGCGGCCAAAGTGGCAGCAAACGGGTGGTCAAGGACCGCCTCGGCCGGATTATCGCCAACGTCGAGAGCATAGAGGAGCCTCGTCCGGGCCGGGATATCGCCCTTAGCCTGGATCGCCGTATCCAGTACCTGGCCTATCGGGAACTCAAGGCGGCAGTAAGGCGCCACGAAGCCAAAGCGGGATCGGCCGTGGTGCTGGATGCGCATACCGGCGAGGTGCTGGCGATGGTCAACCAGCCCGCCTACAACCCCAACAACCGAAATGATCTGGTGAGTCGGCGCTACCGCAACCGGGCAGTGACGGATGTCTTTGAGCCCGGTTCGACGGTTAAGCCCTTCACCATTTCGGCGGCTCTCGATAGCGGCGAGTTCGAACCCGATACCCCGGTCGATACCTCGCCGGGACGCTATCAGCTCGCGGGCTTCACCATAAGCGATCACAGCAACTACGGGCTGATCGATGTCGCCACCGTCATCAAGAAGTCGAGCAATGTCGGTGCGAGTCGAATCGCCCTGGAGCTCGAACCCCGCCAACTCTGGCGCATATTCAGCCGGGTGGGATTTGGCGTCGGTAGCGGCAGCGGATTCCCCGGAGAAGCGGCAGGCTCGCTGAGCGGCTGGAATGAATGGCGCAAGGTGACCCGCGCCACCATCTCCTACGGCTACGGACTTTCGGTTACACCCTTGCAGCTGGCTCATGCCTATACGGTGATTGCCGGCAATGGTCGCCTGAAACCAATCAGCTTCCTGCGTTTGAATTCGGAGGACATCCCGTCGGGTCGTGCCGCCCTCGGACAGAAAACCGTGCATCAGGTGCGCAAAATGCTCGAGGCGGTGGTCAGCCCCGGCGGCACCGGTTGGGCCGCGCGGGTACCCGGCTACCGGATAGCTGGCAAAACTGGGACCGTGCACAAAGCCAGCGCCGGCGGATACAGCGAAGATCGCTACCGTGCGGTATTTGCCGGCATGGCGCCGGCCAGCCGTCCGCGGTTGGTGATGATGGTGATGATTGACGAACCCAGAGCGGGCAAGTATTTCGGCGGCCAGGTAGCCGCACCCGTCTTCGCGCGGGTGATGGAGGGGGCTCTGCGTCTGCTCGACGTGCCACCCGATGACCTCGATTCCCTGGGCCTTACCGTGGCCATGAAGGGGGCATCGCAATGATGGTCGCGCAGAACAGGGCGGGCGGAGTCAGTCTGGGCGAACTGCTGAGAGACTTGGCCGACCCCGGTCGATTCGCCTCCGTTGAGGTAGCGGGTATCGCCCTCGATAGTCGCCAGGTTGTGGAGGGCGGACTGTTTCTGGCCTTGGCCGGTCACTCTCAACACGGCTTCGAGTTCGTGGAGGGTGCCATTGCCCGCGGCGCCGCAGCCATTCTCACCGAATCGGTAGATGCGGCGCCGGCAAGTCTCTACAGCGGGGTACCCCTGATCAAGCTTCGGAACTTGGCAGAGCGGGCGGGGGTGATCGCCGGGCGTTTTTACGGCGAACCGTCGCGGCAGATGCACCTCATTGGCGTGACCGGCACCAACGGTAAAACGTCAGTGAGCCACTTTATTGCCTCGGCGCTTCAGCGCTCGGCACCCTGCGGGCTGGTGGGGACGCTGGGGGCGGGCGTATTCGGTGCACTGCACAGCACCGGTCACACCACCCCGGACCCGGTAACCCTGCAGGCGCTGCTTGCCGAAATGCAAAGGGCCGGTGCAAAGAGCGCCGTCATGGAAGTCTCCTCCCACGCCCTGGTGCAGGAGCGGGTGGCCGGTGTGGCGTTCGATACCGGCGTCTTCACCAATCTCACCCATGAACACCTGGATTATCACGGCGACATGGAAGCCTATGCCGCCGCCAAGCGGGGGCTGTTTGAACGCCCCGGACTTGAAAGTGCCGTGATCAATTCCGACGATCCGGTCGGGAGCGATTGGCTGAGCGGACTGCCGGATGCATTGAAGATCATCGACTACGGCCTGGTCGAGCGCCATGGCCGATCGCCGCGGCTGCTGGGAACAAACCTGCGGCTGAAGTCGTCGGGACTGAATCTCGAGGTTCGCTCGCCGTGGGGCAACGGTGAACTGGCCACCGGATTGCTAGGACGCTTTAATGCCCACAATCTTCTGGCCGCCCTCGGCGCTCTTCTGGCTGCCGGACTCGAATTTGATGATGCGCTTCAGCGCCTGGCCCGAGTGCAAACGGTGCCCGGACGCATGGAGCGCTTCGGCGGCGGCGAATGCCAGCCGCTGGTGGTAGTCGATTACGCCCACACCCCCGATGCGCTCGAACACGTTCTGAGGGCCGCGGGCGAACACTGCCGCCGAAATCTCTGGTGCGTCTTCGGCTGCGGCGGAAACCGCGACCAGGGCAAGCGCCCGCTCATGGGGCGCATCGCTGAACGCCATGCCGATGCGGTGATCCTCACCGATGACAATCCCCGTAACGAAGATCCCTACGCGATCATCGAGCAGATCCAGCAGGGGATGGCCGATCCCGATGCCGCTCAGGTCATCAGGGCTCGCGGCGAAGCGATAGCCCACGCGCTTGGAGCCGCGACACCGGGTGATGTGGTCGTGATCGCCGGCAAGGGTCACGAAACCGAGCAGGTGATCGGTGGGCGTTCTCTGCCGTTTAGTGATCGGGAAACCGCGGCGCAGTTGCTGGGTGTGGAGGTGCCAAATGGTTGAACCTACCGGCATCCAAGCAGAGCTTAACCGCGCCACCGAGTGGTGCGAAGGCCGTCTGGAGGGCGAGAACCGAACATTCCACGGGGTGACCACCGATTCACGCCAAGTGGCTCCGGGCAACCTCTTCATCGCCCTGCGAGGTCCCAACCACGACGGGCATGATCATGTCAGCTCCGCCTGCGAAAAGGGGGCGGTGGCTGCGTTGGTGGAGAAGCCGCTCGATATCGCTTTGCCCCAAATCGTGGTTTCCTCTTCGCTGGCCGCACTCGGGCGATTGGCCGCAGCCTGGCGGCAACAGTTGGCGACTCCGCTGGTGGCTATCACGGGATCCAACGGCAAAACCACCGTCAAGGAGATGACCGCGGCAATCCTCACCCAACAGGGCGAAGTGCTCGCGACGCAAGGCAACTTCAACAACGCTATCGGTGTGCCGCTCACACTGTTGGGACTGACTCCGCAAAGCCGTTTCGCCGTCGTGGAGATGGGGGCGAACCATCCGGGTGAAATCGCCTACCTCACACAACTGGCCCGCCCCGAGGCGTCGATGATTACCAATGCCGCGGCGGCCCACCTCGCCGGTTTCGGATCGCTGGCGGGTGTGGCACGGGCGAAAGGGGAAATCTTTTCGGGGCTCGGTGAGAGCGGAACGGCAGTGATCAATGCCGATGATGAATTTGCGGGGCTCTGGTATGAACTCGCCGGCGACCGGCGGGTGCTTCGTTTCGGGCTCGACCGTGAGGCCGAAGTGACCGCCGAGTGGAGTCTGGACGCCGATGGCAGCCGAATGGTGCTTCACCTGCCCGGTGGCGAAGTCGAATGCCGGATGGCGCTGTTAGGTCGCCACAATATCGTGAACGCCCTTGCGGCCGCCGCACTCGCCACGGCGGTGGGGGCGGATGCCAACGATGTGGCCGCCGGGCTCGAATCACTGAAACCGGTACGGGGACGTCTGGCTCCGCGCGCCGCGATCAACGGCGCCCGTCTGATCGATGACAGCTATAACGCCAACCCCGCTTCCTTGCGCGCGGGAATCGAGGTAATGGGCTCCCTTCCCGGCCGGCGAGTGCTCGTGCTCGGCGATATGGGAGAGTTGGGCGACAACGAAGAAGCTTTACATGCCGAGGCGGGGCATGAGGCCCACTCGAAAGGTATCGGTGCGCTCTACGCCACCGGGCCGCTTAGCCGTTTTGCCGTCGAGGCCTTCGGCCCGCGCGGATATCACTTTGACACTATTGATGCGCTGGTAGCGGCACTCGAACCGGAGCTGGCGCCCGACATGACCGTCCTGGTCAAGGGATCGCGGGCGGCCCGCATGGAGCGGGTAGTCGATGCACTGGCGGGAGGAGAGGCCTGATGCCGCTTTATCTGGCCGAATATCTGGCGCAATTCGAGAGCGGCTTCCATGTCGTTCAATACCTGACACTGCGCGCCATATTCGGCGTTTTGACCGCCTTGGTGACATCGCTGGTGCTGGGGCCGGTGCTGATCCGACGCCTTACCGAGTTGCAGATTGGTCAGCATGTGCGGGATGACGGCCCCCAGACGCACCTCTCAAAGGCGGGTACGCCCACCATGGGCGGTGCCCTTATTCTGCTTGCTGTCGCCTTCTCCACCTTGCTATGGGCGGACCTGTCCAATCGCCACGTGTGGGTGGTATTGGCGGTGACAATGCTGTTCGGCGGCATCGGCTGGGTGGACGACTGGCGCAAGCTGATGAACAAACGCTCCGAAGGGCTCAGGGCGCGGGAGAAGTATCTATTGCAGTCGGTGGTGGGATTCGGTGCGGCGCTGTTCCTGTTCTATACGGCAGAGGCGCCGGTCGAGACTCAGCTGATTCTGCCCTTCTTCAAGGACGTGGCGATACCCCTTGGAGCCGGATTCATTCTGCTTAGCTACTTCGTCATTGTCGGCAGCAGCAATGCCGTGAACCTAACCGACGGTCTTGACGGGCTGGCTATCCTGCCCACGGTGATGGTCGGGGGTGCCCTGGGGCTTTTCGCCTACGTGACGGGCAACATCAACTTCTCCAACTACCTGGGCATTCCCTATGTGCCAGGGGTGGGCGAAGTGGTGGTTATCGCCGGAGCCCTGGTGGGCGCCGGGCTTGGTTTTCTCTGGTTCAACACCTATCCGGCCCAGGTCTTTATGGGCGATGTCGGTGCCCTTGGACTCGGCGCGGCGCTAGGGGCGATGGCGGTGGTGGTGCGGCAGGAACTGGTGCTGCTGGTAATGGGCGGTGTTTTCGTGATGGAGACCGTTTCGGTGATCCTTCAGGTGGCCTCGTTCAAGCTCACCGGCCGTCGGATCTTCCGCATGGCCCCGCTCCACCACCATTTCGAGTTGAAGGGCTGGCCCGAACCGCGGGTCATCGTGCGTTTTTGGATCGTTACGGTAGTGCTGGTGCTCATCGGGCTATCAACGCTGAAGATCCGGTAGTTGCGGAACCACGGAGAATGCAGAGCTGGATCATGATCGGAGTCGAACGCGCAAAACAGACGGAGAGGCCGGCAAAGGGCCCGACGATTATCGTCGGGCTCGGCCGTACCGGTCTGTCCTGTGCGCGCTTCCTGGCATCCCGGGGTGAGGCGTTTGTGGTGGCCGACAGCCGTGAAGCGCCTCCAGGGAGAGATGAGCTGCAGCACGAGCAGCCCGATGCCGAACTGCGTCTCGGCGTATTCGACCCGAGGTTCTTCGCGGAAGCCGGCCGACTCATCGTGAGCCCCGGCGTTTCGCTGGATGAACCGGCCATCGCTGCCGCCCGAAAGGCCGGGGTGCCGGTGCTTGGTGATATCGAACTGTTTGCTCGCGCTGTCCGCGCGCCGGTCGTCGTCATAACCGGCTCAAACGGCAAGAGCACCGTGACCAGCCTCCTCGCCGAAATGGGCCGCGAAGCGGGGCGTGATATCGGTGTGGGCGGCAACATCGGCACGCCGGCGCTCGAGCTTATCGGCGCCCATGAACCGGACCTCTACGTGCTTGAGCTGTCGAGCTTTCAGTTGGAGGCGACCGAATCGCTCGATGCCGCTGCCGCTGCGGTTCTCAATGTCAGTGACGATCATTTGGATCGCCATGGCGACCTGAAGGCTTATGCGGCTATCAAACAGCGTATCTTCCGCGGCAGTGGTGCAATGGTCCTGAATCGCGACGATCCGCTGGTCGCCGCCATGGTGGAACCCACGCGCCGTGTGCTCAGTTTTGGCGAGGGCAAAGGGGCCGATTTCCATCTCCTCGAGCGCAACGGCGCCGTTTGGCTGGCTCGGCGGGGAGACGCCCTGATGGCCGTTTCCGAGCTGCGTATGGCCGGTCGCCACAACTGGCTTAACGCTTTGGCCGCGCTGGCCCTGGGCGAGGCGATCGATCTGCCCGTGCCCGCCATGCTCGAGTCCCTGAGGAATTTCCCCGGGCTGCCGCATCGCTGCCAGCACGTGGCGGAGAAGAACGGTATTCGTTTCTTCAATGATTCCAAGGGCACCAATGTCGGCGCGACGCAGGCGGCGGTTGCCGGTATGCCCGGGAAACGGGTGGTTTTGATCGCGGGCGGCCTCGGCAAGGGCGCCGATTTCCGGGCTCTGCGTCCGGTCCTCTCCGAGCGCGGACGGGCGGTGGTGCTTATCGGTCGGGACGCGGAGTTGATCGCTCGGGCACTCGACGGTGCCGTGCCCATGGTGCGGTCCGGATCCATGGACGAAGCGGTGAAACTGGCCGCCAGTCTGGCCCAGGCGGGGGACGCGGTACTGCTGTCTCCCGCTTGCGCCAGTTTCGATATGTTCAGCGGCTACGCCGAGAGGGGCGATGCGTTCGTCACCGCGGTAGGGAGGCTGTCGGCATGACCGCTCAGGCTTTGGCGACCGACCTGAAGAGGCCACAGCGGCGCCGTGGCCGTCCGCTGATGGACACGCCACTGGCTGTCGCCGCCGTGGCGTTGTTGGCACTGGGTCTGGTGATGATCGCCTCGGCCTCGGTGAGCATTGCTGACCGGCAAACCGGCGAGCCTTTTTATTATCTGCTGCGACAGTCGGCTTACGCTGGCCTCGGGTTCACTTTGGCTCTCCTGGTTCTGCGCGTTCCCCTCGCCTTATGGGAGCAGGCGGGGCCGGCGTTTCTGCTTTGCGGGCTGGTGCTGCTGGGGATTCTCTTTGTTCCGGGCTTGGGGCGAACGGTCAACGGGAGCACCCGCTGGCTGATGATGGGGCCGCTGAACTTCCAGGTCTCCGAATTCGTGAAACTGGCGCTGGTGATCTACATGGCCGGTTATCTGGTCCGTCGGGGCGAAGCCGTGCGCACAACGGCAGCGGGTTTCCTGATCCCCATGGCCCTGGTTGCGTTGTTGACCGTGCTGCTCCTGGCCGAACCCGATTTCGGGGCGGCCGCGGTACTCACCGCGACGGCGTTGGGAATGATGTTTCTGGGTGGGGTACGCCTGTGGCTATTCGCCCTGCTGGTGGGGATCGCAGGGGCGGTTCTGGCTGTCCTCGCGGTCTCTTCGCCCTATCGAATGCAGCGTCTGACGACCTTTTTGAACCCCTGGGAAGACCCCTTCAACAGCGGTTTTCAATTGACCCAGGCGCTTATCGCCTTTGGTCGCGGAGACTGGTTAGGCGTGGGATTGGGCGGCAGTGTGCAAAAGCTTTTCTATCTCCCCGAGGCACATACCGATTTTGTGCTGGCGGTGCTGGCCGAGGAACTGGGGCTGGTGGGCACGCTGGGGGTAATGGTTCTTTTCGCTATTTTACTCTGGCGGGTATTCCGCATTGGTCGCCGTGCAGCCGAAGCGGGACAGCTGTTCGGAGGGTATCTGGCTTTTGGTATCGGCATGTGGATCGCACTGCAGGCCGTCATCAATATCGGTGTGAATATGGGTGTGCTGCCCACCAAGGGGCTGACGCTTCCGCTGATGAGCTACGGCGGCAGCAGCATGATGGTCAACTGCGTCGCGGTTGCCATGGTTCTGCGGGTGGGCCTGGAGACGCAACTGGCCGGTATGTCCGGGGGAGGTCGCCGATGAGTGCTCCCCGTGTTCTGGTAATGGCCGGCGGCACCGGTGGGCATGTTTTCCCTGCGCTTGCGGTGGCCCGCGCCCTTGCCGATCGGGGCGCCGAGGTCCGTTGGTTGGGGACCCGGGACGGCATGGAGGAGCGTGTCGTAACGGCCGCCGGCTTGCCGATCGATTTCATCAGCGTGACCGGGCTCCGGGGCAAGGGCGCCTTGGGCTGGCTCACAGCCCCGATCAAGCTGGTGCGGGCCTTGAGCCAATCGCTTGTTGTGCTGCGCCGGTTTCGCCCGGGCGCTGTGCTGGGCATGGGCGGGTTTGTCGCCGGGCCGGGAGGGCTGGGGGCAAAGCTGCTGGGGCTGCCGCTCGTCATTCATGAACAGAATGCAGTGGCGGGCCTCACTAATCGCCTGCTGGCGCCGTGGGCCCGCCGGATATTGACCGCGTTTCCCGATGTACTCAAACGGGGTGAGGTGGTGGGCAATCCGGTACGCGAAGAGATTGCAGCGCTGCCGGAGCCGGCGGCACGCTTCGCCGGGCGCTCCGGCCCACTACGGATTTTGGTGATTGGAGGCAGCCAGGGTGCGGTGGCCCTGAACCGCACGCTGCCCGAGGCCTTGGGCCGGTTGGGAACCGATTGGCGCCCCCGGGTTATTCATCAGGCCGGAGAAAAAAATCTGGAAGCGGCGCGCAAGGCCTATGCAGCCGCTGGTGTTACGGCCGATATTCGCCCGTTTTTGGTCGACATGGCCGAGGCATATGCCTGGGCCGACCTGGTGATTTGTCGGGCCGGGGCGCTGACCATCAGTGAATTGGCCGCCGCAGGGGCACCGGCAATCCTGGTCCCGTTCCCTTATGCGGTGGACGACCACCAGACCAAAAATGCCCACTACCTGGCGGATGCCGGCGGGGCCCTGTTGGCGCCGCAAAAGGCACTGACCGCCGAGCGGTTGTCGGGCTGGATTGAGGAATTTACCGACGACGCCGCGAACCGGCGCGAGCGGCTTTTGAGGATGGCGCAGTCGGCACGGGCAATGGCCCGGCCGGCGGCAACCGACGAGGTGATGAGGGCGTGCCTGCAACTGGCAGGCCCCGGGGGTGAAGTATGAGCGTGGAGAGCGAAACCAGTCCGGTCCATACGGCCAATCATACCGCCATGGGGCGTATTCGCTCGATCTATATGGTTGGCGTCGGCGGCTCCGGAATGGGCGGCATTGCCGAAGTGCTGCTCAATCTCGGTTACCGAATCGTCGGTTCCGATTTACGGGCGAACGCCGTTACCCGCCACCTGGAGGCGCTGGGCGCAACCATCTTTCTGGGGCACGCGGCCGAACAGATCGAGGGCTGTGATGCGGTGGTGATCTCCTCCGCGGTCAACGACGAGAATCCGGAAGTGAAGGCGGCCAAGGCGCGCCGAATCCCGGTGGTTCGCCGCGCCGAGATGCTCGCCGAACTGATGCGATTCCGCCATGGCATCGCCGTTGCCGGCACCCACGGCAAAACCACGACAACGAGTCTGATCGCCAGCATTCTCGCCGAAGGGGATCTGGACCCCACCTTCGTGATTGGCGGGCGCCTGAACAGCGCAGGCAGCCATGCCCGGCTGGGTGCAAGCCATTTCCTGGTGGCCGAAGCCGACGAGAGTGACGCTTCGTTCCTCTACCTGCAGCCCATGACCGCGGTCGTGACCAATATCGATATGGATCACATGGGCACTTACGGTGGTGACTTCGCCCGGCTGCGTGAAACGTTTGTGGAATTCGTCCACCACCTGCCGTTTTACGGACTGGCCGTGGTCTGTCTGGATGACCCGGTGGTACGTGAACTGATTCCCGAAATGTCCCGTCCGGTGACCACCTACGGATTCAGCGACGATGCCGACGTCCGCGCCCTGGACATGGAGCAGGACGGGCTGCGCACCCGTTTTCGCATTGCCCGACCCGGCGCCGAAGAGTGGCTGCACGTCACGCTCAACATGCCCGGAGAGCATAACGTGCTGAACGCCCTTGCGGCTGTGGCCGTGGCCCACGAAGTCGGGGTCAGCGATGCGGCCATCGAAAGTGCACTGGACAAATTCGAAGGAATCGGCCGCCGCTTCCAGGTACATGGCGAAGTGAAGACCGGAAAAGGCCAAGTCCTGCTGGTGGATGACTACGGTCACCATCCGCGGGAAGTGGAAGCCACTCTGAAGGCTGCACGCGCCGCCTGGCCGGAGCGTCGTCTGGTCGTCGTTTTCCAGCCACATCGCTATTCCCGCACCCGGGATCTGTTCGAGGATTTCAGTGAAGTCCTGAGTGAGGCGGACGCACTTCTGGTTCTGGAGGTCTATGCCGCCGGAGAGGCCCCGGTGGCGGGGGCGGATAGCCGAACCCTCTGTCGCGCCATCCGTGCCCGCGGTCAGGTGGACCCGGTGTTTGTCCACGGTCCGGATGATCTCCCCGAAACCCTGCTGGGAGTCCTTCGGGACGGTGATGTCGTGCTAACGCTGGGCGCCGGAGATATCGGCGGCATCGCGACCCGGCTGCCGAAGCAACTGGAGGAAGGCGCATGATGGCGGCGGAGCGCTTCCATTTGCGTGGCGAACTGCGCGAGAACGAAGCCA
This sequence comes from uncultured Gammaproteobacteria bacterium, assembly GCA_963783235.1. Lineage (GTDB taxonomy): Bacteria > Pseudomonadota > Gammaproteobacteria > Thiohalomonadales > Thiohalomonadaceae > Thiohalomonas. Next base: position 1,703,467 of record CAWAMN010000001.1, on the reverse strand, counting down.
TGGCGCGCCATACGACCTGGCGGGCAGGGGGACCGGCAGAGCGCTGGTACCGGCCCGCCGACATCGAGGATTTGGCCCTTTTCCTCGGCTCGGTTTCGAACGAGGAACCGCTCCACTGGGTGGGGTTGGGCAGTAACCTGCTGGTGCGCGACGGCGGCATCCGGGGAACGGTGATCAGTACCGCCGGAACGCTCGGCCATATCGAACATGAATCGGACGGCCGGATTCGCGCCGAAGCGGGGGCCGCCTGTGCCAAGGTGGCCCGCTTCTGTGCCAAAGCCGGTCTGGCCGGCGCCGAGTTTCTGGCCGGGATCCCGGGCACGATCGGTGGCGCATTGGCAATGAATGCCGGCTGCTTCGGCAGCGAGATCTGGGACCGGGTAGTCGAAGTGCAGACCATCGACCGGTCGGGCCTTCGCCGTAGCCGCGCACCTTCCGATTACCGGATCGGCTACCGCACCGTTCAGGGGCCGCCGGGCGAATGGTTCGTTACCGCATGGCTGCGGCTGGAGCGTGGCGATACTGCGACTGCGACCCGGCAGATGCGTGCTTATCTGGATAGGCGCGCGGAGACGCAGCCGCTCGGGCAACCCAACGCCGGTTCGGTCTTTCGCAATCCCGACGGCGACCATGCCGCCCGGCTTATCGAGTCGACAGGACTGAAGGGGATCTGTGTCGGCGGGGCCTGCGTATCGGAAAAACATGCCAACTTCATCATCAACACCGGAACGGCCACCGCAGGTGACATCGAGCAGCTGATCGACCGGGTGATCGGGAGTGTGCGTGAACACACGGGAATCACCCTGGAACGTGAGGTCCGCATCGTCGGGGAACGGGAGGTGAACGAGTGAGGGTCAGTGACCCGAGAATGTTCGGGCGCGTTGCGCTGCTGATGGGCGGGTGGTCGGCCGAGCGCGAGGTGTCGCTGAAAAGCGGTTCCGCCTGCTTGGCCGCACTGGAGCGTCGCGGTGTGGATGTGCACGGGGTTGACGTGGGTCGTGATGTGTTGGGTCGTTTGGCGGAAGAGGACTTTGACCGGGTGTTTATCGCCCTGCATGGTCGTGGTGGTGAAGACGGCGTCATCCAGGGGGCGCTGGAGACGATGGGCCTGCCCTACACCGGCAGCGGCGTGCTGGCCTCGGCACTCGGCATGGACAAGCTGCGCACAAAACGTGTCTGGATGGGCAGTGATCTGCCGACGCCGGCCTTCGAAGTTCTAACGGCCGACAGCGATTTTGCTTCGGTCACCGAACGCTTGGGACTTCCCCTTATGGTCAAGCCGGCGCGAGAGGGTTCCAGTATCGGTATGACGAGAGTCGATTCGGTCGATCGGCTGGCCGCCGCCTTTGCCGAAGCCGCCCGCTATGACCGCGAGGTATTTGCGGAGGCCTGGATTACCGGGGCGGAGTATACGGTGGCGGTGTTGGGTCACGAAGCCTTGCCGGCCATCCGCCTGGAGACGCCGCGCGGCTTTTACGATTACGAGGCCAAATACCGCGCAAACAGCACCCGCTATCACGTGCCGTGCGGACTGGATACCCAGGGCGAAGCGGAGCTCAAGGGCCTGGCTCTGGCGTCCTTCGACAGTGTCGGCGCCTCCGGCTGGGGACGCGTGGATGTCTTGGCCGATGCATCCGGCCGGTTGTGGCCCATCGAGATTAATACGATTCCGGGCATGACCGATCACAGCCTGGTGCCGATGGCCGCGCGGGCCGCCGGCATTGAATTTGAGGAACTGGTCTGGCGAATTCTCGAGACCAGTTTCGATAGGGGGGAGAGAGCCTGATGGCGAAGCGGCAGGCAGCACGCAAAGGCGAACAGCGCCAGCGTCACCGCCGCTGGCTGGCAACGGCAGGCAAGTCGCTGGCCCTGCTGGCGGGCATCGCGGTCCTCGGTTTTGCGGGTCGTTGGCTCATGGAACCCTCGACACTGCCTGTCGATTCGGTTCGCATCCGCGGCAGCTTCGTACATGTGAATCAAGAGGAATTACGACAAGCCGTGGAGCCGTTTATGGGTGCGGGATTTCTGGGCCTGGATATGAGCGGTATCCGCCGCGCGGTGGAGAAGTTGGCTTGGGTGCGCCACGCCTCGGTACGGCGCAGTTGGCCGGCGGCCCTCTCGATCTCCATCGAGGAGCAGCGTGCAGCCGCTGAATGGGGCGAAGGCGGCCTGCTTAATGAAAGTGGCGAGCGCTTCATCCCCGAAAAGGGGGCCGCGCCCAAGGGGCTGCCGCTATTGGCGGGTCCGGCTGGAACAGAACGCAAGGTGATGACCCGCTTTCGGGAAATGCAGGGCATGCTTGCGGCACTCGGCGTATCGATCAGCCATCTGGAGATGAACGCCCGTCGGGCATGGAGACTGCAGTTGAACAGCGGCCTTGCCCTGCGTCTGGGGCGGCGGGAGGTCAACGGTCGCTTGTTGCGGTTTGTGCGCACTTATGGCGAAACCATCGCGCCGCGTCTGGATACGATTGAGAGCGTGGACCTTCGCTACACCAACGGATTTGCCGTGCAGTGGAAAGCAGGGCACGCAACGGCTTGAGGCCGGGGAGAGAAGGTATGTCGAAAAGAGTGGACAAGAACCTAATCGTCGCCCTGGACATCGGCACGTCCAAAGTGAGTGCCATCGTCGGTGAGGTCACCGCCGAGGAGGAGATCGAAATCATCGGGATCGGGTCCCATCCGTCCCGGGGTCTCAAAAAAGGGGTGGTGGTCAATATCGAATCAACGGTGCAGTCGATCCAGAGAGCGGTCGAGGAGGCTGAATTGATGGCCGGCTGTCAGATCCATTCGGTCTTCACCGGCATCGCAGGCAGCCACATCAAGAGCCTCAATTCCCACGGTATCGTGGCCATCAAGGACAAAGAGGTGCACCAGGGCGATGTGGAGCGGGTGATTGATGCTGCACGGGCGGTGGCGATCCCCGCCGATCAGAAGATCCTTCACGTGCTGCCGCAGGAGTTCATCATCGACAACCAGGAGGGCATTCGGGAGCCGGTCGGCATGTCCGGGGTGCGCCTGGAAGCGAAGGTCCATTTGGTCACCGGTGCCGTCAGTGCTGCGCAAAACATCATCAAATGCGTGCGCCGCTGCGGTCTGGAGGTCGACGACATCATTCTTGAGCAACTGGCCTCCAGTTACGCCGTCCTCTCAGAGGATGAAAAAGAGCTCGGGGTCTGTCTCGTCGACATTGGTGGCGGGACCACGGATATCGCCGTTTTCACGGAAGGGGCCATTCGCCACACGGCCGTGATTCCCATCGCGGGAGACCAGGTGACCAACGATATCGCCGTTGCGCTGCGCACGCCGACACAGCACGCCGACGACATCAAAATCAAATATGCCTGTGCGCTCACCCAACTGGCCAGTCCCGACGACACCATTGAAGTCCCGAGTGTGGGTGACCGGCCGGCTCGGCGCCTGGCGCGCCAGACCCTGGCGGAGGTGGTCGAGCCCCGTTACGACGAACTGTTCACGCTGGTTCAGGCGGAGTTGCGTCGAAGCGGTTTCGAAGACCTTTGCGCCGCCGGCGTCGTGCTCACCGGCGGCACCGCCAAGATGGAGGGTGTGGTGGAGCTGGCGGAAGAAATCTTTCACATGCCGGTGCGTCTGGGGTTGCCCCAGGGCGTTGCCGGTCTGTCCGACGTGGTGCGAAACCCAATCTACTCCACGGGCGTCGGGCTTTTGCTGTTCGGCAAGCACAACCGCGGCCACGCCCCGGAGATCGCCGGAGGCGGGTTGCGCAGTGTCTACCAGCGCATGAAGAGCTGGTTCCAAGGGAATTTCTAACTAACAAGATCAAAGACGTGGGGAGGGGCACCGCCCTATAACCATAATCAGGAGGTGACGACATGTTCGAACTGATGGATGCACAGGCACAGAACGCCATAATCAAGGTCGTCGGCGTGGGCGGCGGCGGCGGAAACGCTGTGGAACATATGGTGGTGCAGAGCATCGAGGGTGTGGATTTTGTCTGCGCCAACACCGATGCCCAGGCACTGACGAAGCTTTCCAACCAGACCGTGCTTCAAATCGGCAGCAACATCACCAAGGGACTGGGGGCCGGGGCCAATCCAGAGATCGGCCGGCAGGCCGCCATGGAGGACCGCGACCGCATCCAGGAAGTGCTCGCCGGTGCGGATATGGTCTTCATCACTGCAGGGATGGGCGGCGGTACCGGCACCGGTGGTGCGCCCGTGGTTGCCCAGGTAGCCAGAGAGCTGGGCATCCTCACGGTGGCGGTGGTCACCAAGCCGTTCCCCTTCGAGGGCAAAAAACGGATGAAGGTCGCCATCGAAGGCATGGAAGAGCTGAAGAAGCATGTGGACTCTCTCATCACCATTCCCAATGACAAGCTGCTTTCGGTGATGGGCAAAAGCGCCACACTGCTGGATGCCTTCAAAGCGGCTAACGACGTTCTGCTGGGCGCGGTTCAGGGGATCGCCGAGCTGATCACCCGACCCGGTCTTATCAACGTTGACTTTGCTGACGTGCGAACGGTCATGAGCGAGATGGGCATGGCTATGATGGGGACCGGGTCGGCATCCGGTGACACGCGGGCCCGCCAAGCGGCCGAAGCGGCTGTCTCCAGCCCTTTGCTTGAGGATGTAAACCTCTCCGGCGCACGCGGGATCCTGGTCAATGTGACGGCGGGGATGGACATGTCCATGGGCGAGTTCCAGGACGTGGGCGATACCATCGCCGAGTTTGCCTCCGAAAATGCCACGGTTGTGGTCGGTACCGTGATCGATCCGGATATGTCCGACGAGCTGCGGGTGACGGTTGTTGCCACCGGCCTGGGACAGGATGGCGCCAGCCAGGGCGAGCAACCGGTCAAGCTGGTGGTCAACCAGCAGAGTACAGGGGCAGACGATGTCGACTACGATCGTCCCACGGTCTTGCGCCAGCGTGCCGCCGAAACCGCCAAGGCGAAAGCGAAAGAGGGGGATATGGATTACCTGGACATCCCGGCATTCCTTCGTCGTCAGGCCGATTGAGGGCCCTGCCGATGGGGACAAAGTTGTGAACACCTTCACTAGGCACGGGATTTGCCCCATGTTATGATTTCGCCTAACTACGCGTAATCTAATCTAAAAATCAGGTATTTACGGTGATCCGGCAACGCACGTTGAAGAATGTTATTCGGGCCACGGGGGTCGGCCTGCACACGGGGGAGAAAGTCTATCTCACGTTGAGGCCGGCGCCGGTGGATGCCGGAATTGTATTCCGTCGGGTGGACTTCGAGGTCCCGGTGGAAGTCCAGGCCAAGGCGGAAAACGTGGGCGAGACAACCCTCTCCTCTACCCTGGTGAAGGGGGACGTGCGCATCTCTACCGTTGAGCACCTGCTCTCGGCCTTGGCGGGGATGGGCATCGATAACGCCTATATCGACCTGTCCGCCCCCGAGGTTCCGATCATGGATGGCAGTGCGGGTCCGTTCGTGTTTTTGATCCAGTCGGCGGGCATTCAGGAGCAGAAGGCGGCCAAGCGGTTTATCCGCATCAAGCGCACGGTCGAGGTCCGCGAAGATGAAAAATGGGTTCGCTTCGACCCCTTTGAGGGCTTTAAGGTCGGAATGGCTATCGATTTTGATCACCCGGCCTTCAACAGCGATATCCAGCATTCGGAAATCGATTTCTCCACCACCTCCTTCGTCAAGGAAGTGAGTCGTGCGCGGACCTTCGGTTTCATGAGTCAGGTCGAGGCGCTGAGGGCGCAGAATCTGGCCTTGGGCGGGAGTCTGGATAATGCGGTTGTGGTCGACGATTACCGCATTTTGAATGAAGACGGCCTGCGGTACGAAAACGAATTCGTGAAGCACAAGATCCTCGATGCCATCGGGGATCTCTATCTGCTCGGTCACAGCCTTATCGGGGCTTTCAGTGGTTACAAGTCGGGCCACGCCCTGAACAACCTGTTGCTGCGCACCCTGTTGGCCGACCGGGAAGCCTGGGAAGTGGTCACGTTCGATGAACCCAAGAGCGCACCGATTTCCTATGTCCAACCGCTACCGGTAGGCTAAAGCGTTCGTAATCGTTTTTGGAAAAGGATCTAGCGGTTACTGGCGGTGCTTGGCTAGCCGTTTGAGAGCGGCACTGAGCGTTTGATCAGCGATGGTTTCGGCTGCGGCCTCGATGCCGGCGGCGCTTTTGGCCGATAACTGGGGCATCGGACGTGAGGTAGTGGTTCGGCGCTCAATAGGACGAACCGTCACCCGAATCTGTTCGATCGCTGCGAGTTCATCGGTTTGCCGCAACCGGGCTACCAGTTTGGGGGCTTGCTGGCGGAGGCGGCCGGCCCAGGCGGGAGTGTCCACCTGGAGGACCAGAACGCTGCCGTTGACGTTGGCGACTCGACAGTGGGGAGCGAGTTTTTCATCTAGTTGGTTAGTTATTCGTTTTTCCAATCGAATCAATGTCTTGGCTTTGTCAATGACTCGGCCCAGTCCGCCAGCCAGCAATGATTCGAGGTTTCGGGGTCGTGACACGTTAGGCTCCGGACGCCAAATCAAGCATAATAACCAATAATAAACGAACGAAGGTTACCGAGACAGGCACATAATGAATATCCTGCTGGTTTCCAAGCGCCTGGGACGCTCCAAATGCCTCGAGTTTGGCGGCAAGGCGTTTATGTCGATTCTTTTTCTGGCTGTTGCGCTTCCGGTGGTGGGTCTCTATGCCGGGTACCGGCTTGGTACGGAACATGGTGCGAACCAGGTTCTGGCCGACGGCCTTGAACAGGAAATGGCCAAGCAGCGGGCCCGGGTGGCCGAAGCCACCCGCACCGCAGAGGAGAATCTCAACGCCCTTACGCTGCGATTGGGTCAGATGCAGGCCCACGTGATTCGCTTGGATGCACTGGGGCAGCGGCTCACCCGAATCGGAGGGCTGGACAATGGAGAGTTCGATTTCAGTACTCTGCCGGCCCAAGGCGGTCCCGAAAGCGATGTCGCTCAGCAGGCAGTCGCGGTTCCGGACTTCATGAGTCAGCTTGATGACTTGTCGCAGCAGTTGGAAGATCGCGAACGACAACTCTCGGTACTCGAAAACCTGCTGATGAACCGCAATTTGCAGGCCCAGGTGCAGCCGCGAGGCAGGCCAATAGAAGGGGGATGGCTGTCATCGCATTTCGGATGGCGTAATGATCCCTTCACAGGCAAAAAGGATTACCACAAAGGAGTCGACCTGGCCGGTAAAGAAGGCTCCCTTATCATGGCGGTGGCTTCCGGAGTGGTGACATGGGCCAGTGATCGTTATGGCTACGGGAATCTGGTCGAGGTGACCCACGGAGGGGGATACGTGACGCGTTACGGTCACTGCAAGGACATCAAGGTCAAAGTGGGTGAAACGGTCAAAAAGGGCGACCTGATAGCCACGATGGGAAGTACGGGCCGTTCCACCGGGCCCCATGTGCATTTCGAAGTCATTCGCGAAGGCAAAACAGTCAATCCATCCAAATACCTGAAGGCGGCAAGCTGACCGATCGCCAATGGCCGATGCGTAGCCGTTCGTCAGCAATCGGCCGATTCGCCTTCTTGGCCTGCACGGTAGGGCTGTCGGCCTGTTCCGTGGCCTCTGTGCGGCCTTTCGGTGCAGAGGCGCCTCCTTCAGCCGGTGATGCGGGCCGGCTTCCACAGAATCACGGCTCCCCTCCGTTGCAACAGAGTTGGGACGACCTCGAACCCGGGGTTGGTGATAACGCTCACCCGGATACCTTCAATCTCGACCCAAATCCCCGCTCTTGGGGCGCCGTAGCCCGACTGAGACCGACTACGGTATCGAATGCGGCAGTGACTTCGCGCGATGGCGGTGCCAATCGCGAAACCACCCCCTACGGTTCCCGTCCTGAAGCAGTCTCCTATGACCAAGACTGGCGCGCATTCGATGCGCGGACGGCATCTAAACTGTGCCTCGATAGTCTAATCTCCAATATTCCGGGGAATTTTTGTACTGGCCGGGACATCAAAGTCAGCGGGATCGATAGGTTGGCGTCGGTTTTGTACGCTCCGCCGGAAACTGGTCGCATAGGTGCCACCGGGTCGGTTCGCCAGGAACGAGCTAGCGGACCATGGGCCGTCAGCCGGCAGCGGCGGCGGCTCTCGCAGCTAACGAGCCTCGACAGTTCCGGATTCCGTCCAGGAGTCAGACATCGAGGTGAGCAGCGGGTCGTAGAACCACTGGACCCGTCTATTACCGCCGCGCTCGGTCCCTGAGAGTGGGACCAAATCGTGTCTCGATGAGACAAGAACCCCGCGAACGGCGCCGCTGCGGAGTGTTAACCCGCGCAAACCCCATCAGCGTCCGTTAGAATAGTCCGCTTTGGACCGGTCGAGACGGCCGGTGCAAGGATTCAATTCGGAGCAATCCGGGAAGTTTTATGGTCACCAATATCCTGAGCAAGATCTTCGGCAGCCGAAACGAGCGGTTGCTCAAACGTCTGCACAAAAACGTTACGCGCATCAACGACCTCGAGCCGGAACTGGAGGTGCTCTCGGACGAGGCACTTCAGGGAAAAACGATTGAATTCCGGCAGCGTCTGGAAGAAGGCACGGCCCTTGACGATCTGCTGCCCGAAGCCTTTGCTGTGGTCCGCGAGGCGGCCAAGCGGGTTCTCGGCATGCGACATTACGATGTGCAGCTGATTGGCGGCATGGTTCTGCACCTGGGCAAGATTGCCGAAATGAAAACCGGCGAGGGTAAGACCCTTGTCGCCACCCTGGCGGCTTATCTCAATGCCCTGCCGGGCAAGGGCGTGCACGTCATTACCGTCAATGATTACCTCGCCCGCCGCGATGCCGCGTGGATGGGTAAGCTTTACGGCTTTTTGGGAATGGAGACCGGCGTGGTCGTGCCCGGAATGGATCATGAATCCAAACGCCTTGCCTACCTCGCCGATATCACCTATGGCACCAACAATGAATACGGTTTCGACTACCTGCGCGACAACATGGCATTTAGCCCGGAAGAACGGGTGCAACGGGAGCGCCGGTTCGCCATCGTCGATGAGGTCGACTCAATCCTTATCGATGAAGCCCGGACACCGCTGATTATTTCGGGGCAGGCCGAGAACAGCTCTGAGCTCTATCAGAGGATGAACGGGCTGGTCCCCGAACTGACCAAGCAGGAAGAGGAAGACGGCCCGGGTGACTACACACTCGATGAAAAGGCGCGCCAGGTCTTCTTGACCGAAGAGGGGCATGAGCATGTCGAGGGACTTCTGACCGAAGCCGGGCTGCTCGGAGAGGGCGAGACCCTTTATGACGCCGCAAATATCGGCCTGATGCATCACCTCAATGCGGCCCTGCGCGCCCATGTCCTGTTTCAAAGGGACGTTCATTACCTCATCAGCGACAACCAGGTGGTCATCGTTGATGAATTCACCGGCCGCACCATGCCCGGGCGGCGTTGGTCGGACGGTCTGCACCAGGCGGTGGAGGCCAAAGAGGGGGTACCGATACAGAGCGAGAACCAGACCCTCGCCTCCATTACCTTCCAGAATTACTTCCGGCTTTACGAAAAGCTGTCGGGCATGACCGGTACCGCCGATACGGAAGCCTACGAGTTTCAACAGATCTACGGCCTGGAGGTGGTGGTGATCCCCACCCATAAGCCGATGGTCCGAAAAGATATGGGTGATTTGATCTATCTCACCCAACAGGAGAAGTTCGACGCCATCATCGAGGACATCAAGGACTGCCATAAGCGTCAGCAGCCGGTTCTGGTGGGTACCACGTCTATCGAGGTCTCGGAGTACCTGTCGCGACTTCTGAAGAAGGAAAAGATCAAGCATGAGGTGCTGAACGCCAAGCAGCATGAACGCGAGGCGGAGATCGTGGTTCGTGCGGGGATGCCCGGCGCGGTCACTATCGCCACCAATATGGCGGGTCGCGGCACCGACATTGTTCTCGGCGGCAACCTTAATGCCGAGCTGGACCAGTTAGGCGAAGAGCAGGCGGACGCAAAAACCCAAGTACGTGAGGACTGGGAAAAGCGCAATCAAACGGTTCTGGAAGCCGGCGGCCTCCATATCATCGGTACGGAGCGCCATGAATCGCGGCGTATCGATAACCAGCTGCGTGGCCGTTCGGGGCGCCAGGGCGACCCGGGTTCAACCCGTTTCTATCTCTCCCTCGAAGATAATCTGATGCGGATCTTCGCCTCCGACCGGGTAGCGGGGATCATGCAGAAGCTCGGCATGGAGAAGGGTGAGGCCATTGAGCACCCCTGGGTGTCCCGCGCCATCGAAAATGCCCAGCGCAAGGTGGAGGGCCATAATTTCGATATCCGCAAACAGTTGCTGGAATACGATGATGTGGCCAACGATCAGCGTAAGGTCATCTACGAACAGCGCAACGATCTCATGGCACAGGATGACATCTCCGAGGCCATCGAGACGGTTCGCGAAGACGTACTCAATGAGGTCATCGATGGCTACATCCCACCGCAGAGCATCGAGGAGCAGTGGGACGTGCCGGGCCTGGAAGAGGCGCTGGATTACGAGTTCGGCCTGAAGCTGCCGATCCAGCAGTGGCTGGATGAAGACGACGACCTCCACGAGGAGAATCTGCGTCAGCGGATCCTCGAGGAGATGGGCAACCGCTACAAGACGAAGGAGGAGCAAGCGGGTGCTGCGGTGCTGCGCCACTTCGAAAAGGCTGTGATGTTGCAGGTGCTCGACACCCACTGGAAGGAGCATCTAGCCGCGATGGATTATCTGCGCCAGGGCATTCACCTGCGCGGCTATGCCCAGAAGAACCCCAAGCAGGAGTACAAGCGCGAGGCCTTCGAACTGTTTGATGAAATGCTCGGGCGCATCAAGCGCGAGGTGATCAGCGTGCTCTCCAAGGTGCAGGTCCAGGCCGAAGAGGATGTCGCGGCCGTCGAGGAGCAGCGGCGAGCGGCGGCGCAGATGGAATTTCAGCATGCCCAGGCATCAGCTATGGCCGGCGTCGAGTCCGAACCGGATGCCTCCGAGGATGAGCACCGTCCCTTTGTGCGTGACGGCCGTAAAGTCGGGCGCAACGAGCCGTGCCCATGCGGCTCCGGTAAGAAATACAAGCAGTGCCACGGGCGCCTCGACTGAACCCCACCGGATGGCTTTGGGTGATATACAAACGCCCAGCCTGTTGGGAAGAATCAAAAGAATAGGGAGAGAGAATGGCTGTCGGTTACAAGGGGCTGCCAACATTGCATCCGGTGCGGGGAGTACGCCTGGGTACGACCGCTGCCGGCATCAAAAAGCCGGGCCGGCCGGATCTGGTTCTGATCGAACTGGCCCGGGGCGGTACGGCGTCGGCGGTTTTCACCCGCAACGCCTTCTGTGCGGCTCCGGTTATTATCGCACGCGAGCATCTTTCAGCCCGTGAGCCGTCCTACCTCCTGATCAACACCGGTAATGCCAATGCCGGGACCGGGCGACAGGGTTTTCTCGACGCCACCGCCTGTTGTGAAGCCGTAGCCCTGCAGACGGGGTGCGAACCGGCCGAGGTCCTGCCGTTTTCGACCGGGGTCATAGGCGAGCCGCTGCCAGTCTCAACCATCGTCGACGCCGTTCCGGCGGCCTTTGAGGCCTTGGACGAGGATGGCTGGGCAGCTGCCGCCGGCGGCATTCTTACCACCGATACGGTCGAAAAAGGTGCCTCGCGGCAGATCGAAATCGGGGGGCGCACGGTCACCGTCACCGGGATCTCCAAAGGCGCCGGCATGATTCGCCCGGATATGGCAACGATGCTGGCCTTCGTGTCAACCGATGCCGTGGTCGATCGAGACGTTCTGAATGGGTTGTTGAAGCGAGCCGCCGACCTCTCTTTTAATCGCATTAGTGTCGATGGTGACACCTCCACCAACGACGCCTGCGTGCTGATGGCCACGGGAGCCAGCGGGGTTCGCCCCGAACCCGGTGGCGAGGAGTTTGCCGCCCTGGAGACCGCAGTGAGCACGGTCTGCCAGGAACTGGCGCAGCTTATCGTGCGCGATGGCGAAGGCGCCACCAAGTTCATCGCCATCGAGGTGGTGAACGGTCGCGACGCAAAGGAGTGCGAGGCGGTGGCTTACACCATTGCTCACTCGCCGCTGGTGAAAACCGCTTTCTTCGCATCGGATCCGAACTGGGGCCGAATACTGGCCGCTGTCGGGAGGGCGGGTATCACCGATCTGGATTTGGAGGCCGTTACCATCCACTTGGGCGATGTTTGTATCGTTCGTGACGGCGGCCGGGCAGCGGACTACGAAGAGGCCATGGGTCAGGCCGTGATGGATGGGGAGGAGATCACTATTGTTGTCGATCTCTCACGTGGCCCGGCGGACGCGACAGTCTGGACCTGTGATTTCTCGTACGACTATGTCCGCATCAATGCCGAATACAGAACCTGACGCCTCGATTTGAACGCGTTTCCCACGGAATCCCGCCAAGTGGCCGGAGGACGGACGGCTAGGCGGATCGGTATTCGCCCTCGGAGCAACTGCTGAGAACGCCTCTGTGCCCCTCAATGCCTGACCTGCCTGATTATTCCAATTATCTCCATGTCGCCGCCGCAGTCATTCCGGATCATGCGGGAAACATTCTGATTGCCCGCCGGGCCGACCACCGTCACCAGGGAGGGTTATGGGAGTTTCCGGGTGGCAAGATTGAGGCCGGTGAGCCGGTGGAGGTCGCTCTGGCGCGGGAGCTGGAGGAGGAACTGGGGATTGGTGTGATTAAGGCTCGGCCCTTGATTCGGATCCCCCACGACTACGGCGACAAGCGGGTCCTGTTGGATGTCTGGCGTGTGGAAGCGTTTGAAGGCGAACCTCACGGGCGCGAAGGGCAGCCGGTTCGCTGGGTTCGGGCGGAGAGGATGTCCGATTACGCCTTCCCGGCCGCCAATAAGCCGATTGTGACGGCGGCGCAGCTGCCCGATCTCTGTCTGGTGACACCGGATCCGGGGCCGCCAGCGAAATGGGACGGTTTCATCAACAGGCTGGAAAAGCTACTCAAAAGTGGAATTCGACTCGTCCAACTGCGCGCGAAGTCATTGAATGAACGTGACTTCTCGGCACTTGCGGCGCGAGTCGCCCGTCTGTGTCAGCACTTCGGCGCCCACCTGATTCTCAATTGTCCGGTCGAGGTGGCTGAACCGATTCCCCATGCCGGCGTGCACCTGACCCGTACCCGGCTGGGAGAGCTTGGTGATAGGCCTTTGGATTCGGCTCGCTGGGTCTCCGCCGCCTGCCACGGGGAAGACGAATTGGAGCATGCGCTCTCTATCGGGGTGGATTTTGTTTTTGCTTCCCCGGTCTTGCCCACCGAAAGCCACCCCGGGGCTCCCACAATTGGTTGGCAAGGCCTCAAGGCGCTCTGTGAAAGGAGCCGAATACCTGTATTTGCATTGGGTGGGCTAGCCGCGGCGGACCGGGAGCATGCGTGGCAGTGCGGGGCGCAGGGGGTAGCTGCGATCCGTAGTCTGTGGGATGGCCTCCGGTAGGAGGTCCCCACCCTCGCGTTCCGAGCAATTCCGCCGCGCCTTGTCTTCCGACGTCAGGCAAAAATGTGAATATCCTTAATGCGAATTCGAATCCGGCGGTAAATCGCTGATCTCCCAAGGATCGACCGGTTCGCCCGGAATACGATGGTCTTCGTCGGACCAGGCGCCTAAATCTATCAGCTTGCAACGTTCAGAGCAGAACGGCCGCCATTTCTGTTCCGGTTCCCAGCGCACGGGGCGGCCACACGTGGGACATTGGACGGTTTGGGTCATAGGCTGCAACAACTCAGTTGAAAATCAATGTCTTCGTTGATTTGGACCGGTCGGGCTTCGCTGGGTTGCATGAAACGGATGGTAAAGCGGTGTTTGCCGCCACTCACTTCAGCGAAATAGGGGTGTTCTGGCGGTATTCTGATCCGAATAAGCTGATACGGCAGGCTGGCATCGAGCGACTGGCCGTAAACGCCGCCTTGCGCCGTCTTCGGACGGTAGTCGGCGCTATTGCGGATCAGCTTGAGCAGCAGTTCCACCGGTTGGCGAACGGCATCGAGGTTGGCGGACCAGCCTTCAAGATCCTGATGACGGACCTCGGCAGATTGCTCCAGCCAGCGATGGTATCCGGGCAGGTCGAAATCGCAGGTACCACCCGGAATGGTCGTGCGCTGGCGAATGGCACTGAGAAATTCACTGTCTCGTAGCTCCTGACCAAGCTGGCCCGAGTAACCATTGAGATTCGAGCGCAGCCGCTCAAGCGCCCTGAGGATGTTGCCCAGTCGGGTATGGTCCACCTCGGGGTGCTCCAGGTGGGGCTCCAGATTCGCCGCGGCCCGCTCCATCTCCTTCATCAATTCCGTTTTCAGATCGCCGCGACCGAATACGTCGAGGATTTCCATGAAAGTGGCGACGGTCATACGGCTATCCCAAGGCGATTTGCCCTGCAGAAAATGATTCACCTGTCTGAACAGGTGCTCAAGTCGCAGCAGATTGCGGACCTTTTCGTTGACCGGATGTTCGTAGGTGACAGAGTTATGCACGTTATCGGCAACAGGGCGGGATCGATCCGCCTTGGACATGGGTGACATTCGCCAGCTAGCTCGGGTGCGCTGCCAGTCGTAGGTAGAAACGGTTCAGATCTTGGACCTGCTGCCGAAGTTTGTCCAGCGATCCGTCGTTAGTGACGATATCGTCCGCCACTGCCAGCCTTTCCTCGCGTGACGCCTGACTTGCGAGAATCGCTCGCGCCTCACTTTCGTCCGTATCGTCCCGGGCGACCGTACGTGCCAGCTGAATCGATTCGGGGCAATCGACCACCAGAATGCGGTCGACCAGTCTCTGCCAGCCTTTTTCCACCAGAAGGGGAATGACCAAAAGGGCGTAGGGGGCTTGTACTGCGGAGGCCTGACGAACCATCTCCTTCTGAATCGCGGGATGGAGAAGCGACTCCAGCTGCTCTCGTTTGTCTGAGTCAGTAAACACTTGCCGACGAAGACGCGAGCGGTCGAGGGAGCCGTCGGGCCGGAGTAGATCCGTTCCGAAGGTGCTTGCTATTTGATGCAGCAGGGGGCTGCCGGGAGTCACCACCTCGCGGGCGATCTCATCCGTATCGATGATTGGGACACCGGCTTCAGCGAAGAAACGGGCCACCGTCGACTTACCGCTGCCGATTCCTCCCGTCAGACCCACCCGCAGCATGATTACATCGCAAAGCGCAGGTAAGCGCGAGTCAGATCTTCACCCCACAGCAGTGCCAGCCAGCCCGCAGCCGCCAGGTAGGGGCCGAAGGGAATCGGTGTTCCGCGTTCGTGACCTCGGAACAGGATCAGACCGATACCAACCGCCGCACCGACAACGGAAGAGAGAATGATAATCACCGGCAGAGACTGCCAGCCCATCCAGGCCCCCAGCAGGCCCAGCAACTTGAAGTCGCCGTAACCCATACCCTCCTTGCCGGTGGCCAGCCGAAACAACTGGTAGACCGCCCAGAGCGACAGGTAACCGGCTGCCGCACCAACAATCGAGGTTGCCGGCGGGACGAAGAGCGCCGCAAGGCTCAGTAGCAGGCCCAACCAGAGAAGCGGCAGCGTGATGTCGTCGGGCAGTAGCTGGTGATCGATATCAATAAAGGTCAGCGCGATAAGCCCCCAAGTCAACAAAAGGGCAAACGCCGCCTGCCAGCCGAAGCCGAAATGCCAAGCGGTGATGGCACTGAGAACGGCCGTTGTCAGTTCAACAGCGGGATAGCGGGGGGAAATAGGCGCTTTGCAATGCTTGCACCGCCCCTTCTGGAGGACATAACTGAGAAGCGGAATGTTCTCCAAGGGGCCGATAGGATGCTTGCAGTGAGGACAGCTGGAACCCGGCCGGGCCAGATCAAACGGCTCCGAGTCTGCACTAACAGCTACATCGCCGGCCAACTCCTGGCAATGCAGCCGCCAGGCGCGCTCCATCATCACCGGCAATCGATAGATCACCACATTGAGGAAACTGCCGATAGCGAGTCCCAAGACAAAAACGACTCCGGCAAAAAGGGCCGGATACGTCGATAGGTAACCCGCGGCTTCCCCCATCAAACCACCTGACCCATTTTAAAGATGGGCAGGTACATGGCAATAACCAGCGTACCGATGAGGACACCCAGAATGGCCATGATCAAGGGTTCGAGCAGACTACTTAGCGAATCGACTGCATCATCAACTTCCTGTTCGTAAAAATCCGCAACCTTAGCCAGCATTTGGTCCAGCGAGCCGGCCTCTTCACCGATGGAAGCCATTTGTACAACCATATTAGGGAAAACGTTGGTACGTGACATGGAATCTGTCAGCGATGTGCCCGTGGAGACTTCATTGCGCATGGTCATTACGGCATTGCCGTAAACGACATTACCGACGGCTCCGGCAACTGACTCCAAGGCTTCGACGAGAGGTACGCCAGCGGCGAACATGGTTGAAAGAGTACGAGCATATCGCGCGATGGCTGCCTTGTTCAGAATGTCGCCAACAACGGGTATTTTGAGAGACAACTTGTCTATGGCCTCTTGGACCGCTATCGATTTCTTCTTGACTTTCATAAAGGCGAAAACAAAAAGGCCGACTCCCCCAAAAATCGCCCACCACCATGCTTGGAAAATTTCGGAAAGGCCGATAACCGCCAGCGTCAGAGCGGGAAGCTCTCCGCCGAAACTCTCGAATACGTCCTGAAATACCGGTATGACAAATACGAGGAGAATGGCAGTGATAATGAAAGCTACGACGAGGACTGCGACCGGATAGAAAAGGGCTTTCTTGACCTTCGATTTGATAGCTTCGGTCTTCTCCTTATAGGTCGATATTTTATCAAGCAGGTCCTCCAAGATACCCGCCTGCTCCCCCGCATGAACCAGATTACAGGTAAGTCGATCAAACTCATTGGGGTGCTTTTTCAGCGCATCGGCCAGATTATTTCCCCCTTCGACGTCAGCCTTGATCGCACCAACGAGATCTCGCATGCTCGGATTCTCGTGCCCCCGTCCAATGATCTCGAATGACTGCACCAAGGGGACCCCCGATGCCATCATCGTGGCGAGCTGTCGGCTGAAGAGGGCGATATCCTTGGGGGTAATTTTTTTCTTGGATTGACCTCCGAACAGCGATTTCGGTTTCTTTCGGACCTTTAGAGGATTGACCCCTTGTCGCCGGAGGTTGGCCTTGACGAGGGAAACATTAGACCCTGCGGTTTCGCCGCGGACGCGTTTTCCGCTGCGGTCGGTCCCTTCCCAGATAAAGGTGTCCTGCTTGGCAGCTTCAGCCATGGATTTAATCCTTCGTCACGCGGTTAATCTCTTCAAGACTGGTTATACCGTCCTTGACCTTTTTAAGACCCGATTTTCGCAGGTCTGCAATCCCTTCCTTATCGGCCTGATCGGCTAAATCGATTGCGGTACATCCTTGCATAATCAGCCGACCCATCTCCTCTGAAACCGGCATCACCTGATAGATACCGACTCGCCCTTTATAGCCATTGTTACAGCGATCACACCCGACGGCTTTGTAAATAGTGATGCTGCCGGCCTCTTCATCGGTAAAGCCTTCCTGCAACAGAGCCTCTTTCGGGATATCTTCGGGTTGCTTGCAGTGGTTACAAAGCCTACGGCCCAGCCTCTGGGCAATAATCAGACTAACTGCGGAGGCAATATTGTAAGGGGCAACACCGATATTCATCAGGCGCCCAAGCGTCTGAGGGGCATCGTTGGTATGTAGTGTCGAAAGCACCAAGTGGCCGGTTTGTGCGGCCTTGATAGCGATTTCCGCTGTCTCGATATCGCGTATCTCACCGACCATGATGACGTCCGGGTCCTGGCGGAGAAAGGCTTTAAGTGCTGAAGAAAAGGTCAAACCGACTTTCGGGTTGACGTTGACTTGATTGATCCCTGGCAGATTGATTTCCGCTGGATCCTCGGCCGTGGAGATATTAACGTCCGCTGTGTTGAGAATATTCAGGCCGGTATAGAGCGAAACGGTTTTACCGGAACCGGTCGGACCCGTTACCAGAATCATCCCATACGGTTTTGCAAGTGCATTTAGGTAAAGCTGCTTTTGATCTTCTTCATAGCCGAGGGCATCGATCCCCAACTTGGCACTCGAGGGATCAAGGATACGAAGGACGATCTTTTCGCCAAAGAGGGTAGGGCAGGTACTGAGACGAAAGTCGATGGCCTTGTTTTTGGATAGCGCAAGTTTGATGCGGCCATCCTGCGGGACACGCCTTTCGGAAATATCCAGACGAGACATCACCTTGAGACGGGCTGATATTTTATTAGCCAATTGTATGGGTGGGTGGGCGACTTCACTTAGGATACCGTCCTGCCTGAGCCGAACACGATAAGTTTTTTCGTAGGGCTCGAAATGAATATCCGACGCCCCCTTATTGATTGCGTCCAGCAGGATTTTATTCACGAAGCGCACAACCGGCGCATCATCGACTTCCGAATCGTTGCTGTCGTCTTTCTCTCTGTCATCTTCAGCAGAGATGTCCAGATTATCGAGATCGTCATCGCCCAAGTCAGATAGACTCGTATCCGTGGCATTCAGCGCATCTTCTATTGCGTTAGTGAGCTTATCATCCTCGACCAGTACAGGCTCTGTATTTACCCCCACATGGAACTTGATTTCATCAAGTGCATTTAGATTGGTGGGATCCGAAACCGCGACAAACAGCCTATTGCCACGCTTGAATAGAGGAAGCGCATGATGGTGGCGGATCAATTTTTCTTCGACGAGCTTGACGACGTCCGTATCGAGGTCCATGACCCTGAGGTTGAAAACTGGAACACCGAACTCCTTTGCCGCCACCATCGCGATTTCGCGGGCACCGACTAGCCCTTTTTCCACCAGATAACTGGTTAAGGGGAGTCGGTCCTTGCTTGCCCGTTCTAAAGCGCCTTCAGCATCTGACTCTGTTAGTAATCCCTCACTAACAAGTTTCCGTGCTAGCCCACTAAGTGCAATCTTTACCGTGGAAGTTCCCATTGAATAGCTGCCGAGTCCACAAATACTGTCAATACTACGTTGATATCAGGAAAAGGTTCAATCGGACTCAAAATTGGGCCCAGTCAAGTACAGCCGTAGTTATTCGAAAGTCCCAAGTAGCCTGACATGTATTTCGCTCTTGGTGTGTGTTGTCGTTCACGGACTGATTACAGCCGAATCCGTATTCTTTTCCGGAACCACAGGCGGCGAAAATGATGGGCAGTATGCCAGCGAACCACCCGGGCGGTCAGGGGGCTACCTTCGTGTATTTACCGCCGGTAGACCCGGGCAGCGCCGAGAGATGGTCCAACGCGCGGTGGCGCAGAAAGGAGCCGAATCCTACCTCTCACCATGAGATCGATCTCACGGTGCGCTGGACTCCAGTTTGCCAGTCGGGCATGAATATCAATGATGTTAAAGGCCCGAAAACGTCGGCCGTGGTAAAGGGCATCGCACACGGAATCCGCCGACCAGATTTGGTTTTGGCTGTTACGGCACCGGGCTGACGTTCCCTTGGGGGAGTCGGCGTTTGGCTCCGGCGCTTCTGGTTAAGTTTCGTAGCACAAATAGACCCGCTTGTGGTTCCAGCTGTGGCGGCGACGGCGCAAAAGCTTGAAGCACTTCCAGAAGCCTCTCTTGGCCGCTCTCCAACTACGCCTGAGACATCGAAGACCGGCGCATCCCGCTCCTGTGGCGCCATTGGCATGCGGTAGCAGGCCGCCCGAGAGAGTCCCACGCTGCTGTAACTGCGGGCGACCGGAAGGTGATGCCGCTCAACGAGGAACTCGACCGCCTCTCGGCGCTCGGACGGTCCTAGAGCTTTTTTTTCATGAGGTCTTGAGTGCCCGGTTCTCCAGTGCCATATCGGCGTACATGTGCAGGTCCACGTCTTCCAATTCTATGGCCTCATAAATTCGTGCTTTTGCCGTGATAGGGTCATCTGCTCCGCTGCCATATGACTTACCGGGATGGGCCAGTTCGGTGATTTGCCGCTGAATCCATGCCTTACGTTCATCGACAGCTTCGGGATGAAACTCTTGGAGTGCAAGCGCCATTTCGAAGCCGACTGGATTATATGGAAATGCATAAGGATTATGATGTCCTAGACCATACCAGTGCTCATCGCTGCGCCCGAATCCCAAGGATTGAATCAGTCGCGGGGACCTCCAAAACTTATGCGCCGAAAAGATCCGGTGCAGGACAGCAAATGCGTGCAAATTAAAGGCATGATAACCTATGTCGCGCTTTTTGGCGTCTAGGGGTCGCCGGGCACCAGAACGTAGCTTATCGTAATGGATATACGCAGTATGGATATGAGACCCCGTCTCAAGGAAACGATCCCACCAGTTTTTGCGGATCCGGTGGCAGACCATGCCAGTTTTCTTAACCGAAAAGAGGTGTTCCAATCGGTCTAGAAAAATACTGACCTGAGCTTCTGCCGTAGCAGATCCCAGTTGGGAGAGACGGGCTGCTGAACTCGCAAACCAAAGTTGATGATTGAAGGTTCGGTCAAAAGGCAGAACGCTGCCATCGACCTCGATGCGTTTCCACATCCCGCTTGCCTTATCGAAGAGATGCAAATCGAATACTTCCTGCGCCTGGTGTAAGGCGTCATCCGAGCCTAGAAAAATCTTTGCACAGGTAAGTGCTTCAATGACCCAAGCCGGGCCTATGAGGCCATTACAGCGATCTCGCTTTCTTGCCGAACGCTGTAACCAATTTGCGTTATGGGGGCGATGTCTTGGCAGCAAAATATAATCGAGTGCCCGCTGCGCCGAATCTCGATAGTGGGTGTCTCCCGTCCATCGATAGGCATTACACCAAGTGATTAGCCAATGGCAGGTGTTGCGAAGACCGGTCTCCTGATGGAAATAGGGTCCGTTGTGGCCCGCGGGCATGGACCCATCTTCATTCTGCAGTGTGCGCGCCCGTGAGGCTTCCTGTAGGATGAAGTTACGCAGCGTTTCAGTCATTGTGAAAGTCCAGTCCTGATTGCCGACACTATTCGCCCGAGCAGTGTCGCTCCACGGCTCCACGCCATCCCGGCGGTGAGGGCTAATCGGTTGTATTCCCTGCTCGCCCTGCGTGTACCGGATCGTTTTCCTGTCGTCTTTCCCCGCCTCCGGAAGCTCAGACTATCTATGGCAATGTCAAGCCAACTCATTCCTATATCCCGCATGACCCAAATCTGTCCTTTGCCTACGCGATATTGCTTTTCGAATAGTGCGAGCCAACTGCGCGCGGGATGGCCTATCTCCGCCCCAGACGCAAAGACGAGCTTGAATCCGGAGCGGGTTGCTGTTCGCGTCCAGAGAACATCGCCGCCGGACTTTAAATGCGCGGGGAAATCACCAATGGCGTCGAAGACCCGGCGCCAAACAAAGAGGTTTGCCGTTTTCGTAACCCCCCGCTGTAGGATGTCCATTTCCATTTGCATGTTCGTACGGGCATCGATCATTTCAGCGGCGGTAGGGCGGTCTGAAGCATATGTAAAGGTAACTTGCCCACCCGCCAAATCCGCACTGGTTTCAAGCAGACAGGTTATGCCTGCATGCAGCCAGTCCGGCACCGGCGTGCAGTCTGCATCCGTAAAGGCTATGACTTCGCCGCGGGCGGTCGCTAGCCCCCGATTTCGCGCAGCATAGGAGCCCTGGATTTCAGTCTCCTTCAAAATGATCAGTGGATTTGGAAATCGATATTGTGCGGACACAATCCGTTCGACGGTGTCATCGGTAGACCCGTTATCGACAAAGATGATTTCGTGACGGTCCGGCGGATAGGTTTGCTTGGCCAGTGCATTTAACAACTCGCCAATGGAGTCGGTGCCGTTATATATCGGTATGATAACGCTGACGAAGGGTAATTCGCTTTGTGCATTCATGAAGTAAGCGTTCTAACTGAACCGTGGCGCCCCAAATTCTCGATTAGGTCGGCGGCATGGACTGCAATATCGATGGTCTCATCGAGTAGTAATTTGTGTCGTTGTGGCCATATTGAGGGCGGGATGTTCAGCGTTCGAGCAAGGGCTGAAACAACCGCGTCGGCCTTCAGAGAGCGGATATTTTCCACAAGCCCGTAGAGTCGCTCCTGCTCGTTCGTGTAGCCGCGCCCCGTTCGAGCTGCATAGATTGCGGGGACACCCAGCACCGCTGACTCCGAAGCCATCGTGGCACTTTCGCCGATATGCAGTCGGCAATATGCCATGAGGTGATGGATCTGAAAAGGATCGCCTCGGTAGGTGAGATGTTGGAACCGTTCGGGTAGCGGGCTTTCCGCCGAAATGATGACCTTGCCGCGGTGGGAAAGGTGATTGATAACGGCCTCCAGCAGACTGGAGTCCCAACCACGCTCGCCAACATCATGGTTGGCTTTCCAGGCAACCAACCTTATCAAAAACGTGTCGCGTACGGGATCAAGGCCATTTGCCAGGGCGATGTCCCGGTCGGGAGTGAACCGGGCGGGATGCAGATAGGAGAGTTCGTGGTACCCCGCGTAGCGCAGTGAACGCCGAGGTAGCCACGCCTCGTAACAGCGTGGTGCGGCAACCAGCGAAGCGAACGGATAGGTTAGCCTATTTTGCAGCCGAGCATTTTCGGTATCGTAGAACACGAGTGAGGGAATGCGGGCAACGGCACCCACCTGCGCTACAAAGATCCCGCCGATGGCGGCCATGCAGTCGGGTTGGAATTGTCTTACGACACGAAGCAGTGAGATATTCCTGCGAATTAGTTCACTGGCCAGTGCGAATGCCCCGTCGGCGGCACTCGACAGTGGCAGGTGTTCCCAGCCAATCCTGTCCAGTAGTGTCAAAGTGACTTCCTTATTACGGCTGGTGATCAGCACCTCATGGCCTCGGGCACGCAGCTCTTCAACCGGATTTCGGAAGAAGTGGACGTGGGCGGGGTGACAGATGTCGATTAGAAAGCGCATGGCGTTGGGCAGTACATTGCCTCGGGGCAATTATTCACGGTGTGGTGGAACGGATTGAGTCCCAGCTTTCAACTCGCCTGGCAATTTTCAGTTATCTCGATCAACACTTTCCTTGTACATAAGTGCCGTGATTTGTTCCGATACCAAACCGATCAGGAAGATAATCACGGCAGTGGTGAGCAATAGTGCGCTCATGTTGGTAAAGCGCCCCTCCGTAACAAAGGTATATAGGTAGTATCCCACACCCAGAAGAAAGAAAAGCAAGCTTGCGGGAGCGAAGAGCTTCAGTGGTGAGTAGAGCGTCCCAACCTTGAAGATAATCAGCAGAAACCGTACCCCGTCCTTTATCGGTTTGATGTGGCTTTCGCCTTCACGAGGTGCGGCATGTATAGGCTCGTAGGCTACTGGATAACCGGCCCGGAAGAAGGCCATTGTAGAGGTGGTCGGATAGGAGAATCCGTTGGGCAGCAGGTGAAGAAACTCGCGGAATTTATCGGCTCTGACCGCCCGAAAGCCCGAAGTCAGGTCCTGGACTTTCTGGTTCGTCATGTAGCTGGCAAGGCGATTATATAAGGCGTTCGCGAGCCCACGCCCGATATCCGCCTGTGATCCTTTCTGGCGTGCCCCCACGACCATATCAAATCCTTTGCCAATCAGAGCGAGCAATCGGGGGATATCGGCTGGATCATGCTGCCCGTCAGCATCCATGAAGACAATGACCTCGCCCTTTGCTGCTCGTGTCCCGCTCTTGATCGCAGCACCGTTGCCCATTCCGTATGGGTGTTGGATGACGGTCGCATTATGCTTTCGGCCTACCTCAGCTGTCGAGTCGGATGAACCATCATCGACAATGATGATCTCGTCGGCGGAAATCTGTTGGCGTAGACCTTGAAGAAGAATTTCAAGTGAAGTGCTTTCATTTTTTGCCGGAATGACTATGGACAACTTCAGTAAAGAGGCGCTCGACTGATAGAGAACGTGTGGGCGCTGTGATTATACCATCGTTGTAATTTATAAAGTTCTTTGGTGTAAATGTCGGTATGACAAAACTCTTCCTTCGGTACATTACGGTGCATGGTCCGCTAGAATGCGCCTAATTCGCTCTTCGGCAATAGGAATCTGATCCTTTACAAAGGAATCTGTCAGGTGTTTGCTGTCACGAAAGACCGCTAGAGTTTTGGGACCGGCTGCATCGCACACGCCGCCAGGGCATACGAGGTCATTCAAATCGAGAATGTGGAGATTAGGGAAGGGTTGGGCAGCGTCTTCGAGATACCGTATAACAGTCTTCGCTCGCTGCATGCGAGCGGTTGCGATGCAGGCATCAGTATCGATGTGGCCCTCGGGTGAAAGGTGTCTGGCCAGGCATCCGGGGCCATCAAAGCCAAGACTGGGGGTTCCCGGAATGACCAAAACGTGCTTGGCGGCTTTGCTTATGCGTTCGAAAATTCTTTGACTCCCTTCAACCCACTGGGCGCTGCTGAACTTGTATCGCACGGAGTTGCCCATAATGATTACATCGGGCTTATTCTCATCAAGCATCTCCAGGACTCCCTCGCGCCAATCGGCACATACTTGGTAGGTCTGCTTGATCCGTGAGTAGAAGTAATCTTCATCCACCATCGCACACGAGGACTTTGTCAGAACGATCGTGCGCCACTCGGGCCCGGAGAAAATCGCCGGAACCATTGAAAACCATTGTGCGCCTATACTATCGCCCAATAGCACAACCGTTTTTGCAGCGTCGTTCCTGCCAAAGATGCAGGGTTCAACCCGGGCATGCTGATACCAAGCATCACAGCCCAGCTTATAGATTATCGGGAGATCCATTCTCCATTGGTTGACCGCTCGGGTGGCAGGGTGCGAGTGTGGAAGTAATCGTAGTTGGTGGAACGATCCTGCAATGGTCAATGTCATGGCCAGTACGCTCAGCAGCAGAATACGACGTGGTTGGGCTTGACGGAATCGACCTTTCCAAAAGGGTAATTCAACAAAACGGTAGCTAAGAATTGCTGCAAGCAATGAAAGGAGTACTAACCCTGCCGTGGGTAGCGGTCTTCCTTCGAACCCCAGCGAAAAACCAAGAACGAGAACTGGCCAGTGCCAGAGATACCATGAGTAAGAGCGATCGCCCAGCCAAACCAAGGCCGGATGTGCAAGTGGACCGTGCCGTTCTGCGGGTAGGGCATGCCCTGCGATAATGACCAGTGCCGCACCTAACGATGGCGCGAGTGCCCAGAATCCGGGATAGGCCAATTCTGGGTGAAGACCAATGACGCTAGCGGTGACAAGGAGCAGGCCAACACTCAAGACAATTCGCGATGAAACTCCTCCAAAGATGGTGTGTGATTTCGCGCCCGCTCCCTTTTCACGTGAAGGACTTTCCTCAACCAGAAGGTATACGAGTGCCCCTAGCGTGAATTGCCAGACACGCGATGGCATTAGATAGAACGCCGCATGTGGCGCCGTATACGTCCAATAAAGTGAAACGGCAAGGCTGGACGCAAATACTATCCCGAGAATCGCAATCCAGCCATTTGGTCTTTCGGGAAAACGTTTTTGGGCAAATAGAAAGGCCAAGAGTATCAGTGGCCAGACCAGGTAAAACTGCTCCTCTACGCCCAGCGACCATGTGTGCAGGAATATATCCCGCGTTCCCAATTCATCGAAGTAGCCGAACCTGGTGAACGCCAAATAGATATTGCTGGTCCATGCTGCAGCGAAAGGGGCCGAGGCCAAGTATGCGTGGGCCTCGCTAGTGGACAATAGCCAAACTGTTGCAATGCTTGTTCCGATCAGCATTACGACCAACGCGGGTAACAGTCGTTTTAGCCTTCGTGCGTAAAACCGGATTAAAACGATGCGCCCATTTTGTCGATGCTCGCAAAGCAAAAGGCCGGTGATCAGATAACCGGAGAGTACGAAAAAAATATCCACACCGACAAAGCCACCGGAAAACAGTGTCGCCCCGGCGTGGCTCACCACAACCGCCAAAATGGCAATCGCTCGCAGCCCTTGAAGGTCGGGTCTGAACGCAAGGCTGGCCATCCCGTTGGTATTCGTTCGAGGGGAACGCATTAAGAGGTGTCCTCCTCCATGAGTTCGGGAGAACAAAATCCCACGGGCACCCAATCCATTCTGATTACCCTGGTATTTATGTCCTTCATCAGTGGGTCAGTAGCTGGAAAAGCACCGGGCCTCACTGGGGGCCTTACTTTTTATCGCGTGTCAGCTCGTCATTCTCATTATGGATGGCGGTTATCTGGTCAAAGTCATTTTCGCAACCATTAATGAGTTTGGTGTAACGGCCGTACGAGTCTTTGTTGCGCATTATATCAAGTTGCCGTTTGGCACCATCCAGTTCCCTAACGCTGAGCAGCAGGCGAAACAAGTTTGCCCGATACTGCAATTCATTCGGTGCAGCATCCGTGGCCAAAACGGCTAGCTGAATGGCTTTGCGAAAATTCTGCCTAACGTTGGCAAGATAATCATACATCGCAAAGAGGACAGCTGCGCGCTTGCGACCAGTGGTGCGTTCATTCCGTAGGGCCGCTTGCACGATGCGCTCGAAGAATATCCTCGTCGAAGGTGCACTCTCTGTTTTTCATACATCTTGAGACAGAGATTATGCCCACGGCGTACGATGCTCTGAAAGGAGGTGTTGCGAGCCGAGTCTCAAGTTCAGTCATCAATGCCGGGCCGAGTTCATGTCCAGCTCGTCCATAGAGGACAAGTAACCCGAGGGGGCCATCGGCGGACGCAGGCTCCAAAAGGGAGGCCTGCTGAAAGTGATGTTCGGAAAGTTTGAACAGGCGCTCTCTATCCAGTTCGGGTCTATCCATGAAGGCGACGTAGGCGCCGGCCAACTCCTGATGAGAGCGTGCGGACTCTGGGTGGTGAGCAACCATTGCTTGGGCTTGGCCGAGTGGGTTGCCCCAGTCGCTCGCCCTAAACAGCGTAAGCAAAGCGAAGACCATCATTATTGCAATCGCGAAAAAACGGCGGAGCGGCAATAAGCGTGGCAAAAAAGAGCGGTCGAGGACTGTGTAGAACAACGCAAAAATCACACCAAAAGAGGGCAGGTAGTTACGATGCTCATGAACCAATTCAAGGGGAAAGACGGTAGATTCAAGAAGGTGACCGGCAAGAAAAAATAGTATGCCGAATGCTATCGGGGGGTAGTGTTTTAGGGAAAATACCGCAGTGGCAATTAATAGCCCAATCCCGACTATCGCCGGCAAGGTGGTTGTGGGAACAAGCCATCCTCGGGAGGCTTTGAAGTCATCATGGAAGAGTCCAAAATCCCCCGGTTGGGGAATGATAATCATCTTCAAATAGAGCCAAAGCGCCCGTCCTTCACTCAACAGTCGCTCACCCAACGAGAAATCTCGTAGCTGATACCGCGAAACAGCAAAGTGCTGAATGTCAGTACCAAACATCGCTATAAATCCCGCGATAGGAAGAACGACGAGAAGGATGAAGAACAGGGTGATTAATACCCTTCGATCAATTCTATTTTGGACCTCGAACCGGAGGACACTGATTTCGACAATAAACATCAAAACAGGTGCCAAAGCGCCGGTTTCCTTTGAGAACACCGCCAGTGGCGTGAGTAATGATATAGCGGCCCCTATCAACCACCACCCTTTTCGCTCGCCCCGCACCAGGGCGCTACGGCCACCTAAATATGCGAGCAGGGCAAGCAACATGAAAAACGCAGCGAGGCTGGTCATCCGCTGGACGATATAGAGTGCGGGGGAAAGATTGATGGGGTGGGCGAGCCAGGCTATGGCAATGAGCAAGGCCAGCCAACTCTGGTGTGCGGTATCAGTCCGCTCGACATACCTGCCCTGATCAAGCCGGTTTAGGAGGGAGGCGGCTAGAAAGAAGACGAGTATTCCGTTAAGGGTGTGCAATAAGACATTGGTTAGTTTGAACGCGAACGGGGCTGGGCCGGATGCAAGATGGTTAAGTGCGAACGTCGCCATACTCATCGGGCGCCCGAGGTGCCCGCTATGCGACCAGGCTGCTTGCCAGAGCGCATCAAAGCTAAACGAATGCAGGTGCAGGCGAGCGTTGTGGACGATATTGGCGAAATCATCAAAAGCGAAGCCTCCGGAGAGGCCGGGCCAATAGATCAGGGGGCCAACAAGGCTGATTACAATCAGGGTAAAAGCGAGATCAGGGCGGGTCTGGATCATTGAGACTTTCTTTGTGACGAGTTTTACAGGGCTTTCTATAAGGTGACTAGCCTTTGTCCGAACCACTCAAGCAGAAATGGCGATTTGGGTAATTTGGATTGGGCATTCGGTAGCAAACCTACACATAGAGGTGTGCATCTTGCATTCTCCAGGGAGTGCAACGGTCCGACTTCAACCTTTCCCGCGGGCAAAAAAAAGCGGTCCCGTTCAGGGGACCGCTTCTTAGCCCTAATAGCAGGCAATTGCCGTTGGCAAGGCTTACTTACACTGGCTGGGCAGGAATTTGCCAGCCAGATTGCCGGTGCTGCAGTCCGTTTTCAAGCCGGTAGCAGAACCCGTAAATTGCAGCCCGAAGGTCGAGCCGTCAGCGCCGCCTCCGAGATTCGACAGCGTCAACGTCCACGTACCGACATTTGTCGAGGTCTGGGCGTAGGCGGCATCGCCCGCCGCGACGTAGTCGGATGACTCAAAGATAGCTTTGGCATCGGTGATCACGCCGTCACCGGCTGCAGGCATGGTTCCGCCACCGGCATAGGCCTCATACATGCTGGTTTTGACGCCGGATCCGAGCGACAGCAGCTCGGTGACTTTGGCGCGGATGGTGTAATCCTGGTAGGCCGGGATGGCCACAGCGGCCAGGATACCGATGATCGCGACGACGATCATCAATTCGATGAGGGTGAAACCCTGTTGTACATTCTTCATGGATGTTCTCCTTACTGGGATAAATGGTGCAAGCTCTTCGGCCGATATTGTTGTTCTGGCCGAGTTTCCCCTGGGATTAAGCAGGTAGTGTGCCAACCACGTCTGGCGTGTCCAGCAGCTTGATTGTGCAATTTTGCGAGGGGGCGAATGCGTGTTCGGGGTCACATTCCGGCGCTTCGACGCGAATTATCTGCCGTATTTGTCCTAACCAGCCGCAACGGAGCTGAGAGGTAATCGAAAGGGCGATCATTTGTCAGCTGGTGAGTGACTAACTACGTCCATGAGTGACAAATTTCGTCACCTGCGATTCACTCGATGTCCAGCTTTTTGAGGCGGTAGCGGAGGGAACGGAAGGACAACCCGAGGCGTTTGGCGGCGGCGGTTTTGTTGAAGCGGGTCTTTTCGAGCGCGTCGATAATGGTCTTACGCTCGATTTCCATCAGATAGGGCTCCAATTCGACGGCCCCGTCACGGACTTCGTTTGTTTGGAGCGGACTCCCTTCGGGAAGTTGGAGGAGCGCTTGGCTGATGCGGATGTCCTCGCATAGCGTGACGGCGCGCTCCAGGATGTTTTCCAGTTCCCGGACATTGCCGGGAAAGGGGTACTTCTCCAGCGCTTGCCGGGCTGATTCGTCGAGCTGAAGGGGCTCGATGCCGAGTTCACCGGCGAGCCGCCCGAGGATGTGCTCGACGAGTATGGGGATATCTTCGGGGCGCTCCCGTAGCGTCGGCGCATGCAGTTGGATCACATTGATTCGATAGAAAAGGTCTTCCCGGAACCCCCCCTCTTCGACCAGGGCAGTGAGGTCCCGGTGGGTTGCGCTGAGGATCCGCACATCGACATGGACCTCCTTCTGCGCGCCCACTGGGCGGATCGCCTTCTCCTGAATGGCTCTCAGCAACTTCACCTGCATCGCCAAAGGCAAATCCGCCAGCTCATCCAGAAACAGCGTGCCTCCGTTGGCGGCCTGGAAGAGGCCCTGTTTGTCGTGAGCGGCGCCGGTGAAGCTTCCTTTGCTGTAGCCGAACAGTTCGCTCTCCATCAGATCCGCCGGGATCGCACCGCAGTTGACCGGCACGAAGGGTTTGTCGGCGCGTGGCCCGTTGTCATGGATCAGGCGCGCGACAAGCTCCTTGCCGGTTCCCGATTCTCCACTGATGTAAACCGGCGCCTGGCTGCGTGCCAGCTTGTTGATCGTTGCTCGGAGGTTTCGAATGACTTTCGATTCACCGAGCAACTGGCGGCCGGAAAGTTTCCCGGACGAGGAACCGGGCGCTTCTCGTCCCATCTTCAAGGCCGTCGTGACCAGCTCCCGAAGGGTATCGAGTTCTACCGGTTTATTGACGAAGTCAAAGGCTCCGGCTTTGAGGGCCTCGATGGCCAGGCTCATGTTTCCGTGGGCCGTTATAACGGCCACCGGAAGGTCTGGTTTGCTCTTCTGGATATGGCGCACAAGCTCGATCCCATTGCCGTCAGGAAGGCGCATATCCGCCAGGCAGAGGTCGAAATCGGAGCGG
Organism: uncultured Gammaproteobacteria bacterium; assembly: GCA_963783235.1. Lineage (GTDB taxonomy): Bacteria > Pseudomonadota > Gammaproteobacteria > Thiohalomonadales > Thiohalomonadaceae > Thiohalomonas. Next base: position 1,673,148 of record CAWAMN010000001.1, on the reverse strand, counting down.
TCGAGGTGCTCCTTGGCCTCTTCCAGAGTCCCCGCTCCTTCGCACACCACCCCCATACGGGTGAGCGTTAGCTCTAGAAGCTCCCGAATGTCCGGTTCATCATCGACAATCAGTGCGCGATTTTCGGTTTTTCTATTCATAACGAGGCAGCAAAGTTTATGTTGCGGGGTCGGTATTTCGCGTGGAAAAGGATGTCGCCGAACCTTTCGGCTGACTGAATGAGAGTCGAAAGCGACATCCGCCCCGCTCATCGGGCACATGAGCCAGCCCCGCATTGTTGCATTCGGTAAGTTCCCGGGAAATATAGAGTCCCAGCCCGGTCCCCGAGCGTTGGGTGGTGAAAAAGGGTTCGAACAGTTGATTGGATGCGGTGTCGGGAATGCCCTCGCCTTTATTGAAGACATCCAGGTAGGGGCGGCCGGTTTTTGTTAGGTTTGCTGTCAGTTGGATCCGTGGAAAGCCGTTGCCGCGGCTATGCCGCTCGGCATTTTCCACCAGATTACCCAGAATCTGCTGCAGATGAGTGGGATCGAAATATACCTCGAGATCGGGAGGGATTTCGACGGCGACCTCGCCTTCGTCCAGTCGGTGTCCCTGGCAGAATTCAGCCAAAAAGGTCCTTACGGCAGAGGAGAGATTAAATGTGACCATTTTCGAGCGATCCTTCCTGCCAAGTTGCAGGACGCTCTCGATAATCGTATTCACCCGCCGCGACTGCTCCAGGACGATCTCGGTCATGCGCTGGTCGGCCTTGTCCAGGTGAGACGATTCTGCAAGCAACTGGCCGGCATGGCTGATGGCCCCGAGCGGATTGCGGACTTCGTGGGCGATACTGGCGGTCAGGCGCCCCAGGGCGGCGAGCTTCAGCTGTTGAACCTGCCTTGCCGCGAGACTGGCGTCCTCCAGAAAAATCAGGGTCCCGGCGCGCCCGTTCTGCCCGATGTCCATAAAGCGGGGGATTACCTCATGGGCGAGATCCTCCAGCTGTACGGGGCGGGGGGACTGGCCATTTTCAAGCCAGCGGGCGAGACGCTTTGCCAAATCCGAAGAGACTTCGCCCAGGTACCGGGTACTTCCATTTTCCGAACCCAGCAGGCGCTTGGCGGCCACATTCATCAGCCGCACTCGCTGATAGCTATCGACCACCACGACGCCGGTTTGCATATGCTCAATGATGAATTCGGCCATTTGCGCCATGTTCGCCAAATCCATTTCCCGCTGCTCGGCCAACACTTCGCTGGCGCGGGCGTGGCGGCTGAGTACGTGGGCCAGCACGGCGGTGGCGAACAGGGTGATTCCCAGTAGTCCTGCCTGGGGGTAGGCCACGACAGCACCAGGCACCGTCAGGTGGGCATAGACCTGCTCTAAAAGTACCGTCACCGTTGCTACCGCGGCGAACAGCCCGACCGTCCGTCCCCCGGTAATCATGCTGGCGTTCGCCACGCACACGATCAACAGCATCCCCAGACCGCTGCCAACGCCACCGCTGGCGTGCATGAGGAGGGTCAGAGCACCGATGTCCCCCGCTACCTGCGCGTAGAGTTGTATTTGGAAGCTCGGCTGACGCCGTTCGGACAGGCCGATCGATATGGCGGCAAATACGAGATAAGCGATGCTGACATCGAGGAAAAGGCCCGGATCATCGGCACCCAGTGGAATCGGCAGCCGCTGATTTGACGCGAGAAAGACGAAGGCGCTGGCCAGCAACAACCTATAGGTATTGAAAAAGCGAAGCGGACGCCAGGTCTTGGCGGTGCTTGCGGGCGGTTGAGCCGAAAAGGATTGGGTGGCTAACGAACCCTCCATCACCCCTCGGCCTGATCCCTGTGCTCGGAGCTGCAAAACCAATCCTCGCCGCGCCTCAATGCCTCTTGTTCGGGAACGTGCAAACCGCACTGTCGGCAACGAACCATCTGCCCGATTTCCGGTTTGGGCCGTCGAGACAGGACTTCACTGCCGCGACTGTCTCGGAAACGGCGGATCAAGGCGTAAACCGCCCAAAGGATTGCCACAAGTACAAGAAGACGAAACAGACCCATGCGGTTCGGATTCCTCCCTATATAAAAGGAATATGGCTTCGGAGGATTGTATCGGCCCTTCATTGGGAAGGCCAAGCCGGGCTTTTGCTAAGGTCCCGGCTTTGGGACACAATACCGGTTTTCGTCATGGCGGGGAAAGCATGAATCTCCACGAATATCAGGCCAAAGGTCTGTTCAGCGAGTACGGCATCCCGGTCCCGGAAGGGCAGGTGGCGGCCAGTCTGGCTGAGGCGGAGCACGCGGCTCAGGCGCTGGGCGGGGGCCGCTGGGTGGTCAAGGCGCAGGTCCACGCAGGTGGGCGCGGCAAGGCGGGTGGCGTCAAGCTCGTGGATGGCCTGCAGGCATTGACGTCCGCAGCGGATGATCTGCTCGGCAGCCGGTTGGTGACACACCAAACCGGGGCGGCCGGCCAGCCGGTCAACAAGATTCTGGTCGAGTCGGTTTCCCCCGTTGCCCGCGAACTCTACCTCGGAATGGTCGTGGATCGCGCCCGCCAACGGGTTGCCATTATGGCATCCTCGGCAGGCGGTATGGACATCGAAGAGGTGGCCGCGACCCGCCCCGGGGCCATCTGCACCGTGGCCGTCAACCCGGTGGTCGGGCTGCAGCCCTACCAGTGCCGCCGGGTGGCTTTCGGACTCGGTCTGGAAGGGGGTCAGGTAAAAGAATTGGGCAAATTGATGATGGCCCTTTACCGGCTTTTCATCGAGCGCGATGCCAGTCTGGTGGAGATCAATCCGCTGGTGGTCACGGACGAAGGTCACCTGCTGGCCCTGGATGCCAAAATCAACCTCGACGAAAGCGCCTCCTACCGTCAATCCTCCCTCTCGGGACTGCACGACACCACTCAGGAAGATGAGCGCGAGTGTCGCGCCCGCCAGCACGGCCTGAATTATGTTCGTCTCGACGGCAACATCGGCTGCATGGTCAACGGCGCCGGACTGGCGATGGCCACCATGGACCTCATCAAACTGCAGGGTGGCGAGCCGGCCAACTTTCTGGATGTGGGCGGTGGTACCACGGCCGAGAAGGTAGCCGAGGCCTTCAAGCTGATCCTCTCCGATGAGAACGTCGAGGCGATTCTGGTCAACATTTTCGGCGGCATCGTCCGTTGCGACCTGATCGCCGAGGGCATCATCCAGGCCGTCCGGGAGGTCTCCGCCTCGGTGCCAGTGGTGGTGCGCCTGGAAGGGACCAATGTTGAACGGGGACGGGAGCTGCTGGCTGAAAGCGGGCTGGCGATCACCGCCGCCACCGACCTCACCGATGCGGCTCAGAAAGCCGTAGCTGCTGCGGGAGGGAGAGGCTGATGTCTATTCTGGTTAACGCCAACACGCGGGTGATCTGCCAAGGGTTCACCGGCAAACAGGGTACCTTCCATTCGGAGCAGGCCATCGCCTACGGCACCAATCTGGTGGGAGGTGTCACGCCCGGCAAAGGCGGGCAGACGCACCTGGACCGGCCGGTGTTCAACACCGTCCACGACGCCGTGGCGGAAACCGGCGCGGACGCCACGATGATTTATGTTCCGGCGCCGTTTGCCGCGGATGCCATTCTGGAAGCGGCGGACGCGGGGATCGAGACTATCGTCTGCATCACCGAAGGTATCCCCGTACTCGACATGCTGAAGGTGAAGGCGTCACTGCGCGGTACCGAGTCGCGTCTTGTCGGTCCCAACTGCCCCGGTGTTATCACCCCGGGCGCCTGCAAGATCGGCATCATGCCGGGCGCCATCCACAAGCCCGGGCGCATCGGCATCGTCTCCCGCTCCGGCACCCTGACCTATGAAGCCGTGCACCAGACCACCCGTGCAGAGCTGGGACAGAGCACCTGCGTGGGCATTGGCGGTGACCCCATTCACGGCCTCAACTTCGTCGATTGTCTGGCGCAGTTCGAGCAGGACCCCGGCACAGACGGGATCATCATGGTTGGCGAAATCGGCGGGACCGCCGAGGAAGAGGCGGCGGACTTTATTCGCCACCACGTCAGTAAGCCGGTGGTGGCCTACATCGCCGGTGTCACCGCCCCCAAGGGCAAGCGCATGGGCCATGCCGGGGCGATTATCGCCGGCGGCAAGGGCACTGCAGAAGAGAAGTACACCGCCCTGGAAGCGGCCGGTGTAACCATTGCCCGCTCCCCTGCCGAGATGGGTGAACGGATGCTCGACGCCCTGAAACGCTGAACCGATGACAAACGCTACCAACCCGCCGTCGCGGCTTCGGCTGGCGATGGCGCAGCTCAATTTTCGCGTCGGCGATATCGACGGCAATGTCGACCGCGTAATCGCCGCCGCGGAACGGGCCCGGGATGAACTGAATGCCGACTTGGTGGTTTTCCCTGAACTGACCCTGAGTGGCTACCCGCCGGAAGACCTGGTAATGCGCCCGGGATTTCAGTTACGGGTTCTGCAGGGCCTCGAAACGGTCAAGCGTTCCGTAAGCGGCATCGATATCCTGCTCGGCTATCCCGAAAAGGGCAGCGGCGTTCTCTACAATGCTGCCTCACTGCTGCGGGACGGCGAGTTGGTCGCGACTTATCACAAGCAGCACCTGCCCAACTACAGCGTTTTCGATGAGATGCGCTATTTCACTAGCGGCAACAGACCCTGCGTGGTCCCCATTAAGGGCGTTCCGGTCGGTATCACCGTTTGCGAGGATATCTGGGAATCGGCCCCGGCCACACAAGCGGAGGCGGCAGGGGCGAAGTTGCTGATCAATATCAATGCGTCCCCCTTTCACCTCGCCAAGGGCGAGGAGCGGGAGGCGAGCGTTCGCCGGCGGGTGGAAGAGACGGGGCTGCCGGTGGCGTATCTCAACCTGGTGGGCGGACAGGACGAACTGGTATTCGATGGCGAATCCTTCGTGATGGACGCCGAAGGACGGGTGACCCAGCGCGCCCCGGCCTTTGAAGAAGGGATTTGGATTGCCGAGTTCGACATCGGGGCCGAAGTTCGTCCGCTGCCTGCCGAATGCGCCCCAAAACTCACCGAGGAGGAGAGCGCCTACGGGGCGCTGGTTTTGGGTACTCGCGACTACATCGATAAGAACGGTTTTCCCGCCGTGGTGATCGGCTTGTCCGGCGGTATCGATTCGGCGTTGACCCTGGCCGTTGCCGCCGATGCCGTTGGCCCGGAGCGGGTCGAGGCCGTCACCATGCCCTCGCGTTATACCGCCGACATGAGCGTCGAGGATGCAAAGGCGGAAGCCGAGGCTTTGGGGGTGGAATTTTCGACGATTGCGATCGAGCCGCTGTTCACTGCGTTTCTGGACAGTTTGGCGGGGGAGTTCGCCGGTACCGAGCCGGACGTGACCGAAGAGAACATCCAGGCCCGTTGCCGGGGGGTGCTGCTGATGGCGATCTCCAACAAAAAGCACAAAATGGTGCTGACTACCGGCAACAAGAGCGAAATGGCGGTCGGCTATGCCACGCTTTACGGCGACATGGTTGGCGGCTTCGCCGTCCTCAAGGATGTGCCCAAAACACTCGTCTACCGGCTTGCCCGCTATCGCAATAGCCTCCAGCCGGTGATTCCCGAGCGGGTCATTGACCGTCCTCCATCGGCGGAACTGGCGCCGGATCAAAAGGACACCGATAGTCTGCCGGCGTATGATGTGCTGGATCCGATTCTGGAAATGTACGTGGAGCGCGACCTCTGTCCCGACGAGATCGCACGTGAGGGCTACGACCGGGCCGTGGTCGAGCGAATCGCGCGCATGGTGGATCGAAATGAGTACAAGCGCTGCCAGGCGCCGCCGGGCGTTCGCATTACCCGCCGCGCCTTCGGTCGTGACCGGCGCTACCCGATCACGAACGGCTACCGATAAAGCCAGAGCACGGAGCCACATCCCGAAAGAATTTCGTGCTGTCTGGGGTCAACTTTTAGGAGAGTGCAATGAAAAAGGTCGAAGCCATCATCAAGCCTTTTAAGTTGGACGACGTCCGTGAGGCGCTGTCCGAGATCGGCATCGCAGGCATGACCGCCACTGAAGTGAAGGGCTTCGGACGTCAAAAAGGGCACACGGAACTCTATCGGGGTGCCGAATACGTCGTCGATTTCCTGCCCAAGGTGAAGATCGAAGTGGTCATCGAGGCCGGAAAGGTAGAGGAGTGCATCGAGGCGATTACCAGCGCCGCCCATACCGGCAAGATTGGCGACGGCAAGATCTTCGTGACCGCCGTGGAGCGTGTCGTGCGTATTCGCACCGGAGAGGAAGGGCCTGCTGCAATCTAAGTTCTATTTAGCCCAGGAGCTTCCGGCAGGATGCCGCTCCCGCAGACAAATGCCGCCGCACCCCGACCGGTGGGAGCGGCTTCCAGCCGCGAATTTCTCACTCACAGAGCCCCATCGGGGCAGAGGCCGCTCCCACAGACAATGCCGCCGGCACCCGGACGTTAGGAACCGGCATTCTGCCGCGACTCGTCTCCGAATGTCGCAGTGGAAGTCTCTCTGCCTGTGGGCGGGAATGCTCCGGCAGGCTCCAGAGCAAACGTACCGAATCAGCGGTAGTCGATCATCTCATCCAGATGACGCCGCGGGGTCGGCTCCGGCCATTCGGCTGGATAGCCAACCGCCAGAATGGCAACGGGCCGGAGGCTGGCCTCAAGATTCAGGCGCTCCACCAGGGCTTTTTCGTCGAAGGAGCCAACCCAGGTGGAGCCAAGTCCAGCGGCAACCGTTGCCAGTTGGGCATAGGTGGCGGCTATGGTGGCATCCTGCACCGAGTAGAGCTCCCGCCCCCGATCGCCGTACTGTGTTGCCGAACGGAGCGGGTCGGCACAGAACACCAGGCAGGCCGAGGTTTCTGCGAGGAAGGTCTGGTCGCCGGCGATCTGGCTCAAGGCCTGTCGCCCCTCTTCACTGGAGACAACGATGATGCGATAGGCCTGAAGGTCGCCGGCCGATGGGGCGGCACTGGCCATCTCCAGGATGGCGTGCAGTTTTTCCCTCTCCACCGGCCGATCGCTGCGGAAGCGACGGACCGAGTGGCGATGACGCACTGTCTCGAAGAAATCCCACATAGAACCTTCCTCAGTTTGCCCCTTGAACCTGTGCCGTGACCTTGTGGTCAGGGTAGTTGAGGCGCAGTACCCGCATGGCATCCCCCGCCAATTTCGGCATCTCCATCTTGCGGTAGGCGGTAACCATGACCCCCAGCGCTTCGGGGACGGACGGTGTGGATTCGTAGGTCTCCACCACGTAACGCGCCCGTTCAGCGGCGGCCAGATACGCCTCCCGCTTCAGATAGTAGCGAGCCACCTGAATCTCATGGCGGGCGAGGTTGTTACGCAGGTAGGTCATCCGCTCGAGCGCATCCTCCCCGTAACGGCTGTTGGGAAATTTCGTCGCCAGCTCTTTGAAGTTTCTGAACGCTTCCCGGGCCCGCTCGGGGTCCCGTTCGGCTGGATCGCTCGGAAAAAAGCGCTCCAGGAAGCCGCTGCCGATATCGAAACTGGCCAGCCCGCGCATGTAGTAGGCATAATCCACGTTCGGATGGCGTGGGTGGAGCTTGATGAAGCGATCCGCCGCCGCAATGGCCGCTTCGGGCTCGTCGGCCTTGTAGTGGGCATAGATGGTTTCAAGCTGCGCCTGCTGGGCGTAGCGCCCGTAAGGGTAGCGGGCTTCAAGCTTGCTGTAGAGGTTTAGCGCTCGCTCATAGTTCCCGTCCTTCAGGGCGAGCTTGGCCTCCTCGTACATCTCGCTGGCGCTCCAGTCGGCGGTTTCATCAATCTCCTTAAGGCCGGAACAGCCCGCGGCCAAAAGCAGGATGAAGAGGGGTAGAAGCCTGAAAATGCGCATCTCGGTCCGTTTTTATGGGCGTTAAAGAAAACAAGTATAACCGTGGGTCATGAGCGAATGAAACAAGACGCGCTGCCGAGACGGGTGGAGGTACCGCCGGAATCGGCCGGTCGACGGCTCGATCAGGTGCTCGCCGATCTCTTTCCGGAATATTCCCGCTCCCGCCTTCAACAATGGGTCAAGGAGGGGCGTGTGCGGGTGGATGGAAAGTCGATGCGCCCCAAAGACAAGCTGCAGGGTATCGAGCTCATCGAACTCGACCCGTTTGTTGAGCCTGAGAAACGTTGGGAGGCGGAACCTATTCCGCTCGACATCCACTATGAAGATGACCACATCATTGTGATCAACAAGCCGGTGGGGCTGGTGGTCCATCCGGCCGTCGGCAATCGCGAGGGAACGCTCCTCAATGCACTGCTGCACCATGCCCCGGAATTGGCCGGAGTGCCCCGCGCCGGGATCGTGCATCGCCTCGACAAGGAGACCAGCGGTTTGCTGGTCGTCGCGCGCACGCTCGAAGCCCAGACGGCCCTGGTCGCTCAGTTGCAGGAGCGGACCATGACCCGTGAATACCGGGCCGTGGTGACCGGGGTGATGACCGGAGGGGGCACGGTCGAGGCCCCCATCGGACGCCATCCCGTGGATCGCAAACGAATGGCAGTAACACCGAACGGAAAACCGGCGGTAACCCATTATCGGGTGGTTGAGCGGTTTCGGGGGCACACGGATATCAGGGTTCGTCTCGAGACCGGCCGAACCCATCAGATCCGGGTTCACATGGCGCACATTCGTTACCCCCTGGTGGGAGACCCGGTCTACGGTGGTCGTCTAAAGTTGCCCAAGGGTTGCTCGGACGAACTGCGTCAGGCGCTTCGCGGCTTCCGTCGGCAGGCCCTCCATGCCGGCAAGCTGGGAGTGGTGCACCCCCACAGCGGCTTGACCATGGAGTGGGAAGTGGAACTGCCGCAGGATATGTCCAGGCTGCTGGAGGCCTTGAGAAAGGACGCGGAGCAGGAAGGGAGCTTGTGAGGGATTACCTTGAAACTCTTGGAGGGCTTACGGTTTTAAGGCCCGAGTGGCCGGCGCCGCCCACTGTAAACGCCGCCGTGTCCACCCGGCGGGGAGGGGTCAGCGCCCCGCCTTTCGACTCGCTCAATCTCGGCGCTCATGTCGGGGATCAGCTCGGGGCCGTGACCGAAAACCGCCGGCGGCTTGGCCGGAGCTTGGCACTGCCGACAGAGCCGACCTGGCTGCAACAGGTTCATGGCACGCGAACCGTTTCCGCCGACAAGGGCGCGGCTTGCGAGGCGGATGCGGTTCACGCGGACCGGGCGGGGAGCGTCTGCGCCGTGCTGACCGCCGACTGTCTTCCGGTGCTCTTCTGTGATCGTGCCGGCACCCGTGTTGCAGCCGCTCATGCGGGCTGGCGGGGGCTGCGGTCCGGAATCCTCGAGTCCACGCTCAGTGCCTTCGAGACGGCCTCTGACAATATTCTCGCCTGGTTGGGGCCGGCTATCGGTCCGGCGGCGTTTGAGGTCGGACCCGAGGTGCGAGAGGCCTTCTTGGCATCGGACCCGGGGGCAGGGGAGGCTTTTCGCCCTTCACCGTTTGACAGCACGGATGCAGGGGGCAGGACGCAGGAGGCTGCCGGCGAGGGGCGCTGGCTCGCCGACCTCTACACGCTGGCCCGAAGGCGACTGGAGCGAGCTGGCGTCGGTGGCGTATACGGGGGCGGCTTCTGCACCTATACCAATGATGACTATTTCTACTCCTACCGGAGGGACGGGGACACGGGCCGAATGGCTTCCCTGATTTGGATAGAGGGCTAATGCACGTGCCGCTCCTGGCTTGGATACTGCTTTTTGCCCTGTTGGGAAGTTTGTTCAGCATTTTGGCCGCGGGGCTCTTCCTGATCTTGCCGAAGGGGTGGCGCGATCGAACCATGCCGCCCCTTATCAGTTTCGCCGTTGGTGCCCTGCTGGGCGCCGCCTTCCTGGCGCTGTTACCCGATGCCATCCTGCACGGTGGCGCTGATCCCCACCGATTGATGCTTGCCGCGTTACTGGGCCTGCTAGGCTTCTTTCTTCTGGAAAAACTGGTGCTTTGGCGCCACTGCCATGCCGGCGCCTGCGATGTACATGGACCCAAGGCTGGTCAGATAGGGACATCGCCCGGTATTCTCGTGCTGTTCGGTGATGCCCTGCACAACTTCGTTGACGGTGTCCTGATTGCGGCGGCGTTCCTGACGGATATAGGTTTGGGCATCGCCACCAGTCTGGCCGTTGCGGCTCACGAGGTCCCGCAGGAGCTGGGGGATTTTGCGGTGCTCCTGAGCGGCGGTCGTGGGCGTCTGCGGGCACTGCTTTTGAATATCCTTTCGGGGAGCGCCACGCTGGTGGGCGGCGTGCTGGCCTATTTCGGCTTGGCGGCGACAGAGGGGGTACTGCCCTATGTCCTCGTGGTGGCAGCCGCCAGCTTCATCTACATTGCTGTTGCCGATCTGATCCCGGGGTTGCACTCCCGGTTTCAGCCTGGGGCCACGGTCGAACAGGTGCTGGCGATCGGCGCGGGTGTGGGGGTGATTTATTGGGCCCACGGCGTGGTGCATTGAAAAAGCATTAACCGCAAAGACGCCAAGAGCGCAAAGAAGACCATGGCTTATCGGGGTACGCGGCAAAACTTGGTGTCACCGGCAAATGCCGACTGCTGGAGTGAATTGCTTTTGCAATCAGTTGCTTTGCGTCTTTGCGGTGAGAAATCCGGATTAGCCCACGCTATCTGAGGAATCGAAATGAAACACTGGTACATGCTGACCCTGGTCGGAAAAGATCGGCCGGGAATCGTCGCCCGCCTCACCTCGGCCCTGTTCGAAGGCGGCTGCAACCTGGGCGAGGCGTCCATGATGCGGCTGGGGGGCAACTTCACCATCATGCTGATGGTCGAGTTCGAGGGGCGTACCAAACAACTGGATGAGCTGGTCGCCCCCGTGGCCGACTCAATGGCACTTCACCACCACGTTGATCGCATTGAAGGCCATTTGCATCAGCACCTTGAGCCGGATGTCCGCATCACCGTATACGGCGCCGATCGGGCCGGCATTGTTGCCCGGGTGACCGGCGCACTGGCTGAAGCGGGCCTGCATATCCTCGATTTCGAATCGGATGTGGCGGGGAGTGAGGCGGAGCCGATTTACGTGATGACCATCGAAGGCCATGCCGCAGAAGGCGTCGAGGCCTTGCAATCGGCGCTGGATATCGTTGCCGAAAGCGGCATCGATACGCGCCTCACCTCAATCCAGACGATGATCGGGTGAGGGGTAATGGCGATACTCGATGTCCTTACCTACCCCGATGAACGCCTGAAACGCATCGCCAAACCGGTCGAACACTTTGACGATGAACTGCACGCCTTTCTCGCCGATCTCGAGGAGACCATGGATGCCGGCCCCGGTGGTGTAGGCATCGCCGCTCCCCAGGTGGATCGGCTGCAGCGCATTGTTATCGTGGACTGCTCCAAGGCGCGCAAGCCGGTCCCCAACCACGGCCGTCTGTTCCTCATCAATCCCGAGATCACCGAATGGGAAGGCATGGAGGTGGGACGTGAAGGCTGCATGTCGGTGCCCGATTACACCGGTAATGTGATTCGTGCCGAACGGGTAAAGGTCACTGCACGGGATCCCGATGGTGAACTACAGGCGTATGCCTTCGAAGGTTTCGAGGCGAGAGCGGTCCAGCACGAGGCCGATCACCTGGACGGAATGCTGTTTATGGACCGGCTGGTCAGTCGCCGTAATGACCTGTTCCGGCGCAAGACCTACCAGAAATCGAAGAACAAAAAGTCCGCTTGAGAACGAACATGCCCGGTGAAGCGTTACAAGTGGCCCGACCCGACTGGGGGGGGCGCTGGCTGAATGCGGTCGACCGAATCAACAGCATGTTCTGCAACGGCTATCACCGCCTGCATGCCGATCCTTTGCCGCTGCCGACGGAGGGGCCGGCCCTGGTCGTAGCCAATCACATTTCGGGCCTGGACCCTCTGATCATGATTGCCGCCAGTTCGCGTCCCCTGCGGTTTCTGATTGCCAAAGAGGAGTATGAGCGTCCGGGCCTGAATGCCCTGTTCAAGGCGGTCGGTTGCATCCCCGTGGATCGAAGCGGACGACCGGAGAGGGCCTTCCGGGAGGCAATCAAGGCGCTGCGATCGGGCGAAGTGGTGGCGCTGTTTCCCGAAGGCGGGATTCATACCGGCAAGAAGCGCCCGCCACTCAAGCGCGGCGTATGGCGTTTGTCGCAGTTGGCCGAATGTCCCATCTATCCGCTGCATATCGAGGGAATTGCCGGGGAGGGCCGCGTCCTGACTGCGCTGCTACGACGCAGCCATGCACGGATTTTCGCTCATCCACCAGTCATCTGTTCGGACGACGGGGAAGGGTGCCTGAACGATCTCTTCGAACGCATAGGCACGAGGCCCGCCGCAAGCTGGAGCGTTCCCGCTGCGGTCTGAGGCAGCGGGAACGCGCGTAGTACTTTGAGTGCCAGCGCAAGTGTTCACAACGAAGATTGGGTAAACGGCCGCGAAGCGCGAAACAAGACCTGCTTGATTTCCCCGTTCTCTCGCCCCATTTATCTGGTAATTGCAAACCACGACAGATTAGGGGGTATTTGTCCGATGCGAATGGACAAGCTGACCACCAAGTTCCAGACCGCACTGGCAGACGCCCAGAGTATTGCGGTGGGACGCGACCACCAATACATCGAACCCGTGCACGTGCTGAATGCCTTGATGGACCAGGAGGGCGGGACCACGCGCCACCTGCTTGGTGAGGCGGGTATCAACGTCAACAGCCTGCGCTCGCGCCTGGGCGAAGCCCTGGAGCGGTTGCCCCGGGTCGAGGGCATCGGCGGCGATGTGCATGTATCCAACGATACCGCGCGCTTGCTTAACCAGACGGACAAGTTGGCCCAGCAGCGCAAAGACGCCTACATCTCCAGCGAACTGTTTGTGCTCGCCGCCGTGGAGGATAAGGGCGAAATCGGTGAGCTTCTACGCAAGGAGGGCGCCAGTAAAGGTGCCCTGGAGCAGGCTATCGACAAGCTGCGCGGCGGCCAGAAGATCGATGACCCCAACGCCGAGGAGCAGCGTCAGGCGCTGGAAAAGTACACCGTCGATCTCACCGAGCGGGCCGAACAGGGCAAGCTCGATCCGGTCATCGGCCGCGACGACGAGATCCGTCGCATCATCCAGGTGCTGCAACGTCGCACCAAGAACAATCCGGTGCTTATCGGCGAACCGGGTGTTGGCAAGACCGCAATTGTCGAGGGCCTGGCCCAGCGTATCGTCAACGGCGAGGTGCCCGAAGGGCTTGAAGGGCAAGCGCCTGCTCTCCCTGGATATGGCGCGCGCTCATTGCCGGTGCCAAATACCGGGGAGAATTCGAGGAGCGGCTGAAGGCGGTCCTGAATGATATCGCCAAGCAGGAAGGGCAACATCATCCTCTTCATCGATGAGATCCACACCATGGTTGGAGCCGGAAAGGCCGAAGGCGCCATGGATGCCGGCAATATGCTCAAGCCTGCGCTCGCCCGGGGTGAGCTGCACTGCGTCGGCGCCACCACGCTTGATGAGTACCGCCAGTACATCGAAAAGGATGCGGCCCTGGAGCGGCGCTTCCAGAAGGTGCTGGTGGACGAGCCGAACGTCGAGGACACCATCGCCATCCTGCGCGGACTGAAAGAGAAGTACGAAGTCCATCACGGGGTGGAGATCACCGACCCGGCGATCGTCGCCGCCGCAACCCTTTCTCACCGCTACATCACCGATCGGCAACTCCCGGACAAGGCCATCGATCTCATCGACGAGGCGGCTTGCCGCATTCGCATGGAGATCGACTCCAAGCCCGAGGAAATGGATCGGCTCGAGCGCACGCCTGATCCAGTTCAAAATCGAGCGCGAGGCGCTGAACAAGGAAACGGACGAGGCCTCCAAGAAGCGCCTGCAGCACATCGAGGATGAGATTGCCCGACTGGAAAAGGAGTACTGCGATCTGGACGAGATCTGGAAATCCGAAAAGGCTGTCACTGCAGGGCACCCAGCACATCAAGGAGGAGCTGGAGCGGGCCCGCATCGAGCTGGAGACGGCGCGCCGCGCCAGCGACCTGGCCCGCATGTCGGAGCTGCAGTACGGCCGCATCCCGGAACTGGAGAAGCAACTGGAGCATGGCCCAGGCCGGCGAGGCGCAGGAGACAAACTGCTGCGCAACAAGGTCACCGAGGAGGAGATCGCCGAGGTGGTCTCCAAATGGACCGGCATCCCGATGTCCAAGATGCTGGAAGGCGAGCGCGACAAGCTGCTGCACATGGAGGAGGCGTTGCACAAACGCGTGGTGGGCCAGGACGAGGCGATCAACGCCGTGGCCAATGCCATCCGCCGTTCGCGCGCCGGGCTCTCCGACCCCAACCGGCCCAACGGTTCGTTCCTGTTTCTGGGGCCGACCGGGGTGGGCAAGACCGAATTGTGCAAGGCCCTGGCCACGTTCCTGTTCGATACCGAAGACGCCATGGTGCGCATCGACATGTCGGAATTCATGGAGAAGCATTCCGTGGCGCGGCTGATCGGCGCGCCGCCGGGTTACGTCGGCTACGAGGAAGGCGGCTATCTCACCGAAGCAGTGCGCCGCAAGCCCTATTCGGTGATCCTGCTGGACGAGGTGGAGAAGGCGCACCCGGATGTGTTCAACGTGCTGCTGCAGGTGCTGGACGACGGCCGCCTGACCGACGGCCAGGGCCGCACCGTGGATTTCCGCAACACCGTGATCGTGATGACCTCGAACCTCGGCTCGCAGATGATTCAGGAAATGGCCGGCGAGGAGCACTATGACGAGATGAAGGCGGCGGTGATGGAGATCGTCGGCCAGCATTTCCGGCCCGAGTTCATCAACCGCATCGACGAGGTCGTGGTGTTCCATCCGCTCGCGCAAGGAGCAGATCCGCGCCATCGCCGACATCCAGATCGATTATCTGCGCCAGCGCCTGGCCGATCGCGACATGTGCCATGACGCTGTCAGCGCGGCCGCGCTCGACAAGCTGGGCGAGGCGGGCTTCGATCCGGTCTACGGTGCGCGGCCGCTGAAGCGGGCCATCCAGCAGCAGGTGGAAAACCCGCTCGCACAGGAGATCCTTTCGGGGCATTTCGGGCCGGGGGACACCATAACGGTGGACGCCTCGGATGGGCGCATGGTGTTTGGGCGCGAGGCGGCCGTGACGTGATCCGCACCCGCTTTCCAAGGCCCCGCTAGCGGGGCCTTTTTTGTTTTCACGGCGAGGCCGGGGAGGTCGTCGGACCGAACGGAAAACGCTACCCCATCAGTTGAAGCGTTTCAGCGACTTCCTTTTCCGCATCCTCCAGCACTTCTTCGGGCCAGATTGGCGTCCAGCAGGCCTCTGGCCACTTTGCGCCATGCCGGTAAGGCCTCCCGCGGGGAAGTGCCGGAGGGAGGGGCACGTTCTGAATCAACTGCGCGGCGATAATCAGATCGGCAAAATCGGGTGGTCGCCGGGATCGCGCTGCCAGTCCTCGGCCTCCAGTAGAATACCCATCATTTCGCTGCCGAAGTCCCAGCGGCGCAGCACCATGGCACCGATCTGGCCGCGAAGTTCAGTAATGGCCGCGTCGAGGGCCTCGGGGTGGTTGCACAGTGTCGGCTGTTTTCCCGCATAGTGGATAATCGGCAGGGCACCGACATCGTGCAGCAGGCCCGCGAGCATCGCCCAGTCCGGCATCAGGCCCGGAGTCATGCCGGCCAATACATAAGCGATGGAGGAGGTCATGGCGCTGTGGCGCCACAGCTCGGTCATGCGCTGACGGATGGCCGGTGTCTCAGCCGTGAACAGTTCCCGTAGCGCATAGGTGGTGACCAGGTTGCGGGTGGTTTCCAGGCCAAGGAACATGACTGCTGCGCGAATGCTTCGAATGGGGGTTTGGACCCCGTAAAGCGGGCTATTGGCCGCCTGTATCAGTCGTGCCGAGATGATCGGGTCCGATTGGATCAGCTTTGCCACCTTGATCGGGTCGCAATCGGGATCGCGGGTTGCGCTGCGGACTCGTACTGCAATTTCCGGAAGGTGAGGCAACTCCAGCGAATCCGCCATGTAATCCTTGAAAATGGCGTAGAAGAGACGGTTGCGCGGGTCGGCATCGTCGGGGCGTAGCTCTTCCAGGGCATAGCTGTCGGGCGCGGCATCTCGGGAGAGCACCTCGAGTAGATTGCGGTCGATGCGGATGAAGCGAACCCGGGTTTCGGTGCTCGCAGTGGCGGTGCGCGGCTGATGGTCTTCCAACGGGCGGTTGGCGGCGGGCGTACCCCCGTCGATGTGACCCATGCTCCCGGTGGGGGTGTCGAGACGAACCCGTCCCTTGAGGATGAAAAAGGTCCAGCGGTCGTGTTGTCCCCGTACAAACAGGCGCCTGTCCGGGAGCGATTCCTCTACCTGTATTTTTGTGGCGAGCTCCTCGAAGGCGTCAGGGCGCAGGCTGTTGATCGGCGTCAAAGTGCGCAGGGTCTGTCGATCGACAGTGCGGCGCGGCTCCATAGGGGGATTCCGGTGTTGATGCGTGACGTTTTAAGGTTTCCGTCGGTGCCCTAGCAGATCCTCGGAAGCGGTTCATCCTCAAGCTCATCCAGGAGGCGTTCACCGCCCAGTTCGGTTTCCAGGACCACTTCGCCGCGGTCGCCGTCCAAACGACCGATAATGGCCGCCTCCCTGCCCGAGGGCAGTCCCTGCCAGACCTCCAGAGCCGCCTCGGCTTGCTCCTCGGCGACCACGGCGACCACGCGCCCCTCACAGGCGAGGTAATAGGGATCATAGCCGAGCATCTCGCAGACGGACCTTACCGGATCGTGTACGGGAATAGCCGCCTCGGAAAGATAGACATCCAACGAGTTGGCATGGGCGATTTCGTGGGCAACGGTGGCCAAGCCGCCTCGCGTGGGGTCGCGCATGAAACGCAATCCATCCACCTCACGCAGAGCCCGGGTCAGTGGCAATACCGAGGCGGCGTCAGACTTCAAATCGCCGCGCAGACCGAATTGTTCCCGGGCGAGCATCACAGCGGTGCCGTGGTCGCCCACAGGGCCACTGACCAGCAGGCGATCGCCGGCCCGAACCCGTCCTATTCCCAATTGCAGACCGGAAGGGCGAACCCCGATGCCTGTGGTGGCGAGATACAGTCCGCTGCCTTCGCCCCGGGGTACAACCTTGGTGTCGCCGGCCACGACCTCCACGCCGGCCTCGGTCGCCGCCGCCGCCATGTCCGCGATCAACCTTTCCAGCGTTTTCAGTTCCAATCCCTCCTCGATAAAGGCATTCAGGGTGAGGTAGAGGGGATCGGCGCCGGCCACGGCCAGGTCGTTGACGGTGCCGTGGACCGCAAGACTGCCGATTGTGCCGCCGGGAAACTCCAAAGGCTTCACCGTGAAGCCGTCGGTGGTCATCAGTAAATCACCGGCAGGCGGGGCGATAAGTGCGGCATCGACTCCGATGTCGAGGTCCGGGTTGGCCAGGTGCCGGGCAAAGACCTCCTTGATGAGTTCCCGCATGAAGCGGCCGCCATTGCCATGGGCGAGGGAAATTCGGGTCATGGGACCTCCGATTGGCGGTATTGTGCTGCTGATGAGAGTACAGGGCAGTCGCTGTATATTCCTAGGGCCTGTTGACGTTTCATCTTCACCACTGCTGGCGGCCATTTTTTCGTCCAGCGAGGCAGAAGGAGCGTAGTTTGGTTATTCCAAATAAGCGACTGATAACGAAGCTGGGCGGAAAAATGGCCCCAGCCCGAAGGGTTGAGGCTGAAAATCCACCACTCTTCGTTGTTCGTCGTTCATTTGGAATAACCAAACTTCTCTCCTCTCGCCTCGATTGGTGAATTTTCAGCCTCAACAGAGGCGAAGATGAAACGTCAACAGGCCCTAGCACACTCTAAATGAGGGCGGCACGCCAGCGCCAACGCGATGCGGTATCCTTGAGTGGCGCCGATTTGCCCCGTTGGGGGCTTGCGACCGAAAAAGTGGCGACTTCGAAGGAGCGAGTGCAATGGCCTCGATTATCTATCGCTTCAAACAGGGGAGCGAACCTGGCCGGGAATATCCGGTGCATCTGGCCGAGCCGGGCCAATCCCCGTCCACTGCAGCGGTTCCCAGAGAAGCCGAATGGACCGCGCTGGAGTTCCATCGGTGCCCTTTCTGTCCGCTTCGGGTCGAGGAACAGCCAGCCTGTCCCGCCGCGGTTCAGTTGGCCCATCTCCTTGAACATTGCCGCGGCCTGGACTCCTTCGAAGAGGTATACCTCGATATGCAGGTTCTCAATCGGCACTTGGCGTTTCGGCTGCGCGACGCCTCCAAAAAGGATGCCGCAGTCAATGCCATTATCCTCCTCGATGTCTTGGCCAAGGCCTTTCCCCCGGACATCCATGAAGAGCTGACCGAGGAGTTGGGGCCCCTGTTCGAGGGTTTCCTCGCCGATCTCTAGCAACGACGGCTCGCCTACAGAGGACACAGAAGGGGCAGTTGGAGGCTTCGGTGTATTCACTTGGCCGTATTTCTCTGTGTTTCTCCGTGTTCGGCGATAGACGCTTTTGACCATCACTCCGTGTATCCGGTCAGCTCCACGTAACCGTGTCCCGATACGGATTGGCCCTGATGTTCGCCCCTGGCCCGGACTGCGCCTTCCCAGTAGCGGACCGACAGGTCGAGTTCCTGGTCGGCCAGGTAGGGCTCCACCTGAAGCTGAAGCCCCTGCCGGGGTAGCCGTAACCGCCAGCCGGCGGGATAGCGGCCGCCTTGGGGGCTTTCCCAATGCCGGGTGACCGCGACTTCAAAGTCCTCCTCATGCAGCACTATTCGCCTGCCTTTGGGATCAATCAGGCTGCCGGCACTCGCGGGGTCGGTTGACCCGTCTTTGCGGCGAAGCCGGTAAAGCATCAGGTCGTAGCCATTATCGAGCTGCAGGGCGAACCAGTCCCAGCCGCTCTGTTCGGGGCCGAGGGCGCTGGTGCTCCACTCCCGGTCCATCCAGGCGCTGCCTTCTATCGGTCGGGATTCTCCACCGATACTGACTTCGCCGGTCACGGAGAGGCGGCTGTAGGAATAGTAGTAGGAGGCGTTGCCGGGGACCTCGCTCTTTCGGGACAGTCCCGCATCGCCCTGCAGGACCGGCGGCTTTTCCGTGGTCAGTGTCAGTTCGATGCGGCTATCGTCATGGCCGGCGCGCAGCGTCATGGGAAAGGGGTGGCGGTCGGCGCTGCCCGAGACTTCCCAGTCTTCGAGCCACACACGGAAGGGCGTGGCCTCTGCACCGGCCAAATCCAGGCTGTCGCGAGCGAATCGCTCCTCGGCCGTGAAACGCTCGCCCGCCACGTCGGTGAGGGCGAAGTGGGCCATATAGATCTGCCGTGTTCGCCAGCGGGAGGGACCGGGGAGCGGTTCGGGGGAGAGGGCATTTCGGAAGAGTGTCAGTTGAAAGCCGTAGTGTCGTCCGCTGCGGTCTTCCAGGTTGCCGGTGAAATACCACCATTCGGTTCGGAAGTCGGGGTGGGGACCGTGATCCGCGGGGAACTCGAATTCCCTCGGTTCGATGGCGCGGGCGTAGCCCTCGGCACTTCCCCCCAAGACCTCCGAGAGTGCCAGATTACCGCCATCCGGTGTGTCGTCCGGCGAGGGTCCACATCCGCTCAACAGGAGTGCCAGAAGGAGAGTGACGGCAACTGACAAAGGGATTCCTCTGCACCAGGGAGGTACCGCTAGTCGCCGAGACGCTGCCACATCGAGCGCCGTGCACCTATTCTTCGGCGAACCCCTGCCGCCCATCATTGCCTTGTCAGTGGGAGCGGCATCCTGCCGCGGTTGAACCCACTCCTCACGATCATGCTCTCTACCATCGCGGCAGGATGCCGCTCCCACAATCAATGCCACCCAAGCACCCGGCCCGCGGCTTCCAGCCGCGAATCCCCTCATGGAACCACGATCGCAGCATGCCGCTTCCACATTCAGCGTCACAGGCATTTCCGTTACTCCTCGCGCAACGCCGCAGCGGGCGGCGAGGAGGCGAGTCGATGGGCAGGATACAGGCCCGCTAACAGGGCCGCGAACAGCGCGAGCAGCAGGCCCTGTAGTAGCGCCTCCGAGGGCACCTGCAGCCAAAGGGTCCAACCAAACGCCCGGCGGTTGATCACCTCGATGAGGATCGCGGCAAGAACAAGACCGAGAGGCAGCGCCAGGAGTCCGGCAATTAAGCCCATGATGCCGGTCTGGAGGGTCACCAGCCGCCACAACTCGCCCGGTGTCATGCCGGTGGCGCGCAGGATGGCGAACTCTCGTGCCTTTTCCAGTTGCAATGCCATCAGCGCGCTGAATACACCCGTGAAGGCGACAGCCACGGCCAGCAGGCGCAGGACCTCTGTGATGGTGAACGTCCGATCGAAGATCGCCAGTGACGCCTCCCGCAGGTCCCGATTGGAGCGGATTCTTACGGTCTGAAGATTGGATACCCTGGTTCGCAGGCGTTCCATGGTTTTCTCCACGTCCGCCCCCGGTTCGAGGTAAACCCCCAGGCCGCTCACCGCTTGATCAGCGAACCACCGCTCGTAGACGCTGCGGGCCATCTCCACGATGCCGCGGTCGCTCTCGTAGTCGTAAAAAACGCCGGCCACCGGAAAGGTGCGGGATCCTCGGTCGGTCTCGATCGTCAGGTGGTCGCCGGGTTGGAGTTGGTGCCGGTAGGCGAAGGGTTCGGAAATGAGTATGGCGCCCCCGTCGAAGGCCGGCCAGATGCGTCGCGACTGCCCGGATTTGAAGCGATAGCCGTCTCGGCCTTTCCGATTGAGACGAAGCGCCTGCAACTGCAAGGGACCGAATTCGCTGCCGACTTCGACCGCCCGGTAGGTCGAGAGGTCGGCCACGCCGGATGTCTGTCGTACCCGCGAGACGACTTCCGGGAGAAGCGGCGGGGAGCGCCGTGCGGAAACCGACGAGCCAGGCGAGACGTAGATATCGGCCTGGAGCGTGAACTGGAGCCACTGGTGCACCGTTTGCCGGAAACTGTCCACCATCACCGCCATGCCGACGCTGACCGATACGGCGACCGCCAGGGCCGCGATCGCAACGGCCGTTCGGCTCAGCGACGCACCTATGCCCCGCAGGGCGAGTCGGTCCGGCGTGCCGAGCCGGTTACGACCGAGGCGCTCCACAACGGCCACTGACTTCCCCGTGATCCAGGGCACGGCCAGGGCGAAGCCGAGAATAATCAGGAAAAGTGCGGTGAACCCGGGCGCCAGCGCCTTCGAGGGGTAAGCCAGCAGAAGGGCGCCGGCGGCTGCCGCGCCCAGCCCGGCCATTGCCGCCCGCGGCGCCACGGCGCGGTAGCGGCTCTCCTCGCGTGAACGGGTGGTGACCAGCCGGGGCGGGGTACGTGTCGCCTCGAGGGCTGGCGCCGCGGCGGCGGCAAAAGTCGCTCCCAGGCCCAGCAGGAGGGCCTTGGCAAGAGCGGCCGGTGTAACGGTCAGAGCGGTGACATTGAGGACGAAATAGAGGTCATTGATGGTTCGGGTGACCAGCGCCAGCAACCCTTGGGCGAGGGCGATACCGACGGCGATCCCGATGGCGGTGCCGACTGCCCCCAGGAGGATGGCCTCGCCGGCGATTAGCGAAAAGATCTCCCCCCGGCTTGCGCCCAGGCCGCGCAGGATGCCGAGCAGAGGCCGGCGCTGCACGACGGAGAAGGTCATGGTGTTGTAAATCAGAAAGAGCCCCACCAGAAGTGCCAGCAGGCTGAGCGCTGTCAAGTTGACGGAAAAGGCTCGGGTCATCTGCTCCATCACCTGCGTGCGGTTTTCCGCGCGCTGGAGGTGAACGCCGCCGGGAAGCCGCGTCTGAAGGCGTCCGGCTTCAGACGGTTTGAGAATGAGGTCGATGCGGCTCAGCTTACCGACCATGCCGAGCAGTTCCTGTGCGGTGGAGATGTCGGCGATCAGCCATCCGTTCAACACCCGGCGTTCCATGCGATCGTCGGAATCCAGGGTTCCGACGACGGTCACCATTTGATGTCGACCGCCGATATCCAGCGCCAGCGAGTCGCCGACGGTGATCGCCAGTTGGCGGGCGGTGGCAGCACTGAGGATCACCGTGTCAGGCTCGGTCAGAAGCCGATCAAGGTCGATATCGTTGCTGCGAAGCGATAGATGTTGTCGAAACGGTGGCTCGGCGAAGGGATCCAGCCCCAGCAGGCGAAAGGTCTGTCCGCGTCCTTCGACAAAGCCTTCCACCACAGGAGCGGAAGGGTGTACCCCATCCCGGCGCAGCCGGGCATAAAGCGCTTCGTCGAGGCCGAGTGGACTGCCGACGATCTGGTGGGTGGCGCGTCCGGCGATACTCTCCATGGAAAGCGAAAATGCGCGGCGGGCACTCTCGTTGGCCAAATCGACCGCCACCACCACTGCGACCCCCAAGGCCACGCCTACCACCGCCAGCACCAATTGCCAGCGATGACGCAGGTGATAGCGCAGGCCCGATAGCCAGAGGGTGCGGGTCAAGACATCGACTCCGGCAGGCCTTCCATCAGTCGGCCCTCCTCGAGCCGCAGTACGCGGTCGGCCAGCGGCAGGGCTTCCCGGCCGTGGCTCACCATGATCAGGGTGACTCGCTGCTCCCGGGTCAGCTCATCGAGCAGCCGGAGCATCCGCGCCCCGGTCTCTTCATCGAGATTGCCGGTGGGTTCATCCGCCAGTAGCAGGTCCGGCTGGTGGGCCAAAGCGCGGGCGAGTGCCACCCGCTGTTGTTCGCCGCCCGAGAGCGTGTCGGGAAAGCTGTCCAGTCGGCCCCCCAGCCCGACCCGTTCGAGAAGATCGGCCGCGCGCCGCAGTTGGTCCGTGGAACGCCGCCCGTTGAGCTCCAGTGGCAGGCGTACATTCTCCTCCACCGTCAGAGTCGGGATCAGGTTGAACGACTGGTAGACAAACCCGATATGCCGACGGCGGAAGCGGGTTCTTTGCGACTCGTTCATCGTCGTCAGCCGCGCCTCGCCCACCCGAATCTCTCCCGCCGAGGGCAGATCGATACCGCTGATCAGGTTCAGCAGCGTCGACTTGCCCGAACCGCTGCGGCCCAGCAGAATAATCCGTGCGCCGGACTCCACGCCGAGTTCAAGGTCGGCGAAAACGGTGCGCCGATGCCCGCCCTCCACATAGTCTTTGGCGAGTCCATGTAGCTCTAGAAACATGCGTACCTATAGTTAGCTTCACCGCCAAAAGGCTGGCCGTTTAAACTTTCGCGCAAACGAGGGGCGTGAATCGCACGGGACAATGTCCGCTTCTTCAAGCCCTTCGACTCGTCAGCCGCTGATGTCCCGAGCCGCGGCCTCAATGATCTGCCCGGCGCTGATTCCCGCGTCGTTGCCGGGGATCGCCGCTGCCAGCCGGGGTTGGAAGCCGGCGTTTTCCAGACCGGACAAGGCTTGCTCGGAAAGCTTCCTGTTCTGGAAGCAGCCGCCCGTGAGCCCCACCGCTTCAAAGGCGTAGTCGTCACGCAGGCGTCGCGCCAGTTTGACGATCGCCGCGGCTAGGCTCGTTTGGAAGGTTCCGGCCCGTTCAGCGACGCCGAGGGTCTCGTTCTCGAAAAGGTCCAGAAGCGGAGCCCAGTCGAGTCGTAAAATAGCTTTTTCGTTGTAAAGAGGCAGGTCGATGGCCGCCCCTTCGGCGGCAATAGCCTCCAGGACCATGGGGCCCTGCCCTTCGAAGCTGGCATCGTGCACCAGTCCCAGCGTCGCCGCTGCGGCATCGAACAGCCGTCCCGCCGCGGTCGTCATCGGGCTGTTGAGCCCGCGCTGCCAAGCGTCCCGGAGTAGGCGGCTGTCGGCAGGAGCGCCTCTCCAGTTGCGCCCGAGCTCCCAATGCAGGGCCAGCGCTGAGCGCCAGGGACTGCGCCCCGCCTCACCGCCGGGAAGTCGGAACGGTCGCATAGCAGCAACCCGCCGCCAGCGGCCGGGGCGACCCCAAAGGACCTCGCCGCCCCAAAGGGTGCCCGTCCTCGCCGTAGCCGACCCCATCCCAGGTGAACACCAGCCAGTCCCCCCGTCCATTGTGCTCCGCATGCAGTGCCGAGGCGTGGGCGTGGTGGTGAAAGACTTCGGTTACCGGCAGGCCCGAACGGCGTGCCCAGCGGCTGCTGGTATACCCCGGATGGGCATCGCAGATCACCCGGCGGGCCTGAACACCGAAAAGGCGCTGCAAATCGGCGATGACCTGTTCGAAAACCTCGCGGCCCCGACGCGAATCCAGGTCGCCGATATGGGGAGAGAGGACCAGGCGCTTATCCCAAGCCAGCGAGACCGTGCTTTTCATCTGTCCGCCGACGGCGAGTAGCGGCTCGTTCAAGGCAAAGGGGAGTTCGCGTTCGAGTGGGGCGACGCCGCGGCCCAGGCGCAGGGCGTGGGGGGTGCCGGCGATGACCCGCAACACCGAGTCGTTGGCCGGTCGCACGATGGGGCGGTTGTGGTGCAAAAAGGCGTCGGCGATGCGCCCCAGGCGCTGTTCGGCATCGCCCTCTGTCGTGATAACCGGTTCGCCGCTGATGTTGCCGGAGGTGGCAATGAGTGGCCCGCCGAACCCGTCAAGCAGCAAATGATGGAGTGGGCTGTAGGGCAACATCGCTCCCACTTCGTCCAGCCCGGGGGCCACGGATGCGGCAAGGGAGGTGTCGGCCCGTTTACGGCAGAGCACGATCGGCCGCTCGGGCGAGACCAGCTGTTCCGCCTCAGCGGAGTCGGGCGCCAATTCGCGGTCGACCCTCTCCAGGCCGTTGCGGCCGGCCTGCGGAAACATCACTGCCAGCGGCTTGGCGGGCCGTGGTTTTCGTTCACGCAGCCGCCGCACGGCCGAATCATCGCAGGCATCGCAAAGCAGGTGGTAACCGCCGACGCCCTTCACCGCGATGATGGCCCCTTGATGCAACGCGTCGATGGTCCCGGTGAGAGCCTCGTCGCCCGTCGCTTCAGTTTGCCCGGCACGAAAGGTCAGCTGCGGTCCGCATTGGGGGCAGGCGATGGGTTCGGCATGAAAGCGTCGATCCGCCGGGTTCTCATACTCGGCACGACAGTCGGCGCAGAGCTCGAACGTCGCCATGGAGGTGTTGGCCCTGTCATAGGGCAAACGCCCGATCAGCGTATAGCGCGGACCGCACTGGGTGCAGTTGATGAAAGGATAGCGATAACGCCGGTCGGTCGGATCGCGCATTTCCCGCAGGCAGTCGTCACAGGCGAACTGGTCCGGGGGCACATGGACGCGCGGCGTCGCTGTTTTCTCACTGGGGGCGATCGAAAAAGCCGTTGGTGGCGGCGCGTCGGTGGTTTTGCAACTCAGCAGGTGGGGGCGCGCAAAGGGTGGGGCGCTATCGATGAGCTCCCGGCGAAACATCGCCAGCGCACCGGCTTTACCGGCGGCGAGTACCGTGACCTCTCCGCCATCGTTTCTCACCCAGCCGGTAAGGGCATGCTGCAACGCCAGCCGATAGACGAAGGGCCGAAACCCGACCCCCTGTACCCGGCCGCCTATCTTGATGAGGACGCTTTCCCGTTCGGAATCCATGGATGTGCAGGATAGCACCGGTGGAAAGGCTCGGACGTGGAGATCCGGAAAGAGCCGTAATGAGAGAAAGAAATACTTTTCCTTTCACGTTGTCAGACTCTTGGACAACGCGATGCGCTTCGCATCTCACTGCCGTTCGCTGATTCAGACCCGTTTGTCAGTCGAGATTCCGATCGATGAACTCGCGTACGAAGGGCGGGGGTTTGGCGCCGCTGAAACGCTCCACCTCTTCGCCATCGCGAAACAGCAGAACGGTGGGAAACCCCCGCAGACCGTAGTGACCGCAGAGCTTCATGTTTTCATCCGCATCCACCTTGGCCAGGACAATCTTTCCCTCATACTCGGGAAGCACCCGCTCGAGCACCGGCGCGAGCGCCAGGCAAGGGCCACACCAGTCGGCCGTAAAATCCACCAGTATGGGCTTTTCCCGGGAGGCCTCGATGACGACCTCCTTGAAGTTGCCGACGTCGGCGTCGAAGATAAACGGGCTTTGGCTGCTCATGATTGCTGTCGCTGTCGAAAAGCCCGTCATTCTAACTGCAAGCGTAGCCATAGAGTAAACCCGGAGTCGGTGAAAACGGCCCTTGCCCGTGGCGACTCCAAAAAATCGAGGTATTTCGGCTTGGCACTCGAACCCGTCTTCGAACATCGCTGGGATCTCGCGCCCAAGGAGGCGATCGCCCTCCAGCAGGAACTGCGCGACAGGGTCGACGTCACCGATCGCTATGATGAGATCCGCTGGGTGGCCGGCGTCGATGTGGGCTTCGAGGCGCGCAACACCATCACTCGGGCGGCGGTGGCCGTTCTGGCCTATCCCTCTTTGGAGTTGCGCGAGTACGCCATCGCGCGGCAGCCCACTCGCTTTCCTTACGTTCCGGGCCTGCTCTCGTTTCGGGAGGTGCCGGCGGTTCTGGAGGCGCTGGCGCAGCTGGAGAGCCGGCCCGATCTCCTGCTCTGTGACGGGCAGGGAATCGCCCACCCGCGCCGCTTCGGGATTGCCAGTCACCTGGGTGTGCTGCTCGATGTGCCGGCAATCGGCGTGGCGAAGACCCGGCTGGTGGGAACGCATGAAGCGGTCCCCGGGGGGCGGGGGCAAGCGACCGCCCTGATGGACAAAGGAGAGACCATCGGCGCGGTGCTGCGCTCGCGGACCCGCATCAAGCCGCTATTCATCTCGCCCGGGCACCGAGTGGGGCTGGAGCAGGCCGTAAACTGGGTGATGGCCTGCACGACCCGCTATCGCCTGCCCGAGACCACGCGCTGGGCGCACCGTCTGGCCTCCGGCCCCGAACTGAAAGAGACCGGCTCCCTCGGTCGTCGACCTCGAAGATAAATCCAAGACCCCCTTTCACCACGCCTTGGGAAGGCTCCCGCTATTTCGAGATCGGGGGAAGCTTAGATGCAGTCTGGATAGATGGCGCATTATATTAATGGGGCGATAAGGAATGTTAATATCAAGGGTTGAATCCCGACGACAGGAGTTCTTGATGGAGTCTGGCCTTTTGGTCATTCAAGGGGTGACCGAAGACGGTCGCCGTTTTCGTCCCAGTGACTGGGCCGAAAGGCTCGCCTCCCTGGCGGCCAATTACGACGGCAGCCGCCGTTTGCGTTTCTCCTGCAGCCTGCGCCCAATCCGTCGCCCGGAAGCCAAGGGCCTGCAGGTGGACCGCTCGTTGGCCCACACCGCCCCGGGTATCTGGAATCAGGTGATGGATTTTGCCCGGAAAAACGAGCTCCGGATTGACCTTCCCGATGCGGCGCCGGATCAGCCGGCACCCTGTTGAACCTTGAAGTTGTCTGCCCCTGGATAGCAGGTCAGGGCGCCTAACGCTGCGGTGTCTCCGGCGCGGTATCCCTGCCCGGATTCGCCGCTGCGCGTTGACCACCGGACCACCAGATGCGACAGGCCCCTTCGTCGGAGACCATGCAAGGCCCAATGGGGGTGCGCGGTGTGCAGGCCGTGCCGTATAGCTTGCATTGGGTCGGGTAGACCTTGCCCAGGACCACGCGGGCACAATCGCAGCCCGGGGGCATCTCACCGGCCCGGCGGCGTCCCTCGGCCGCGTAGTCGGGCAGATGTTCCCGGACGTCGTGACATCGATAGTCGCCCTTCAGGTGAAAGCCGGAGTCGGGAATGGCGCCAACGCCACGCCACTGGGCATCGCCGATCTCGAACACCTCCGCGAGCATCTGTCGGGCGGCGGAATTGCCCCCGGGCCTGACGACGTCCGGATAGCAATTATCCAGAAACGGGCGGCTCTCCTGTTTCTGCCGCAGCACCGAATAGAGCGCCGTCAGCAGACTCTCCGGGGTAAAGCCGGCCACCGCCGTGGGCAGGTCGTGCTTGTCGACCACAAACTCCCACTCTTCCGGCCCCATTACGGCCGACACGTGTCCGGGCGCAATCAGGGCGTCGAACCCGGGTTTCTCGGAGTCGAGCAGCATTGCCACCGCCGGCCAGGTGAGGCGTCCCGCCATGAGCATGAACAGGTTTTCGGGCAATCCCTCGCGGACGAGGGCGGCGGCGGGCGCCGTGGTGGTTTCAAAACCCGCCGCCAGGAAAACAACCTGACGCTCGGGATGCTCACGGGCGAGGGTTGCCGCCTCCTGCGGTGAGGCGATCGGGCGAATGTCGGCGCCCTGCGCCTTGGCCTCTTCCAGGGAGCGGGCCTCGCTTTTGGGCACGTTTACCGGTACCCGCAGCATGTCGCCGTAGGCCACCACGAGTGCATCGTCTTTTAACCCGTGCTGAATGGCGGCATAGACCGCCTCCTCGGGACAGACGCAGACCGGGCAGCCGGGGCCGGGGATGATTTCCACGATATCCGGCAGTACGCGTCGCAGCCCGGCCATGGTGACGGAGCGTTCATGGCCGCCGCAAACGTTCATGACCCGCACCGGTTCGGTCAGACCGAGGTCGTGGATACGGTCCAGCCAAATGCGGGCGTTACTGGCCATTAGCCCTCCACGGAATGGTGGTGATGATGATGGTGCGGCGCTTCGGCGGGGCGCTCGGAGAGCGCCGCGCGATGGGCGTTCAGTCGCTGCTCAAGCCAATCGGTCCACCCGGCGATACTTCCTTTTTCGCGTGCCGAGAGTGTCAGCACCGGCGCTTCGCTGGCCAGCTCCCGCAGGTGGCGTTCGGCCTTTTCCGGCCGGAAGTCGTCCAGGTGGGGCAGCAGATCCGACTTGGTGACCAGCAGCAGGTCCGAGGCGCGAAACATGACCGGATACTTCGCCGGTTTATCGTCACCTTCGGTGACCGAGAGCAGCGTAACGTTGCTGTGCTGACCCAGATCGAAACTCGCGGGACAGACGAGGTTGCCGACATTCTCGATGAAGAGGATGTCCAAAGCTTCCAGGCTCAGGTCATGGAGCGCGTCATGGACCAGATGGGCGTCCAGATGGCAGGCCGTGCCGGTGGTGATCTGTACGGCCGGGACCCCCTTGGCGCGAATACGCTGGGCATCGTTTTCGGTTTCCAGGTCGCCCTCGATGACCGCCACGTTGTAACGCTTGCCCAAGGCCTCGATGGTGGCCTCCAGCAGGGCTGTCTTGCCCGCACCGGGAGATGACATGAGATTCACCGCGAGTACACCGTGCGCATCCAGGTGTTCGCGGTTGTGCAGTGCCTGATGATCGTTTTCCGACAGGAGTCCCGTCAGCACCTCGACGGCGTTGCGCCCGTCCTTGCCCCGTGCCTCTTCCGCCAAATGCCGGTTGCCGGATGTCACATTGCAGCCGCAGGTATCACACATCGCTTGTTTCCTTATTCAGTTCAACGCTGACCAGCAGCAGTTCGTCGCCGCCGATGACCTGTGTCTTCCAGTCGCCGCACTCGGCGCAGAGCAGTCGGCTCGGGCTTGCGTCGGAGTCCGCGCCGCAATTCGTGCAGTGAACCCGCACCGAGAGCTCCTCGATAATCAGCTCGGCCTCTGCCGCGACGCTGCCCGCCCGAGCGATGGGGAACGCCTCCTTGAGGAGCCGTGGCTCCACTCCCGAGAGGGGGCCGATGCGGATGGTGATACGGCTAACCGATTCCGCCCGGTGTTCGCGGGCGATGGTTGTCACCTGATTGAGCATGCCCTGGCAGACCGAGAGTTCATGCATCGGAACCGGGATCCGCCGCCAACAACTCGTCAAAGAGCTCCCAGGTGGTTTGCGCCTCTTCGGGACTGACTCTCTGGATTGCATAGCCGACGTGGACGATCACATAGTCGCCCACCTCGACCGGATCGTGGAGCATGAACAGGCTAACGTCGCGCTCAACGCCCTTTGCCGAACAGCGGGCGTTGTAACCGTCGATAGCGGTGATTTCCATTGGGATGCCGAGACACATGGTTACAGGTTTTCCACAGCTCCGGTTAGCGACAGTATAGTCGTGAGCAACCGCACAGCTACAACCCCTCCCAGTCGGTTCGCCGAACCGACTGGATCGAAGTGGTGTCAAGTGTTATAGATTGGGTCAGCGCGGTATGCGTTCCCGCAAAATGCAAAGAACAATCAGGGATCCTATGGATGCCACCACCGTTATTCTCGGGCTCGGCAACTCGCTGTTGAGCGACGAGGGGGTTGGTGTCCATGCGATTTCCCACCTCCAGAAGCACTACTCCCACCTCGAAGATGTCAGCTTTCTGGATGGCGGCACCCTCAGTTTCACGTTAGCCGTTCCGCTGCAGGAAACGGAGCAACTCATCGTCATCGATGCCGCCGAGCTGGGTTCGGCCCCGGGCACGGTCCAATTCTTCGAGGATGGCGACATGGACAGCTATCTCAATGGCGGTAAGCGGCGCAGTGTTCACGAGGTCGGTCTGGTGGACCTGATGGCCGTTGCGCGCCTGAGCGAACGTCTGCCCAGGCACCGGGCATTGATCGGCATCCAACCGAAGAGGCTGCATTGGGGTGAAAGTCCCACGGAGGCCGTCGCCGCCGCGATCCCGCAGGTCTGCCTTCTGGCGGTGAATACGCTGGAGCGGTGGCGGCAGTGAGTTCGATGGATGACATTCGGGTCAAGGTTGAGCATACGGCCACCGTCCGGGAGGAGGGTGGGAATGCCCGGGCGATCCTGCGCGAGCTCGAGCAGATGCTTCGCGACCTGCTGGAAAAGGGCGAGGAATCCAGTATCGATCTCGGCAGTCTGCCGCTCACCGATGCGGATTTCGGGCTGCTCAACGAGGCTCTCGGGGAAGGCGAAGTCACGGCCGAAGTCGAGACGATGGGGCTGACCCACGTTCGGGAGAGCGGCATTCCCGGTGTATGGTTTGTCACCCACCTCAACGAAGATGAAGAGGTTATCGCCCAATTCATTGAAGTGACCTTTAGCCCTGAAATTCTCAGTGCGCCCATGGAGGAGGTGAAAGAGGGGCTTGATGGGCTCCGTGCGCGCCTGTTCGCCACCGAACGGGGCCGGTAGTCGGAACGATGCCATTTTCGGGGTAAAAGCAGCGGCACCGATTGGGTGCTCTTTTGGTTCTGCGTCTCAGACCGAACGGGGGGATCATGTGCGATGACAATAACCTGATGGCCCACCTGAGGGCGCGCGGCGTGAGCCGACGCGGTTTTCTCAAGTTCTGCGCCACCGCAGCCTCGGTGATGGCACTGCCGCCCTCGATGGCGCCGGCCATTGCCAAGGCGTTGGAAAGCGCGCAACGCCCATCGGTGATTTGGCTGTCGTTCCAGGAGTGCACCGGCTGCACCGAGTCACTGACACGCTCCCATTCGCCTTCTATCGAGAACCTGATCTTCGGTGCCATCTCTCTCGATTACCACCATACCTTGCAAGCCGCTTCGGGCGAGGCGGCAGAGCGGGCACGAATCGAGGCCATGGAGCGCCACAAGGGCGACTATCTGGTGCTGGTGGACGGCTCCATACCGGTCAAGGACGGGGGGGGGCTATTCGACCATCGCGGGTGTCAGCAACCTCGACATGCTCAGGGAGACGGCCGCCGATGCCGCGGCCATCGTGAGTATCGGCACCTGCGCCTCCTTTGGGGGCATCCCCGAGGCGCAGCCAAACCCCACCGGCGCCGTGCCGGTCTCCGACATCATTACCGACAAGCCCATCATCAACGTCCCGGGCTGCCCGCCGATCCCGGTGGTGATCACCGGGGTACTGGCCCACTATCTGACCTTCGGTACGGTACCCGAACTGGATTCCCTGGGCCGGCCGACTGCCTTCTACGGTGACACGGTTCACGATCGCTGTTATCGCCGGCCGCACTATGACCGCGGCCAATTTGCGGAGAGCTTCGATGACAAGGGGGCCCGCAAAGGCTGGTGCCTCTATAAACTCGGCTGCCGCGGCCCCACCACCCACAATGCCTGCGCCACCACCAAGTGGAACCAGGGCACCAGCTTCCCCATCCAATCGGGGCATGGCTGCCTCGGCTGCTCCGAACCGCACTTCTGGGATGCCGGAGGATTCTATAAGGCGATCTCGGTTCCCACCGAACCGTTGGGTCCGGCGGCTGTTGCCGCCGCTGCGGTGGGTGCCGCCGCCGGCGGCGCCATGGCCGTGCGCAACCGCATGGTCAAACGAAAAGCCGCCAAACAGCACGAGCCCGTGGGACCGGAGGACCTGGAGAAATCGCCGTGAACGAAGTCGAGTTGCTTCTGTGGGTCCGGGGTCCGGGACTGGTGATCGCCGTGGCCGTCTTCGCGCTGGGCGGTCTGTTGCGTCTGATTGAGATCTACGGCATCGGCCGTAAAAGGGACCTTGCCCCCCCAAGGGATCCCACCCCCGGTTCGGGTTGGCGGACAGTGCTGAGCCGATCGGTGCCGACCCGCGAGATGTTGAAGCGTTCACCGGTGTCACATGTTGGCGGCTATCTCTTTCATATCGGGCTGTTCATCACCTTCTTTCTCTTCATCCCGCATATCGCATTTATCCGCGACGTCTTCGGTGTCGGCTGGCCTGGACTGCCTTCGCCGCTGGTGGATTTTGTCGCCGTGATTACGCTGGTGGCGCTGCTTGTCGTACTCGCGTCGAGGCTGACCGACCCCGTCAAGCGCTACCTCTCGAATGCGGGTGACTATTGGGGTTGGCTGGTGACCTTCCTGCCGGTACTGACAGGCTGGATGGCCTATCACCACACGGCGCTGTCCTACACCACCATGCTGGCGCTCCATATCCTCTCCGTGGAACTGCTGCTGATTTCCCTGCCGTTCGGAAAGCTCTCGCACGCCGCCACTCTGTGGGTTTCCCGGTGGTACAACGGTGAGAGCTTTGCACGCAAGGGGGTGGCCTCATGAGTGCATCCCTGGAGCGCGGCATCAATGCCCTTCGCGAAGTGATCGATTCCCCCATCGCCAGCTACTTTGCCAGTTGCGTGCATTGCGGCATGTGTGCTGAGGCCTGCCTGTTCTATACCGAGACCGGGGATCCGCGCTACACGCCCATCAATAAGCTCGAGCCGATGAGGCGGCTCTGGAAACAGGAGTTCACCCTGCTTGGCCGACTGGCAAAAAGGCTGGGGCTGTCCAAGCCGGTAACCGACCAGGAACTGGAAGAGTGGAGTCCCCTCGTTTATGACAGCTGCTCCCTGTGCGGGCGCTGCTCGATGGTGTGTCCGGTGGGCAACGACATCACCTACATGATCCGCAAATTCCGGGAGGGGATGTCCGTTTCCGGTCACGCGCCCAAAGGGGTCATTGATGCCACCCGCCGGACCATCGAGCTGGGCAGTCCGATGGGCGTCAAGCTCCAGACGCTTCAGGCTCAGATCCGCCATCAGGAGGCGGAAACGGGACTGAAGATCCCGGTGGACGAGGAGGGGGCCGATTACATGGCGCTGCTCTCGTCGATGGAGATCGTCAACTTTCCCGAATATCTGGGCGCACTGGCGAAAATCTTCCATCAGGCCGGCGTGAGTTGGACGCTCTCCTCCGAGGCCTTCGAGGCCACTAACAGCGGTATCCAGATCGGCCAGTCCGATCTGGCCGCAGAGGTGGTAATGAAAATCGTCAACGCCGCCGAAAAGCTGAGAGTGAAAAATGTGATCAGCCCCGAGTGCGGCCACGCCTTTATGGCGCTTCGTTTCGAGGGGCCCAATCTGATTGGTCGGGAGTACCGGTTCGGTGTGGTGCATATCCTGGAGTTGCTGGATCAGCTGCGCAGCGAGGCGCGCCTGAAGACCCGCGGTAGGGATAAGCGAGCGTTGACCTACCACGACCCCTGTCAGATCGCCCGCCGGGGCGGCGTGATCGACCCGCCGCGCCGACTGCTCGAAGACGTTGCCGATAACTTTCAGGAGATGCGCGACGCCGGAAAGATGAACTGGTGTTGCGGTGGCGGTGGCGGCGTCAGTGCCAATGACCGGGCGGAGGAACTTCGGCTCAAAGCCTTCAAGGTGAAAAAGCGCCAACTCGAAGAGCTGGGCGTCTCCACCCTGGTCACCTCGTGCGCCAATTGCCGCATTACCCTCGAGGAGGGGCTGGAGCACTATGACATGAACGTCGAGGTCGTCGGACTGGCCGAACTGGTCTCGGAGTATATCGACGGTGGAAAATGAAAAACCGCATAGGCGCCAAGAGCGCGAAGTGAAGGCTTTCTGCCGCGAAGAGGTGAAGTTGGAAAATTGGAAGCCATCGCGCCGGGCTCGGAGTATCAATCTCCGGCTTTTTGAAAAGCACTTTGCGCTCTTGGCGCCTTTGCGATGAAAGCTCTTTGGGGGAGCCAGTCATGAGTGAACGAATTGTCGTCGACCCGATTACCCGTATCGAGGGGCACCTGCGCATCGAAGCGGAGACCGACGGGAATGTGATCTCCCGCGCCTCCAGTTCGGGCACAATGGTGCGGGGCATCGAGACCATCCTCAAGGGGCGCGACCCGCGCGACGCCTGGGCGTTCGCGCAGCGTATCTGCGGTGTCTGCACCCTGGTACACGGCATCGCCTCGGTGCGCTCGGTGGAGGATGCGCTGGATTATGAGATCCCGCCCAATGCCCAGCTGATCCGCAACCTCATGATCGCCGCGCAATTCGTGCACGACCACGTCATGCACTTCTACCACCTGCACGCCCTGGATTGGGTGGACGTGGTTTCGGCCCTGAAGGCCAACCCCAAATCGACCTCCGAACTGGCCCAGAGCCTCAGCGCATATCCCAAATCTTCGCCGGGTTATTTCGCCGATGTGCAGAGGCGCGTCAAGGGTTTTGTCGAGTCCGGGCAACTGGGCATTTTCGCCAACGGTTACTGGGGCCACCCCGGTTACAAACTCCCGCCCGAGGCCAACCTGATGGCGGTGGCGCACTATCTGGAGGCCCTGGAGTGGCAACGGGACGTGGTCAAGCTGCACACGATCTTCGGCGGCAAGAACCCCCACCCGAATTTTCTGGTCGGCGGTGTGCCGAGCGCGATCAGTGCACAGGGTCGGAGGGGACGCTCCGGCCACGGCGGCACGGCCCTGGATATCGTCGGCCTGCAAAAGGTGCAGGACGTCATCGGGCGCATGCGCGCGTTTGTCGATCAGGTCTACGTCCCCGATACCCTGGCGGTCGCCTCGTTCTACAAGGATTGGTTTCGCCAGGGAGAGGGCGTGGGCAACTTCATGACCTATGGCGACTTCCCGGAAGATGGTATGAACGATCCGGAAAAATTCCTGATCCCTTCCGGAGTCATACTGAACCGTGACCTTTCCATCGTGCATGAGGTGAACCTGAACGATGCCTCGCAAATCGAGGAGTTCGTCGCCCACTCCTGGTATGACTACAGCGGTGGCAAGGAGCGGGGGCTGCATCCCTATGAAGGCGAAACCAACCTGAATTACAGCGGTCCCCAACCGCCCTACGACCATCTCGATGTGGACCAGAGCTACTCCTGGCTGAAATCCCCGCGCTGGCGGGGCAAGCCGGTAGAGGTCGGACCGCTGGCGCGCGTGTTGATGCTGTATGCACGTGGCCATGAACAGACCCGGGAACTGGTCGACTCCACGCTCAACCGACTCGAACTGCCCAAGGAGGCGCTCTTCTCCACCATGGGCCGCACCGCCGCCCGGACGCTGGAGACGAAGGTTTTCGTCGATGCCATGCAGACCTGGTACGACAATTTGATCGCCAATATCCGTGCCGGCGACTTCAAGACCTTCAACGAGACCCTGTGGGAGCCTTC
The DNA here is from genome assembly GCA_963783235.1 of uncultured Gammaproteobacteria bacterium. Classification (GTDB taxonomy): domain Bacteria; phylum Pseudomonadota; class Gammaproteobacteria; order Thiohalomonadales; family Thiohalomonadaceae; genus Thiohalomonas. Next base: position 1,637,579 of record CAWAMN010000001.1, on the reverse strand, counting down.
TTCATGGCCCAAAAAGGCCCAGGGCGTCGGGTTCATGGAGGCGCCCCGCGGTGCGCTCGCCCACTGGATCGTGATCGAGGACGAGAAGATCGCCAACTATCAGGCCGTGGTGCCCAGTACCTGGAATGCCGGTCCCCGGGATGCCGAGGATCAGTCCGGGCCTTACGAGGCGGCCCTCCAGGGCCACAGGCTCCATGACCCCAAGCAACCGCTGGAGATCCTGCGCACCATCCACAGTTTCGATCCCTGTATCGCCTGTGCCGTCCATGTGACCGACCCGGATGGTGATGAGCTGGTCAAGGTCAAGGTGCGATAACCGGAAGTGGTGCGACCTGCCAAATGTTCACCCGTGCAGTCTCTACGCTATTTTTTGAAAAGCATTCATCAGGAGGAGAAAGGATATGACTGCAAGACGTGCCGTTTTCGCCACCGCCGCACTACTGGTCAGCGGCAGCGCCGCCGCACACACCGGGGTCGGCTCCGTCGGTGGACTGGCTAGTGGGCTGCTGCACCCGATTGCCGGCTGGGATCACCTGCTGGCGGCCGTTGCGGTCGGACTCTGGGCCGCCCGCCATCAGGGCCGAAAGGCATTTCTGCTGCCATTGGCCTTTCTGAGCGCCATGACCGCAGGTATCGCCTTGGGGCTGGGCGAAATCGCACTGCCCGGCGTGGAGCCGACTATCCTCGCTTCTCTGATCATCTTCGGTGGCGCTCTGGTGTTCAGCCGCCAGGCGCCGGCGGGCCTCGCCGCGGGCGTACTTGCGGCTTTTGCCATCTTCCACGGCTATGCCCACGGCGCCGAAGCCACGGCTTCGGCAGCCCTGACCACCTACGGCTTTGGCCTGCTGCTGACCACCGCCCTACTGCACGGAACCGGCGCACTGGCGGGACGCCTGCTCCACCCGCTGGTGATTCGCTTCGCAGGCGCGGCCATCGGTACGGCCGGACTGTGGATGTTCGCGGCCGGCTGAGAACGGGCGCCGGGGGCGAAGGTCGGCCATTCGCCGGCCTTTGCTCCAAAACGGACCCGTTTCCGGTGCCGAGCGGATGCATTCCCCGCGCGCCGAAAGCCGGTACCCCGTATCGGCGCTCCCCGTCGGTCCGCCTGCCCTGCCAAAGGAAAATCGGATTGGAAGCGCTTTGAAATTCGAGGATGACCGTAGCCGGCGACCTCACGAGGCTTGTCCTTTCCCGTAGTTGAGGCGGGTGCGCACCGCCTCTTCCTGGTCCAGCTCTTCCAGTCGGGTGGAGACTTCAAGCAGTTGGTGTTCAATCTCGGGAAGCAAGACATCTTCCAGAGCTCGGGCCCGACGCTCGGTGCGCCGGTATTCGTCCAGCAGCCGCTTGAGATTGCCGGTAATGGCTGCGAGTGGGGCGCTACGTTTGACCAGTGCATTGAACAGGCGGCGACACTCGCGGGCCTCCGGGGAAGGATTGACGGCGCGCGGTGGTGAAAGGTCGGTTTCGCCTTCGAGTTGGCTCTCGGCAACTTTGACACCCAGCACCGTACGGGTTTCTGTCGTCAGTTTGGCCGATTCGAGGTCGGCGGCCGGCGGGTAGATCTGCAGGCCTTCCAGGCCGTGTCGGGCGACGGCCCCCCGCAGAGCCCGGGCGGTCGAATCCTGGAAATCGAGATATTCCCGATGCAGACGCCGGTAGCGCTCAAGCTGACGCAGAATCTCGGCTGCCAGCAGCAGGCGCTTCTCGTCCAGAAACTGATATCCCTCCTGAACCACCAGACGTTCATCCTGAAGTTCCTGGAGAACGGAAGGGGTGGGTGTGAGTCCGCCGGCATCCGCCATCAGCGCCTCCGGGTTAAATGTCGTTCGATCTGGGCGTCGGAGAGGCGGGTCAGCTCGCCCTTGGGCAACATCGAAAGCAGTCGCCAGGCGACGGCCATGCTCTCCTTCGAGCGTGCGCGAGTCATCCTGATGGATAAGCTCGCTCTCGAAGGCATCGCCGAAGGCCAGGTACTGACGGTCGATGGTCGGCAGACCCTCCTCGCCCACCACCGAGGCGAGGACCCGCACCTGGGCGGCGCGGGCGTAAGCGGCATAGACCTGACTGGCAAGGGCCGGATGGTCGGGGTCGGTGAAGCCCTTGCCGGTACCGTCCTTCATCAGCCGTGAGAGGCTGGGCAGCACTTTGACCGGCGGGTAGATCCCCTTTCGGTCCAGCTCCCGGTCGAGCACGATCTGACCTTCGGTGATGTAACCGGTGAGATCCGGAATGGGATGGCTGATGTCGTCTGCCGGCATGGTGAGGATCGGGAGCTGTGTCAGCGAACCGGGGCGATCCCTCAGGGTGCCGGCCCGTTCATAAAGGGCGGCCAGATCCGAATACATATAGCCCGGGTAGCCTTTTCGGCTGGGAATCTCGCCGTGGGAGGCGGAGACCTCACGCAGTGCCTCGCAGTAATTGGTCATGTCGGTCATGACCACCAGCACATGCCGGCCCTCGACGAAGGCCAGGTACTCGGCGGCAGTGAGAGCGAAGCGCGGGGTCAGCAGTCGTTGGGTACTGGATTCGGAGGCGTGGTTGAGAAACATCACCGTGTGTTCGAGTGCCCCGCTGTTTTCCATCGCCCGGCGGAAGTTTTCGGCCGTATGGTGGGTCACCCCGATGCCGACGAAAACCAGGGCGAAGTCGCCGGCCTCCTGTCCCCTTAATCGGGCACGGCCGGCTATCTGCACCGCCATGCGAGCGTGGGGCAGGCCGCCGCCGGAGAAGATGGGCAGCTTCTGGCCGCGTACCAGACTGTTCATCAGGTCAATGGTCGTGATGCCCGTTTCGATGAAGTCGGAGGGTTTGCCGCGGGCGGCAGGGTTGATGGCCATGCCGTCGATGCGAAGACTGTGCTCGGCAGGGACGGGCGGACCACCGTCGCGCACCCGCCCGACCCCGTCGAAGATACGGCCGAGAATACCCGGACCCACATCGAAGTGGAGAGTCCGACCGGTGAAGCGAACCCGAGTCTGGGAAAGCGAAAGCCCCTCGGTGCTCTCCAGCACCTCGACGGTCATGTAATCCTCATCCAGGGCGGCGATGCGTCCTGTGCGCGCCTGGCCGTCCTGCCCGACCACCGACACGGCTTCATTGAGACCGACATTGACCGAGCGCTTGAGAAAGACCAGCGGCCCGTCGATGCGCGTGATATTGCCGCTGGCGTAGAGGTTACCCCGCACGGCCCGCCTCCCCCATCAAGTGAGCGAATTCCGCTTCCAACTGTGTGCCCAGCAGTTTGTAGCGCGCCAGTTTGTCATCGCCGAGTTCCTCTCCCATGCGCCGCAGCCGGCGCAGGATCGCCATCTCCTGAATGCGTTCGACATCGATCTCTTGCGCCACGGCACTTTCGGCCAGGGTGATGAACCGATCGATCAGCCGCATCATGGCGGTCTGCCTGGCCGGTGAACAGTAGCGATCCGCTTCGGAGAAGGAGGATTGACGCAGGAAACCGTCCGCGACGAGTTCGGCTGCCAGCAGCACGAGGCGTTGTTTGGGCGGCAGGGCATCCTTGCCGATGATGCGCGCCATGCGCTCGATATGTGCCTGCTGCTCCACCAGCGTCAAAAAGCGGCGCCGCACGCGGGGCCATTCGGTGTTGCCCTCCCGCTCCCACCAGGAGGCGACCTCCACCACATCCTCGGAGTAGGACGTAAGCGGATGCACCGCCGGGAAAAAGCGGGCGTGGGCACGGCTCCGATCCAGGGTCCAGAAACAGCGTACGTAGCGTTTGGTGTGAGTGGTGACCGGCTCGGAAAAATCACCGGAAGGCGGACTGACCGCGCCAATCAGGGTCAGTGAACCTTCATCGCCCCCCAGGGTGGTGACTCGCGCCGCCCGCTCATAGAAGCCGGCCAGACGGCTGGAGAGGTAGGCCGGATAGCCGCCCTCACCGGGCAGTTCGCCGAGCCGTCCCGAAACCTCTCGCAGGGCTTCGGCCCAGCGACTGGTGGAATCCGCCATCAGCGCCACGTGCAGACCCTGGTCGCGGAAGTACTCCGCCACCGTGAGGCCCGTATAGATGCTGGCCTCGCGGGCCGCCACCGGCATGTTCGAGGTGTTGGCGATGATAACGGTGCGCTCCATCAGGGGGCGGCCGCTGCGGGGGTCTTCCAGTTCCGGGAATTCGTGCAGCACGCCGGCCATCTCGTTGCCGCGTTCGCCGCAGCCCACGTAGACGATGACGTCGGCATCGCACCACTTGGCGAGACTCTCCTGGAGCACCGTTTTGCCGGTGCCGAAACCGCCCGGGAGCGCGGCCTTGCTGCCGCGGGCAACCGGAAACAGAGAATCGAGGATCCGCTGGCCGGTCAGCAGAGGCTTCTCCGCAGGCAGACGCTGTGCCACAGGGCGGCCCTTGCGGACCGCCCAACGGTGGCTCATTGCCACGCGGTGCCGCTCAGCCTTTTCGGTTTCCAGTTCACAGACAGTCTCATCGTCACTGAAGTAGCCGGCCGGGGCGACGGAGACCACGCGCCCGCCGATATCCGGCGGCAACAGGGCGTGCTGCTCCCGGGCCCCGTCGGCCAGGATGCGGCCGAATACACCGCCATGAGGGAGAACGTGACCCACCTCTACCCGGGGCTCGAAGCGGAAGGTTCGCGGTGCCAGCTCGGTCAGGCCGGGTCGGATATAGTGACCGATATCCATTGACAGAGGGCGCAGGAGCCCGTCAAAGATCCGGCCGAGCAGGGCGGGACCCACCCGGATCGCCAGCGGCAGTTCGCTGCCAATCACGGGCACGCCGGGCCTCAGGCCGCTGGTATCCTCATAGACCTGGACGACGATCTGGTTGCCTTCGATACGGATCACCTCACCGAGCAGACGGCGTTCACCGACGGTGACGGCCTCATTGATAAAGAAGTCGCCGCGGCGTTTCGCCCGCAAAACAGGGCCGCTGATCCGGCTGAGAACCGCTTCACTCATCGCGACTCCGCGGCTCCCTATCGAGCGGCCCGCCGAGTATGTCCTCGCCCAACAGGACATTGACTCCGGCCAGCAGTCGCGCCTCGATGGCCGTGCGCTCGGTCAACAGGCCAGCGGCACTGCCGTCCAGGCAGGCCCCATCGGTACAGAAGCGCAAGCCGACATTGAGATCGTCCCGCGCCACCCACTCGGGGGCACGCCCGCAGTAATCGATCATGCGTGCCGTCTCCTCTTTCGCTTCCGATGGATCCCAGCCGAGCGGATGTTCGATATGCCAGCACTGCGACCGTGGCAGTACCACCATGGCTTCGGCAACCAGCGCGCGAATCCAGGGGCGACGGCCTTCGGGCGTGTTCCAGCGTTTGCGGATGGCCCCCTGAAGCGTGTCCCATCCCTCGTGGAGCAGCCCGAGGGCGATACGATACTGCTGTTGGCGGGCACGGGTCTGTAACCGTGCCCGGGCAGCCGTCAGCTCCGAACGGGCACGCTGACGTTCGGTCTGGATCGCCCGGTGCATTCGCCCGCGGGCTTCTGCATGCGCCTCGGCGAGCAGTTCCCGGCGTTCGACTTCGGCCTGCTCGCGGATCGCCCGGCAGCGCTCGTCGCGGTGCCGTTCGACCAACTCCAAGAGGGAATCAAGCTGGGCATCGATGATGCCGCGCGGTTCGCTCACAACTGGACCCCCAATTGACTCTGAATGCGGCTGAGGAGATCACGCATGGGATATTGATACCGAATATCGGGGACGATGAGCAGCTGAGGCCGCAACGCCCGCTGTGCCTCCCGGACTTCCTCCGCAGGCAGGCGGCGGGCGTACTCGACGTTCAGCAGGATCAGCTCCGCCTCTTCGCGGGCGCGCCGAAATACCGCAAGCAGTTCCTCGTCACCGGGCGACCACACCCGAACGCCCGCTAACCGATAGCCGGCCGCGCTCAGTTCGTCGCCGATGAAAATGGGTGCCGTCACGTCAGGCGATTTGATTCAGGATCAGAATGGAAATGATTAGGCCATAGATGGCGATCCCCTCGGCCAGCCCCACCAGCACCAGCACGCGGCCCAGCAGTTCCGGTTTCTCCACGATAGCCCCCACCGCCGCACTGCCGACGGCGGCAACGGCGTATCCGGCCGCCAGTGAAGAGAGTCCCGTAGCCAGCGCCGCAGCCATGAAACCCCAGCGCAAAACACCTTCCGACAGGGGCTCACTGGCGGCCTCTGCCGCCTGAACGAGGTTGGGGACCAGCAGCATCAGCGAGCCGGCCAGGCTGAACAGCCCGGCCACTATCACCAGTCCCAGGGCGGTCTTGTGGCGTCGATTCATTGAGTGCTCCTTGTTGTTGTACCCGCAGGCTTCACCGAGTACAGCTGGCCAGTTGGGGGGAGGTGAAACCCCGCACAGAGAGGCTGGCTGGATTCATCGCGTCTTACCGGTCCTTTTCCCCGGCGCGGCGAGCGGATGAAACGTTCGCCCCTCGCCGCGCAGGAAGCGGATGAAAAATTCGAAAAGAACCAGACGCGTGATCTGAACGGAAACGACCAGCCCCTCCAGGACCATGATAATGGCATTTCCCACCACCATGATCACGGCGTAGAAAATTGCGTGTCCCGCCGCATCGGCCAATCCGACCACGGCTGCGGAGAGTCCGGCGTGGGCGAGTGCAAAGGCGCCGACGCGGGTAAACGACAGGGTATTGACCAGCAACTGCAGCATCGACTCCAGCAGCTGGCCGATGGCCGTACCCAGCGCCCGCAGGTCACCCTCGGCCAGGTAAACCCGCCCGCCGAGATACCATAGTGCGGCGCCGGAGGCGCCCAGGGCGGCGTAGGGTGTGATGATGAGTGCAGCCAGGGACAGATAGAGGAGCAAAACCGGCGCATCGAGCAGCCACCACTCCCGAGCCGCCCCGCGCCAGCGCGACTCAAGGCCGTTCAGTCCGAGCCCCAGCACGAGCAACAGCACCCCCGCCAGGAGGGGAATAGCGAGCAACAGCAGCGGTTCCTCAAGCGGTCGAAGCCACAGGGCCGGGAGCCAATCTTCGCGGGTGAAGACGCTGCCGAAGAGAAAACCGAATAGCATCGACATAAAGCCGCCGGGCACAAGCAGCCGTAGCGCCGGGTAGCGACGCGAGAGCCAGATTCCGGTCAGAAAAAGTACCAGCCCCTGACCGACATCGCCGAACATGTAGCCGAACAGCACCGGCACGATGAATACCAGCAACCGACTGGGATCCGCCTCATCGGCGGCCGGGGTGCCCAGCATCCGTGCGAAGAGTTCAAAGGGTTGGGCCCACAGGGGGTTGCTCAGCACCATCGGCGGCGTTTTGTCGGCCGGCGGCTCGGGAAAGCGCAGCAGGGAACGGACCCCGTTTTTCTCCAGTGTCTTTTCCAGCAGGCCGGTATCCTCCTCGGAAGTCCAGCCGGTGACCCAGGCAAAGTTTTCCGTGACGGGCAGTTCCCGGACATGGGTCAGAAACCAGTCGACTCGCTCGATATCCCCGAGTGCGGGGCGAAGCTGGCGATCATCCTCCAGTACGGCGAGTTGTCCATTAAGCGCCTCGATTCGCCCGTCGATCTGCGAAATCCGGCGCTCCACGTGTTCACTGGCCGCGCTTGGATCGGCCTCCAACCAGGAGGGAAGCAGCATGCGCCGGCCCTTCAGCACACCGATCTCCTGTTCGAGCCCATCCATCTCCGCCGGCGGCCCGACCGCAAGCAGAAAAGCGTGGCGAGTGCCGAGGCTATGGGTGGCGATAACGCCGGGGGGCATTAGGCTGATCTGCGAATTGGGGGGAAGAACGAAGGCCCGGGCACTGAGAGTGGGGCCGGAGTGCGGCAGGAGCGAAAGCCTGATCCGACTGCCGGTCAGGCCGCTCAACATCTCGCGAAGCAGGTTCAACTCGGCACGCTCTCCCTGGAGGGATTCGATTTCCCGCACCAGCGGTTCAGCCGCGGCGCGCCAACTCCGCACCTGCCGCAGCGCCTTGTCGAGAGTGACGCCGGGGTCACCCGGCACTTCCGATGATGCGAGGCCCTCTTCGGGCCAGTAGCTACGGAAGCGCTGCGCCAGCCGGCTGTACTCCTCCATTTGCCGCTGGAGATCCGGAAGCATCACTGGTGTCGCCGTTTCGCTTCGCGTATCGAGCTCTACCCGATTGGTTCGGGCCAGGGCCTCCACGGCCCGGGTGAGGTCTTCGCGATAGGTCAGCAGTTCGAACCAGCGTGCCGGAACCGGCCGAAGGCTGAACCCGGGGCGGCGGATCACATTGGGCTCGATTGCCTCACTCACGCCGCCCGCTCTCCCCCGAACAGCAGCAGTTCAAGCAGAGCCCCGCGCAGTCGCTCCAAGTGAATGGCGGTAATCGCCAGATGCAAAAAGGCGGTCGCCGGCTGGAATGGATGGCGCCGAAACGCCGGTACGAGAATCGCCAGCAAGCCTTGCCGTGCCGGTCGGCTAGCGCGCACTTGTCCGGATACCAGCATCTCCTGCTGTTCGCCGAGACGGGAAGCCAACCATTCGAGGGGGCGACTTTCGGCAGCGGAGGTACGGGGCCAGAGAGTCCGCCAGTGGCGATTCCAGCCAAGCACGAGGTACCGGGGCTCCTCGTGCCCGGCCCTGATCATCGGGGCATACTCCGATTCCTCAAGGGCTTGGGCCCGCAGGCTCGGGCTTTCCAGTGCGAAGGGTCGCAGCACCGGATCGGTTCGTATCCATTCGGGGACGACCGAACGCTCCAGGAGATGTTCGAGGGCAGGGAGGTCCGGCAGGTGTTTCGTCCACCGCACCGCCGCTCGCCATTTTGCCGGCTGCCAGCTTGCCACCGCTTCGATATAGTCCCGGAACAGTGTGCGAAGCGTCTGTTCCAGGCGGTGGCTGTCCATCTGCGCATTCAGGCTGATGACCCAGGGGCGCAAGGGACTGTTCCGCAGTACATCGAGCAGATGCTCGATATCGGTGATGGCTTCGAGCCGCTGCCACTCGGCTTCGTTCGGGAAGCGGGCGTGGTGGGCCTGCAGGCGGGTCTGTGCGTAGGCGAAGCGCTGCACTCGGTTCATGGCATGCCGCTGTCCTGCTCTTCCCGCTCCGCCGTGGTCAGCTCCTCGGCAAGCTGTCGGACGGCCTGCTCCAGCAGTTCGCCCCGGCGTTCAAGAGAATGAGAGGTTTTGATGCGATCCCCTTCGCTGAGAAGCGCATCGGCCCTCTGCCGGGTCGCCACGCTGCAACGCTCCTGAAGACGGCTGATGCGAGCATCGGTCCGCTCAGCTACCTGCCGGGCTTGTGTCCGTGCGTCGGAAATCCGCTGTTCGGATTCTCTTTCGCACTGCAGGATGGCTTCTGCGGCCTCCCGTTCAGCCGCTAGGGCCCGGTTCATCGCATCTTCCGGGGTCAGGGAGGAGGAGGTGTCGTTTTCGTCCGCCATGGCTTCCAGGTTGCTCTGTGATCCGGAAAGAGAATAAAGGGGCATACTATTGCCAACAAACAGTCTGGAGCTACAAAGTGAGGGTAATTCATCCCTCTTGCGGGTAAAAGCCGTCTGCCGAGCCCTTTGGGGCTTTAAAATTTCCGAAGGGGTGCAACATCCCGAACCCATCATAGTCGAACACAAACGATAAAGATTTTCCGGTCGATTTTCGGCCCGGGTATTTGATCCGGTTGTTTCAAGAATTCGCGCTACCACCCTCGCGGTCCGTGTATCCGGGACTCGCAGTTTTTGAATCATCGGGCTGAACAGGGAGAACACGGGAATGGCTGAAACGCGATACCTCATGAGGTCACGTTTTCAGACGCTACTCGATAGGCTTCGGGCGGAGGGCTATAAGTGCGTCGGTCCGCAGGTGCGTGATGGTGCGATTCTGTTCCGTCCGCTCGACTCGGTCGACCAACTCCCTCGTGGGGTGGGCGATGAACAATCGCCCGGACGCTACCGCATCGAGGAGGGCGCCGGCGAACGCTATTTCGCCTGGGCGAACGGTCCGCAGGCGATAAAGCCGACGGCTTTTCCTTCCCGCGAGGTGATCTGGCGGGTGGCGCGGAACGCTGAGGGCCGGTTGGCCTTTGGGTTGGCGGAAGAGCCGGTGGAGCTTACCGCTTTCATCGGGGTACGGGCCTGTGATCTGGCGGCACTGGCCATCCATGATCAGCATTTTCTGCAGGGCACTTACCCGAACCCGCAGTACGGAAAGCGCCGTGAACGGCAGTTCATCGTGGCGGTCAACTGTTCACATCCGGCGGCCACCTGTTTTTGTGCCTCCACCGGTGATGGGCCCGGCAGCCGATCAGGTTTCGACTTGGCTCTGGATGAATTGGATGACGGTTTTTTGGTGCAAAGCGGGACCGAGCGCGGCCGAAGGTTGATGGACAGGCTCGAGCTGGAGCCAGCTACGGAGGCCCAGCGACAAGCTGCCGACCGGCAACTGAAGGCGGCGGCCGAAAGCCAGTCGCGCTCGCTGCCTTCACGCCATCTGCGGGATCCCCTGTTCTCCAACCTGGAGCATCCGCGCTGGCGCGAGGTGGCAGAACGCTGCCTCTCCTGCGGAAACTGCACATCGGTCTGTCCCACCTGTTTCTGTCACAAGGAGACGGAGGAGCCTGCGCTCTCGGGAGATGGCAGCGAGCATTTCAGAGAGTGGGATTCCTGTTTTACAGCCAACCACAGTTATATCCACGGTTTCGTGGTTCGTGACGAGACTCCAAAACGCTATCGCCAGTGGCTCACCCACAAGCTCGGCAGTTGGCACGAGCAGTTCGGGCGCGCCGGGTGTGTGGGTTGCGGTCGTTGCATCACCTGGTGTCCGGCGGGCATCGATCTGACCGAGGAAGCATGGGCCATTTGTGGGGAGGTTGAATCGTGAGCAGCGTCATCGAATCCGACAAGGACTGGATGCGGGCAGAATTCCCGTTTCCGCATGAGGCGGAGATTGTCGAGCGCATCGAGGAGTCGCCCGATATCTTCACTTGGCGTCTGCGCTTCAACGACCCGCAGATCCACAGCGCCTACAACTTCATGCCCGGGCAGTTCAACATGCTGTATCTGTACGGCGTCGGCGAAGTCCCGATCTCTATCGTTTCCGACCCCGAGGACGACACGCTTTACGACCACACGATCCGTGTCGTCGGTCGCGTCACCCGCGCGATGGCCCAACTGAAGGCGGGGGATCGGATCGGTGTGCGTGGCCCCTACGGTCGATGCTGGCCGGTAGAGGAGGCCAAAGGTAAAGATGTGGTCATCGCCACCGGCGGTCTCGGCTGCGCGCCGGTGGTTTCGGTGATCAATTACGTGCTCAATCGGCGCGAGGATTACGATCGGCTGATTATCATGCAGGGCGTGCGCCACTCCAATGACCTCATCTGGCGCGAGCGCTATGAGCAGTGGAGGGAACTGCCCAATACCGAGGTGCATTTGACGGCCGACCAGTGTGGTCCCGGCTGGCCGTTCCGTACCGGCCTTATCACCCAGTGTATCGACGATGCCGGCATTCGGCCGGACCACAGTGAGGCGATGATGTGCGGCCCGGAGGGGATGATGCTCGCCGTCGTCAACGACCTGGTGGGGCGCGGTCTACCCGAGGAGCGGCTCTGGCTTTCGATGGAGCGGAACATGCAGTGCGGAGTGGGTCATTGTGGTCACTGCCAGGTCGGCGGGCACTTTGTCTGCAAGGACGGCCCCGTGTTCTGTTATCCGCAGGTGAAGGAGCTGTTGGGGGTGAAAGGGTTTTAGTGGGTGCCACGGTTCGGCGGCACGGCTAAGTCGCAAATGCATGCTTTGGGCTTATTGACAGCCCGGAACCTTGGTCTCAAGGAGAAAGAATGAAACCGAGAATCGCGGTCCATAAATTCTCATCGTGTGACGGTTGTCAGCTGGCGTTCCTGAATGCCGGTGAAACGCTGGTCGAATTGGCTCAGAACGTCGATATCGTCCATTTTGCCGAAGCCGGTTACGTCGACGAAGAGGCCGAAGTCGACATCGCCTTCGTGGAGGGCAGCATTACCACGCCCCATGAAGCGGTACGCATACGAAAGATCCGGGAAGGCAGCGGATACCTGATCACCATCGGTGCGTGTGCCACGTCCGGGGGGGATTCAGGCGCTGCGCAACAGGGCCGATGCCAAGCAGTGGATGGCAGCGGTTTATCCCCACCCCGAGTACATTGATACGCTGCAGACCTCCACGGCCATCTCCGAACACGTGCGGGTGGATGCCGAAATCTGGGGCTGTCCGCCAAATACGCGCCAGGTCCTGGATGCGGTGAAGTCACTCCTTGCCGGCGCACTGCCCCGCACGGATCAGGAAAAGATCTGCATGGAGTGTAAACGCCAGAACACTGTCTGCGTGTTGGTGGCCAAGGGCATGCCCTGCATGGGACCGGTGACACGCACCGGTTGCGGTGCCCTGTGCCCCTCCGTCGGGCGAGATTGTTATCAGTGTTACGGCCCGGCGGAGAACGTAAATACCGCATCGCTCGGACACCGTTTTGAGAACCTGGGGCTGGAGCCCGATCAGATCGCCCATCGTTTCCTCTATTTCCACAGCGGTATGACCGAAAACCAGGCCGAAGGTCGGCGCCGGCAGGAGAAAGACAATGGATAAGCCGCGGGAAATCGCCGTCAACGTGCCGGTCCTGGCTCGTGTAGAAGGTGAGGGCGCCCTTGAGTTAAAGGTCAAGGGCAGCGAGATTGAGGAGCTGCGGCTTCGGATCTTCGAGCCGCCGCGCCTGTTTGAAAAGTTTCTCGAAGGCCGCTACTCCAGCGATGTGCTGGATACCGTTGCCCGCATCTGCGGCATCTGCCCGATTGCCTATCAAATGAGCGCCGTCCATGCCATCGAGCAGGCTTTCGGGATCCGCCCCGGCCCTTGGGTACGGGAAATGCGTCGTCTGTTCTATTGTGGCGAATGGCTGCAGAGTCATGCATTGCATATCCATCTGCTCGCTGCTCCCGATTTCCTTCAGTATCAAAGTGCCATCGAGATGGCCAGGGACTACCCTGAAGAGGTACGGCGCGGCCTGAAGTTGCAGGCGCTCGGGAATTCGCTCATCAAACTGTTCGGGGCCCGTTCCGTGCATCCGGTCGGCGCGCGGGTCGGCGGCTTTTTCCATGCCCCGGAGCCGCAAGCGATGGCCTCGATGCTACAGCAAGTCCGAGAGGCGATACCCGAAGCTATTGAGCTGGTGCGCTGGGTCGGTTCTCTGGATCTGCCCGATGATGAGCAGGACTTTATTTCGGTTTCACTGCAGCATCCCGACGAATACCCGATGAACGAGGGGCGGATCGCCACGAGCACTGGATTGGCTATCGATATCGGCGAATACCCGCGATATTTCCGGGAGCATCAATCGCCGCACTCAACCGCTTTTCACTCCCATATCTTCCCCAATGGGGTGGATGCCGGAGAGGCGGGACTGCCCTATCTGGTAGGGCCGATCGCGCGGCTGAATCTCAATCGGGAACAGCTGCCCCGGGCGGTGCTCGATGTCCTCGCCGAGACCGGCGCCGAGTTCCCCAGCCGCAATATGTTTCACAGCGCGCTGGCCCGCGCCGTGGAGATCCATTACGCCCTGCTGGAGGCGGAGCGAATTCTCGAAAACTATACGCTTCCCACCTGCGCGGCGATGGAGGCGCTACCGAGGGCGGGCGTCGGGTACGGCGCGACGGAAGCGCCGCGCGGATTGCTGTGGCATCGCTATGAGTTTGACGAGAAGGGACGGGTGATGAGCGCGGATATCATTCCACCGACCAGTCAGAACCAGGCACGAATCGAGGAGGATCTGGCCCGAGCATTGACCGCCTATGGCTTCGATCGCAGTGACGATGAATTGCGCCTTCGCGGGGAAACGGTGATTCGAAACTACGATCCCTGCATCTCCTGCTCGACGCACTTTCTCACGCTCAAAGTCGATCGCCGATGAGCCCGCCACTGAACGGTCGCATTATCGGTGTCGGATCGCCCTTTGGGGCGGACCGCGCCGGTTGGGAAGCGGTGGACTACCTGCAAACGACCGGCTTTCCGGAGCGTTATCCTCAACTGGACTGGCAGACGCTGGACCGTCCCGGCCCCCGCCTGATCGAGTGGTTCGCCGGGAGGGACTTGGTGGTGATCATCGATGCCCTTCTGGGGGGGGCGCCGGGAGAGGCCCGCGTCGTCGATACGACCGAGTTGGCGGATCACGAAGCCGGTCTCTCCAGCCACGGTTTCGGAGTGGCCGCCGCACTGGCGATGGCCGAGGCGCTCGGTGACTTGCCGCAACGCCTCGTGATCGTCGGTATCGAAGTGGGCGACGGTCAGTCGGAGCTGTCGCGTGACTACCAACCGGTTGCCGAGCAACTGGAAACGGTGCTGTCGGGGTCCGGGTTCACCGCCAGGTAATCGGCCTGTTTGTGTGAAGCGGGAACGTGGGCAGGGCCTTTCCGGCAGTTAGCTCGAATTTACGGATGGGCCGGCAACTCCGCTGCGGCCAGTTCCTGTCCGGGACCTTCCGTGCAGTGGCTCAACACCAGTGAGGGCGGGTCCATGGAGAAGACGAAAGGCGCGGCTTTGGAAAGGGCCGAAAGGCCGAGAATGTGCCGGGTCCGTCCCGGGAAAACCGCCGCCTCGACATTTCGAAAGAAACATCCGGAACCGATCCTCACGGCGTTGACGGCATAGACCGGAACCACCAGCTCCGAACCGTTCGCCAAACGCCCCCGCAGCTTACGCAAGTAGCGGGCCTTGCCTTCCTTTTTGAGCGCGGCCAACGTCTCTTCGTTGATCGTCATATAGCTGGAGCCGGTATCGACCATAAAGTCGATTTCTCCCGCGCCCTCAATGTGGCCCGGCACGTAGTAGCTGATGGCCCCTTTGTCCTTCATCGGGATGGTGGCGTCAAATTGCCCACTGAATGCCGCTGGCGCCAGTACCAACGATAGCCCCACGGCGAGCGTTTTCTTTGAAATGACCATTGGATCAATTTATCCGCTTGCGTATCGATTCGGCAATTACCTTGCCATGGCCTCACTTCAAACAGCCGTGAACGGGCTCACAACGGTCGCTGGGTTGTGCCGAACTGTGTCCTGCTACCGGTTTTCCCGTGAACCGATGCGCGCGAGCAGTCGATCGAGTAAGGGATACGGCAGCAGACGGCGAAGGGTGCCAAACAGATAGGTGGGAAAGGTGACGTAGTACCGTACTTTAGGGCGTGGTGATTCCAGTGCGTGGAGCACCTTTTTCAATACCGCCTCCGGAGGCAGGGTGAAGGGGGCGGCGGGGCCCTTTTTGGTGAGGCGGTTTTCCATGCGGCGGTAGGTCTCACGGAAGGCACTGGATTCCGCATCGATGTTCTCCTGGTATTTGGCGAACGCGTTCGCCCGGAAGCGGCTGGTGATCGGACCTGGCTCGACCAGGGAGACATGGATCGGAGTTCCCGCAAGCTCGAGGCGCAGGGTATCGGTCAGACCCTCCAGTGCAAACTTGCTGGCATTGTATGCGCCGCGAAAGGGGAGACTGATCAGGCCCAGCACCGAACTGTTCTGAATGATGCGGCCGTAGCCTTGTCGACGCATGATCGGGATGACCCGCCGCGTCAGATCGTGGGTGCCGAAAAGGTTGGTTTCGAACTGCGCGCGCAGAACCTCTCGCGTCAGGTCTTCCACTGCGCCGGGCTGTCCGTAGGCCCCGTTGTTGAACAGGCCATAAAGGTTTCCGCCGGTGCGTTGTAAAACGGCATCCAGGGTACGGCCAATGGAATCGGGATCGTCCAGGTCGAGCTCGAAGGCCTCCAGGCCCAGCTTGCGGATTTCCGCCACATCCTCAGGTTTGCGGGCCGTCGCAAACACCCAATAGCCGCGCTTGGCGAGCCCTTCGGCAACGCAACGGCCGATACCGCTGGAACAGCCGGTGACAAGTATGCTGCGGGTGTGATCGATTTCCATTTTCATGCGACAGTACACTAGCACCGGGGCAGGGGAGGGGGAAGAGAGACGCGAGGTGCGAGATGTCACCCTTCGGAGCCCACTTAGCCGTAGATATCTTCCTTGAACTGGGCCTGGATCCGCTCGATGCGTCCACGGTTTTTTTCCAGAGCATCGACGCACTCGCAATCCAGCATGGTTTCCGCCATATCCCGTAGCACATCGAAGGCACGATCATTATCCCATGCCTCCTTGTAGGGGCGGTTGCTGGTCAGGGCGTCGAAGACATCGGCAACGGCCACTATGCGCGCCTCGATGGGGATCTCTTCACCGCTCAGACCATGGGGGTAGCCGCTGCCGTTGATGGCCTCATGGTGATACTCGGCGATATTGCGCAGCATCTCGCCATGGTGGAGAAACTCCAGAGAGAAGTTGGAGAGCAGGGTATCGATAATCTCCCGTCCTTTGAGAGTGTGCCCCTTCATGACTTCGTACTCGTGTTTTTCCAGCGGTGCGGGTTTGAGCAGGATGTTATCCGGGATTCCTATTTTGCCGACATCGTGCAGCGGCGAAAACATGAAAAGCAGTTCGATGAACTCATCGCTCAGGTTGTATTTGGGGGCGATCTCCAGGGCGATCATGCGCGCGTAGCGGGACATGCGATCCAGATGGCTGCCAGTTTCCGGATCCCGCACATTGGTAATATCGGTAGCGGTTTTGATTGCGGCCAAAAGGGTGCGGAGGTTGCTCAACTCACTGACCACCGTCAGTGCCAACAGGTGTCCGACGAGATCCAGGTAATGCAGGACACTTTCGCTGAAGACGCCCCGGTCTCGCGAATTGAAGAAAATAAATCCGCAGAACTCGCCGTGCTGAAACATCGGCAGTGTGTAGCTGGCGCCGTATCCTTCCCCACCGATGCGCTTTGTATGTTCGTGGGGGCTATCGCTGAAGAGGGCGAGGTCGTTGACGAGGCGGGGACGGCCCAAACCGATGATCGCCTGGAGCGAGGCTGATTCGGCCAGCGGTGCCTGATAGTGGGGCAGCGGGTCGGCATTGCCGCTGCTGTGGATGAAGGTCTTGAGCAAGTCGCTTTTCCCGTCATAGACGGCGACGGCGATGCGGTCGATGAACGGGTGGTGCTCCCGGATCACACCATGGAGATAGTTCAGCTTTTTCGAAAGAGGCATGTCCTCATTGAGACGCACGAGGGTGTCCTGATAGCTGAACGCACCGGCATCATCCATCGACATTCCCCTTCAAAATCGATAAGCATTTTTCTTTGTGTTTTTATGGTTTGCTCCCTTTATACCAAGCCTGACAGGTGATCACCACCCGGCTGCCGTGCAGGGGAGCTAGGCCAGGAGCACGGCCACGATGCCGGTGATAAAGATGCCGTCGAATGTGCCGGCGCCACCAATGGAGGCGAGGGGGGTCCCCAGGCGGCGTATATCGGGAAAGCGCATGAGGTCCGCGCCGGTGAGTACGCCGAGGGTTCCACTGATATAGGCGAGAGGTGCGCTCTGCTCGGGATCAAGTATCAGTGCAACCAGTGCGGCGGCCAAAGGGGCGATAAGGATGGGCATTCCGATGCCCATCCCCGGTATCGGTCGGCTGAAGAGGTAGCTGACTGTTCCCACCCCGGCAATGCCGAACAGCACTTCGAGTAGGTTGATCGGGTTGTTTTGCAACAGGTAGAGGGAAAACATCACCGGGATCACGCCACCTCCGACGTTAACGGCGATGATGGTGCGCCCGTTGTATTGAAGGGCAGGGTGGCTCCAACGGGGCGTAATGGGGTAACTCCCCGGCCGCGGCGGGTCCGAACGCATCCGGAACAGCGGCAGGTTGACCGTGCTTCCGAGAAGGGAGCTGAACAGCAGCAAAAAGGCCGATTCCTGTGACAGTCCCAGCTTTTCGAAGGCGATGGTCAGCAGGCCCACCTGGACGAACGCCACTAAAAAGGCGAGGGCAAAGATGAAAATGACGATGTTCAGCGGCGTCATGCTCCTCCTGCGCAGAATCCACGTGGCGAAACGCCGGTAGGCCGGAGATCACTCCTCCGCGGTTTGCTTTGAACCTGCGGACCTATTCCAGTCGTTGTATCGCCTCGGCCAGCGTCTGGTCCAGTGCCACGGCATTGGTCGGATGGGTGATGCTGTCACTGCTCCAGAGCGTGTCAGCGCCGGCTTCCTGCAGCTGTCGGGTGGCATCATCGGCGAACAGGGGGTGAGTGACGAGGCAGCGAATCGAGTCGGCTCCCATTTCCTTGAGAGTCCGGGCTACCGTGATCAGCGTGCGTCCTGTACTGATCATATCGTCCACCAGGACCACCGTTCGGCCTTGAAAATTGTGTTTGGGCAGCACCACCCTTACGTCCCGGTCCCCCAAACGCTCCTTTTTCGCGACCGCATACTCCAGTCCGGCCGGCTCCGCGAGGGCCTGCACCCACTGCCGTGCCTCTTCATCCGGTCCCAACAGCAACGGATCGGCCACGTTCCTGGCAAGAAAACCACTCATGGCAGCTCTGGCCGACACGCTAATGGATGCCCCGGTGGGGATGGCCTGTTCCAGCCGATCGATGCGGTGCAGGTGAGGGTCTACCGTGATCACCGCATCGAACAGTTCGGCGAGAAACCGCCCGACAATCCGTTGACTGACCGCCTCTCCGGGATGAAAAGCGATATCCTGGCGCATGTAGCAAAGGTAAGGGGCCACCAGCGTCAGGTGTCTCGCACCGTTTTCCCGGGCGGTGCGGGCGGCGAGCATCAGCTCTATGAGTTTGTCGTTCGGCCGATCGAGGCTCCGGCAGAGAATGACCCGTTCGGGCAGATCGGTCGGTACCGTTACCTTGCTTTCGCCATCGGGGAAACGGTGAATGTCCACCCGTTGAAAATTCCGCTCCAGCCTTGCGGCGAGGCGCTGTCCCTGAGCTTCGTAGTCAGAAAATCCGAGAATCATGGCCCTTTATCGTTCTAATCGGTAGATGCCGGAGCTAACTATCTTACACCGCCAATAGAGGAACGGTTCCAGCAACCGGTTGCTAATTGCGGCCTTTCTTTGCGGTTACTCCGAACCAGGGTCAGAACTCCCAATAGGTCTTCGAGACCTCCGTCTCCGTCCCCACAGTGTAGCCACTGTTCCTCTCCGAAAATGCCAGGGCGAAGTTGAAATCGGACTTATACTCGGCATGGACCCGATACAGCGGTTCGCCAGTATTGACAGGGTCGCCGAGCTTTTTCAGGAGGTCCACTCCGGCCCCCTTGTCCATGGGGGCCCCGGCCAGGCGCGCCAGTTTGGCCAGGTTGTAATTGTCGACTGCCGTGACAAAACCATCCTGCTCGGCTGTGACCTCAAAGCTCAGGGGCCCCGGTTGCCGGGCGTGTCTGTTGGCTCCCTGCGCTTGGATGACTTCCTCCATCTTTCGGAGCGCCCGTCCGGAATCGAGGATGTCGCGGGCGAGGGAGTAGCCGTAGCCGCCGCGCACATCCGGGTCGAACTCAAGGATGCGCCCGGCCAGGCGCAGCGCCTTCTGCCGCAGATCGGAAGGGGCCTCTTCGTCGCACCGCAGTACCTGCATCACATCGCGGGTCTCCAGCACCGGCCCGATCCCGCGCCCGACCGGCTGGGCACCGTCGGTAATGATCACTTCGAGATGAATGCCCATACGATCACCGATGTACTCGAACAGCTTTCGAAGCTGAAGTGCCTCGCGCATATGGCGCACCTTGGCGGTGGGACCGACCGGGATGTCGATGAGCAGGTGGGTGGAGCCCGCTGCCAGTTTCTTTGACAGGATCGAACCGATCATCTGCCCCTGGGAATCGATCCCGAGGGGGCGCTCGACCGAGATCAGGACGTCGTCCGCCGGGGCCAGTCGCGCCGTTCCGCCCCAGGCGAGGCAGGCGCGCGTCTCCCGCACGACGTCATGTAGCGCCTTTGGGGTGAGATCGACGTTGGCCAGACACTCCATGGTATCGGCCGTGCCGGAAGGGGAGGTGATGGCCCGGCTCGAGGTCTTCGGCATCAAGATGCCGTGTGCCGCGACAATGGGTACCACGATCATCGAGGTGCGATTGCCGGGAATGCCGCCGATGCAATGCTTGTCGACCACCAGCGGCTCATGCCAATCAAGCCGCTCCCCCGACTCGGTCATGGCGCGAGTGAGAAAGAGGATCTCCTCCCGGTCCAGACCGGTCTGCCCGGAGGCGACGAGAAACGCCGCCATCTCCATTTTGGAGTAGCGGTTGTCGGTAATGTCCCGGGTGATGGTTCGAAAATCCTCCTGGGACAGCCGTTCGCCAACGATCTTGCGCCGCACCGCTTCCATCGAGGCGGGGAGTTCCGCCTGGGCCACCCGCACCGGTTCGCCTTCGGCCATATTCAGCTGCGCAAAGGCCTGCTCCGACAGCCCCAGCTCATCGGTGCCGACAATGCGTTCGTCATCAACGACGTTCAGCACCGCATAGATCGTGTAGCCGTTGGCCTTGATCTCCACCTTGGTAAGGGCCTGAAAGCCCTCGGCGCGATAGAAATCACACTCCCGGTGCATGTAGGCCACGTTTTCGCGGTAGGTGTCGATGGCCACGCGCCGGAGCTTGAGCGTTTCGTTGGGGCGTACGGGTTTGACGGCAGTCATACGGGTTTGCGGGCGAAAGTGGTATCGGGATTATGACCGGAAGGGATGGCTAACCGCAAAGGCGCGAAGAGCGCCAGGTAATTCACCGCAGAGGCGCAGAGATCACAGAGGTCCCGCAGGGGCTGGATATTCGAAAGAGTTGTAGGATGGGCAAAGCGCAGCGTGCCCATCAGAGGAAAATTTCGCCATCTTGGTGATGGGCACATCGCTGCGCTCCTTTGCCGATCCTACCAGGGCAATCGAATTCTCCGCGTACCCTCTTTGCACTCTGCGCCTCTGCGGTGCAGATTCTCATCTTGGGCGCTCTTTGTGCCTTGGCGGTTAAGCCGATTGGTTCGCAGCCGGTTACCGGGTCGCCGCGGCCTGCTCGGTCTCCAACTCGGCTTTCTCCTCCTGCTGCTTCAGCTGCAGCGCCCACATGTGGGCATACACCCCGTCCCTTTCCAGCAACTCGCGGTGTGAGCCTCGCTCCACGATGCGTCCCTGATCCATCACCAGGATCTGGTCGGCATCCACGATGGTGGAGAGCCGATGGGCGATGACGAGAGTGGTGCGGTCGGCGGCAACCCGATGCAGGGCCTCGAGAATGGCTTGCTCGGAGGCGGAATCCAGCGAGGAGGTGGCCTCGTCGAAAACGAGGATTTTCGGGTCTTTGACGATGGTGCGGGCAATCGCCACACGCTGTTTTTCGCCGCCGGACAGCTTCAATCCGCGTTCGCCTACGAGGGTGTCGTAACCCTCCGGGAGGCTTTCTATGAAGTCGTGGATCTGGGCCAGTTTGGCGGCCCGAACGACGGCCTCCTCCGAGACGTCGGGAGCGCCGTAGGCGATGTTGTAGTAAACGGTATCGTTGAACAGAACAGTGTCCTGCGGGACGATGCCGATGGCGTCGCGCAGGCTGGTCTGGGTGACGTCACGGACGTCCTGACCATTGACCAGTACCCGCCCCGAGGTGGCATCGTAGAACCGGAATAGCAGCCGCGAGAGGGTGGACTTGCCGGCCCCCGAGTGGCCGACCACGGCCACCTTTTGGCCCGGCGCGATTTCAAAATCGACGTCGTGCAGGATTTCCCGGTCGCGGCTGTAGCTGAAGTCCACGTGTTCGAAGCGCACCGAACCGTCATCGACTTCGAGCGGTTTGGCATCCTTGGCATCCTGGATCTCGGGCTCCTCCCCCAGTAGCCGGAACATCTGGTCCATATCGGCCAGCGCGTGCTTGAGTTGGCTGTAGACCACCCCGAGGAAATTCAGCGGTATGAACATCTGCAGCATGAAGGCGTTGACCATCACCAGATCGCCCAGGCTCATGGTGCCGGCCATCACCCCCTGGGCCGCCATGGTCATGATGGCGGTAACGCCGATGGCGATGATCATTCCCTGACCCATATTGAGGCCCGACATGGAGGTCTGGGTCTTCACCGCCGCCTCTTCCCAGCCCCCCAGCGTGTCGCTGTAACGGTGGTGTTCAAAGGTTTCGTTGTTGAAGTATTTAACCGTTTCGAAATTGAGGAGACTGTCCACGGCCTGGGAATTGGCCTGGGAGTCCAGGGTGTTCATCCGGTGTCGAAAGCGCATGCGCCACTCCGTTACCTTGAAGGTAAAGGCCACGTAAACGGCCACGGTGACGAAGGTGATGACGGCGAACCAGGCGCTGTAGTTGATGAGCAGGATGCCGGCGATCAGCGTCACCTCCACGAAGGTGGGGAGAATGCTGAACAGCATGTAATTCATCATCGAGGAGGCGGCCCGGGTGCCGCGCTCCAGATCCCGGGAGATGGCGCCGGTCTTGCGCTCCAGGTGGTAGCGCAGCCCGAGTCGGTGCAGGTGGCCCAGTACCTTGAGCGAGAGGCGCCGCATTACCCCGTGGCGGACACGGGCGAAAACCATGTCGCGGAGTTCGTTGAACGAAGAACTGCCCAGGCGCAGCAGGCCATAGGCCACCAGCAGCGCGATGGGAAGCGCGATCTGACGGCCTTCGGGGGTATCGAGGGCATCGACGATCCCTTTGAGGGCAACCGGCACGCCCACATTGGCCAGTTTGCTCAGGATCAGAAAGCCGATCGCCATCGCCGCACGACCGCGGTAGGCCCACAGATACGGCAACAGGGAACGGACGGTGCGCCAATCGTTGCGTTCGGCGCTCGGGGCTTCTGTGTGACGGACACGCATAACCGTATAAGTATTCGCTAAAAATGCGCGCAATCGCAAATTTTCGCCGCTATATCTCGGGCAGACCGCCGGTTATACTGCGCGCAAATCGGCACTGGTGGCGATTTGGTCACTTTCGTCTGGATTATTCAGCCATGCCTGTCCCGAGGTCGGCAAAAACGCCGAGCCTTTGCGACGGCGCCTGGCCGTGACGTTACGCAACCTTCGGGCCGGCAGGGGGTCGGATTTAAAGACCCTTCTGGCGTCGTTCCGAATTCAAGGTTAGAATTCGTCGAACCCATCCCCTTGATTTCCCCGCTATTGGCCCTATCTGTATGCGGGGGAACGGACCCTGTCAGATCCTGAGGTTATTCGAGCGATGCCCATCTACGAATACGAATGCAAATCCTGCGGCCACCAGATGGAGGCCATGCAGAAGATGAGCGATGCGCCGTTGACGGAGTGCCCGTCCTGCGGCAAGAGCGAGCTTAGCAAGCTGATTTCGGCGGCCGGCTTCCGTCTCAAGGGCGGCGGCTGGTACGAGACCGATTTCAAAGGCGGCAGCAAGAAGAACGTTGCCGAATCGGAGAGCAAGGCTCCCGCCTGCGGCACCGGCGGTGGCTGCTCCGCCTGCGACTGAATCCGGGACGACTATGTTTTCGGCCTTGCGCCGCTATCTGATTGCGGGCCTCCTGGTCTGGCTCCCGCTTGGAGCCACCGTGCTCGTGGTCAAGTTGTTGGTCGGGTTCATGGACCGGACCCTGCTGCTGCTCCCCAGACCGTATCAGCCCGAGGTCCTGCTGGGATTCTCCGTCCCGGGCCTCGGGCTGTTGCTCTCCCTCGTGGTGGTCGTGTTTAC
The DNA here is from genome assembly GCA_963783235.1 of uncultured Gammaproteobacteria bacterium. Taxonomy (GTDB): domain Bacteria; phylum Pseudomonadota; class Gammaproteobacteria; order Thiohalomonadales; family Thiohalomonadaceae; genus Thiohalomonas. Next base: position 1,614,125 of record CAWAMN010000001.1, on the reverse strand, counting down.
CGGGGCGGGTGTCGCCAACCTGTTCGGACGCAAGGTAATTTCCATCTGGGAAGCGGTGTTGGCGCGGATTCCGCTGGTGCGTTCCGTTTACGGCGGCGCCAAGCAATTGGCCGAAACCCTTTTTTCCTCCACCGGGCAGTCCTTCCGCAAGGTGGTGCTGGTTGAGTTTCCGCGCAAGGACGTCTGGACCGTGGCCTTTCTGACCGGTACGGCGGTGGGGGAGGCGCAGCGCAAGACGTCCCGTGACGTTGTGAATGTCTACGTGCCCACTACGCCCAACCCCACCGGGGGCTACTTCATTATTGTGCCCAAGGAGGACGTGGTGGAGTTGGACATGAGCGTCGATGAAGGCCTGAAGATGATTATCTCCATGGGTGCAGTGGTCCCTCCCGAACGCAGCGAACCGGCCAAGGAGAAAGAGCCGGCGGCGGTTTCGTAGGATCGGCCCCGGGGCCGTGCTTTACCCCGACAGTCCGGTTCGCCTTGACCGGGCCGAGCACAAGAGAACTCCATGTTCTCAGTTGCCAACCAACCCCGCGCCACGTAACATTTCCGCTTTTATTCGGTCAGTTTTTCAACGAATTCAGCAGGGATCTTATCGGTATGCGCAGCCATTACTGCGGTCATCTCCATGAAACGCACCTTGATCAGGACGTCCACCTCTACGGATGGGTCCACCGCCGCCGCGATCACGGCGGAGTCATTTTCATTGATCTGCGCGACCGGGAAGGTCTCGTGCAGGTGGTGTTTGATCCGGACAGCCCGGAGATCTTCGCCACCGCCGAGCGGGTACGTAACGAATTCGTGCTGGAGGTGAAGGGCCGCGTTCGCCGCCGCCCTGAGGGTACCGTCAATCCCGACCTGCCCACCGGCCAGGTCGAAGTCCTCGGCAAGGAGCTGACCATCCTCAACCGCTCCGAAACTCCGCCCTTCATGCTGGATATCGAGGACGATGAGGTTTCCGAGGAGCACCGGCTGCGCTATCGCTACGTGGATCTGCGCCGCCCGGAGATGTTCCAGCGCCTGAAGCTGCGCTCGCAGGTGACCCAAGCTCCTTCGCAACCACCTGGATCACCACGGCTTTTTGGACGTGGAGACCCCGATGCTGACTCGGGCCACGCCCGAGGGCGCCCGCGACTACCTGGTGCCGAGCCGCACCCATCAGGGCCACTTCTTCGCCCTGCCGCAGTCGCCGCAGCTGTTCAAGCAGCTGCTGATGGTCTCCGGAGTGGACCGCTATTATCAGATCGTGCGCTGTTTCCGCGACGAGGACCTGCGCGCCGATCGCCAGCCGGAATTCACCCAACTCGATATCGAGACCTCCTTTATGGACGAGGAGGAGATCATGGAGTTGATGGAAGGCATGGTGGCCGACCTGTTCAAGCGGGTGCTGGATGCCGAACTGCCCGAATTCCCGCGCATGACCTACGCCGAGGCCATGCGCCGTTTCGGCTCCGACAAGCCGGACCTGCGGATTCCGTTGGAGCTGGTGGATGTCGATGACCTGATGAAAGAGGTGGAGTTCAAGGTCTTCTCCGGCCCCGCCAATGACCCGAATTCCCGACTCGCCGCGCTACGCGTGCCGGGCGGCGGCGAGCTCTCCCGCAAGGTGATCGATGAATATACCAAATTCGTGGGTATCTATGGCGCCAAAGGGTTGGCCTATATCAAGGTGAATGACCTGTCCGCCGGCAGCGAGGGGCTCCAATCGCCCATCATCAAGTTCCTGCCGGAAGAAGTGGTGGAGCAGATCATGGACCGCACCGGGGCCAAAGACGGCGACCTGGTGTTCTTCGGCGCCGACAAGGCCAAGGTCGTCAACGAGTCCCTCGGCGCGCTGCGGGTCAAGATCGGGCATGACCTCAATATGGTCGAGCAGACCTGGAAGCCGTGCTGGGTGGTCGATTTCCCCATGTTCGAGTGGGATGAGAAGGACAACCGCTGGACCCCATGCATCACCCCTTCACCTCTCCGAAGGAGGAGCACATCGACCTGCTCGACTCCGAGCCGGGCAACTGTTACTCCCGGGCTTACGATATGGTGCTCAACGGCACCGAGATCGGCGGCGGCTCCATGCGTATCCATCGACCCGATGTCCAGAAGCGGTGCTTAATGCGCTGGGGATCGACGATGAGGAGGCGCAGGCCAAGTTCGGCTTCCTGCTCGATGCGCTGAAATACGGTTGTCCGCCCCACGGCGGCATCGCCTTCGGTCTGGATCGGCTGGTGATGCTGATGTCCGGCGCCCGCTCCATTCGGGACGTCATGGCCTTCCCCAAAACCCAGAGCGCAGCCTGATCTCATGACCCAGGCGCCCTCAAAGGTCCTCCCGAGTCACTGGTGGAACTCGGCATCCGCTTCCATAAAAAGGCCGAGGAAAAGAAAAAGGCCTAAGGGCTCTAACCACAGAGGGCACAGAGGAAAAGGTAAAAAGGGCCGGACCTTTGTCGGAGCTGCGGGCCGCGATACGGGTGTCACTGCATAGGCAGCAGCATCTAAAACATGCTCTATGCTGTTCCTCTGTGTTCTCCGTGCCCTCTGTGGTTGGTGATTAAAAACGAACAAACGGGGAGAGCGGGGGCTCTAACCCACTGAAAGAGGTTTGGACAGAAAAGAATGACTGCACTGCCGATTCAGGACTACACCCTGCTCGACGACACCGATGCCGAGGCCCGTATCGTCGCGGCCAAGGAGAAGCTGGGCGATCGCCTGGTGATCCTCGGACACCATTATCAGCGCGCAGAGGTCTTTCAGTTTGCCGATTTTTCCGGAGACTCCCTGAAATTGGCGCGACAGGCTGCGGCATTCCAAGGCCGAGTACATCGTCTTCTGCGGTGTGCATTTCATGGCCGAAGTGGCGGATATCCTCTCGCGACCGGATCAGGTCTCTATCCTGCCTGACCTGGCCGCCGGCTGCTCCATGGCCGATATGGCCAACCTCGCCAATGTCGAGCGCGCCTGGCGAGAACTCTCGGAAGTGCTGGACCCGGACGAGCAGGTCACGCCGGTGACCTACATCAATTCCGCCGCCGATCTGAAGGCCTTCTGCGGCCGCCACGGCGGCATCGTCTGCACCTCACCAACGCCAAGCGGGTGCTCGACTGGTCCTTCTCGCAGCGGGAGAAGGTGCTGTTTTTCCCCGACCAGCACCTGGGCCGCAACACCGGCTACGACATGGGCATCCCGCTGGATGAGATGGTCGATCTGGGATTTCGACCAGCCCATGGGCGGTCTCAGCCCGGAGCAGATCAAAAAGGCCAAGATCATCCTCTGGAAGGGCTTCTGTTCGGTGCACCAGATGTTCCAGCCCGAGCACATCGACCGCTTCAAGGAGCAATTCCCGGAGACGAAGGTCATCTCCCATCCCGAAAGCTCTTTCGAGGTGTGCCAGAAGTCGGATTATGTCGGTTCCACCGAAGTACATCATCAAGACGGTCCGCGATGCCGAGCCGGGCACCCGCTGGCTGGTCGGCACCGAACTGAATCTGGTGAATCGTCTGCATGAGGACTTTAAGCACGAGGGCAAGCAATGTGCACTTCATGTCGCCCACAGTCTGCATGTGCTCGACCATGTTCCGTATCGATCCCCAGCACCTGGCCTGGACGCTGGAGAACCTGGCCGAAGGTAATGTGGTCAATCAGATAAAGGTGGATGAGGCCGAGGCCGAGCAGGCCCGCCTGGCCCTGGAGCGGATGCTCGAAGTCTCGCCGTAGGCTGATTGAACCACGGGGAACAAGGGCTCTGTGATGCAGAGCTGTTCGGAAGTCGGAGTGGGAAGGAACGTCTGCCGTCCTGAGTCTTCAGCGAACCGGAATTGCCCGCCCATTGCCCCGTGCGCCCCGTGTTCCCCGTGGTTTGGAGATAGACATGAAGGAATCGGTCGTTCTGGTTCATGGTCTGTGGATGACCGGGGCCGATATGACCCTCCTGCGCTGGCGGCTGGCCCGTTGCGGCCTGCAGCCCTACCAATTCCACTACAGCTCTCTGCGTCGCAACCTTCCGGCCAACGCGGCACGCCTTAACCGATCACTGAAGAGCGTTGCCGGGAATACGGTGCATTTCGTCGGCCACAGCTTGGGCGGACTGGTCATCCGTCAACTGCTCCAGGATTTCCCCGAACAGCGCCCCGGACGTATTGTGACGCTGGGTACTCCTCATAACGCCAGCGCGGTGGCGCGGCACTTGCGCCGGGCCCGTTTCGGCCGGTTTCTACTCGGGCTGAGTGCGGAAGCCCTCTGCGAAGAATTGGCTCCCTGGGATGGCGTGCGGGAACTGGGCGTGATTGCCGGTACCCTGCCGCTTGGCATCGGACAATTTTTTGGAGGCCTTTCGGGCAGCAGCGACGGTACGGTCGCTGTCGAGGAGACCCGGTTGGAGAAGGCCACCGACCAGATCGAGTTGCCGGTCTCCCATATGGGGCTGGTGACCGCCGCCAGCGTCGCCACCGAGACCTGCCACTTCCTGGAGTATGGTCATTTCTCCCGGCACCAATCCGGGATTTCTTGAACGGCGTCATGGTTCGGCTCTGATTCTGTCGTGTAAAAGGGGTTAGATTCCCAACACGGATGGTCTCCATGGGCGAACGCCCCGAACGAATACGGCGCTGGCTCCCCGGTCTGTTGACGCTGATTGGCTTCTGGCTGTTGGCCGCCACCCCCATGGCGGTGACGCTGGAGGCTCGCCTGCTGGCGTTTGCCGGTCATTTTGCGCCGCCACCGGGGAGTACGGGTGTCGTAATGGTGGACGCTGCCGGCTTGGCACCGTCCCGGCATACAGCGCTACTGAACGCCCTGTCCGGGGCCAAGGCGATAGGCGTTGTTCCGCCGGTCGCGTTACCTCATGCCGCGCCCGACCTTCCGCTGCTCTATGCCGGTGCATTCCGTTCCCGTTCCGAACGAAAACCCGCACCGCTATCCGGGGACGTCGTGCGTTGGAAGGCCGCAGAGGCGCCGCTTCCGCCGCTGCCTGCCCGCGCTTTTGGCCTGCTTTCCGGCCGACCGCCGGCCATCGCCTGGCTGGATATGCGTTCACCCGCAGGCGCCGCCGTGGCACCGGCCGATTTCCCCACGGAGGCGCTCCCGGGCCGGGTACCGCTGGTGCGCACCTATCGCAATGACCTGCTGCCGGGGTTTGCCCTGCGACTGGCAGCGGCCGCGCTCGATACTGATCTGGGCCCCGAAGTCTTGGGGCGGTCGGCGATTCACCTCGACCTCCCGATCGGGACCGATTTCGCCTTCCGCTACTACCCTCGCCTGCCGCAAGTGCGAGTGCCGCGGTATGCGGCCGCCGATGTGCTGGCCGGCAAGGTCGATGTGCATGACCGCGCAGTGCTGATTGGTTCAATGGCGCCCGAAGAGGCCGAGCCGGTGGAACTGCCGGACGGCCAGCGCCTCTCTCCGCTCGAGGCCGAGGCGCGGCTGGTGGCGGCGCTGCTGAACGGCGATGGCTGGACGGTGCCGCCCTGGACCTTGTGGGCCCATCCGGGGGCCTTTGTCTTTGCCGGCGTACTGTTGATGATCGTGCTGCCGCGCCTGAGCGTCACTTCGGGCTCGTTCCTCCTGGCGCTGTGGAGTGTCCTGGTCTTCACCACGGAATTCGGACTCCTGACGCTCAAGGGGATCTATACGCCGCTGCTGATGCCCGGGCTGGCGGTGTTGACGGGTGCTCCGCTGCTATGGCTGAAGGCTCGTCGGGACGCACGCGTTGGCGCTCTGCGGAGTGACCTGAACGCCGCCAACCGGCTACTCGCCGAGGCCTATCAGGCGCAGGGCCAGCTCGATGCCGCCTTCGAGCGCTACCGGCGCTGTGAGTCCGATGAGGCCATTCTCGAACGCCTTTACGGCCTGGGGGTCGACTTCGAGCGGCGACGGCACTTCACCAAGGCCGGCGAGGTGTTCAACGAAATCGCGTCGGCGAACCCCGAGTTCCGTGATGTCGGAGAGCGGCTGCAGCGCAACCGCGAGGCGGAGCAGCGGGTGGTGCTCGGCAAGGGGGGCTCAACGACCGCCTCCGGCACACTGATCCTGGAGTCGGCCGGTTTGGCCAGACCCACGCTCGGGCGTTACGAGTTGGAGCGGGAACTGGGCCGGGGCGCCATGGGCATGGTCTACCTCGGCCGTGATCCCCGCATCGGTCGAACCGTAGCAATCAAGACCATGGCGCTGTCCCAGGAGTTCGAGGGGGCGGATCTGGTTACGGTACGCGAGCGTTTCTTCCGCGAGGCGGAGACCGCCGGTCGGCTCAACCACCGCCACATCGTCACCATCTACGATGTGGGCGAGGAGCAGGACCTTGCCTATATTGCCATGGACTACCTCAAGGGCGATAGCCTGGCCAATTGGTGCCGACCCGATAATCTGCTGCCATTGGATGAGGTGATGGCCATCGGCATCCAGGTCGCGGAGGCGCTCGATTACGCCCATGAGCAGGGCGTCATCCACCGGGACATCAAGCCGGCCAATATCATTTACGACCGCAATGAGGGTGTAGCCAAGGTGACCGACTTCGGCGTCGCCTGTGTGACCGACTCGAACAAGACGCGCACCGGCACTGTCCTCGGTAGCCCCTCCTATATGTCGCCCGAGCAGGTGGTCGGGGAACGGCTGGATGGCCGCTCCGACCTGTTCTCGCTCGGGGTTACCCTGTTCCAGTTGCTCAGTGGTGATCTGCCGTTCAAGGCCGACTCGCTGCCCAGCCTGATGTACCTCATCGCCAAAGAGCGTCATGCGGACATCCGCAACTATCGCGACTTCCCGGTTTGCGTCGGCCGCCTGATCAACAAGGCCCTGCACAAGGAGGTCGGTCGTCGCTACCAGAGCGGCAAAACCATGGCCGAAGCACTGCGCCGTTGTCGGCGCGAAGCCATGGAGGTGGCGGCGTGAGCGGACTGCGAATGTGGGGTATGACCGACCCGGGGCTCTGTCGCGAGCGCAATGAGGATGCCGTTGCGTGGGACAGGGAGCAGCGCTGGGCGTTGGTGGCCGATGGCATGGGGGGCCACCAGGCCGGCGAAGTGGCCAGTCACCTGGTGGTGGAGACGGTCAAAAAAAGGCTTTATGGCCGTTCCAGCCATGACATGAAGCGGCTGTTGCGCCGGGCCGTCGACGAGGCCAATCGCCGTGTCCACGCCGAAGCCACGGCCGATGAGCAGCGCCAGGGCATGGGGGCGACGGTCGTCCTGGCACGCTTCACACCGCGGCGGCTGGTGGTGGCGCATGTCGGGGATTCCCGTCTCTATCGCCTGCGGGACGGCCGTTTGAAGCAACTCACCCGCGACCACTCACTGGTACAGGAACTGGTCGACGGCGGCATGCTCAGCGCCGAAGAGGCGCGCCATTCGCCCCACCGCAACGTGATCACTCGGGCCGTCGGGTATCAGGCGACGGTCAGCGTGGAAGTCGCCAGCCACGGCAGCCGACGGGGCGATCGCGTGCTGCTGTGCTCCGACGGGCTTTCCGACCTGGTCGAAGAGGAGCGCCTGGCAGCCTGCCTGGGCCGCACCGCCCCTCCGCAAACCGTCGCCCGGGCGTTGACGGAGCTTGCCAATCAGGCGGGCGGTAAAGATAACATTGCGGTCCTGGTGGCCGATGTCGATTAGAACCCCAGTTGGCTTTCGCAATAGGAGCGAGAAATGCCGAAACTCGTGATTACGCTGGATGGCGTTAGCCTCCGGGAGTATGCGCTCACCGCCCAGCGACACACTATCGGGCGTCGTCCCGACAACGATATCCATCTCGATGACCAGACCGTGAGTTCCGAGCATGCCGCGGTGTCGATGATCGGTGAACCGGCGGTCACCGACCTGAACAGCACCAATGGCACCTTTATCAATGGCGTTCAGGTGAGCAAACATGCCCTGAAGCACGGCGACGCCATCCGCATCGGCAAGCACGAACTGAAATACATCGATGAGAAGGCTCAGGACCATACCGCCACCGTCGTACTGCCCGCTTCGCCAGCCGGCCAGGCGCGGCTGGAGGTGATCAGTGGCGGCAAGGTCGGGAAGGTGCTCGATATCGGCAACGGACGGGCGACGATCGGCAAGCCGGGCGGCGATGTGGCGGTGGTGATGCGTGAGGGTGATGGCTACAGTCTGCTGCCCATGAGCAAGGGAGAGGGAGGGATTGAGGTCAACGGGGTGTCGGTTGCGGGCGAGGGTGCGGCGCTCACGGACGGTGACGAGATCACCATCGCGGGCACCCGGCTGCGATTCCGGGAGAAGTCGGCATGAGCCCCCTTGCCGAGCCGCGGCGCAGTCTGGTGGTCCGGCTGGACGGGGTCACTTTGCGCGAATATCCGATGGATAAAGCCTTGCTGACCATAGGTCGCCGTTCCGACAACCATTTGCAGTTGGACGACCCGGCAGTGAGCGGCGCCCACGCGGAGGTGATCCTGGAAGCGAGCCCCTACCTGGAAGACTACCGCGAACCCTACCTGGTGGATCTCGGCAGCACCAACGGGACGACTGTCAATGGCACTCGTATCGAACGCCACCGCCTGATTTCCGGTGATCTGATCCGCATCGGCGGACACGAAGTGCTCTATCAGGAGGAGGGGGGGATGGACCGAACGGTCATTCTGATCCCCGATAGCGACGAGAACTGAGGAGGCGCCGTTGGCCGATTGACACTCCTGCCGATTCGACGCACAGACCTTCGCCCGTTGCTATGCAGTTGGTGCCCGGAGCGGAAGCCGCTCCCGGGCCGGCTTCCGCGTGGATCGCCCGCAATGGTAAACTCCCCGTATTTCAAGCATGCGAGGTAGCCATGGCCGGACACAGCAAATGGGCCAATATCAAACACCGCAAGGCGGCCCAGGACGCCAAGCGTGGCAAGATCTTTACCAAGCTGATCCGCGAGATCACCGTTGCGGCCAAGACGGGCGGCGGCGATCCGGATGCCAATCCGCGCCTGCGCGCCGCGATCGACAGCGCCCTGTCCAACAACATGACCAAGGATACGATCGATCGGGCCATCAAACGTGGCTCGGGGGACATGGAGGGTGAGAATTACGAGGAAGTCCGCTACGAGGGCTACGGTCCCAACGGCGTGGCCATCATGGTGGATTGCCTGACGGATAACCGCAACCGTACGGTCTCCGAGGTGCGTCACGCCTTCACCAAGGCCGGCGGTAATTTGGGAACGGATGGCTCCGTCGCTTACCTGTTCACCAAACAGGGGATCCTGACCTTCCCGCAAGGGACCGATGAAGAGGCGGTGATGGAAGCGGCCCTTGAGGCCGGGGCCGAAGATGTCGCCACCAACGAGGATGGTTCCATCGACGTGGTGACCACGCCCGAGGAGTTCCTGAACGTCAAAGAGGCGATGCTCAAAGCCGGGCTGGAGCCGCAGATGGGTGATGTAACACAGCAGCCCGCGACCACGGTCGATCTTGAACTCGACGATGCGGAAAAGGTGCTGCGGCTGGTGGACACCCTGGAAGATCTGGACGATGTCCAGAACGTCTACAGCAATGCCGACTTCTCCGACGAGGTAATGGAGCAGTTACAGTAGCGAGTGGCTAGGTGCGAGTTAAAGGGCACCCACGGGGTGCCCTTTGGTGGTCTCGATTTCGGAACACTTGTCTGGTAGTGAGGGGGTGTATGAGTTCTAGATCTGCGGTTCGCGAGGATTCTCCTCGCCACTCGCCACTCGCACCTGGCCACTGGATTAGCGCATGCGCATCTTAGGAATCGATCCCGGCTCGCGCATCACCGGTTTCGGTATCATCGAGCGGTCAGAAGGCCGCGTCACCTATGTGGAGAGCGGCTGTATCCGCACCGGTAACGGTGAGTTCGCCGAGCGGCTCAAGGTGATCTTCGACTCGGTGCGCGATGTTGTTGCCATTTACCGGCCCGAAGAGGTAGCCATCGAACGGGTTTTTATGCACAAAAATCCCGATTCGGCCCTCAAGCTGGGCCAGGCCCGCGGGGCGGCCCTCTGCGCCGTGATGGCGGAAGGATTGAAAGTGAGTGAATACACACCGGCCGAAGTCAAGCAGGCGACAGTGGGCAAGGGCAATGCCGCCAAAGCCCAGATACAGCACATGGTTCAGGCATTGCTGAAACTCCCCGGCACCCCCCAGGAGGACGCCGCCGACGCACTGGCCGTGGCCCTTTGTCACCTGCACACCGACCAGACCCTGGGGCGAATTCACGGCCGGGCGGCATCGGCTGTGGGGCGGCGGCGATGATCGGGCGCCTGCGCGGTCTGCTGGCCGAGAAACAGCCGCCGCAACTGCTGGTGGACGTGAGCGGTGTCGGCTACGAAGTCGAAGCGCCCATGAGCACCTTTTACCAGCTGCCGCCTTTGGGTAAAGAGGTTGTGCTTTACACCCATCTGGTGGTGCGCGATGACGCCCACCTGCTGTTCGGGTTTGCAACCGAGACCGAGCGGCGCCTGTTCCGAACACTCATCAAGGTCAATGGCGTCGGGGCCAAGCTGGCCCTCACCATCCTCTCCGGCATCACCGCCGATGAGTTCGCCCGCTGCATTCAGGACGATGACACCGCCTCGCTGGTACGACTGCCCGGTGTCGGCAAGAAAACCGCCGAGCGACTCATCGTGGAGATGCGCGACCGCCTCAGCGACTGGCAACTATCGGGCAATATCAGTATCGAAGCCCCCGCGGGCGCCGTCCCGGCCCCAGCCGGTGGGGGCGACGTCAAGGATGCCATCGCCGCCCTGGTTTCCCTCGGCTACAAGCCCCAGGAGGCCAGCCGGCTGATTTCCAGGCTGGAAACCGATGGCCTTGACTCGGAGGCCATTATCCGCGCGGCATTGAAGCAGGCCGTCTCGAAATGACATCAAAGCAAACAGCCAAGGGCGGGAAGGCTGCCGGGTCTTTGCGCCGAGGCCTTGGAGGCGGTTCCGCATGATCGAGACCGATCGACTCATCGCCGGCGCTCCGCAGGGCGTGGAGGAGGTCCAGGACCGGGCCATTCGGCCAAAGCGACTGGCCGAATATGTGGGTCAGCAGGCGGTTCGGGAGCAGATGGAGATCTTCATCCATGCCGCCAGGGGACGGAGCGAGGCGCTGGATCATGTTCTGCTGTTCGGTCCGCCCGGCCTGGGCAAGACCACCTTGGCGCACATCATCGCCAATGAGCTCGGGGTCAACGTGCGCCAGACCTCGGGGCCGGTGCTGGAGAAGCCCGGCGACCTGGCGGCGCTGCTTACCAATCTGGAACCGCACGACGTTCTCTTCGTCGATGAGATCCATCGCCTCTCTCCGGTGGTGGAGGAGGTCCTCTACCCGGCGATGGAGGACTATCAAATCGATATCATGATTGGCGAGGGACCGGCGGCGCGCTCTATCAAACTGGACCTGCCGCCGTTTACCTTGATAGGCGCAACCACTCGCGCCGGACTTCTGACATCTCCGCTCCGTGATCGCTTCGGTATCGTCCAGCGCCTCGAGTTCTATAATGCGCAGGAGCTTGAATCGATTGTCTCGCGCTCGGCGGAGATCCTGGAGGTCGCCATCGATGGCAGCGGCGCCCTGGAAATCGCCCGCCGCTCCCGTGGCACGCCGCGCATCGCCAACCGTCTGTTGCGACGTGTGCGGGACTATGCAGAGGTGAAATCGGACGGCCGGATCACCGATGAAGTGGCCACCCTCGCCCTGGACATGCTGGACGTGGACGTCAACGGTTTCGATATGCTCGACCGCAAGCTGTTGCTCGCCATTATCGACAAGTTTGATGGTGGCCCGGTGGGGCTGGACAACGTGGCGGCCGCGATCGGCGAGGAGCGGGGGACTATCGAGGATGTACTGGAGCCCTTCCTGATTCAGCAGGGCTTTTTAATGCGTACCCCCCGCGGGCGCGTCGCCACCTCCAGCGCCTATCTGCATTTCGGTCTGACACCGCCGCGTCACGCCGAAGCGCAGCGCCAGCGTGATTTGGCGCTGTTTGGTCAGAGTGAGTCGGACGATGAGTGAATTCGTCCTGCCGGTACGGGTTTACTACGAGGATACCGATGCCGGCGGCGTGGTGTATTACGCCAATTACCTCAAATTCATGGAGCGCGCACGCACCGAATGGCTGCGCGATTTGGGCTTTGAGCAGGATGTGCTGCGGGACGAGGAGGGAATTCTGTTTGCGGTGCGTTCGGTCAAGGTGGATTACCTGCGCCCGGCGGTTTTTAACGACCGGCTCTTGGTGAGCGCTGAACCGGTGGGACAAAGGGGCGTATCCTTGGAGTTTTACCAGGAAGTCAGGCGCGGTACTGAAGTCCTGTGCCGGGGCCATGTGATTATCGTCAGCATCGATGCCCGGGCAATGAAACCACGACGGATCCCCCAACCTGTCCTGGAGCGCCTGGCGGTCGGCGCCTGAAACGGCCATTTAGAGAATTGAGGAAGACAGGACGAGCTGAACATGAACACTGATATGTCCATAATCAGCCTGTTCGCCAACGCCAGCCTGCTGGTGCAATTGGTGATGCTGCTGCTGTTGATCGCCTCGCTCGTCTCCTGGGCGCTGATCTATCGCAAGTGGCAGATGCTGCGCGGGGCCTGGACGGAGGCGGTGACCTTTGAGAAACGCTTCTGGTCCGGCATCGACTTGGTCGAGCTCTACAAGCAGATCGTCAAGCGCCGCGATGAGCTGAGTGGCGCATCGGCCCTGTTCGAGGCCGGTTTCGCCGAATTCGCCCGATTGCGCAAACAGGGCGTCGAACCCGAATTCATCGTCGAGGGTGCTCAGCGGTCCATGCGGGTGACGCTGCGCCGGGAAATAGACCGTCTGGAAGGTAATCTGGCCTTCCTCGCCACGGTCGGTTCCACCAGCCCCTATGTGGGGCTTTTCGGGACCGTCTGGGGGATCATGAATTCTTTCAGGGCGTTGGGAACGGCCCAGCACGCTACGCTTTCGATGGTGGCTCCAGGGATCGCCGAGGCGCTGATCGCGACCGCCATGGGTCTGTTCGCCGCTATTCCGGCGGTGATCGCCTATAACCGCTACAGCAACGACCTGGATCGCCTTGAGAGTCGTTTCGACGCCTTCCTCGAGGAGTTCACCACCCTGTTGCAGCGCCAGGCCCATAACCGCGGAGGCTGATACGTGACGCGCCGGCACCGACGCAAGCGGATGGCGGAGATAAACGTCGTCCCCTACATCGACGTGATGCTGGTCCTGCTCGTGATCTTCATGATCACCGCGCCCATGCTCACCCAAGGGGTAAAGGTGGATTTGCCGCGGGCGGAGGCGGAGCCGGTCTCCAGCCAGAGCGACGCTCCGCTGGTGGTGACCGTCGACGCACAGGGGGGCTTTTATTTGGAGCACGGCACTTCGATCAGCCGTGACCTCGACCCCGAACAGCTCGCGGTACGGATCACTGCCATCCTTCGCCTGAAACCCAAGACCCCGATCTACGTCAAGGGCGATGAGGCCGCGTCCTACGGAACGGTTGTCCGCGCCATGGCGTTGCTCCAGAGGGCCGGCGCGCCGAGCGTGGGCCTGCTGACCGAACCGGAAGGCTGATTATGTGGAAGGAGTGGCTGCCCGCCTACGGCTTTTCCATCATCGTCCATGTGGTGCTTATCGGGCTGATTGGCGTGAGTCTGATGCGTTCACCGGCGCCGCCTCCACCACCTGCCCCGCAGGCGCAGGTGGTGGAGGCGGTGGCGGTGGATGCCGCCCAAGTGGAGGCGGAACTGGAGCGTCTTCGGGCCGAAGAGCGCCATCAGAAGGAAGATGAAGAGGCGCATCGCCGGGAACTGGCGCAAGAGAAGCGCCGTGCCGAGGCGGCCCGCAAACAGGAGCAGGAGCGCCTGGCCGCTCTGAAACGCCAGCGCGCCGAAGAGGAGCGCCAGCGCCAGGCGGAGCAGAAGCGCCTCGAACAGCTCAAGGCGGAGCAGAAGGCGCTGGCCGAGAAAAAACGCCGGGAGCAGCAGCGCTTGGCCGAGCTGGAGGAGCAACGTAGGATCAAGGCCGAAGAGCGTCGCCGTGAGGAAGAGGCGGCACGCAAGGCGGCCGAGGAGCGCAAACGCCTGGAGGCGGAAAAGAGGCGTCTGGCCGAAGAGCGTCGGCAAAGGGAGGAGGCGGCGCGCAAACAGGCAGCCATGGAAAAGGCACTCAAGGAACAACTGGCCGCGGAGGAGAAACGGCTCAACTCCGATACGTTGCGCCAGCTCGATACCGCCCGGGTCGAGTACGCCAGCCTTATCGCCGGCAAGGTAAGCCGGAAATGGCTACGGCCCGCCGATACGCCCGAGGATTTTTCCTGTAAGGTCCTGGTCAATCAGATCCCCGGCGGCGAGGTGGTCGGAGTGCAGGTGGTAGAGAGCTGCGGCAGCGCGGCGCTCGACCGCTCTGTGGAGGCCGCGGTGAGGAAGGCATCACCGTTGCCTCAGCCGCCGGACCCGGATGTTTTCGATCGGGAAATCGAATTTACCTTCTTACCGAGGGGATAAATGTTGTCGGCAAAACGCTTCGTGTTACTCCTCCTGCTGGTCGTACCGGCACTGGTCCAGGCTCGGCTCGAGGTGACAGTCTCCGGCGGCACCGAAGGGGCATTGCCCATTGCCATCGTGCCGTTCGGCTGGGAAGGCAAGGAGGCGCTCAGCGAGGATGTCGCCGCCATTGTCAGGGCGGATCTGGCCCGTAGCGGCCGTTTCGCACCCCTTTCAAATGAGGAGCTGGTGGCTCAACCGCACCACGGGGATGCCATCGATTTTGAGGCCTGGCGTCAGGCGGGCATCGAGACGCTGCTGGTTGGCAAGGTCGAGAACGTTGACGGACGCTACCAGGTGCGCTTCCAGTTATTCGATGTCCTCAAGGCGAGTCAGCTCGCGGGTTATAAAATGCCGACGAGGGCGCCGCTGCTGCGGCGCACCGCCCATCAGATCAGCGATTTGGTTTACGAGAAGCTCACCGGCGAGCGCGGCGCCTTCAATACCCACATCACCTACGTCACGGTCGAGAATATCGCCGAGGGCGAGCGTCGGTACCGCCTGGCGGTTGCCGACGCCGATGGCTTCAACGAACAGATCATCCTTACCTCCAAGCAGCCGCTCATGTCCCCGGCCTGGTCGCCCGAGGGTAAGCGGTTGGCGTATGTCTCTTTCGAGGCCCGCCGCCCGGTGGTCTATATGCAGAACGTCATCACCGGCAAGCGGGAAATAGTGGCCGAGTTCGACGGCATCAATTCGGCGCCCGCCTGGGGGCCCGACCGACGGCGGTTGGCCCTTACCCTTTCGAAGGACGGAAACCCGGAAATCTACATCCTTGACCTTCAAACCGGTACCCTTGACCGGATCACCCGGCACTGGGCCATCGACACCGAGCCGGCTTGGCTACCGGATGGCAAGGGCCTGGTGTTTACCTCGGACCGTGGCGGTAAACCGCAGATCTACCGAATCGACGTGGGACCGCGCGGTGCCGTGGGTCGCCCGCATCGGGTCACTTTCGAGGGCCGCTACAACGCGCGGGCCAGCGTATCGCCGGACGGCCGCAACCTGACCATGGTCCATCAGTCGCGCGACGGCTTTCAGATAGCCGTACAGAACCTGGAGACCGGGAATCTGCGGATCCTCACCCATTCACGGCTGGACGAGTCACCGAGCTTTGCGCCCAACGGTCGGATGATTATTTTCGCCACCGAGGTGGGCGGCCGCGGCGTCCTGGAAGCGGTCTCGGTCGACGGCTCTGCCAGCCAGCGCCTGGGGTTGACCGGGTTCGACGTCAGGGAGCCAGCCTGGTCACCTTTCTTTACCGAATAGAGGGTTGGAAATGAAACAGCGTTTCTTGCTTTGGGGGATGTTGGCTGCGAGCGCCTTCATCTCCGGCTGTGCCGGCATGGCCGGTCCCGAGGGCGGTGACAGTGGAGAGGTCATCGTAGAAGATATCGAAGATCGGGCCGCCGCGGGGGAAGGAGCGGCAGGGGCCGGCAGGGCTGATGAAGGCGCCGAGACAAGCGGTGCCCGGATGGAGGGGGGATTCGAAGGGAGTCCGCTCGACGACCCCGAAAGCCCCCTCTCCCAGCGTGTGTTCTACTTCGACTTCGACAGCAGTGTACTGCCTGAGACCGCTCGCGAGGCCCTCATCGCACACGGCCGCTTCCTGGCATCTCACCCGGATGTTTCCGTCGTCGTGGAAGGCCATGCCGATGAGCGCGGGAGCCGCGAATATAACCTGGCTCTGGGCGAGAAGCGTGCCCAGGCGGTGGAACGGATCCTCGTTCTTCAGGCCGCAGGCGAAAACCAGCTTCAGGTGATCAGCTTCGGTGAGGAGCGCCCGGTGGCCATGGGCCACGACGACGAGGCCTGGCGCCTGAATCGCCGGGTCGAATTGCTCTATTCGGGATATTGAAATGATTAAGTTGCGGTACCTGATTCCCATCCTTCTCTTTACCACCGCATCGGTTCAGGCGGCCCCCGAGGAAAACAACCTGCCCGACCGGGTCCAGCGGCTTGAGAGGCTGCTGGAGAGCCAGTCGCTTATAGAGATGCTGACCCGAATCGACAGCCAACAGCGCGAACTGGCGCTGCTCCGTGGGGAGCTGGAAGAGGTGCGCCACGAGTTGGACTCCCTCAAGGCACGCCAGCGCGATCTCTACCTCGACACCGATCGGCGGCTCTCGCGCCTGGAGCGCGAAGGCGTCCCCGCTTCGGCACCGACCGGGACGGCTTCGAATGATTCACAGCCGCAAGAGCCGGAGACCGGTGCCGGCGCCAAGTCGATCGAGGCGAGGGCAGCCGGTTCGAGTACCGCCGATCTGGCGGCCGAACGACAGGCCTATCAGGAGGCCTTCGATATCCTCCGGGAATTGCGTTACGAACAGGCCATCAAGGCCTTCGAGAGCTTCCTTGAGCGGCATCCGGACGGTCGCTATGCGCACATCGCCCAGTACTGGCTCGGCGAGGCCAACTACGCCCGACGCGATTTCAACAAAGCCATCGCCGCCTACCAGGCCCTGGTGGACAACCATCCCAAGAGCCCCAAGGTGGCGGAGTCTCTCCTGAAAATCGGCTATAGCTACCACGAACTGGCGCAGGACGGGAAGGCTCAGTCGGTTCTGAAGCAGCTTGTGAGCGAGCATCCGGACACCACCGAGGCGGGCCAGGCCCAGAATCTGCTCAAGAGCCTCGGCAAGCAGGACGGCTGAAGAACTCAATGGCTGCCAGCGACCGCAGTACGCTGCGGATCACCGAGATATTCCTCTCGCTTCAGGGGGAGGCCCGTGATGCGGGCTTTCCCACTGTCTTTGTACGGCTGACCGGCTGTCCTTTGCGCTGCACCTACTGCGACACCAGCTATGCATTCACCGGTGGCGAAACCATGACGATCGGTGCGGTGAGCGCCGAGTTGGACCGGATCACGCGGTCCCGTGGCTACGGTGCGATCAGGCACGTCTGTGTCACGGGAGGTGAGCCGCTGGCGCAGAGGGCCTGTCTGGACCTGCTTACCAGACTGTGCGATGAGGGCTATACGGTTTCGCTGGAGACCAGTGGCGCACTGGATGTGTCGGATGTGGACCGGCGGGTGGCCCGGGTGATGGATCTCAAAACGCCGGGGTCGGGTGAACAGACAAAGAACCGCTGGGAGAACCTGGAGGCGCTGAACGCCAACGATCAGGTAAAGCTGGTGATCGCCGACCGCGATGATTACGAGTGGGCCCGCGCAGTGATCGAACGGTACCGGCTATGGGAGCGCTGCGATATCCTGTTTTCGCCCGTATTCGGCCGGATCGAGCCGCGTCAGCTGGCGGATTGGATTATCAGTGATCGTCTTCCCGTCCGCTTCCAGATGCAACTCCACAAGCTGCTGTGGGACGACGAACCGGGCCGCTGAAATAAAGGGCCCGGTGGCAGTGACGACATTCCGGCCGCCAACCGCAACGGTTCGGTGTTCCGCACTGCGTCGGCCGCATCCCCAACTTGGGCGACAGCTTCGCTGTGGTCGGTGGCCCCTTATATAATGGTCCTTATCAGCAAGGGGCCAAAAACCAAATGATTCCAATAGGTTGCAAACAGAACGGCCGGAACTCGGGCTGAAACCATTTCTATGAAGAACTCCACCAAAAAAGCGGTTGCCCTCGTGTCCGGGGGGCTGGATTCCGCAACATCGCTGGCGATCGCCCGCGATCGGGGATTTGACTGTTACGCCCTGAGCTTCGACTACGGCCAGCGGCACCGGATCGAGTTGGATGCCTCGCGGCGGGTGGCGGAAAGCCTGGATGCACGGGAGCACCGTGTTTTTACCCTCGATCTGCGCCAATTCGGGGGCTCTGCCCTGACCGATGACGCCATCGATGTGCCGCAGAGCCCATCGGAGGGGATTCCGGTCACCTATGTCCCGGCTCGCAACACCATTTTCCTCTCGTTAGCGCTGGGGTGGGCCGAGGTGCTGGGGGCTCTCGATCTCTTTATCGGGGTTAATGCGGTCGACTACTCCGGCTATCCCGACTGCCGGCCGGAGTTCATAGAAGCCTTTGAAAAAACAGCGAATCTAGCCACCAAGGCCGGCGTTGAAGGACAGCGTTTTTCCGTTCACGCCCCGCTAATCCACATGAGCAAGGCGGAAATTATCGCCACTGGAAACCGGTTAGGCGTGGACTATGCTCTGACATTGTCCTGTTACAATCCGGATACGAGCGGAAAGGCTTGCGGTGTCTGCGATTCGTGCCGGCTGCGCGCGGCTGGTTTTCGTGAAGCAGGCATCCCTGACCCTACGCCGTATAAAACCTAGTGTAAAACTAAAGATATTCCTATCGGGCTATTGTGTGGATGGGCACGGCTCCCGAAGATATCGAATATATATAAGAAAGACCACCGGAGGAGAGAACATTGATATTCGAAAACTTTTCCCAGGCGCACCAAGCGCTGCTTTTGGGGTCATTCGGCATCGCCCTCGTTATGGGCGCTGTCGTTAACAAGACGAACTTCTGCACCATGGGCGCCGTATCCGACGTCGTCAATATGGGCGACTGGGGCCGGATGCGTGCCTGGCTGTTTGCCATCGCTATCGCCCTCATCGGCGTTACCGGCCTCGAAGCCGCAGGGTTGGTGCAGGCCGACGGCGCCTTCCCTCCGTACCGTTCGGGTAACCTGATTTGGGCCGAAAATATCCTTGGCGGATTGCTTTTCGGGGTCGGGATGACCCTGGCCTCCGGGTGCGGTAACAAAACATTAATCCGAATCGGTGGCGGCAACCTGAAGTCCATTGTGGTCTTCGGCGTCATTGCCGTGATCGCCTATTTCATGATCAACCCGCTGCCGGGCAGCGACCAGACGCTGATGTCGCTGCTGTTTCTCGACTGGATCCGGCCGTTGGCGGTAAGCCTCGACGGCGGTCAGCAGGATCTGGGTACCATTGTCGCCGGTGCAGAGGGCGCGGCAAGCGCTCGTCTGTGGATCGGTATCGGCTTGGGTTTAGTGCTCCTGGGCTTCGTGTTCAAGTCCGCCGATTTCCGCGGCAGCTTCGATAATATCGCGGGCGGTCTTGTCGTCGGCGCGGCGATTCTCGGTGCCTGGTACGTGAGTTCCAATATCGGTCTCACCTACGAAGACATGTTTCGAGGGCGAAATGACCGTGCCCGTGGCTGAATTTCTCGACCCGACCAAGACCCATTGGGACATGAACGAAGGCGTCCGTGAGGGGTGGGATACCAAGCCGGAGAGTGCATCGTTCAATCCGCAGTCCTATACCTTCATCAATCCCATGGGCCAGACCCTCGGTTACGCTGCCGATGGTTTTGCCAAAGTGGCCCTGACCTTTGGCGTGGTCGCTGTTTTGGGCGTCGTGGTCGGCTCCCTCATCTGGTCCATTCTCAGTGGCGGTTTCCGCTTTGAGTGGTTTGCCTCCCTCCGTGATTTCATGAACCACTTCATCGGGGCCATCCTGATGGGCTTCGGGGGCGTGCTGGCAATGGGTTGCACCATCGGACAGGGCATCACGGGCTTCTCCACGCTGGCGGTAGGGTCCATCATGGCCTTCGCCTCTATCGTCTTCGGCAGCGCACTGACCATGAAGATCCAGTACTACAAAATGGTCTATGAGGAGGAAGCGACTTTCCCCAAGGCGTTGGTAACCGCCCTGGCTGACATGCGCTTGGTACCGAACGCCATGCGCAAGCTCGAAGCCATCTGAAATTGGTCCTTACCGGGGTTGCCTTTTTCAGCGAGTCCGGTACTATATGCGGCCTCTTAAGGGCCGTTAGCTCAGTCGGTAGAGCATCTGACTTTTAATCAGGTGGTCGTAGGTTCGATTCCTACACGGCCCACCATAATTGCTCAAAACATCAAGGGCTTAGACTTGCAAGGGTCTAAGCCCTTTTTGTATTGAGGGTCTTGCGGTACATTTCCAGTACACCTGCTAATTGGAAATGTACTATGGCGACTTTGGTAAAGACTCCCTCCGGCACCTGGAAAGCACTCATCAGAAAACGAGGATGGCCTACAGCGGCTAAAACGTTCCGCACGAAACGGGATGCTGCGGACTGGGCGCGCCGTACCGAAGATGAAATGGTACGTGGAGTCTTTATCGAGCGCGCACCTTCAGAGCGCATGACAGTTAAGGCCGCGCTTGAACGCTACCTTTCCGAAGTTACTCCCACCAAGTCTAAAGGCACCCAGACCAGCGAACGATCGAGCGCAAAAGCAATGATCTCCGAGCTTGGGGAATACTCTCTGGTTGCGCTCTCTTCCGATCTGGTCGCCAGATATCGCGACAAGCGGCTGGCCACTATCAGCAAGCACACGGGGCGCACCATCACAGCCAGCACCGTTCGGCTCGAACTGGCGCTGCTCCGACATTTGTATAATACAGCTATCAAAGAGTGGCGGCTCGGGCTCACCTACAACCCAGTAGCGAATGTCAGGAAGCCCGCCCCTGGCGCCGGTCGGAATCGACGGCTCTCCTGGTCGGAAATGCGTCGCCTCCTCAAGGAGTGTGATCGCCACTCCAATCCTATCTTGGGATGGGTCGTTCGTATTGCCCTCTATACGGCCATGCGTAAAGGCGAGATTCTGTCGCTGACCACTGATCAGGTGGATCTCTCGCGACAGCTAGTTCGGCTTTACCAGACGAAAAACGGAAGTGCCCGCACGGTGCCGCTCTCCCGCCGGGCCGCGGGAGTGTTTAGGAAGGCACTCACCAATCCCGCTCGGTTCAGGGATAGCGATCTACTTTTTCCGGGAGAGGTGGGCCGGGATGGGCAGAGGCGAGGCTATACGATCAACCGGGTATGGTCGCAGGCTGTAAAACGGGCTGGTATCCACAATCTTCGCTTCCACGACTTGCGTCACGAGGCTACGAGTCGTCTAGTGGAGCGGGGGTTGTCAGACCAGGAAGTCAGTGCTGTGACCGGCCACCGGAGCATGCAAATGCTCCATCGATATACGCATTTGCGTGCTGAGGATTTGGTAGAAAAATTGAACTAGGCCGTCGGATGTACTAAACGCTTGATCCACGGAAGCAGTTTGGGAAGAACTGGCCCAAACTTCGGGCCAGCCTTCCGGCCGTTGCTTAGTGGGTCTTCAGACGGTTACGACGAACCCGAATTGGCCAAGCGCGGAGCCCGTATTTACGGGCATCCAGCACACGACCATCGCGAGTGCGACGATACCGACGGAAGATCACCACATATTCGTCATTAGGACGCATGTCGGTGTTCCTTCTTGCTGAGAGGCGGGAACATAGAACTTCCGACACGGTCAAAGTAGACCACAGGATTAGCATCCTGCTATGATCACATTGCTTACACGCGATCATCGCATCGCAAGAGGTAACGACCACCTATTTCGTTACCTTTTACCAGAGCGGATTCGGGCTGCCACTCGAATCCGCTTTTTTATAACAATCCCTGCGTTTGCAGCTTGCCCCACCTGTTTATGGCTGCTTTCGTTGATACACCAAATTTGTCAGCGATATCATGGGGCCCTCGGCAGTTACTCCGTACCAGGTCTACTGGCATAAGGAATTCCGCCGCAAACGTATCTGCCTGCCATTCTGAGTCCTCGATCCATTTATGCTCGCCGGGCTCACCTCGAGGGAATGCCACGTTATCGTGGAGTAGTAGATGACCCAGTTCGTGGCACATCGTGAATCGATCGCGACCTTGACCTGCTACTGCTCCTAAATAAACATCTTCGCGTATCAAGATCCGATTCTCATTGGGCAAGGTCAGACCGTGGTGATCACCAAGGACTGACTTGTCCACATACTCGTAAATCACGCCCATCGGTTCTAGCTGAAACTCGTATAGACCGACAACGTCCACGTAGAGTCCTTCAAGGTCAAAGAATTCACGTGTCTTCTCGGCTATTGTTCGGAGCTGGACAATTTTCCTTGGCTTGACCTTGACTCCGCGCGGCTTCACGTCCGAGCTGTTCATTCTTGAAAATCCCCCTCCTACTCATCTAGCAGTTTCCATAGCTCTTTCTTCTTTGCTTCCGACATCTCGGGGAATCTCCTTGCGAATGCTGCGACGAGTTCCCGTGACTCCTCATCCACCGATTCCGTATTTAGACGGAATTCGGTTTGAGAACGGTCGGCTGCTGAACGTATTTCAGCTTCCGCATCGATCTCCAGACCTTTAAAGAATGCCACCACCTTTTCTACGATAGGGTCGGTTAGTTTTTTTCTGCCCGTCTCCAGAGCGGATAGATACGCAACCGAGATGTTGAGAGCAGTTGCCATTGTGCTGAGCTTCATCTCGGCCTCGATTCGGTTCTTACGCACCGCTTTACCAAATGCAGTTAATTTCATCGCCCTTCCCCCCGTGGTTCCAGGAGGTCTCCTCCCTGGTTGAGTTTGACCAAGACGCAGATCGTCACCTGCGCCGGATGGTACTTTGACTGTTTTTGGATAGGTTGTCAACTAAATTGGTAAAAAAGTTTGCTAATGGGGGTGCGGTCGCTTGGGAACTTACAGGGACTGCCGAGCGGTCGGCCAGACACTGAATCTCCGGATAGCTATGGTTAGTGGAGACTATCGGGGGGAAAGGTTGTTTTCCCTCGGGTGATGGTGGTAGCCTGAATTTAGTCTCGGCCGGGCCAGTTACCCAGGCGGGCCCAGCGGTCGGGTCGGCCCCCCATTCAATTCGCACGCGGTCTCGCGCGCACCATTCCAAATCGCACGGTTTGCACGCCGTGTAGCGCTCAATCCGCGCGACCTAGCGGTCGCGCACCTGTCCTTTTTTCTTCCTTCTGCGCACGCGCGCGGACTGCGCGCGCGTGCGCCTGTGTAACGGAGACAGGCACATGAGCAAACAAATCGAATTCCAACTCGTGGACCGGTACGGCGTGTTGCTGTCCCAGTCGGATCTGGCGAATTTGCTAGGCCGTAGCGTCGCCGGGCTGCGCTACAGCTTGACCAAGTCCAGCGACCCCACGACCGTCGCAATCCGTGCGTGTTCGCGGCGCGTGGGGCGCCGAATCTACTATCCGGCTACAGACGTAGCACGGATCATCGGTGGTCAATCGGTGACCACACCGAGCCAACTGGGATAGGAGGAAATTCAATGCGCGAAAAAAGCATAGTTCCGACGACTCTCCTGGACTGGCCCCGAGTTGCGCCACTCATGCCTGAACAGAAGCTGATAATTGAGTGGCTGTGGGCGTGTCGATATCTAACGTCGGTAGGAGCCGGAGCGTTACCTCTCCGAGCTGCGGCCGCAACACTGGGATTGGCGGTAGAGGCGCTCATTACGGGATTGCGGCAATTAAAGGATCTTGACTTGATAATTTGGGATGAAAAGACCGGCGAAGTATTTGTTCGCGATTGGTTCCGTTTCCACACGTTTTCAGGGCTTGGCCGCCGAATCGCCCGAGCCCAATTCGCCAAGATCCAATCCTCAAAAATTCGTGAAGCGGTACTCACAGCTGGCGGTTCTATTTTTCGGGATAATCCACCTGAAACAGACCCTGAAACCAAAGATCAAGAACTTAGGTCGCCAACACCAACACAAACCCCAACTTCAACCTCAACCCTAACTTCAACAACAACCTCAACAGATCAAACACCACCACCGGACAGTGGTGCTGGTGATGACGAGAATAATCCACCATCCCTATCACCAGACGGTGGTGATGTTGAGGCTTATCAATCATCTCTACCACTCAGCAGCAGTGGTGGTGATGAGCTTGTTTATCCGAGCACGCTGTCGGAGCCAGAACGATGGACCGCAGAACGATACCTCCGCGAGTGTCCCCCAGAAATGCGCCAGCTCGTACTCGACGAACTCGCCGGCGCGATAGCGGCTGGCACCCCTAAGAATGCTCTTAGCTACCTGCGACGGGGGCTGATTGAGCGTGTGCAGGCTGGCACCTTTGTACCCGAGCTTGCTTATGGAGTGGCTGAAGATCGCCGCCGCCGTGCCTTAAATCGCGCAGCGGTCGACAAAGCGAATGTCTTCCCTCCGGTTGGACCAGGGAAGTCCCCAGAAGAGGGGATAGCCGATTGTTACAAACGACTCGGTGTCACACGATGATGGTGGTCATGCACCCCCGGCGTGGGCGTATGCCATGCATGTATCGAGGGTTGGCTTCCTTCCAATCCAGACCGGCGGCCCCTCCCTCCTGGAGGTCGAATGCTGCCGGCAAGCCCCCGCGCTGTGTCGCACTCGCTGCGCTCGCTGCAACACAGCGCGGGGGCTGAGCTAGGAGGCAGTAGATACCACATGGTAGACGCCACAAACGATTTGCAGACGCTGCGCCGGCGTAAGCGCGACCTGCGGCGGCAGCGGTACCGACTGAGCAAGCTCAGCCGATACCGCGCCGACCTCGTCGCGCTCCGCCAAGCTGGGGCCTCCTACCGTGAGCTTGCCGAGTGGCTGCGGCTCACCCATCGTCGCCGGG
Source organism: uncultured Gammaproteobacteria bacterium (assembly GCA_963783235.1). Lineage (GTDB taxonomy): Bacteria > Pseudomonadota > Gammaproteobacteria > Thiohalomonadales > Thiohalomonadaceae > Thiohalomonas. The sequence continues at coordinate 1,589,324 of CAWAMN010000001.1, read as the reverse complement.
TGGATCCGACGACTATCCGCCGCTATTTGCTCCAGTTGCCTGAGATGCAGGAGGAGTGAGTAATGCCGAGTTTCGCCAAATCCGGTACCCAGGCATCCCGCGCCGTTGGCCGTGCCGCTGCCATCGGCAGCGCCCGGCACAGCTCCCGCAACGATGGTCGGGTGCATGGGCTGGGCACTGCACGCTGCTATGAGCAGGCACTGCGGCAGGCGGCAGAGTGGGACCGTAGCAATGGCGGCAAGGGGTTGGACTACTTCGATGCCGACCGCGCCATGGCCTACCTCGCCGAGCGGGCCGAAACCGTCGGCCAGAGCACCCTCGACCTGGACCGACAGGCCCTCCAGATCCTGCCGAACGTGGACCACCTCGACCGAATTCGCTCCGAGCTGGATCGCCCCGGCCTGGCGGACCAGGGCCGCGCCTACACGCCCACCCAGGTCCAGGCCATCACCGAAGCACAGACCGAGCGCAACGCCTTGGCCACGGAGATTGCCCATGCGGCCGGCCTCCGCGCCCATGAACTCCTGACGCTGCAGCCGGCCGACGAGCGCCACGCCAGCGACCACCGCAAGTGGTCTCCGGATTGGTTCGACGGCCGCGAGGTGGTGCCGTATACCGTCGAGGGCAAGGGCGGACTGGTGCGAGAGGTGGGCATCCCCCACGAGCTGGCCGAGCGCCTTGAGGACAGTCGTCTCGAGGAGCCCTGCGAGGTGAGCGACCGAGGGATCACCTACGAACAGCACTACAACATCGGCGGCGGTCAGGCCTGGTCTTCCAGCTTTGGCCGCGCCAGCCAGCGCGAGCTGGGTTACTCGACGGGGGCACATGGCCTCCGCCACTCCTACGCCCAGTCGCGAATGGACGAGCTCCAGGGGCGGGGCATGGCTTACCAAGGCGCCCTAGCCGTAGTTAGTCAGGAGATGGGCCACTTCCGACCCGATGTGACGGAGGTCTACCTGCGATGAGCTGGCGAATCATTTCCGCTCTAGTAGCTCTGGTACTGGCCGGCGTCGGCCTGTGGTGGCTCGACGGCATCATGGCGCGCCAGGCGTGGGCGGTCTGGACGGGTAAGACCTGGGGGCTCGCTGCGCAGGACTGGGCGCTGCTTCGCTACGCTTGGCCCATTGCGCTCGCCGGCAGCCTAGTCGGTGCAGTGTGCACCTGGTGGGGCCTGCAGTGGCTGGCCTCGCGAACCGCTGCCGCCGACTACCACCAGCGCCGGAAGCAGCTCGCCCAGGCCAAGCAACATCTGGACAATGACCATGTCAACCTTCAGTCCAAGCGCCAGGAGCTGGAGCAGGTCCACTATTCTCGCTTGGCCGATGTTAAGCACCAGGAGCAGGCCGCACGCGCCGCCGAGCAGCGAGCGGCCGACGAGATTGAACAGGCCCGGGCCGAGGTAGCCCGGATGCAAAAGCGCCTACACAGCGCCGAGCGCCGCCGCCAGAACGCCACCGCCGCGGCCGGCCGGATGCGCCGTAAGGCCCAGATATGAGAGCCCTCACACACGGCCGCAAGTGTGTGCACTGCCTCCGGAGCAGTGGGCCCAGGTGTTGAGCCTGAGCCGTTATCCGAGGCCCCTGTTTTTTTAGGGCGCTACAGACAAACCCATCTGGCAACTAACGCAAACATAGGAGGCAAAAGCTACAGGTACCTGAATACCGGCCATCGAGCGAATCAGGACGGGTTATTGGCGAGACCTCACAACAGTGAGCGGAGTCCGAGCCAGTCGCACCCAACGGATCTCACAGGGACCGACAATGCGGCGAACAGGGGCCATCGGGATACGTTCCCGGTAGGTCACAGGAGTGACCTACGGTTCTAACGCTTAATACCGAGGGAACGTGATTCGGATAACGACCGATATCGTATTGCCAACATGAAGGGGACACCATGCAAACCAGCCTGCTGACCAGGGATCTGCTCGCCCAGTTGTTCGAACCCGAACAACTCCGACGCATAGATTTTTCGACGGTTCAAATGCTTGAGTCCTTAACGGTTAAGGAATTCAGTCTCCTTCAGTCGTTGCATTATGGGGCTTCGAAAGTAAGCCGGGTAATCGTTGATGAGGAGGGGCTGGTATTGGCCATTGTCCGAGTAAAGGAGATATGCCGGGACGCTGAGTTGCACGACAAGCTCATCGCAATGGGGGCGCCATTGGAAATGATGAGTAATGTTGCCCGCTTTGATGAAGAGGATTACCAGGAGCACCGGCGGAAGCTGGGGGTGACTGGCGACTGCAATACCCGCCTGGCGACCGAAAAGGAGCGTCAGTCGATTCATCTGGCGTGGCTCCAATACCGAAGCCTCTCGCCTTTGGAGCGGTTTGTCGCCGTTGGCGGAGCCGTGAGGCTCGAGCTCGGTATTACTTGGCGTGTCCTAGTTGAGCTCGTGGGAGTCGAAGAATTGGTCCGAGATATCAGCAGCCGGTGCGGTCAGGGAGAGGTATCGTGATTTGGAAAGTAATTACTGTGATATGTTGGCTATTGGGCCTGCCAACCCTGGGCCTTACGGTGGTGCTGTGGTTTATTATGTGGCCGTTCAAGATTCTGCTCTGCTTTGTATTCGATACGCTTCTGCAAATGCCGCCGGGAGGGAAATGAAAGCCGCAATTATCGATCTAAACGCATACCGCGAGCGCCGCAGCTTGGAGGAGATGATGCATCTCCTACGGCCGGAGCTCGAGGAAGAGCCGCTGCCGCCTACGCCCGCGCAGCTCGCAGCCCTCGAGGCGCTCGAATTCGAGGCTAACGACGAATGAGGGATCCGGTGGTATCCACCAGCAGCCGCCACACGGCCACGGCCGGCGCGAAGTAGCCCTTGGCACCCTTCCAAAAGCTGCGGATGAGATCCCACAAGTGCTAACGCGCTCCGCTTCGCTTCACTTGTTGGCCACCGCCCAAGCACAGGCGAAGCCTGTACCTAGGCGGTGGCTCTAGTCCTTCACCCCATAGGGTATACGTGACGTCGTAACGTATTTGGGTTTTCCGTCGGCCGGAGCTCGAGGAAGAGCCGCTGCCGCCTACGCCCGAGCAGCTCGCAGCCCTCGAGGCGCTTGAGCTTCGAGGCTAACGACGAATGAGGGATTCGGTGGTATCCACCAGCAGCCGCCACACGGCCACGGCCGGCGCGAAGTAGCCCCGTGGTGTTTCCTTGGCACCCTTCCAAAAGCTGTGGATGAGATCCCGCATGATGCCTCCTACGCGCTCCGCTTCGCTTCATTTTTGGCCACCGCCCAAGCACAGGCGGAGCCTGTACCTAGGCGGTGGCTCTAGTCCTTCACCCCAAGGGTATACGTGACGTCGTAACGTATTTGGGTTTTCCCTATAATCCGAGGGACTTCTTTGCCCTCACAACAATACTATTTCCGTAATCTTCTAGATCGGTGATAGCGGGATCCTGGACCCAAAAAGTGAATATTAACAGGCTCCCCGGGCCGTCCTTTTCTATGAGTACCTCGAGGTTATGCCTTCGATCAACGCCGCGGTACTTGTGCGTTAATCGTCGTTTCATGTTGTAAACCGCTCCCGGAACGGCTTCATATTTGAACGATACGTCGCGAATGAGAAATTCCCCATAGGGTTCGCCTAGGAGTTCGTCTTTTGTTCTGTAACCGAACTCCCGTTTAATCCGGGCATAAGTGGTGTCGATATCCTTCTCCGCTTCGAAAGAAACCTTCCCTTCACGATAGGGCAGTTCAGTTTTCTCATTGTGTTGGGCGGGATTTCCCGACTGGTCGGGACCGGAGTTCACCTCTTTCTCCTCGGTTTGAGGATTACCCGTTTCTATTTTTATGAGTCCCCCGAGCAGGTCCAATGCTAAGGCGTGTGCTGGCACCAAGCCTGCGATTAGAAACGCGATAGCTAGCGGTACTAATCCATTGCGCATTTTTTCTCCCTCAATTAGCGTTACATTAGAAAGCGAGGACAACCAGCAGGCGACAAAAACCCTGCCGTTAGCAGGTCGGTGGTAGGGTTTCGTCGCGTTCGAAGCCGTTTTTCTGCCGCGCCGAAAACGATGGATCTGTAGAATTTCCCTACAAATACCGCCGCTCGTCCGGGGGGTTAGAACGGTACAGTAGAGGTACACTGCCTAGTTTTCCGCAACTTCGCTTAGCATTACGAAACTAGGCTAACCTGCTGATTTTAAACTCATCTTTCCCACGTCAAACTAGCCTCGGCTAGGGCTAACAGAGTATAACTATCTGATTTAACTAGCAACTTTTAATCAGGTGGTCGTAGGTTCGATTCCTACACGGCCCACCAAACAGGAAAAAAGGGCCGCGCGATCAGCGTGGCCCTTTTTTCGTTTCGGCGGGCGGCTCCATTGGGATTTAGAGATATGTGCCGGCGCAATGCCGATCAAGAAAAGAAAGCTGGTGGCGAATTTCCTCACGGAAACGCTTTTTCGAAAATAGGGGTTGCAAGTTGATCGCAGACCCACTAATCTTGCGCTCCTTCCCGGCCAGCGGGAAAACAGACAGTTGCGGGGTGGAGCAGTACGGTAGCTCGTCGGGCTCATAACCCGAAGGTCGCAGGTTCAAATCCTGCCCCCGCTACCATCTTCGAAAACGCCGAAACGGTTGACCGTTTCGGCGTTTTTTTTGGTCGGCGGTCTACCCGTTGCCAGCCTTTCGTCAAGGCTACGTTAAGACTCCCTTTCACCTCACTGCTCGCTTGCGGGAAGCGTGCGCAGCAGGAAACTATTTACCCGAATACAGGTGCAGGCAAAACTTTGTCTGACTCTAAACCGGCTATCCTGAATAGTACCTTCGGGTTTTGGGTTGCGGCGTTGCTGGGAGGCTTTGCTTCGTTATGCATCTGCCGTTAAATGCACTGGCTGTCCTCAGGCAATTTGCGCCGGTTGGCGGCAGGCTCCGGGCCGGACCCCGGGAAGGTGGACTCCATGGAAAGGAGTATCGTGCATCAGCTTGAGGCTTCCGTTCTCGCCAACGCGGATCGTGAAGCAATCCGGGACAGCTCTCTCTCCTTCACTTATAAAGCGCTCTGGTCGATGGTGTTGGCCATTTGCGGGTTTTTCCGCCGGTCGGGAGTGCATCGGGGCGATAGGGTTATGCTCGCCCTACCCAATGGAATCGGCTACGTTGCCGCCTACTACGGGATTATCGCCGCGGGCGCAGCTGTGGTGCCGGTCAGTTCGGAGGCGCGCGGTTCGCAGCTTGCCTCTATGGCAGCCCGAGTTGAGGCGAGATGGCTGGTCGCGGCAAGCGCCAACCCTCACTGGCAGGAGCCGCGCAATCAAATGCCGGCACTGGGGCTCATAGTGGTGGGCAAATCACCGGAAACGGTTCCGCCGGGTGGGCCGGTGGCCGTTTGGGACGATGTCCTTGCGACCGAACCCGGCGATCCCGATTACGATGCGCTAAACGATTTGGATGGGCTTTCTACGTTAGCGTGCACCTCCGGAACTACCGGGAATCCCAAAGCAGTGATGATTACCAACGGTAATCTCGAGGCAAACACCCGTTCGATTTTGGGCTATCTCCATCTGCGTCAGTCGGACGTCGGACTCTGTGTCCTGCCCTTGAGCTACGCCTATGGCACCTCCATTCTCAATACCCATATAGCGGCCGGCGCACGGTTGGTGATCGGTAATGGAATGACCTACCCGCATTTGGTGAGAGAACGGCTGGAAAAGGAGAGGGTGACCGGTTTTTTCGGTGTACCGACCACGTTTTATCTTGCGCTACAGCATGGCTTGTTTGAACGGCCGCTACCGCATCTTCGTTATCTGGCACAGGCCGGTGGTGGCATGCGGGCCGATGCGATCGACCGGGTCAGAGAGAAACTACCCGCCGTCGCGTTTTACGTCATGTATGGGCAGACCGAGGCGACTGCGCGCCTCACTTGGTTACCGCCGGAGAAGTGGGAACAAAAGCGGGGCTCGGTCGGTCTGCCGATCCCCGGCGTCGAGCTGAGCATTCAGGATGAAAAGGGTATGGCCGTACCCGCTGGCAGTGTCGGAGAACTCTGTGCCCGTGGTCAGAACGTCATGGCCGGTTACTGGCGCAACCCGAAGGCCACGGGCAAGGTTTTACGCGGGGGATGGCTCCATACCGGCGATCTCTCCTGGCAGGATGCCGACGGCTTCTACTATCTGGTCGGACGGGCCGATGAAATGATCAAATGCGGAGGCCATCGCTTTTCCCCGGGAGCCGTTGAAGAGGTCCTCGCAAAGCACCCGGACGTCAAAGAGGCAGCCGTGGTCGGGTTGGAAGACGCTCTGATGGGGCAGGTTGTCCGTGCGGTAGTGGTGCCTCAACCTGAATCGACGCCTGACATGAATAGCATTCTTCGATTCTGTCGTGCTCACCTGCCGTCCCACATGCTTCCCAGGGAACTTCTCTTCTCCGATGCGTTACCGACAACCCCGTCCGGAAAGATAAAAAGGAAACTGTTGGCGGAAATCAAACGGACGGCCTAGCAGGCTGTTGAAAAAGGTTTTTTATCCCTTCTCCCTGAGGGAGAAGGTTAGGATGAGGGGGATAAAATCAGTAACTTACCTTTTATTGAGTCCCCTCACCCCAGCCCTCTCCCTCTGGAGAGGGTGTTTTTCAACAGCCTGCTAGAGCACCGATCATGGGGGTGGCTGGCAACTTCTGCGGACGATAACAGGGCTCAGCCCTTTGGGAATAAGGCCGCAGTCATTTTCGACTGCGGCCTTCAGTCGTGTCGGTTGATTTACGGCCGAATATAACCGTAGCCCTTCTCCTGCAACTCCAGGATGCGGGCTACTCCGCCGGGCACGACCGTGGCCGCCTCGTTGAGGACGGGTTTTTTTCCGGTTTTGCGCGTGATGCCGGCGATGGTGTTGCTGCAAGCGCTGAAACGGACCCCCTGCATGGCGAGCGCCTGGATGCGGTCCGCACGGGGATCATCTTTCATCAGCAGCGAAAGGCCGGGCCCGTAGGCGACTACTTCCACTGCGATATTATCTATTCCGTAGGCCTTTTGCAGGTTTGCTGCGTTATTGAGAGCAATGGTCTGCGTGCGCGAATCATCGGTACTTACCTGAATGACCATCCTGTGGTCGGCAAACGTCTCTTCGGCTCCGGCAAGCATTGGAGCGGATATCAGAAGCAGAAAGAGAGACAGCACCCGAAATGGCGATGTGAATGGCATGGGTATCCTCCAGTGTGGAATATTGTTGTGATTATCGGGGCGACCGATGCGCCGCCCGCCTCACTCAATCTAAGCGACGGAGTCTAAAAGTCAATCCAAGGGGTGGGGCGGGCGGATCAGATCGCTTGGGAAGGAATTAACGGCGGAAGGCCGATCGACCTATCAACAACCGCTGGATCAGCTTGCGTGTTTCGTCGAGCAGCAACACGCTGGAGGCAATCGCCGTCGCGATGCCCCAGTCGGAGAGCGCCAATGGCACGGTCCCGAAAATCTCTCGCGCCGGTGCCCAGTGCACGGCGAAAACCTGCAGCACGATAACGCTAAAGAGTGAAAGCCAGAGGGGGCGGTTGGCGAAGAACCCTTGCCCGAAAGCCGAAACCCGTTCGGACCGTGCGTTGAAGGCGTTGAACACCTGAAACAGTACGAAGGTGGTAAATGCCAGTGTCAGTGCATGGGGGATATCCCCTGACGACACTCCCCAGGCCAGTATCCCCAATGTGCCGACCGCCATGGTCGTGCCGTAGGCGGCCACGTTGCCGAGCCGGCGGGCCGAAAGGATGCTGGATTGCGGATCCCGGGGCGGTCGGGCCATGGTGTCTGCCCTGGCCGGGTCGACGCCGAGCGCCATCGCCGGGGGGCCATCCATGATGATGTTGACCCACAATATCTGAATGGCGTTGAAGGGAAGCGGCAGTCCGAACAGCGGCGCCGTCGCGACCGCGAGCAGCGCCCCGATATTGGTGGAGAGCTGAAAACGCACGAATTTGACGATGTTCTGGTAGATGGTCCGCCCCTCCTTCACGGCCGTGACAATGGTGGCGAAGTTATCATCCGCCAGTACCATATCGGCCGCCTCCCGGGCCACATCGGTCCCTCCGGCGCCCATTGCCACGCCGATGTCGGCGATTCGCAGCGCCGGTGCATCGTTAACGCCATCACCGGTCATCGCCACAATGCGTTCGGTCTTTTTGACGGCCCGCACGATACGCACCTTCTGTTCGGGGCTGACCCGGGCGAAAACGCCAATAGCAGGGATCCGGTCGGCAAACGTGTCATCGTCCAGGCGGTCCAGTTCCTCACCCGTGAGCACATCGCCCTCGATGCCGAGTTCGTGGGCAATGGCGGAAGCGGTGACCTTCTGATCGCCGGTAATCATCTTCACGTCGATACCGGCCTGGCCACAACGGGCGATTGCGTCTTTGGCTTCCCGGCGCGGAGGATCCATCAGACCGACCAATCCAGTGAATCTCAGGCCATGCAGATAGCGCTTCAGGTCGCTTTCGGCGTTGAATTCGACGGCATCGATGAGTTTGTCGGCTGCAGCAAGGACCCGTAATCCCGCGCCCGCGAATTCCGCGTTTTTATCGGAAATGGCCTGTGAAGCGCCGGGACTCAGCGGCTGCTCGCCCTCCGGGGTCAGATAGTACTCACAGAGACCAAGCAGCGCCTCGGGGGCCCCCTTGAGGAATATGCGTACCCGATCGCCATCCAGGTGGAATGTGGCCATGTATTTGAGAGCGGCATCAAACGGCACTTCAGCCACGCGTGGCCAGCGCTGCAGCCGGCGCTCCTGTTGAAAACCGTTGTCGCGGGCCAGGCGGAGCAGGGCGGCTTCCATCGGGTCGCCAATGATCTGTTCGTGACGAATTTGACTGTCGTTACACAAAGCCAGCGGGGCCAGTATCTCATCCAGGTCCGACTCGCGTGGCGTTTCGGAGAAGCTGATTTTTCGCCCACGGAAGTAGAGCATCCGGGCGGTCATGAGATTTTGGGTGAGCGTGCCGGTTTTGTCCGTGCAGATGATATTGGTAGCCCCCAGCGTTTCCACCGAAGCCAGGCGTCTGACGATGGCACGCTGGGAGGCCATCCGGTGGACCCCCAGCGCCAGTGTGACCGTCACGACGGCGGGAAGCCCTTCGGGGACAGCCGCGACTGCCAGGGCGATGGAGCGCATGACGGTTTCGGCGAAATCGGCGCCGCGCACCAGCGAACTGACCATCACAAGGGCGACGATTACGGCGGCCACAGCCGCCAGACGGCGTCCCAGTGCATCGAGCTCCACTTGCATCGGCGTGGGGCCGGCATCCTGGTCGGCCAGCGCCTGCGCCAGCCGTCCTGTCTCTGTATGCATCCCGGTTGCGGTGACGAGCATCTCGGCCCGACCCCGGGTTACGGTCGTATTCATATAGAGAAAGTTGTGGCGCTCGGCCAGCGGCGCGGCGGCTGCCACCGGATCGCTGTCTTTTGTCCGCGGCACGGACTCGCCGGTGAGAACCGATTCATCTACCTCCAGGCCGTGAGCCGAAAGGATTCGCCCGTCCGCCGGTATCCGATCGCCCGCATCAAGCAGCACCACATCGCCGCTAACCAGTTCCGAGGCGGGTAGCATCTGACGGTGACCGTCGCGGCGCACCTCGGCTTCGGGCGCCAGCATCGCCGATAGCGCCGCCAGGGCGCGTTCGGCACGATACTCCTGGTAAAAGCCCATGAAGGCGTTGATTACCACGACCGCAGCGATCACGATGGCGTCCTGCAGATGGCCGATCACCGCGGATAATACGGCTGCAAACAGCAGCAACTGGATCAGCAGACCCTTGAACTGTGCGAGAAAGCGGCTCGCAGGTCCGGGCCGAGGCGGCTCTTTCAGCCGATTGGGACCTTCGTGTTCTCGCCGGGTATCGGCCTCCCGCGCAGTCAGACCGGTCTCAACTGACGCGTGGAGGCGACGTGCGGTTTCCGCAGCCGACAATGCATGCCAGGGTATCTCCTTGTCCCTCCCGGGTCTTACTTGATCCATCCGGCTCCCCATTCGGGTTTCGACTCAAATAGCAGGTGTTCGGGGGAAAATCGCCCTTTACAGCATAGGAAAGGAGCACGGTAAGAACGAAATTCTCCCGCACGGGATGAAGTCCGGGCGGGGAGCTCCAGCCGTACGCCACTTTCCCAACAGTACGGTGCCGCGAATCCCAACCTACGCCCATCTTTAACGGTTTTCCCGGCCTTCTCCGATTCCACTCCCACGCCCTTTGTCCCGGGTCGCCTCCGCAATAAGGTCGTGTATAGTCTGGCAGTTGCTGCCGGGTATTTTGATGCTTTTCATGACGTGTCCGCCGCTGATCGTAATTGCCTGAAAGTTACGGATTTTGTAGCCTGTCTGGAATAAGACCAAAAATATGGCCGATTTGGATTGAAGATTCCGGGCCGTGGGGGCCTTTTCTGTTGTTGCCTGAGCTCACGTCCGCCTCTTTTGAGGGCGCCGTGTCCTGAATTCAGCTGCTATGCAGGGCTACGACTGGGAGGCATGAAGGAATGAACATGGATGGACGGCTGGTGCGCCCGATCATCATCGGGAGTGCAGTCGCACTGCTCATTTTGGGTACGGTCTGGAAAATCGCGGATGCTAAACGCGGGCTTCAGTTGGAGGAAGAGCGCGCATCGGTGGTCAAGGGGGCAGGCCTTCTTCGAGCGCGCCTGGAAGCCGCTATCAATTCGCATGTCTACCTCACTGAAGGGCTACGGGCACACGTTGCGCTGCATCCGGATATCGGACTTCGGGAGTTTCGGGCCATAGCCCGCCAACTCATGACCGGCCACCCGGTGATCCGGGCTATTCAGTTGGCGCGTAATAATGTGGTCAGCCACATCTATCCACTGAAAGGTAATGAAGCCGTTCAGGGGCTGGATCTGTTTTCGATTCCGGGACAGCGGGAGGCGGTCTGGCGCACCCTTGAAATCGGAGGAACCGTTATCGCCGGCCCTGTGGAGCTTATCCAGGGTGGTATCGCCTTTATCAGCCGCACACCTATTTATCTTCCTCCCAGGCAGGGCGAAGCCCAGGGGAAGTACTGGGGCCTTGCAACGGTCCTGCTCGATGAGGAACGCCTCTTCCAAGCCGCTGGTTTGGATGTGCCTCCCGAAGACCTCAGGATCGCGCTTCGCGGCAAGGACGGGTTGGCTCAGCAGGGTGAAATCTTTTACGGAGATGCCGCTATCTTCGCGAGCCGCCCGGTTACTGCAGCGGTCAGCCTTCCCAACGGCGGCTGGCAGTTGGCTGCCATTCCCCATTCCGGCTGGGGCGGCACAGTGGACAGCCAGGAAACGCTGTTGATCGGCGGCATCCTTTTTGCTCTGGCTGGCGGGCTGGTCAGCGGCATGCTGGTCCTGCGTACCCGCGAGTTGGTGAGAGCCAATCGATCCCTGGATGCCGCCCGCGCCAAGGCCATGCGCGCTGCGAAAGACCGCAGCCGCTTTCTGGCCGCCGCGAGTCACGATTTGAGGCAACCCTTGCATGCACTGTCGATTTTCATTAGCGAACTCGAAGAACGCGCGCGTCTTCACCAGTGGAATTTTGATTTGGTTGAAAAGATACGCAACTCGGCCGATGCGCTGAACGAGCTGTTCCACGGATTAATGGATATATCCCGGCTCGACGCCGGCGCCGTGAAGCCGAACATCAGCGAAGTGCCCCTGCATTCCATTTTGGAGCGTCTGGCCGTGGAAAATGCACCGGCGGCGATGGCAAAGGGCTTGAGACTGCGGGTGGTCGCCACCCGCGTCGTCGTCCGCAGCGATCCCATTCTGCTCGAGTGTTTGCTTCGAAACCTTCTGGTCAACGCTATCAAATACACGGATTCGGGTGGCGTTCTGATCGGCTGCCGTCGTGAGGAGGAACGACTGCGTATCGAAATCTGGGATTCCGGTAACGGCATACCAATTTCTGAAAAGAAGCGGATTTTTGAGGAGTTCTATCAACTCGGAAATCCGGAGCAGGATAGTCGAAAGGGGCTCGGCTTGGGACTGGCGATCGTCCAGAGAATGTCCATGCTTCTCGGACATCATTTGGAGATGCGCAGCTGGCAGGGGCGGGGATCGGTCTTTTCGGTATCGCTCCCCAGGTGTTTCAGTCCGCAACATGCGGCACCGCGCAAGATCGTGCCCCACGGATATACTCTTCGCGATGTCACTGTTCTGGTGGTAGATAATGACGAAATCGTTTTGGATGCCACCCGGCGCCTGCTTGAACACTGGGGCTGCGGTGTCTGGACGGCGAGAACGGGAGAGGAGGCGGTTGCTGGTGTGAAAAACGCGGGCGGCGGCTTGGATATCGCCCTTTGCGATTATCATCTGTCTGATGCCGAGTCCGGCGGTGATGTCATTCGACGCGTTCGGGCCCTGGTCGGCAGTGATATGCCGGCATGTTTAATCACGGGCGATACCACGGATGCGGTCCTGGAGATCTGTGAGGAACTCGGCTGTCGGTTGCTCGCCAAGCCCTTGGCGCCGGCCAAGCTACGGGCCGTTCTGAGAGGCGTTGTTCAGAAAAAAACAGCGAAGGTGGAGGTGGAAGCCTAAGGACCGTTCAGGGCCTTCACCGCAGCGGTTCGGTTGTTGACGCCCAGCGTACGGAAGATCGCCGCCATGTGAGCCTTGACGGTATCCGGCGAGAGTCCGAGCCGTTTCGCGATTTCCTTGTTCGGGTAGCCTTCCTGAAGCAGGGCAGCGACTTCCTGCTGCCGCTTCGTTAACCTGGAAAGTGCCGAGGCCCCGGGTTTCGGCGTCGGTTCGGGTGAGAAACCTGGCGCCATAAGCTGCGGCGGAACATAGATGCCGCCGGCCAGGATTAGCTGTACGGCGGTTTTCATGACTGCGGTGGGAAGGGATTTTGGCATGTATCCCAGCGCCCCCTGATTCAGCGCAGCGTGCATATCTTCACGATCTTCGGACGCCGACATCATTACGACGGGGACCGGGTGGGAAGCGATGATATGCTCAAGCAGCAGTATCCCGTTTCCACCGCCGCACGGCAGCATGAGATCGAGCAGCACCAGATCCCATTCGCGTTCGTTTTCAAGTACCTCCCGCGCCTCATCGCAGTTGCTGGCTTCTATGCAACGGACACCCTTTCCCAGTCCAGCGAGCACCCCCTTCAGTGCATCACGAAAAAGAGGATGATCATCCACGATCAAGAAATTCACGACACTTCCATCTCCTTGGGCCCGCGCACGATTGTCGCATAACCACAGATGAACGCTACGTCATTTTTTTTATACGTGAATAGGTCTGACACCGCTACCACTACTGTAACTGAGGGTTAGCCTGTCTGGGTAATTGGTTTTCTCCTTTGCGTTTTGCACAATTTCCGCAAGTCTACGGAATCATTTAAAAGGAGAACGCCTAGATGCAAGCGGAACGCAATTCAGGATTGGCGCTTGTTGGCCTGAAACCGGATCAGCGCTCGAACGTCCTAAGCCGCATCCGCAGGGCCAAATCATCCCACATCCGGTGGCGGGCCTTCGCTCAGGGTCTCGTGGCCGGGGTCGAGGTCAGTGAGGAGAAGCTGCCCATCCGGCACACCGACTGCCAATTTGGCCAATGGTATCACAGCGAAGGAAAATCCATATTGGGGCACCTGGAGATTTTCCGGCACATCGATGGAGCGCATGAAATGCTGCACTCCATCTACGAGCAGATCTACAACCTCGTCCGCGATAACGAAATGGAAAAGGCTCGGAAAAAACTCGATGAACTCATTGGTGTTTCGCGCACCCTGCTGGAGCAGATCGAGTTACTCGAGTCGGAAGTGGACGCGTCGTTCTAACGCTTTTTCTGCGACTTCTGCCTGGCAGCAATCGGGGGCGAGTCGTTCAGGAGGCACGGTCCGGCCGTTTTTCCTTGCTGGTCCTTCGAAGGGAGAAGCTGAAGGTGAGAAAGGATACTTCGGTTATTTTTCGTCAGCCGCTCTCCACGATTTGGCCGATAGTGGCCATGCTGACTGCAGCCACGGCCGGTGCGGCAATAAGCCGCTGGTCCGGGGATGAACCGATGCCTCCGGGGGCAGTACGACTGGAAGCGATTCTCGGCTGCAAGCAGGCGCTGAATGACCGTGTAGTGGCCACCTTCGACAACGAGGTCGCGACACCTGATGGCAATGGTGGAGAAGCGGTCGTAGTCGGGCGCATGCTGAAAAACGAACAGGGAAGGCCGAAACCTTTTTATTACCGATGCCGATACAGCCTCCCGGATAAAACCGTGACAGGATTGAATACACGGCCGGCGCTCGCAACCGGAACAGGGCGCTAGTCGAAGGCGGGGAGATGATGGCGGCAGGTTATCAAATAAAAAGTTTCGATTTGGTGATGTCGCTCTCCAGGGCCCTGGATTTGGTGAGTCCGGAGATGGCAAACCATCATAAACGGGTCGCCTACATCGCCGTGCGGATCGCCGGCATGCTGTCGGAAAGTGAAGCAGTTAAACAGGATTTGGTGGTTGCATCTGCTCTGCACGATATCGGCGTCCTCTCTCACAACGAAGAGATTGAATCGTCTCTTTCCTCCAGCAGCCATCACTCGGCCCGTTTCGGTTACGAGCTGTTGCGCCAGTTTGAGCCCTTCAAAACAGCAGCCGAGATTATCCGGTTCCATCATGTTCCGTGGGAATTCGGGGCAGGGGAAATGTTCGGCAACGCCCGCGTCCACATGGCCAGCCACATCCTGCATTTGGCCAATGCAATCGATGCGGAACTCTCGCAAAGCCAGCCGATCTTTCGGCAGGTCGCTACGATTCGAAACTTCGTCGAAGAGCTGAGGGGAGCCGTTTTTGTCCCGGACTATGTCGACGCATTCCTTCAACTCAGTGACGTTCCGGCTTTTTGGCTCGATCTTGATACGCCTGGGCAGGAGCATCTGATCTCACGCCATGTCGTGCTTTCGGATCTGCAACTCGACCTGGATGAGCTGTTAGGGTTTGCCGAGCTATGGGCGCACGTTATCGATTTCAGAAGCCGATACACATCGACCCACTCCAGCGGCGTTGCCGCCTGTGCCGAGGCTCTCGGTAGAACCGCCGGTCTCTCTGCCGATGTTTGCAAAAAGCTCAAGATCGCGGGCTATCTGCATGATATCGGAAAGCTGGCGATACCATTGGAAATTTTGGACAAGCCGGGGCCACTTTCAGGCGAAGAGCGGCTGATCATCAACACCCACGCTTATCATTCCCATGGAATCTTAAGCTCCATCAAGGGCTTTGAGGAAATCGCCGACTGGTGTGGCTTTCATCACGAACGACTGGATGGTTCCGGGTACCCATATCGACTCCGAAGCGAGATGATCCCGCTGGAAGTGAGGGTGCTTGCGGTTGCCGACGTCGTCACTGCCCTTACCGAGAATCGCCCCTACCGGAAGAGCGCGGGCAAGCGCGACGTGATGCGAGTCCTCAAGGCAATGAGCCGTGAAGGCGTCCTGGACGGGCATGTCGTGGAAGCTCTGTCCCGGAGATTCGAATACGTTAACACCTGTCGCCGGGAAGCGCAGGTACATGCCGTTAACTTGTACGAGCGCTTCATAAACCGTCTGAAGGAGCTCGACCTTTCATGGGCCAAGGGAGCGCATTTGGCCTGGAAAAAGCGACTGCGTGCCCACCTCAATGGCAGAGAACGCATTGAAGTAGACACACTACTCTGCCACAGCCACTGTGCACTGGGGCGCTGGTATTACACAGAAGGCATGTTTCGCTATCGGCACATTCCGGAAATGCATCAATTGGAGACACCACATCAGGAACTGCACCGTAAAGTTGCCAAAGCCATCGAGTTGGCGGGGCAGAATCGAACGGGTGAGGCTGAGGAGTTGATGCTGGACGTTGAGTTCCTGTCGGTGGAAATCGTCAGGCTACTCGAAACCATAGAATCGTCGGCGTGGCGACTGAAAGGTGAACACGCGCATACCGTTTCGTCGGGCATCGAGAACGGCCTCGCCCGATTGGCGGAGGGCGCGTGATCAGTGGTACTGGTTATCTGATGAGCCCGATGCGTCGGGCTTGGCAAGGCTTTCGACTGGAGAAAATATGCAGGCAATGCAGAGGAGACATGCCGGTTTTCGCCGCTTGGGACTTCCCGAAACCTGGGAAATTCCGGGTCGGGTAACCGGATATTTCTTCATTGAAGTCATCGATGCACAGCACCGGGAGCTTGATCACCTCTTGATGCAGCTCGGCAACTTGATTCGGACACGGTGTGCCAAGCCGATCATCTCTCAGGCACTCTCCGATTTTGCTGAACTCACCCTGGAGCATTTCGAGGACGAGGAGAAAATTCTGGATGCAATCGGTTATCCACGTCTGCAGGAGCATCGTGAAGCCCATCATCTTTTCATGGAGGACGTTCGACACTCCGCTAATCAGTACGGCCTTAGCAGCGAGCTGACAGGGGCAGAGTTGTTGGAGATCCTGTGCGGACAAATGACCACACACATGCTGGTGTGGGACAGTGATTACGGGTCCTATATCGATGGCATCGCCTCGTTTCCGACCGAACAGTATCCCTCCTGAAGTGCCATCAGGCTTTGTCCGGGCCTCACGGCCCGGTTTTTTTCAGGGGAGATGGTGCCTCGGGCCGGACTCGAACCGGCACGTCATGATGACACTGGAACCTAAATCCAGCGCGTCTACCAATTCCGCCACCGAGGCATGTCTTTGCTTTGGCGTGTAGAGATTACTACGCGAAATTGCGGATTATCTCAACGACTCAAGAGGGAATTTGGAGTCAACACCTAAAAACGTTACCAGTATCAGATTATGTCTCAAATCAGATGTTAGGTTGGAATAGCCAGTGAAAAAAGGGAACAGGGAGCTGAAAGATGAAAATACTCATGTTAGGGATGCTGCTGGTCAAAGCCGGGGCTGCTTTCTTGTCACTCAAACAGCAGCAAGCTTTCCGCCGGAAATGGAAGGCCTTGCTGGGTAGAGATGCGCGCCTTCGGCGGCTCTGAGGTCAACGCTCTTTGTCGGGGCGGCCAAGCGGTCCGACGCATTCCGGTCTTTTCCTCACTGCCCGGCGCCTGCCCCACCAAAGTGTCACCACACCGACGGCGCCGGTCATCAAAATGCCGAAGCCGGTCATATTCAAGCTTGTGCTGCCGCAGTCCAAGTAAATACAGAGCGAGCCGAATACGAACGCGGCGAAGCCGGTCAGAAAGAGGTTGATGCTGAAGTTGTCCAGAAAAACGCGTTTTCTCATCGTTTGACTCTCCCTTCGGGTGCCCGGCTATCATCGCGGTTTCGGCTGAAACTGGCTGCCGGGATCCCTCCTAATCGGGTGTCCGGGTTTGTCCTACGGGCGCGAATGTGGCTAAAGTTCGCGTATGTGTGGCCGCTTCATTCAATCCTCCGAGCCGGAGAGCTACGCCAACGTACTCGGCTTTGCCATTTCCGGCTCCGATGCGGTTCGCCTCAAGCCGCGCTATAACGTGGCACCAACGCTGCCGGTTCTCGCGATTCGGGAGGAAAACTCAGCACCTGCCTGGGCACTGCTGCGCTGGGGGCTGGTACCGTACTGGTCGAAAGGGCCGGACCACCGCTTCAGCATGATCAATGCCAGGGCTGAAACCTTAAGCCAGCGGGCCGCCTTCCGGGAGCCGTTCCAGAACAGGCGCTGCATCATTCCTGCGGACGGTTTTTACGAATGGCGGACGGAATGCTCAGGACGTCAACCCTACATGGTGCATCGGAGTGATGATGTTCCCCTGTTTTTTGCCGGGCTTTGGGAGCGCTGGCAGGGGGCGCAGGAGACCGTGGAGTCTTGTACTATCGTGGTAACGGGGGCGAACGCCGCGGTGGCGCCGATCCACGATCGAATGCCCGTAGCGCTGAGTCGCCGGGGCGTTCGCAAGTGGCTCGACCGCCGGACGGTGACGGAGGATCTGGAGGGGCTTCTGAAGTCGGCTCCGGCGGAGTTGTTCGATGTCTATCCCGTTTCCATGAAAGTCAATAACCCGCGAAGCGAGGGTCCGGAACTGATTGAGCCATTGGCCGCGGAGGGGCCGGCCCGGTAGGATCACCCGATGGATTCGGAACGCATCAAACGACTGGAGAGGGCCGTTCGCGACGAACTGGAAGGAAAGCCCTCCGGTTTCGGGGAGTACGAACTGATGGGTCTCTTGCGAGGAGCCGGGTGGCCGGAGTTCGAACGGAATCGCCCGTCTGATCGTCTCGCGCTTTTCCAACAACATTTTCTGCTTTTCCATATCCTTTACCGGCTGCGCGACCGGTATCGAAAAGAGCGGATGGGAGAGTTGGTGATCGGCGCCCTTCGGATTGCAATCGACCCCTACCGTTCAGGAAAGGAGGGGACTGCCCTCAACGACCCGTTGCGCGAGTACTATCTGGAGCTGTCACAGCTTGCCGGTACCTCCGAGCAAGATGTGGAGGCACTGCTGAATGGGTTTTGGAACCGGCTCGAGTTCAGTGGTGAAAAAAGCTCGGCGCTTGCGGTCATGGGACTGGAGGAGCCGGTAGAGTTTGCCGAGGTCAAACAACGATACCGCCAGCTTGCCATGCGCCACCACCCGGACCGGGGCGGCGATCACGACCGTCTTCAGGAACTCAACCACGCAATGGATGTTCTCGCCCGTTGTTACGGGCGTTAGCCGCGCTTTCCATTAAACTATCGGTTCGCAATTGAATCGTACTAGCGAATGCCTCCATGGCATTTGCCGAACGTTTAAGGAACAAGAAACCAGCCCCATGTCTCTGCTTACCCTGCGAAATGTCAAACTTGGCTTCGGCGGTCCGCTGCTGCTGGACGGTGTCGACCTGCAAATCGAGCCCGGAGAGCGGGTCTGCCTGGTCGGACGGAACGGCACCGGCAAGTCGACTCTGCTGCACATCCTTTCCGGCGAACTCATCCCTGACGATGGCGAAGTGGTTCGCCGTCAGGGGCTGGTGGTGGCCCGCCTGGGCCAGGAAGTGCCCATGGATGTCGAGGCAGAAGTCTTCGATGTGGTAGCTGGCGGATTGGGCGACCATGGTGCGCTCCTGAAGGAGTATCACGAAGTGAGCCACCGCTTGGCCTCCAGCGGTGACGAGGCACTGCTGAGACGGCTGGAAAACGTTCAGCACCGGCTTGAGGCGGAGGGGGGCTGGCAACTCAATCAGCGCGTCGAAACGGTATTGTCGAGACTCTCGATCGGCGGCGATGTCGCTTTCGGCGAACTCTCCGGCGGCCTCAAGCGGCGGGTGATGCTCGCACGGGCTCTGGTGACCGAACCGGACCTGTTACTGCTGGACGAACCCACAAACCACCTGGATATCGACGCCATTACCTGGCTCGAGGAATTTCTGGCCGGTTTTTCCGGCGCCCTGCTGTTCATCACCCACGATCGCGCCTTTCTCCAGCGTCTGGCGACCCGCATTGTGGAGCTGGACCGGGGGCAATTGACGAGCTGGCCGGGAGATTACACGACGTATACTCGTCGCAAGGCCGAGGCACTGGAGGCGGAGGCGCGCCAGCAAGCCAACTTCGACAAGAAGCTGGCCCAGGAGGAGGCCTGGATCCGGCAGGGAATCAAGGCACGCCGTACCCGCAATGAGGGACGGGTCCGGGGCCTTCAGGCACTCAGAAAAGAGCGCATGGCGCGCCGTGAACGGCTCGGCACGGCGCGGATCCAGCTCGACGATGCGGAACGTTCGGGCAAAATCGTCGCCGAGGTGGAAAACGTCACCCATGGTTATCAGGGACGCACGCTTGTTCGCGACTTCACCACCACCCTTTTCCGCGGGGATCGGATTGGACTGATCGGCCCCAACGGGGTGGGGAAGACGACGCTGTTGAAGATCCTTCTGGGCGAACTGAAGCCCGATGGGGGACAGGTGAAGCTCGGGACACGGCTGGAAGTGGCCTATTTCGATCAGTATCGCGCTCAGCTCGATGAAACCGCGACCGTCCTCGACAACGTCGCCGAGGGGCGGGAGATGGTCACGATAGGCGGGCAGAGCCGTCACGTCATGAGCTATCTACAGGACTTCCTCTTCGCCCCCCAGCGCTGTCGCTCCCCGGTGGCCAGTCTCTCGGGTGGCGAGCGCAACCGCCTGTTACTGGCCAAACTGTTTCTGAAGCCGGCCAACGTGCTGGTCATGGACGAGCCCACCAACGATCTGGATGTGGAGACCTTGGAGTTGCTCGAAGAGCGGCTTTATGACTTTTCCGGCACGCTGCTGCTGGTCAGTCACGATCGCGCCTTCCTGGACAATGTGGTCACCAGCACGCTGGTATTCGAAGGTGATGGCCGCATTGGAGAGTACGTGGGCGGTTATGAGGACTGGCTGCGCCAGCGAAAAGAACCCGAAACGGTTGAAAAGAAGCCGACCACGGCGGCAAAGCCAAGTGGGTCCAGGCGGGAGAAGTCCGACTCACGCAAGCTCAGTTACAGGGACAAGCGCGAACTGGATGCCCTGCCGCAGCGGATCGAGGCGTTGGAGAACCAAATCGATGCCATTCAGGGTGAAATGGCAAAGCCGGAATTCTATCAGGCCGATGGCGAACGGATTGCTGAAGCCCGGGCGCGGTTGGAGGCCATGGAAAACGAGCTTACCGACGCCTACGCGCGGTGGGAGAGTCTGGAATCCACCGGTTAACCATCGGATGAGCCGGATCGGCCGAGGTGCAGGCAGGGAAGCGAAGATTGCCGCCAGGGGGGCCGGAACGGCCTCCCTGACGAGATCGCGGCAATTCACTACCCTCCAAAACACCGGTTTGGCGCGCCGTACCCGGCTACGGCCGCGGGAATCCTCCCTTTAGAAAAGGCTCTCGTTGATCCAGAAGTGAACCAGAATGCTGGCGATGTAACCGGCGGCAATCACCGGGGTCCATTTCAGGTGTGAGAAAAAGGTGTATTTGCCGCGGGCCTGTCCCATCAGCGCAACCCCGGCGGCAGAACCGATGGAAAGCATGCTGCCGCCCACCCCCGCAGTCAGGGTCACGAGCAGCCACTGACCGATGCTCATGTCCGGCTTCATGGTGAGTACGGCGAACATCACCGGAATGTTGTCGACAATGGCGGAAAGCCCGCCGACAGCGACGTTGGCCGATGTGGCGCCCCACTGCTGGTACATTATTTCGGAGGTAAGGGCCAGGTAACCGATGAAGCCGAGACCGCCCACGCAGAGTACGACCCCGTAGAAGAACAGGAGCGTATCCCATTCGGCCCGGGCTATCTTATTGAAGATGTCGAAGGGGATGACGTCACCCATTTGGCCTTCATGTTCGGCGTCCATGTGGGCCGTTCTCCGGAGGAAAAAGCCGAAAAACTGAAGATAGGCCAAGCCGGTGAGCATGCCGATGACCGGCGGCATGTGAATGAAGTTGTGGAAGCTGACGGCGGTGGCGATGGTCAGCAGGAATAGCACCATAATGCGCCTGGCGCCGCGCTTCATTCTGACCACCTCGTCCGAGGCGGTAGGTTTCTCGTCAGGGACAGCGAAGTGCATCAAGGTCGCGGGAACGAGGAAATTGACCGCGGAGGGGACAAAAAGGGCGAAGAAGGTCCAGAACTCCACGAAGCCCTTCTGCCAGACCATCAGGGTGGTGATATCGCCGAAAGGACTGAAGGCCCCCCCGGCATTGGCGGCGACTACGATGTTCACGCAGGCGACTGATACAAAGCGGGTGTTTTCGCCCCCGACCGCCAGTACGACGGCGCACATCAGCAAGGCGGTGGTCAGGTTGTCGGCCACCGGGGAGATGAAAAAAGCCAGTGTGCCGGTTAGCCAGAAGAGTTTCCGGAAGCCGAAGCCCTTGCGGACAAGCCAGGAGCGTAGTGCGTCGAAGGCCAAACGCTCGTCCAGGGCGTTTATATAGGTCATTGCCACCAGCAGAAACAGCATCAACTCGGTATATTCGAGCAGGTTGTGACGGACCGCTTGTTCGGCCTCGTGGTTGAGCCCGTGGTTGGCATAGACCGCCGCAATCATCGCCCAGATGATACCGGCGGCAAGCATGACCGGTTTGGACTTGCGCAGATGGATGAATTCCTCCGCCATGACCAGCAGGTAGGCCACGATAAAGATTGCAATCGCCCAATAGCCGACCGCGTGGTCGGTGAGGTCGAGCAGATCCCCCGTGGTTGCCCCGACTGCCGCAGTCGGCACACCGAGAACAAGCAGTGCAGTGGCGAGTAGACGAAAAAGGATATTCAAGACCGCGACTCCCGAGTAGTTTGTTCTTGCGCTTCGAATCCGGCGCCTTGGCAGCCGTCTATTTAACTGGTTCGCCGTCCAACAGGCAAGTGGCGGCGTGCCGCGACGATTGTCAATATGCACACCGTGGCTCTAAACCCCGGGAAAACGGTCAACCATTGAGGGAGTGATCGATCCCTTTCCCTCGGGCTGCGATCCAACCGTGTGGGTAACCCTTTGGCAGAATATGGGAAAGTACTTTTTGGTATTATTCTGAACCGATGGCCGGGTGCACCGGCCTTATGCGGTTCGATCGGAGAGTCCTAATGCGTTTGCTGCAGCACCTATTCGAAAATAATGAGAACTGGGCCGCTGACCACAAAGCGGAGGATCCCGAGTTCTTCCGTAGACTTTCAGCTCAGCAGAACCCGGAATACCTTTGGATTGGATGTTCCGACAGCCGCGTTCCCGCCAACGACATCGTCGGCCTCTTGCCGGGAGAGCTGTTCGTTCATCGCAATGTGGGAAACGTGGTAAGCCACACCGACATGAACTGCCTGTCGGTGATTCAGTATGCGGTCGAAGTCCTGAAGGTCAAGCACATCATCGTCACAGGTCACTACGGGTGCGGCGGCGTGCGCGCGGCGCTTGAGAACCGCGAAATGGGTCTGATTGACAACTGGCTGCGCAACATCAAGGACATTTACGAGCGAAACCACACCAGCCTGGATAAACTCGATAGGGAAGCGAGAGTGGACCGACTCTGTGAACTCAACGTGGTCCGCCAGGTCGGGAACGTCTGCTACACATCTTTCGTGCAAAACGCCTGGAAACAGGGGCGCGAACTCTCGGTTCACGGCTGGATATACAGCATCGGTGACGGTGTGCTGCGCGACCTCGGCCTCTGTATCACCGGCCACGATCAGGTTCCGCCCATCTATCGCTTCAGACCCGAGCCGTAGTCCCCAGGAGCGGACGCGATCACCCACTCGCCTCCCCGGGTGGTCTCCGGTCAAGAGCGCAAACTGCCGCCCTGATCCTTTCAGCACAAAAAAGCCCGGGACCTGCCCGGGCTTTTTGGCGTGGGTCGGCCGATAATCAGAACACGATATTCATCATGATCAGCATCACCACCAGGAACAGGGCGGTCATGATGCCGCCGGCCCGCATGAAGTCCGGCACCCGGTAGCCACCCGGCCCCATGATCAGGGCGTTGACCTGATGGGTGGGGATGAGGAAGGAGTTCGAGGTGGCGATCGCCACGGTCAGGGCAAACATCGCCGGGTCGGCTCCCGCTCCCACGGCGATATTCACTGCCAGCGGTACCAGCAATACCGTCGCCCCTACGTTCGACATTACCAGAGTGAAGAACGTGGCGAGGATCGCGATAGCCGCCTGAATGACCCAAATAGGCGCCGTGCCGACCACCGCCAGGGTCTGATCGGCGATCCACTTCGCGGTCCCCGTGGTTTCCACGGCCAACCCGAGGGGGATAAGACTGGCCAGCAGAAACACCGTCTTCCAGGAAACGGCCTCATAGGCCTCTTCCACCTTGAGCACCCCGGAGAGGATCATGCCCAGTGCCCCGGTGAGCAGGGCGATGGAGAGCCGCAGATCCGAGAAAAGTACCAGGGAGAGGGCCACCACGAAAAACAGCCCGGCCCAGCCGACCTTCTGGGGCCGCAGCTCCTCGTGGGGATACTCGGAGGTCACCACCACGAAGTTGCGATCCTTTTCCAAGCGGGCCAGAGCCGCCCAGGTGGTATGCACGACCAGGGTATCACCGGCCTGCATGGCCATGTCCCGCACCCCTTCGCCTTCGCGGTAGGTCTCTTCTCCCCGCCTGAGCCCGAGGAGGGAGGCGCCGTAAGTCTTGCGCATCCAGACGTCGCGGGCGGATTTGCCCACCAGATCGGAACCGGGCGGGATAACGAGTTCACCGATTCCCGCCTTGGTGGCGACCAACTCTTCCGAGAAGGTTTCCAGATCGGTGCGCTTTTCCAGCTTGTTGGTATCGATAAAGGCATGGAGTGCCTCTTCCGATGCCATGACGCCTATGATGGTTCCAGCCTCGATACCGACATCGCGGGCCAGGCCCCCGGGGCCGACACGAAGGTCATCGCTGCCTCTCTGCATGGCCACTACGCGGATACGGCTGTTTTTCTCGAAATCATCCAGGTGCTTGCCCACCAGCGGACTCTCGTTGGGCACCACCACTTCATTGAGGTCGTAATCCAGACCGTAGACCTCCTTGAAGTGGTCCATGGTGCTGGCCCCTTCAGCGCCTTTGGTTTCATTGGCGGGGAGAATGAATTTGCCGGCCACGATGAAGTAGACGATACCGGTGGCCACCAGCGCCAGACCGATGGGCGTGATCGCGAACAGTCCGAAGGTCTCCATCTGCTTATCAGCCGGGAGCGCCTGATTGGAGGTCAAAAGCAGATCATTGAGCAGGATCACGGGGCTGGAACCGACCATGGTCATTGTTCCGCCCAGGATGGCGCAGAAGCCCATCGGCATCAGCAGGCGGGACATCGGCAGGCCGGTACGCGCCGAAATGCGGCTGACGACCGGCAAAAACAGGGCGGCTGCCCCCACGTTCTGCATGAAACTGGAGATAACGCCGACAGTGCCGGATATGAGGGGGATGATGCGTGTCTCAGTGCTGCCGCCAACACGCATGATGAATCCCGCCACTCGGGTCATGATGCCGGTTTTATCCAGTCCGGCGCCGATGATCATTACCGCGATAATAGAGATGACCGCGTTACTCGAAAAGCCGGTAAAGAGCTCTTTCGAGGGAACGAGTCCACTCTCCAGCCCCATGAGCGGTGCCAGCAAGTCGGTGAGGCCCAGCAGCACCATAATACTGATAGCCGTTACGTCGACGCCCACGACCTCGAAGGCGAACAAATAGATGGTCAGCAGGAGTATGCCCAGCACCCATGCCGTTTCCACAGAGGGCGCCACACTGGCAAGCCACAGTCCGGCCAGCGCAAACAGACCGGCCGCTA
This sequence comes from uncultured Gammaproteobacteria bacterium, assembly GCA_963783235.1. Taxonomy (GTDB): domain Bacteria; phylum Pseudomonadota; class Gammaproteobacteria; order Thiohalomonadales; family Thiohalomonadaceae; genus Thiohalomonas. The sequence continues at coordinate 1,564,222 of CAWAMN010000001.1, read as the reverse complement.
CCAGTTGTTTCATCAACACGGATTTTTCCTCATCGGACGGCGCTGCTTTGACAACGACCGGCCCGTCATCATCGTCGGTCAGGACAGACTTATTGTCGGTACTCACTGGACTACCCCTGGTTGTCGATTGGATTGGCTTTTTGCCGCACGGAAACCCCGGGCGAACAGGCCGGAATTGAGGATGATAATGACAAAGCGCGCCCGGCTTCAATCCGCGTGTATTTTATGCACGCATAAGAACTTATATGGTCTCTAACCCGTTCTATCCGAGCCACTACACCGGTCCGGGAGCGGGACGAAAAAAAACCCGGCCGTAGCCGGGTTTTGTTCAAGCTCGAGTCGCTTACTTACGAGTGCTTGGGGCATTCACTGGAACGCCGTTGCTCATGTAGGTAAGGAAATACTCCAGTGCGGTGTACTCATCGCTCTGCGCGGGGAACGGCTTGGCCCGTACCTGCTTGTTACAGCCACCGAAACGGCGGTGCATGGTGCCGTAGCCACCGAAATCGCCGCCGCTCTTGCCGGCCCACTTCAGGCGCCAGACCGGAAAGTGACTCGGCTGCCCGAGCGCCGGGCTCAGCGTATCGGCACGGATGCGCATGCCGGCATTGCCGACATGGCAGTCGGCGCAGGACATGTTCAGCTGGCCACGCTTGGTGTAGTAGAACTTCTTACCCTTGTTGTACCACTCCAGGGCGCGGGGGTCGTCCGGCACCTCCACGTTCAGCTCCTTCCCGTTGGAGGTCGAAGCCATATACGCGGAAATGGCGGCCAGTTTGCCTTTTTTCCAGCCTAGCGGTTTTTCGCCATTGGCCTCCCGGCACTCATTGATCTCCTCCTCGAGCGTCTTTACATCGCCCGATTCGGCATCAAAGTACGGATAGTTCTGGCGAATCCCGATACCGCCGTTGGGAAAGCAGTCGGCATAGGTTTTGCCGTTGGCGAATTTTTCATTGAACAGCTCTTCGCCAAGGATCAGGCCTTCATCATACGGCGGGAAGTCCTCGATCGCTTCCCAGGATGCGCGGGCATCCTGGTTGATGGCATATACGCCGTTTTTGAACTCGTCGAGCGGTATACCGGGAAAGCGCTTCATGAAGTGTGCGCGGAAGTCTTTCAGGTCTCCGTCCGGCGATGCCTGGGCAACGACGGGGCTACCGGCGAGAACGGCCAGCGCCGCGGCCGCGGCGATCAGCTTTTTCATAGGTAGGATCCTCCATCCTCCGAATACGACATGGGGTATTTTGTTTATTTGAACGGAACTGTTCGTTCCGATCAGCGGACCGTGGTCTCGATAGAATCGGACTGGCCTTTGTTATCAACCCAGCTCAATGCGACCTTGTCACCCTTCTTGGCCCCTTCGAATTCGAAAGAGAGATAGGGATTGGTCGATACGGCAGTGCCCCACAGCCCCGTGAGAACATTGTTGCCGTTGTGGGCACAAGTCACTTCCTGAATGAAATGGGCGGGAATTTTCTTGCCCGTTTTCTTGTCCTTGCGCAGGCCGGTCTCCATCGGATGCTTGATGAGCGCCTTCACCTGACAGGCGTCGCCTTTCTGCTTGGCTCGGATCTTGATGCTCTTGGACATGCTCTGTTTCCTCCAGATTCGGTATTTGGCTGGGCTGGTTTAGCCGCCGCAGCCGCCGATGGTGACTTTGACCTCTTTGCGAGCGCTGTAGGCTTTTCCGTTGGCATTGACAACAGCGATCACATTGGAGGTCTCGCCCATCTTGATACGGGTGGAGATAGACGGCTTGGTGCCGGCACCCAGTTGGTAGGAGGCGGCCAACGGAGTACCGTTCTTCTCGGCGATAATGCTGATCGAGTCGGCATTGGGCAGGTCGGCCGAGACGGTGATCGGCACAACCGCGCCATTTTCGGCGATATCCGGTGCCTTGATGCTCACCGCATCGCTCGGTTTGGTCAGGTCGGAGCCGTAGAGGCCGTTAAGGGCGTCTTGCACGCTTTTGGCTTCGAAGGCGTTCTTCGGCCAAGCGGCCAACACGTGTCGGGGGCTCAGAAGACCGGCGCCCAGGGCGGTTGCAATGGCACCACTGGCGAGGGTCCCCTTGAGGAAAATGCGACGTTTCATGTTCACAACAACCTCGTTTGTTAAACGTTGATTACTAATCACAGCGAGTAGACGTACTCGACGATCTTGTCGATTTCCTGTTCGGACAGGATTTCGTGTCGACCGAACGGCGGCATGATGCTGTTGGGGTTTTTGTCGTTGGAATCCCAGATCTGGGCCCGCAGTTTGGTTTTATCGGGGAAACGCTGCTTCATGCTGAACAGCGGCGGGCCGATATTGCCCGGCAGGTCGCCGCCTTCGATCTGATGACAAGCAAGGCAGTTGCCCTTCGTACGGTTGAAGGCCAGCTCTTTACCCTGTTCGACAACGCTAGGCTCAGCGGCGACGCTCACCTGCGGCACCACGGCAACGGTGCCGAGGATCGCCGCGACGGCGCTTGCGGAAGTGATGAGTTTTAGTGTTTTCCGCATATTCTCCTCCTCCAATGGTTTTTTTATCTGTCCGGTGGGGCGGACAGTCCGACGACTTCCGTGGATTAACTGCACATGCAGGATTGGCAACAAGCAATGCAGGCTTTCGTCCTTGGAACTATCAAGATAGCTAACAAGCGACAGGTTAGCTAAGCGTGTTTATAGGATATACAAAGCAATTCAGATCGCAAGGCTTGATTTTCGTGTAACTTGTTATTTTTGCTGCAAAAATATATTAGCTAATACTGAAATACAAACCCTGTATTTACTGTTGGATTAAGGTGGAAGACCTTGTCTTTGAAAGGAAATAGTCGACATTTCAGGAGCGCCAAAAGGTTTCCCGTGTCACCCATGGGCCTTAATGCGCCACTTTCGCAGGCTCAGCGGGGAATGGCCCCTGGTTTTACCCGGGAAGCGCGACGCCCAACCGCGAGATCAAAAAAGGACGTTATTCTTGGGGAGTGTCAGTCTTGTGCTTCCAGTTCAGCTTCACGCTTGAACTGCTCAAGACGCGCTTCGATACGGGATGCGATATAGAAATCATCCTTCGCGTAGTCCTGGGCGGCACTCAACTGATCGATCGCACTGTGGGTTTCGCCGATGCGGAAATAGTATTCGCCCAGCGCCAGCCGTGAGTTCGCTTCATGGCCCAGAGCCGCTTCGGCCCGGCTGAGTAGTTTGTAGGCCTCGGGCGGCGTATCGAGGCCGATGCGGATAGCCCGCTCCAGGCCGTCGCTGGCCTTTTCGGGCGCTCCGGAGCGCAGGTGGGTTTCACCCAGCGCAAGAAGAAGTTCGGGGTTGTCGGGGTAGAGTTCGAGTCCGGCGCGCAGAAGCCGTAAGGCCGGCTCAGGGCGGCCTGCCCCCAACTCCAGTCGGGCCAGTGCGGTTCGATAGGCGATACGTTCGGGCGCTTCGACCAGGAATCGCTTCAGAATCGGCCGGGCTTCCTCGACCTTTCCGCTTTTTACGAGCGCCAGAGCAAGCGTGAAACGGTCGGCCGGGCGGTTGGTTGAGCGTCCGGCGTCCAGACGCGAGCGCAATCGACGGGCCAACTCGGCCGGGTCCTTGGCCAGGTGGACTTCAAGCCTGGCCTTTGCGGTCCAATAGCCCAGTGTCGGCGAGCTTGCGGCATCGGGAAGCGTACGGGCGCGCCCTTCGGCGTCAGCGATGCGGGATTCGTTGACGGGGTGGGTTCGCAGAAACTCCGGCACGCCGCTGCCGTAATACCGGCTTTTTTCCTGCAGCTTCTGAAAGAAGCCGGCCATACTGTGGGGGTCGTAGCCGGCGGCGGCCAGCGTATCAATTCCGAGGCGATCCGCCTCTTTCTCATGGGCGCGGGTGAAATCCAGCTGCATTTGGGCCGCGCCGGCCGTGGTGGCAGCGATGGTCGCCTCAGCCAGTTCCGGATTCTGGGCGCCGAGCAGAATCGCCGCAATCATCGCCGCCGTCATGGGCAAATTCATGCGATTGGCCTTCTGGTAGCCGCGTGCCAGGTGATTTTGCGTGACGTGGGCGATTTCATGGGCCACAACCGCGGCTAACTCGTCCTCGTTTTGCGTGGCGGTAATCAGGCCTGCATGGATCCCGATATAACCGCCCGGCATGGCGAAGGCGTTGATGCTGGGGGCATCAACCAGGAAGAAGGTGAACTCGCGGGGGCCGTATTCACTCGCGGCCAGCAGCCGGTAACCGAGGGAGCGTACATAGCCCGCCAGCTCGGGCGCGTCGATGATTTTCCCCGCCTGCCGCAGTTGTCGCCACATCGCCTTTCCGATGCGTTGCTCCTTTTCCGGTGTCAGAACCGATGTAGAGGCATCGCCCATATCGGGCAGTGAGGACACCTCCACTGCAGGAAGGGCGGGGGAAACAGCCAGCGCCACGCTAAGGGCAATGGCGCCAGCCAGTCTCGTTTGTCGGGCGTATCCTTGTAGGCTCATGGTTTGCTTATCGTTGTGGGAACCGCCCTTTCGGCAGACGGCATTGAATCCTGTCCCAAATCCTCTATAAAATTATTAGCATTTGCTAATAGAATCCGTACCCGGAGGCTGCATGTTCAATATTAAGGAAATCGACACCCAACAATTGGACCGGATGCTGAACGACGAGGGCCAACAGGTCAAATTGATTGACGTCCGAAGCCCGATGGAGGTTGCCCAAGGTGCGATTCCCGGTGCCGAGCACATCCCTCTGCATCTCATCCCGGTGCAAATCGCCGAAATTCCAGAGAACCAACCTGTGGTATTTTATTGTCGTACCGGCGCCCGTTCGGGGCAAGCCTGTGCCTATTTGTCCCAACTGGGACGTGACAATACCCTGAATCTGCGCGGCGGGATCATGGCCTGGGTTCAGGGCGGGTTGGCGGTGGCATGACCGCAAAACGCTGAAGGTAAATCGCAAGTGACTGTTGTTTAATGAGAAAAAAGCGACTTTGGGACCGCTGGTTAGTCGCGCTCCGCAAAGGAGGTACTTGCTTTCGCCGCGCGCTTATCATATAAGTGCAATATTGAATTCTAACTTAGTTTCCATCCTCAACGGGTACTATCGCGAGAGCTTCCCAGGTGCGAAACACGATTTCCGGCATTTTGTAGTCCATAAATGCCGCACCTGGGGCGCCCGTAGTAGTGTCCCTTCTGGGCGGGAACCAGTTAACTCGGCCAAGTCTCGCATTCCGAGTAGACTTGGCTTTTTCTTTTTGCTGTCACCTATATAAAGGAGAGAGAAAATGGCGAATTTCGACCAAGAACTCGACGCGTCCGGCCTGAACTGCCCCCTGCCCATCCTGCGTGCCAAAAAGACGCTCGGCACGATGGAGTCCGGCCAGGTCCTGCGTATCGTCGCCACAGACCCGGGTTCCGTTAAGGACTTCGAGGCCTTTGCCAAGCAGACCGGCAATGAACTGATGGAGTCCGGTGAAGAGGGCGGCAAGTTCACCTTCCTGATCAAGAAAGCTTAATCCCGCTTTTCGGGAAAAGACTTCAGACCGGAAATAACGACTACTAGGGGGCAGTCTTCATGTCTGACCAGAAAAAACTCGCCATCATTGCTACCAAGGGGACGCTGGACTGGGCCTATCCGCCCTTTATTCTCGCTTCCACGGCAGCCGCACTGGGTTACGAGACCGAGATCTTCTTTACGTTCTACGGCCTGAAGATGCTGGAAAAGAAACTGGATCTTCAGGTGACCTCGCTCGGTAACCCGGGCATGCCCATGCCGATGCCCATGCCGGTACTGGTACAGGCACTCCCGGGCATGCAGAGCATGATGACTTCAATGATGAAAGCGAAGATGAAGTCCAAGGGTGTTGCCAGCCTTGAGGATCTGCGGGACCTGTGCCTGGAGGCCGATGTCAGAATGGTCGCCTGTCAGATGACCGTGGACCTCTTCGAAATGGATCCCAAAAACTTTATTGACGGCGTTGAGTTTGGTGGCGCGGCGACTTTCTTCGAGTTCGCCGGCGACTCGGACATCTGCCTCTACATCTGATATTCCCCGGATATCGGTGTGCTAAAACCCCGCTTCGGCGGGGTTTTTTTTGCTTTTCCCCTGCCTATGCTTTCAGTCGGCCGCCGGTCCGCATCTCGCCAAGTAGTAAATTAATAAATACTTATAAAATAATATTTTAAATAAAATATTAGAATCTTCGGATTATCTGAACAATATTGACTCTTCCATGTCCTCTAAATAATGTTGTTGACCACTGACGAATTGCTTTTAAACATAATTCGTCTATAACAACTAGTAGTTGCCATTGAAACTAACCAGAATAACTAGACTTTCGCGAAGACAAGGAGAGAACGAATGAATAAAACCAAGGTTTCCTTGGCCGTTGCTGCTGCCACCATGATCTCAGCGCCCGCTTTCGCCACCAACGGCGATGAGCTTATCGGCCTCGGAGTCCAGTCCCGTGCACTGGGGGGGACGGGGACGGCTGCGAATTACGGCTCGGAGAATGCACTGAGCAACCCATCGTTGCTGGGCAAAAACCAAGGCAGTGAATTTGTCATCGCTGGCACGCTTTTTATGCCGGATGTCAATGCAAGCACTAATGTTGCGTCGGCCCCGGGAACAACCGCAAGTGCGGATAGCGACGCCGACTTGAACATTATCCCCGAAGTTTCCATGTACCAGCGGATCAACGACAACTGGACCTTTGGCCTCGGGATGTACGGTACCGCGGGTATGGGTGTTGATTACCGCGACAACGACGACCTTCCGGATGGCACCGGCCTTTTTAATGCCACCAGCAGCTTGCAGATCATGAAATTCGTGCCGGCTCTGGCCTACAACAACGATCGCTACGGCCTCGGTTTTGCCCCCGTCATTCAATATGGCGCCTTGGATCTTAACTACAAAAATGCGGCGGGCACTGTTGGCAACGGTGTCTCAGATGACATAGGTTTTGGCTTCAATCTCGGTGGAGATTTCGACATCAACCCGGCCTTGACGGTGGCACTGGCCTATCAGTCCTCGATCGAAATGAAGTATGAGGACCAGATCACCGACGCCGCTGATGGGTTTGGCGTGGGGCCTTGTGCAACCTGTACAGGTACCATCACCTCCGACAAATTGGAGCAGCCGGCACAGATCAAAGTTGGCGTGGCCTACACCATGAACAACTGGATGCTGACCGCTGATGCGAAGCAGATCCAGTGGGGTTCGGCAGAAGGCTACAAGGACTTCAACTGGGATGACCAGATGGTTTACGGCTTGGGTGCGAAGTTTAAGGGCAACGGCTACTGGGTCGGTTTCGGCTATAACTATGGTGAAGATCCCATTGATGTTTTGGATGACGACCCCGCCGCTGGTATGCAGCAGGCTTATACCAACCAAGCTATCAATCTGTTCAATAACCACTTCTTCCCGGCTATCGTCGAAAGTCACTATACCTTCGGTGGTGGCTATGAAATCAGTGACACCATGACACTTGAAGGTGCCGTGGTTTATGCGGCTGAGGTTGATAAGGAGATCAATACAGGGGACATCAGTGGCATGATGAACCCGGCCGGTCCGGTTGACCTTCCAGCTAATGCTACGACCCACGAAGTCACCCACTCCCAAACGGGCGTTACCGTTTCATTGCGCATGAACTTCTAAGACGCGGAACTAGGCACGGGGTAACAGGTGGTCTACTACTTGTTACCCCGTTTTCGATCTGAAACTTAGAGGTCTTGCCATGGAAATAATAAGGAAAGTACTGCTCACTGTTGCCTTGACTGCTTTTGCCGTCGGGGCGCAGGCAAAGGAATTGAAACCTTTCGTGTTGGCCGAAGTGACCACCGGTGATATGGCGGCGGTGAAGCAGTCGGTCGAAACCAAGCTAGGTAACGCCGGCTTCCAAATCGTCGGCGACTATTCGCCCTATGAGGGCGCGATGATTATCGGTGTTACTTCCGATGCACTTCGGAGCGCGGCGGCGCGCTCGGAGTTTGGGGGCTACGGTGCCGTTCAGCGTGTGGCCCTGACCAACATCGGTGGTGACATCCAGGTCTCCTATACCAACCCGACCTACATGTCCCATGCCTATCACATGAAGACCGATCTGGCCGGGGTGACAGCGGCATTGGAGCAGGCCTTGGGCAATGCCGGAGCCTTCGGCCCCGAGAAAGGCATGGAGTCGGATGACGTGCGGGACTATCATTACATGTTTGGCATGCCGTACTTCGACGATCCCATCGAACTCTCAAAGCACGATAGCTATGAGGCGGCGGTCAAGGCCGTGGAAAAGGGTCTGGCTGAGACCACCGGCGCGACCAAGGTGTGGCGGGTCGATGTGTCCGGGAAGGAAGAGAGCGTATTTGGCGTCGGTATGGCCAAAGGCGCTGATGGCAGTAAGTATGCCGATGATACTTACATCATGAGCGAGATCGACTTCAAGGAACTGCGCTCTACCGCCCATCTGCCCTATGAAGTGCTGGTGTCCGGCAACCGGGTGTATGCCCTGCCCGCGGAGTTTCGGATCGCCATCAATTTCCCCGACCTGAAAATGATGGGTGATAACAGCTTCATGAACATCATGGAGACGCCCGATGCCGTTAAGCAGGTTTTGAGCACGGCCTCCGGAGCGAAGGCCGAAAGCAGCAACAGTCTCTGGTAGAAGAATAGGGGGAGAACAACAAGAAGCCCGCCAGGGGCCTTGGACGTCATTTACTGACCTGTGGACAGGAAGTCCGGCACTGGAGCCCCGATATCGGGGCTTTTTTCTTTTTACGAACGATGAAAAAAATCCCCGGATTGGGTACTCTTTACGGCTTTTCCGACCTCGTTCGGGGCGGAATACGGTTCTTCAACATTGCCGATTTTCAGGGGTAGCCGATGTTCAGCAAAGATATGCACATTGCGGGGTTTGACGATGAGCTTTGGAGCGCCATGGAGAAGGAAGTGGTGCGCCAGGAGGAGCATATCGAGCTGATTGCCTCCGAAAATTACACCAGCCCGCGCGTGATGGAGGCCCAAGGGTCGGTCCTGACCAACAAGTACGCTGAAGGCTACCCCGGCAAGCGCTACTATGGTGGCTGTGAATACGTGGATGTGGCGGAACAATTGGCCATTGACCGCGTCAAGGAGCTCTTCGGGGCCGATTACGCCAATGTCCAGCCCCATTCCGGCTCCCAGGCCAACGCCGCCGTTTACATGGCCCTCCTCCAGCCCGGCGATACGGTTCTGGGCATGAGTCTGGATGCCGGAGGCCACCTGACCCATGGGGCCAAGCCGAATTTCTCGGGGAAGATTTACAACGCCGTTCAGTACGGCCTCAATGAGCAGACGGGCGAGATCGATTACGAGCAGGTCGAACGCCTGGCCCTCGAGCATAAGCCGAAGATGATCGTCGCGGGCTTCTCCGCCTACTCCCGTGTGGTCGACTGGCAGCGGTTCCGGGATATCGCCGATAAGGTCGGTGCCTGGCTGATGGTCGATATGGCCCATGTGGCGGGCCTGGTCGCCGCAGGCGTCTATCCCAGCCCGGTTTCGATCGCCGATGTGACCACCTCTACCACCCATAAGACCTTGCGCGGCCCACGCGGCGGCATCATCCTCGCCAAATCCAATCCGGACATCGAAAAGAAGCTCAATTCGCTGGTATTCCCGGGCACTCAGGGCGGCCCGCTGATGCATGTCATCGCCGCCAAGGCCGTCGCTTTCAAGGAAGCCCTGCAGGACGATTTCAGGGCCTATCAGGAGCAGGTGGTCAGGAATTCCCGTGCCATGGCCGAGGTCTTTATCGGGCGCGGCTTCGAAGTCGTCTCCGGCGGCACGGATAATCATCTGTTCCTGGTCAGCTTCATCAAGCAGGAATTGACGGGCAAGGATGTGGATGCGTGGCTGGGCGCGGCCAATATCACGGTGAACAAAAACGCGGTGCCCAACGATCCGCAATCGCCGTTCGTCACCTCCGGTATCCGGCTCGGCACGCCGGCGGCGACCACCCGCGGCTTCAAGGAAGCCGAATGCCGCGATTTGGCAGGGTGGATGTGCGATGTGATCGAAGGCCGCGGCAGTGAAGCCGTGATCGGCGAGGTCAAACAGAAGGTGCTTGACCTCTGCAAACGTTTCCCTGTCTATCAGAATTGAGGATGACTCGAAGGGCCGGGGATTGCACCTTGCACCTCGGCCCTTGTCCCTGATCTATGCGCTGCCCGTTTTGCACTGAACCGGACACCAAGGTTATCGATTCGCGTCTGGCGAACGAGGGGGATTCCGTTCGCCGCCGCCGCGAATGCGTGACCTGTGGTGAACGCTTCACCACCTTCGAAACCGCCGAACTGGTGATGCCCCGCATCGTCAAGCAGGACGGTACGCGCGAGCCCTTTAACGAAGAAAAATTACGGTCGGGGCTGCAGCGGGCACTGGAAAAACGCCCGGTGGACACCGAGGCCATCGAGGGGGCGCTGAATCGCATAAAACATCGTATCCGGGCCACCGGCGATCGAGAGGTGGCGTCGGGGAAGCTTGGCGAATGGGTGATGGACGAACTGCGGGAGATGGATGAAGTTGCCTATGTTCGCTTCGCCTCCGTTTACCGCAGTTTTCAGGATGTCAACGCCTTTCGGGAGGAGATTGAGCGCCTGCAGAGCGAACCCTCACCGGAGGCGCGCCGCAATCAACTTACCCTGCTCGATGGTGAGTCATCCAAGAAGAAGAAGTGATGTCCGAATTTACGTCCGCCGACCACCGTTACATGGCCCGTGCACTGGAACTTGCCCGGCGAGGCCTCTTCACGACGGATCCCAATCCCCGGGTCGGCTGTGTCCTGGTCCGGGAAGGGATGGTTGTCGGCGAGGGTTGGCACGCCTTCGCCGGAGGTCCCCACGCTGAAGTGGTGGCGTTGGAGGAGGCGGGTGAGGCGGCCCAAGGCGCCACCGCCTATGTGACGCTCGAACCCTGCAGTCACCACGGCAAGACGCCGCCGTGCAGCAATGCGCTTATTCGCGCGGGAGTCTCCCGCGTGGTAGCCGCCATGCAGGACCCGAACCCGCGAGTGGCAGGCGAGGGGCTTGAGAGGTTGCGCGTGCAGGGGATCGAGGCGACCGTCGGTCTGCTGAAGTCCCAGGCCGAGGCCCTGAATCCCGGCTTTGTCACTCGCATGCGTACCGGTCGCCCTTTTGTGCGTAACAAGCTGGCGATGAGCATGGACGGGCGCACGGCCATGGCCTCAGGCGAGAGCCTGTGGATTACCGGTGAGCCCGCTCGCCTCGATGTTCAGAGGCTTCGGGCGCGCAGCTCCGCCATCGTGTCCGGAATTGGGACGGTGCTCTCGGATGATCCTTCATTAAACGTCCGCCTGGAAGGGCAGGAACGCCAGCCGCTTCGGGTCGTACTCGACCCTCGTCTCTCCATGCCGGACACAGCGAAGATGCTGGAGTTGCCGGGTGAGACACTGGTGATCACCGCGGTCGAACCCGACGATGCCTGGGAGAGCCTGGAATCCAGAGGGGCCGAAGTGGTCTCACTCCCTGGAGGGCCGGACAGAGTCGATCTCGCCGCGATGCTCGAACTGCTTGCGGAGCGGGAGGTCAATGAGGTCTTGCTGGAGACCGGAGCCACCCTGAGCGGCGCAATGCTGAGGGCGGGACTCGTCGACGAGTTGGTCGTTTACATGGCGCCCAAGTTAATGGGCGACAGCGCGCGGGGTCTGTTTCGGTTACCGGGGCTTGATGCAATGGCCGATGCCATCGACCTGGATATCGACGACATTCGAGCCGTGGGAAGGGACTGGCGGATCACCGCCCGACCGATTTCACGAAAATAGCCGGAATCGACAGAGGCCGGCTGGAGGTAAAACGATCGATGTTTACCGGAATTATTGAGGCAGTCGGCGAAATCGCCGCGCTCGAACCCAAACAGGATGATGTGCGGGCCTATATCCGCACCGGTAAGCTTGATTTGGCAGACGTGCGGCTGGGTGACAGTATCGCGGTGAACGGTGTCTGCCTAACGGCGGTCGACCTGCCCGGAGACGGATTCTGGGCCGATGTCTCGGGCGAAACGCTATCAAAAACCGGCTTTGGCGACCTCACGGCCGGCAGTCGAGTGAATTTGGAAAAGGCCCTTACGCCCACGACCCGGCTGGGTGGTCATCTGGTTTCGGGCCATGTGGATGGGGTCGGTGAGGTACGGGGACGGCGTTCGGCAGGGCGCTCGGAACAGTTTCGGATTGAAGCGCCGCCCGAGCTTGCGCGCTACATCGCCCAGAAAGGGTCCATCTGCATCGACGGTATCAGTCTGACCGTCAATGAGGTGAACGGGGCGGTTTTTGAGCTCAACATTGTCCCGCACACCTTGCAGGAGACCACAATGGGCGATTTTCGGCCGGGTCGGCGCGTTAACCTGGAAGTTGATATCATTGCCCGGTACCTTGAGCGGTTGGTCCTTGGTGAGAAGGCCGCGGAGCCGACCGGGGGGAGTATTTCGGAGGCCTTTCTCGCTGAGCATGGTTTCCTGAGAAGGTAAGCCGCGTTTACAGGCAGCTTTCAGCTTTCAGCATACAAAACGAATAGCAATCATGGCACTGAATACCATCGAAGAGATTATCGAGGATATCCGCCTGGGCAAGATGGTTATCCTCATGGACGACGAGGATCGGGAGAATGAGGGGGACCTGATGATGGCCTCCAGCATGGTCCGGCCCGATGACATTAATTTCATGGCCCGTTACGGTCGCGGACTGATCTGCATGACCCTGACGCGGGAGCGCTGCGAGCAGTTGCACTTGCCGCTGATGGTGAGCAACACCAACGACAAACACGGCACCAACTTCACGCTCTCCATTGAGGCGGCCAAAGGAGTAACCACCGGTATCTCCGCCTATGATCGCGCGCATACCGTCCGGACCGCGGCGGCGCCCAATGCCGGGCCCGACGATATCGTTCAGCCGGGGCATATCTTTCCGCTGATGGCGCAGGCGGGCGGGGTGTTGACCCGCGCCGGCCATACCGAAGCGGGTTGCGATATGGCCCGGTTGGCGGGGCTTGAGCCCTCGTCGGTGATCGTGGAGATCCTCAACGAAGACGGCACCATGGCACGCCGTCCGGATCTGGAAAAGTTTGCCGAAGAGCACGGCCTGAAGATCGGCACGGTCGCGGATCTCATCCACTATCGCCTGCACAACGAACCCAGCGTCGAGCGGGTTGCCGAGTGCACCATGCCCACGGAGTGTGGCGAATTCCGGCTCGTCGCCTATCGGGACCTGATTGAACGGGAACTGCACCTTGCACTGGTCAAGGGTGAGGTGACCGAGGATGACCCGACGCTGGTGCGGGTACATCTGGAAAATACGCTTTGCGATCTCTTCGCCAATGAGCGCGGGGATTGCGGTTGGCCGCTTCGTGACGCCTTGTGCCGTATCGCCAAAGAGGGCAGCGGTGTAGCGGTCATTCTCCGCCAGCACGAGGATACGGATACGCTGGTACGCCACATCCGCGATTACCAGCTCCAGGATGAGGGCGTAACGCTGCCAAAGCAGGATAAAACCGAAGATCTGCGGACCTATGGAATAGGCGCGCAGATCCTGCTGGACCTGGGTGTGAAGAAAATGCGGGTTCTCTCTGCACCGAAGAAAATGCACGCGCTGTCCGGCTTCGGGCTGGAAGTGGTTGAATACGTCGACGACTAGGCGCGTGTCCGGTTTCCAATCGACCGGCGGCAAAAGCCACCCGTGGGAGCGGCATCCTGCCGCGAATAAATCGAAAGCTATCGCGGCTGAAAGTCGCTCCCACACGACCGGTTCTCAACGCAACAGGGGCAAACGGCCAGTACTCTTTGCGCTCTCCGCCGCTTTGCGGTGAACCAGTGTAGTATTCGGGTTTGTGCCCCGAAGCCAAAATCATTTACAGGAAAAAGTCATGGCCGAGATCAAGAGTTTTGAGGGGGAACTGACCGTCAGCGGTGCCAAGTTCGGTATTGTGGTCAGCCGGTTCAACAGTTTCGTGGTGGAGAGTTTGCTGGAAGGAGCGGTGGACACCATCAAACGCCATGGCGGTGCTGAACAGCACATCGAAGTGGTCCGGGTGCCGGGCGCCTTCGAGATGCCGCTGACGGCCAAACGCATGGCGGCCACCGGCCGCTATGATGCGATCATCGCATTGGGCGCGGTGATTCGTGGCGGTACGCCGCATTTCGAATATGTGGCTGGCGAATGCACCAAGGGCCTTGCGCAGGTATCGCTGGATAGCGGTATTCCGATGGCCTTTGGCGTGCTGACCGTGGATAGCATTGAGCAGGCCATTGAGCGCTCCGGGACCAAGGCCGGCAATAAGGGAGCCGAGGCCGCGATGTCTGCGATCGAGATGGTCAATCTGCTCCCCAAACTCGACGCCTAAGCGAGGTCGCAAACCGATTATGAGTCGCGCCCGCAGCTGCGCCCGGCAGCGTGCTATTCAGGCCCTCTATCAGTGGCAGGTCGGCGGACAGGACCTGGCCGACATCGAGGCCCAGTTTTTGGCTGAGCAAGACATGGAGGGCTGCGATCTGGATTACTTCGGGGAACTGCTGCATCAGATCCCGGCCCGGCTCGATGAACTGGATGGGTCGATTGATTCCTATCTGGATCGGCCCATCAGCCAGATTGATCCGGTAGAACGCGCGATCCTGCGGACCGGGGCCTACGAGCTCAAATTCCGCATCGACATCCCGTATCGGGTCGTGATCAACGAGGCGGTTGAGTTGGCCAAGATATTCGGCGCCGAACAGGGCCACCGCTACGTCAACGGTATCCTCGACAAGGCGTCACAGGCGCTGCGGGAGACCGAGGTCAAAGCGGCTCGCAAGCGTTGATCGCCCGGTAGACGCCCCGGACGCCGAACGAGCGCGCTAAACTCACTGGCCGGATCGCTGCCCTCGGGGAGAGGCTGAAATCGATGGGATTATCGGAATTCCAGCTGATTGATCGTGTTTTCGCCGCCGGGGCGGCCGCCCGCCCCGATGTGTCGCTGGGTATTGGCGATGATGCGGCGCTTCTGAGTGTCCCGGCCGGTATGGAACTGGCTGTCGCCATCGATGGACTGCACGCCGGCATTCATTTCCCTCACGGCACCGAACCGAAGGCCATTGGCCACAAGGCACTGGCGGTCAATTTGAGTGATCTGGCCGCTATGGGGGCCGAACCGGCCTGGGCCACGCTCTTTCTCAGCCTTCCCGACCCCGATGAAGGCTTCGCCCGCGGGTTTGCCGACGGATTTTTCCAGCTCGCCCGGCGTTTTGGCATCGCCCTGGTGGGGGGCGATACCGTTCACGGTCCTTTGTGCGCTGTGGTTCAGGCACACGGTTTCGTGCCCCAGGGAAAAGCGTTACGTCGTGGCGGGGCCCGTCCGGGCGACGGAATCTACGTGACCGGCAGTCTGGGGGATGCCGGCGCCGGCCTGGGGATTGTGCAGGGGACGTTTGAGGCTGGTGGTGCGGATGCCGAATTTCTGCGCAGACGACTCGATTTTCCCGAACCCAGAATCAGCGCAGGGCACGCCTTACTCGGAGTCGCCAGTGCCGCCATCGACATTTCCGACGGCCTGTTATCCGATTTGGGTCACGTCCTGACGCAAAGCGGGGTGGGAGGCCGGCTCGAAATCGAGCGCCTTCCGCGCTCTGAAGTCCTGCTGCGGGCCTTGCCCGAGGCGGTTGGTATCGATTTGGCCCTCAAGGCCGGCGATGACTATGAGCTCTGTTTTACCGTTTCGCCGGAAAACGAATCGCGCCTCCACGCCGTGGCGGCGGGTGTGGATTGTCCCATAACGCGAGTTGGACGGGTCGAATCAGAAGCGGGGCTGCGTTTGGTCGGCCCGAACGGCAGTGCCTACCCTTGCGAGGGCACGGGTTACGACCATTTCGCGGCGGGCACCGATTGATGGCGGAGGTGAGCGGGAACACCGTTCCGGAGGAGCGCTCGCCTCGCGAGGTCTGGCGGGATCCGCGCTGTCTGCTGGCTTTCGGCTTTGGCAGCGGGCTTGCCCCGGCGGCGCCGGGAACCATCGGGACCCTCGCTGCGATTCCGCTGTACCTGCTTTTGGAACCCCTGGGATTGAGCGCCTATCTGTTCGTTACGGCGCTGGTGTTCATCGTGGGTGTCAGCCTCTGTACCCATGCGGCGAAGGTGTTGGGTGTACACGATCATCCCGCTATTGTTTGGGATGAGTTTGTCGGTTACTTCCTGACGATGGCGGCCGCGCCCGCGGGCTGGCAGTGGCCGCTCATCGGGTTCTTGCTGTTCCGCATTTTCGACATCGCCAAACCCTGGCCGATAGGCTGGGTGGACCGGCGCGTAAGCGGAGGCTTCGGGATCATGATTGACGACGTCCTGGCAGCAATTCCGGCTTGGTTTCTTCTGCAGGCGGCGGCGCAGATAGCGGGTTAGTCACATTTTGCTTACAAGCGCCTCTCGCCGAGCCCTTCGGCTTGACCTTGCAACTCTCTCCCCGTTGTTTCTTGTCACCGTTCTGATATGGCGGTAATTTGGGGCGGTCTGAAATCACCTGGGGTCAGGAAAGGAGATCCGAATGGGCAGGAATGCCAGGTTGTCATTTCCGGGGCGCGCTTTTGTTGCGCTCCTTTTCTTTTTCGCGACTGCCGCTTGGGCAGCACCCGATATCGTTGTGCTCGGCCTGTTCAAAGGCAAGGCGGTCCTCACGGTCGATGGCAATCGCCACGTCTTATCGGAGGGCGAGGTGAGCCCTGAAGGCGTGCATCTGGTCCGTGCGGATAGCGAGGGGGCGGTGATCGAGATCGAGGGTCGACGCCAGCGATATGCACTTGGCACCCATATCGGCAGTACCTTCGGTTCTGCCCGACAGCGCGAAGTGAGGATTTGGCCGGATACCGGCGGTATGTACACCGTTGCCGGAGCCGTGAACGGCTATTCCATCAACTTTATGGTCGATACGGGGGCCTCGTTCGTCTCGATGAATTCAAACGAGGCCAAACGGCTGGGGGTCGACTACCTGCGCGAAGGTCGTCCGGCCATGCTGGAGACGGCTTCGGGTCGTGAAACCGCCTATAAGGTGAATCTTAATAACGTCACGGTTGGCGAGATTAAGCTCCGTAATGTGCCCGCTGTGGTGCTGGAAGGCAATATGCCGAGCCGAACGCTGCTGGGGATGTCGTTCCTGGAGCGCCTGGATATGCAGCGCGACGGTAAGGCGCTGATACTGCGTTCCAAGTGGTAAAGGCGGGAGCCCCGCCCCGCCGGGTCCAAACCCGGCGCCGGCTGGGCCGGGAAAGCACGTGCGCACTATGTAGAGCCCTGCCTCCCTTGGGGCGAATTCGGCCCGGTTAGGCCTCGAGCCGTTTATCCTTTTCGATAAGGGCGTAGGCCGAATGGTTGTGAATGGATTCGAAGTTTTCCGACTCCACCACGTACTGGGCAATGCGCTCGTCGGCGTTCAGTCGCACAGCGATATCGCGGACGATATCTTCCACGAATTTCGGATTGTCGTAGGCGCGCTCCGTCACCATTTTCTCATCGGGTCGTTTGAGCAGTCCGTACAGTTCGCAGGAGGCCTCTGACTCGACCAGGTCGATCAGGTCCTCGATCCAGACGAATCCGCGGGTTTCCACTGCAACCGTGACGTGGGAGCGCTGATTATGCGCACCCCGTTCGGAAATCTTTTTGGAACACGGGCAAAGGCTGGTAACCGGCACGACCACCTTCACCTTCAGTTTCGGCTCTCCGTCGGCGAGCTCGCCCACAAAGGTCACATCGTAGTCCATCAGGCTCTGGACCGCGGAGACCGGTGCCTTTTTGTTGACGAAGTAGGGGAAAGTCATCTCGATATGACCCGCCTCCGCTTCCAGCAACTCCGTCATCTCCGAGAGCATATCCTTGAAGGACTCCACCGACAGTTCCCGTTCATGACGGTTGAGGATCTCAACGAATCGCGACATGTGCGTGCCCTTGAAATTGTGGGGCAGATTCACGTACATGTTGAAATTGGCGATCGTGTGCTGTTCGCCGCCGCTGCGGTCGCGGATGCGCACCGGGTGGCGAATGTCCTTGATGCCCACTTTGTTGATTGGAATGCGCCGGGTGTCTTCACTGCTCTGGACATCGGCGATCGGCTGACACGGTTTATTCATATTCATCGTTCCTCGGTGTAGCGGACGCAGGCGCGCTCGGTCTCCCAAAGCGTCACGGCGCGGACCTTGATCCGCTCATCGTTTAACCTTTCCCCGATTTGGCGGAAAATATGGGCCGCCATGTTTTCGGCGGTGGGATTGATCTCGTCGAACGGCGAAACTTCGTTGAGGTAGCGGTGATCGAGTTCGCCGGTCACCTCACGGGTTGCCTGCTTGATGGCCTTGAAGTCCACGACCATGCCCAACCGGTCAAGCGAGGGCGCAGCCACCTCGACTTCAACTTTCCAATTATGGCCATGCAGGCGCCGACAATCGCCCGGATAATCCCTCAACGAGTGGGCTGCGGCGAAGTCGGTCACCACCTTAAGCGTATATTGCGCCGTCATGCTTTTAATAGTCGACTAAATCACTAAGAATTTACGCGGGTCGCCGGCGTTTGGCAAGGGGTGTTGTCCAGCCGCTTCCGAATCGCGCGGATTATACCATCGCGGTCCAGGCCGCAGGCGGCCAGCAGCTCTTCCCGCTTGCCCTGTTGGATAAAGGTATCCGGCAGCCCGAGTTGCAGCAGCGATGTGGTGATCCCATGAGCGGCAAGGCACTCGCCAACGGCGGAACCTGCGCCACCCATTATCGCGTTGTCTTCCACCGTGACCAGAAGGTCATGGGAGGCGGCGGCCTCCAAAACCGCCTCTTCATCCAGAGGCTTGATAAAGCGCATATTGTAGACGCTGGCATCCAGCGCTTCCGCCGCGGCAATGACGTCCTGAAGGAGACTGCCGAATGAGAGGATGGCGATCGGGTGGCCCTGGCGGCGCCGTTCGGCGGTCCCGAGGGGTATGGCTTGCATGGCTGCCCTGACCGCGGCGCCCGGTCCGGTGCCGCGCGGGTAACGAACAGCGGCCGGGCCGTCGTGCAGGAACCCGGTGTAGAGCATCTGCCGGCATTCGTTCTCGTCACTCGCCGCCATGATCACCAGGTTGGGGATGCAGCGCAGGAAACTCAGGTCGTAATTCCCGGAGTGGGTCGGGCCGTCCGCGCCCACCAGACCGCCCCGATCGATGGCGAAGAGAACGGGCAGATTCTGCAGGGCCACATCGTGGATGACCTGGTCATAGGCGCGCTGCAAAAACGTCGAATAGATGGCCACGACCGGCTTGATGCCCTCGCAGGCCAACCCCGCCGCCAAAGTGACGGCATGCTGTTCGGCGATGCCGACATCGAAGTAGCGCTCCGGGAACTGCTCGGAAAACCTAACCAGCCCCGAGCCTTCACGCATGGCCGGGGTGATCCCCACCAGGCTCTCGTCTTCGGCGGCCATATCGCACAACCAGTCACCGAAAACCCGGGTATAGGTCGGTCCGCTTCCACTTCCCAGCATCTCACCCGTTTCCGGGTCGAAGGCCGATACCCCGTGATAGGCACAGGGGTTCTCCTCGGCCGGGGCGAAGCCCTTGCCCTTGCGGGTGACCACATGGAGGAACTGGGGCCCACTCAGCGACCTCAGGTTGCCGAGGGTCTTTACGAGGTTCTCGACATCGTGTCCGTCCACCGGACCGATATAGTTAAAGCCGAGCTCCTCGAACAGAGTCCCCGGTACCACCATGCCCTTGGCATGCTCCTCGACGCGACGGGCCAGTTCCCACATCGGGGAGGGCATGGTCTGGAGGACCTTCTTCGAGCCCTCACGCATGGTGGAGTAGAGCTTGCCCGAGAGCATCCGCGCCAGATAATTGGAGAGACCGCCGACATTGGGCGAAATCGACATTTCATTATCATTGAGCACCACCAGCAGATTGGCATCCAGATCGCCGGCGTGGTTCAGTGCCTCGAAGGCCATACCGGCGGTCATGGCGCCGTCGCCGATGACGGCGACGACCCGGCGCTCCAGATGCTGCTGCTTCGCCGCGAGCGCCATCCCGAGGGCCGCGCTCACGGAGGTGCTCGAGTGGCCCACGCCGAAGGTGTCGTAAGGGCTCTCTTCGCGTTTTGGAAAGCCGGCGAGGCCGTTCAACTGGCGCAAAGTAGCCATTCGTTCACGGCGCCCGGTCAGGATCTTGTGCGGATAGCTCTGGTGGCCAACGTCCCACACGATTCGATCGTCGGGGGTGTTGAAGACGTAGTGCAGGGCGATCGTGAGCTCAATCGCCCCCAATCCGGCCGAGAGGTGACCACCCGTGCGGCCGATTGAATCGATCATGAAGCGACGCAACTCATCCGCCAACTGCTTGAGCTGCGGTGGGGATAACTCCTTCAGCTGATCGGGAGTGTCGATCTGTTCGAGGAGGGAGGCGGCTGTATGATCGGGCATTAGACCGTATTTGTGCGGAAAACCGTCAATGATGGTACGGCTGGGACACGCTTGCAAGTCGGATTACCCCGGCGCCTGTCCAGTTCGGTAGGCGGCGCGTGGCCGATTGCCTGCAAGCCGACTCTAAATGAGACATCAGTTCAGTGGGCCCGTTCGACGATATAGTCGGCCAAACCACGCAATGGTTCGGCCTCTGGCCCGAACGACGCCAAGTCCTCGAGTGCCCGCCGGTGCAGCGCCCGAGCCTTCTCCTTGGCGTCCTCCAGGCCAAGCAGCGCCGTGTAGGTGGGTTTATGGCGGGCCGCGTCGGAACCCTGGGGCTTGCCGAGGGTCGCGGTGTCCGCCTCCACATCGAGGATATCGTCGCGGATTTGAAACGCTAGTCCGACAGCCCGGGCATAATCGTCGAGGCGCTCCAGCGTTTCCGGGTCGACCGCGGGTTGGCTCAAGGCCCCTAGCCGAATGCCGGCCCGAATCAGGGCGCCGGTCTTATAGGCATGCATGGTCTCGAGCTGCTCCAGTGTGAGCTGCTGACCTACCGCCCCCATGTCGATGGCCTGCCCGCCGCACATCCCGCGGGACCCCGCCGCGAAGGCCAGTTCACGAACCATGGTCATGCGCGCCTCGGCATTCACGCCGGCTTCGCCCGCGAGGACCTCGAAGGCCATTGACTGCAGCGCATCCCCGACCAGAATGGCCGTGGCCTCACCATAGGCCTTATGGCAGGTGGGCTTCCCCCGGCGAAGGTCGTCGTCATCCATCGCCGGAAGGTCGTCGTGCACCAGTGAATAGGCGTGGATCAGCTCAATAGCAGCAGCCGGAGCATCGAGTTCCGATAATGGTGTGCCGACGATTTGTCCGGCCGCATAGACCAGAACCGCTCGAACCCGTTTACCGCCGCCGAGCACCGCATAGCGCATCGCCTCGTGCAGCTCTCCGGGCAGGTCGTCCGAAGAGGGCAACCACCGTTCAAGAGCCGCCTCGGTGCGCTCGCGGTAATTCCGAAGAAGCTGTTCAATGGACATCGGCGGCTACTCGTCGCCGCGCTCGAACGGCTCAAGCGGCTCGCCATCGCCCTTCTCGACCAACTGCTGAACCTTCTGCTCCGCTTCCTGAAGGGCCTTTTGGCAGGCCCGGGTCAGTTCAATGCCGCGCTCGAAGTCTTTCAGCGAATCCTCCAGAGTCAGATCGCCGTGCTCCATCCGCTCGACCAGCTGTTCCAGCTCCTCGAGGGACTTTTCGAAATCGAACCGATTGCTATTGGACTTTGCCACGGGGTTGCTGCTCCTGGAAAATACCGCGCGCGGTAAATTATCTCACGGGTGGGGGTGGGTCAAACTCCCGGACTGTGGGGAGTGGAAAGTTCGAACCCGTGCGGCCGACATCGGCCGCTTTTCAGCGGCACCAACAAAAAAGCCGCCGGGCGGGGCCGGCGGCTCGGTGTTGGCGCTCCCAAGGGGAATCGAACCCCTGTTACCGACGTGAGAGGCCGGCGTCCTGGACCGCTAGACGATGGGAGCGGATTTTGCGCGGCGACCCCTTACTGTCGCCCCTGAAGAGCGTGCTATTATACGCGCATGTTTTCTTGGCTCAAGCGTTCTATTCAAAAACTCACGGTCCCCGCTGCAGCAGTGACCGATGATCCGCAACCGGTAGTCATCCCGCGTTCCGAGCACATCATTTCACGCTCGAATATCAGCGAGAACGCCCTCAAAGTACTCTATCGCTTGCGCAAAGCCGGGTATCAGAGCTTCCTGGTGGGCGGCGGGGTGCGCGATCTGCTTTTGGGCCGGGAGCCCAAGGATTTCGATATCGCCACGGACGCCCGTCCGGAGGAAGTTAAGGACCTTTTCCGTAATTGCCGGCTCATCGGGCGCCGCTTCCGTCTCGCGCACGTGCACTTCGGTCGTGACATCATCGAAGTGGCCACCTTCCGCACTTCCCACGACGGCTCGGCCAAAGAGGGAAGGACCGAAGGCGGCATGATTGTCCGCGACAACGTCTACGGCTGCGTCGAAGACGACGCCTGGCGGCGCGATTTCACGGTAAACGCCCTCTATTATGATATCGCTGATTTCTCGGTGGTGGATTATACCGGGGGGGTGGCGGATCTTGAGGCGGGCAGTCTGCGTATGATCGGTGATCCGATGGAGCGCTACCGGGAAGACCCGGTACGTATGCTGCGCGCCGTCCGGTTTGCCGCCAAGCTCGGTTTTCGTATCGATGAGGCGAGCGAAGCGGCGATTCTCGAATTGGGCGCGGCACTGAGGGAAGTCCCGCCGGCGCGCCTGTTTGACGAGGTGCTCAAGCTTTTCATGAGCGGCTACGGGGTGGAAACCTACGAACTGCTGCGTCACTACAAGCTTTTTGGCGAGCTGTTTCCGGACACCGAAGGTGCGCTCTCCTACGAACAGGAGCATTTCCCGCACACCCTGATTGCCCGCGCCCTGGCGAATACCGATGAGCGGATAGCTTCCGGGCGGCCGGTGACGCCCGCCTTCCTTTTCGCAGCGCTGCTTTGGGATACCGCCAGTGAGCGCGCGGCGCGTCTGCGCGAAGAGGGGCATTCGCCCATCGAGGCGATACAGATTGCAGGGGACAAGGCCGTCGCCCAACAGGTGGCACGGGTTGCCTTTCCCAAACGTTTTTCGCTTCAGTCGCGGGAAATCTGGACCATGCAGGAGCGTTTGACCAAACGTGGGGGCGGCGCCCCGTTCCGCCTGCTGGGACATCCCCGTTTTCGGGCCGCCTACGACTTCCTCCTGCTGAGGGCGCAAAGTGGCGAGGCTGTGGAGGAGCTCGCCGATTGGTGGACCCGCTTCCAGGAAGCCGACGAACAGGAGCGCGGGGAGATGACTCGGGCGTTCCGCGGCAAGGGCAAGAAACGCCGCCGGCGCCGCCGCAGCAAGTCAAAGCAGGCCCAGAAGCAGTCCTGAGCCGTGTCCCCAGTGGTAACCGCCTATATAGGGATCGGCAGCAACCTTGAAGACCCGGTAGCGCAGGTCAAACGGGCTACTGTCGGTCTCGATGAGATCGATGGCGCTCATAGGGTCGCGGTCTCGCCGCTCTATCGCAGTGCGCCGATGGGGCCGGCGGGACAACCGGATTACATCAATGCCGTCGCCGCGCTGGAGACGACGCTGAAACCGGCGGCACTGCTGGATGCGCTACAGGCAATTGAGGAGCGCCAGCAGCGGGTGCGTACCATTCGCTGGGGACCCCGGACACTCGATTTGGACCTGCTGCTTTACGGCAACGAGACCATCGCCACCGATCGCCTGCTCGTTCCCCATCCCGGCCTGGGCGAGCGCGCATTCGTGCTCTATCCCCTGGCTGATATCGCCCCTGATCTCCAGCTTCCCGACGGTACCCCGCTGGCGCGATTGCTGGAGCACTGTCCTGCGGAGGGGATAGAGCGCCTCCCGGGAATTGGGAACCATAAGAGGTAAGCCTCTGGTTCCAGGCCTCCTCATCCTGACCTTATTGCTGGGGGGAGAAGGGACAGAACCGTTCTCAACGGCCTGCTGGGGGAATAAGGGCCCTTGGCTCTTCACGCCACCGCGGCTGCATATCGGCAATGGCGCTGCTTCCGAGCGTACCTACCGTTCCGAATCGCCAGGCGCCGGGACGAGCCTGAAAACCTCATGCTATCCTGTTGCCGGTTTTTCCGGAGCGGACATGTCGGGAAAGATGGAGAATACGCATCGATTTATCGTGGTCGAGGGTCCGATTGGTGTCGGCAAGACGACACTGGCCCGGCGCTTGGCCGATAGTTTTGGTAGCGAACTGCTCCTGGAGGGGGCGGAAGAGAACCCGTTTCTTGAACGCTTCTACCGGGATCCGCGTAATGCGGCGCTGCCTACCCAGATGTTCTTTCTGTTTCAACGCGCCCGTCAGATCCAGGCGTTGCGGCAGAATGACCTTTTCGAGCCGGTCCGGGTGGCGGATTTCATGCTGGAGAAAGACCGGCTCTTCGCCGAGTTGACCCTCGATCCCGACGAGCTTCGGCTCTATGAGCAGACCTACGAACACCTGACCCTGGATGCACCGCAGCCGGATTTGGTCATTTATCTTCAGGCGCCCGTGGGCGTTCTGCAGGAGCGGATCGCACGGCGCTCGCGGGCCGGGGAACATCACGTCGCTCCCGAGTATCTGAAACAGGTAGTGGAGGCTTATGCGGCGTTTTTCTATCACTATGACGCCTCGCCGCTCCTGATCGTCAACGCCGCCGCAATCGACTTGATAGAACGGGAAGAGGATTATCGCCTGCTGCTCGAACAGATCCGGAGCACCCGCTCCGGCCGCCATTTTTTCAACCCGATGCCGACGATGGTTTAACCATGAACCGAGTGACCGTGAGCCGCCTGCGCCGAATGAAGCAGGAAGGCGAGAAAATCGTTTCGCTAACCGCTTATGACGCAAGCTTCGCGCGGCTGATGGAGGACGCGGGAGTCGAAGTCATTTTGGTCGGCGATTCTCTGGGAATGGTGATTCAGGGCCGGGACAGCACCATTCCGGTCACCTTGGACGAGATGGTTTACCACACCGCCGCGGTTAGCCGCGGCACCCGCGAGTCGCTGTTAATCGCCGATATGCCTTTCGCCAGTTACGGTCGCCCCGAGCAGGCGCTGGCCAGCGCCGCGCGGCTGATGCAGGAGGGCGGGGCGCAGATGGTCAAGCTGGAGGTTACCGGCGAGATGACCGAAACGGTGCGCTTTCTCGCCCAACGGGGCGTACCGGTTTGCGCCCATTTGGGCCTTCTGCCGCAGACCGTCCACAAGCTCGGCGGTTACAAGGTTCAGGGACGCGGAGAGGCCGGCGAGGCCCTGATTCGGGAGGCCCGTGCAATGGAGGCGGCCGGGGCTGACCTGATCGTGGTGGAACTGATCCCGGTGGAAGTGGCCCGACGTCTCTCGGAGAGTGTCTCCATACCGGTGATCGGTATCGGAGCCGGCGTGGAGTGCGACGGTCAGGTACTGGTTCTCTACGATATGCTGGGGATTACGCCGGGCAAGAGGCCGCGTTTTGCCAAGGACTTTCTGACGGACGGGGGGTCCGTATCGACAGCGCTTCGCGCCTATGTCGAGTCGGTCAAGGAGGGCCGTTTCCCGGGCCCCGAACATCTAATAGCCTAATTGCCGATGCGGACCGTAAACGCGATTGCCGACGTTCGTTCCAGCGTGACGGCGTGGCGCCGGGCGGGTGAACGAATCGCCCTGGTCCCCACGATGGGCAATCTCCATGAAGGGCATTTGATCCTGGTGGACAGGGCCCGTGAAGTGGCAGACCGGATTGTGGTCAGCATCTTTGTGAACCCCACCCAGTTTGTCCAGGGCGAAGATTTCGATGCCTATCCGCGTACGCCCGAGGAGGATTCGGAGGCCCTTCGGGTCCGGGGGGCGGATCTGCTGTTTCTGCCGGACGAAGTGGAGATATATCCACGGGGCCGGGAGGGGATCAGCTACGTTGAGGTGCCTGGCGTCTCCGAAGGCCTTTGCGGCGCCTCCCGGCCGGGCCATTTTCGCGGGGTGGCCACTGTGGTCACGAAGTTGTTCAATATCGTTCAACCCGATGCCGCCATCTTCGGGGAGAAGGATTTTCAGCAACTTGCCGTGCTTCGACAGATGGCAGCGGATCTCTCCATGTCCGTGGAACTGGTGGGGGTGCCGACCGTCCGGGAGCACGACGGATTGGCGATGAGCTCCCGTAACCGCTACCTTTCGCCTAACGAGCGTCAGAAGGCGCCTGTGCTCTACCGGACCTTGAAGGGACTCGCAGAACGTCTACAGTCCGGGGAGCGCGATATCGTAACTCTGGAAAGGGAAGGCATGGCGCGTCTGGCGGATGCCGGTTTCGAGCCGGAGTACGTCAGCGTGCGCCGCACCGAGGACCTTGGACCGCCCGATGGAGGGGAAGACGTCCTGGTCGTGCTCGCGGCGGCGCGGCTCGGCCGGGCGCGGTTGATTGACAATCTGAAGGTATTCATTCGCTAGTAAAACGATTTTTGCGGCCAATCGGCTCATTTCTGCGCCGTAATCGCTCGTTGGTGGGAGCGCCGAATCCCTGCCCCGTAGCGGCAGCTTGTGCCACCTCAGCGCTTGGGGCTTCTGAGGCGGAGCCCACATTGAACATGCGGGCTGAAGTCCGCATAATTACGCCCTTTCCGTGACGTAGGGAGCTGAATAATGCTTTGTACTATGCTCAAAGCCAAGTTGCATCGGGCCCGGGTGACTCACTCCGAGCTCGATTACGAAGGCTCCTGCGCGATTGACGGCAAACTGCTGGAACTGTCGGGGATCCGGGAGTATGAGCAGATCGAGATCTACAACGTGACCAACGGCGAGCGTTTCACCACCTATGCCATTCGTGCCGAGGACGGTTCGGGGATAATCTCCGTCAATGGGGCTGCGGCCCACAAGGCCTCGCCCAGGGACATCGTGATCATCTGCGCTTACGTGGGTCTCAATCAGCAGGAATTGGCCAGCTACAAACCGAAGCTGGTCTACCTGGATGAAGAAAACAACGTCACGCGCTGCGCCAACACCATTCCTGTCCAGGCCGCCTGAAGCCTCGGACCAAGCAACTCCCCCTCCTCAGTAACACTCGGGCCGATCACACGCCCAGAGCGGCTTTTTGTCATCCGCACTGGTGGTGCCCCGGCGGTTTATCCAGCCGCCGGGGGCCTTTCGGAGCAACGGATGGACTCGTGCCGGAAGGCAGTCCTCTCGCCACAGGCAGTCCCACTGCTGACAGGCGTTGACGCCGATCTGGCCGAAGCACTCAGCGTGCCCCTCCTTTCTCTGGAGGATGCGTACCAAATCGATTTTGCGCATATTATCGGCCGCTATCCCGCGTTGCCGGGCCAAGGCACGAACCGCTTCAAGCCGCATGCCACACCTCCCGCCATTTGCTGTACTCAGTCCAGCTGACGAGAAACTATAGTCGTGCGGATGAGAGATACCAGTACTGGAAACGGTCAGATGGCTCCAGGAGAACCGGAATCAGTGCCTCGATCGGAATCGATCGGGTTCGGGAGCGGTGGATCAGGGGATTCCCCCGGGTGGAACGACAAGCGAGGCACGCTCCAACGGCAGCATCCCTGCCGCCGAAGCCCGAGCAGTCAGCCGGTGTTGCGCATGCCGGTGGCGATGGCGTTGATGGAACGCAGCAGCGGTCCGAGCCAGGTCTCACGCTCCTCCTCGCTCAAGGCCTCGTTCCGGTAGCGCTTGAGCATGGTGATCTGGATGTGATTCAACGGATCCAGGTAGGGGTCGCGGCGGGAAAGAGAGAGTCTTAGCGCCGGCGTTTCACCAAGCAGTTCTTCCAGCTTGGCCACTTCCAGCACCCGCTTGAGGGTCAGCTCATGCTCGCCGCGAATTCGTTGGTAGATGTCCCGGGCGGCTTCCGGATGCTGGGCCAGCTCAAGATACTCTCCGGCAATCCCCATGTGGGCCTTGAACAGTGACATCTGGCTGTTGGCGAGAAGTGCGCGGAAAAATGGCCACTCGTTGTACATGTGGCGCAGCTTTTCCATCTTCTCCGGATCGTTTCCAAGCCATTTTTCGAGAGCCGTACCGATGCCGAACCAGGCGGGAATGGTGTGCCGCGACTGGGCCCAACCGAATACCCACGGAATCGCGCGGATGGAAGTCTTGGAGCGATCCTTTTTGCTGCGGTGAGAGGGACGGGAACCGATTTTCAGCAGCCCGATTTCGCCGACCGGGGAGACTTCGTAGAAATAGTCCAGGAAACCTTCGGTTCGGTCGGTCAGGTCGCGGAAGGCGTCCTCGCCCGCGCGGGAGAGCTCCTGCATGACCTGACGGTACTCCGGTGCATCGGGCTGGGGCGGTTCGATGATGCATCGGCTTGCCTTCAGCAGGCCCGTCGCCCCCATGGTCAGCTCGTACACGGCGGTTTCGCTGTTGCTGTACTTGTTCGACAGCACTTCGCCCTGTTCGGTGAATTTGATCTGACCGTGAACGGTACCGGCCGGCTGGGCCAGGATGGCCTCGTGGGTGGGGCCGCCGCCGCGGCCCACGGTGCCGCCGCGGCCGTGGAACAGGCGGCACTCGATGCCGAACTCGCCGGTGAGCGCCGTGACCTGCTGCTGGGCCTGGTAGAGATTCCAGGCCGAGGCAAGAATGCCGCCATCCTTGCAGGAGTCCGAGTAGCCGAGCATCACTTCCTGCAAATCGCCGGAGGCCTTGAGCAGTTCGCGGTAGGCGGGCACGGAAAGCAGGTTGCGCATGACCGGCTCGATGTGCTCAAGGTCCTCGATGGTCTCGAACAGCGGCGAAATGCGGATATTGCAGAACCAGTCGTCCTCGGTGCAGCCCGCCAGCCCTGCCAGGCTCGCCAGGAACATCACCTCGAGGACATGACTGGCCGAATGGGTCATGGAGATGACATAGGTGCCGAATGCATCGGGACTGACTTCGTCGCGCATCTGCGCCATGACCCGAAAGACTTCCAGCGTCTCGCTGGTCTCGTCCGAAATACCCTCTGGCAGCGGCAGCCGGTTCTTCCGGCTGATGAGATCCGCCAGCAACTCCAGGCGTTCGGTTTCGCTCAGTTCGGAATAATCGACCGGCTGCATCTGCTTCGAGAGCAGGTCCGCTACGGCTTCGGAGTGGCGCGTCGATTCCTGACGGACATCCAGGTGCATCAGGTAGAAGCCGAAGGTTTTCGCCAGGTGTATGACATCCTTCAATTGAGCATTGGCCACCATCTCGTCGCCGTGACTGAGCAGCGAATCCCTGATCTGC
Source organism: uncultured Gammaproteobacteria bacterium (assembly GCA_963783235.1). Classification (GTDB taxonomy): domain Bacteria; phylum Pseudomonadota; class Gammaproteobacteria; order Thiohalomonadales; family Thiohalomonadaceae; genus Thiohalomonas. The sequence continues at coordinate 1,535,087 of CAWAMN010000001.1, read as the reverse complement.
TGCAGATCGGCGATGAACTCCCGTTCGGAGGGATAGGCGTGCTCGGAGACAGGCGCTTCGGAACCCTCCATGCGGGCTTCGGCATTGAAGAGGTTCTGGTAGAGACGGAAGCGCATGATGTAGAGCTTGCGGCGATACGGCTCGTACAGGAATCGGTCCGATTTGGTGCCGAAGGCATCCGGATGCTCCTGCTCATCCCGGGCCAGACCCTCGAGGAAAGCCTCGTTGGGTTCGCAGAGCAGTCGCGACTGGGTCAGCACATGCGAAAGCTCCGTGACCAGCCGGACGTATTCACGCAAAATCTCACGCTGGTGCAGTCGCACCGCCATGGCCGTGGTTTCCGGCTTGACGTTGGGGTTGCCGTCGCGGTCGCCCCCGATCCAGGAGCCGAATTGCAGGAAATCGGGCACTTGGATGCCGGAATCCGGGCCATAGGTGCGGCGAATGGCCTTTTCCAGGTTGCGGTAGACTTCCGGCACTGCGGCGAAGAGGCTCTCGCGGAAATAGAACAGGCCGTTCTTGATCTCGTCACGCACCTGGGGCTTCTGGGCCCGCACTTCGTCCGTTTTCCAGAGGATCTGGATCTCCGCCTCCAGCTGACGGGTGATGTTCTCCCGCTCCTCCTTGCCCAGGCGAGGGTCATTCAACTGCTCGCTGATCAGGAAGGCGCGCCGCAGGTTTTCCATGACCGTCCGCCGTTTGGCTTCGGTCGGATGGGCGGTGAACACCGGGCTGTAAACGAGCCGATCGAGCACCTTTTGGACCTGTGCCGGCTCGATGCCCTGACTGTAAAATTCGCGCAGGACCAGATCGAACGAGCCGGTCCAAAGTGGCCCGCCGGCGCGTACCTGACGGCGCCTTTCACGGTGCTGGAATGCCTCTTCGGCGATATTGACGAGGCTGAAATAGAGGCTGAAGGCGCGCACCACGTGCACGGCTGTCTCAGCATCCAGCCCTTCGATCAGTCGTGTCAGCTGCTGACGTTTTCGCGTGTTCTCGGTCTTTCGCAGGCTGATGTACCCGCGACGCAGCGTTTCGACTGCCTCGAGCACCTCGCTCCCGGCTTGCTCCTGAAGCACCTTGCCCAGAAGGTCTCCAAAGAGTCGCACACGGGCGCGTAATTGCTTGTCGCTCATGCCAGCCATTTGCCGTACTCCTCGTGCAAGCGATCGGATGGGCGCTCCGCCCAAAAGCCGGCCATTATATCCTGAAATGGGCAAATATTCCTGTTTGAACCGGCATCGGGGCGAACAGCGGTGGGGGGGGGAACGGTCTGCGGCGGGTCGCGGGTCGGCGTCGGCGATCAGCCCGAGCGCCCGGTAGTGATGGCTTCGTAGAGGGCGATGTAGTGAGCTGCACTGCGTTCCCAGCTGAGGTCCTGTGCCATGGCCGTGCGCATCATCTTTTCCCAGGAGCGGCGGTCGTCAAAGCGCTGCAAGGCGCGCTCCACGGCGGAAACCAAGGCTGCCGCGGTCGCCTCCTCGAAGACGAAACCGGTGGCCGTGTTCCGCTTCAGGGCCGCATCACTGGCGTCGGTCACGGTGTCGGCCAGTCCGCCGGTGCTGCGGACGACTGGCAGCGTTCCGTAACGAAGGCTGTAAATCTGGTTAAGACCGCAGGGTTCGAAGCGCGATGGCATCAAAAAAAGATCGGCCCCCGCTTCAATCCAGTGGGCGAGGGTTTCGTCATAGCCGATGTGCACCCCCAACTGCTGGCCATGCCGCTCGGCAGCCGCCTTCAGGCTCGCCTCGAGCTTCTTTTCACCGCTCCCGAGAACGACCAATTGCACATCACGCTTAAACAGCTCCGGAAGCGCCTCGACGATGAGATCGACCCCTTTTTGGTCCACCAGCCGGCCCACGACTCCCATCAACGGGACGTCGGGTCTCTCTGGCAGACCGAAGCGCTGCTGCAGGGCGCACTTGTTCCCTGCCTTCCCCTCCAGGGTTTCCGGGGTATAGCGGTGCGGGATGAGCGGGTCGTGGGCGGGGTCCCAAATGTCGTAATCGACGCCGTTGAGAATCCCCGCCAGGTGCTCGGCCCGGTGGCTGAGCAGTCCCTGCAGTCCGTAGCCGAACTCGGCACGCTGGATCTCTTTGGCGTAGGTGGGGCTGACCGCCGTGATGCGATCGGCATAGGCAATGCCTCCTTTCATAAAAGAAAGGTTCCCGTAGAACTCCAGCCCTTCGAGAGACCACAGGTCCCGCGGCAAATGCAGAGCGTTAAACTGCTCGGGGGGGAAGATGCCCTGGTAGGCCATGTTGTGGATAGTGAACACCGACGCCGGACGGTTCGTTTCGCGAGACAGAAGTGCGGGGACCAATCCGGTCTGCCAGTCGTTGCAGTGCACGACATCGGCCCGCCAGTCCTGCCCCGCGCGATCGCTGGCCAGTTCGACCACGGCTCGCGCGAAACTTGCGAACCGAAGCGCGTTGTCCGGCCAGTCGTGTCCCGTCGGGCTGGTGTAAGGTTCGCCCGCCCGGTCGTAAAGACTCGGGGCATCGACCAGCCATAGCGGAACGCCGCTGCCGGGCATTTGCGATTCCATAATCCGCCCCGGCTCGGGCAGTCCCGGTAGTCCCAGGCGCGCGATAATCTTTACGGTTCCAACCCGGTCCAGTACCCGGCGATAGGCCGGCAATACCAGCCTGACGTCGTGGCCCAGTCGATGCAGGGCGGCGGGAAGGCTCGCACTGACATCACCCAGACCACCGGTTTTGACTAGGGGATGGGCTTCGCTGGTTGCGAAAAGGATCTTCATGTTGTTGTTCTTGTTACCGGAATTCGGCTTAAGGCATGGCAAGCGCTGCCCCTGCAATTTTTTCTCGGGCCAGCTACAGTCTACATAGTTCAATCATAAATTTTAGCAGGGGAGCGACGCATGCGCATTGCGATCGTCGGTTTGGGCAGAATGGGGGCGAACATGGCGCGTCGCCTGGCACGCCGGGGTATTGAGGTTATCGGCTACAACCGGTCGCCGGAAGTCGCCCGCGACCTTGCCCGGGAGGAGGCCAAGATCACCGCTGCCGATTCCGTTGCAGAGGCGGTCGGGCACCTCTCTCCGCCCAGGGTCGTATGGCTCATGCTGCCGGCCGGGACGCCCACCGAGGATCATCTTCGTCAGGTGGCCGAGCGCCTGGAGCCGGGAGACCTGCTGGTTGATGGGGCGAACTCCAATTTTCACGACAGCCGCCGGCGAGCGGACTGGCTGGAGGAGCGATCCATCGGCTTCGTTGATGCCGGGACTTCTGGCGGCATCTGGGGGCTCGACAACGGCTACTGCCTGATGGTCGGCGGCGAGAAGCGGTATGTGGAGATTATCGAGCCGGCCCTGAAGGCATTGGCACCTGCCCCCGACAGGGGATGGGCCCACGTGGGCCCGGTCGGTTCCGGTCATTACACCAAGATGATCCACAATGGCGTTGAATATGGAATGATGCAGGCGCTGGCCGAAGGCCTGGCTCTGCTGCGTTCCCGTGATGAGTTCGGGATTGATCTGGCGCAGGTTTCCGAGGTGTGGCGTCACGGATCCGTGGTGCAGAGCTGGTTACTGGATCTTACCGCCGAGGCGCTGGGCGAGGATCAGTCTCTGGAATCGATCGAGCCGGTGGTCTCCGACTCCGGAGAGGGGCGCTGGACGGCAATTGAGGCGATAGAGCAGGGCGTTCCGGCACCGGTCATGACCCTGGCCTTGCAGATGCGCTTCGCCAGTCAGGATCGGGAGGGCTACCCGGAGAAACTGCTGTCGGTAATGCGCAACGCCTTCGGCGGCCACACTATCACTCGGCGTTGAACGAAGGGTATCAACCGCAAAGGCGCGAAGAGCGTGGCAGATAGGGCAGCGGAACCACTCTTTAATGTTTCTTCTTCTCTGTGGCCTCCAATGCTGTTTCTTTTCGCCTTGGCGGTGAATGAACCGGTCAGATAAGGAGTTTTTTGTTGAACGAACCGTGCACCTTCGTGATCTTCGGGGCCACCGGCAATCTGGCTCAAAACAAACTGTTGCCGGCTCTTTATCATCTGGAGGAGGCGGGGCGTCTGCCGACGGAAATGGCGGTCGTCGGTTTCGGGCGGCGCGACTGGAGTTCGGAGGACTGGCGCAAAGAGGTCGGTGGTATCCTCGAACCGCGGGTGCGTCTCGGTCTTCAGCCGGACGTCTTCGAGCGTTTCAGCAGTCGACTGCACTTCTTTCAGGGAGACCTCTCCGATCCAGATGCCTACTCCGGACTCTACAAAGCCCTGTTCCACGACATCCAGTGTCCGGACAACCTGGTCTTCTATATGGCGATCCGCCCGGCGGAGTTCGGGCTGGTGGCTCAACACCTTGCCGACGTAGGTCTCAACAAAGAGGAAACCGGCTGGCGGCGTCTGGTTATTGAAAAACCCTTCGGCTACGACCTGGAGAGTGCACAGATCCTCGAGGAGCAGTTACACAAGAATTTTCGCGAGGAACAGCTGTTTCGTATCGATCACTATCTGGGCAAGGCGATGGTCCAGAATGTGCTGGTCTTTCGCTTTGCTAACCTGATGATGGAGCCGCTCTGGAACCGAAACTTCATCGACCACGTTCAGATTACTCACTCCGAAGCCCAAGGTATTCAGGGCCGCGCCGAATATTACGACTCCTCGGGAGCCATGCGCGACATGCTGCAGAGCCATTTGCTGCAGATGCTTACACTGGTCGCCATGGAGCCGCCCGCCAACATGGATCCGGAGTCGCTGCGCGATGAAAAGGTAAAAGTGCTCAAGTCCATCCGGCCCATCCCTCGCAGTGCTGTTCATGCGCACGCCTTCAGGGCCCAGTACAAACGCGGAAGACTCAACGGCGAACAGGTGGGAGGCTATCTCGAAGAGAAGCGGATCCCTTCCAACAGCACAACCGAGACCTATGCGGCGGTCAAGCTCTACCTGGACAACTGGCGCTGGCGAAATGTGCCTTTCTATATCCGTACGGGAAAACGGATGGCCCAATCCAAATCCATGATCGCCATCCGCTTCCGTCATCCGCCGCAACTGCTTTTCCGTAACACACCTATCGAACGCCTGCGGCCCAACTGGATATTGCTGGGTATTCAGCCGGACGAATGCCTGCGGGCCGAATTGCAGGTGAAGGTCCCGGGCCTCGAGATGAATACCCGCACCATTGCCCTGGATGCGACCTATGCGGGTGAGGAGGAGGTCAAGCTCGACGCCTATGAAGGGCTGCTGCTTGATGTGATCGAGGACGATCACTCCTTGTTCCTGCGCTATGACGAGGTGCGCTGGGCATGGCGGGTGGTGGACCCGATCCTGAAGGTCTGGTTCGATGGAACGGGACTTCATCCACACCTACCCCGCCGGCAGCTGGGGGCCGGTGGAGTCATTGCGCCTTTTCGATCGCGAGGACCAGATGTGGCGCAATAGCATGGATCCCGAAGATTACGACGAATCCCTTCAATAACAGAAAAAAGAAGGTACGAACATGCCGCGGCTTACCACGTCGACAATCTGGAAAGCTCTCACTGATCATCACCGTGAGATTGAGCAACTCACTATGCGCGAACTGTTCGAGCAGGACCCGAAGCGTTTCGACAAATTCTCGCTGCGCTTCGAGGATATGCTGCTCGACTATTCAAAAAACCGGATCACGGAAGAGACCATGCGTCTTCTCCGGCAGTTGGCGGAGGAAGCCGACGTGCCGGGCTGGGCTGACCGTATGTTCCAGGGTGAGCCGATTAACTTCACCGAGGGGCGTGCGGCGCTGCACGTGGCGTTACGCAATCGAAGCGGGAACCCCATTCGAACCGAGGGCGAGGATGTCATGCCCAAGGTAGAGGCCGTGCTCCAACGGATGCGGCGCTTTACCGACTCGGTTCGTAACGGGGAATGGAAAGGTTACACGGGTAAGCCGATTACCGACGTCGTGAACATCGGCATCGGCGGTTCGGATCTGGGACCGCTAATGGTCTGCGAAGCGCTAAGGCCCTACGGGAAAAAGGGAATGAGCGCCCATTTCATTTCCAACGTGGACGGTACGCAGATCGCCGAGCTCTTGAAAGGGATCGATCCGGAAACAACACTGTTCATCATCGCCTCGAAGACCTTTACAACCCAGGAAACCCTTACCAACGCCTTCACCGCACGCCGCTGGCTGATTGACAAGCTGGAAGAAGAGGCGGTGGCCAGCCATTTCGTGGCGGTGTCGACCAATGCCGAAAAGGTCTCGGAATTCGGCATCGACACCACGCACATGTTCGAGTTCTGGGATTGGGTGGGCGGCCGCTATTCCCTCTGGTCGGCCATCGGCCTGCCGATCGCGCTGTTCATCGGCATGGACCATTTCGAGCAGCTGCTCGAAGGGGCCCATGCCATGGACCTGCACTTTCACAACACGCCCCTTGAAAAGAACCTGCCGGTGACACTGGCGCTGCTGGGCATCTGGTACAACAATTTTTTCGGCGCCGAAACGTACGCCATTCTCCCTTACGATCAATATCTGCACCGCTTTCCGGCCTATTTCCAGCAGGGCGACATGGAGAGTAATGGCAAGCGCATCGACCGCAACGGACAGCCAGTCGATTACTCCACGGGGCCGGTGGTCTGGGGCGAGCCGGGCACTAATGGCCAGCATGCGTTCTACCAACTCATCCATCAGGGCACCAAGCTCATACCCTGCGACTTCATCGCCCCGGCGCGCACTCACAACCCCATCGGCGATCATCACCGGAAATTGCTGGCCAATTTTTTTGCCCAGACCGAAGCGCTGATGAAAGGAAAAACGGAACTCGAAGCGAGATCGGAGCTCGAGGCCGAAGGGATTTCGGGCGAGATGCTGGACAGAGTGCTGCCGCACAAGGTATTCCCGGGCAACCGGCCCACCAACTCCATTCTGATGAGCCAGATAACCCCTCGCTCGCTGGGCTCGCTCATCGCCCTTTATGAGCACAAGGTCTTCGTTCAGGGTGTTATCTGGAATATCAATTCGTTTGATCAGTGGGGGGTGGAACTCGGCAAGCAACTCGCCAAGACTATTCTGCCGGAGCTAGGCGACAAACGGCCGGTGGGAGGGCATGACCCCTCCACGAACGGCCTCATTAATGCTTATAAGGCGATTTGCGGGTAGCCACGATCGTGTGCCCGCCGCCTCATCCTTTATCCGATAGCCGCCTCAGGATCACCCCCGCCAGCGGCGGCAGGGCGATGTCGATGGAGTGCGCCTGCCCCATGGCGGGAGTCGCCCGGCTGGTGATCGGCCCCGGGTTGCCTGCGTTGCTCCCGCCGTAAAACCGAGAGTCGGAATTGAAGACGACCTCCCAGCGCCCGGGAGCCGGGAGGCCCAGACGATAACCGCTGTGCAGCATGGGGGTGAAATTGAGGGCCACCACCCACTCCTGGTTGCCGCCGCGGCGGGTGAAGGCGAGCCGTGAATAATCCGCATCGTCGCACTCCAGCCACTGGAAGCCCTGCTCTTCGAAGTCGTGAGCATGCAGAGGAGGCGATTCCCGGTAGAGGTGATTGAGATCGGCGACCAGCGACCGGACGCCATTGTGAGCCTTCCGGTCGAGCAGACGCCATTCCAGCGGCCCTTCGAAGTTCCACTCCCGGCCCTGGGCGAACTCATTGCCCATGAACAGTAACTTCTTTCCCGGCATGGTGAACATGTAGGTATAGAGCAGGCGCAAGTTGGCGAAGCGCTGCCATTCGTCGCCCGGCATTTTGTCGAGCATCGAGCGCTTCATATGCACCACCTCATCATGCGAGAAGGGGAGAATAAAGTTCTCGCTGAAGGCGTACATGAGCCCGAAGGTGAGTTGGCTGTGGTGCCAGCGGCGGTGTATGGGGTCCTTGTGAATGTAAGAGAGGGTGTCGTTCATCCACCCCATATTCCACTTCATCGAGAAACCCAGACCGCCATCGCTGACAGGGCGTGACACGCCCGGCCAGGCGGTTGACTCCTCCGCCATGGTGATCGCTCCGGGGGCCCGCTCGTTTACCACCGTGTTCAGCTCCTTCAGGAACTCGATAGCCTCCAGGTGTTCGCGCCCGCCGTGGATATTGGGCAGCCATTCTCCCGGCTCTCGGGAATAATCCAGGTAGAGCATCGAGGCGACGGCATCCACGCGCAGGCCGTCGAGGTGAAGCTCCTCGAGCCAGTACAGCGCGCTGGAAATGAGAAAGGCCTTAACCTCGTGGCGGCCGAAATTGAAGATGTAGGTGCCCCAGTCCTGGTGTTCGCCCCGTCGGGGATCGGCATGCTCGTAAAGCGGCGTTCCGTCGAAGTTGGCCAGGGCATGGTGATCTTTCGGGAAGTGCGCAGGCACCCAGTCCAGAATAACGCCAACGCCGTTTTGGTGGCACTGATCGACGAAGTAGCGGAAATCATCGGGTGTGCCGAAGCGACTGGTCGGGGCGAAATAGCCGGTGGCCTGATAGCCCCAGGAGCCGTCGAACGGGTGCTCGGTGACGGGCAGCAGCTCGATATGGGTGAAACCGTTGTCCAGAACATAGGGGATTAGCCGGCGGGCCAGTTCCCGATAGTTGAGGAATCGGCCGTCCTCCTCCCGCTGCCAGGAGCCCGGGTGGACCTCGTAGATGGAAAGGGGCTCGTGTCGCCAGTCTCGGTGGGCCCGCTCCGCCATCCAGGTAGTGTCGCTCCAGGCGTAGTCATCCGGCCCTTCGACGATGGCAGCCGTGGAGGGGCGCAACTCGAAACGGCGGCCATAGGGGTCGGTCTTGAGGTGGATACCGCCGGCGCGATCCCGAAGCTCGAACTTGTAGAGCATGCCGGGCCCCAGTTCCGGAATAAACAGCTCCCAAACACCGCAACCACCGCGTGTGCGCATGGGGTGTGCGCGTCCGTCCCACTGGTTGAATTCGCCCACGACACTGACTCGGGAGGCATTCGGTGCCCAAACACCGAAGAGAACACCGAAGATACCGTCTACACTTATCTGCCGAGCACCGAGGAACCGATAGGTATGGCGGTGCCGCCCCTCGCCGAACAAGTGCAAATTGAAGTCGGCGAGGCGGGGAGGAAAAGCATAGGGGTCGTGGCGTGTCTGCGTACGACCGTGATGATCGCTCGTAGTCAGTTGATAACGCTCGGGAACCGCATCGGGTTCGCCGTGCCATTCGAACAGATCCGTGTGAGGAATACGTCCCATTGGCAACGTCCCGCTACGGCCCTCTATGGCGGCTTCTGCCGCACTTGGCAGATAGGCTCGAATCACAATGCCCCCGCCATCCGGGTGGCGCCCCAGGACCTCAAAGGGATCATGATGCCGTGCCTCCAGGATTCGTTTTTCACCCTCGGACAGGTTCTTCACACGTGTTTCATTGAGCGATGTTAAGCTGGTCAAGCTTTGGGCCCCCGTAAATCGGTTAGGCAAAGAGAAAACATACCTAAGGATACCGGAATGAGCGGAGGCTCTAAACCGGAGTGAAATCGATAACAACAATTGGGGAGAATTGTGAATGCCCGTGAAGATGACACCGCGGTTCGTCAGCCGTATCACCCGTGATACCTTGGCACTGATCCTCGCGGGTGGCAGCGGAACGCGTCTGAAGGGGTTGACGCGCTGGCGTTCCAAGCCCTCTGTGCCTTTCGGGGGCAAATTCCGGATCATCGACTTCCCGCTGTCCAACTGCATCAATTCCGGCATTCGCCGGATGGGTGTGCTGACTCAATATAAATCCCACTCATTGATTCGGCACCTGCAGCGAGGCTGGAATTTTTTCCGGGGCGAAATGGGGGAGTTCATAGAGATTCTGCCGGCACAGCAGCGCATCGACGCGGGCTGGTATGCGGGCACCGCCGATGCGTTATACCAGAATCTGGATATTATTCGGCTCCATCAGCCGGAATACGTGCTGGTACTGGCCGGCGATCACATCTACCAGATGGACTACGGCCCCATGCTGGCCTACCACGTCGAGCAGGGCGCCGACGTCACTATCGGTTGCTTCGAAGTCCCCCTGGATACCGCCCGCTCCTTCGGGGTCATGGGAGTCGATGACAACTTGAAGGTCAACAGTTTCCGGGAAAAGCCAGCCGATCCCGACCCCATTCCCGGTCGCAAGAACGAGGCGCTGGCTTCCATGGGGATTTATGTCTTCAATCGCGAGTTTCTGTACGAACAGCTGATTCGCGACGCCGACAACCCTGAGTCCTCCCGCGATTTCGGCAAGGATGTCATTCCCAATATCATTGAGAAATGTAATGTTTATGCCTATCCGTTTAGGGATCCGGAGACCGGGAAACAGGCCTACTGGCGGGATGTGGGCACGATTGATGCCTACTGGGCGGCCAATATGGAGCTGATCGGCGTCACTCCGGAACTGAACCTCTATAACACCGACTGGCCTATCTGGACCTACCAGGCCCAACTGCCTCCAGCCAAATTCATTTTTGACGATCCGGACCGCCGTGGCATGGCCGTGGACTCAATGGTCTCCGGTGGCTGCATCATCTCAGGGGCGCGAGTGCACCATTCGCTGCTGTTCTCAAATGTCTATGTCAACTCCCATGCTCGTGTCGACGATACGGTGGTGCTGCCGGACGTGACCATCGGCAGAAACGCCCGCATTCGCCGTGCAGTGATCGACAAAGGCGTGGTGATCCCGGAAGGCATGGTGATTGGCGAGGACCCGGAAGAGGATGCGAAGCGATTCTATGTGAGTGACAACGGCATCGTGCTGGTCTGCCCCGAAATGCTCGGACAGTCCCTCCACCATGTCCGCTAAGTCGCCCCTGAAGGTCGTCCTTTGCTGGCATATGCATCAGCCCCACTACTTTGATCGGGAAAAAGGTGAGTACCGGCTGCCGTGGACCTACCTGCACGCCACCAAGGATTATGTCGATATGGCGGCTATCCTCGAGGAGGTCCCGGGGGCGCGGGCGGTGGTCAACTTTGCCCCCACGCTTCTTGAGCAGATCGATGACTATGCCGAACAGGTGAGTGCCTATTTCGAAGCCAAGCAGCCGATTCGCGATCCGCTACTCGCTTCTCTGGTGAGCCCGGCGTTTCCGAGCAGCATCGAGGAGCGGGTCGAACTCATCCAGGCCTGCCTGCGGGCCAATGAAAAGCGCCTCATCAGCCGATTCGAGCCGTTTTACGAACTGGCTGAGCTGGCCCGTCATATCCTGGCCCAGCCCCACTTGGCCGTTTACCTCGAAGAGCAGTACTTGGCCGATCTGGTAATGTGGTATCACTTGGCATGGATGGGGGAAACGGTGCGGCGAGGCGATCGGCGTGTCCGCATGCTCATGGAGCATGGGCGCGAATTCTCGCTGCACCAGAGGCATCAACTGCTCGAGGTGATTTCCGAGCTGCTCTCCGGCGTTTTGGAGCGTTATCGCCGGCTCGCCGAAACGAAGAAAATAGAACTCTCGGTGACGCCCTATGCCCATCCCATCATTCCTCTGCTGCTGGAAATCGACAGTGCCTGCGAGACCCAGCCGGAAGCGCCAATGCCCGATCTCTCCGTCTATCCGGGGGGAGAGGAGCGGGTGCAGTGGCACATCGAGGAAGGCCTCCGCGTCTTCGAGCGCCATTTCGGCTTCCGTCCGGTCGGCTGCTGGCCTTCCGAAGGCGGAGTAAGTGACGCGACCGTCAGACGGCTGGACGAAGCGGGATTTTCCTGGGTCGCCACCGGCGAGAGTGTCCTGCGAAACAGTCTCAGCCACGCCGGGATGGATTTGGACTGCATTCACCGCTCGTACCGGCTCGAGGGAACCGAAGGACACTGTTTTTTCCGGGACGATGGCATATCGGACCTTATCGGGTTTACCTACGCCGACTGGCGCGCCGACGATGCCGTCGGCAACCTGATCCATCACCTGGAAAATATCGGAACAGCCTGTGCCCACGAACCCAACCGCGTGGTGCCCATCATTCTTGACGGGGAGAATGCCTGGGAACATTACGCGAACAACGGCTACCCTTTTCTGGCAACGCTCTATCGCCGTCTCGCCGAACACCCCGACCTCGAATTGACCACCTTTGCGGACGTCATCGAAAGGGGGACTCAACCCACCGAACTGCCGCATCTGGTGGCGGGGAGTTGGGTGTACGGGACCTTTTCCACCTGGATTGGTGATCCGGATAAAAACCGCGGCTGGGAACTGCTGGCTCATGCCAAACAGGCCTTCGACACCGCCGTGGCCGAAGGCAACCTGAAGGGGGAGCGATTGGCCAGAGCCGAACATCAGTTGGCGATTTGCGAGGGTTCCGACTGGTTCTGGTGGTTCGGTGACTACAACCCGTCCGATTCGGTACGTGATTTCGAACGGCTCTATCGGCTACAGTTGTGCGAGTTGTATCGCCTGGTTGGCGCTCAAGCGCCGGAAGAGCTGGCCGACATCATTTCACATGGAGGAGGCGCCCCGGCAACGGGAGGCGTCATGCGTCGCGGAAAGGAGGCACACTGAGCGATGACCAAACCTGTGGCTCACAGTCCGCTCCAGGAGCGGAGCGCAGGGATTCTGTTACAGCCGACTTCGCTGCCGGGGCGCTGGGAAACCGGCGATCTCGGTCCGGAGGCGTTTCGGTTCATCGATTTCCTGGTCGCTGCCGGTCAGCGCGTTTGGCAGATATTGCCCATCGGCCCGACCCATAGCGATCGCTCTCCCTATCAGGCGCTCTCCGTCCATGCCGGCAATCCCGACCTCATCAGTATCGAGAAACTGGTCGAATGGGGATGGCTCGACGAAGGACAAATTGCGGGGTTCGATAGCCAAAGCAAACAGCATTTGATGCGCGTTGCACGGGAGGGTTTCCGGGCCAAAGGCGACGAGAAAGCTCACGCCGACTTCGCGAAGTTTTGCGCGGACAACGCCGATTGGTTGAATGATTTCGCGCTATTTCGCGTCATCAAGTCCATGCAGAGGGACAAAGGCTGGACCGACTGGCCGGCGCCGCTGCGCGATCGGGACGAGACGGCCCTCAGGGAACTGGGAGAAGCCCAGGCGGATGAGCTCGACCTCATCCACTTCGAGCAGTACGTGTTCTTCCGCCAGTGGTGGAACCTAAAGGCTTACGCCAACCAGAATCGCATCGGCATTTTTGGCGATATGCCTATTTTCGTTGCCCACGACAGTGCTGATGTCTGGTCCTGCCGCGAGTGCTTTCTCCTCGACAAGGAGGGGCATCCCACCGTAGTCGCTGGCGTTCCTCCCGATTATTTCTCGGAAACCGGCCAACGCTGGGGCAACCCGCACTACGACTGGGAATGGCTGGAAGCCAACGGTTTCGAGTGGTGGCTGCAACGCATGGAGTCGCAGCTGGCGCTATTCGACCTGGTGCGAATCGATCATTTCCGGGGCTTTCAGGCCTCCTGGGAAGTTCCGGCCAATGAGGAAACCGCGATGAACGGTCGCTGGGTGGAAGCGCCAGGCGATCGGCTCTTTTCCGCCCTGCGCGAGCGTTTTGACCCGCTACCCGTGGTGGCGGAGGACCTTGGAACCATAACGCCGGAAGTGCTGGAATTGCGTGACAAGTATGCGCTGCCGGGGATGAAAATCCTCCAATTCGCTTTCGACAGTGGTCCCGACAACCCCTATCTGCCGCACAATCAGGAAGTCAACAGCGTGGTCTACACCGGCACCCACGACAACGATACAACGGTCGGGTGGTTCGACAGCCTGCCTGATGAGACCAGTGCGCAGGTTTTCGACTATCTCGGCAATCCGGCCGAATCGATGCCCTGGCCGCTCATTCGGTCAGCCTACGCCTCAGTGGCGCAACTAGCCGTTATCCCGCTGCAGGATGCCCTCGCCCTGGGTAGCGAGCACCGGATGAATATTCCGGGCACCACTGCGGACAACTGGCAGTGGCGCTTCAGCTGGGACATGATCTCCGAAGGCATCCCGGAGAAATTGCATCACCTGGCCTCTCTCTACGGGCGTCTGCCCTGAATAAGCATTCCTGACCTCGATACACTTTTAGCCGATGGCGTGCCCTGTCTCGGGACCGTGGGCCGCAAGGACGCGCCCCTCGAGCTTACAAGGATGTATTCATAGCGTATCCCGAACCAGGGCACACATCGACAACTAAATAGATGTTCCGAAATGGTATCCAGTCACGCCCATATCCGAATCCTGGCTTCTGGTAGGAGCCCCGCGCCGGGGCGATTGCCGACCCTATCGCGGCGACGCGCCGCTCCTACCCGGGTGGATACGAATTTGGAACACGTATTTAGCCGAGTGTCGAGTGGTCAGGAACAGGTATTTAGCTGCCTGGAGCGGAGAGCAGGCCGAAATTTCTATTCCTTGTTAGACCCTTATGCACGCTTCGAACTGCAAACCGAAAATGTGATCAATTGCTTCGACCTCTTTCGACTTCGACGTTACTCTGTCGCCTGTCACTAACCTGTAATTCGGTTTCGGTAATGTACCGCGCATTGCACTGGGAAAAGTAGGAGCAAAAACATGGAAGAGACAAAGCGCACCTTCTGGTGCCGCGCAATGCAGGCGAGCCTCTCGGAATTTATCAGCCGCCCCAGCGAGGCGAGTCAGGGTGAACTGGAGAAGCTCCTGGCCGACTATCGGGAAGCGGTGGAAAAGGGTGAAGTGGCCCTTTACAAGCCTCGGGCCGCCTGAACGGCTGCCCCTTTCATTTTGAACCCGTAGGGGTGAAAAAACGACTAAATACGTGTTCGTAAACGGTATCCACCGAAAATCCCTTCTCCCTCAGGGAGAAGGGATAAAAACCTTTTCCAACAGCCTGTTAGGGTCTTTTTAAAATTAAAAAGGCCGCGGCGGTTTCCCGACGCGGCCCTGGCGGATTGTTGTCTGAGAAGACAGTGTCGTCCGTGACGCCCCCGTGTTCCTTTGGAGAATTCCCCCCGCTTCCGTTCTACCAGAAATACTGGCACACCGTTCTCTGTTCGTCTGTAGTCCATTTCGCATTTCCCTGTAGGACAATTCCTACAGGAACGGCCTGTAGGATGCCGAAAAAGCGACCTGAATTCGGCCCCAACAGGTTGGGATGATCTATTCAGGCGGCTCGATCGGCCCCAAACGGTTATCCAGATGCTGTTTCCAAAACACCAGAACAGTCACATGTAGCAGGGCGGCCAACATCGTGAAGCCGGCAATCACCACCAGCAGTGGGATTCCCAGCAGATGCAGGCTCACCAAATAAGCAAAGATACAGCCGGCGATGACCCGGGCCGAACGATCGATGTAGGCGCCCAGGCAGGCCTGCATGTGACGCCGATTGGCCATTTGCGCGTCCCGGCGATCGGCGGCTTTCATGTCGCGATGGAAGGGGTGCGGTTTCGGCAGCGCGAGCGGTGACAGGAACATCGCAAACAGACGCGGCAGTGAACAGGTTTCCCTCTGGGCAGTGACGTCCCGGTCGGCCATGGTAATTTCTCCCTGACATTCCCATGCGCACATGAATAGCCGGCCGGGACGGCTGTGGCCATCAGAACTAACCCGGACGCGAGTCTTACGGTATTGAGCTTAACTTTTGTGAACGGGTGTCCGAGAGGCTCTGCGTCGTGGCGGGTGGTCCTTCCGGGAAAAGGGGATGGTTTCCGTGGCTGGTTTTCGCGATAACCGCGGTCGGTGCGTTGACCGTCGCCATCGCCCTCTATCGTCTTGAGAATGCCCGCCACACCGCCCATTTCAAGCTGGCGGCCAGTGAACGCGTCCACTGGCTTGAGAACGGCACAGAGCTGGAGTTCCGTCCCGTCAGGCAAATGGCGGCCGTGTTCCGCTTCCAGGGCGGGGAAATATCCGAACGGGAGTTCCGAGTCCTGGCCGAGAGTGCCGAGTTTTTGGAGCAGTCGGAGCTGTTGGCGATTCAGTGGATCGCCAGGGGGAGGTCCCCGTCGGGGCAACAGGCCTTTTCGATCCGTTACAGCTATAGCCCCTCGCCGGAAACCACTGCGGGTGACTCCCTGTCCGGGGCAGTTCTGGAGCGGGCACGGAAACACCGACAGCTTTTGCTGACGCCCTGGTATCGGTTTGACGGCTTGGTCCGGGTGCGCGTACTGCGACCGGTATTCCGGTTGCATGGGGGGAGTCAGGAACTGCTTGGCTTTGTCTCCGGCATCTATCGGGTCGACCGTCTGCTGCAGGCCGTCCTCCGTGCCGAGGAGATCTCCATGGACTTGTATGTGACCGACCTTGGCGCTCCGGTAGCTGGTTACTTCCACCGCTCCCAGGGGGCGTTTCGCTGGGTCGGCCCCGATTTAGGCCCGTTTCCCGGCAGACGCCAGACTACTCGCAACGTGAATCTGTTCGGTGCGAACTGGAGCGTGACTGCCGTGTCGCAGCCCGGAGCGTTTGTGGCCTCGCCCTGGGGACCCCTTGTTATTGGCCTCGGCGGGGTCTTGTTTGGCGCCTTTCTGATGAGCTACCTGCGTATGCTGCTGGAGAGGGAAGCGCAGGTCCGTCAACTGGTGGCGCTTCGAACCGAAGAGCTGAATAGGCGTACCGAACAGCTCCAGGCCGTGAATGCGGAGCTGGAGAACTTCGCCTACATCGCCTCTCATGATCTCAGGGCGCCACTGCGGGCCGTTTCGCAGCTGGCCTCTTCGATCGAAGAGGATAAGGCAGAAGCGATGGACGACGAGACGACTCGTCGGATGCGTTTGATGCGAGAGCGCATCAAGCGCATGGATGATCTCATTGAAGGACTTCTCATCTACTCCAGGGCGGGGGGGGCCATCGGCGAAATGCGGGACCGGGTCTCTCTCGAACCCTTGCTGAGGGAGTTATCGGACGAGTTGGCTCTGCCGGCAGAGTTTCGTGTCGAAATCCAGGAGCACCTTCCCACCCTTCGGGGGGACGCGCTGCACCTCAGGCAGATCTTTCAGAACCTGATCACCAACGCGGCCGCCCATCACGACCACTCGGCGTCCGGAACAGTGAGCATCTCTGCCCGGGACGAGGGGCGGTACTGGCGGCTTGATATCGCGGACAACGGTCCGGGGATCCCGCCGGAGGACAGGGAGCGGGTATTTCGAATGTTTGCGTCGGCTGGGGGGAGGAACGGTCAAGTACACGCCGGGATCGGTTTGGCCCTGGCCAGGAGGCTGGTACACGGTTATGGCGGGCGGATCGACGTTGTCGCCAATCAGCCGCGCGGCGCCCGGTTTCGCATCTGGTGGCCGAAATGATTTTCCTTTACGACCGGGCGCCCGAGGGCAACTCGCCCGAACGGCCGTGTAGCGGACCTTATTGCAACTGGAGCGTGCCGTTTTCCACCGAAAGCGCACCACGCAATGCCTTCACTCTCTTTTCCAACTCGGCGGCGCTTTGGGCGCGTACCGTGATGTGCCCGACCTTACGACCCTCGCGCGCGGCCTTCCCGTAGGCGTGAAAGTGGGCGCCGGGGATGGCGAGGACGGCTGCCGGTTCGGGCAGGTCGCCAATCAGGTTGAACATGGCACTGTAACCGACCGGTGTGGTCGGCCCGAGCGGCAGCCCGCAGATGGCGCGCAGATGGTTTTCGAACTGGCTGGTTTCCGCGCCTTCGATGGTCCAGTGCCCGGAGTTGTGCACGCGTGGCGCCATTTCATTGGCCAGCAGCCGGTCGCCTGCCTGGAAGAGCTCCAGGGCGAGGACGCCGACGTAATCGAGACTCTCCAGAAGGCGCCTGATGTAGTCTTCGGCTGCAGCCTGCTGCGGGTCTCCGGGACGGCAATACGAGAGCCGCAAAATGCCGTCCGTGTGAATGTTCTCCGATAATGGATAGCAGCGGATTTCGCCATTACGGCCGCGAACGGCAATGATGGAGACCTCGCGTTCGAACTCGACGAAACCCTCCAGAATGAGTGGGACGCCACCGAGCAGATCCCACGCCGCATCGACATCTTCGGTCCGCCGCAGCACGAACTGACCCTTGCCGTCATAGCCGAGCGTTCGGGTCTTGAGGACTGCCGGAAGCCCGATATCGGCGACGGCGCTCTCCAGCCCTTGCCTGGAATCCACAACCGCAAACGGGGCGGTGGGAATACCCAACGTCGTGCTCAGGAGGGTCTTCTCCCGAAGGCGATCGCGACCCGTTTCAAGTGCGTTCGGAGGCGGATAGACTGACGCTTGATCGGTGAGGAACTTAACCGCTTCCGCCGGCACGTTTTCGAATTCATAAGTGACCACGTCCACATCATCCGCCAGGGCCTTGAGCTGGGACTGCTCGTCATAGGCGCCTCGGAGCTGTTGGGTCACGGCGCCGGCACAGGCATCGGGTGCCGGGTCGAGTACGACCGTCTCGATTCCGAGCGGGTGGCCGGCGAGCGCCAGCATTCGTGCGAGCTGACCGCCGCCGATAATCCCGACCTTCATGTCAGCTCCCGCGGATCGGGTTGTTCCAGAACCCTTTCGGTCTGTTCCTGTCGGAAGGCATGCAGCGCCTGGCGGAACTGCGGGTGTTTGTTGCCGAGGATGCTGACTGCCAGCAGGGCCGCATTGACGGCCCCCGCCCGGCCAATCGCGAGGGTTCCAACGGGAACGCCCGCCGGCATCTGCACGATCGATAGCAGGGAGTCGACACCGTTCAGCGCCTTGGACTGCACCGGGACGCCGAGCACCGGCAAGGCGGTTTTCGCAGCAGCCATGCCTGGCAGGTGGGCGGCACCGCCGGCGCCGGCGATGAGAACTTCCAGTCCACGCGCTTCGGCTTCGCTGGTGTACTCGAACAGCAGGTCGGGCGTGCGGTGAGCCGAGACCACCTTCACCTCATGGGGAACACCGAGCTTCTCCAGCGCCTCGGCCGTGTGTTGCAGGGTGTCCCAGTCCGACACGGACCCCATGATGAGGCCGACCAGTGGTTGCATTGCAGTCTCCTGAATATTCCGATGTCAAACCGCACCCTCTTGGCCCCAGCCAAAGACGTGCGGTTTTTCGGGGCTGGAGGGCCATGGCCATCGATGCAGCGCGGGTCGCGCCGATATCCAGCTCCCGGAGCAAAAGGGGATTTTATCCCGGAAAAGGGGGATAAGCCCACCGGGGTAGTCAAAAACGGGGAAGAGTAACCCCGACCGGCCGTCAGGGGAAGTCGTCTGTCCTTATTCCGGTTCAGCCGATCCGAATGGCCGTGCTGAGCGGGAAGCCGGCATTGCCGGGCCACTGATTTCCCACAAGGGAAATAAGTGGTGCCGAGGGTCGGACTCGAACCGACACTGGGTTGCCCCAACCAGATTTTGAGTCCCCGGTCCCGCGAAGCGGGGAAACTACTGGAACAAATAGGAACTGTCAAAACAAAGGATTATCCGAACTCGTTATTCCCGACTTTGCTGGTCTTTCCTAAGTTGTCGAGGTCGAGTGTCCCACCAGTGTCCCATCACCTCTATTTTTCACTACCACCTGTGCTCCTTGAACGGTGCCGTCTAGGCTCAGAAATAACCTGGAGGCGACAATGGCAACCGAGACATTCCACGCGAAGGCGAAGAAGCATTGGGCGGAGTGGCTCCCGGAGAGGAGCGAGGACCTGAAAGCCCAGGGGATTTGGCAGAGCGAGACCCGGACGGCGGCGATCAACGCACAGGACCGGATGATGGAGTTGATCCAGCAGGGGTATCAACCCCACGAAGCGGAGGAAGTGGCGCTGAAGGAGTTCATTCTCCTGCCCCCGGAACCGGACGCGGCGGTGCCACCGGATCAGGCGGCCGAGTTGAGGGCGATGGAAAGGGAGTACCAGGAAATGATGCGGGGCTGGGATCAGGCGGACTGGGACGAGGAGGAGTAATCTACCCTGAATCCACTGCTCCCGACGCCGGGCGAGCCGGGGGAAGAGGGTGCCTTTCAAAGCCCTTCTGCGTCCGTCCCGTGGGCCGCAAGCCAACGCTTTCGCCGTTCAAAATCAGGTAGTGCACGCTCGACCCGCCGCCAAAACGCCGGGGTGTGGTGGGCTTCGTGCAGGTGGGCCAGCTCGTGGATCACGACGTACTCGGCGACCGTCCGAGGCAGCAGGATGGTTTTCCAGTGGAAATAGAGCCAGTTGCCCTTGCCGCAGGAGCCCCAGCGGTAGCCGAGGTCCTGGACCTTAAGCCCGCCGGGCCTGACCTCCATGCGGGGGGCGTGTTCGGCGACCTTCTGCGATAGCCACTCGTAGCCGTGGGCGGTGTACCAGCGGATGAACTGGGAGCGGCCCTCAGAGGCGGCGAGGTGGCGGCTCAGGCGGAAGCGGCCGCCGAGTAGCTTGAGCGAGGCGGCGGGGTCGTCCACTAGCTTGAGGCGGTAGCTGCGGCCGAGATAGAGGAAACCCTCGCCGTCGACGAATTCCTTTTTCGGGATGGCGCGCTGAAGCTGGGCCTTCTCTGCTGAGCTTGGTGTAGATCCAGTAGCGCTTTTCCCGCACGAACTCCCGCAACAGCGCCTCGTCGGTGCCCTGGGGCGCCGCCAGGACCAGCTCGCCACCCCGGTCGACGGTGATCTGCACCGTCCTTCGGCGGCGGCTCAGCCGCAAGTCAAAGGCGAGGTCATCGACCTGGAACGCGCTCATACCTTGATCAATTTCTCGTGGTTGGCCCGCGCCAGCTCCATCAGCTTGTCGACCGTCGCGTTCGAGCGCTTTCAGGGGGAGCAGGCGGCGATTGAACAGTTCCTCGAACAGGCGCCCTTTGAGGCGCTCCTGATCGGGAATATGCGAGGGCTTCCAAAAATCAGGGATTCGGATCTCTCCGATGATGGTGTCCACGATCTCTACCGTAATCTCGTTCAGTACCGCCGTTGTAGTTTCGTCCGGCTCCGCCTCCTCGCCGAGCTTGGCCTGGGTGAGCAAACGGAGGAAGGGCAGGTAGTGCGGCGGAAGCCCGGATGGCTCCTCACCGGCGATCGGCCTGGTCGTCCCGCAGTTCCCCGATCAGCCCCTCGAAGGCCTCCACCTGGGCCTCCCACTGGTCTTCCAGGTTGTGCAGCAGTTCGTTCAGCCGCTCGCTTAGTTTGCCGTACTTAACCGGGTCCTCGTCCAGGTGCTTGCGGATATGGGAGCGGATGGCGTGCTCCATCTCTGAGGCCTTGGCCCGGTCGCTCACCTGGCGGCGGACGTGGGTATCGAACTCGGCGTCGGTCAGCTGGACCGGCGGGATCTTCGGATCGATACCGAGCGAGATCACGTAGTCGTCGATCAGCTTGCGGACCTTGGCGCCGACATCCTTGCCGAGCGCCGGGGTATCCTTGTAGCGGTTGCGGGCCACGCGCATGGATATAGGCCAGCTTCTTGGCGTCGCGCGGTGAACGGCAGGCCCTCGGGCCGGGGCAGCACCACGTCCAGGGCTGCGTGAACTGCTTGAGCTTGACCGTGAACTCGGCCCGCACCCGCTCGTCGGCCAGCGCGCTGACCGCCTCCTCGACGTCGTCCAGGCTCTCAACGCCGCGGCGCGCGCAGCACGTCCACGGCCCGCAGGTGGCGGTCGCGCAGCAGCGGGATCTCGTCCTTCAGGCTCTGCAGCGCCCCTTCCACGTCTTCGGCGCTGTAGGCGGCCAGGGCCTCCTTTAGGTGATTGGCGACGCCGTAGTAGTCCACCACGATGCCGTGCTGCTTGCCGTGGCCGGTGCGGTTGACGCGGGCGATGGCCTGCAGCAGCTCGGCCTCGCGGATGGGCCGGTCCAGGTACATGACGCCCTCGATGGGCGCGTCGAAGCCGGTGAGCAGCATGGATTTGACGATGAGGAAGGCCAGCGGGTCGGCCTTCTCCGGGTCCTTATGGGTCAGCGGCTTCTTGAAGCGCTTGATGTGCTGGCCTCGACCGCGGCCCGGTCACTCCACTGCGCCCAGCTCGGGTCGTCGTTGTTGCCGCTACTGATCACCACGGCGAACTCCAACCGGCCCAGCAGCTCCCGGTTGCGCCAGGCCTGGACGGCCGCCCGCACCCGCGGCGGGCGCTGCATCAAGGCCTCGTCGTCCATGGCCTTGTCGGCCGGGCTCAGGGCCATCGCCTCCTCCAGCAGCTCCTTGCGGGCCTGCTCGAACTGCTCCTGGATAGCGGATCGCCGCCCGGCGGCTGTAGGCCACCACCTGGGCCTTGTAGCCGTTGGGCAGGATGTTGCGCGACGTAGTGGCGCAGCATGTCGCGCCGCCTTCTCCTCGATCAGCTTGGGCGCCTCCAGGATCTGGCCCTTGGTGGCGTACTTCTCCTTGATCGCCTCCAGCTCCTCCGGGCGTGCGCTCGCGGAACAGGTCCTCGAAGAGCTCGTCCAGGCTGCCGCCCTCCTTCACCGCCCCGGTGGCGGTGCGCCCCTCGTAGAGGATCGGCACCGTGGCGCCGTCGTGCTCCGCCTCCTTGATGGTGTAGCGGTCGATGAACTCGCCGAAGATGTCGTGGGTGCGCTTTTTGTCGCCCATGATGATGGGCGTGCCGGTGAAGCCGATGCGGGCGCAGTTGGGCAGGGCCTGGAGCAGGTTGGCGTGCAGGTCGCCGGCCTGGGTGCGGTGGGCCTCGTCCACCATCACCAGGATGTCCTCGCTCTCGTTCAGCACGTCGAAGGGCTTGCTGACCTTGGGCGGCTTCGCGGGGGCGTCCTCGGCCACATCGCGGCGGTCCCAGTCCAAGACCTCCTCCTTCACGGGGTAGGCGTTCGTCGCATCGCTCGCGGTACTTCTGGATCGTGGCAAACACCAGTCCCGGGCCGGGCCGTCTGACAAGCGCCTTGAGCCTTGCTGGTCTTGCTGCGCCACCTCGACGCTCTCGCCGGTCAGGCCGGCGGTCTCCGAGAGCTGCTTCTGGAGGTCCTTGCGGTCGGTGACCACCACCACCTTGAAGCGGCGCAGGTCCGGGTCGGTGCGCAGCTTTCGCACCAGAAACACCATGGTCAGGCTCTTGCCGCTACCTTGGGTGTGCCAGATGATGCCGCCGCGCCGGTCGTGTTCGCCGTCCTCGCGCCGGGTCTTGCCGCGCTTGAGGCGCTCGATGGCGCGTGTGACGGCACGGAACTGCTGGTAGCGGCAGACCAGCTTCACGGTCTGGCCGCCCAGGGTGGTGAACAGGGTGTAATGGCGGACGATGTCGAGCAGGTTCGCCGGCTCCAGCATGCCGGCGACGAGCCGCTGCTGGCTGGAGAGCTGGCTCGACGCCGAGGTCAAGCGCCACCTCGGCCTCGGTGCGGGGCTCCACAGTCTTCCAGTTGAGATAATGCTCGAAGCCGGCGCTGATGGTGCCGACGCGGGCATCGTCGAAGTTGGTGGCGACGAGGAACTGGTTGGTGTGGAACAGGACCGGGGCGCCCTCGTTCTCCTCCACCTCGAAGTCGGCCTTGCGCTGGTTGGAGTAGCGGCGCAGCTGGTCCACCGCGTCGCTCCATCCCCTCCGGTACGGTGCGGCTCTTGCACTCGACCACCACCAGCGGAATGCCGTTCACCAGCAGCACGATGTCCGGGATGATGTGCCCTTTGGCACTGTCGTGGCCCGGCGGGCACTTCACCTTGTACTGGTTGATGGCGGTAAAGCGGTTGTTCTCGGGGTGGTCCCAGTCGATGTAGTGGATGGTCTGGCCGCGGCCGCCATCCCAGTCCGGCAGGCCGTCGACGGAGATGCCGCTCAGAAGCAGCTCGGTCGCCTGCTGGTTCGCCTCCATGAGCCGGGCGGCGGGGATACGGGTCAGGGCGCCGACGGCCTGGGAGAGGCGCTCCTCGTCCAGCCAGGGCTGCCGTCACGGAAGTTGATGCGGCGGACCTGCTCGCGCAGCACCTCCTCTTGAATCACCTGGGCGAAGGTGTCGCGGCCAGTGACGCTCGGGTCCTCCACCGAACCCTCGATGCATCTCCCACCCCATCCCCAGCAGTTGCTGGAGGAAGGGGAATTCTACGTCCTTATATTCCGGTCCTGGCATGACTCGTTCTTCTTATTGGTTAGGCGTGGGCCTCTTCGGCGTTTTTTAGAAGCGGGGTGACGCGGACGCGGCCGGTAAGGAGATCGTCCATAAGCCCCGTTTTCGCAGATTTCAATTTGCGTAGCTCGGACTTTTCCGTCTCCATCCGCTCGGCTAGACGTTCAATGCATGCAGCTATGGTTTTTTGCTCATCGACGGGAGGAATAGGTACGACGGTCGTCCGCAAGTCCTTCAGGTTAACAACTTGCTGTGCGGACCCAAGGCTACTCGCAAGTACCTGCGCTTTCCCAGCGTTCGATGACAGGTAATACACCACAAACTCCGCATTAACCGTCGCTCGAATTCGGATCAGTGCTGCCTGGCGCGCCAGATTCGCGCCTTCAAGCTGAGGTGGCACAACCGCAACTTCACCGGGATAACCGACTAGAGACATAACGATTTCCCTGCCTTTTAGGATGGTTCTCTTATAGCCTTCCGATACGTGTCTAGAGATCGTCCTCAATTCGGACACGGCGATTCTTCCATCGTGGATATCGCCCCCGCGAACGAAAGGTACGCCTCCTTCAATGACCGGACCGGGTTGTACCACGCCGTATGTAATAGGCGAGTCAGGCTCGACAATGCCGCTGAGTTCAGCAAACTCCCACTCCCTCGGAATCCGTCCCAAGGGCGAGTCTTTGTAAAGGTGCGGGGCCTGGTCGGGGGTGGGGCGGAGTTGGCCGTTTTGGTCGATGCCGCGGGTGAGCAGGTCGGTGAGCAGGCCCTGCTTGATGCGTTCCAGCTTGGCTATCAGCGCCTCGGTCTGGCGGATTTGGGTGTCCAGGGTGTCGAGGATTTGGGCGATTTTCGTTTGCTGGCCGAGGGACGGTTTCGGGATCTCCAGCTGGCCTAAATTAGTGCGACTGATCCTTGATCGTGTCGAGCCGCCCGCATGGTCGGCGGCATTTTTCAAATTGCGGTCTGAGTTCAACCAGTTCAGGACATAGTTCGGGTCAAACTCGGTCTTGTTTACCCTTAGGATGGTGACGTCGACGGAGGTGATTGAGCAATCCTGCTCCTCCGGGACTTCGCAAGCACGTCCTATCGGATCAGCTAGGCGACAGATAAGGACATCTCCCTTTCGGACCCATTTGCAACCCAACTCCTTGAAGCTTTGCGAAGATATGTACTTTCTGGAATCCGCCTTATCGAGAAACTCTCCACGACCGACATTGCCGGTTTGAATTAGACGAATGCCCCGGCTTGTGATGTAAGGCGCTTCGATCCAGTCACCGTCTATAAAGCCATCGCGACCAAGCCCGGTATCCCTGACAGTCGCTTTTTCCCAATCGGCCGGCAGTTCACACATACCCCAACCCCCCTAAGAACTCCCGCAACTGCACCGCCGCCGCGTCCCGCTCGGCCTCGATGTCGGCCAGGGTCACCTGGTACTTGTCCCACCAGGTCTCGAAGGCGGCGATGATCTGCCTGGCGCTGGGCGCGGGTGTAGCGGGCCAGGATGGCGGCCGTGTCGTCGTGGAGAATGGTGAGCAGCAGCTCCGCCGCCTTGGTCTCGTCCAAGGCGTCCACCGCCTCGTTCAGGTGCGCCTCGAAATTAGCGGTTTTGGCCTTGAGCTGCTTGTTGAGCTGGGTGCGCTCCTTCTTCCATGCCTTCACCTGCTCCTCAGTGGGGGCGTTCTCCGCGTCCTCCCCGTCGGCCTCGTCCTCCTCCTCCGGAGCTGCCTCGGCGGCCTTGATCTGGCTATCCAGCTCCGCCTTGCCGGCCTGGAGCTGCTCCAGCTCCTCCACGTACTCGGCCAGCAGGAAGGCCACCAGCTTGTGGTCGAGGGGGTTGGATTTGTCCTGCTTGTCCTCCAGGGCGGTAGTAATGCTGGTGCGCCAGGCGTCAATCACGCCCAGGGCACCGCGCGCCTGGAGGGCGCGGAAATCGTTTTTGGTCTGGTCCCAAAAGCCGGCGATGATGCCGCGCACGGCAAAGGGGCCGAGGATGGCGACCGGCTCCAGGGCGGCGCTGAAGCTCGCCAGCAGCTCCTCGCGGAGCTGGCTCAGGCGGCTGCCGTTGCTCTCCAGGGTATTGGCCAGGGCCGCAATGCTATGGCCGTGCTCCGTCCACCACGCCTCGAAGGCCTCATGGAGAGCGGTCTCCTTGGCGGTAAGGCCGGGATTGCCCTCGATAGCGGGCTTGACGTCCGCCTTGGCCTCAAACTCCGGCCTGAAGTCCACGTAATCCGGATCGTCCGCTTGCGGGGTGACTCTGGCAGTGAATAGCTCCATGGGGTCGAGACCGTGGGCATCGAACAGGGTTTGCTTGGCCTCGATCTCCTTCACCGGCACGCCGCCCTTCAGGTGAGCCCGCACGTCCTGGGGCTCGGGGGGCGGGGCATTGTCGGCGTAGCGGCGGATGTTGAGGTTGTAGTCGTTCTCCGCCAGCGCCTCGTTGCTCACCACGGCCGAGAAGCCGGGCACCTCGGCGAAGTGGTCGAAGGTGTTGACGATCTTCTCGATGTGCTCGGGCAGCAGGTAGTTCTGGGCGCGGCCCTCGTAGTATTCCCGGTCGGCGTTGATGAACAGGACCTTGCCCCGGCGCTCGGCCGGTTTCGCCCCCTTGGCCCGCAGCACCAGGATGGCGGCGGGAATGCCGGTGCCGTAAAACAGGTTGGGGGCGAGGCCGATCACCGCCTCGATGAGATCATCGGCGATCATCCCGGCGCGGATGCGCTTCTCGTCGCCGCCGCGGAACAGCACGCCATGGGGCATGACGGTTCCCATCATCCCATCGGTCTTGAGGACCGAGACCATGTGCTGGAGGAACATCAGGTCCGCCTTCTTGGCGCCCAGCGGAACGGAGCCGTAGCGGAAGCGCTCGGGGAACTTCGGGTGCCAGTCCTTCTGGCTCTCCTTGTCCGAGGGGCCGTAGGCGATGGAGAAGGGCGGATTCGTGAGGATGCGGTCGAAGCGCATCAACTCGCCGCCCTCGACGTGCTGGGGCTCGCCCAGGGTGTCCTCGTTGCGAAGATCGGCGCTCGGGATACCGTGGAGCAGCATGTTCATCTTGGCGATAGACCAGACCGAACCGGCCGCCTCCTGGCCGTAGAGCCCGAGCAGGCGCGGGTTATGGCCCTGTTCCTCCACATACTCCTTGGAGAGGATCAGCATACCGCCGGAGCCGCAGCAGGGGTCATAGACGCTGTGGCTCTCCTGGGGCTTCATCAGCCGCACCATCATGCGGACCACCGGGCGCGGGGTGTAGAACTCCCCGCCCTTCTTGCCGGCGGAGTCGGCGAAGTCGCGGATCAGGTATTCGTAGGCGGCCCCGAGCAGGTCCGGGAACTCGAAATCCTCGTTACGCAGGCGGTAGCTGCCGAAGTGGACAATCAGCTCGCGCAGTTTACGATCCGCCAGCTTCGAGGCCCCCACCTTTTTGGTGAAGTCGATGTGCTCCAGCACCCCCTCCAGGCTGGCGTTGTGCTCCTCCAGGCCGGCCAGGGCCTTGTTGAGGTAGTCGCCGACATTCTGATGGGCCTCATTGAGCAGGAATCCCCACCGTGACTGATCCGGGACGTAGAAGGTCTCCCGGTGCCAGTTCTTCATATTGGCGATCTCGCGGGCCTCAGCCTCGCTCTCGCCGCGCGCGACCTGGTCGGCGACCACTTCGTTCGTATCGCTCCTGAAACACGTCCGAGCAGCGTTTCAGAAAGAGCATGCCGAAGATGTATTCCTTGAACTCGGAGGCGTCCATCTTGCCGCGGAGGATGTCGGCGGCGCGGAATAGGTGGCGTTCGAGCTGGTTTAGGGTCAGGGGCATCGAGGTTAAGTCGTCCTTTCGTTCTTTGTCAGGTATCGCCGTCAGCTGGAGTGGGCTCGGGGCGAGCTGGATAGGCTATCACCTCCCGCCAGCTCTCTCACCCGCCTGCTCTCTCTGGGCGCTCCCGAAAGGGGGGACATGGTATATATCTAAGAAGCACCCCGAATAAGGGGCAGCTAAAAGCCCAAATTGGCGCTGTACTACCCCGAATAAAGGGCAACTGAGAAGTTTTTTTCGACACTACTGCCCTTTATGCGGGGTAGATTGCCCCTTATGCGGGGCTCGAATTTTACGGTCTTCCGGGCTGTACCCCATTTTCCACCATCCTAGAGGCCTATCTGTTGACCCCCGGTCCAATTTGCCGCCGCACTCGTTTATGGGCTCAAAGGTCAGCGCATAGAGGCTCGGAAAATTCCGTCCACCTTGGCGAGTTTTGACGATCCAGCCGGTTTCAAGCAGCTCCTTCCAGGCTTTTTCCAGGCTGCTCTTGGATGTCCAGCCCCTCTTTTTCATGACATTAAAAGCGACAGTGAGGTTGCCGTTGTTGTTGCCCCGGAGTTGCGCACCCAAATCCACCAGCAGTTTGACGGCCTTACTCGATAGCCGCGCGTAGTTCCAGTGGTCTGTGCAGGCGCGCGGGAGGGCGAAAAACGGCGGTTTTTTCCGGCGATTTTTAACGCGTTCTAGTTTTTGAACCATTATTCGTCCTATCCCAGGAGGAGCGATGAGCGTCGGCCTGAGCGCCGCCGATGTCCTCTCGAAATCGGGTCGAACGGCCGGGAGCCACAGCCTGCGCGGTCAAGGCCTCCAGTTCCTCGACCCAGTCGATTTGTTTCTTGGCCGATTCGTGCGTGGCTTTGTTGGCCTTTTTCGCCATAGCAGGGTCCCCCTTTGCGGTGGCCATTCGGGGCCGCACCACCTACTGGCGGTGCTCCCGAAGCACCTCAAAGAATTTGTCCTCGTCGATGAGGACGCGGCGACCAACACGCAAAAAGGCCGGACCAAAGCCGTTGCCCGGAATCATGCCGCGGCTGCTGGGGCGCGGCTTGGACTCAAAGATCAGGTTGCGGAGCGCCGGCTCGGTGAAGGCGGGGTGGGATTCGGAGAATTGTTTGACGCTCAGCACGCGCCCGCACGGGCTTTTTTCTTGGTTCATGCGCTTACCTCTCGTGGTTCGTCTTGATTGCTCGGATACCGTCGAGGTCGGCAGATTACGCCCATGAGCGCTGAGGTGAAGGCAAGCGCGACAAACGCGATAAGCGCGTTAAACGCGCGCATTGGCTTGGGTTTTGTGACTTACAAACGTGGGGGATGGGCGACCAGGCGAGGGCCCGAATCAGAGAGCAAAATTTCGGTGGAGGAATTTCAGAGGAAGTCGATTTCGCCCTGTGCAGACCACCAAAAAGAGGTTATTCAGTGACAGCCAAACGGGCAATTTTTATGCGGCGGAGGCGATCCTTAACGTCCTTGAGGCTGGAGCTCTTTTCCTCGCCTTTGTCATTGATCCACATCAGGTACTCGTCATTGGCATCGATGACGAGCCTGGTTCGATCATCGGTTGCGAGGAGGTTGAACACTTCGGGCGGCAGGGGCCAACGACCGAGCTCGGCTTCCAACCGGTCGACAGCCGGCTCCATGGCCTCATGTAGCGAATCCCAGCGCTTGCGTTTGGGGGCGGGTCCTGCCTCCGAAGGAGCCGTATCGCCGTCTTCTTGAACCAGCCCCGGCTCTTGTCGGAGCCAGCGTTGCAGTCCCACCTCCAGCTCATCAAAAGGTTGACCTTTAGCCTTGGTATAGCGATAGAAGCTCGCCCGTGAAACCCACTCCTGAGTGGTCGTCACTTTACCGCGGAACGGAAGCTCAAACTCCAAATGTTCGGTAGTCACTTCCAGCTCCCCCTGATTCCGAGCTTCTTTGAGCTGCTGCCAAAGCAGCTCGAAGCTGTGGACTGACCAGGGGTAGGCGAGATGCGCGATTTCCGTAATTGCCAATTTAGGAAAAAGATGAGCCCATTCCTCATAGTCCTCAGGGTGAAGCGGCCGCCGCTTAGGTAGGCCCAGTAGCTTATCCATCGGCTTCGCCTTCCTCGAACATGGCATCGTTCATCCGGGTGACCACCCCAATAGTGTGGTTATCCGAGACGTGGGCGTAGCGTTTCACCATCGCCAGGGTCTTGTGGCCGAGGACCGCGGCGATCTCCGAGGGTGACGCTCCGTTCATCGCCAGATAGGAGGCCGTCGTGTGGCGCAGGTCGTGGAAGCGGAAGTCTTCGATTTCCGCCCGCTTGCGTGCGGTATGCCAGTAACAACGGATGTCAATGGGGCGCTCGCCCGAGGGGTTTGGAAATACCCACTCGGTCTTGCCTGACCGGTTCTCCTTAAGGGCCTTAAGTTCGTCGCGGGCCCGACCGACCAGCGGCACGGCCCGGCGCTCGCCATTCTTGGTCTCGTGCAGCACGATCCGCTGGCCCTCCAGGTCCACATCGGCCCAGCGCAGGCCCAGGAGCTCGCCCTTGCGAACACCGGTCGAGAGGGCCAGGACCACGATGGGGTAGAGCAGGGGACAGTCGCTCGCGCGACAGGCGGTGAGAAGCCGTGAGAGCTCCCCTGGCTGGAGTTCGCCACTTGCACCGACAGATTCCTCCTTGATCAGAAATCGGACCCGTCCTTTAGGCTCGGGCAGCTTGGCGACCTTTCGAAAGGGGGTGTCATCGACCCATTCCCACTCGCGCACAGCAGTAGTAAAGGCGTGCGAGAGGGCGGCGAGATAACGATTAACGGTGGCCGGGCCCCGCTGCTGGTTCCGGGCGTTCGGCTCCCGGCGCAGGCGGTCGCGGCCTTCGGCTATTCGCGCCGGGGTGATGTCCGCCAAGGTGTACTCGCCGTACTCGCGGCGCCACCAAGCGAGCTGCCGGGCCTGATTGAAGCGCTGGCGCCCCTTGTAAGGCAGGACATCGCGGCTGTAGCGGTCGATGAGCTCCGCCAGGGTATGGCGGCTCGCCTCGGCGGTACGGAAATACCGGCCCTCCCGGATAGCCGTTTCGGTCTGGGAGGCCCAGCGCCGGGCGTCGGTCTTGCGCTCGAAGGTGGCGCTCTGGGGCGGGTAGCCGCGCATGCGGACCTTGACCCGATAGCGGGTCTGCCCGTCGTCCGTTACTCGCTTTTCAATCGTCGCCATCGGTATGATGAGCACTTGTCACAATTCCCCAGAAAAACGTAGAACAGATCCGGGGTTTTGCAACAGAGAGCCAATCTGTCGCTGAAGCTTCAGGACAATTCGAGATTTCAGAAGGATAGGACTACTTACCTCGGACGACGCGAGGTGATGGGACAGTTATGGGACAGGTTGGTCGATCTTGGCGGCCCAGGCCCGATACACGCCAATTCTTAGGGTGGAGTAACAATGAAGATTGTCAGCTTGCTGGTAGCAATAGGTGTGTTCGCTCTATGGCTCAGTGTGGTGGGTAACCCTCACGTTGTCGAAACCGTGATCGGTCTTGTTCTAGCCGCCTTCGCAGGATTTTGGGTCTACTTTAAAGCACGCTAGGAGCCGCCGTGGCCAAAGAGCTTTCAGTTTTTGAAGAGTTTCCGGATTTTTCGGCGGCAAGTAAAAAGGCGAGGGAACTCGCGGGAAAATTTGGAGAAACTACGGGTGTTGAGCGTCGGGGGACCGGATGGGCGGTTCTCGTTCCTCCACATATGCTGCCCGAGCCGGAGGACTTCTTGGATGACTTCAACCCACTTCCGGGCGAGCCCGATACCCAAGACCCATTTGATGAAGAGTACGAGAAGGAAGTATTGGAGCCGCTGAGAGAAGAGGTAAACGACGATCAAGATTCTTGGGCTCGTTCAGATGACGATGGGTGGTATTACGAAGAGTGACACCGCCAAGAGACCCACAAAGGCGGGGTTCACGGTGGGGCACTTTTGCGGGCGACTGAGCTAGTTTTAGACGCTCCCGGGCGGAAGGAGGTTCTCGGGCCGCTAGCCGGAATGATGCGTATCTAGGGGATCGTCTAAAAGCGGTCCTTCACTCAATTTCCACGGCACGTTCCGTCCCTTATGTCCGATCCTGATGCCATATGCCATGGTCGGCGCTGAGTGCGGAAATAAACGCCAGACGTTTCTCTTTGTAGGAAAAACCTACAGAATTGGGGACAATAGCCACTAGATCGGCGTTATATGGCTGCCATAAAAGCTGTAGCCTCGTATCCAACCTGCGCCAGAAACGGCGGTTGCGAGTATAAAAAAGGCGCGCAGGTCGGTTACGAGCCTGTCTGATCTTGTCAAAGATGGGGGAGACTCCGAGCGAATGGAAGATTATGGTCGCCGGATACTGATGCTGGACGACGAAGAACTTGAACGGTTCGTCAGGGATTGGGCCGACCGCACGGGTGCGTATTTCGAGTGCGTACGGTTCTCCGGGGCCGGCGATCTCGGCCGCGACGTCGTAGGCTTCCTGGCGCCGGTCCGCCACGAAGGAGAATGGCACAACTTTCAGTGCAAACAGTACAAGAAGACTTTACCAACGGAAGTGGGGATGAGGGAGATCGGGAAGATCCTTTACAACGCCCAAGCGGGCCATTTCACGGCCCCCACAAAGTACTTCTTCGTGGCCCCCCGTGGGGTGAATAGAAACCTCGAAAAACTGATCTTCAACCCTTCAGCGTTCAGGGAAAAGCTCCTTACGGAATGGGACAAGCACTGCGCGGAGTCGATCATTGAGAATGCGACTATCCCGCTGGACGATGAGCTGAGGGCCTTTATCGAAGCCTATGACTTCTCCCGCATCTCCCGTATCGGCCTCGACGAGATCCTCGACGACCCCCACGTAAAGCCAGTTCTTACCAAGTGGTTCGGCGCCGATCCGGGGCCGGCTCCCAAGGGCGAGGTGCCGGATGGTGTGGAAGACTCAGAGCTTCCCTACATCGGCCATCTTCTAGACGCCTACGGCGACAGGGACGGAAAGGTCTACGCTACCCATTCGGAGATCGTTGGCCACGCAGATCATGGCCCGCATTTGGCCCGCCAGCGCGAGCGTTTTTACGATGCGGAGGCGTTCAAACGCTTTTACCGGGACAACACTGAAAAGGAAGTGCTGGAGACCTTCGAGTCGGACATTTACCACGGCGTTGTCGACGTCTGCGAAGCGGGGCATTCGGACAAGCTCAGCTGCGTCGACGCCGTGATGGCGCACGCTGCCAACTTGCCCGTCACCGGACTGCTAGCCCCGCATGCCCGCATCCCAGTCAAACAGGGGGTGTGCCACCACTTTGCCAACGAAACCCCTCCACGCCTACGGTGGCGGAGATGAGCGGTGAAACGGCGGTGGAGCTTTTTAATAGCCCGCTGGAGACTGGGGTGCGGGCGCTCGTCGTTCTCGATGCTGCCCACCCCGGGGCTTTCGACCTTTCCCAATTGACATGGTTCGATCACTTGGTAGTGCATACGGGGGACATCGGAGGCCCCCCCAGCCTCCATCCGGACCTGCCGCACCGAAGCGGCGAACTACTCGTGCGTCGGCCCGTAATAGAGGCCAGCCTCGCGCTGATGCGGCGTCTGCATCTCGTCGATGTCGTGGTGGGAGAGCAAGGATTCCTGTACAGGGCCGGTGAAGAGGCCTACGCCTTCGTGGAACTCATGCGCTCACCCTATGCCCGAGCGTTGAAGAAAAGGGCCCGCTGGCTCGCGGAGAACGTCTGTAATCTGGAAGCCGACCGGATTATGCGTCTGGTAGCCGAAAAGATCGGCCGCTGGAACGTCGAATTTCAAGGTCGCGAAAAGCCGCAAGGAACCTCATCATGACCGCCCAGCGACTTACGATTAGGCATCTGGCGTTCACCGGCCCCGGGAAGGCGCCGGCGGAGCTCGGTTTCAGCGAGGGCTGCAACCTCGTTTGGGGGGCATCGAACACCGGCAAATCGTTCACCCTCAAGGCATTCGACTTCATGCTCGGCGGATTCGGGCCCTTTGCCTGACATCGACGAACGCCAAGGGTACGACACGGTATGGTTCGGCTTCAGTGTGGGTGACGACGAATTCACCCTGTGCCGGTCGGTGGCCGGTGGTAACTTTAAGCTCTACGAAGGTCTGGTGACGGGACCCCGAGAAGGCGCAACCAGCAGTACGCTCGGCGCCAAGCACGACCATAAAAAGCCGGGCAATCTTTCCAACTTCCTTCTGGCCCGCCTCGGGTTCGGGGGGAAATTCATTGCAAAGGACACCTTCGGGTCCAAAAACAGCCTCAGTTTCCGCAACCTCGCACGGCTCCTTCTCGTCGATGAGACTTCCATTCAGGCCGAACGGTCTCCAATCGAGGGGGGCCAGCGCGGCGATGTCCCGACGGAGCGAAGCGTTTTCCGCCTCTTACTTAGCGGGGCAGACGACAGCGCGG
Source organism: uncultured Gammaproteobacteria bacterium (assembly GCA_963783235.1). Lineage (GTDB taxonomy): Bacteria > Pseudomonadota > Gammaproteobacteria > Thiohalomonadales > Thiohalomonadaceae > Thiohalomonas. The sequence goes on along the minus strand of CAWAMN010000001.1, from coordinate 1,501,128 downwards.
TCGTTCCGGTGGAGAAGCCCAAGGCGGCGAGCGCTGCCAAGGCGACCAAACTTGGACTGCTTGATGAGATGATCGACGACGTTGACCGTCATCTAGCGACAGAGCACCCCGAGGCCGACGGCTATGCCGAACAGGATGCGCGCCTCTCGGAGACACTGGACCGCATCCAGAAAAAATTCGAGATCGACCAGAAGTCCATCCGCGGGCTGTTGGCTCGGAAGCAGGCCCTCGCCTCGGAGATTCCGCGCGTGGGCGGCCGATTAGATGAGATCGGCATCCATCTCGACCGGTTTGCGCGTCTGAGCGAAGTTTACGACTCCGATATCGAACGGCTGGTGGCTATCGAGGAGGCTGGTTTTCTCGTCTCACTGGCAAACGACAAGGATTGCCCGCTCTGCGGGGCCAAGCCCGAAGCCCAGTCCCATGCCGAGGGCTTGGCGCAGATTGAGCAGGTAAAGGCCGCCGCTCTCGCGGAGGTCGCGAAGATAAACCGGCAGCGCGACGACCTGGGTTGCACCGTCGCCGACCTCGAAGCCGAGCGCGGAGGGGTTGAACAGAAGCTTGAAAGGCTGGAACAAGATCTGGAAGAAACCGAACGCCAGCTTGAGGAGCTTCTGCCGAAGCTCGATGAGAACCCGCCAGTCGCTGACCGACGTGCTTACCGCGCGCGACGTCACTAGGCAGGGGCTGGCCCTGCTCGAACAGAGGCAGAGGCTGCTAGAAAAACGACGAGAGTCAGAGAACGCGAAGGCGGCCGGGAAGAAAGATAAGCCGAATTTCGAGATTTCGGATGGACTCGCCCATGAGTTCTGCCAAACGGTCGCCGATGTCCTCAGAGAATGGCAGTTTCCGGGCGACCACCATATCTCCTTCGACGAGCAGACCTACGACCTGCGGATCGACGGCAAGCTCCGCACCAACAACGGCAAAGGCGTCCGGGCGATCACCCATGCGGCCTTCAAAGTCGGGCTGCTCATTTTCTGCCGCAGCCGCGGTCTTCCCCATCCCGGCGTCGTGGTCCTCGATACGCCGTTGCTGACGTACCGCGATCCCTTAAAGAACCCGAAGTTCGGCGACCTGTCCGATGACGAGAGGGCGCTCGCCCAGACGGCTTTGAAGCAGCGGTTCTTTAAACACCTCAATAGCATCCGCGACCTCGGCCAGTTCATCGTCTTTGAGAATGTCGATCCCCCCAACAACATTGAGGACCTCGCCAAGGTCGAGGTGTTCTCGGGCGCTGCCGGTGCTCGCTACGGCCTCTTCCCGCCTATCCCCTAAAACGTGAAGCGAGATGTTATAGCGACTCCGGGGTAGCCCAATCGAGGCCCGGTCCAACGATAACCGGTGACAAGCTCCGGACTAAAAGGGGGGTTGTTGCTCCGAACTGTCCCACCAGTGTCCCACGAGGCGAAGGGAAAGAATTGAGGATAGGGGGGTCGGTGCGTAACTACTTGAAAATTATGGTGCCGAGGGTCGGACTCGAACCGACACTGGGTTGCCCCAACCAGATTTTGAGTCTGGCGCGTCTACCAATTTCGCCACCCCGGCATGAACCGCCCACATTATAGGGATTAGCGCCGCGTAAACAAGGGCGAGTTGATAATGAATCTGGTAAGATTCGCCGCCCATGCAGCGCACCGACTTCCATTTCGAGCTCCCTGATGAGCTGATCGCTCAGCGCCCTGCCGAACAGCGGACCGGCAGCCGGTTGCTTGTGCTCGATGGCCGTGATGGGGGCGTCGAGGACCGGCAATTCCCTGACATCGAATCCCTTTTGAGCCCCGGGGACCTGTTGGTATTCAACGATACCCGGGTGATCCCGGCACGGCTTTTCGGGCGGAAGACGACGGGCGGACGCATCGAGGTGCTGGTGGAACGCATCATCGATGAGCGACGGGTTATCGCCCACGTGCGGGCCAGCAAGTCGCCCAAGCCCGGCTCGATTCTGCGCGTGGAGGAGTCCGTGGACGTGAAAGTCACCGGGCGTGACGGGGCGCTGTTCGAGTTGAGTTTCCCGGAACCGGTACTCGGCGTTCTGGAGGCTTACGGGCGCATGCCGCTGCCGCCCTATATCGAACGGGAGGCGGGGGAGACCGACGCTGAGCGCTATCAGACCGTTTTTGCGCGGAAAAAAGGGGCGGTCGCGGCGCCCACGGCCGGACTGCATTTTGACGAATCCCTGCTGGAGCGCCTCCGCGCGAAGGGCATCGAATTCGCCCATGTGACGCTGCACGTGGGTGCGGGAACGTTCCAACCGGTGCGGGCCGACGATATACGGGAACACCACATGCACTCCGAATACCTGGAGGTGCCGGAGGCTGTCTGCAAGGCGGTGGCCCGGACTCGGGAGCAGGGCGGCCGGGTGCTGGCGGTGGGAACGACCGTGGTGCGCAGCTTGGAATCGGCCGCACGCGACGGGGAGTTGGCGCCTTTTGCCGGTGAAACGGATATCTTCATCTATCCGGGTTACCGATTTCGGGTGGTGGACGCCCTGCTGACCAACTTCCACCTGCCCGAGTCGACCCTGCTGATGCTGGTCTCGGCCTTTGCCGGGCGGGAACAGGTCCTGGCCGCTTACCGGCATGCAGTGGAACAGCGGTACCGGTTTTTCAGCTACGGCGATGCCATGTTCATACTGCCTCAGCCTAAGAATCTGAACCACGGGGGACACGGGGAGCACGGGGGTGTTCGATAAAGTGGTTGGGGAGGACCGGGCGGCGGAAAAGTCTGGAGCCTCCTCTGTTCTGGGAGGTTTCCCCTTGTTCCCCGTGCACCCCGTGGTTAAGGGCTGTTTACGATGAAATTCGACTTACTAAAGAGTGACGGTGAAGCCCGGCGCGGGCGCATGACTTTCGACCGGGGGACGGTGGAGACGCCGGCGTTCATGCCGGTGGGTACCTACGGGACCGTGAAGGCGATGACGCCGGAGGAGCTGCGGGGGACCGGTGCCGAAATCATTCTGGGCAATACCTTTCACCTGATGCTCCGGCCGGGTACGGACGTCATTACCGCCCATGGGGATCTGCACGATTTCATGCACTGGGACGGTCCCATTCTGACCGATTCGGGGGGATTTCAGGTCTTTTCGTTGGGAAAGATGCGAAAGATCACCGAGGAGGGGGTGCGTTTTCAGTCGCCGGTGGACGGCTCCCGGGTCTTTCTCGGTCCGGAAGAGTCGATGGCGGTGCAGCGTGCGCTCGGCTCGGACATCGTCATGATCTTCGACGAGTGCACGCCCTATCCGGCGGACGAGCGCCAGTCCCGCACCTCCATGGAGCTCTCACTGCGCTGGGCCAAGCGTAGCAAGGCGGCCCACGGAGACAATCCCAACGCTCTGTTCGGTATCGTCCAGGGCGGTATGTATCCGCATCTTCGCGATGAGTCGCTGGCAGGGTTAACGGAAATCGGTTTTGACGGTTATGCCATCGGCGGCCTTTCGGTCGGTGAGCCCAAGGAGGAAATGCTGACGATTCTGAACCACACCGCACCGCGGATGCCTGCGGAACGGCCCCGCTACCTGATGGGAGTGGGCCGACCGGAGGATATCGTGGAGGCGGTGCGGCGTGGAGTGGACATGTTTGATTGCGTGATGCCGACGCGAAATGCCCGAAATGGCCACCTTTTCACCCACCGGGGCGTGGTTCGCATCAAAAACTCGAAATATGAGAAGGATACGCGCCCACTGGACCCGGATTGTGACTGTTATACCTGTCAGAATTACAGCCGCGCCTATTTACGCCATCTTCACCGGACCAATGAGATCCTGGGGGCGCGCCTGAATACCATTCATAATCTTTATCACTATCAGGCGCTGATGAAGGGGTTGCGGGAGGCGATTGAAGCCGGTCGGCTGGAGGCGTTTGTGAGCGATTTTTACGCGCGACTGGCCGAAGGTGTAGGCTAGTGGGGCCATGCGGACCTATGGGCTTTGCGGAACGGCCGAGGGTTACACTATTTTCCGCATGGCCCACTAGACGGGCAATGGCGCTCGGCGGTATGTCATAATACGTGTTATAGATCGGCCAGGAAAAAACCAACCCACAAGAAGGAAACCCTATGAGCTTTTTTATCTCCGATGCCTTTGCTCAGGCAGCCGACGGCGCCCAGCAGCAGCCCAACCTCCTCGAGGCGCTGTTCCCCTTTGTCATTCTCTTCGTGGTTTTCTACTTCCTGCTTATCAGGCCGCAGTCCAAACGTGCCAAAGAGCATAAGAAGCTGGTCCAGGAACTCGCCAAGGGGGATGAAGTGGTGACTCAGGGCGGCGTGCTCGGCAAGATCACCGATGTCGACGAGAACTTCATCGTCCTCGAAGTGTCCGACAACGTGCAGATCAAGGTACAGCGTCAGTCGGTTGCAAGCTTGATGCCCAAGGGCACCATCAAAAGCCTTTAATTCATCCCGAAGTGCACCGACCGCGGCCTACGGGCCGCATCGGTGCGTTTATGCCCGAGATATCCCATGAATCGATATCCGCTGTGGAAGTATGTTCTGATCGTGGCCGTGCTGATTTTCGGGGCGATTTATGCCCTGCCTAATCTTTACGGCGACGATCCGGCCCTCCAGATTTCAGGTACCCGCATGTCGGAGATCACCGACGCCACTACTCAGCGGGTTGCACAGGTCCTGAAAGAAAAAGATATCCCTTACAAAAGCATCGAAATGGCGGGGGAAAACCTTTTGGTCCGCCTTCCCGGGACCGAGACCCAGCTCAAGGCCTACGATGTCGTTCGGGCGCAGCTTTCCGGTTATACGGTGGCTCTCAATCTGGCTCCGGCGACACCCGACTGGCTGAAAAGCTTCAGCGCGATGCCCATGTATCTGGGGCTGGACCTGCGCGGCGGCGTGCACTTCCTGATGCAGGTCGATATGGATGCGGCGGTCACTCAGGCCGTCGAGCGCTACGTCAGCGACATCCGTACGCTGTTGCGGGAAAATCGCATCCGCTACCTGAGCATCGGTGTAGAAAACGGCCGGGTGGAGGTCAAATTCCGCGACGCCGCCGAACGTGAAAAGGCGGAACAGGTGGTGGCCAACGAGTACCGCACTCTGGCGCTCGATATCGCGGAGCGGCGGGGTACGCCCTATCTGTTGGCCAGCCTCAGCGACAAGGAAGCCAACGAAGTCCGGAAGTTCGCGATCAAACAGAACATCACCACCCTTCGTAACCGCGTGAACGAGCTCGGCGTCGCCGAACCGGTGATTCAGCAGCAGGGCGAAGACCGCATTGTGGTTCAGCTGCCCGGCGTGCAGGACACCGCCCGCGCCAAAGACATCCTCGGAGCCACCGCGACTCTTGAGTATCGGATGGTGGATGAGGAGCACGACGTGCAATCGGCCCTTCAGGGGCGCGTCCCGCCCGAGTCCCGGCTCTACCAGGAGCGTGGCGGACGGCCGATTCTGCTGAAGAAGCGCGTGATCATCACCGGCGACCAGATTATCGATGCCGCCTCGGGCATCGATTCGCAAAGCGGCAGCCCCATGGTCACCGTCACCCTGGATGGCAAAGGGGCTCGCAAGATGGCCGACAACACCCAGGCGAATGTCGGTAAGCGGATGGCGGTGGTTTTCATCGAGAACCGACCGGAGGTCCGTGTCGTCAAAGGCGAGTCGAAGCAGATCACCAAACGGGTTGAAGAGGTGATCAGCGTGGCCGTAATTCGCGAGCCCTTCGGCAAACGCTTCCAGACTACCGGTCTCGACAGCACCGAGGAGGCGCGCAACCTGGCGCTCCTGCTGCGCGCCGGTGCTCTGGCCGCGCCGATGAATATCGTCGAGGAGCGGACAATCGGCCCGAGCCTGGGTCAGGAGAATATCGACCAGGGCTTCGCCTCGGTGATCATCGGCTTCGTGCTGGTCCTCGGCTTTATGGTGCTTTGGTACCGGGGGTTCGGCCTGGTGGCGAATCTCGCCCTGGCGGCCAACCTCGTGCTCATCGTTGCACTGTTATCGATGCTGCAGGCCACGCTCACCCTGCCGGGTATCGCCGGTATCGTGCTCACGGTCGGCATGGCGGTCGATGCCAACGTACTCATCTTCGAGCGCATCCGTGAGGAGCTGCGCGCCGGCAATACGCCGCACGCGAGCATCAAAGCGGGTTACCAGAAGGCCCTGTCCACCATTGCCGATGCCAACGTCACTACGCTGATCGCCGCGGTGGTGCTCTTCAGCTTCGGTACGGGCCCGATCAAGGGCTTTGCCATTACCCTGTCGCTGGGCATCCTCACCTCGATGTTTACCGCCATCATGGGGACCCGCGCTGTTGTCAATCTGGCCGTCGGTAGCAAGCGGCTGAAGAAACTGTCGATTTGAGGAAGCGCACCATGGATATTTTCACGCACACGAAAATCGACTTCATGCGGACGAGAAAGATGGCCGTTGCCATCTCTCTCGGCCTGATAATCCTCGCCCTGGGCTCTCTTTTCGTGCGGGGGCTCAATTTCGGCATCGATTTCACCGGTGGCACCCTTCTGGAGATTGGTTACGAACAGCCGGCGGAGTTGCCGGCGGTGCGTGCCGCTCTTGAAGAGGCGGGCTATGGGGATGCCGTGGTCCAGCACTTCGGTACCGCCAGCGACGTTCTCATCCGGCTGGCGCCGCGGGAAGGGGTCAGTACTGCCCAGCTCAGTGAAAAGGTCATGGCTGCGCTACAAGACGCGAACGGCCAGCTGGAGATGCGCCGCCAGGAGTTCGTGGGACCACAGGTCGGGGACAATCTGGTGGAGCGTGGCAGCCTGGCGGTGCTCTATGCCTTGATCGGGATTCTGATCTATGTGGCCCTTCGCTTCGAGAAACGCTTCGCGGTCGGGTCCGTCGCGGCATTGGTGCACGATGTCATTCTGACCCTTGGCTTTTTCTCTCTGTTCCAGATGGAGTTTGACCTGACGGTTCTGGCGGCCATCCTGGCCGTGATCGGTTATTCCCTCAACGATACGATCGTCGTCTTCGACCGAATCCGCGAAAACTTCCGCAGGATGCGCAAGGGGGGGGCGGCCGACGTCATCAACGCCTCCATCAACCAGACGCTCTCGCGCACCGTGCTGACATCCGGAACCACGCTGCTGGTACTGCTCGCCCTGTTCTTCCTGGGGGGCGAACTGATCCACAGCTTCGCAACCGCGCTGTTGGTAGGTATCGTCGTGGGTACCTACTCGTCGATCTACATTGCCAGCCCCACCCTCTTGGCTCTGGGCGTATCCCGCGAGGATATGATGCCGGTCGAGAAGGAAGGGGCGGATGTCGAAGGGTCGCAGTCACCGCCTTAAGTCCAACCTTGCGCCGTCCTGGAAAAAGCAAACGGCCCCTGCGGCAATATCCGCAGGGGCCGTGCGCATGAATAGCCCGGTTCGGCCGCTCCGTTCGCGTTTGAGCCCTACAGGTGAGCCGACCCGTATCGGTGGCCGTACCTGTTCGGTGATATTCGGGGAAGAGCGCGGCTGCTCAGGCGACGTGGCGGTCAGCCTGATACGCGAGGTAAGGGCGGGTAGGACGGGTTCTACTGCCGGTTTCGGGGGCCTTTAGGACATCGTCGTCTTCCGGAGGGGCAATTTCCAGGATTTCGAAATCGGCACAGGACTCCATGAAGGCGGCCTCGTTAATGAGCTCCTCCATATTGTCAAGGACATCGCGCATGGTCAGTTCCAGTGCGCTCACCCCATTAACCCGTTGTGGTTCCTGCATCGCTCCCCCGGAATGCTCTGGCTTTCCCCTGATTTTCGGACCCTCCAGGGAAAACTTGAGGGTCGATTCACTCCCTGTCGGTTTCCACCCCTGAACAGGCGCGGCGCGCGAGAGCTCTCCGGCGCGGTAGGGGAGTTACCTGCGCGCATCTTCCGGCAGGTGGGGGCGGATTTTCCGCAAAATGACCGGTTGAAGCTTGATGTTACCGGCGATGATATTGCCGCTCTCCAGATAGTTGTCCCCGCCCGCAAAATCGGTCACCACCCCGCCCGCTTCCTGTATGAGCAGGGCCCCTGCAGCCATATCCCAGGAGGAGAGGCCGAATTCCCAGAATCCGTCGAGACGACCGGCGGCCACGTAGGCCAAATCCAGGGCGGCTGAGCCCGCCCGGCGGATATCCGCCACTTCACCGAAAAGGGTTTTGAAGGTGTTGAGGTAGGCCTCAAGCCGATACTCCTGACGGAAGGGGAAGCCGGTGCCGAGCAGGGCGCCCTCCAGCGTTCGGCGCTGGGCCACGCGGATACGGCGTCCGTTCAGCTGTGCGCCCGAGCCCCGACTGGCGGTATACAACTCCTGGGAGATCGGGTTATAGACCACTGCCTGTTCGGTACGCCCCTTGTGCTGGAGGGCGATGGAGACGGCAAACTGGGGAAAACCGTGCAGGAAGTTGGTGGTGCCGTCCAGCGGGTCGATGATCCACTGGAACTCCGCCCGGCCGTTTTGCGCGCCGCTCTCCTCGGCGAGGATGGCGTGATCCGGGTAGGCCTTGTGGATGACCTGGATGATCTCCTGTTCGGCAAGACGATCCACCTCGGTGACGAAATCGTTGGGTGCCTTGCTCTCGACAGTCAGCCGATCCACATGTTCGGCCGAACGGGCGATGAAGTTGCCGGCCTGCCGCGCAGCACGCACGGCAATGTTGAGCATGGGATGCATGGGGAAATCTCCAGGTTTTAAAGAACGTTTCGCGTCTGTCCGCCCTGACCGGCTGCCCGCGCGCCATGGAGGCGATGATCGGCAGCTCTCAGGGAAAGCCCGCTATTTTAACAGCCGCGAGCGAGGAAGTTGAATGTATTGGACTCTTTTTTGTCTTTTTTAAAGTGACCCGTTCGAGAAGCGGCGGGCCTTTTCAGAAAAGTCGATGTCGCCGGCCGCGAAGGCTCCGGTATCGGCTGTGGATAAAACCGTGATCCAGGCGTTGACTTATGGCTGGCAGTCGGTAACTTGCTCGCCCATGAAATTTTCCAATATCCGTATCGTCATGGTCGGGACCTCGCACCCCGGGAATATCGGGGCAGCGGCGCGGGCCATGAAAAACATGGGGGTAGAACGCCTCTATCTGGTCGCCCCCCGCGAGTTTCCCAGCCCCGAAGCGAGCGCCCGCGCCTCCGGGGCCGACGACATCCTGGCGGCGGCGACCGTCTGCGACACCCTGGACGACGCGCTGGCAGGCTGCTCTTTGGTCTTTGGGGCCAGTGCGCGGCTCCGGAATATTCCATGGCCTCAGCTCGATGCCCGCGGGTGTGGTGAGAAGGCCGTTGGACATTCGGGGCAGGTTGCAATCGTTTTCGGCCGGGAGCATTCGGGGTTGAGTAACGAGGAGCTGGAGCGATGCAATTATCTGGTTCACATTCCGACCGACGAGGCGTTCAGCTCCTTGAATGTGGCAGCCGCCGTCCAGGTTATTACCTACGAGCTGATGATGGGGTCGGGGCCGGTTCCTGCGCAGGCACCTCAACGGGATGAACCGGCTGCGGCCGAGGACATGGAGCGGCTCTACGCCCACTTGGAGGAAACGCTGATTGAACTGGATTTTCTGGACGCGGCTAGTCCGCGGCAACTCATGCGCCGTCTGCGGCGCCTGTTTAACCGGAGTGCACTGGAAACAACCGAGGTCAACATCCTGAGGGGGATTCTCACCGCAGCTCAAAAGGCGGCCCGGTCCGGCAGGGGGCCGGGGACGGCTTGAATTCCCCTGTTCCCGCCTCAGGTTTTATGCCAGAATATGGCCTATCGGAAATGTCAGGAATTAGACGGCATCCGTGCCGGGTGACGTGAGGGCGCGTCGCTCGGGTAGCAACCTAGGTTCAACCGGGCTCTAAAAGGTATTCGAATGTTCAAAAGGCTGCGAGAGGATATCGATTGCGTTTTCGAGCGCGATCCGGCGGCCCGCAACGTCTTCGAGATCGTCACCACCTATCCGGGCTTCCACGCCGTCGTTCTCCATCGGGCGAGCCATTCGCTTTGGAATGGCGGTTGGAAATGGCTGGCGCGGATCTTGTCGCTGTTCTCCCGCTGGCTGACCGGCATCGAGATTCATCCCGGGGCGAGTATCGGCCGCCGGTTCTTTATCGACCACGGCATGGGCGTCGTGGTCGGCGAAACGGCTGTGATCGGCGATGACTGCACGCTCTATCACGGCGTTACCCTCGGCGGCACGAGCTGGAAGAAGGGCAAGCGCCATCCCACTCTCGGCAATGATGTGGTGGTGGGTGCCGGGGCCAAGGTGCTGGGGCCGATTACGGTCAAAGACGGTGGCCGCATCGGTTCCAATGCCGTTGTCGTCAAGGATGTCCCGGCGGGGGCCACTATCGTCGGTATTCCCGGCCGGGTGGTCGAGCGTCATCGCAGCGACAAGGACCAGCAGCGCGCGGCGATCGCCAAAAAGATCGGCTTTGATGCCTATGGCACCGCCCAGGACATGCCCGACCCGGTCGCCAACGCCATCAATTGCATGCTCGACCATATCCATGCGATGGACAGCAAGATGGAGGAGATGTGCAAGGCGATGCGCAGCATGGGCGCGGAACTTTCCGAAAAGGAACTGCCGGGGTTGGGGAACTGCGAGATCACGAACGGCAAAGCGGAAGCGGAGAATTTCGGTGATCTCGCCAGGGAACCGAAAGAAGGCGAGATAAATAGTTGACCAAAACGGTAGGTATTGCTAATTTAGATGGCAATTGTCGTTAAACACGGTATCTGGGGATAAAAGGCAATGAGACTGACAACCAAAGGCCGCTACGCGGTGACCGCGATGTTGGACCTCGCGCTGCATTATACCGACGGTCCGATTACCCTCGCGGACATTTCCAAGCGCCAGGGCATTTCGCTGTCCTATTTGGAACAGCTGTTTTCGCGCCTGCGCAAAAACGGCCTCGTGGACAGCGCCCGTGGTCCGGGTGGTGGCTATAAACTCAGTCGTCCCGCTAACGAGGTTTGCGTAGCCGACGTGATTACCGCCGTCGAACGAAAAGGTCGACGCCATGCGGTGCGGCGGTAAGGGGGACTGTCAGGATGGTGGCTCTTGCCTCACCCATGAGCTGTGGTGTGAACTGAGCGGCCAGATCTACAACTTCCTCAAAGGCATCACCCTGGGCGATCTGGTCGATCGCAAGGAAGTCCGCGACGTGGCCGCCCGCCAGGATCGGCAGTCGCAAATCATCGAAGAGAAGAAAACGGCTTCGATGTAATTGGGAGTGAGTCCGGTGCCGGCCTATCTCGACCACAACGCCACGACGCCGCTGGATGAGCGGGTACTCGAGGCGATGCTCCCGTACTTGCGGGAGGGCTTCGGCAACGCCTCGAGCGTTCACGCCTTCGGGCGTTCGGCACGGATCGCCCTGGATACCGCCCGGGAGCAGGTGGCGGAGTTGATCGGGGCCCATCCCTCCCAAGTGGTATTCACGAGCGGCGGCACTGAGGCCAACAATGCGGCCCTGAAGGGTACGGCTTTTCGCCGGATGCCGGGTAGCGTTGCCATCAGTTCGGTAGAGCACGCCTCGGTACGGGAGCCCGCCGAAGCGTTGGCCCGACACGGTTGGCGTTGCGAATCACTGCCCGTCGATAGCGAAGGGCGGATCGAGAAGGGGGCGGTAAGCCGCAGTCCTGCGACAATCGTTTCCGTGATGTGGGCCAACAACGAAACCGGCGTCTTGCAGGACATTTCGACGTTGGGTGAGGCTGCCCGGGAACGTGGTGCAATCCTCCATACCGATGCGGTGCAGGCGGCCGGCAAGGTGCCGGTTGATTTTGCGGCTTCAGGTGCACATCTGATGAGCCTCTCTGCTCATAAGATTTACGGCCCGAAGGGCATCGGCGCCCTGGCAGTGGATAAAGCCGTTGATGCCGTGGCGCTCGTGCACGGCGGCGGGCAGGAGCGGGGCCGTCGTGGCGGGACCGAGAATATCCCCGCCATCGTCGGTTTCGGCAAGGCGGCGGAATTGGCCCGTAGCGAGTTGGAAAAGCGCTCTCGCCATCAGGAACAACTGCGAAGCCGGTTCGAGGCCGAACTGAGCGAGCGGGCGCCAGAAGCGGTGGTTTTCGGGGCGGGCGCCGAGCGCTTGCCGAACACCAGCTTCTTTGCGCTGCCCGGCATCGAAGGGGGCACCCTGGTAATGGCGCTTGATCGCCAAGGGCTGGCACTATCCAGCGGTTCGGCCTGCGGCAGCAGACACGATGAGCCGAGTCCGGTGCTCCGGGCTATGGCGGTACCTTCGGATTTGGCAAATTGCGCGGTGCGCGTGAGTTTCGGCACCGGCAGTACGGAAGCGGATGTGGAAGCCCTGGTGGGCGCGTTGGTGGCGGAAGCCGCCCTATTGCGGAAGATGGCAAGCAGCGCCTGGGCCTAACGTAATCGGAGTCGACAGAACATGAGCAAACCGATTTATCTCGACTATTCGGCCACCACTCCGGTGGACCCGCGTGTCGCCGACGAGATGTGCAAGTATCTGCGGCCGGATGATGGCCTGTTCGGGAACCCGGCTTCCCGTTCACACAAGTATGGCTGGGATGCCGAAGAGGCCGTCGAGCAAGGCCCGCCGTGATGTGGCGGCGCTGGTCAATTGCGACCCGAAAGAGATCGTCTGGACCTCCGGCGCAACCGAGTCCGACAATCTGGCGATCAAGGGCGCGGCCCACTTTTATGCCAAAAAGGGCAAGCACATCATCACCTCCAAGACCGAGCACAAGGCGGTGCTGGACACCTGTCGGCAGCTCGAGCGCGAAGGTTTTGAGGTCACCTACCTGGATCCCCAGGCCAATGGTCTGATTTCTTTGAAGAGTCTGGAAGAGGCTATTCGGGAAGACACCATCCTGGTCTCGATCATGCACGTCAACAACGAGATTGGCGTCATCCAGGATATCGCCGCCATTGGCGAGCTGACGCGGGAGCGGAAAGTGCTCTTTCACGTGGATGCCGCCCAGAGCGCCGGCAAGGTACCGATCGATCTCAAGGCCATGAAGGTGGATTTGATGTCCTTCTCGGCCCACAAGATCTACGGTCCCAAAGGCATGGGCGCGCTCTATGTGCGTCGCAAGCCCCGTGTGCGCATTGAGGCGCAGATGCACGGCGGTGGCCACGAGCGCGGCATGCGTTCGGGGACGCTGGCCGACGCACCAGATCGTCGGCATGGGCGAGGCTTTTCGGCTTGCTCGCGCGGAGATGGAAGCCGAAAATAAGCAGGTCCGCGCACTTCGCGACCGGCTGCTGAAGGGTATCGAGGATATAGAGGAAGTCTATATCAACGGCGACCTGGATCACCGTGTACCGCACAATCTGAACATCAGCTTCGCCTACGTCGAAGGCGAGTCGCTGATGATGGCGCTGTCGGACCTGGCAGTATCGAGCGGTTCGGCTTGCACATCGGCCAGTCTGGAGCCTTCCTATGTCCTGCGGGCCCTGGGACGTTCCGACGAGCTGGCCCACAGCTCTCTCCGGTTCAGTATCGGCCGTTTCACCACTGAGGCTGAGATCGACCGGGCGATCGAGCTGTTGCACGAGAAGATCGCCAAGTTGCGCGAGCTGTCACCGTTGTGGGAGATGCATCAGGATGGCATCGACCTCGATTCGGTGCAGTGGAGTGCTCATTGATTTACCATAACCGGCCCTCACCAGAGAGGTACAGAGCATGGCATATAGCGACAAGGTAATGGACCATTACGAGAATCCGCGTAACGTGGGTTCGTTCGAGAAGGACGAAACCGAAGTGGGTACCGGAATGGTAGGCGCACCCGCTTGCGGTGACGTCATGCGTCTGCAGATCAAGGTGAATGACGACGGCGTTATCGAAGACGCCTGTTTCAAGACCTACGGCTGCGGTTCGGCCATCGCTTCCAGTTCACTCGTGACCGAGTGGGTCAAGGGCAAGTCCCTGGCGGATGCCCTGACCATCAAAAACAAGGATATCGCCGAAGAGCTGGCCTTGCCGCCGGTGAAGATTCACTGCTCGGTGCTGGCCGAGGATGCCATTCGGGCAGCTATCGACGATTACAAATCGAAGCGTGGCGACAAGTCTGGAGAGGACAAGCAGGCCGGAACCGAGGCCAAGAGCGCTTAAGAGGCAATTGAGATGGCTATTACCATGACCGAGGCCGCGGCGGAGCGGGTCAAAAAGTTCCTCGCGAATCGCGGCAAGGGCGTTGGCCTGAGGCTGGGGGTGAAAACCTCCGGCTGCTCGGGCATGGCCTACGTGATCGAATTCGCTGATGCGATCGATGACGATGATGAGGTCTTCGAGGAGCATGGGGTGAAGGTGATCGTCGACAAGAAGAGTCTCGTTTACCTCGATGGTACCGAACTCGACTTCGCGAAGGAGGGACTGAACGAAGGATTTCAGTTCAACAATCCGAACGTGAAAGACGCCTGCGGCTGCGGCGAGAGTTTCAACATCTAACCCTCCACCGTTATGCAGACGAACCTCTCCAAAAACTACTTCGAGCTGTTCGAGCTGCCTGCGGACTTTCAGGTGGATACCGAGGCGCTCGCGCTTCGGTATCGCGAACTGCAGCGCGCGATGCACCCTGATCGCTTTGCCAACGCCTCCGAACAGGAGAGGCGATTGGCGGTGCAACAGGCCGCGCATGTGAACGAAGCCTATCGCACCCTGAAAGACCCCATGGCCCGGGCCCGTTATCTGCTCGAACTGCGTGGCGCCCCGATCGATGAGACCGATACCGCCATGGACCCGGGGTTCCTGATGGAGCAGATGGAGTTGCGGGAATCGCTCGAAGCGGTCCGGGGCAGCCGTGAACCATTCGACAAGCTGGACCGCATACGCAGCGATATCGAGCATCGGGAGCGTAGCCTGGTGGAAGACCTGGGTGTTGCCCTCGATCACGGCGAAGGCGACGTCCTCGAGCGGGCCAAGGACTCTGTCCGCAAACTCCAGTTCATGCGCCGACTCCTCGATGAGACTGAGGAGCTCGAAGAGGCGCTGACCCACGAGATCTGAACCGACCGAGCACTTATGGCACTACTGCAGATCAGCGAACCCGGACAATCCGACGCCCCCCACGAACATCGGCTGGCGGCGGGAATCGACCTGGGCACCACCAATTCACTGGTGGCGTCCGTACGCTCCGGTATGGCCGAGACCCTACCGGACCAGCAGGGCAATCACCTGCTGCCATCGGTGGTGCGCTATCTGGAGGGTGGCGAGACGGTTGTCGGGCAGGAGGCCAAAGGGCAGGCGGCACTCGATCCGCTCAATACCATCGCCTCCGTAAAGCGTTTCATGGGCCGAGGTGTCGCCGATGTGAAAAGCCTCGGGTCGCGACTGCCCTACGAATTCGTGGAGAGCGAAGCCTCTTCGATGCCGCGCCTGCGCACGGCAGGTGGCGATGTCAGCCCGGTAGAGGTCTCTGCCGAGATTCTGAAGGCGCTGCGCGAACGGGCGGAAAACTCCCTGGGTGGGGAGCTCACCGGCGTCGTCATTACCGTACCCGCCTATTTCGACGATGCCCAACGCCAGGCAACCAAAGATGCCGCCAAATTGGCGGGTGTCAATGTGCTGCGACTGCTGAGTGAGCCGACCGCCGCAGCCGTCGCCTATGGCCTCGACCGTGGCTCGGAAGGGGTCATCGGCGTCTATGACCTGGGCGGCGGCACCTTCGATATTTCCATTCTGCGCCTCAACAAGGGCGTCTTCGAGGTCCTGTCCACCGCCGGCGACTCTGCGCTGGGTGGCGACGATATGGACCGGCTGGTCGCGGAATGGATCATGGCGCAGGCCGGCATCGCCGATGATGCCGATCACAAGCAGCTGCGCCGCCTGATGCGCGACGCGTGCGCCGCCAAGGAGGCACTGACGCACAGCGAACGGGCCGAAATCCGGCTGGAACTCGCGGATGGCACCCATTGGGAAGGTGAACTGAGCCGCGAACAGTTCAACAAGATCATCGACCCGCTGGTTCGCAAGACCCTCGCTCCCTGCCGCCGTGCCCTGCGCGATGCCGGCGTCGAGTCGGAAGAGATCAAGGATGTGGTCATGGTCGGCGGTTCCACGCGGGTGCCGCGCGTCCGTGAAAAAGTCGGCGAATTTTTCAAAACCGAACCCCTGGTCGATATCGATCCCGACAAGGTCGTGGCGATCGGCGCCGCAATGCAGGCGGATGTGCTCGCCGGCAACAAGCCGGACGATGAAATGCTCCTGCTCGACGTCACTCCGCTGTCGCTGGGACTGGAAACCATGGGTGGACTGGTGGAGAAGGTCATCCCGCGAAACACGACCATTCCGGTGGCCCGTGCGCAGGACTTCACCACTTACAAGGATGGCCAAACGGCCATGGCGGTTCACGTCGTTCAGGGGGAGCGCGAACTGGTTTCCGATTGCCGTTCCCTGGCCCGCTTCGAGCTTCGGGGCATTCCGCCGCTGGCCGCCGGCGCGGCGCGCATCCGCGTTACCTTCCAGGTCGACGCCGACGGACTGCTTTCGGTGACCGCCCGGGAGCAGACCACCGGGGTCGAGTCGAGCATACAGGTCAAGCCCTCGTACGGACTGACCGATTCGGAAATCGAAGAGATGCTGCGCGACTCGATGGATCACGCCCGAGAGGATATGGACGCCCGTAATCTGCGCGAACAGCAGGTGGAGGCCGAACGTATTCTCGAGGCCCTGGAGCATGCTCTGGAGGCGGACGGTGAGCGCCTACTCACCGGTGAGGAGCGAAAGGCTCTGGAGGCAAGCATGGTGACCGTGCGCGAGTCGATTGGCCGGAACGACTACTCGCTGATAAAACGCCGTACGGATGAGCTGAACAAGCTTTCCGCCGAATTCGCCGCCCGGCGCATGAACGCCTCTATCCAGGAGGCCCTGTCCGGTCAGAGTGTGGACGAGTTCGAAAAGTAACCAGGTCAAGGCTGGAGCGGCTCGCCCTTGGGAGCGACCTGCCGATCGGTATCTTCACGGGTCAAAAGGGCTCCGGCCCAACCCCGACGAATCCTGTGACGCCCGTCGAGGCTCTCTTTAAAGCTTACATTTGTGGCGTGTCCATTGGGGCATGCCGCAACTGCAGAGGTATCTGAAAATGCCCCAGATTATATTTTTGCCCCATGATGAGCTCTGCCCCGAGGGGGCCGTGTTCGAAGCCGAGCCCGGCACCGTGCTGATTGAAGCGGCGCTCGCCAATGGCCTGGAGATCGAGCACGCCTGCGAGAAGTCATGCGCGTGCACCACCTGCCATGTCGTCATCCGCGAAGGGTTCGAGTCGCTGGACGAGGCAGACGAGTCGGAAGAGGATATGCTGGATAAGGCCTGGGGCCTCGAACCCGAATCCCGGCTCTCCTGCCAGGCGGTGGTTGGTGACGAAGACCTCACCGTTGAGATCCCCAAGTACACCATCAACATGGTGTCCGAGGGGCACTGAACCATACAAACCACGGGGAGCACGGGGGACACGGGGATTCCTTTGTGCAGAAATTCATGAGCCTGCTCCTGCATCGGGCTGCAGCTTACCCTCGTTCCCAATAGAGTTGTGTTCCCCGTGCGCCCCGTGTCCCCCGTGGTTAGCAAACAAGAGGAGCCGAGAAATGGGACTGAGATGGACCGACGTGCAGGATATCGCCATCGAACTCGACGAAGCCCACCCGGATGTGGATCCGCAGTACGTGCGGTTTACCGATCTGCATCAATGGGTGTGCGACATCGACGAGTTCGAGGATGACAGGGAAGGCTCCAATGAGCGTATCCTCGAGGCTATCCAGATGGCCTGGATCGACGAGCGGGATTGAGTCCTGATCAGGAAAACCACGGGGGCACGGGGTACACGGGGATAAGTAGGTTGGGCAAGCGCCGTTTCCCCGCATGGGGCCGGATATCTCAGGTAGTCAAAAGGCCGATTGCCCCACTGGCTTCCGGGTTCGTACCCCTATAACGAGCATTCTGCGCTTGCAATTCCCCCATGCTCCCCGTGTCCCCCGTGCTGACTTTCCAGGCTGGAATGCCCCCCTAAGCCCGCGTATAATCGCGGGTTTAGCGCATTCGGGGAGCCGCTAAGGGGAAACTTTCCCGCCCGGGCGGCAACCAATAAAACGACGGAGGTTTTCCCATATGGCAGTTGAACGCACGCTTTCCATCATCAAACCGGATGCCGTGGCCAAGAACGTGATTGGCGAGATCTACAGCCGTTTTGAGAAGGCCGGCCTGAGTATCGTCGCCGCCAAAATGCTGCAGCTGAGCAAAGAGCAGGCGGAAGGCTTCTACGCGGTTCATAAGGAGCGTCCGTTCTTCAACGACTTGGTGTCATTCATGACCTCCGGCCCGGTGATGGTGCAGGCGCTCGAGGGTGAAGACGCCATTGCCAAAAACCGTGAAGTCATGGGGGCCACCAACCCGAAGGAAGCCGCACCAGGCACCATTCGTGCCGATTTTGCCACCAGCATCGATGCCAACGCGGTTCACGGCTCCGATGCCCCCGAGACGGCCAAGAACGAAATTGAATTCTTTTTCAAGCCCGAGGAAATCTGCCCGCGCACCAACTGAGAGCGTGTGGTCGATTCCCTTCGTGAGGCGGAGGGTTATGGCGGATAGCCGTGACAAAAAGCAAAACCTCGTCGGAATGCCGCGGCGAGAGCTGGAGGCCTTCTTCACCGAAATGGGTGAGAAGGCCTTCCGCGCTTCTCAGGCGATGAAATGGATTTACCACCAGGGGGTGGACCATTTCGACGAGATGAGCAATCTGGGCAAGGCCTTGCGTGCCCGTCTGGAGGAGAGCGCGGGGCTCGTTTTGCCCGAAATCAGTGTGGATCAGCCATCCCGCGATGGTACCCGCAAATGGGTGCTTCGCCTGGAGGATGATAACCATGTGGAAATGGTCTTCATTCCCGACGGCGAGCGCGGCACCCTGTGCGTCTCCTCGCAGGTAGGCTGCACGCTCGCCTGCAGTTTCTGCTCCACGGCGCGTCAGGGCTATAACCGAAACCTGACTGCGGCCGAGATTGTCGGGCAGGTGGTGGTGGCGGCCCGTGCGCTGGGTCTGCCGGAAAACAAGGGTGAGCGGGTACTGACCAACGTTGTGCTGATGGGCATGGGCGAGCCGCTGCTGAACTTCGACCAGGTCGTTGCGGCCATGGACGTGATGCAGGACGATCTCGCCTTCGGGATCTCCAAGCGACGGATTACTCTCAGTACCGCGGGCGTTGTACCGGGGATTGAGAAGCTGCGGGAAGTCAGCGACGTCAGTCTCGCCGTATCGCTGCACGCACCGGACAACCCTTTGCGCGACCAGCTGGTGCCCATCAATCGCAAGTATCCGATTGCGGAACTCATGGCCGCCTGCCGGCGTTACGTCGAAGGGAAGCCTCACCGGCGCGTGACGTTCGAGTACGTCATGCTGGAGGGGGTGAACGATTCCCCGGAGCATGCCCGGAAACTGGCGCGCCTGCTGCGCAGTGTGCCCTCGAAGGTGAATCTGATTCCCTTCAACCCGTTCCCCGAGGCGCCTTATCGCTGCTCGAGCCAGGAAAGCATCGACAGGTTCCGCGATATCATCATGGAGGCGGGTATCATCACAGTGACCCGCAAGACGCGCGGCGAAGATATCGACGCCGCCTGCGGTCAGCTGGTGGGAAAGGTTATGGACCGGACTCGCCGCAGTGAACGCCACATCACCTTTCGAGGAAAAGTTGCTTCATGAGACGCCTTGCCGCCGTCCTGGTACTGGGAGTGGGGCTTGCACTGGCAGGCTGTGCGAGCAATCCGGCATCGGAAGGAACCAACGCCGATAAGGCCGCCGATCTGAACGCAAAGATGGGACTGCGCTACATGATGCAGGGCCATTACGAGCGTTCGATGGAAAAGCTCAAGCATGCCCTCTTTTTCGATTCCAGGCACGGTCCAGCGCACCACTACATGGCGGTCCTCTTCCAGCGGTTGAATCGACCGGAGGATGCCGAAAAGCATTTTCGCGATGCGATCCGCGCGATGCCGGACGACTCTGCGCTTCGGAACAATTTTGGGGTTTTCCTGTGCGGCTCGGGGCGTCAGGATGAGGCCGAAATGCACTTCCTGAAGGTGTTGAACGATCCCGTCTACCCGCAGCGTGCCGCCGTCTACGAAAATCTGGGGCTCTGCATGAAGCGCAAAGGCGATAGCGAAAAAGCCGAAGCCTACCTGCGCCAAGCCCTATCGCGGAACACCCGGTTGTCCAAATCGCTACTCGGGATGGCGGAGCTCAGTTTCGAGAAAAAAAATTACCTCTCTGCCCGCGGCTATCTCCAGCGTTATCTCGCGGTGGCCCGACATACCCCCGAGTCACTGTGGTTGGGCATTCGCGTTGAAAAGGTATTGGGCAACCGGGACGCCTTGGCCAGCTACGAAATCCTTCTGAAGAATCGGTTTTCCGATTCCGAGCAGGCACGTCTTCTCCAAGAGTCGGAGCAATAATGAGCGAGTCCGAAAACGAGACCGTAAGGGAACAGCTGCCGTCGGAGGAGCAAACGCTTCCCGAACGGCCGGGTCGCCGCCTGCGTGAGGCGCGTGAGGCCAAGAATCTCTCCAGGGAGAATGTGGCAACCGAACTGCGGCTCCAAGTCCGGTTGGTGACCGCCCTCGAAGAGGACGACGATAGCGATCTGCCTCCGCCCGCCTTCGTTATCGGGTATCTTCGCAGCTATGCACGGCGACTTGAGCTGCCGGCCGACGAGATCGTCCGTGCCTATGAACAAAACCTCGAAGGCCATCAGCCGAAGATCGTCTCACGGGTCAAGAACAGTCAGGTTTCCAGTCGCGACCTTCCTGTCCGAATGGTCACCTGGCTGATCCTTCTGGGGCTGATTGCCCTGCTGGTCGCCTGGTGGCTTTCTCAGCAGCCCTTGCAGTTGGGCTCGACCGTGGAGCCCGAAGCGTCCAGTACCGAACTGGTGCCGGAGAGCACGCCGGTATTCTCTTCGCGGGAAACGGAATCCCTGCCTGCTCCGCAGGAGCCGACCTCCGATACCGTTCCACCGGAGCCGCAGGCACCTGTTTCGAACGCCGAAGAGTCGACGCCCGAGGTGCAGCCGCAAGCGGTACAAGCAGTGTCGTCGGAACCCGAACCCGAAAACGTGGCCCCCGAAGGCGTTTCCGGGGCGAGCCTTCGAATTGTTTTCGAGGCGGATAGCTGGACCGAAGTGACGGATGCCGAAGGTCAACGGCTGGTCTATGACCTGGTAAAGGCCGGACGGACTCTGCGATTCGTCGGCAAACCGCCGTTTCGGGTATTCCTCGGTTATGCGCCCGGTGTGACCGTCTATTACCAGGGTGAACGGTTCGACCATACCCCCTACATGCGGCGGGATATCGCCCGATTCAGCCTCGGTTCCTCCGAAGACGTCCAGAGCGGGGGGCACTGATCATGCACGGCAGTCCCATTCGACGCCGCAAGACACGGCAGATACACATCGGTTCGGTGCCGGTCGGTGGTGATGCACCGATTTCGGTGCAGAGCATGACCAACACCGATACGAACGATGTCGCGGCGACGGTCGCTCAGGTCAAGGCCCTGGAAGCGGTGGGCGCCGACATCGTGCGCGTCTCGGTGCCGACCATGGACGCGGCCGAGGCCTTCGGCAAGATTCGCAAGCAGGTCGATGTTCCGCTGGTCGCGGACATTCACTTCGACCACCGCATTGCGCTTCGGGTGCTGGAACTCGGTGTGGATTGTCTGCGGATCAACCCGGGCAACATCGGCCGCGAAGAACGGGTGCAGTCGCTGGTGGAATCGGCCCGCGACAAGCAGGTCCCCATTCGGATCGGGGTCAATGCCGGCTCCATGGAGAAGGAACTGCAAAAGAAATACGGCGAGCCGACGGCCGATGCGCTCGTGGAATCGGCACTGAGGCACATCGATATTCTGGATCGGCTCGATTTCCCTGACTTCAAGGTCAGCCTGAAGGCCTCCGAGATCTTCATGACCGTTGAGGCCTACCGCAAGCTCGCCGGGCAGATCGAGCAGCCGCTGCACCTCGGCATCACCGAGGCCGGCGGATTGCGCTCCGGGACGGTCAAATCCTCCATCGGTCTGGGGATGCTGCTGTCGGAAGGGATCGGCGATACCCTCCGGGTCTCCTTGGCGGCCGACCCGGTGGAAGAGATCAAGGTCGGCTTCGATATGCTGAAGAGCCTGCACCTGCGTAGCAAGGGTATCAATCTCATCGCCTGCCCCTCCTGTTCACGGCAGAACTTCGACGTCATCAGCACCGTCAATGAATTGGAGGCGCGCCTGGAAGACATTCTGGAGCCGCTCGATGTGGCGGTGATAGGCTGTGTGGTCAACGGGCCGGGCGAGGCCCGCGAGGCCAATCTGGGTCTCGTGGGTGGTGAACCGAACCTGCTCTACGTTGGTGGAAAACCCGACCACAAAGTGGATAACCAGAATCTGGTGGACGAACTTGAGCGCAACATCCGCGCCGAGATCGCACGCCGGCGTGAAGAAGAGAGCTAACCGCAAAGACGCAAAGAGCGCAAAGGATTTTCTCTAAAATCATCGTGCTTTTCTTTGCGGCCTTTGCGTTTTTGCGGTGAATCGATTTTAGGGGAGTTCCGTTGGGTAAGAATATTCAGGCGATCCGGGGGATGAATGACATCCTTCCGGACGAGACGCCGCGCTGGCAGTTTATCGAGGAGCGGGTCTATAGGCTGCTCGCCCGTTACGGGTACAGCGAGATCCGCATGCCCATCGTTGAGAAGACAGAGCTGTTCAAGCGCTCCATCGGGGCGGTCACCGATATTGTCGAAAAGGAGATGTATACCTTCGAAGACCGCAATGGCGACAGCCTGACGCTGCGTCCCGAGGGTACCGCCGGTTGCGTGCGCGCCGCTATCCAGAACGGCCTGTTGCACAATCAGATCCAGAAACTCTGGTATAAGGGGCCGATGTTTCGCCACGAACGCCCGCAGAAGGGGCGTTACCGTCAGTTCCATCAGATCGGCGTGGAGGTGTTCGGTCTTGCCGGCCCGGACGTGGATGCCGAGATGATCCTGATGACGGCGCGGCTGTGGAGGGAATTAGGCCTGGCCGATGCTGTCAAACTGCAGGTCAATTCACTCGGCAGCAGTGAAGCCCGGGCGGCCTATCGCGAGCGGCTGGTGGCGTATTTCGAAGAGAATCGTCAGGCCCTCGATGAAGACAGTCAGCGTCGGCTCTACAGCAATCCGCTGAGGATACTCGATAGCAAGAACCCCGACATGGCGGAGGTGATTGCGGCGGCGCCCAAGCTGATGGAGCATCTGGACGAGGAATCCCGTGCCCATTTTGACGAGCTGCTGAGCATCCTCGAACGGGTGGGCATCGAGTATGAAGTCAACCCCTGCCTGGTTCGCGGACTCGACTACTACGGGAAGACGGTGTTCGAGTGGGTGACCGACAAACTGGGGGCCCAGGGTACCGTCTGTGCCGGCGGACGCTTCGATGGGCTGGTGGAACAACTGGGCGGGAAAGCGACACCTGCGGTCGGTTACGCCATGGGTATCGAGCGGCTGGTCGCCCTGCTGGAAGAGGTCGAAGTGCCTCTGGACAGGTATCGGCCGCACGCCTATCTGGTGGTGGCCGCCGGGGTGGAAGCCCGTCTGGCGGTGAGCGTGGCCGAGCGGTTGCGTGATGCGGTGCCGAACTTGCGTCTGGAAATGCACTGTGGCGGCGGCAGTTTCAAAAGCCAGTTCAAAAAGGCGGATAAAAGTGGTGCCCGGCTGGCCCTGGTAGTCGGCGAAGAGGAAGCCGCAAACGGCACGGTGACGATCAAGTCCCTGCGCGAGGAAGCGGAGCAGAAAACCCTTGCCCTGGACGAGGTCGAGCACTTTCTGGCGGAGATAACGGTCGAACACCCTTAAGGTGGTTTAGAGGAGCTGCGAGTGGAAGTCTACAGCACAGAAGAAGAGCAGATCGAAGCGCTACGGCGTTGGTGGAAACAGAACGGTCGTATGGTGCTGACCCTGCTGGCGCTCGTCCTGCTGGCCGTTTTCGGCTGGCGGACCTGGAGCGGCTATCAGGCGACACGCGCTGAAGCGGCCTCCATTGAGTATGAGCGGATGATGAGCCTGCTGGACGCGCAGCCCGAACAGGCCGTGGAGGCTGGGCGCTCGCTCGTCGGGGAATATCCGTCGACCACGTATGCCGAGTTCGCCTCCATGGCGATGGCGCGCATCGCCGTGGAGCAGGGAGATCTGGCACAGGCCGAAGCGCACCTGCGCCGTGTAATGGACAGTGCCTCCCAACCCGAACTGAAAGAGCTGGCGCGGTTGCGTCTTGGTCACGTGCTGTTGACCCGGGGCGATGTGGAAAAAGCCCTCTCTTTGGTCGAAAAAGAGGCGACCAGCTATCGCCCGGCGTTTGAGGAGCTGCGCGGCGACATCTATCTGGAGCAGGGGAAACGCAGCGCCGCCCGTGGTGCGTACAGCAACGCCCTGGCCGCTTACGAGGCACAAGGTAAGCAGCAGATCGTTCGCATGAAACTCGAAAACCTGGCTGACGCGAAGGATAAGGAACAATAAGAGTGAAACGTTTTCTGGGTCTGATGGTGGTCGCTTTTGTAACCGCCGGCTGTACCGGGGGGGGCGGTTTGCCGGTGACCGAGCCGCCGGCGGAGCTGACCGACGTCGACGCCACGCTGGAGGTGCACGAACTCTGGTCCACCGATGCGGGTGCCGGGGTCGGCGAACGCTATTTGAGGATGGGGCCGCTGGTCGATGGCGACGCCATCTACACGGCCGATGCCGAAGGGCTGGTCAGTGCGTTTGAACGGGAAAGTGGCAAACGACTGTGGGAAACCTCGCTTGAGGCGGGGCTGAGCGGCGGTCCCGGCGAGGGGGGCGATGCGATCCTTCTCGGCGGCGATGCCGAGGTCTTTGCCGTTGCCAAGAGCGACGGCAGTCGGCTGTGGCGCGCTCCCGTTAGCAGCGAGGTCCTGGCGCCGCCGGTGCGGCGGGGCGATATCGTGCTGGTACGCACCGTGGACGGCAATTTGTTCGGTATCGATGCCGCCACGGGCGAGCAGCGCTGGACGTACAATCAGCCGGTTCCCACGCTGAGTCTGCGAGGGATCGGGGCTCCGGCTTTCTTTAACGGCTATGCCGTGGCCGGGTTTGCCAACGGACGGCTGGTGGCACTGGACCTGCAGAACGGCGCCCCGGTCTGGGGGGCAGCGGTTGCCATACCGAGGGGCCGCACGGAGCTGGAGCGTATGGTGGATGTCGACGCCGCTCCGGTTATCCGTGAGGGCGTGGCCCACGTGGCAGCCTATCAGGGACGTGTCGCCACCCTGTCGCTGCGTAACGGTCAACTGCTCTGGACGCGGGACATCCCCTCCCATAAACCGGTCGGGGTGACCGAGGATGCCGTGCTGGTGACCGATGACAGCAGCGATGTTTGGGCCCTTGCGCGTTATAACGGCGGGACGCTCTGGCGCAACGAAAAGCTCCATGCCCGGCGCCTGACCGCCCCGGCTCCTCAAGGCGACTATCTGGTCGTGGGTGACCTTGACGGTTATCTGCACTGGTTATCTCAGGAGGACGGGAGCATCGTCGCTCGCGCCAACGTCAGCGGCGATCCGATTCTGGCAGCTCCCATCGTCGAGGGGGACCAGGTTTACGTCGTAGACACCGGCGGGCGGTTGGTCGCCTTCCGCGTCCAACCGAAGTAGCAGCAGCCTGACATGAAGCCGGTAATAGCCCTCGTGGGCCGCCCTAACGTGGGCAAATCCACCCTATTCAACTGTTTGACTCGCTCCCGCGACGCCCTGGTGGCGGATTTCGCCGGCCTCACCCGTGACCGTAAATACGGAACCGGCCGGCTCGGCGACCGCCCCTACCTGGTCGTCGATACCGGGGGGCTGTCCGGCGATGAAGAGGGTATCGACAGCATTATGGCGCGCCAGGCTCGGCTCGCCATCGATGAATCCGATGCCGTTATTTTTCTGGTCGACGGCCGCGCCGGCCTGACCGCCGCGGACCAGGCCATTGCCGATTTCCTGCGCCAGTGCGGCAAACCGGTCTACCTCGCTGTCAACAAGGTCGATGGTGTTGATCCCGATGTGGCCGCCAGCGATTTCTATTCCCTGGGAATCGGCGAACCGTTTCAAGTCGCCGCGGCCCACGGCCGCGGTGTGCGAATCGATGATGGCGCTGGTCCTGGAAACGTTTCCCACACCGGAAGAAGAGGAAGCGGACGCGGAGGAAGGGATTCGCGTCGCCGTTATCGGCCGTCCCAACGTGGGCAAGTCCACGCTGGTCAACCGCATCATGGGTGAAGAGCGGGTAGTCGTCTTTGATATGCCCGGCACCACCCGCGATAGCATTCGGGTTCCCTTCGAGCGTGACGGTCAGCCCTATGTGCTGATCGATACCGCCGGGGTGCGTCGCCGTGCGCGGGTCAAAGAGGTGATCGAGAAGTTCAGCATCATCAAAACCCTGCAGGCGATCGCCGATGCCCACGTGGTGATCATGGTGCTCGATGCCCGCGACGGCATCACCGAACAGGATGCGCACCTGCTCGGATTCGCCCTGGAGTCGGGACGGGCGTTGGTGGTGGCAGTCAATAAATGGGACGGTCTGCAGCAAGATCAAAAGGAGCAGGTTCGGCGCGATATCGATCGGCGCCTGCCCTTTCTCGATTTCGCACCGCTGCACTACATCTCGGCTTTGCATGGTACCGGGGTCGGCAATCTGTTCGGCTCCGTCAACCGCGCCTACCGGGCCGCCAACAGCGCGATTTCCACACCGAAGCTCACCAAGCTGCTCGAGACCGCCGTCGCGAACCATCAGCCGCCGCTGGTCAAGGGCTTTCGCATCAAGTTGCGCTATGCCCACCAGGGCGGGCGCAATCCGCCGACCATCATCATTCATGGCAATCGCACCGATCAGGTGCCCGGTAGCTACAGCCGCTACCTGGAAAAGTTCTTCCGGGAACATCTGAAACTCCAGGGTACCCCGGTGCGCATCGAGTACCGTTCCGGTGAAAACCCCTATGCCGGCCGCAAGAATACGCTGACCGAGCGGCAAAAGAGTCGCAAGAAGCGGCTGATTCAGCACGTGAAAAAGAGGGAAAAGAAGGCCAAGCGGCGGTAGGGTCGAGGGTCGAGTTTCGAGTTTCGAGTTTCGAGTTGCGAGTTGCGAGTTGCGAGTTGCGAGGCTCTGGATGGTGTGGTTGACTTTTGGAGACTCGCCACTCGCCACTCGCCACTCGCCACTCGCCACTCGCCACTCGCCCTTCTGACCTAAGATAGCGGCATGGAACGCGATCTCTTCACCACCGACATCAGTCGTGCCATCTGGGATTCCAAATACCGCCAGCCCGGAGAGAGCTCCATCGCCGACACCTGGCGCCGCGTCGCCCGCGCGCTTTCCCGGGGGAAGCGGAGCCTTCCCGGTGGGAGGAGCGCTTCTACGGCATCCTCGATGATTTCCGGTTTCTGCCCGGCGGGCGGATCCTGGCGGGTGCCGGGACCGACAGGCAAGTGACGCTCTTCAACTGTTTCGTGATGGGGCTCGCAGAGGACTCGATGGATGGGATCTTCGAGGCGCTAAAGGAAGGGGCCATCACCATGCAGCAGGGCGGCGGTGTCGGTTACGACTTTTCGACCCTGCGCCCGCGCGGTACCCCCGCACACCACAGTGGCACCATTGCTTCCGGTCCGGTCTCGTTCATGCGCATCTGGGACAGCATGTGCGCCACCATCCTCTCCACCGGGGCCCGGCGCGGTGCCATGATGGCGACGCTGCGCTGCGATCACCCGGATATCGAAGAATTCATCGACGCCAAGCGTCAGCACGGTGAACTGACCCGCTTCAATCTTTCCATTCAGGTGTGCGACCTGTTTATGGAGGCGGTGCAGGCCGACGCCGAGTGGCCGCTGCTCTTTCCGCTTGAGGCGCTGGATGAGGCTCCGGGCGAAGTGCTCGAACGGGATTGGCCCGGGTTTGGCGAATCGGTGCCATGCCGTGTTATCAAGCGTCTCCGGGCCCGCGAACTCTGGGATCGGATCATGCGGGCCACCTATGACAATGCCGAACCGGGTGTGCTGTTCGTCGACCGTGTCAATCAGGCCAATAATCTCTGGTATCGTGAACGGATCACCGCCACCAATCCCTGCGGGGAGATCCCGCTGCCGCCTTATGGCGCTTGCGATCTGGGTTCGGTCAATCTGGCGCGGTTCGTTCGCGATCCGTTTCGACCGACCGCACGATTGGATCTGGAAGGCATCCGTGACACGACGGCAGTGGCAGTGCGTATGCTGGACAATGTTATCGACGCATCCCGCTTTCCACTGGCGGCTCAGTCCGAGCAGGCCCGCGGCAGCCGTCGTATCGGTCTGGGCATCACCGGGCTGGCCGATGCCCTCATCATGCTGGGGCTTCGCTACGACTCGGAAGGCGGCCGCCGCCTGGCTGAAACCGCCATGGCCGGCGTCTGTCACGCTGCCTACCGAGCGTCGATTGAACTGGCTAAAGAGAAGGGGGCGTTTCCCTTTTTCGAGCGCGACAGGTATCTGGCAGGGGAATTTATCCACGCCCTGCCCCAGGACATCCACGATGGGATTGCCCGACACGGTACCCGTAACAGCCATCTCACTGCCATCGCCCCGACCGGCACGATCAGCCTGTTGGCGGACAATGTCTCTTCAGGTCTCGAGCCGGTTTTCCGCTACCGGTTCCGGCGCCATGTCCTTGAGCGGGACGGCTGCTCGGCGAGGCACGCCGTCAGCGACCATGCGTGGCGCATCTGGCATGAACAGTCCGGCGACGCCCCCTTGCCTTCGGCGTTCATCCAGGCCGGGGAAATCAGCCCTGAATCGCATCTGGCCATGCAGGCCGTGCTGCAGCCCTACGTCGACAGTGCCATCTCCAAAACCATTAACGTGCCCAAAGACCTTCCTTTCGAGCGCTTCAAGGAGATCTACCAACGGGCCTACGATCTGGAGCTCAAGGGCTGCACCACCTTCCGTCCCAATCCGGTCACCGGCGCCGTTCTGGAGGAGGACGAAGGCGCCACGCCCTGCTGTGGTATCGAGCGCGAAAGTGATTAAATGACACCAGAGGCCTCGAAGCCCGGGAAAACGAACGAGGCCTTTTCAAAGGGGGCGAAGTGGAAAGACTGATCAATGGTCTGAACGACCGCGATTGGAACTGGTGGCCGCTGGTGGCTTGGCGCCCGGAGAAGCGGGAGCTGATTGGACCCGCGCTGGTGCTCCGGATGACCCTCTGCTTCGGCACGGTTTCCGGAGCGTTGATCCTGGTGGTTTGGTGGCGGAGCGGAGGCGCGATTTCCGTTAGCAGTGTGGTGATCGCTCTGCTTTTCGGCTGGGGGCTCTATGCACTGCTATTCCAGTCCATCTTCGCTTGGGCGTGGAATCGCCGAGCCCGGCGGCTGCGGTGAAGTCCCCATCTTCGTTCGTTCCTCGGGGTTCGGGCGCGAGCGATGGCCCTTCGGGCCATTTGCGGCTAAAAGTGTGGCCTTCTCCCTGAGGGAGAAGGGACAAAACCCTTTTTCAACAGCCTGCCACCGGAGTGATTTCCGGCGAAGGCTCTGCGCTGGCAGGAGGCCTCCCCGTGGCCGAAAACGGCGTAAGCCGTCATCGGGTGCTCTCCCCGATTCGTCAGAAGATATTCAGATCCCGTCCAGGGAGGCAACCGTCTCTCCGGATAGGAACAGCGTCGGGTCGACCCGCGCGTTGTTGAGGCTGACCGTCCAATGCAGGTGCGGTCCGGTCACGCGGCCGGTCGCTCCGACCTTGCCCACGATCTGCCCGGCGTCGACGGTGTCCCCGGCGGCGACATCGATGCTGTCCATATGGCAGAACATCGTAATCAGCCCCTGTCCATGCTCGATGAAAACCACCTTGCCGTTGAAGAAGTAGTCTCCGACCTCCACCACACGGCCGTCGGCCGGAGACTGGATGGGGGTGCCTTTGGGGGCCGCCAGGTCGAGCCCGCTGTGCGGCCGACGGGGCTGTTTGTTGAAGAAACGGCGTTTTCCGAAGGTCCCGGTGACGACGCCGTTTACAGGCAGGAGAAATTGGGTTTTGACGAGGTCCTGATCGTTCCAGGCGGCGAACGCGTCGCGGGATCGGGCCTGCTCCCTGCGGATACGCTTCAGGTCGTCTTTGTACGGATTTACATGGCGTTTGTTCTTCAGGGTGATGTACTGCGCTTCATACTCCTTGTGCCGCACCCGAAAACCGACCGTTGCCGTATCGCCGTTGCGCTTGACGGTTATGGTATGGCGCCCCGGTTTGGCAGAGAGTCCAATGCCGACCACCGCGTTCCAGCGGCCGTTTTCCGGCACAACCATCACCTTGCGGCCGCCGTAGGTGACCTCCGGTCGGCCGCCGTCGCTGGACGCCAGCGGGATCACCGCGACCCCGCCGGGAACCGGTTCGGCGCGTGGCAGGGCCATTGCCGTCAGCGGTGCGGCAATGAGGAACAGGAAGATTAACCTGGCAATGCGGTCAGTCGTCTTTTCCATGGGTCTCCTCCACGCGGCAGACCAGGTGCCCCTCATGCAGGCGGGCGTTGACCCGGTCGCCGGTTTTGACATCGGTGTATCGGCGAACGACGGTGTGATCCTCGCGGCTCACAATGGCATAACCGCGCGAGAGGGTGGAGAGCGGGCTCACCGAATCCAGCGCCCGGGCGGCGGACGCCAGCCGCTGCGCCGCGGCCTCTTGGCGGTGCTCCACGGCCACCTGTAATCGTCGCTCCAGTTCGCGGCGGCGGGACTCCAGACGCTGGATGCGATTTGACGGCGCGACCCGGGCGAGATGTGCACGGGCCCGATCCAGCCGCACCGACAGATGGCGTAAATGCCCGCGTTGGGCGCGCCGCATCCGCTGCTCCATTTCATCCAGACGCTGTGCAATTTCCGTAAGACGGCGTCCGGGATGTTTGAGCCGCTTTTTCAGCCAGTGCAGGCGCTGTGTACTTTGCTGCAACTGCGAATTCATGCAGCGGCGCAGCCGGGATTCCCGGGCGCTCAGTCGCTCCAACCATTCGGTGCGATCGGGACTGACCACTTCCGCGGCGGCGGAGGGGGTTGGGGCCCTGTGGTCGGCCGCGAAGTCGGCGATGGTGAAGTCGATTTCGTGTCCCACCGCGCTGACCACCGGTACGGGACAGTCGCGGATGGCGCGCGCCACCACCTCTTCGTTGAAGGCCCAGAGGTCTTCCAGGGAACCGCCGCCACGGCCGACGATAAGGACATCGCACTCGTCGCGTTCACCCGCCCTGGCGATCATCCTGGCGATTTCCCGTCCTGCACCGACGCCCTGGACCGGTACGGGATAGATGATTATCGGAATGGCCGGGAAGCGCCGCTGCAGTACGGTCAATATGTCCCGAATGGCCGCCCCGGTCGGTGAGGTGACAATTCCGAGTTGCCGGGGCAGGGCGGGCAAGGGCCGTTTGGCGGCTTCGTCGAACAGTCCCTCTTTGGCCAGTCGCGACTTGAGTTCTTCGAATTGGCGGCGCAGGGCGCCATCGCCCGCCTCCTCCATGTGCTCGACGATCAGCTGATACTCGCCGCGCGCCTCATACAGCCCGACCCGCGCCCGTACCAGCACGTGCGTTCCG
Source organism: uncultured Gammaproteobacteria bacterium (assembly GCA_963783235.1). Taxonomy (GTDB): domain Bacteria; phylum Pseudomonadota; class Gammaproteobacteria; order Thiohalomonadales; family Thiohalomonadaceae; genus Thiohalomonas. The sequence continues at coordinate 1,469,638 of CAWAMN010000001.1, read as the reverse complement.
TTTTCCGGTTGGAAGCGCAGGTGCATGTTGCGCATGCGGAACATGGCGCAGCGCACCTGGGCCTTCTCATCTTTCAGGGAGAAATACATGTGCCCGGAGGCGGGCCGGGCCAGGTTGGACAGTTCACCCTCGAGCCAGATGAGCGGCAGGCTCAGCTCGAGCAGGGCGCGCACCTCCCGGTTGAGGCGAGAGACCGTAAAGATGTCCCGTTCAGGACGGGATTCAGACTGAGAGCGGGGCTGGTAGGCCATGGACGCATTCTAACGCAGAGACTCCTCCCGTAGGAGCCTGTCCGGTGGGCGATCAGCGGCTCACTGAACGCTTTTGGGGTAACGTGAGGGGCCGGCCGGGGCCGGCCCCTCACTCTCGCCGACTCAGGGCGTCGGCAATTCCTTGCTTTCCTCGATCTTCCACTGCTTGTAACCGAGCTCACCCTGCATTTCGGCCTTTTCCGCCAGGGCCATGGCCTGATCGTATTTGCCCTCTTCCATCAGAGAGCGGGCCTCGCCGATGAATTGGCCGGTGTCACGCCACTCGTGACCGACCGAGGCCGCCTGCTTTCGGGCCGCTTCGGCAGCCTGGATTGCGGCCGAGACATCGTCCGCAGTGGCCGGCTCCATCGGCTTCTCTTCCGGAGTTGAGGCGCAGGCGGTGAGCAGCACGGAAGCGGCCGCGAGGCTGACAAGCTTTTTCATGGGGAACATCCTCCTTACTCTGTGGGTCAGTATTGTTTTTGTGACCGGAAATTCTTCCCGGTTAGCGCGGGGATTGCCCCCGGCTACCTAACATCATAGATGCTCGGTCTGCCTTTTATCCATCGGCGAGGGCCAAGCGTCAGGCGGAATGAGACTAACCGTTTACTAAGACATGGTCAAAGAGTAGTATAAAAGGTTTATCCGATCGCCAACCGCTTCTGGATTCAATCTATGCGCATCGCTCAGGAAGCTCTGACCTTCGACGACGTCCTTCTTATCCCGGCCCACTCCAACGTGCTACCCAAGGAAGTGGACCTGCGGACCAAGTTGACGCGCGAAATTACCATGAACATCCCGCTGGTCTCCGCGGCCATGGATACCGTGACCGAGGGCCGTCTGGCCATTGCTCTTGCCCAAGAGGGCGGAGTCGGCATCATTCACAAAAACATGACCGTGGAACAGCAGGCCACTGAGGTCCGCAAGGTCAAAAAGTACGAGACCGGCGTCATCAAGGACCCGATCACGATCGCGCCGGATACCTCGATTCGCGACGTACTGGAACTGACCCGCGCCAATAACATCTCCGGCGTGCCGGTGGTGGATGGCGACAAGCTGGTCGGCATCGTCACCAATCGCGACCTGCGCTTCGAAACCCACTACAGCGCCCCCGTCTCCACCATCATGACCGGCAAGGAGAAGCTGGTGACGGTGAAGGAGGGCGCCGATCCGAACGAAATCCTCGATCTGTTCCACAAATTCCGGGTCGAGAAGGTGCTGGTGGTCGACGACCAGTTCCACCTGCGCGGCCTTGTCACCGTCAAGGATATCCAGAAAGCCACCGACAAACCGTATGCCTGTAAGGACGATCAGGGCCGCCTGCGCTGTGGCGCGGCCGTCAGCGTCGGGGCCGGCACCGAAGAGCGGGTCGAGGCGCTGGTCGCCGCGGGCGTCGACGTGCTGGTGGTCGATACCGCCCACGGTCACTCCCAGGGCGTGCTGGACCGGATCGCCTGGGTGAAGAAGAACTTCCCCGAGGTGCAGGTCATCGGCGGCAATATCGCCACCAGCGCTGCCGCCAAGGCCCTGGTGGAGGCGGGCGCAGACGCCGTCAAGGTCGGTATCGGGCCGGGTTCCATCTGCACCACCCGCATCGTCGCCGGTGTGGGCGTGCCGCAGATCACCGCCATCGACAATGTCGCCTCTGCCCTGGAGGGGACCGGTGTACCGATCATTGCCGACGGCGGCATCCGCTACTCCGGTGATATGTCCAAGGCCATCGTGGCCGGCGCCGACTGCGTGATGATGGGTTCCATGTTCGCCGGTACCGAAGAGGCGCCCGGCGAAGTCGAGCTGTTCCAGGGCCGCTCCTACAAGTCGTATCGCGGCATGGGTTCACTGGGGGCCATGGGCGGCTCGCAGGGCTCCTCCGACCGTTACTTCCAGGAGGGCTCCGAGGCTGACAAGCTGGTGCCCGAGGGCATCGAAGGCCGGGTCCCCTACAAAGGCCCGCTACAGCCGGTGATCCACCAGCTGCTCGGCGGCCTGCGCTCCTCCATGGGCTACACCGGCTGCCGTACCGTCGAAGAGATGCGCACCAGGCCCGAATTCGTTCGGGTAACCGGCGCCGGCATGCGTGAAAGCCACGTCCACGACGTGCAGATCACCAAGGAAGCGCCCAACTATCGCGTCTGATCAGCCCCCCACGGGGTAGGCTACTGGTGCGGTTATCAAAGGCCGCCGGGGATACCCGGCGGCCTTTTTGATGGGTGCGCCCTGAACCGATTTCCGTGCGATCCGTGGGGCGTATTTCGATAGGCTCTGAAGGATGATTAGATGTCGGCGATGACCATGGCGCGAATGGGGGCCGGGTGGCCTTCGATGGTTCGGTTGGGGTCTTCGGGATCGAGGAAGTGGCGCAGGGAGTGGAAGGTCATCCATTGAGTGTCGCGCTGTTCGTCCACGGTGGTGGGACTGACATCGACAGTGCGAATGTTGCGCAGCCCCACTTCGCCCATCCAGCCCTCCAGCGTCGGGACAGAGGGGACGTTCCAGACGTTTCGCATCTTCGCATAGCGCCCCCCGGGAACCAGCACTTCGCCCTTTTCGCCTTGAATGACCAGCGTCTCCAGGACCATTTGGCCGCCATCACCCAGGTGCGCCTTCAACTGCGCCAAATGCTCCAGTGGATCGCGGCGGTGGTAGAGCACTCCCATGGAGAAGACGCTGTCGAAGCCGCCGTTGCCCTGGGGTAGCTCTTCAAGCTTCAGAGGCAGGACGTAATTGGACGTTGGGCCGATGAAGTGGGACAGGGCCGCATACTGCATGACGAAACGGATGGTCGGATCGACTCCGACCACGAGGTTGGCCCCTTGGCCCAGCATGCGCCAGCCGTAATAACCGTTGCCGCAACCCACATCGAGTATGCGTTTGCCTTTCAGGTTGAGGGCGTCTTTGAGCCGGCCCCATTTCCAGTCTGAGCGCCATTCGGTGTCGATGTGAATGCCGAATAGACAGAACGGCCCCTTGCGCCAGGGATGGAAGGCCATCAGTTGCTCGATCAGGCGTTGATGCTCTCCGGTTCGCAGGTCCGCTGGTTCGCCAACGTGCAGGCAGTCGGCGCTCAGGTCTACCCGGGAGGGCGTGACGGCGGGGAGGGCATCGAGAGCTGACTGCCAGGCGGGGATATCGCCGTGGCTGGTCGGTTCCAGGGCGGCCTCAACCGGTCCACGCAAATAATCGGGCCAATGGGCCAGAGGGGTGTGGGCCAGGGCACGGTAGAGGGATTCGTAATCGGGCATGGCGCGGGATTCTATCACTCATGGCCGGGGGCTATCTTCGCAACCTGTGCCGTGCGCTTTTGTAGGTATTAAGCCACAGAGAGTACAGAGGAACTACTTCGAACAGCTTGGCCCAACGTCCTCTATGTTCTCCGTGATCTCTGTGGCTTGCAGTTCAAAGCCAGTGAACGAGGTAGTAGAGGCGAAAACCTTCGGAGGAGCGGGAGGGACCGAGCACTTTGGCCGGATGCAGGCCATTGTCGGGATCGGAAGAGGTCGCCGCCTCTTCGGCGCTCTCCTTGACCTCGACGCAGTTCTCCGGGAAGCGGTTGCGTGATCGCCGCGGCGTGTAGATGACGGCGTAGTGTTCCTGGACGATATTGGTTTCGGCGTCTCGGGGAAGATTCGGCATAACTATCGGCACTTCAGGTTGGTGGATGATCGGGGAAGGCTCCCCGTCGGACCATCAATAACATAGCTCCCTTTATCCTGTCCTGCTCCCGCGGACCGTTCAGGCGGGGAGCTTTTCTCCCTCCAGCGAGTAGAGCAATTCGATCTCTTCCGGCCAGATGGTGTCGTCGATTGTCTCCAGAACCATAGGGATCTCCTCGAAGCGCGGGTCGTTCATGATGTAGCGGAACGCCTCCAGGCCGATCTTGCCCTGCCCGATGGAGTGGTGGCGATCGACACGGGAGCCGAGGTCCGGCTTGCTGTCGTTGAGGTGCATGCCACGCAGGTACTGGAAGCCCACCACCTTTTCGAATTCTTCGAATGTGGCATCGCACGCCTCGGAAGTACGCAGGTCGTAGCCACCGGTGAAGGTGTGGCAGGTATCCAGGCAGACACCAACGCGGGCCTGGTCTTCGACCTTATCGATGATGGCCGCCAGGTGTTCGAAGCGGTAACCGAGATTGCTTCCCTGTCCGGCGGTATTCTCGATCACGGCGATGACCCCGCTGGTCTGGTCGAGGGCCCAGTTGAGCGATTCGGCAATCAGGGTCAGGCACTCCTCCTCGGAGATTTTGCGCAGGTGGCTGCCGGGATGGAAGTTCAACAGCGGCAGGCCCAGCTGTTCGCAACGCTGCATCTCATCCAGGAAGGCATGGCGGGATTTCTCCCGTGCTTCGGGTTCCGGATGACCCAGATTGATAAGGTAGCTGTCGTGGGGCAGTACGTGTTCCGGGGCGATGCCCACTTCCTGCATGTTGGCCTTGAAGGCGGCAATGGTCTCTTCCGTATAAGGCTTGGCCTTCCACTGCCGCTGATTCTTGGTGAACAGTGCAAAGGCCCTGGCACCGATGGCCTGGGCATTGTGCGGCGCTTTATCGACGCCGCCGACGGTCTTTACGTGTGCTCCAACGCGTTTCACGGATGGTAATCCCCTAATTGCGTACCACAAAGGTCGGGCATTATACCGACTCTGAACCGCACTGTCCGTGACTAACGATGTCTGACTGCAGCATCTGCCGTATGATCCCGCTGTGAAGGTCAAACCCCCGAGGGGAAGATGATGACCGGCGAATCCGATCGGCTGTCCGTGGATTTAAGCCAGGCGGTCAGTTCTCTGGCCCAAGCCCTGGGATTGGTCGGTGTGGACGAGCGCCAGCACGGCGAGCGGGTCGCCTATATGGCGGTGCGCTGCGCAGAGCAGCTCGGCTGGGATCAAAGTGCCCTCTCGGAACTTTTTTTTGCGGGCCTGCTCCACGATTGCGGCGTCTCCTCGACGCGGGTTCACCGCCGGCTTATCACTGAATTGGACTGGGCCGGTTCCGAAGACCACTGCCAGACCGGTGCCCGTTATCTGGAGGATTTTCCGCCACTGAGCCATCTGGCTCCCGTTATCCGCTATCACCACACGCATTGGGAGCAACTCAATCGGCTGGAGCTGCCCGGTGACCTTGCGTCGAAGGCGAACGGGATCTACCTGGCGGACCGGATCGATGCCCTGATGAACCAGAACCCGGGCGCAGAAGAGCTGGTCGCGGCACAGGCCGTTCGTGACAGGATCGGCTCATTCGGCGGCAGTTTTTTCAGCCCGGAATGGATTGAGGCCTTTATGGCCGCATCCGCCAGTGATGCCTTTTGGCTCAACCGACGTCCACTGGAGCTGACGGACTTCGTTCGGGAGTGGGAGCGCAAGGGCGAGCGGCGGCTGACCTCGCAGGCGGAACTCAGGGCGCTGGCCGGTATTTTCGCCCGCATTGTCGACGCCAAAAGTCCGTTCACTTATCGCCACTCCACCGGAGTGGCGCGCCTTGCGGTACACCTTTCGGAACTCTTGGGTCTCTCGGCGGAACGGCGGTTCCAAATCGAGCTGGCCGGATTGCTGCACGACCTGGGCAAACTGGGCGTTCCGGACGAAATCCTGGAGAAGCCGGGTCCCCTGAGTCATGAGGAGACGGCGGTGATGCACCACCACAGCTACGAGACCTTTCGTATTCTGCGGCGGGTGGACGGCCTGGAGGCCATCGCCGAATGGGCCGGTAATCACCATGAAACCCTCCTCGGGAGCGGATATCCCTTTCAACGCCCCTCCGGACAATTGAGTATCGAGTCGCGACTGATGATGGTGTCGGACATCTTCCAGGCCCTGGCGCAGGATCGACCCTACCGGCCCGGGATGGAACCGGAGGCTATCCTGGCCATCCTGCGACAGCTTGTCGCCGAGGGGAAGCTGGACGCGGATTTGGTCGAACTCACCGCCCGGAATCTGCAGAGCTGCTGGGAAGCGGCCCTGGAAGGAGAGCTGTCAGCCGCAGGGGCCTGAGCCGAAAGGTTTAACGGCGCGACTCCAGGCCGGGGAGTCGAAAGTCGGGCACGAGTTCCTTCTCACCTTTGCGCAGCACTGAACCGCCCAGTCCGGTCGCTACCAGCGCGGAAGCGAGGCCGAAACGGTTTGCGCCGCGGATGTCGGTGGCGAGTTGATCGCCGATCATTACGGCATTCGATGTGCCGGCCCGTCGCACCGCCTCCTCGAAAAGGGGGGCATAGGGTTTTCCGAGACGCGTGAAATGCGGGGCATCGGTCCCGTAACGCTCGCGGAGAATGCCTTCATACATGGCCGCGAGGGTTCCGGCCGTGAAGCCGTAGCGCGCCGGAGCCTGCGGATAGATGAGGTCCGGGTTGCATACCAGAAGCTCCACCGGGCGGCGCTGGTCGAGCCGACGCAGCAGCAGACTCAGTACGTGATCGAGATACTCCAGCAGCGGATAGCCTTTCTCATCCGCGATGACCACCACCTCCGCATCGAGTCCCGCTTCCGGTTCCATGACGTCCAGTCCCGCACGGCGGGCGTACTCCCTGGCATCTTCCGGTCCGAGAACCACGGCCCGGCGCCTCTGGAGCTGGTGGTCGGCAGCGTAACGTGACAGTAGCAGCCCCGAGCTGATTAACCGCTCTGCCGGAATGGCCAACCCCAGCTCGCGGAAGTGGGCTGCGATGGACTCGGGCAGTCGGCTGGCGGAGTTGGTCAGCACGTAATAGGGCATACCCGAGGTATTCAGGCGCCGAATCAAGTCGATGACGCCCGGCAGGGGACCGTGATCATCCACCAGCACGCCATAGGCGTCGAAAAACAGCGCCTCATGGCGAACTATCAGCTCATCGATGGTGATTTCGACGGGCGTATTCATCGGCGGTAATTATACGGCTTGGACCCCCTCCGAAGGAGCCCCGCTCGTCGGGCGAATGCCGGGGATCGGGAGGCTTTCGCCGCCGCAAAAGTTGCACGCCGATAAGGTTTCCCCGATCATTAGCGGTTTAGTCGTACCCCCATAAGCATCTGAATCCAGAGAGAAGACATGTCCGTGGACATCCACTCCCATCGCATCCTCATACTCGACTTCGGCTCCCAGTACACCCAGCTTATCGCCCGCCGGGTGCGCGAGGCCGGAGTCTACTGTGAACTGTACCCGTTCGATATGGACGAGGAGGCGGTTCGCGCCTTCGCCCCCAGCGGGGTTATCCTCTCCGGCGGTCCCGAGACGGTGACCGCGGCCGAGACGCCGCGGGCCCCGCAGGCGGTCTTCGAACTGGGCGTGCCGGTGCTGGGGATCTGTTACGGCATGCAGACCATGGCGGCGCAGCTGGGCGGCGCTGTCGAGTCTTCCGAACACCACGAATACGGGTATGCCCAGGTCCGGGCGCGCGGCCATACCGCCCTGCTAAAGGACATCGAGGATCACACCAGCCCCGAGGGCTATGGGCTGCTGGATGTCTGGATGAGCCACGGCGATCGGGTCATCGATATGCCGCCCGGTTTTAAACTGATGGCCTCCACCGAGAGCGCACCGGTCGCCGGCATCGCCGATGAAGAGCGCCGCTTCTACGGCGTGCAGTTCCACCCCGAGGTGACACACACCAGTCAGGGGCAACGCATCATCAACCGCTTCCTGCACGAGATCTGCGGCTGCCCGGCGGATTGGACACCCGGCAATATCATTGAAGACGCCATCAGCTGGATTCGTGAATCGGTTGGAGACGAACAGGTCCTGCTGGGCCTCTCCGGTGGGGTCGACTCGTCCGTGGTGGCTGCACTGCTCCACAAGGCCATCGACGACCAGCTGATTTGTGTGTTCGTGGACAACGGTCTCCTGCGCCATCAGGAAGGCGATCAGGTCATGGCCACCTTCGCCGAACACATGGGTGTGCGGGTCATTCGGGTCGATGCCGAGGAGCTTTTCCTCTCCAGGCTGAAAGGTGTCGATGATCCCGAGCAGAAGCGCAAGATCATCGGCAACACCTTTATCGATGTCTTCGACGAGGAGGCGGGCAAACTCGACAATGTGGCGTGGCTGGCCCAGGGGACCATCTACCCGGACGTCATCGAATCGGCCGGCGCCAAAACCGGCAAGGCGCACGTCATCAAATCGCACCATAACGTGGGTGGCCTGCCCGAGGACATGAATCTCAAGCTCCTCGAACCGTTGCGGGAGCTGTTCAAGGACGAAGTGCGCAAAATCGGTGTCGAGCTCGGGTTGCCGGCCGACATGGTTTACCGCCATCCGTTCCCCGGCCCGGGCCTTGGCGTGCGCATCCTCGGCGAGGTGAAAAAGGAGTACGCGGATATCCTGCGCCTGGCCGACCACATCTTCATCGAAGAGCTGCGCAAGCACGATCTCTACGACAAGACCTCGCAGGCTTTCTGCGTCTTCCTGCCGGTAAAATCGGTGGGCGTGACCGGCGACGGTCGCCGTTACGAGTACGTGGTGGCCATGCGGGCGGTGGAGACCATCGACTTCATGACCGCCCGTTGGGCGCACCTGCCGTATGAATTCCTGGACCATGTCTCGCGGCGCATCGTCAACGAAATCAACGGCATCTCCCGCGTCGTCTACGATGTGACCGGAAAGCCGCCCGGCACCATCGAGTGGGAATAACTCCAGTGACGAGGAGCGAGTTGCGAGTGGCCAGGGCCACGGCAGCCGAAGCCCCTCGCAACTAGCCACTAGTAACTAGCAACTGTCCTCATGCGCGAAGTCATACTCATGACCGTTGCCGGGCCCGATCGGCCCGGTATCACGGCGGCCCTGACCGGCTGCCTGGCCCGTTACGACGTTACGGTTCTGGATATCGGCCAGTCGGTGATCCATGACACCGTCTCCCTGGGGATGTTGATCGAATTGCCCCAGGACGCCAGCGGCTGCCCGGTGTTCAGAAGATCTGCTGCTCAAGGCCCACGAGCTGAACCTCAACATCCGCTTCACACCGGTCGGTGAAGATGACTATGAACAGTGGGTTGCGGCCCAGGGACAGCCGCGCCACATGGTCACGCTGCTGGGACGCCACATCAGTTCACGACACTTGGCCCGGGTGGCCGAAGTGGTGGCCGATCACGGTCTCAATATCGACAATATCACCCGCCTGACCGGGCGCATCTCCCTGCGCAAACCCGAGGAGAAGCACATCGCCTCGGTAGAGCTCTCCATCAGGGGCGATGTCCCCGACCTGACGATGCTCCATACCCACTTTCTGGAAGCCGCCCAGGCCTTGGACATCGACATCGCCATTCAGGAGGACAACATCTACCGCCGCAACCGCCGGCTGGTCTGCTTCGACATGGATTCGACGTTGATTCAGACCGAGGTTATCGACGAACTGGCCCGCGAAGCGGGCGTGGTTGACCAGGTCTCCGCTATCACCGAGGCGGCCATGGCCGGCGAGTTGGATTTCTCCGAGAGCTTCCGAAAACGCATGGCGCTGCTGGAGGGGCTCGATGAATCGGTGCTGCGGGGGATCGCCGAACGCCTGCCCATCACCGAAGGTGCCGAACGACTGATCCGCAACCTGAAGCGTTTTGGTTACAAAGTGGCCATCCTCTCCGGGGGATTCACCTATTTTGCCGAATACCTGCAGCGTAAGCTCGGCATCGACTACATCTTCGCCAACCAACTCGACATCCGCCAGGGCAAGCTCACCGGCGTCGTCAAAGGTGAAATCGTCGATGGCCGGCGCAAGGCCACCCTGCTGCGCCAGCTGGCCGCTCAGGAGGGAATATCGCTGGAGCAGGTCATTGCTGTCGGCGATGGGGCCAACGACCTGCCCATGCTCTCCATTGCCGGGCTCGGTATCGCTTTTCACGCCAAGCCGGTCGTCAAGGAACAGGCCCAGCACTCCATCACCACCCTGGGACTCGATGCCATTCTCTACCTGTTAGGTATGTGCGATCGGGATTTGGCCGAGGCGGAAAGAGGCAGGGTCCGTTGATTGCTGACGATCGGGGTATCCCCAAGCAACCAAGTCTCTGCAGCCGTTACGCCGAACTTGAGCCCTCTCCGGAAGTACAGGTGAACGGCCACCCGATTCAAGCCTCGAAAAAACGAATGTTCGCCTGCGATGAACGACACTGAAACCGATATTCGTTTCATGGAGCGGGCGCTGCTCCTGTCTCGCCGCGCAGCGGAGGAGGGGGAGGTTCCGGTAGGGGCACTCATCGTGCGGGACGGAGAGGTCATCGGCGAAGGATGGAACCGCCCGATCGCGGAGCACGATCCCACCGGACACGCAGAAATCCGCGCACTGCGGGATGCCGCCAAACGGGTCGGCAACTACCGCCTGCCGGACACGACCCTTTATGTCACCCTGGAGCCTTGCCCGATGTGCGCCGGCGCCATGGTCCACGCCCGAATCGCTCGGGTGGTCTTCGGGGCGGCCGATCCCCGCACCGGAGCCGCCGGAAGCGTGTTCAACCTGCTGCAAAGCGATCGGCTCAATCATCGCGCCGCCATCACCGCGGGCACTCTGGCCGAGGAATCCGCCGATCTGCTGCGTCGGTTTTTTCGCTCGAGGCGCTAAATAGCTGTTCCGAAGTGGTCATCACCTGATCCCTTTTCCCTCCCGGGGAGAAGGTCAGGATGAGGGGAAGTAATGAACACCAAGTCGGAACAGCTAAATACGTGTTCCAAATTCGTATCCACCCGGGTAGGAGCGGCGCGTCGCCGCGATAGGGTCGGCAATCGCCCCGGCGCGGGGCTCCTACCAGAAGCCAGGATTCATACCATTTCGGAGCATATGTTTAGTTAGACAACCGAGCCCACAGGGTCAGACCCGAGCGCCAGAGGTTCGCCAAAAAAGGCGCCGGTTCAGCGGATGCGGCCTTCGAAACGAAGGCAATCTCGGCAGGATAACAGAGGCTTCGGAGTACGCAGGGAGCCACCCGAGGCGATCGAGCCTCAGAGCACCGGGCTGGCGATGGTGAAGTTCGGCGGGATTTGCTCGGGGACAAATTTTTCCTGATCGGTTAGCCAGACCAGAACATCGTAGTAGCTTCGGATGTTCTCGACGTAAGCCGTGGCTTCGTTGCCACGGGCATAGCCGTGTTTGGTCTTCTTGTACCAGACGCGCTTCCGCAACAGGGGCAGGTTCTCTTTAACGTCTTTCCAGATGTCAGCATTTTGCCCCCGGGTCTGGGTGATAATGCGGGCATCGTTGAGATGACCATAGCCGATGTTGTAGGCCGCCAATGCCATCCACATGCGATCCGGGTTACGGATACGCTCCGGCACGCGCTCAATCAGTTTACGAATATAGCGGGCGCCGCCCTCGATGCTTTGCCAGAGATCGGTTCGCTTTTGCACACCGAGATACCTGGCCGTTGCCTGGGTCAGCATCATGAAACCGCGGACGCCGGTGGGGGAAACCGCGCTTGGATCCCAGTGCGACTCCTGATAGGCCATGGCCGCCAGAAGGCGCCAATCCAGACCGTTCTCCTCGGCGGCGGTCTCCAGCATTTCCCGAAAGCGGGGAAGCCGTTCGCGGATATGGCGCATGAAAATGCGGGTGCCGACGTAGTCGAAATCCCCCACATGGCCGTAATGACGCTCGATCAGCCGTGCCAGTTTTCCGCTTTCTTTCAGGCGTTCGAAATAGGCGACTGCCAAACGATAGAGACTGTCGTCCGGGCTCTTCGGAAACGCCCAGGCCAGCGCCTGTGGCTCGGACAGATCAAAAGCGGCGCGCAGTTCCGGATAGAAGCGCTGATTCAGGCGCAGTTCGTTGGAATCGGCGACTGTGTAATCGATGACCTTCTCCGACACCCGCGTCAGCAACTCTTCGCTTTCCAGCTTGGTGTTTTCCGTCCAGGTCAGCTTCGGATGGGCCTTTTTGAGTTCCCGAAGCCTCTCGACATGGCTGCTGCCCGCCAACGCTTCGAGTCTTCCGTTCAGCTCCGATATATCGTCGGGCCGATCAGTTGTGCCAATGCGGTAGACCAGTTGCTGGCTGATCGTCTGGTAGGGCGGGGTGAAGCGGGCCCAATTCTGTCGCTCCCCGGTGATCGTCAGACCCGCTGCGGCGAAGTGGGCGCGGCGCTTGCGCAATTGTGAGACTACTTCGGCAACATTGGCGACGGTGATTAGCTTCAGTTCCACGCCCAGCTCATCGGCAAACCCCTTCGCAAGGTCGTACTCCAGCCCCGTCGGGCCGGTGGGACCTTCGAAATAGGTGGTCGCCGCATTGCGGGTAAGGACCCTCAGCTCCCCGGACTCAAGCACCCTGTCCAGTTCGTTCTTGGAGGGACAGGCGGTGAGAAAGGGCAGCATCAGCAGGCCAGCGGCGAGACGCTTGTAGGGGCCAATGAGCATGAGTGAGTATTTCTGTGCGGGTGATCACGCTTAACCAGTAATATACATCACATTTGCGAGTTGTCCCACAAATCGATTGGCGTTATGCTAGAGGGCTTCCTTCGCGACGGCCCCTTCGGTGGCCGGATTTGTGGGAATACAGGCGGTTAGAACGGAGAGGTGGCTGAGTGGTCGAAAGCGCGCGACTCGAAATCGCGTGACGGGTAACCCCCGTCCGAGGGTTCGAATCCCTCCCTCTCCGCCAAATGCTTTTTAGCAGCCTCATGAATCAAAGGCTTACCGCTCAAACGCGGAAGCGCAGGTGAGCCTTTCCACGCTTTCTTCCCCAACTCGACACAATCCTTAGCGCTCCGCGGGTAAATCGTGGTCGTGCTGATCGCCTTCTGAATCCGGTTGCTATCGGTTGGGGCCGAACTCCGGAGGTACTGTCAGCCACTCTTTACTGTGAGGGCACCCGTTCCCCAAGTTCGATGCCCTTGTCGGTGATCTCGAAACGGAAGATGCCGGGGTCGTGGCGACTGCCCCTTACCTTGAGAACGCTCATCAGTTTGTCGACCCGGTCCGGCTGCTCCACATAGTTGAGCAGGATGATGGCGTCGACGATGGAACTCAGCCGCGCCTCGGTGATGGCGCTGCCGCCGAGCAGCTGACCGGCGGCGGCGCCAAACGCCCCGCTGATCGCATAGGTCAGAATGGCCGTGATCCCCTCCGATTTGCAAAAGCTCACCAGCTGCTCCAGAAAAAGGCGTACCTCCCGCTGGGTGGCGCCGGCGGAGATCAGTGCCGAGATGGAATCCATGACCAGGCGCTTGGCGCCCACCTCATGGACCTTGTTGACGATTTCATAGAGGATCCGGTCGACGCGCATACCGGAAAACGGCACGTCGACAAAAACGAGGCGATTCTCGCGATGGGGCGTGTCCAGGTCCCAGCCGAACGTCCGGGCCTCGTGCAGCAGCTGCTCTCTGCTCTCCTCGATGGTGAGCATGACGGCCGGTTCGCCCGCCGCCAGCCCGGCCGTGATGAATTGCAGCCCGACCACCGTCTTCCCTGACCCGGTTCCGCCACTGATAAGCACCATGTGCCCTTCCGGGAAGCCACCGCCGAGGAGCTCGTCGAGTCGGGCAATGCCCGATGACTTGCGCCCCTTCAGCAGTTCCGGGGCCATGCCGCTTTTCAGGGGAATGCGGGGGAAGACCTCCAGCCCGTGGGAGTTGATTTGAAACTCCACAATCCCGGACTGGTAATCGAGCCCCCGCAGCTTTCGGATACTCAACTTTCGAACCATACGCAGCTCGCCCGGAAGCTGCCACAAATCGATAATGCCATCGGCGACGAACTGCTCCAGACCGTGCTCCGAGAGCACGCTCCGTCCGCCGCTGGTCGGGGCACTGAGCAGCGTAGTTACGCCCAAATCGGCGAGGTGCTGTGTCAGCATCAGGAACATCTGGCGAACCGCCCGTTCCGAGCGAAAGCGCTCGAACAGACTATCCAGACCGTCGATGGCGACCCGCTCGGCCCCGATCTGCTCCACGGTGCGGGCGATGGTCTCCACCAGGGGCGTCAGGGAGTAGTGCTGGTCCGCCTCGACCATCTCCAGTTCCCCCTTGAAAGGGGCCGCATCGAGAAGGGCCAACTGGCCGGTCCCGGCCCCCTCCAGGGCGGCGAAATCCCAGCCAAAACTCGCGACGTTGTCCCGAATGTTCTCGGGCGTCTCCTCGCAGGCCACGAGGACGCCCGGCTGGCCGTACTCGGTAATACCGCGGTAGATGAACTCCTGGAGGAGCACGCTCTTCCCGGTCCCGGTCTCGCCGGTTATCAGCACCGGGCGGCCCTTGGGCAGGCCGCCGCCGAGCGCGCGGTCGAGTCCGCCCACACCGGTCTTCAGGCGCTCAAGGTGCGGGCGAGAAGGTTGGCCTTCCATGGCTGGGATCCTCCAGTGACTGACTTTGCCGAAGTCTAGTGCACTGTTGCAGGGCGAGTCGCGTGCAGCCGGATCGCTCTACCGCCCTTTCACGCTTCGAGCGAGCTTTTGAACAGAGCAATTCCATTCAATAAGGGAATGGTCAAGTTGGCTACACTCTTTGGACAACGGGGTCACCTGTAATGCCCGACAAGGCGAGCTCAAGAGCTGCCGCCTGGGATCTGCAGCGAAAGGGATGTTGCTGAGATGACGGAACTATTGCCCGTACGCTATCTCGATGCGCTTCCGGTATGGGGCATTTTCGCCATTTCGGTCATCCTGCTGCTGCTCTTCGGTGAGATCGGTTTCCGAATAGGTAAGCGACGGCGGTCTACCGAGGTTGCGGAATCCTCTCAAACCGGGGCCATAATGGGGGCTTCCCTCGGCCTGCTCGCCTTCATGCTGGCCTTTTCCTTTGGCTTGGCGGGCGATCGTTTTCACGCCCGCAAGCAGGTGGTTCTGGACGAGGCCAACGCGATTGGCACGACATGGCTGCGTTCGCAAATGCTGCCGGCCCCCCACGCCTCACAAATCGAAACGTTGCTCAAGCGATACGTGGACCTGCGAATCGAGGGGGCGAAGGCCGAGTCGATTGAGGAGCTTCGCGAAGCCGTAGCCGAGTCCACTGAAATTCACGAGAAGCTTTGGCAGCATGCGGTTACCTTGGGAAAGGAGTTTCCGCGCGCGGTCACTCTGGGGCTTTTTATCGATTCGCTCAACGAAGTGATCGACCTGCACGAGACCCGAATGACCGTGGTCCGTTACCGCATACCGCCAGCCGTGTGGACCGCTCTCTATCTTATCGCCTTTGCCTCCACCATCGTTGTCGGCTTGCATGCGGGGCTATCGGGTGGACGCAGTTGGCTGGCGACTCTTTTGCTGGCCATGACGTTGTCCCTGGTGTTGATGCTGATTATCGATATCGACCGGCCGGGGCAGACGCTTTTCGGTGTTAGCCAGCAGTCGCTGGTCGACCTGCGGGAGAGTATGGAAGCGTCCTAGAGCGTATTCCTACTACCCTTCGGACCGGCTCATCGCCTGCCCGATGGAACTGAACGTATCGTGTAGCGTCGACGCGGACAGGCCGAGCATGAGAGCTCCGGGCTAGTCTTTAGCGAAGATCGGCTGTTTCAACTCAAAGGGAAGGGCTGGCGCGGATCACGCGGTGCGGTTAATGGCTGAGCCGGAGTGGCACGCAGCCCCCAATGTTTCGAGCCGGCCCTAAAATACACGGGACGATTCAAGGCTGGGCTGGAGCTTTTCCCCGTAACGGAATCCAGGGACGATCATGGCGCTATGGGAGAGGGGATTACAAAACGTGCGCTGAACGGAATCATCCTGCTCGGCGGGCTGCTTGTTTTGCTGGCCTGGCTGCCGCGCCTGCCGCTGGTGCTCTTCTCCGGGATTCTGGTTGCCGTTTTTCTGAGCAGCCTTTCGGATCTGTTGCGTCGCGTGCTCCCCCTCTCGGCAGGATTCGCCCTTGCACTGGTCATTCTGGGGCTGGTCGGTCTGTTCTCAGGTCTTGTGCTGCTGTTCGGCACCGATATCATTCAGGGCATCGGAGAGTTGGAGCGCAACTTCTCGCAGTCCGTGCGGCAGGTCGGTGCCTACATCGACGAGCACGAGTGGGCGCAACGACTCATCGAGCTGTTGCCTGGCGGCATCACCCTGGAGACGATCGGCCCCGAGACCTTCGGGCGTGTGGGCGGCTTCTTTTCGACAACGCTGGGGGCTTTGTTGAGCGCAATCATCATCGCGGCGCTGGGGATCTATATCAGTGCCGAGCCGCGGATTTATATCAATGGGCTGATTCGCCTCTTTCCCCCAATCCGGAGGTCGCGCATACGGGAGGTACTCGGTGAAATCGGCTACGTAGTGCGGTGGTGGCTCGTGGGGGCTTCGGTTGCGATGCTGCTGGTCGGGGGAATCACGACGGTGGGCCTGCTGCTGTTGGGCGTGCCGCAGGCGTTCAGCCTGGGAATACTGGCGGCCCTGTTCGAGTTCATTCCCAACCTCGGCCCAATCCTGGCTGCCATACCCGCCGTTCTGATTGCCTTCTCGGCCGAGCCGATGCTCGGCTTCTACGTGGGGCTGCTCTATCTGTCTATTCAGTTTCTCGAGGGCTATTTGATCACCCCCTTGGTGCAGCGCAAGGTGATCCTGCTGGCGCCGGCCCTGCTTATCGCCGTTCAGATCCTGATGGGGATCGCTTTCGGGATCCTCGGGCTCATACTGGCCGCGCCCATCGCCGTGGTCAGCCTGGTGCTGGTGGAGATGCTCTACATCAACGACATTCTGGGCGACTCGGTCGAGCCGCCCTGAAAGAAGAAGTTAGAATTCATAGGCCAGTCCGAGCCCAAAGCCTTCTTGGACGATGTCCCACTCGAAAACTGTCTTCGTCCAAGTCGGTTTCCAGGTACCGATAGGCGATGGTCCCCGACCAGCTGTCGCTGAACTGGTAGCCCACCCCGGCTTGGGCGAGCCAAGTCAGATCAGAGTCTCCTGCGCCAACATCGGCCCGCAAGTTGCCTTGCCAGCGGTCGCTGAGTGCCGGTGTCCAGCGGGCCCCGATGATGGCGTCGGTCCAATCCCTGCTGGCGTCCTGTTCGCCGACGACCGGTAGGTCGATCTCCCCATCGAGATCCTGGTAGCGGGCGCCAACGTAGCCGGTCAGGTCGGGTTGAAAGGCATAGAGTGCGCCGGCTTCGGCAATGGTCTGGTCGAAGGTCACCTCAATGTCCCCGAGGGGCGTATCCTCCTCGTCGGAGAGGCTCGCAAACCAGATGTCCCCGTAGAAGCCCCACTTGTTGATGGCCTCGAAACGCAGGGCGCCGGCCGCGTTCGTGTAGTCGATGAGGTCGCTGAAATCGGCGCTGATATTCGCCTCCCGGCCCCTGGCGCTTACCGTGCCATCAATGCTCGTACCCCATGCATAGGGAGCGATGGTGTATTTCCATCCGGTCCGGTCGACGTCCTGCGCCAACGCGCCCCCGAATACCAACAGCCCGGCGACCGATGCTGCTGCGATTCGCATGAAATCCCTTTCTCTGCTCATCACGTCCATGTCTCCTGTGTAACTGGAATTCCCCTTTCAAAGCCAAGAGTAGGAGAGGCCGAGCCGCGGCGCCAAAACTCCGAGGCGCCAGTGAAGTCAGTATCGCGGCCAAACCACGAATTCGTCCGGCAGCGCAAAACCGGCTATAGGTTGGTGGAGACGTGTCATACGGTAAACCGCCCGAGGCGCTATAGGGATGTTGGCATGGACGAGATCTTCAGTCGTTTCTGGGAGAACATCGCGGATAGACTGCACGGTCCACTGGCCTTTCGGCTGATCCTTCAACCGGTGATTGCGATGTTCTTTGCTACGCGCGATGGCTACCGCGACGCAGTGGCCAAACGGCCGCCGTACTTCTGGGCGCTCTTCACCGATCCTGCGCATCGGCGGGAGTTGCTGGCGGAGGGTTGGAAGGCGGTGGTGCGGGTCTATGTGTTCGCGCTGATTATCGACGGGGTCTATCAGGTCATCGTCTTTCGCTGGATCTATCCGGTCGAGGCCCTTGTCGTAGCATTCCTTCTCGCGTTTCTCCCTTATCTTCTGATTCGCGGTCCCATCAACCGCGGTGTGCGGCGGTACGTGAAGGGCCCTTGAACCGAGGGGAACGGCCATGCCTTCCATTTACCGTGCGGTACTCGCCCGCCTGGGGGTGCCCAGGTTTCACCGGGAGCACACCCGCAGCCCCCGGCTGGGCCTGATCACCTGGGTCTACATCAGCAGCGCCATTGCGCTGGGGTACGCCGCGCCCCAGTTCAATCAATGGTTTTTCCCCTGGCTGGTATCGCCGCTGGAGAAATCCAGCATCTCCACCATTCTTGCGACCATCGCCGCGGGCATGATTACGCTGACCGGTATCGTCTTTTCTCTGGTCTTTGTCATTGTCCAGTTCGGCAGCAGTACCTACTCGCCGCGGATCACCCGCGTCTTCGCTCATATTCGCAGCCTGCGCCATTCGCTGGGGATCTTCACCGGAACCTTCATCTATTGCCTGATGGCGCTTCGGACCCTGGGGCTGGACAGGGGCGAAGTCGTGAGCGCCTTCACCGTGTGGCTCGCCTTCGCCTGGCTGCTGGCGAGCGTCGCTATCCTGGCGAACCTGGTTCGGGTTTTCACGACCCTGACCATCGGCAATGTGCTTTTCGCCCTGAGCACCGCCGGAAGCTTTAGTGTCGCCCGGCTATACGCACCCTTGGGCCCGGACAAAGCCAGCCCACACGCCGCTGGGGAAGAGGCGAGAGAAGCGGAGTTGCCCATCTCGCAGACGGTGGTCTACGACGGCGCACCGGGCTACGTCATCCGTTATGACTGGCGACGCCTGTTGGACTTGGCCAAAGGCGCTGGCGGAGTCATTCACCTGCCCTATGCCGTGGGTGACGCGCTGCGTGACGGCGAGGTGATAGCCCTGGTCCGGGGAGGAGAGTCCGAACTACGGGAATCGAAGCTCTACTCCGCCATCGTTTTGGGCCGCGAACGCGCTTTCCGGCAAGATCCCCGTTACGCGCTTCGATTGCTCGTCGATATGGCGATTCGCGCGCTATCGCCGGCCATCAATGATCCCACGACGGCGGTGCAGGCACTCGACCATATCGAGATGCTGTTGCGCCGGCTCGGCAACTCGCATCTCGACATCGGCAGGGTGCGGGACCGCGAGGGGAGGGTTCGGGTGGTCTGCGGCGCCCCCGGTTGGGAGGATTATGTGCGACTGGGCCTGTCGGAAATCATGCAGTACGGTGCCACATCCCTCCAGGTTCAGAGGCGTCTCGCTGCACTGCTGCGATTCCTGTCGCGTAAGGTTCCTCCCGATAGGGCTGCGGTGGTCGAGCTGTTCGCCAAAGAGCGGGAGGTCTTCATATCGGGGGCTTGGGAAGACGAGACGCTCCGGCAGTGGGCCGAGACGCCGGACCACAGCGGACTGGGAGGAGGCGGGGATATCTCCAGGGATATCTAAGGAGATCTTCAGACTCCTTCCCCACGTAGGAGCGGCATCCTGCCGCGATGCGGTTTCGACTTCCCCGCGTAGGAGCGGCATCCTTGCCGCGAACACCCCAAAACTCCTTCCCCGCGTAGGAGCGGCATCCTTGCCGCGAACACCCCAAAACTCCTTCCCCGCGTAGGAGCGGCATCCTGCCGCGAACACCCCAGAACTCCTTCCCCGCGTAGGAGCGGCATCTTGCCGCGAACACCCCAGAACTCCTTCCCCGCGTAGGAGCGGCATCCTTGCCGCGAACACCCCAAAACAGCTTTGCGGCTGGAAACCGCTCCCACACAGGGACGGAGCCCAAAGCTCCTACGAATGTGCCGCTCCGACGGAATCGGGGTTCCAATCCAGCCGCCACGAATAGTGGATACCCCATTCGTAGCACCCGTTTCGTTCGACGGAGAAAGGGGAGGAAAACAGCCCCTTTCTGACTCAACGGAACCTTAAGACCTCTCCTTCACCGAGGTCGCGACCGCTTCGGTATAGGTCACCAGGATCTGGTCCCCTTCGTTGAGTTTGTCCAGGTCCAAGTCCTCGGGGATCCCGATTCTCCGAAGATTGCCCTGCGGACCCCGTACCGTGATTTCCCGCGCCTCTCGATTGATCTGCTCGACTGAGGCGGCCATCTGTAGCGTAGCCGCTTCAACCACCCGCGGCTTCTCGCCGAGAGGTGCCACCTCGGTGAACTCGGCAAACTCGGCCGGAGGAGCCGGCTCCGTGTCGATCTGCAGGGAGACCGAACCGAGGTAGGAGGTTTCGATCTCATCGCCCTTGTCGATTTGATCGAAGTTCTGCACCTGCGGCCCGATCTTTACATCGAACGTGCGGCCCTCGGGCCCCTTGAGCGTCAGGCGACGGTTGTCCTTGTCAATGTCCTCCACAGTGGCGACTGTTTGGGTAACAGAGACAACAACCGGCTTCATTTCCTGTTGCTCGGCAGCCTGCGCCGGCGAGCCGAACGCCAAGGCGATTGCCATGAGTGCCGCAGCCATTGCGCTTGCTCCTTTCATGTGAACCTCCTTCCCTAAATAGATACTCGGAATGGTGTCCAGTCACGCCCAAATCCGAATCCGGGCTCCTGGTAGGAGCCCCGCACCGGGGCGATTGCCGACCTATCGCGGCGACGCGCCGCTCCTACCCGGGTGGATACGAATTTGGAACACTGACTTCAGTCGATCCCTGAACGGGCTTGACCCGAATATAGGCCCGGTTTGCCGGATGCTCCACGCCGGATAGCCGTTTGCCGGTTTGCATCAGCGCCATTTGCCCTATGCTCAAAGTGCGGGCGGCAATACGGCCCCCCAGGAAGCAAAACCCAGGAGAGGGAACCCATGCATTACGGTGAATCGCCCCTGCGCTTCCATTCGTCAGATTCGGCTGGCGAAGCATCGGTAGCATCCCCTGAGCCGCCGAAGGTGTGGCCGCGGGACGCCCCCTCCAATTTCCATGTGCTCGCCAAACCCACCGGCGCGGTTTGCAATCTCGATTGCAAGTACTGCTTCTTCCTCTCCAAGGAGAGCCTCTACCCCGGCAGTCGCTTTCGCATGCGGGACGAGGTCCTGGAGGCCTACATCAAGCAGGTG
This sequence comes from uncultured Gammaproteobacteria bacterium, assembly GCA_963783235.1. Lineage (GTDB taxonomy): Bacteria > Pseudomonadota > Gammaproteobacteria > Thiohalomonadales > Thiohalomonadaceae > Thiohalomonas. The sequence goes on along the minus strand of CAWAMN010000001.1, from coordinate 1,448,507 downwards.
ATCGAGTCGCAGCAGGGGACCCACATCACCATCGCCTGGCAGGGGGGCGAGCCGACTCTGATGGGGCTCGACTTTTTCCGCCACGCAATGAGCCTGGTCAAGAAGTACGCCCGTCCGGAGATGACTTTCGAGCACACGATTCAGACCAACGGCACACTGCTCAACGATGCCTGGTGTGAATTCCTGCGGGAGAACAACTTCCTTGTTGGGTTGTCGATGGACGGGCCCAGGGAACTGCACGATGCCTATCGGGTGGACAAGCATGACCGTCCCACTTTCGACAAGGTGATGAAGGCGGCGCGTCTGATGAAACGGCACAGCGTCGAGTTCAACATCCTCTGCACCGTCCATGCGGGAAACGTCGAACGCCCGCTTAGGGTCTATCGCTTTTTTCGCGATCAGCTAAAGGCCCGTTTTATTCAGTTCATCCCCATTGTCGAGCGGGTCACGCCCGACCTGCTGGATGCCGCCAACGAGGGGTGGGGCGACCGCAAGCATGCCCGGCCCTTCTACAGCCAGCAGGGGGAGTTGGTCACCGAGCGTTCGGTGAAGCCGGAGCAATGGGGCCGTTTTCTCAATACCATCTTCGATGAGTGGGTGAAACGGGACGTGAGCCGGGTCTATCTCCAGCTGTTCGAGTCGGCCCTCGCTTCCTGGCTGGGGTTGCAACCGTCGATGTGCATCTTCGCCGAAACCTGCGGCAATGCCGTGGCACTGGAGCACAACGGCGACCTCTACGCCTGCAACCATTACGTCGAACCCGAGTATCGCCTGGGCAATATTACCGAAAGCCACATGGTGGAAATGATGGCCTCCGAGCAGCAGAGGACCTTCGGCGCGGCCAAGCGCGATACCCTCCCGCGCTACTGCCGGGAGTGCGAGGTGCGCTTCGCCTGCCACGGGGAGTGCCCCCGTAATCGCTTCGCGACGACCCCTGACGGCGAGCCCGGACTCAACTATCTCTGCGCAGGCTATAAAAGCTTCTTCAAGCATATTGATCATCCGATGAAGATCATGGCGGCCCTGCTTCGGGCCGAAAAGAGTCCGGCGGAGGTGATGCGGATCCTCAAGCGGGAGAGGCGGGCCCGCAGGTAGGCGTCGCGAACCAGACCACGCCATTCCCTCTCCTGCGGGCTGACTCTTGATCCTAACCGGGCGGTAGGATAATGGGATGGGTCCATCCCATTATCCTACCGAACAGGACTGGTAGGAGCCCCGCGCCGGGGCGATTGGCGACCCTATCGCGGCGACGCGCCGCTCCTACCCGGGTGGATGCGAATTCGGAACACGTATTTGGTGGGGCCTTGAACGTTCGGAACTTGCGGCTAGCGTAAAGGAAAAGGCGTGCGACGGACCGTATCCGGAGGAACTCATGGCGAACAAGGCAGGGAAGCCGAATATCCTGGTGATTTGGGGCGACGATATCGGCCTGTGGAACATCAGCTACCACAACCGCGGCATGATGGGATATCAAACGCCGAACATCGATCGCATCGGCCACGAGGGCGCGGCCTTTACCGACTATTACGGACAGCAGAGCTGTACCGCCGGCCGGGCTACCTTTATCACCGGACAGAATCCGTTTCGGACCGGCCTGACCAAGGTGGGCATGCCGGGCGCGGACGTGGGACTGCGTGCGGAGGACCCGACCATCGCGGACCTGCTCAAGCCGCTGGGTTACGCGACGGGTCAGTTCGGCAAGAATCACCTCGGGGACAGGGATGAGTTCCTGCCCAGCCAGCACGGTTTTGATGAATTCTTCGGCAACCTCTACCACCTGAACGCCGAAGAGGAGCCGGAGCACCCCGACTACCCGAAGGACCCGGCGTTCCGGCAGCGGTTCGGCCCCCGCGGGGTCATTCACAGTTTCGCCGATGGGCGGGTGGAGGACACCGGTCCGTTGACGCGGGAGCGGATGGAGACCATCGATGACGAGGTGACGGCCAAAACCCTCGACTTCATGGAGCGCACGCAGGGTGAAGGCAAGCCGTTTTTCATTTGGTGGAACTCCACCAAAATGCACTTTCGAACCCACATTAAGCCGGATAGCCGGGGGGCTAGCGGGCAAGGTCCCTATAACGATGGGATGGTTGAGCACGACGGTCACGTCGGGACCCTGCTGGCCAAGCTCGACGAGCTGGGCATCGCCGATAACACCATCGTGTTGTACTCCACCGACAACGGGCCGCATTTCAACACCTGGCCGGACGCCGCTATCACGCCGTTTCGCAGTGAGAAGAACACCAACTGGGAGGGGGCGTTCCGGGTGCCGGCCTTTTTGCGCTGGCCGGGCCAAGTCGCCCCCGGCACCGTACGAAACGGTATCGCCTCGCACCAGGATTGGCTGCCCACCTTCCTGGCCGCCGCGGGCGAGCCCGACGTCGCGGACAAACTCAAGCAGGGGCACGAGGCCAACGGTAAGCGCTTCAAGGCCTATCTCGACGGGTATGACCTGCGTTCCTATCTCGCCGGAGAGACCAACGAAAGCCCACGTCGTGCGTTCTTCTACGTGAACGACGACGGGCAACTGGTCGCCCTGCGTTACGGCGACTGGAAGGTGGTGTTCCTGGAGCAGCGGGCAAAGACCCTCGCCTGTTGGAGCGAGCCTTTCGTTCCGCTACGCGTTCCGAAGATCTTCAATCTTCGCCGCGATCCCTTCGAGCGGGCGGACGAAAACTCCAATACCTATTGGGACTGGGTGCTCAACCACGCCTTCGTTCTCGTTCCGGCGCAGGCCTATGTGGCCGAACAACTGCAATCCCTCGCGGAGTTTCCGCCCCGGCAAAAGCCGGCCTCGTTTAATCTGGATAGGGTGCTGGAGCAGTTGCAGCACGGCGCAATTACTTCGCACTGAGTGCGTGATCGCTACACAAGGAGGCATGTGAAATGGCAGAGAACATACAGACCCACACCGCGGATCGGTTGAATCTTGCGGGGCTGGACGAACTGCAGCGCCACTCCGGCTGGTTTCTGGGGCTGGGGATCGCCTTGATGATCCTCGGCTTCATTGCCGCCGGCTCGGCGATCTTCACGACGGTGGCATCGCTCTACCTGTTCGGGTGGCTGCTGATCATTGGCGGGGTGATGGAGATCGCCTACGGCGTTTGGCGCAAGACCTGGAGCGGGTTCTTTATCGACCTGCTGGTCGGCGTGCTCTACGCCGTGGTGGGGTTCATGGTGATCGCCAACCCGGCGGCCACAGCCGTCGCGCTCACGCTGCTCATCGCGATGTTTCTGATTGTGGTGGGTATCTTCCGCATCGTCGCGGCGCTTTCCGCCCGCTATCCGAACTGGGGCTGGCTGGCGCTGCACGGCGTGGTGTCGCTCGCGCTCGGCATCCTCATCTGGCAGGGCTGGCCGGAAACCGGGCTGTGGGTGATCGGCCTGTTTATCGGCATCGAACTCATCTTCAATGGTGCGGCCCTGATGATGCTGGGCATCGCCGCCAAGCGTCTGCAGACCTTTACCCCCTAGGGTGACCGGCGCCGAAGCAACGCTGGAGGTCCTCGTCGGCTGGCTGCGGCTGGCCGCCGAGGCCATCAGCGTGCTGATAATCGGGATCGGTGTGGTCGTTACCGTTTGGGACGGCGTAAGAACCCGCACCAAAACCGGGCGCGATGTCTACCAGGCGACCCGCGTGCGGCTGGGGCACTATCTGGTCCTGGCCCTGGAGTTTCAACTCGCTTCGGATATTCTGACCACCGCGATGGCGCCGAGTTGGCAAGAACTGGGTAGGCTGGCGGCAATCGCCGCGATCCGGACGTTCCTCAACTTCTTCCTCTTAAAGGAGCAGGAGGAGATCGAGAGGGGAGGGAAGGCCGCCCCTTCGGTGGAGTAGCCATGGAACGGCAGAGTGAGAAGCCGGGCGACAGCAAGCGGGCGCTGGCCGAAGAGCGAACTGAACTCGCCCTCCGGCGCACGATCTTCGCCGCCGACCGCACGCTGCTCGCCTGGGTTCGCACCTCGCTGGCGCTGATGACGTTCGGCTTCAGTATCTACAAATTCTTTCAGTACCTGGAGGAGTCTGGCGCTGTCTCGGCCGGTTGGCAGCCCACGGGGCCGCGCCGGTTCGGGATGATCCTGGTCACGGTTTCGACCGTGCTGCTGGTGTGGCAGACCTGGCAGTATTATCAACTGCTGAAAAGGCTGAGCAGGAAACGCGGCAAGAGACGTGTTCCGAAAACACCGACGCTGGTGGCAGGCGGCGCGGTTATCCTGCTCGGTTTCGCCACCTTTGCGAGTATTTTCTTTGGGATACGACTTTTCTGATTTACTGCTCGAAGGCATCGCAGGCCTTCCGGAAAAGCTTGGCACCACAGAGAACACAGAGCGATAAGGCATTCCTGGGGGCGTATCTGCAGTTGATGAGACCCAAGCCTTTGTGCTCTCTGTGTCCTCTGTGGCAGAGAAGTTATCAACAAGGAGAGAACGGAGGGGCGATGGCTTCGCCCCTCCGGTTAGCTAGCCGGACATTAGGACGCTTTCCTCACGGAGGTTGCTATCGCTTCGGAATAGGTGACCAGCACCTGATCCCCCGGGTTGAGCTGGTCGATTTCCGTATCGGGACCTACCGCCAGCGTCATGCTCTCCCCGCCAGGATCCCGAACCGTGACTTCCCGCGGCTTTATGCTGACCTCCTCGACGGTGGCCGCGATCTGCAGGGTGTTGGCCGTGACCGCCGTGGGCCGCTCGCCGGGAGGCGAAACCTCGGTGAAGCGGGCGAACTCGGCCGCCGGGGTGGGCTCTGTGCTGAATCGCAAGGCGATCGGTTCGATGTATTGCACCGAAACCTGGTCGCCCTTCCTAAGCTCATCGAAGCCGCGAACCGATTTGCCGATTTTCAGGTCCAATAAACGTCCCTCAGCGGTATTGAGGGCCAGGGTCCGATTGTCCAAGTCGGTGCTCTCTACCGTGGCCGAGATTTCGGTTACGGGCATGACAATCGGGCCTCTTTGCTGCTGCGCGAAGCCCGTATTCGAAAAGGCGACAGCTGTCGTCATCGCCAACAGAGGAGCCCAAAGTCTGTTAAATCCCTTCATAATGAACCTCCTTGATTTCGCTATGAACTCGATCAGTCTGGACTTGCTGTAACTGTAGGCGGAACAAGTTTCGGAATCACGCTCATAGACGGCTTTGAATATTCACCGCCTCCCTGGGGCCATCCATCCCCTCCCGCTCGAACCGGGCGGCGAGGACGTGCTTGCCGGCGGGCACGTTTCGGTCCGAACTCACCTTCTGCTCGACCTCGCCCAGCCAGTTGTAGACGTACTGCAGGCATCCCCGGGCCTAATTCAAGCGAGTGCAACGCCGACTATGGGCTTTGTGGAGCGGCCCGGAGCGAGCCCCGCCAAGGAGCCAATGCCGCGTTGCGGACTCCTTCCCTGGAGTCCGCCCCTCGGGCCAGCCTGCGGCTGTCCCAATCCGCTCCCGGCGGATTGGTGCACTCCTTGAAAAGGGCTCGCCACTCCCCTGCGGAGTGCGCCTTGCCTTGACTCCTTGGCGGGGCTCTGAGTGTCACACTGTTGTCCGCATGGCCCACTAGACTCTTTCAGAGAGTGTCCTGAACCGCACGATGGAGCAAGCGGTCAGCGACTCCACGTCCGGGCCGTATCCACGAAAAGGGAACCGTTATGGAACAGAAGGTCTCGACTCTCCGAATGGGCGTGCGCGGCTCGATAGCTTGCACATCCGGGCGAACGTCTGTCTGCCATAGATAAGCATGGCGGTTGCTAGCACGCCTTCGCGCGATATTGAGCCGCGCTGGCCGGTGGTGGTCACGATCCTGATCGTGGGCCTGCTTTTGGTTGTGCTACCCGGACGCGTCAAAGTATTCCCGCCGTGGGTAATCCACCTGGCCGTATTCACGGTCCTGGTGCCGATGGCCGCGCTCTGGCTGAGCGGTGCAAAAAGGCGGTGGCTGCGCGTGGAGCGCGTCACCACCGCGCTCTTCTTTCTGGCTGCGGCCATCGGATGCCTTGGAGGCCTGGTCTATCTGATCCACGGGATGGTGACCCAAACCGAGGAGCTCAGCGGACTGGAACTTCTCACGTCGAGTGTCGCCGTGTGGACCGTCAACGTGCTGATGTTCTCCCTGCTCTATTGGCAGACAGATCGGGGCGGCCCCGGTGCCCGGATTGATGACCGGAGACCGAGGCCCGACTGGATCTTTCCCCAGGAAGAGGCCCCTCCTGAGGCCGTGGCACCCGGCTGGAGGCCGGTGTTCGTGGACTACCTGTTCCTTTCATTCTCGACAGCGACAGCGTTCAGCCCCACCGACGTCCTGCCGCTGACGCCCCGCGCCAAAATGATGATGATGGCGGAGAGCGCCATCGCGCTGGCAACGATTGTCATGGTCGCCGCCCGGGCGATCAACCTGCTTGGATGAGGCCTCTATTTCTCACCGCAAAGGCGCAGTGCGCAAAGATATCGATTGGAAAGGCCTCGCCGAGAAGTGCATCGCATCAATCTGTAATGCCTGATTTCACCGATCTCACTTACAAAAAACTGTTTTTCTTTGCGGTCTTGGCGTCTTCGCCTACAGATGTAGGTGAGGGACGAGAGCCGGGAGCGGAAGCCTTGCGGTTAATTGTAAAATTCGGGCCAAAGATCGGCCGAGTAGTAGACGCTGAGAGACAATGTATCTAGACATGTAGGAAGCCGCTGTTTTTGAAAAGGACTTCTCTCATGGCATGGATGAAGCCGGCGCTCCCCCTGGGCGCCTTTATGCTGTTCGGTACGCATCCTGTGGCCGCGCAGGACTATCCCGACGATTTCGCCCTCAACGTCGGAGTAAGCTACGTGCGAGACGCCGATACCGAAGTGTCCGCGCGATCGCCAGTCGGCGTCATCGGAACTTCGATCGACTTTGAGCGCGACCTCGACGGTGAAGATCGGGTCAGCCCGACGTGGTGGAACGGGTATTATCGGTTCACGCCTCACCATCGGGTGGACTTCGCCTGGATCCGTTTCAATCGTGAAGGCTCGAGATCCCTGGAGCGCGAAGTCACGTTCCAAGGCACCACCTTTTCGGCCAACGCTTCGGTGGATAGTGAAATCGAATCCACCTTCTCGAAGCTTGCCTACACCTGGTCCTTCCATCACACGGATGAGGTCGAGCTCGGTCTGACCTTGGGTGCAGCCTTCGTCGACTATGCGGTAGAGCTGCAGGGACCGTTGAACCAAGCTGATGCGGGCGTCGACGTTACGGTTCCGACTCTCGGTTTTCGGGTGGATTATGAAATCGGCCCGCGCATGCATCTAAGCCTGAAAAGCGACGCCCTCTATTTCGATACCAGTGATGAGGAACTCGAGGGCTCGATAGACAACACCACGTTGGCGCTGGAGTGGCGGGCCGTTCGCAATGTGGTCCTCGGTTTGGGACTGGACAGGCTGGCGGTCGACGCCGCCGTTGACGATGGCGACTGGCGGGGCCGGGTTTCGGACTTTTATCGAAGCACCCGAGTCTATGCGGGGCTTCGGTTTTAAATACGTGCTCCGAATCGGTGACCGGGCATGTAGGATCGGCGGGAGCCGCGATAACGTTGGATTGCGGCTCCCGCCGATCCTACGAAAGGAGGCACAATGAAACAGTCTCTGTCGATATTGTTGATGCTAATTGGAGTCGCCACAGCCGGGGCCTTACATGCTCAAGGGTGGGCGCCGCTGCTTGGAGATTCTCCTTTCGGCGAGTTCAGCGAAAGCGATCTGTCCCTTTTCGAGGCGGCAAGGAATGAGGCGCTGGAGAAGAGGGAGGAAGGCTCGACCGTTTCCTGGAGCAATCCGGATACCGGCAGTTCGGGAAGCGTAACGCCAATCGAGACCCGCCGCGGTGGCGGAGACCTGTGCCGCTTGCTGCGGGTCGTGAATCGAGTCGACGGCCAGATGGGTGAATCGGAATTCTGGTTCTGCCGGCAACCGGACGGTTCGTGGAAAATCGCCACGCCCGAATAGACGTACAGCCGGGTCAGCGGCTCACTATTGACGCCCCAAAACGGCTCAACTAGACCCGAGTCAAGGGTCCAACGATCCGACGCTCAACCGAAAGGAGGTACCCGTATCATGAACCCGATTACATGGACGTTCCGGACAGCCTTGCTCAGGATGCTGTCGATACCGCTGGTGGTCGGCGTGTCGATGGCTGCCCCGGCAATGGCTCAGGACAAAGATGCACCATCTGCGGAGGACATTCTCAAGTCGATGTCTTCCTACATGGGCACTACCCAGGCGCTCAGCGCCAATGCGGATATCGCCCTGGAAGTTGTCACCAAGGAGGGCACGAAGCTTCAGGCCACCAGTTCCGGAACGCTCGCCATGGAGCGGCCGTCCCGCTTCCGCATCGAGCGCAAAGGGATGTTTTCCGACGCCGAATTCATCTACGACGGAGAGACACTGACCATTCTCGGAAATCGCGCCGATGCCTACGCACAGGTCGAGGTTCCGGGGACCATCGACGACGCCCTCCTTGCTTACGAGAAAGAGACCGGTATTCCGGCGCCCGCCGCGGATCTCCTGTTTGCCAAGCCTTACGAGGTACTGTCGAAGGGCATCGAGGACAGCGGCTATCTCGGTACGACCTATGTCGGCGGCGTCAAATGCCATCAGATTGCCTTCAAGGAGAAGGAGGTGGACTGGCAGCTCTGGGTGCGTGCGGATGATAAACCGCTGCCCATGAAGTATGTCATTACGAGCAAAGACCAGCCTCAGTCACCTGAATACATCATTACCTTCAGTGACTGGGATACCGACCCCGAATTCGACGATCAGCGGTTTGCGTTTTCGCCGCCGGAAGGGGCCCGGAAAGTGGCCATTACCGAAGTGGCGGAGAAGGTCCAGGAATTTGCAGCGTTGGAGGAGAAGCGCCAATGAAAACCCTCTATTTGTCCCTAGTGGTGTTCGTAGGCATTCTCGCTGCCGGAGTTCTGTTGTCCGGTGGTGGCAACAACCCTCAATGGTCGCCGATCAAGGATGCCGAAGCGGTGGTTGGCATGCCGCTGACGCCGGGCAGTGCAGCCGGTGTGGCCCGTCGCACTACGCGCCGATCCGTTTATTATTAATTAAGGCCGTGGGAAGGGAAAAGAGTGTTCAATTATCAGCAGCCGCAGCCGATAGCGGCTGCGGCTTGTCCGAACCGTTCCAGCTCGCCTACCTCTCTTGGGAAATCCAGCCGCGCCAAAGGTTCAACCCTATCCGAGGTCGCGAGCCGAATCGCCGGCAGCGCCGATTTGTATGCGGCAGACGGTCGCCGGCCTGCCAACAGCGTCAACTTCATTACCTGCCACGATGGCTTCACCCTCCATGACCTGGTGAGCTACAACGGGAAACACAATGAAGCCAATGGCGAGGACAACCGCGATGGCAGCAATGACAACCTGAGTTGGAACTGCGGTGTCGAGGGAGACACCGACGACGACGCCGTCCTGGCATTGCGCCGCAAGCAGGCGAAAAATCTTCTGGCCATCCTCATGCTGTCGCGGGGAGTGCCCATGCTGCACGCCGGCGATGAGGTGCTGCGCAGCCAGAAGGGAAACAACAACGCCTACTGTCAGGATACCGAACTCGGTTGGTTTGATTGGCAGCTTACCGAAAAGAACCGCCACATGCTGCGCTTCACAAGCGAACTGATCCGGCTGCGTCGCCGCCACCCCAGCCTCACGGCGAACCGCTTCTTTACCGGTGCAACGGTGCCAGGCCGCGACGTTCGCGACATCGTCTGGCATGGTGCCCGTCTGAACGATCCGCAGTGGAACGACCCCGGGGCCCGCGTGCTCGCCTGCACCATGGCCGGGCTGCGCGATGACGAGGAGGACTTGCACCTGATCCTGAATATGTCGGATCAAGCACTTGACGCCCCATTGCCGAAGGTGAAGGGGCGGCAGTGGCATCTTGCGGTCGACACCGCCGTTGACTCGCCGCGCGACATCCTCCGGCAGGAGGACCAGCTCCCCAGCGCGGATGACCACTATGTTGCGCAGCCGCGCAGCGTTTTGGTCCTCGAGGCGCGCTGAAGGAGCGCCGTCCAGGCATGGAGAACGAGGTGCTGACCGTCACTCCGTCGAAGCATGCCGCAAGCGGCTCCATCCTGGTGGTGAACGCCGGCTCGTCCAGCCTGAAGTTCGCCCTGTTCCGCACCACCCCGACCGATCCGTTGCAGCTTGCTCTGCGCGGGCAGATCGACGGTCTGGGCGTACGGCCTCGGCTGCGCGCCAAAGATGCGGCGGGCGCGAAGCTGGCCGACCGGGAGTATCGGGCCCAAGAAGCCGGCAAGGTGAGTGATGCGATCGTGCTGGCAGGCGGGTGGCTACGGGACCATTTCCCCAACGAGCCGCTGCGCGCAGTGGGGCACCGGGTCGTACACGGGGGCACCGGGTTTTCCCAGCCGGTATTGGTCGATGAGGCGGTTTTTGCCGCGCTCGAGCAGTTGACGCCGCTCGCCCCCTTGCATCAGCCCCACAACCTCGCTGCGATCCGCGCGTTGCAAAAAACGCAGCCGGACGTGCCCCAAGTGGCGTGTTTCGACACGGCGTTCCATCGCAGTCACCCACCGCTCGCCGATCTTTATGCGCTGCCGTGGGAATACTACACGGCCGGTGTGCGGCACTATGGTTTTCACGGGCTCTCCTACGAGTACATTTTGGCGACCTTGCAGGAGGTTGGCCCCGGGATCGCCGACGGGCGGCTCATCGTGGCCCACCTTGGGAGCGGCGCCAGCCTGTGTGCCATTCGCGCTGGCAAGAGCCTGGACTCGACCATGGGTTTCTCACCGCTCGACGGGCTTCCCATGGGAACCCGACCGGGTGCACTCGATCCCGGTGTGCTGCTGCATCTTGTCCGTCAGTACGGCCTGACGCCGGACGAACTGGAGCAGCTCTTGTACCACAAGTCGGGTCTGCTCGGACTCTCCGGGGTCAGTAACGACATGCGCGTGTTGATGGAGAGTTCGGAGCCGCGGGCACGGCTGGCGGTCGACTACTTCGTCTATCATGTGGTCAAACAGATCGGCGCGCTTGCCGCAGTGCTCGGCGGCGTGGATGGACTGGTGTTCACGGCCGGGATCGGCGAGCACTCCGCGGAGATCCGCGCCCGGGTTCTGAAGGGCTGCGCCTGGTTGGGGGTGGTGCTGGACGCCGACGCCAACCAGCGCGGTGGTCCCTGCATTTCGACAACTCACGGCGCCGTTGCGGCGTGGGTGATACCTACCAATGAGGAACTGATGATTGCCCGGCATACGCAAGCGCTGATGGCGCGAGGGCAGGGCCGAGTCGAGTGAGGCGGTGCGCAAACGGCTAGAATCGATGGTACGGGCTAACGGAGGTCGAAGCTGAGCGACAAAGGGACACCGCGGCAGGACGACACCACGATCAGTCTGGCCGATGAGGAGGCCGTCCGCCGCGTCCTGGTCGATACCGTGTTTGGCATGTGGGGGCCGGATAACCCGAGCCATCCCTGCGGCGTTGCGTTTGCTTGAAAGGACCCTGCCATTCCTGCGCAAGCGCGCCTTACATCTGGCCCGCGTAGAGGCCTGAACCGATGGTGGCGCGGGTGTCGCCCCCGAGGCGTTCATCGACCCGGTAGCTGCGGCATTGCTGTGGCCGCGACCCGAAGCCAATGGCGAAAAAGCCGATGTGTGGTGACCGTTACGGAACAGTTATTTAGGTGCCCGCGCTGATTGAAAAAACGGACAGTGAAATACCGGTTCGCAGGCTCCCGGATTTCACCATCCCGTTTTGTCGCTGATACAGTCAAAAACGCCAGGCGACGCCCACGTTGCCTACCCAACCGCTCAGGTCGACGTCAACGTCATCGATGATTACACCGTCTTCAATATCCGTCACCTTCCCCTCGACGCCGCGATACATCACTTCGCCGACTAGCGAAAGGCCATCATCCATCCCCAGTTACCCCCCGAGAACGCCATACCAGCCAAACTCGTCGTCGATATCCCCCACGTTGGTATCCAGGATGTGATAGCTTACGCCGCCGCTGATGTACGGGTTAAAGTTCGACTCAGGCGCAAAACTCCAGGCAGCTCCGGCTTCGATCGGAATGTCCTCGACTTCAATGTCGAGCCCGTCCCGGTCAGAAGTCACATCCTCGTAGTAGGTACCCCGAAGTTCAAGCACGCCCCAGCGCCATGTGGCGCCCGCGCCCCAGGTATCATCCGCATCTTCGGTATCCCAATACGACCCGTACAAAGCCAGACTGCTTTCACCCTGTGCGTACCCGGCAGCCGGCACCATCGCCCCCGTGGCGAGTAGGCAGAGTAGCAATCGATTTTTCATGACTACCTCCGTTTAAGACTTATCTGGAAAAGATCTTCCGTAAAAATTAGCTGACTGACTGCGAAGGACAAGCCGAAACCCGACCATTACGGAGGTCTGGTGGACCCTGCTTGGATAACGCAGAAAGGAATCGGCCGCGGCCCTTTAGTGCGGGCTATCGGAAGTTCACCCCGGACAGGAAGAGCCAACCACGCAATATCGGGGCTCAGTGATTCAGGAGATGGAAAGTTAATCCGGAGCGGGGGAAGCTTTCGACGGTTCGGATACCGTGAGCATGGAGGAATGCGTATAACGCCGAAGGAAATAGCACTCGCAGCGGCAGTGGGGGTAACAATGATAACGGCAGCGCATCGGCACAGACCGTTCATGCGCCTTGCCCTTACGCACAAGGCTGCGCCAATGGCTATCAGGGGCCCACGGGACCCGGTACGATAGCCGCATGGGCCCCGGCGTTGAGGCGCCAGGGGGGGGAGTGACGCCGAGGTGCTAAAGGCGCTCGAGGAAACCGAATCGGTCACTTCCGGTGGCTCGGGGCGGTTTTCGGTCGCACGGCGTTTCGACCGGCGGCCCGAAGGCCGCCCCGCCAAGGGGCTAATGCCGCGTTGCACTCCTTGAAAAGGGCTCTCGCCATTCCCTGCAGAGTGCGCCTTGCCTTGGCTCCTTGGCGGGGCTCTGAGTGTCACACTGTTTTCCGCATGGCCCACTGGGGGAAGCTGGTAATCATTCCCGCGCCATCATCGCCTGTGCCTCCTTCTCCAGGTCGCGGATGCGATCGCGGCCCAGTTGGACGATCACCTGCTTGATCGTCCCGCCCGTGAACTCGAAGGGAGACCGGTACTCCTTCGAGACCGCCTGGCCGCTGTCGCGGCCAACGGCCAACCCCTCACCGACCAGCGAGAAGTAGGCCGGCTGCGTCTTGATGGAAACGCTGCCCACCACTTCGTCGTCCATGAGCAGTTCCACTTTGCCGGTGGGGCTGGGGCCGTCCATCCCCTCCCGCTCGAACCGGGCGGCGAGGACGTGCTTGCCGGCGGGCACGTTTCGGTCCGAACTCACCTTCTGCTCGATCTCGCCCAGCCAGTTATAGACGTAGTGCAGCCGGCCCTCCTTGATAAAAAGGGAATGGCCGCCAAAGCGTCCGCCCTGGGCGAACAGGACGCCCTCGGCCCGTGTGTCGTCGATGGTGGCCTCGGCCGCGATGCTGTATGAACGCCCATGGATCTTCGCCGCTACGCTCTCGGGCACGTCGGCGCAGTTCGGGTAGTAGAAGTAGACGTCGCGATCTTCGGCCGGCTGGGGCCGCGGCGTCATCATCACCTCCGGTGGCGTGCGGTCGTCGAGGGGCAGGCCGTTGTAACGCCCGGCGAGCATGAACCAGAGCTGCTTCATCTGCTCCAGTTTCTCGGGATGCTGCTCGGCCAGGTCATGAACCTGGGTGCGGTCCTTGTCCAAATGGAACAGCTCCCAGCGGTCGGCGGGGAAGTGGCTCCAGCCTGAAACCGCCGGATGGACTGTGGCGGCGTGCCAGCCGTCGTGCCAGACCCCGCGGGTGCCGAGCATGCCGTAGAACTGGTACTGCTTGTGGGTCGGCGCCGAGGCGTCATCGAAGGTGTGGCGGAAGCTCACCCCCTCGATCGGGCTCTGGGTGTAGCCTTTGATGGTCTCCGGCGGCTCGATGCCGAGGCAGTCATACAGTGTCGGCACGATGTCGATGGCGTGGCAGTACTGATGCCTGATCTCGCCGCGCGCCTTGATGCCCTTCGGCCAGCTCACGATCAGCGGGTCGGAGGTGCCGCCCTCGTGACCCGAGTAGCGCTTGTACATCTTGAACGGCGTGCAGAAGGCCGCCGCCCAGCCGTTGGGGTAGTGGTTGTAGGTCTCGGGCGAGCCGAGCACATCGAGATACTTCAGGTTCTCCTCGAGGCTGTCGGGGATGCCGTTAAAGAACTTGTTCTCGTTGACCGAACCGTGGGGACCGCCCTCGCCGCTGGCGCCGTTGTCGCTCACAACGACCACGATGGTGTTGTCAAGCTGGCCCGACTCCTCCAGGTAGTCGAGCAGTCGGCCGATGTGGTGGTCACAATGGGAGACGAAGCCGGCGTAGACCTCGGCCATGCGCGAGAACAGGAGCTTCTGATTGTCGTTCAGCGAATCCCACGCGGGCAGCGTATCACCCTCCGGCCAGGGCTTGCCCTCGGCGCTGGTCTCGTCGGTGTAGGGGTTCAGCGGTGAGAGCTCGGTGCCCTTTGGCAGCAGGCCCATTTCGATCTGGCGCTTGAGGGTCTCTTCGCGATACCAGTCCCAGCCCTTGTCGAACTGGCCCTTGTACTTGTCCGCCCACGCCTTCGGCACCTGATGCGGGGCATGGGCAGCGCCGGGGCAGAAGTACATCATCCACGGCTTTTGCGGGGCGATGGTCTTGGCGTCGCGGATGTACTGCAGCGCCTTGTCGGTGAGGTCCTCGGTGAGGTGGTAGCCCTCCTCGGGCGACGGAGTAGGGGGCGCCGGCTGGTTGTCCTGCATCAGATCGGGATAGTACTGATCGGTCTCGCCGCCGAGAAAGCCGTAGTAGCGCTCGAACCCGCGCCCCAGCGGCCACTGCTCCTTGCCCGCGGCCATGTGGGTCTGCTCGCTGGGGGTGAGGTGCCATTTGCCCACGTGGTAGGTGTTGTAGCCCTCGCCGAGCAGCGCCTCGGAGATGAGGCCGTTCTCGAAGGGGATGTGGCCGTTCGAGCCGGGGAAACCCGCCGAGGCCTCGGTGATGCAGCCCATGCCGTTGGAGGTGGCGTTGCGCCCGGTCAACAGACAGGAGCGCGTGGGGGAGCAGAGCGCGGTGGTGTGGAAGTTGGTATAGCGCAGGCCCATGTTGGCGATGCGCGACATGTTGGGCGTATCGGCCATGCCCCCATAACAGTCGAAGGCGCCGAAGCCCACGTCGTCCCAAACGATGTAGAGAACGTTGGGGGCGCCGTCCGGCGCCTTGGGCGGCTCGTAGGGCGCCCAGTCCGGTTTGGCATCGCGAATGTCGAGGGCGATGCGTCCGTTGAAGGATTTTTTGCCCATTTCGGTTCTCCTATGATGAGTTGCAAGTTCCTGCGAGAGCTCCGTTGCCTGAACGGTGAGCCCGCAAAACGGCGGAGATCCGCCGCCCGTTCGGCTTTACTGCGATCGAACGCTCCACAGAATCAGTCCCCCGTTGCCGCCTCGCCGCGGCCAAGCAGTGCAACCAGCAACAGCATGCCGACCAGACCGTGTAGCACCGCGGCGGCGACTGCCAGGAGAGCGCTGCTCGCCAGCGCCACGCCGGCCCAGACCAGCGTTACGCAAGCGACGAGGTTGTACGTCACGAACGCCCAAGCAACACCAAGGCCTGCCGGTGCCAGTGGCGTGTTTCGCGCTCCCCAGCAAGCGATGCCGAGGGAAAGGAGGCCCGCTCCGGCGATGCGGCCGAACAGTTGCCCCGGCGCCTCCCCCTCCGACTGGACGAGGAGCGATGCCGCGATCGCGGGATCGATGAGAAGCACCAGTGCCATCGCGCTTTCCAGAACGGCTCCGATACCCAATAGCCGTGCGATCCAGACCGATCTATTCATAACGCCACGTCTCCAGGTTCACGCCCTATCTCCTTTCCGTGGACGTGGGAAGCCGGCTGCATTCGGCGCCTGCACCTTGCCCCCGCAGCATCACCGGAGTGAACAGGCCGAGGCCCGGTGGACAAGGTGGTGAGCAACGGCACGCAAGCACACATCGTTACGGCACCTTCCAGACCGGCGGTAGCGTGTAGCTGCCATCAAGCATTGCCGGTTTTGGCTGGTAGACGCGCACGGTCAGGTTGAACGGACCGCTCGGCGGACAGGGCAGCCAGTTCGCTTCCTTGTCGGCGCCCGGCGATTTGGCCTGGATGTAAATGTCCAGCGAGCCGTCGGTGTTGTAATGGAAGGGCGCCGAGGAGAGCAACCCGTAACGGTCGATGGGATTGCGTACGTAGAAGTTCTCCCGATAGGCAGAGATGGACCAGATGTCGCTGTGCGAAGGGGGCAGCCCGTCCTTGTCGAAATGCATGACGTACCGGCTGGCACCGTCCAGCGCCCTGCCGTCGCCGTCCACGAAGGCGCTGGGGTAGAGCGCGTCCTCCGCGGTCAACGCCCCCAGTCCGAGCCAGGCGATGAGGGCGCGGGTGTTGTAATCGTCACCATACCGACCCAGGTTCATGGGGTTCATCCAGCCGTTCACCGTCGGGGTCTCGTAGGGCGCCGACGCCAGATGCAGCCACACCTCGGCGGGCACCTTGTCGATCCCCTTGCGCGTGCCCGGACCGAGCCGGTCGGGGTCAAACGGCCTGCCGGGTTCGACGCCGAACTTCTTGAGATTCTCGATCGCCTTGGTGTCGGTCGGATAGGGCGGGTTGTCCTTGAGCAGTCTCGCCAAGCGCTTGAAGAACATCTCCCCGGTCATCAGCCGCACCTGATCGTAGGGCGTCGCCGTGAGGTCCACATCGGGATTGACCGGGACCGTGGCCGGCGGGGTGTACGACGTGCCCCAGGCGCTCAGCGGAGTGATCTTCAGCTGGTCCTGGAGCGCGTGGATCGCGGGGAAGTCCTCGGGGCCGCCGGCCGCTATCTGAACCAGGACCCACGCGAAGCGGGTCGAGCAGTGGAACGTGTCGTCGACGTCCGCCGGCGCAGTGCCCTGCCAGTTGGGACCGGCGATGAGATAGTGGCCGGCCCGGGTGCCGGTGGTGCGGCTGCCGACGGAGAGGAAATCGTCGGTCCACATGTTCAGTGCCTGCATCACGAGGTAACGCCCCCGGGTGTCGGGCACTGACACGATCATCGGCTCCTGATCGAGATCGACAAAGCCGTGCGACCAGAGCGAGTTCATGCTGATCCGTACCACGTCCTTGAAATCGGGGTCCACGAAGCTGCGAAGTCGGCCGAACTGGTTGATGGGGGCTTTGTACTCCCCTGCGCTCGGCGCTGCCGTGAGCACATCCTTGGTCACGTCCATCATCACGAGCGGAAAACCGTAGGCATAGGCATTCATGCCGTGGAAGTAGGTCTTCTGTTCGCGCACTTTCGACCAGGCCATCGAGACATCGAACAGCGAAAACAGATAGGGTTGTTTCATGCGCATCGCTCTCACGAACTGGGTTGTCGGGAACAGGGGCCGGGGATGCGCCGAGGTGACGGCGCATCCCCGGCAAGGCTCAATCCCGCCGCCGCGCCATCTCGGCCTCCAACTCCGGATCGCGGTGGGGCGTGCCCTTGAGGCTGACGGTCACCCGCTCGACGGCGCCGCCGCGGAACGCATCCGGCGACTGCGTAGTCGTCGGAGGCAGGGCGGCCGGTGTCGCGTCCCACGGTGATGACGCCCTCCAGACCGAAGAAGCCGGGCTGGGTCTTGATCTCGTGGGAGGCCACCTCTTCGTCATCGATGAACAGGCGTGGCCGGACCGACGGGGCTCTTCTGTTCATCATGCTGCTGCACTTCGAAGCTGACCCCGAGGGTGTGTTTGCCCTTTGTCAGCGGCTTGCTCGACCGCAGTTTTTGCTGCGCCTCGCCCAGCCAGTTGTAGACGTAGTGGAGATAGCCGTCCTTGAGGTACAGCGTGTGGCCGCCGATGTGACTGCCCTGGGCGAAGAGAACGCCGTCGGGCTGGTCCGAATCGACGTTCACCTGCGCGGCGATGTCGTAGGAGCGCTGGGTGGTGCTGGCGCCGACCCCCTGTGGAACCGGTTCGGTGTGGGGATAGTAGACATACTGGTCGCGGGGCTTGCCCGGATGTGGCCGCTCTTCAGATAGCACCTCCACTGCGACCCGGTCATCAAGGGGCAGGCCCTGGTATTTTCCGGCGAGCATCGCCCAGATGTTTTTCATCTCCTCCAGCTTCTCGGGGTACTGGTCGGCCAGGTCCTTGGTCTGGTTGCGGTCCTCCTCCATGTTAAACAGCTCCCAGCGGTCCCGGTCGAAACCGCCCCAGCCGCTGGTGGCGGGATGGACGGTGGCGGCGTGCCAGCCGTTGTACCAGACGCCGCGGGTGCCCAGCATGGTGTAGAGCTGGGCCACCTTCCTGGTGGGGGCGTCGGCATCGTCGAAGGTGTGGGCGAAGCTCACCCCTTCTATCTCCGACTGCGTATAGCCGTGCACCACCTCCGGCGGGTCGATGCCCAGGCATTCATAGAGCGTGGGGACGATATCGACGGCATGGGTGTACTGATGGCGGATTTCGCCCCGCGCCTTGATGCCCTTCGGCCAAGCGACCATTAACGGGTCGGCGGTGCCGCCCTCGTAGTTGGCGTAGCGCTTGTACATCTTGAATGGCGTGCAAAAGGCCTGCGCCCAGGCGTTGGGGTAGTGGTTGTAGCTCTTGGGCGAGCCCAACTCGTCGAGATGCTTGAGGTTCTCCTCCATGCTGTCGATGATGCCGTTGAAGAACTTCATCTCGTTGACGGTGCCGTTGGGTCCGCCCTCGCCGCTGGCGCCGTTATCACTGACCACCACGATGAGGGTGTTGTCGAGTTGGCCGGTCTCTTCCAGGTAATCCAGAAGCCGTCCGATCTGATGGTCACAGTGAGAGACGAAACCGGCGAAGACCTCGGCCATGCGGGAGAAGACCTGCTTCTCGTCGTCGCTCAGCGAATCCCATGGCCGGACGAGATCCTGTTCGGGCCAGGGTTCGCCGTTCGGGCCTTTGGCATCGGCATACGGGTTGAGGGGCGGCAGTTCGGTGCCCTCCGGGATGAGGCCCATGTCGATCTGGCGTTTGAGTGTCTCCTCGCGGTACTTCTCGTAGCCCATGTCGAACTGGCCCTTGTACTTGTCCGCCCACTCCTTGGGCACATGGTGCGGCGCGTGGCCGGCGCCGGGGGCGAAGTAGAGGAACCAGGGTTTGTCGGGCGCCACCGCATCGCCGTCGCGGATGTACTGCAGCGCCCTGTCGGTAATATCCTTGGAGAAGTGATACCCCTCCTCGGGCATATAGGGCTGATCGATGGACTGGTTGTCTTGGATGAGCAACGGATACCACTGGTTGGTCTCGCCGCCCAGAAAACCGTAAAAGCGTTCGAAGCCCCGACCCAGCGGCCATTGGCGACGTGAGCCTGCCGCGTGGTTGTCATAGTCGGGTGTCAGATGCCACTTGCCAACGTGATAGGTGCTGTAGCCTTCGTCCGCCAACACCTGGGGAATCATCGCGTTCTCGAACGGAATGCGCCCGTTGGCGTTCGGGTAGCCGGAGGCGAATTCAGAGATGCACGCCATACCGTTGGAGGTGGCGTTGCGCCCGGTTAAGAGACAGGAGCGCGTCGGCGAGCACAGAGCGGTGGTGTGAAAGTTCGTGTAGCGCAGCCCCATGTTGGCGATGCGCGACATGTTCGGGGTCTCGATGCTGCCGCCGTAACAGTCGAGGGCGCCAAAGCCCACGTCGTCCCAGACGATGTAGAGCACATTGGGCGCCCCCTCTTTCGCCTCGGGCGGCTTGAAGGCGTCCCAGTCCGGCTTGGCATTGCGCACGTCCAGTGCAATGCGTCCATTGAAGCGTTTTTTCGCCATCTCATCCCTCCTTGGATATCTATAGACGCGAGTCCCCTCGCACGTTATCTGCACCGCTGAAAACGCGGATTAAGTAGCAAAGAGTGTAGGAAGGGCCAATGAAAATGAAAGAGCGTAAACATACCCATAGAGTTTGCCGGCTTCAGTGTGCATGTGCGCCGTTCGGCAACGGCAGAAACAGAAGCTGCATCCGTTTGCGTCTAGGCTCGGAAGAGGGGGAACGCCGGCTCGGTTGGGAAACGAACCATAGGCTAAGGGATTTGGAAAATGAGCAGAGGAGCGAAAGGAATCGACCAGCTGTTGCCGCTATGGCAGAGGCTGCTGCTGACCATTATCGGCATGGTCGGGGCGAGCTTTTTGGTGGGGCTGCTCTGGGAGGCCTTGTTCAACTTCCCTGTCCCCAGCTATGCCTCTGGAGTGGTGGGCGGTTTGACCGCACTACCGATATGGGAGGGTCTGAAGCGTGTGCGCCCAAAAACAACTGTTCGGTAACTTCAAGCTGAGAGCGGGAGCGGTCGATGATTCTGGAGCTTGCCAGGGTCCGCCCCGGCAATCTGCCTGGTCGACGAGGGCCCGTCACCTGACGTTCGCGTTTTCCCCGTTATGATTCCAATGGAAAGGGTTTGGCCGAAGAGCGCGGGTCATCCCTGACCCGGAAAAGGCTCGCTTACCAGCTCTTGTACGGCAGAAACTTCCCGCTCATGGTCACCTTGACGCGGTCGCCGGCGGATCCTGCGCAATACGGTATTCCTATTTCCGGCAATGGCCTTACCGGTTGAAGAAGGGGTGGGTACTCATCAATGCGCCCACGACCGGAGACAGGAGCAACGCGATCATTTTCCACACCAGGATCGGGTGGCTCTCCAAAGCGCGGGCGCCCTTTGCGCATGAACTCCTGATTGGGGCGGCGCAGGTCATGCAGGAGTTCGCTGAGTTCGTCCTGGCGCTTGTAGGGGTTCGGGTTCAGCGCCTTGCGTAGCGCCCCGTCGACCCGGGCCGGGATAGTGCGTCATCGTCGAGCACGCTCTCGTAGACCAGGCCCTTGGCATTGAGCTGCGGCTCCAGCGGTACCTTGACGGCATGGAAATCCTGGTTGATGGCCTTGCGTCCCCTGTCGGAGTACTGGCCGAAGGCGATTGGCAACTGTCGAGCCATTCGTCTCTCCCGATGGGGCCCCGGCCCGTGCGGGGCCGGGGCCTTTCTGTCGGCCACGGGATTACGACTCGGCCTGGACCTGAACAATGCGCTTGGCCGCATGGGGCCGCACCCACCCACGTCGGGCGCGACCGCCTCGCCTGCGGCCAGATCGATACTGGAGAAAGCCGTAGGGGATAAGGGTGTTTAGGAGAGTGTGCCGACCACACCCATGACGCTGGCGGATGCGTCGATGTTGTGGATAGACTTTACGAGTCGATTAAATCGGCCATTCTCTTTCTAAGAACCCACGGAGGAGCGGCCAAGTGAACCAGCGAACTCAATCCGATGACAGAGTCGATCTCAATCACGCCAGCCGTGAAGAACTGGTGGAACTCCCTTTCATTGGTGAAAGGCTGGCCGAGGCCATTATCGATTACCGGATTACCCAGGGCGGCTTTCGCAGCTTCGATGAACTCGACAACGTGGGAGGCATCGATTTGCAGGTGAAAAAAGCCCTGCAGGATCGGGTTCGCATATGATTTCGGTCGGACTCGTCGCAGCAAAGTGAAAAAGCGTTCGCCCTTTTTCCTTCTCACCCTCACTCTTCCGAAACGTCGTCTGGCAGGCTGTTGAAAAACGCCCTCTCCAGCGGGAGAGGGTCGGGGTGAGGGGAATCAATGCATGACAACTGCCTGATTTTTGATCCCCTCATCCTGGCCTTCTCTCTGAGGGAGAAGGGACAAAATCCTTTTTCAACAGCCTGTCACAGACGCACAGGCCGTTACCGTTCTCGCTTGACGATACTTACTTGACCGTCCGCTTCCAGGTTGGCGGTCTCGACCTCATTGCTGTCCGAAACCCCGTGCTGGCGCAGGGCCTCCAGAATATCGGCATGGCTGAAGCCAAGACGTGCCAGGCTTCGGTGATTGAGTTGGCCGTTTTCGATCAGCGGAACCGGAGGCCCTTTCACCAGCCACCGCACCGGCCCGAAGCGAAACGCCCC
This sequence comes from uncultured Gammaproteobacteria bacterium, assembly GCA_963783235.1. GTDB lineage: Bacteria > Pseudomonadota > Gammaproteobacteria > Thiohalomonadales > Thiohalomonadaceae > Thiohalomonas. The sequence continues at coordinate 1,426,538 of CAWAMN010000001.1, read as the reverse complement.
GAAAACAATTAGCCAATACACCGCGATCATCGCGGTGGTGGCGACCATGGTGGGAAAAAGGGGGGCATTGCCGGTCAATGTGCGGCTGAAGTTGGACCCGATAACGATGGTGAGCACGAGATCGGCCGGAGAGGCGCGGGAGAACATGCGCCGGCCGGCGACGCGAATCAGCAGTATCCCGTAAATCAGGATGAGGACCGCCCTCGCGGTCATCTGCCACGCCGTGATCGGGTTGGTGGAACTGCCGAAGATCGCGTTCAGGGCGTCCATGACTACCCCTTTCCGACCTCAAGCGGGAAGAAGATGACCATCTGCTCTTCCAACACCGGGATGATGGCTCGGCCGCGCTTTTCATCGTATCCCACCTGCGCCGGTGTCCGGATCCCCTTCGCGAGAGTCATCACCTTTATCTCCCTGCACCCGGCAGATGGCAGACCGGCTGCGGGTGAGTCGTTCCGGTAGTGCGGCGGCCGTCCTCCATCCCGGTCCCCTGTGGCTGCGACCTCATCGAATTTGACGCGGTAAAGTCCCTCCAGCGCAGGTCCCGGTCCATATGGCTGCCGGAGGGCTGAGTGCGTGTGAGTTTCAAACTAGTGTAGCTATCCACGTAGTTCTACCCAATTTAAAGGGACATCCCTATCGGAAAAAGCCCTGATGGAGATCCGGCGAGTCGCCGCCTATGAATGGAGGCAAATGTCGAAGGGAGACGGTGCAATGGCAGCGCGAACGGGACCGACCCGATCAGCCTCCGGCGTAGGAGCGGCATCCTGCCGCGATGCAGTGTCGACCGGAGGCCTTCGCGGCTGGAAGCCGCTCCTACCGGACAAGCCCCCTCACCCATCGTGTAGGAGCGGCATCCTGCCGCGATTCAGTGTCGAGCGGGGGCCTTCGCGGCTGGAAGCCGCTTACCGGACAAGCCCCCTCACCCATCGTGTAGGAGCGGCATCCTGCCGCGATGCAGTGTCGACCGGAGGCTTTCGCGGCTGGAAGCCGCTCCTACCGGACAAGCCCCCTCACCCATCGTGTAGGAGCGGCATCCTGCCGCGATGCAGTGTCGAGCGGGGGCCTTCGCGGCTGGAAGCCGCTCCTACCGGACAAGCCCCCTCGCCCATCGCGTAGGAGCGGCATCCTGCCGCGATGTTGTTTGACCGGAGGCCTTCGCGGCTGGAAGCCGCTCCTACCGGACAAGCCCCCTCACCCATCGTGTAGGAGCGGCATCCTGCCGCGATGCTGTTTGACCGGAGGCTTTCGCGGCTGGAAGCCGCTCCTACCGGACAAGCCCCCTCACCCATCGTGTAGGAGCGGCATCCTGCCGCGATGCAGTGTCGAGCGGGGGCCTTCGCGGCTGAAAGCCGCTCCTACCGGACAAGCCCCCTCGCCCATCGCGTAGGAGCGGCATCCTGCCGCGATGTTGTTTGACCGGAGGCCTTCGCGGCTGGAAGCCGCTCCTACCGGACAAGCCCCCTCACCCATCGTGTAGGAGCGGCATCCTGCCGCGATGCAGTGTCGACCGGGGGCTTTCGCGGCTGGCAGCCGCTTCCACGGGACCGGCCGGGCAGATGCCCCACGGCGTAGTGATCGCGATGAAGCGGCCAGCTGTGAACGTGGCGGAATCGCAGCTCGCCCGCGGGGCCCGGTTCACTGCGGCAGACCGAGAGCACCGAGTTCCACCAGCACTCCACCGGCCGCGGTCGCGACGATGTCGCCGAGACTCACATCGCCTCCGAACCGGGCATCGTAGAGTTCCTTGGCGATGCCGGCCACCAAGGCGGCCAGAAGCCCGACGCCCGGCCCCATGTGCCTGAACCCGGCGGCGACGACAGTGCCGGCGATGATGTGGGCACGCTTGTCGCACGGCAGCCAGTCGAGCGCTCGATCTATGTTCCACCGCATCGCTTTACCGGTTCTTGTTTTCCGGAGCTGCTCACCCTGCAGTTTGGCACCGCCATGGTGGATCGTCGATAAAGGAAACCCCGCGAGGGGATTGCAGGGTCGACTCGCGGCGAATGAAAGGCCTGAATGCGCGGGGGCTTTGTGCAGCGCCCGTCAAGATGCCGATTCCGAGGCGGGTTCAGTACCCGGGCCCTGGGTTTCACTGGCGGACCATTCATGCCGGGGAAAACGATCCGCAACCGACTGAGGCAAGGTGCCGTCACTGGCCTGCTGCATGGCTTCCGATTCCATCAGGATAAGAACCAGCATGGTGGCCATGACCGGTAAGCCAAACAGCCCGCCCACAGCGTAGTGTCCAGGCTTCAGATCGCCTCCCGAGATGAGCCACAGCCCCAGGATAACGGCGCCTGCAATCACCCAGATGATGGCGAAAAAGCGACTGCGCCTTGCGGCGATCTGCCAGTGGCAGATGACGAACCAGGGATCCCGTTCCAGCGACCGTTTGGCTCGCCAGAGGGTATAGGCGACGATTCCCGCCGACAGGATGGGCACGATAACGACGATTTCGGACAGGGAGGTTGCCATCAGCGCCGCAATAAGCAAAAACACGTGGTTGAAAATCAGGTTGATCAAGAACAGTTCATGCGGTGATCGGGCCTTTTTCGCTTCGTCTTCGGAAATTTCGTAGCGCATTGCTTTCACTCCGGGCGATAGTGGATGAATGGAAAACCGGAAAAAGTGATAACCTGTATCTGGTAGGCATCTTGGCTAACGGCGCTGAACGGTCGCCGTGAACAGCTGAAGATGTGGACTCAAAAAGAGGCCCTTGAAGCGTGTAATGCTTTTATGAACCTGACTCGCCACACGGATTTCGCCCTGCGCGTCCTGATGTATCTGGGCAGCCAACCGGAACGGCTGGCGACCATCGCCGAGATCGCGCAGGCCTACGCCATCTCCCGCAACCATCTTATGAAGGTGGTGCACGAACTCGGCCGCGCCGGTTTCATCCGCACCATCCGGGGGCAGGGGGGCGGGCTGCAGCTCGGCGGCGATCCCTCTTCCATCAATGTCGGTGAGGTCGTCCGGTTGATGGAGGGGAACCTGGAGCTTATCGACTGTGCCAAACCGGGCTGCCCGATCGTCGCTGCGTGCGGCCTGCGGCGTGTGCTGGACGAGGCCCGGGATGCCTTTTTGGCCGTCCTGGACAGCTATACGCTTCAGGATCTGATCAGCCGTCGTCGTACCCGCCTGAAAACCCTGCTTCAAATCAGGGACTGACAGCTCCGCACTTGCAGTCTGCTGCGGCGAATACGAATCGGCGGTCGGCCCCCGCATCACCCTTTCCTCACGGGAGCGGCGGGCGACCGGGACGGTGGTTCCGGTGCAGTGGTAGCGGACTGTGAGGGGATGAACGCACGAATGGCCAGTGCCGCGGCGATCAGTGCACCGAGTGAAAACAGAATTCGACCGACGAGTGTCTGCTCATCGATGAGATAGTTATTGCAGACCCGAACGGGTGCGGCGAGATAGAGCCAGGAGAGCACCCAGAGCATTGCCACCAGGTTGCTCCAGATGAGCCCACGGCCGATCGCCGTCAGACGGTGCCAGCTCAGCTGAAGCGGAATGCCGATGAGTAGCGGCAGGGAAATGAATTTCGCCGCCTCATAGCCCGCCTCTTCCAGGGCGGCATCCAGATGCCGGGGCAGCATCCAGAACAGGGCTGTCACTATCGCCAGGACCAGCCCGGTCACTCCATAGCCGTTCGCGGCCTGCAAGAGTCCACGAACCCGGACATGCAGGCCCTGGCCGATCAGGATTCCGCAAAGTACCAGTAAAGGCAGCTGCAGCAGCATGTGGCCCACCATGGTCTGCTCCAGTGCCAGACGCATGGGCGGCACTGCCAGCACCCCGAAAATCAGCAGGCCACCGCTGACCCGCTTCACGTGCGGTTCTCCATAAAGCGAAGTACGGCAGAGGGATCGTCGTAGTCGAAGATAGCGACCAGACGGCCGCGGCGGTCGAGAATATAGAGCGCCGCATTGTGTTCATATCCCCCCCATCCATCAGGGATGACCGTGACCCCAAAGGTCTCCAGCAATGCCGGTAACCGGTCCTGGTCCAACGCCCTGGCAATGGACCAGCGATCGGCACGGGCGCGATAACGTCTGGCGTAGTAGTCCAGCTGCGACACGGTGTCGTGGCTAGGGTCGAAGCTGATGCTCAGCAGGGCCATCTCCCGGCCAAGCCGATGCTCTCGGAGTGCATCGCGGATTTCGCCGAGACTGTTGCCGGCAGTGATGCAGAGGTCGGCGCAACGGGTGTAGATGAAATCCAGCACCACCCATTTCCCGCGGAACCGGTCCAGCTCAAAAGGGCGTCCGGTCTGGTCCTGCAAGGTCAGCGAAGGCACCGGACGGGGGGACTCACGGACATCCAGGCGCCGCGCGCCTTCGGTCGTGAAGGCGCGCGCCCCGTCGGTGGCTTCCCAGAGCACTCCGGCACCGGCAAACAGCACAAGGAGGGTTGCCAATGCCGTTCGCATCAGTTCACTTCAGTGGCAAGCGCAACCGGCCTGGCGGCAAAGAGGCGCGCGAAAAAGCGCAGCACGAAAACCAGTACCGAGGTAATCACGACAGCCACAAACACCGAGGCGATGCGATCGTAGGGGACCCACTGCGGCAGGTGCTCCGCGAAGCGGCGCGGAACGCTGCCTGCACCCGAGTAGAGGAACATGAACACGAAGCCCAGCGAGCCGAGCATAAAGCCCCAAAATGCCCAGCGCTCGAACCAGCGATCTTCCTGTTCTATCGACTCCTTCCCGAGGAACTGCATGAACCCGAACAGCATCGAGGCCACGCCGATAAGGAGATAGAAATGGAAATGGCCGGGTACCCACAGCGTGTTGTGCATCACCGTGTTCACGCTAATGGTGGCGTCCACGATTGCGGGGATGACCCCCGCAGCCCATCCGAAAGTGGAAAGCACCAGCAGACTCGAGGTCACATCCCAGCGTATGCCTGAGCGGTAAATAAGCATCAGGGCGCCAAAGGTGGTTACCACCAATACCGGCAATCCGCTGGTATAGGAGATGACCTGTCCCATGACCATCGCCCAGGTAGGCATGGCGAAGTCCATCAGCAGATGGTGCGGATAGACGATCACGACCATGATGGTTGATGCGGTCCAGGCGGCCAGAAATGCCTTGTTGGGCTTCCAGGGCCGGTTGGCATAACGCGGGAGGATCTCGTAGACCGCGATGATGGCCATGTAGATGGTGGCATTGATAAACACATGCCCGAAGAAGTAGATAAGATTCTTGGCGAGCAGGGGATCGATCGCGAAGGCGGGCACGTAGAGATTGACGAGGCTCATGATCACAATGGCCGCGCCTGCGGTAATCCCCAGGGTGTTGACGATGGTCACCATCGTACTGGCAACGACCGTCGCCGGCGGCGGTTCACCCGCGTCGCGGCCAAATAGCTGGGGCCAGCCCAATCCCCGGGCGAGACTGCCGTACTTGCGAATGATGGCGCGCCCGAAATCAAGGTGAAGGAGCAGAAATCCCGTGCCGATCAACAGCAGCCCCGCCAGGAACAGGGCCGCCGCTCCGGTGCTCCAGAGACCCTTGCTCTCGGCCGGTAGCGGATAAAGGAAGGTCCAGCCGGCGGCGAAGCCGCCCCCCAGGATACTCCCCAGGATCATCACCACTCCCACCAGGAACAGGAGCAGATTGGCGACGAAAAGGGGCCGCGACAGCTCGAGGTGGCGGCTTGCGAAATACCACATGATCGCCGCTGATCCCAACGCGGCGATACCGACCATGCCGGCACCGTGGACAGTGAGTAACTGATAGAAAAAGCTCGGTGAGACATCCAGCACATCGCCTTGCGCCAAGCGCATGACCAATCCCACGATCATCATCAGCAGCAGAACGGCGGCGCTGACGGCCACGTAAGTGTTCACGAGGGGTTTGACCGATTGGACGTTACCGGTTTCGCTTGCGGTCGACATTACGCGTTCTCCCCTTCGTTGTTCGCCAGCACCTGGAATTCGGCCTTCATGACATGGTGTGCCACACCGCAGTATTCCAGACAGAGGATTTGATAGGTGCCGGGCTCATTGAAGACATGTACCAATTCGTTGGTATAGCCCGGCATCGCCTGGGTCTGGGCGACCAGTTGCATGGCCTCGTTGTAGATCCCGAAGCCATGGTTCACATCCGCGCTTTCGACGTGGAAGACCACCGGCTGTCCGACTCGAGCCTTCGATTCACTGATTTGCCAGTACCACTGGTAGCCCATGGCATTGACGTGCAGCGCATCGACGCCGGTAGAAGCGGATGCGGCATAGGGCAGTTCCACGAGGGTTGCCCCCATAAGCGGAATACCGGCTGCGGTGAGCAGCAGGAACAATCGCTTCCGCCAGCGGTAGCCCGACTGCTGGACGGCTCCATACTCGGTACGCTCCCGCGAGCCTCTGATAACCCAGATAAAGATGGCAGCGAGTGCCGCAATCGAGACCGTGGTGATGAGCCAGGCCGTTTCCTGCATCATGCAAAACCCTCTTTCTTAACATGCAATAGAAATACATCTTTGTAGAGGGGGCGGTGATTGTCAAGTGAAATGCTTGGTCTTTGCTGACGGCTCTCGGGATAATTGCGGATTGCCACACCCGAATCGTTCCGCTTTGGTTGCGTGTAGGGTCTGCCATCAAGGAGGGCTTGGCATGAACATGAAAGGGCGTGCGACCGCAGATGAGGGGAACACCCCTCACCCCGACCGTTTTTCGGAAGGAAAGGGAGTTGTTCAATAGCCTGCCGGGAATGCGGGCGATGTCGCGGCGCAGGTAACGACTGATTGGACTCGGAGGAAAACAATGGCCATTACTGTCGGCGATCCCCTCAAGATACTCTTCGCGATTATCCTGCCGCCCTTGGGTGTCTTCCTCGAAGTGGGTCTGACCGGGGCATTCTGGCTCAATATCCTGCTGACGATACTCGGTTACATCCCGGGTATTTTTCATGCCCTCTACATTATCCTGAAGCGCTGAGGGGAAGACTGCCATGTCCCACCAGGAAGAGCGACCCTACTGGAGTGCCGGTGCCCCGGCCGTGAGCTATCCGCCACTGCCGGGGCGTACCCGGTGCGATGTGGCGATCATCGGTGGCGGCATCGCCGGCCTGACCTTGGCCGAACACCTCAAACGGGCCGGGCGCCATGTTGTCCTGGTCGAGAATCGCCGTGTGGGCGCGCAGGTGACCGGACGCTCCACTGCCAAGGTCACCGCCCTGCACGGCCTTATCTATGATGACCTGATCCGAAAGCACGGCCTGGATGCGGCCAAAGCCTACGCCACCGCAAACCGGGATGCGATGGTCGATGTGACGACGCTGGCAAGGGAGCTCGATATCGATTGCGATCTGAGGCGTGCACCGGCCTATACCATCAGCGAACGGGGCGAGCGTCGGGACGCCATCGATCGCGAAGTGGCCGCGGCGCAACGGCTGGGACTTCCGGCTGAAAGGGTGACTGCGGCCAATTCACCCGTGGCTTTCGATAACGGCGTGAAACTCGACGAACAGTATCAATTCCAGCCCTACCGCTATACCGCCGGTCTGGCCCGCGCCGTTCACGGGGGCAGTGCCAGCGTGCACGAGCACACCCGGGCCTATTCGGTGCGTGCGGATCATCCGCACGAGGTCGTGACGGACCACGGGATTATCCTTGCCGACCAGGTCGTGATCGCCACCAATCTGCCTTTTATGGACCGCGGGCTCTTCTTTGCCAAGGCCTCGCCGCGCCAGCACGTGGTGCTCGCCGCGCGACTCCCCGAAGGCACCGAGATCGACGGCATGTTTCTCAATGTCGACGCTCCGGGCTACTCCTTTCGGCGCCACGACAGCGCCGATGGGCCCGTGCTCATCCTTACCGGTCCCGGCAGTCGGCCCGGGCACTCCCCTCCGACGGAGCGGCTATCCGATCTGAAGCGCCTGGCAGCCGAACGGTTCGGAACCACCGAGGTACTCGGCTGGTGGTTCAATGAAGACTACGATTCGGTCGATCGGCTCCCGTATGTGGGACCGCTGACGCCGGTGACTCCCGGCATTCTGGTCGCCACCGGTTTCTCCGCCTGGGGGCTGACCAACGGGACCGCCGCCGCACGAATGCTTGCGCGTCATATCCTGGGTGAGGCGGATGTGACACGCACCCCTTTCTCGGCCAGCCGATGGAATTTAAGGCTTTCCGGTGGCCGGCTGCTGCATATCAATCTTCATGTGGGGCGGGAATTCGTCGATGATCGGCGCAAGGCATTCGGAAGTCGAAATGCCAAAACCCTGAAGGCGGGGGAAGGCGGTATCTGTCATCATCACGGCCGTTCAGTGGCCGCCTACCGGGATGAAAATGACGAGTTGCACATCCTCTCGCCCCGCTGCACGCATCTGAAGTGTTTCGTCGCCTGGAACAGTGAATCGCGTACCTGGGAGTGTCCATGTCACGGGTCGGTCTTCGCCCATGACGGCAGGATGATTCACGGCCCCGCAGTCAGGGATATGAAACGGCTGGACTAAACGCCAACCTGTCGAGGATGGGCAGGCTTTCGCGGACGGCACAAGCCCGAACTGCCGGGCGGTGCCGAACCTTCACTGCGTGGTTTTCGCGATTCAGCGAACGGCAGGGACGGATCACGCTCGGGATCAACAGCCTTTGGAGCAAAAAAGCTCCCTTGTCGGGAAACTCCGGCGGCTCATCGTTATCTACAGAAGAAGTGCTTAGCCCGGGGATACGGGGCGATTATCTGTGTATCAATTCGAATCAGCCGACTCCCACGACCTGTGCTCAGCCGATATCCTGTTGGTTGAGGGGGCCTTTGCCGATGGCTGGACCGAACGGCTGGAGGGTCTCGGCTATCCTGTGCGGCGCATCTCCGTTGAGGAGGCCGCCCTGATCGCGGGCGGTCTGACGCTTGTCGCGGTGGGTGGCAAGGAGGACCTCGATACAGTCACCCGATTGTTGGCCGCCGGAATCGCTGTTGTACTCCTCTTCGAACGTTACGAACCCGTCCTTTTCAACCAAGCCCGTGCCCTCAAACCCCTGGGCTATCTGTTTCCCCCTTATGATCAAGGCAGCGTAGCCGGCGTCTTGCAGGCGGCAGTGGATCGCTGCTCGACTGAACATCAGTGCCAGGAGGTCAATACCCGGCTCAGCGATGCCCAGTCGCTGGCGCATCTCGGTCACTGGGAGTGGGACCTGGAGACAGGCTACGTTCAATTATCTGACGAGGCTTACCGGATTCTGGGTATTGAGGTGGGCGCCATCCGCTCCTTTGAATCTCACATCCTGAGCCGTACCGAAGAAAAGGTGGTCTCCCGAATTCCCGCTCTCACACTCCCCCTGGATGAGTACGCCCGGCATTAAAGAGATGATCTACGTCAATCCGGCCTATGAGCGAATCTGGGGGCGGAGTCGCGCCGAGCTCTATCGGAGCCCGCAATCATTTATCGAGGCCATTCACCCTGAAGATCGGGCGCGGGTTGCCGCCGGTCTTGGCGCCCATGCCGACGGTCGCTGGTCGTTCGACTACCGTATCGTCGCACCCGATGGCAGCGTTCGCTGGAGACAGGATCGCGGTTTCCCGATCAAGGACAGCGAAGGGAAGCTGCTGATGATGACCGGGCTCGCCACGGACATCACCGAAATGAAAGAGGCGGAGAAGCGGCTGGAGTCGACCGTCGAGCAACTCGCGCGCGCCCAGGAGGAGATGGAAAGGGCCAATCACATGCTGGAGCGGATGGCCCTTCAGGATCCGCTAACGGGCGTCGCCAACCGCTGCTTTCTCGAGGGTTTCATTGGTCGTGAATGGCGCCGGGAGCGCCGGCACAAGTGCGACGTGTCCTTGATTATGGCCGAGGAACACTGCGGCAGGCGGTGGCGGAGTTGAAGATGCCCCATGCCGATTCCAGCGCAGGGCCCGTGGTCACTATCAGTCTTGGCGTGGCGACCGTGAATGCCCGGAGTGCAAAGTTTGGAGAACTGCTGGTTCGCGCCGATAAAGCGCTCTATCGCGCCAAAGCCGAGGGGCGCAACCGGGTCGTGAATGATGTCTCGTAAGGGAAAGGGTTGCCGATGGCCCGGGAACGAACTAGGCCTCTATCCAAAGAGTAGCCCCTCCCGAATTTCATACACTGATAGGGAGAATCCGTACTTACGGAACCGACCATGACAACACTCGAATACGCCGCGGTGGTGCTCGTTGCACTGCTGGCGGCTGTCGTGGCATACCGGCTCGGTACCAGGCACCGGCGGGTGCCGACTGCTGCCGCTGAAGAAGTGAAGGAGCGTGAGCGGGTTCTCTTTGATGAGAGCCACACCCCGGTGTTGGTTATTGATCGGCGTGGGGATTATGTGGATGCCAACGAGGCGGCACTGGCTTTTCTCGAGATCACCCGCGGGGAACTAATAGGAAAGAGCGTCTGTGATTTCGCGGCTCCGGACACCCCCTACCAGGGGTTACTCGATGAGCATCGTGAGTACTGGAAGGGCGGGGGCCAGGTGGAGACCGCCTATCTTGTTCACGGCAGGCGCAAGTATCTCGATCTGACCATCGTCCCGTCCGCAAGAGGGACGGACAACGTTTTCGGCATCGGCCGGGACATCACCGCCGAAAAGGTGGCCGGTGAACGGCTGGTGGAGAACGAGAAATTTCTCAATGCCATCGTCAATGATGTTCCGGAGCTGATTTGTCGCTGGCGCCCCGACGGCTTCATTTTCTATGCCAATCAGGCGTACAGCGATTATTTTGGAAAAGATCGTGAAGCGCTGATTGGCAGCTCGATTTTTGCCAATGTGCCTGTCGACGACCGGGAAACCATCAACCAGCATGTGGGAATTCTCACCCCGGAACAGCCGGTGGTGCGTTATGAGCATCGGGTTGTCGACCGTGACGGGCAGGTTCGCTGGCAGCGCTGGGTCGATCGGGGACTGTTCGATGGCGAGCGTCTGACCGAGATTCAGTCCACCGGCTCGGACGTCACTGAAGAAGTCTCCCATAGTCGTGAACTGGAGCGCCTGACGCGGGTTTTACAGACGCTGTCCCGCTGCAACTCGGCATTGGTGCATGCCCGTGATGAAAAACACCTGCTTTCGGAGATCTGCCGCCATGTCGTCACTACCGGCGGGTATCGAATGGCTTGGGTCGGCTTCGCGGCGGATACACCTGACCATCCGCTTCAGCCCGTGACGAGCTTCGGCGAGGGGACCGATTTTGTCACCAGCGTGAAGTGTCGGGAGGGAGAGGAGCAAGCGTCGACTTGCCCGACCTGTATGGCGATTATCACGGGGGAGACCAGCATCGTTCAGCAGCTGACCTCGCACACCGCCGAATACCCCTGGGCTGGAGAGGCCCTGAAGAGGGGGTTCCACTCGATGGCGGTGATCCCGCTGGTCCAGGAAGACCGGGTTTTCGGCGCGCTTTCGATCTTCTCCGCCGATCCCGAGGCCTTTCAGCCGGCGGAAATCAAACTGCTTCTCGAACTCTCACAGGACATGGCTTACGGCATTCAGGCACTGCGCGATGCCACCGAACGCCGGGTGCTCGAGATGAACCGTCAAGAGCAGGCACTCCGGTTGCAGGAGACACTCGTCGAGACCATTGAGGCCATGACCCTGGCGGTGGAAAAGCGGGATCCTTATACCGCCGGCCACCAGCAGCGAGTCTCACAGCTCGCTTCCTCCATCGCCAGGGAGATGGGACTTTCCGATGATCAGGTCGAGGGGATCCGCCTGGGGGCCCTGGTGCACGACATCGGCAAGATCGCCGTACCGTCGGAAATCCTCACGCGCCCCGGACGGCTCACAAACCTCGAATTCAGTCTGATCAAACCGCATCCCGATATCGGTCATGAAATCATGGCGGGTATCCGCTTCTCCTGGCCCGTAGCCGATATGATCTGGGAGCACCACGAACGCCTCGATGGATCGGGCTATCCCAAGGGGTTGAAAAACGGAGCTATCCGCCTGGAGTCCCGCATACTGGCCGTGGCCGATACGGTCGAGGCAGCGAGTAACCATCGGCCCTACCGTCCCGGCAAGCCGCTGGATTCTATACTGGACGAGATAGAGGCCGAGAAGGGGGCCCAATTCGACCCGGCGGTGGTGGATGCCTGCCTGAAACTGTTCCGGGAAAAGCACTTCCAGTGGCATTGAGGGGTCGCCGATAGGGAAGCAGTCATCGCAAACGGGGCGCCGTGAGAGGAGAGCCCCGTTTGCGCCACCGGTGGCGATTTACCGCTGAATTTCCCAAAATCGCAAAGGCCAGTGATGGATCGTCTGCGCCGCGAAACCGAATCCCCGGAACTCTCCGAGGCCTTTGTCGCGCTGGTCCGCGAGAGGCTCGGCCTGCAACTCGACGAATCCCAGCAAAAAAAGCTCCTGGCGCTGGCCGCGGAGCGTGCCCGGGTGCTCGGGTTCGCCCGTTTGCATGAATATCTGCTTTCCCTCGGCCGGAGGCCCACGCGCGACGATTCGGAATGGGCGCGAATCGCCGAAACGCTCACCATCGGGGAGAGCTATTTCTTCCGAGACGACGGTCAGTTCGCACTCTTCGAGCGCTGGCTCATCCCCGAACTGCAAAGCGAAAACCGTTCCGAACTTAGCGTCTGGAGCGCCGGCTGCGCGCGCGGGGAAGAGACGTATTCTCTGGCTATCCTGTTGCATGAGGCACGTAAAAAACGACCGGGGCAGCGGATCAGGCTTGTGGGTACCGACATTAATCCGGCGGCAGTGGCACAGGCCAGAAGCGGCATCTACCGCGACTGGTCCTTGCGCCGCCTCGATCCCGAACGTCGCAACCGATGGTTTCAGCGGTTCAATGGCCAGTGGCGGCTCCGGGACGAGTTTCGCGAGGGGGTCGAGTTTCGCACCGCCAACCTGCTGGAGGATGAACCTCCTGGTGAGTTCGACCTGATTGTGTGCCGCAATGTTTTTCTCTATTTCACCCCCGATGCGCGTCTGCGGGCGCTGCGAAAACTGACCCGTGCAGTGCGCTCGGGCGGCTACCTGATCACCGGGCACAACGAGCTTTTCGGCCTGCCACTGGGGGAGTTGACACCCCGTCTGCTGCCGGAGGGACTCGCTTATCGGCGCCAGTTCCCGGCCCAACCGGGGGAGCGTCTCAAACCGGCACGACCGAAGGCCAGACCGCCTAAACCGAGGCTGGGCGCTCGCAGGAGGGCTGTCCCCGCACCGCGAACGAACAAACCCCGTTATTTGGATAAACCGGAGTCGGGCAAACGCGGCGCAGATCAAATCCCGGTCGAAGCGGTGTGGGCGCTGGCCGATGCGGGGCGACTCGAGGAGGCGGAGCGGGGTGCCCGTGAGGCGCTGCAACGCGCCCCGACCGAACCGGCCGTGCATTTCATGTTGGCCTACATCACGCTTCAGGCGGGCCGCAGCGCCGAGGCCCGCCAGCATCTGAAACGCGCGCTGTATCTGGATGCGGGTTTCATTCCGGCCTACGTGGAATTCGCAGCACTTTACGAAAGGGAGGGTGATTCCGGGGCCGCGCGCCGAATTCGGCGGGCAGGTCTGGATGTCCTGGCGAGTGTGCCACCGGAAACGCCGGTTCCACCTTATGACGGCGTTACGGCCGGCCAGCTTGCGACCTTTCTGCGAGAACGCGAGGGAGCAGCCCGGCGGGAGCATCGATGACTTCGGGAAAGGATCCGGTCTATCTCATCTTTCGCGCAGGGGGGGGCGAGTTTGCGCTTCGGGCCGAGGCTGTGCGCGCCATGCACTGGCTGCCGGAACTGGCTCCGGCCCGAAGTATGCACAGCAGCGTCATTGGTATCTTTCAACGCTCCGGCCGGGCGGTTCCGGTCATCGATCTGGGGCGCCTCTTTCATGGTGCCGATGGTGGCTATCATCTGAGCGACGTCGTCATCGTTTCCGAAAGCGGTAAGCGGCGCATTGGCATTTTAGCCGAAGAGGTCAAGCGCCTCGCTCAAGGCACACCGTTGCGGTTCGACGCGCCGGAGACGGCAACCAGGACCGAAGCGCTGATCGCCGGTGAACTGGACGTGGATGGGGATATCGCCACGCTCATCGAGCCCGAATCACTGCTGGCGAAAATCTCTGCAGCGGAGGAGGCGCCCGGGGGCGGGCGGGCGTTTTGGCCCGACGCCACTCCGGAGGAGAGAGACCTTCTTCGCCAGCGTTCAGCCACTCTCCGTCACCCTGTCGACACGGGGCTGTCCGGCAGCGAAAACCGGCTGGCCATCGTCAGGGTGGGCAATGAGTTGCTGGCGGTGGATATGGCCCAAGTCCGGGAGTTTGCAGACATCGGCCCGACGACCCCCGTACCGTGCACGCCGGCTTACATTGTGGGCAACACCAACCTGCGCGGCAGCATCGTAACGGTGGTGGATCTGCTTTCCGCAATGGGCATGAGCAAGCGTTCGACGGAGAAGACCGGGAAGATGATCGTCGTTCAGCATGAGGGACTGCTGGCCGGTTTCCCGGTGAATGAGGTTCTTGATGTGATGGCCCTGGAGGAAAAAATGCTCAAACCCGGGCCCGGCGACTCGGGGTTTGTGAAGGGCGAGATGGTAACCGATCGTGGACTGGCCACATTCGTGGATTTGCAAAGACTGGTCACTGCCGAAGAGCTGATCGTGGATGAACAGGTCGTGGGCTAAATCGCAAAGCCGGGTAGATTGGGAGGTAGGAAAATGAGACTTCGAACCCGTTTGGTCGTCGCGTTTATCGCAGCCGGCCTGCTGCCTTTCCTGGCCATCGGGATGTACTCCTATATCGCCGCAAGGCAAGCCCTCTCCGGACAGGCTGAAAACTACCTGGTGACCATCCGCGAGATCAAGAGCGAAGAGATCAATGACTACTTCGCGCACATGCTGCAGCACATGCGGGGCATACGCACGGAACCCAGTTTTCAGGCCGCACTCCAGCAGTTCAGTCGTGCCATAACCGATGGCAGTGACAGTACCGCTTATGGGGCCGCGAGGGCCCGATATGGTCAACCGGTCGAGCAGCAGCAGGAGCTGTATGATTTTTTTGACATATGGCTCATCGACAACAGCGGGCGGATTGTCTATAGCGCCCTTTCGAGCCCCGAAGTGGGCGCGAATGTATCGGAAGGCGAACTGCAGGGTTCGGGGCTCGCCCAAACCTTCCGGCGGGCAAGGAACGAGATCGTTTTCAACGATTTCTCCTGGTATGCCCCGGCCGAACGCCCGTTGGCCTTTTTCGGTGTACCGCTCCAGAGCGAAACGGGGCGAAACGGGGTGGCGGTCATCGCAATCGGGTCCAATGTGATCGAGCGTGTCATGGCGCGCCGGACGGGTCTCGGGCGCACCGGGGAGACCTACGTGGTCGGGCCTAATCGACTCGTTCGCTCCGGGCTACACCTTGATCCCGAGAACCGTTCTGTGGAGGCCTCTTTTCGCAATCCCGAGAGCGGTCGCGTGGACAGTGAAGCCGTTCGTCGTGCGCTGTCGGGAGAGACCGGAGTCGAAACTATTCTCGATTACCGCGGAGAGCGGGTTCTAAGCGCTTACACACCCATCAACGTTTTCGGTGTGCGCTGGGCACTCCTGGCCGAGAAGGATCTCGATGAGATCTTCGAGCCGGTGTCCCAGTTGCGCACCCTGGTGGTCGCGGCGGGACTGCTGGTGGGCTTACTGGTCGCCGGCGGCGGCTGGATAATGGCCCGCAGCGTCACTCGGCCGCTGGAACAGGCGGTCTCCGAGATCGCCTCGACCAGCCAGGAGATGTCCGTGACCGCCGAGGAGCATGAGAAAACGGCCGGGCAGCAGGCCGCAGCGGTCAGTCAAACCGCCTCCATGATGAATGAATTGGCAGCCTCCGCCAGACGTTCCGCCGAACAGACCGAAGCGGCATCGGACGCCAGCGATCAGGGAGCGCTTCGGGCGGAAGAGGGGGACACCCTGGTCCAGGAGATGCTCGGAGCGATGGGCGAGATCCGGGGCCGGACGGACGACATCGGCGAACAGATGCTCAACCTCACGGAGCAGACGTCCCAGATACAGGAGATCACCACCGCGGTTACCGATCTTTCCAACCAAATCAACCTGCTCTCGCTGAATGCTGCCGTGGAGGCCGTGCGTGCCGGCGAGCACGGCAAAGGCTTTGGTGTCGTCGCCCAGGAAATCCGCAAGCTGGCCGATCAGAGTAAGCGTTCGGCCGGGCGTATCGCCTCGCTTTTGCAGGAAATTCAAAATGTCACCAACCGTACCGTCATGGCCACCGAAGAGGGGGCCAAGACGGCAGTGGGAGGAACAGACGCGGTCAACAAGGCGGGAGGCGCCTTCCAGGCCCTGGCTGAGGCGGTCGCGGAGATTGCCGAGAACACCAAGCAGGTGGCACTCAGTGCGAGGCAGGAGGCCCAAGCGGTCAAGCAGGCCAATGAGGCGATGAGCACGATCAACACCGGCATACGGGATATGACCGCCGGGGCCCGCCAGACCCGCTTGGGCGTTGAAACCCTCAACCAGGTCGCCGAGCGGTTGCGCCAGCTGATTTGAGCGTGCGTGGGAGCGGCATTCTGCCGCGAATGGTCAGATGCCAATGATTGAAGACGAGGAGCTTCGTCAGCAGTACCGCGCAGAAAGCGCAGAACATCTGCAGCGCATCGAACAGGGACTGATCTCCCTGGAACGGGATCCGTCCCAAAAGGACGTGCTGGAGGCGCTCCTGCGTGACGTCCACAGCCTGAAAGGTGATGCCCGTATGCTGGGCCTGAGTCCTATCGAGGAGCTGGCACATGCCGGAGAGGAGCGGCTGCGGCCAGCCTATCGGGATAAACGGCAGCTGGATATCCAGGAACTGAAGCGCCTCTATCAGTGGCTCGATGCACTCCGCGCGCTCACCGAAGAGGCCTCCGGGGGACCACCCGCCGATGTCGATATCGAGGCCCAACAAAAACGACTGGAAAGCGGGGGACCGGAGAGGGAGCCCGAACCGGTGAGGCCGCGCGAAACGGCACCGGACGTCGAGGATTACCGGATTGAAACGATCCGTGTCTCGACGGTGCGACTCGACTCATTGCTGGTGGATGCAGGAGAGCTGGCGGTCACCCGAAGCCGTCTTCTCCACCGACTCCAGGAGCTGCAGGAGACAGTTGCCTATCTCGATGAGTGGGGAGCCGGCCGCCGCCGCGGCAGAGGCGAAAGGGCCGTCAATCTCGGCCAGGTTCAGGCCGATATCGAGCGGGTCTACGCGTTGTTGAACGAAGACCTCGCCCGGCTGACGGCAGTGACCGATCAGATTGCCGGCGATGCCCAGAATCTTCGGCTCCTGCCTTTCTCCTCGCTTTTTCAGCTGTTTGTCCGCAACGTTCGCGATCTTGCCGAATCGGAAAAAAAGGCCATCGAATTGGTGATCGAGGGCGGTAAGACACTGGCGGACAAACGTATCCTCGAGGAGCTGAAGGACCCGCTCATTCACCTGGTGAGAAACGCGGTCCACCACGGCATCGAAACCCCCAAAGCACGCGAAAGTGCGGGCAAGCCGGCTCAGGGACAAATTACTCTGCGGGCGGAGCGGCGGGAAAGCGGTCTGGTCGTAGAGGTGGAAGACGACGGTGTGGGCCTTGATCTGCAGCGTCTGAAGAAGGAGGCGGTGGAGCGGCGGATGATTAGCAGCGAGAACGCCGCCTCACTGACGCCGTCCCAAAACCGGGCGCTGATCTTCCTCCCGGGGCTCTCGACCGAACACTACATCACCAATATCGCGGGACGCGGCGTCGGAATGGATGTCGTGCGCGAGAAGGTGGAGCAGCTGAAGGGGAGCGTGGAAGTCGAGTCGCACGCCGGCCATGGGGCAAGGTTTCGTCTGAGGCTCCCGCTGACCATCATTTCCAGCCATGTGCTGTTGGTCCGCCTGGGCAAGAACCTCTTCGCCATTCCCACGGATTTCGTGCAAACGAACCTGCTGCTCGAGCCGGCCTCAGTGTCGATGACCGGCGGGCGCCCGACCCTGGTCTGGCGGGGTGAGATCGTGAAGCTGAGCCGTCTCGATGAAATCCTGGAACTGTCGGGGCCGGAATCCGGGCTCCCCGCTGATGTCTATTATTGCGTGATCCTGCGTTGGGGCGAGGAATACCTCGGACTGCTGGTGGACGCCGTCGTGGACGAGCAGGAGGTCATCATCAAACCCGCGGGCGCGCTGCTCAAGCGGGTGCGCAATGTGGCCGGGACCAGTATTTTGGGCACCGGTGATATCTGCATGGTCCTGAATCCGCAAGATCTGTTCGCATCGGCCGGCCGTGCGCTCCCGACCCCCGGGTTGATGGCAGAGAGGGAGAGCAAGCGCTCCCGTATTCTCCTGGTGGAAGACTCGCTGATCACCCGGACCCAGGAAGCTCGTATCCTGGAGAGTGCCGGCTATGAGGTGGTTACGGCGGTCGACGGACTGGATGCGTTGCGCAAACTGGGTGAAAGGGGCGTCGATGGCGTGGTGACGGATATTCTGATGCCGAACATGGACGGATTGACCCTGACACGCAAACTGCGTGAGGGCGAGAAAACAGCGGAACTGCCGGTCGTGCTCGTCACGACGCTGGCTTCGGAAGAGGACCGTCGCCGAGGATTGGAGGTCGGCGCGGATGCCTACATCATCAAGTCGCTTTTTGAACAGGAGGCGCTTCTGGCTACGCTGCGCCGGCTGATCGGCTAATGAAAAGAAGAGAGTAATGATGGCCAATTCGGTAGCACACAACGAAACCAGGATTCGCGTCCTGCTGGTGGATGACTCTCCGATAGCACTCAAGGCGCTGCAAAAAATCCTCTCGTCCGATCCCGATATCGACATTGTCGGAACCGCCCGGAACGGTGCCGAGGCCTTGGAATTGATTCCCGATTTGAACCCGGATGTTATCTGCGCCGATCTTTATATGCCGGTGGTCGACGGTCTGGAACTGACCCATGAAGTGATGGACCGCTATCCTCGCCCCATTCTGGTGATTAGCGTTGCGGTCCGCGAAGATGAGCCCCGCAACGCCTTTGACCTGCTGGAGGCCGGGGCGCTGGATGTCTTTCCCAAGCCGCGCGGTGGACTGGATCCGCACGACCGGGAATTGAAGATGGAGTTGGTACACCGCATCAAGCGTCTGGCCGGTGTCTCGGTTGTGCGCCGCCCCCGCGCCCACCCCTCTGTCAGAAGAGATGGTGCCGAGAAACCCCCGACTTGGCATCCGGTGAACTTGGTAGTGATTGGGGCATCGACGGGGGGACCTCAGGCGTTAGTGTCGATCCTGCCGCGGCTGCCCGCGGATTTCTCGGCGCCGATTATTTGTGTTCAGCACATTGGCGAGGGCTTTCTGGAGGGTCTCGTCAACTGGCTGAATGCCCGCTCTCAACTCACGGTGAAGACCGCCGAGGACGGGGAAGTCCCCAGATCCGGCGTCGTCTATTTTCCGGCCGAAGGGCACCATCTGGAAATCGGCAGGGATGGACGCCTCTACGGCAATACCGCGCAACCGATCAATGGTCTTCGGCCATCCATCGACTTCACCATGAAATCCGCGGCGAAATACCTGGGGAGCGGTGTGCTCGGCGTACTCCTTTCCGGCATGGGAAGCGACGGCGCCGAAGGGCTTCTGGCCATCCGCCGTGCCGGCGGGATTACCCTCGCCCAGAATGCCGAAACCAGTGTCGTTTTTGGAATGGCCGAACGGGCCGGTGATATTGGCGCCGTCAACAATTTCCTCCCCCTGGACAATCTGGCCGGCGCCTTGATCGAAGCGGTAGAACACTGATCGGCCGAGTTGGCGTTTAAACCTTACCTGTGCCGCCGACGGTTTCAACCCACCGCTACCCCCGTTCTATCTTTACCCCAGCGGGCCTTCTCTTGCGGTTTCCGCGTCCAACGATACTCTCACGCAGGTGCCGGTATGAGCGAATCGGGCGATATCAGTGGTGTTTGGGAAGAACTGGTTCAGGACGGCGGGAAGATCGTCTATCTCGTGCTGGATGGCGGCGGTGGTATTGCCGATCCCTTTACCGGACGCACAGCACTCCAGCGGGCGCGAACACCAAACCTCGACCGGATTGCATCGGCCTCCGAGACGGGCCTTATCGAGCTGGTGGGGCCGGGAATCACGCCGGGAAGCGGACCCGGGCATCTGGCGCTTTTCGGTTACGACCCGCTTCGCTATCGGGTGGGACGCGGGGTGCTCTCTGCGCTGGGCATCGATTTCGAACTGCGCGAAGGCGATGTGGCGGCCAGAGTCAATTTTGCCCGTAGCGAAGCGGGACAGGTGGTCGACCGGCGCGCCGGACGTCTGGATTCCGACGTAAACCGCCGCCTTTGCCAGAAGATCGTCGATGCGGTCGCGCTCGATTTCGAGGGCGAATTCCATCTGGAAACCGTCAGTGAGCACCGCGCCGTTCTCGTGCTGCGGGGGGAAGGTCTGGGCGGCCACCTGAGCGATACCGACCCGCAGGCGACCGGCCGTGCCCCGCTGGAGTTAAAGGCGGCCGATGAGGCCTCGCGCCGAACCGCCGAGGTGGTCAACAGCTTCATTGAGCAGGCCCATCGGGTGCTCGAAAAGGAGCCTGCCAATACGCTGTTGTTGCGCGGCTTCGAAAGCTACGCACCTCTGCCCTCGATGCAGCAGCGCTTCGGGTTGCGCGGCCTCTGCCTGGCCCAATACCCGATGTACCGCGGCTTCGCCAAACTCCTGGGCATGGAGCTGCAACCTCGACCAGAAAGTATCGCTGCCATGTTCGACGCCCTGCAGCAGCGCTACGGGGACGGCGACTTCGACCTGTTTTTTCTGCACGTAAAAGGCACCGACAAGGCCGGTGAAGACAGTGACTGGGCGGCCAAGGTGGCCGCTATCGAGGAGGTGGATCGCCTGCTGCCCCGCCTTCTGGCGATCGATCCCGATGTGATCGTAATCACCTCCGACCACTCGACCCCGGCGGTCATGGGAAGTCACAGCTGGCATCCCGTCCCGACCCTGATTCGTTCCCGCAATGCTCGCGTCGACGCCACCGAACACTTCGATGAAATGGCCTGCATCGGCGGAAGCCTGGGCCTTCGACCCGGTCTGCACCTCATGGGCCTGGCGCTGGCGAACGCCGGTCGGCTAAAAAAATTCGGGGCATAGCCAAATGCCGACACTGAATCGCGGCAGGATGCCGCTCCTACCGGATGGTGACCGGGCGTGTCTTGGTGGGCGGCTTCCAGCCGCGAAAGTCCCCGGTCGACACTGCATCGCGGCAGGATGCCGCTCCTACACTGGATGATGAACGGGCGACCTGATGCCGGTCGCGGGTTGCACCCAGCCTCCATCTGGTTTAATCTTCCGCGTCTTCCACGGGCGGGTCTGCTGTTTCGGTCTCCGGAACGCTGAAGAGCCGGTAGCAAATGCCGGGGCCGTCCAGGCGGAAGTCATAATTGGAGAGGTGTCCGAGCGGCTGAAGGAGCACGCCTGGAAAGTGTGTGTACCCTAACCGGGTACCGAGGGTTCGAATCCCTCCCTCTCCGCCATTTCCCAAATCCCCTGAGAAAACAGCAAATCACATGGGTGGCGCGCGTCCAGGCTTCCCATTGGTTCCCCTGTGGACGCAAGCGCACTTTTCTCTGCACTGACGATTTCCTCCCCCGCTTTTCTTTCACATCTAACAACTGCGATAGTGGCCGATTCTTTTCAGCGCACGGGTGCCCGGGTACGGACCCGGAGGCGCTAAGCAGTCCTGATCCGTACCGACTGGCCCACCGGCCTTCGCCCGAGGACAGAGGCGGAACTGAAGAGCAGCAGAGCTGTCGCACCTTTTGCAAGGTTTTGGCTGAAAGGGTTCATCCTACAATGCTGGAGTGGGTCGTAATCGGGTGCATCATTCTCTGGCTGGCGTCGCTGCTCGCCGTTATCTTCGGTCTTGTCCCCCTGGCGCGTTGACAGCGAGTCGGGAGACTGGCCTCCAAGCCGGGGAGAGCGCCGGGGCTGCTCGCCAAAAATACGCAGCCCATGGGCGAGACACTTGCGCTAAGGGCTACGATGCGGGGCGGCGGGTTTTGGGTCGGCCGCTAAGGCGGTAGTCGGATTGTGATCGCCTCGCGTTATCGGGGGCATCATCGACGCGCCGTCGAGAGGAACCTGCTCGGTGCGCTCAAGGAGAGTGAAGCCCGCTTCCAGCCGCGAAGCCCCCGATCGACACTGCCTCGCGGCAGGATGCCGCTCCTACACGATGGGTGAGGGGGCTTGTCCGGTAGGAACGGCTTCCAGCCGCGAAAGCCCCGGCCGACACTGCATCGCGGCAGGATGCCGCTCCTACACGATGGGTGGGGGGCTTGTCCGGTAGGAACGGCTTCCAGCCGCGAAAGCCCCGGTCGACACTGCATCGCGGCAGGATGCCGCTCCTACACGATGGGTGAGGGGGCTTGTCCGGTAGGAGCGGCTTCCAGCCGCGAAGGCCTCTGGCTTTTGCAGCCCGCAATCCGTAGTGTTTGGGATGATTTTTCAGGAGTCCTTTCATGTCACGGAACCGACCGCTCCACAGTCATGCCCTGCGCAAGGGCCGTTTTTCTGAACCGGGCAGACCCTACCTTCTGACTACCGCTACCGCCTCTCGGCAGCCTCTGTTTGCCGATCTTGGTATCGCCCGTATCGTTATTCGCGGAATGCGTTATCTGCACGAGAACCAGAGGGTTGATTCCCTGGCCTTCGTGGTTATGCCCGATCATATCCACTGGCTTTTTTGCCTTGGAACGGGTCAGTCGCTGAACTCGGTGATGCACAGTCTGAAGTCTTGGAGTTCACGCGAGATCAACAAACAGAGTGGTAGGCGCAGTCCGGTTTGGCAATCGGGCTACCACGATAGAGCTTTACGTCGGGAGGAGTCGATTCGGGCTGTTGCCCGCTATGTGGTCGCAAATCCCCTGCGGGCAGGTCTCGTCGATGACATCCGCAAATATCCGCACTGGGACGCCGCCTGGCTGTAGGGAACGGCTTCCAGCCGCGAAAGCCTCCGGTTGGTACTGCATCGCGGCAGGATGCCGCTCCTACGCCGGAGGCTGATCGGGCTGGTCCCGTTTGGGGGCGGCTTCCAGCCGCGCAGGCCTCCGGTTGGTACTGCATCGCGGCAGGATGCCGCTCCTACGGGGTGGGTGAGGGGGCTGGTCCGGTAGGAACGGCTTCCAGCCGCGAAGGCCTCCGGTTGGTACTGCATCGCGGCAGGATGCCGCTCCTACGGGATGGGTGAGGGGGCTGGTCCCGTGGGGGGGCTTCCAGCCGCGAAAGCCCCGGCCGACACTGCATCGCGGCAGGATGCCGCTCCTACGGAATGGGTGAGGGGGCTGGTCCGGTAGGAACGGCTTCCAGCCGCGAAGGCCTCCGGTTGACACTGCATCGCGGCAGGATGCCGCTCCCACACGATGGGTGAGGGGGCTGGTCCGGTAGGAACGGCTTCCAGCCGCGAAAGCCCACGGCCGACACTGCATCGCGGCAGGATGCCGCTCCTACGGGATGGGTGAGGGGGCTTGTCCGGAGGAACGGCTTCCAGCCGCGAAAGCCTCCGGTTGGTACTGCATCGCGGCAGGATGCCGCTCCTACGGGATGGGTGAGGGGGCTGGTCCGGTAGGAACGGCTTCCAGCCGCGCAGGCCTCCGGTTGGTACTGCATCGCGGCAGGATGCCGCTCCTACGGATGGGTGAGGGGGCTTGTCGGTAGGCGAAGGCCCCTCCGGTTGATACTGCTTCGCGGCTACTGCTGCTGCCGTGAGGTGGCGCTTAAAGGGAGCCAAGGCGGCTGCTAAACATTAAGTTTAAGCTGCGGCATTTTTCGTCGGGTATCTCCGCGATTCAGGAGGAGTCGATGGGCTCGAAGGATGGACTGGAACGGGAGATTGGGCTCCTGCGCGCCGAACTCGCGGCCTCGAAAGAGCGCGAAGGGCGTTATCGAAGTCTGTTTGACAACATGGTCGAGGGCTTCGGTCTTGCGGAGATCGTGCTGGATGAGCAGGGGCGGCCCTGCGATTACCGACTCCTGGAGGTGAACCCCGCGTTCGGGCGGTTGACCGGCTTTTCGCCGGAAAAGGTGAAAGGGAAAACCGCCCGCGAACTGGTCCCTTGTATCGAACCGGAGCTGATCGAGACCTTCGGTCGGGTGGCGCTTACGGGGGATTCGGCGCGGTTCGAGAATTACTCCGAGGCGCTGGGAAAATGGTTTGAGGTCTTTGCCTATCGGACCGCGCCGGGTCGGTTCGCCCACTTCTTCATCGATATCACCGCTCGTAAAGACCTGGAAGCGGCCCGGCAGGAGAGTGAGGCGGTAGCGCGTCGGGAAGCCGCGGAGTTGGCGCTGCTCTATGAAAGTGCTCCCATCGGCCTCTGCCTGCTCGACAGCGATTTTCGCTTTGTCAGGGTCAACGAGCGCCTGGCCGAGATCAACGGCGTGTCGGTTCAGGAGCACGTGGGGAAGACGGTTCGTGAAGTGATCCCTGATTTGGCAGACCAGGTGGAACCGACCCTTCGACAGGCACTCGAGACGGGGAAGTCGATTCTCGGTAGTGAGCGCATCGGTGAGACGGCAGCCCAACCGGGCGTGGAGCGGACCTGGATCGAAAACACTCACCCCGTCAGGGACGGTGCGGGGCGAATCGTGGGCCTCAACGTGGTCGTCGAAGAGGTCACCGAGCGCCGGCAGATGGAGGCGGTGCGCCAGCGCGAGGCCTCCTTCCGCGAGCTGGCCGAACACCTGCCCGATATCGTGGCCCGCTTCGATCGCGACTTGCGCTACCTCTACGTCAATCCCGCCATGGAAAGCACGATGGGGATCCCGCGCAAAGCGCTTTTGGACAAAGATCAGCAGTTGGAGTCGCCGAGAAATCTGGCCCATATCCTGGAAGAGAGTATCAAGGGCGCATTCGAAAGCGGCCTCGAGGATCATGTGGAGTTCAGTATTGCGACCCGCCCGAAAGGGGTGCGCCACTTCGAGGCCCGTATCGTGCCCGGAGTTCGGCCCGGAAGAGCGCGTCGCCACCGTGCTGGTGGTCAGCCGTGATATCACCGAGCGCAAACGGTTGCAGCAAGGCTTGTTTCAGGTCAACTCGGAATTGGAGGCAAGGGAAGCGAGTCTTTCCGAAGCGCAGCGCCTGGCCCATGTTGGCAACTGGGAGTGGGATCTCGCCACCGATGAGTTCCAGTGGTCCGATGAGGTCTTTCGCATCGCCGGTTATCCCCCGCAATCCTTCAAGGTCACCTTGAAGTCCGCTATCGGTGCCGTTCACCCTGAGGATCGGCGGCGGGTCACTTCACTGGCCCGACGGGCGGCGGATACCGGTGGGGGCTTTGAGGATGAGCACCGAATCCTGCGCCCGGATGGGGGCATTCGAAACATTGAATGCCGGGCCGAGGCGGTTCGGAACTCCCAAGGGGATGTGGTCGCCCTCCATGGCACCTGGCTCGACATTACGGAGCGCAGGCAGGCACGAGAGGTGTTGGAGCGGCTGGTCGAGAGCTCACCGGAAGGGATGCTTGTGCTGGATTTTGACGGCAATGTCCTCTTCGTCAACCCTGCCGCCCGGCAGATGCTGGGCAAATCGGAAGCGGAACTGAAAGACACGCCGTTGGGGATTCCTCTGACCATTGGGGACTGGGCGGAGATCACGCTCACCCGCCCCGATCGCAGTCAGCTTATGGCCGAAATGCGCATCGTCGAGATCGATTGGCGAAACAGGCGGGCGCTGGTGGCGTCGCTCCACGACATCACTGAACGCCGTGCGCTCGAACGGGAGCGCATGGAGCATCTGGACCGGTTGCAGCGGGCACTGTTCCAGACCGTTCAGGCGGTCTCGTCGACTGTCGGCAAACGCGACCCGTACACCGCCGGCCACCAGGTACAGGTTGCGCGACTGGCCACGGCCATTGGCGAAGAGATGGGGCTGCCCAAAGAGCAGATCGAGGGGTTGCGCCTTGGGGCCGCAATTATAGACATCGGCAAGATATCCATACCGGCAGAGATTTTGAATCGTCCCGGTCACCTGTCGCCGGAGCAGTCGGCCCTGGTCGAATCGCACTCGGAGACCGGCTACGAGATCGTGCGGGACGTCGATTTCCCCTGGCCCATTGCCGAGATGATCCGCGAACATCACGAACGGCTGGACGGCAGCGGTTATCCCCAGGGTTTGAAGGATGGCGACATTAGCCTGGAGGGTCGCATCCTCGCCGTGGCCGATGCGCTGAGTGCACTCGTCTCCCATCGCCCCTACCGTCCCGCCATGGGGGTGGAAGAGGCCGTTGAACAGATTATCTCGGGACGTGGGAACCGCTTCGACCCGCAGGTGGTGGACGCCTGTGTTCGCCTGCTGCGCGAGAAATCATTCGAGTTGATTCCGGAAGGAGAGCGTCCCCCGGCAGGGTGGGAGCCGTTGGTGAGCGATCGGGGAGCTTCAGAGCATGGCCACCCTCGATAGAGCAATGGAACAGGTCGCTATTTTCCTGCGGGAAACCGCGGAGTACCAATTGGGCGGTTGCATGTGTCATGGAGAGTGATGTCGAGCCGAAACCGGTGATGCGTCTCCGGCTCTACATCGCCGGTGACTCACCGAATTCCCTCCAGGCGCGCGAGAATTTCCGGCGGCTGGTGAGCCAGTTTTTTCCGCCCGAATGGCGTTATGACCTGGACATTGTTGATGTCCTGCAAAATCCCCAGTGTGCCGCCGGTGATTTAGTTTCGATCACGCCAACGCTTATCAAGGCCGACGATCCCATGCAGCGAGTGGTGGGGAATCTGGAGGATTATGAACATGTCGTTCAGGCGCTTTTTGGCAAGCCGGGTATTTCCGATGCGGCGGACCCCGCCTCGCCTGCCGCCGAAGCGTTCCGGCTGACGCGGCAGCTTGCCCGCATCGAAGCGAACCTCGAGGCACTGTTCGCCGACCAGGCGGATGCCATCGTTCATCCCGAAGGGGGCCATCCGATTCTGCTGCGCGAGGCCGTGGAAGCCTTGAAGCGTTCCGAAGCCCGCTATCGACACCTCGCGCACCACGATGCCCTGACCGGCCTGGCCAACCGCAGCCTGTTTGCCGAGCGGCTCGAACACGCGATCGAACAGGCCCGCCGCGATCATCGGGGATTTGCGCTGCTCTACCTCGACGTGGATCGGTTCAAATCGGTCAACGACGCGCTTGGCCACCAGGCCGGTGACCGTCTGCTGGAGCAATTCGCTGAACGGTTGCGGGATTCAGTGCGAGGGGTCGATGCGGTGGCCCGGGTCGGGGGCGACGAGTTTACGATTCTCGCCGAAGGGGTGGGAACTCCCGGGAGTGCCGCAAGGCTCGCCATCAAGGTGATCGACGCTGTCTCGAAGCCGATGACGGTGGCCGGGCGAACACTGACCCCATCCACCAGCATCGGCATCACGCTTTTTCCCCACGACGGCGGCGACGCCGAGTCCCTGATAAGGGCGGCGGACAAGGCTATGTACCGGGCAAAGGCGAAGGGGCGGGGAGGATTCTATTTCCACAATCCCCGGTTTCGCTCCGATTCCGGCAGTGTCGGGCAGCTCAAGTCGGAGTTGCAGGATGCCCTGCAAAGCGGAGAGTTCGAACTCTACTTCCAGCCCGAAGTGGCGCTTCCGAGTCGAATGATTATGGGTATGGAGGCGTTGCTGCGCTGGAATCACCCCCGGCGTGGACTGCTGAGGCCGGAGGCATTCCTGTCGGTGGCGGAAGACACCGGGCTGGTACGGCCACTGGGAGACTGGGTATTGCATAGCGCCGCTGAACAGGCGTTCCGGTGGCGCGAGGCCGGTCATCGTCTGCGCATGACCATCAATTTGTCGGCCGGTGAGATCTCGCGGACCGACCTGGCCGAACGCGTTGGCTCCGTCCTGAGCGAGCTCGGCGTAACGGCGCGCGACCTCGATCTCGAAATCGAGATCCCCGAACAACTGTTGGGGGAGGCCGGCAAGAATGTCCGCGTTCTGCAACAGCTTCCAGGACTGGGCGTGACGCTGTCGGTGGACCGCTGCGGCAAGGATTACGCGGTTGTGGATGCCCTTAAGCGCCTACCGATTAAACACTTGAAGCTCGATGCCCGGTTGCTTCGCGATTTCGACGCCGACCCGATCGGGCGTGCATTTGCCCGGGGCTTTATCGCCATGGGACACAGTCTCGGCCTCGCTGTGGGTGCCAGCGGTTTGGAGACCCCCTCGCAACTCGACGCACTGCTGCCCCAAGACTGCGACGAAGCGCAGGGGTTCCTGTTCAGCCCCCCGCTCCCGGCGGGGGCCGCCAGCGAACTGCTGGAGCGCCGCGAGCCGCTGCATTGAGCTGTCGGGAGTGGAGGGCTGTTCCATACTGGAATAGAGAGACTGGGAGTCAGCCATGGATGAGCGAACCGGAGACAGGCGGCCAACGCCGTTGCCGCTGGAGAAGGTGGCCACCGGCATCGAAGGGGTGGACTTCATCCTCGCCGGTGGGTTCCCCAAGGGGAGAATGACCCTGCTGCTCGGCGGGCCCGGAACAGGCAAGACGCTATTCGCTTTGGAGTTCCTCTACCGCCGGGCGCTTGCCGGCGAACCGGGTATCTTCGTCGCCTTTGAGGAGCGCGCCGAGGCGGTGCGCCAGAATGCCCTGACGCTCGGTTGGGACCTCCCGGCCCTGGAAGCGGAGGGTAAGCTGTTTCTCATGGAGGCTCATATCGACCCGGCAACCGTCATCTCGGGCGAATTCAATCTCCAACCGCTACTCTCCATTGTTCAGGGCCAGGCAAAGTCCCTCGGGGCGGAGTGCATCGTCTTTGATGCCATCGACGTTCTGCTGCGCCTCTATGATGACCCCCGGCGGGAGCGGCGCGAGCTGTTTCTGCTCAGCGACTGGCTCTCGGAGAGAGGCATGACGGCGGTGCTGACCTCCAAGATGGGGGTCGAAGGCCGGCGCTACGAGTTTCTCGACTACATGGCCAATACGGTGCTTGAACTCGATCAGCGGGTGGAGGCCCAGGTCACCACGCGGCGAATGCGCGTGGTGAAGTACCGCGGGTCGAGTTTCAGTCGCAACGAGCACCCCTATATCGTGGGCAGTCAAGGGCTGGAACTGATCCCGGTATCCGCCATTGAGCTGGACTACTCGGCACAATCCGGCATGGTCTCCAGCGGGCTCGATGAGTTCGATGTCATGCTCGGGGGCGGATACCGCCGCGGCTCGGCGGCGCTGCTGTCGGGCACCAGCGGCAGTGGCAAGACCATTCTGGCCAGCACGTTTGTCCGCGCGGCCTGCGGGCGGGGCGAAAGGGTGCTCTACATCGACTTCGAGGAGTCGCGGGAAATGATGGTGAACTCGCTTCTCTCCGCGGGCATCGATCTGAACCCCTTTTTGAGTAACGGCACACTCGAGATTCTGGCCTCCTCCCCCGAAGAGGTGGGTGCCGAAGAGCATCTCATTCGACTCAAGCGAGTGTTGGACCGCTTCCAACCCGAGTATGTGGTGCTGGATGCTGCCTCCTCCGCCGAACGGCTGGGCAGTCCACAGGCTGCCTACGGCTACCTTGTCCGGTTGATCAATTTCTGTCGTCTTGGGGGGCGCACACTCATCATGACCAACCAACTCACCGGCGCGGAACGGTTGGAAGTGATCAGTGGGGTCGGGATTTCATCGCTGGTGGACACTGTCGTCTTTCTTCGACTCTCCGAAAGCAATGGCGAACTGAATCGCACGCTTCTGGTGCTGAAATCGCGCGGGGCCAAACACTCCAACCAGACACGCGAGTTTCGAATCACCGATAGCGGCGTTTCCTTTTTGCCGCCTTATGTTGGCGAGGGGGGCGCTCTGACCGGTGTGGCCCGGCAGCAGCAGGAGGCGAGGGAGGCGCTGGAGGACCGGCGTCTGACTCGCCAGATCCAGGCGAAGGAGGCCGAAATCAAGCATCTGGCTGTCTCACTGGAGTCGCAGATCACCGAGTCCAGGGCCGCCGTCGAGCATGCCCGTGCGGAATTGGAAGCCTTGCGGAGCGAATTGCAGGAGCGTGAGCTGGGCCGCGAGGTGCGGCGCGACATGCGCCGGCCGGGAACCGATGAGGGGCGTGCGGATGAGTGAGCCTGTGGCCGAAACTCCTCAGAGTTACCATCTTCAGCTCTTCGTGGCCGGAGATGAGCCCAACTCGCGGCGCGCCCGGGACAACCTGGCGCGCATCTGCCGCGACCACCTGGAGGGACGCTGTGAACTGGAGGTCCTCGATGTCCTCGATGATTTCCGCGAGGCGTTGGCCAACAATATTCTGGTTGCCCCCACACTGGTAATTCGCGAACCGGGGCCTCGGGTCACGGTGGTCGGTGATTTCAGCGACGAACCCCACGTGCTCTCGGCGCTTCGACTCCCGGGAAGAGGCCATGACTGACAAGCCCAATTACGAAGAGCTCGAAGCGCGCCTTGCCGAGATGGAAGGAATTATGGAAGCGCTCCGCAGTGGTCGGGTGGACGCCATCGTCGGCGAAAGGGACGTGGCGCTGGTCCGCTTGCGGGAGACTGAAGAGGCCCTACGGCGCCTTAACGACGAATTGGAGCAGCGCGTCTCCCAACGTACGGCGGAACTGGAACAGAGCAACCGGGCTCTGGAAACGGCGCTTGCCGAATTACGAAGCGCCCACGTCCGTATGGTGGAAGTGGAACGGCTGACCGCCCTGGGAACGATCGCCGCCAAAGTGGCCCATGAACTGAACAATCCCCTCATGGGGGTGCAGAATGCCCTCGCCTACGCCCGCCGTCACACCACCGAATTGCCAGCGATTCAAGCCCTGGATGATGCTCAGCACGAACTGCTGCGGGTAAAAGATATCGGCGAGATGATGTTGCATCTGGCGCGCCCACAACCGCGGTTTAGCAGCGTTATGATTGCTGATCTCCTGGAGCGTACGCTGGCGGTGTTGGGGCCCGATTTGCATGCCCGGGGAATCGATGTGGTGAACGAGATCAGCCGTGATTTCCCGCGCGTTCGGGCGGATGCGTCCCGGCTGGAGCAGGTGTTTTTCAACCTGGTCTCCAATGCCCGTGATGCGATGGAGGGGGAAGAGGAGAAACGCCTCCGTTTTGGGGCGCGCCTGGAGAGAGGGATGCTCATCTTTGAGGTTGAGGATACCGGACGGGGTATCTCGGAATACGAGCGAAAGAAATTGTTCGACCCCTTTTTTACCACCAAACAGGCGCAGGGGAGCGGCCTGGGGTTACCGATATCGAAATCCATCATCGACAGTCTGGGGGGGTGGATCGATTTCATCAGCCGGGAGGGGGATGGCACGACCTTTTCCGTGGGACTCCCGTTGGCGGAGGAGTAACGGGAACCTTGAGAACAGGGAGCAGGAAAGAACCTATGCCTAAACGCGTTCTGGTCATCGATGATGACCCGGGAGTCAGGAAGGCGTTTCAGTACGCCCTGGCGGACGAGGGCTACGACCTCGAACTGGCCGATTCGGGACTCGCGGCTCTTGCCGCGGCTCAGGCAAACAAGCCGGATCTGGTTTTTTTGGATCTGCGTCTGCCGGAGATGGATGGAATAGAGGTACTGCGAGGGCTCCAGCGCCTGTTTAGCGACCTGCCCGTCTATGTCGTCACCGCCTATCGCCAGGACTATCTGGAACAATTACGTCGGGCGCGGGAGGACGGCGCGCGCTTTGAGCTTGCCGATAAGCCGCTTTCGGACGAACAGATTCGCCAGATCGTACACAGTTTCCTGGGACAGGCCCATCTGGTGCTGTTCTATGCCGGGGAACCGGGTAAGGCGAAGGCACTGGTCAAAGGTCTGGAAACCGCTTTGAGACGTCGCGGAATGGAAAGCCAAATCGAACTGGTGGATGTCCTCGGAGATTTCGAACGTGCAAATGCTGCCAAGGTTTTCGCGACGCCCATGCTGATCCGGACGCTTCCGGAACCGCAGCGGCGCGTTGTCGGTGACTTGGGTGATGCCGATATCGTTTTGAGACGACTCGGTTTCGGTGGTTAACAGCGAGCGGCGAGCTAACTGCCAAAACGCGCGCTTCAGGCCACGGCCTCAATGGGCAGAGTGGAAACGGGGGCTCGGCCGTTCGATAGAGCATCGGCCGGGCCCCCGTGCAGCAAGTCGGGGCTTAGGACTTTTTGGGGGCAGCCTTTTTCCGACGGGTGGTTTTTTTCTTTGCGGTAGCGGCCTTCTTGCGGGTCGCTGCGGCCTTTTTCTCATAGGCGCGCAAGGCTTTGGTTACTTCCCGCTGGCGCTGCTGCTCCATTTTGTCTTCGACTTTGCGTACGGCGTCGAGCCGGCCCTTGGCGATGCGGAGTTCCTGCGTGGCCTGCTTGGCAGCCGCCTTGGCATCCTGGACCTCCGTGCGGCGTGACTGTACGGCATTGCGGGCGTTAACGACGCTCGCCTGTCCCGGCTTTTTCGCCTTGGCACGGGCCGTTTCCAGACGTGCTTTGACTTTGTCCAGCATCTGTTCGGCTTTTTCGCGCTGGCGTTCGGCCTGATCAGCTGCCTTCTCTGCGGCGGTGTAGGCCTGCAGGGCTTGCGTCATTTCGGCCGATGCGGAAACGGCCGGAGCGGCTTTGCGTTTCGGTGCAACCGATTTCTTTGCAACCGTTCTCTTTGCAGTCTTTTTCTTTGCTGCCATTGCTTACTCCATAATCGAGGTTTTCCTTTTGGGCGCCGATATTGTGTGACAAAACGCGGGTAAAAAGAAAATTTTTCTTGCATAAAATGCATTTTTTTTCGGAAAAAGATGCAATTGAGGGGAAATTGCCGGGTGAAACCGTCTCGGTTTGGGTGAAAAGTCATTTTCCGATGTAAGAGAACAGTGCCTGTCGTTCGATTTGTGCGCTTCGGCTTGACGGATTTTCCGGTGCTTCTACGTCTCGGTCGCTTGTGACTTGTCTGCCTCGCCCGAGGTTGTCGCTGGCGGTTTTTTTCGGGGATTGGGTGCCGGCTCCAGGGATATCGGATCGCAGTCGCAAAATCCCCGGAAAGGATTCCCCGGCAGGGGCTTTCGTGACAAGATCCGGAATGGATTCTCCCCGTTTCGCGAGGACGAGAGGATGTCGATATCCAAGGGCGGATGTGTTGTATCCGCCTTGTGATTCCCAGCATCCCCGTCCAATTGCCGGGACCTTGTAGCCATGTCCTCCCTCAATCTCTTCGGGCCTGCCCGCATCCGCCGCTATCTGTGGGGGCTTGCCATCTTCTGGACCCTGCTGGTTTTCGCCCTGTTCGCCTGGGACTTCAACGAAATAAAGGAAGAGACCCTCCGGTTGGCGGAAAACAATGCCAGGGCCAACTTCGATAAAGATCAGGCATTCCGTCACTGGGCAACGCAGCACGGAGGTGTTTATGTGCCCGTCTCCGAACACACCCCGCCGAACCCGTTTCTCAAGCATGTACCCGAGCGTGATATCCGCACCCCTTCGGGTAAACAGCTGACGCTGATGAATCCGGCCTACATGGTGCGCCAACTGAACGAAGACTTCGCCAAATGGTTTGGGGCCGAGGGACACATTACCAGCTTGAAGCTGCTGCGGGAGGAAAACGCTCCGGATGCCTGGGAAACCCGAGCGCTGAAGTTGTTTGAGCAGGGTGTCGAGGAAGTCAGCGAGGTCACCAGGAAAGGGGGCCATCTTTATATGCGTCTGATGCGTCCGATGATCGCCGAGAAGGGGTGTCTGAAGTGTCACGGTCACCAGGGTTATGAAGTCGGTGATATTCGGGGAGGTGTCAGTGTCACCATTCCCATACGCAAGTTTCTCTCTACCGAACGCCACCAAATCCTCTTTGACGGCATCTCATTCGGATCCTTGTGGCTGTTCGGTCTGATGGGGCTGGGCGGCGCGGGCAAGCGACTGACCCGCTACGAAAGTGAGCTGCGTGCTTCGGAACAGAAATTCCACAGCGTATTTGACGATGCGCTCGACATGATCCACATCTGTGACCGGCAGGCCCGAATACTGGATGCCAACCGCATGGAGCTGGAGACCCTCGGCTACCGCGTCGAGGAGTATGCCGGGAAGCGCTACATCGATCTGGTTCACCCCGATTATCGCGAGCAGACCCAAAGGGAGATTCGGCGGGTCTTCGAGGGTGAGAAGGTGACGGGGCTCGAAACCGTGGTCATGACAAGAAGCGGCAAAGAGCTCTTTGTCGAAGTCAATATGGTGCCGGAGGTGATCGGCGGCAAGGTTGTGCGAATCCGATCGATTTCGAGGGATGTCACGGCCCGTCGGA
Source organism: uncultured Gammaproteobacteria bacterium (assembly GCA_963783235.1). Classification (GTDB taxonomy): domain Bacteria; phylum Pseudomonadota; class Gammaproteobacteria; order Thiohalomonadales; family Thiohalomonadaceae; genus Thiohalomonas. The sequence goes on along the minus strand of CAWAMN010000001.1, from coordinate 1,392,429 downwards.
ACGCTGAGAATGCCTTGCGCCGCATCAACCGCGAGCTGGTTACCCTGAGCAGCGGGAATCAGGCTCTCGTTCGGGCCCAAAGCGAACAGGAACTGCTGGATTCGATTTGCCAGGTTCTGGTGGAGAAGGGGGGCTTTCAGTTTGCCTGGGTCGGATTCGCCGCTGATGATGCGATCAGGGGCGTTACGCCGATGAGTTCGTTCGGAAGAGCCAAACGCTTTCTGGACGAGGTCCCGCACGGCTGGGGCGAGGATGATTACGGTAACGGTCCCGTCGGGCTTGCCATCAAAAAACGCCGGGCATACGTGGTCCACGACCTCTTCAGTGAACCCTCCTTTGCGCCGTGGCAGGAAGCGGCACGCCGATATAGCTATCGGTCGATGATTGCGTTGCCCCTGATGGAGGGGGGGCAGGCTTTCGGGGTGCTGACGCTTTACTCAAGGGAGACAACATCGTTCGATGAAGCCGAGATCGATCTGTTGACGGAACTGGCGGGAGACCTGGCTTACGGCCTGCAGGTGATCCGTACCCGCCAGCAGCGGGATGAGGCGCAAGGTGCGCTGGGTAGCGTGCTGATGGAGACGGTCGATGCGATTGCCCGTACGGTCGAGACCCGGGACCCGTATACCGCCGGTCATCAGCACCGGGTTTCCGAACTGGCGGTCGCCATTGCCAAACAGATGGGTTTGAATGAGTTTCGCGTCGAAGGTCTTCGTCTTGGATCACTGCTGCACGACCTGGGTAAAGTCGCAATCCCCGCGGAAATTCTGACCCGCCCCGGGCAGTTGCAGGAAACCGAGTTCGAACTCATCAAAGCCCACCCGAAGTCCGGCTATGCCATTGTTCGGGACGTCCCGTTCCCCTGGCCGGTTAAAGAAATGGTGCTGCAGCACCACGAGCGGATTGACGGCTCGGGTTACCCCGACGGCCTCAAAAAAGAGGAGATTATCCTGGAGGCCCGTATCCTCGCCGTCGCGGATGTGGTGGAGGCCATCACTTCGCACCGTCCCTACCGTCCGGCACTGGGTATCGATGTGGCACTGGATGAAATCAAAAAAGGCCGGGGGAAAATCTACTGTGAAGATGTGGTCGATGCCTGCCTGGCGGTGTTCGAAGAAGGGCTTTTCCGACTGGTAGGCCGCATCCCCGGTGATGCCAGCGCCGCAAATGGATACGACACGGGCCTTCGCCGAAGGCGCCCCCCTATTTCGACTGGCAGCTCCGGACCCCTTCGGCCACGGCCGCCGCGGCGAGCAGAAGCGCCACCAGAACCGGTCCGAATGGTTGATCAAAATAGAGCGCCACGGCAAAGGCGATCAGATAGCCCAGGATGCCGGCAAGCAGGCTGATGCCCAGCGTCGCACGCCATCCTGGAGCTGTCCGAAATGCCAGCCAGGGCGGCAGGAAGACAAGGGCGAAGGCCCCCATGAGTCCCACGGTTCCCGTACCGATGGCCATACCCGTGGCCGCCAGCAGATCGAACACCAAGTGCCAGCGCCAGGCGGGCAGCCGGTTCGCCTGCTCGTGCCCCGGAAAGAATTCGGCGCGAATCAGTCGCGGCATCAGCCAGGGGAGTGCTGCGATTGAACTCAGCGTCAAAAGTACCGCCGCCGTTAGCTGCACCCTGCCCGCGAAGTAGAGTTGCCCTTCGATCAGGGCGTGTCCCATTGAGCTTCCCAGGGCGGTGTTGGCGGCCACCAGCAGGGTGCCGCTCCACCCCACCAGTATCATGACGGCATAGATGGTGTTGCCGCGAAAGCGTCCGAAGGTCTTTAGCAGGGCGCCCAGGGCCGCACCCATCGGCGCTCCGGCGACGGCCGGGATACCGAACGCGAGTCCCACCAGGGCGCTGGCGCCCGAGAGGTGGGCGAGCCCGAGTGCCGCCAGCCATTCGTTGCGAAGGCGTAGCAGGGCACCGAGCAGCGGCAGCACCGCGGCGAGCAGGAGTCCGACCAGCAGAGGTGTCTGGAAGAGCGGATCAATCAGTGCTTCGGGACTCACGGCTTTAGCTCCAGTACACGACTGCATGCCATTTCAAGAAAACGGTGTTCATGGCTGATGAGGAGGATCGCCCGGCGTTTCCATTCGGCCTGCAGGATTTCGGCGAGCAGTCTTTCGCCCTTTGGATCCAGGTGATTGGTGGGTTCATCCAGTAGCACCAGATCGGCCTGGCCACCGAGTGCCGCCCAGACCGTCAGCAGTTGAAATTGCCCTCCGCTCAATCGATCGATACGCCGGTGGAGCAAGGGCCCAAGCCGTCCGGGAACCGTTTCGGGGTCAGCCCCGGCATAGTGGAGATACTCGCGGCCGGTGAACGGCATCTCCTCCCGGCGAACCGGTCGCTGATCCTGGTAAGCGACCGTCAGGCCATCCGCTTTTTGAAGCGAACCCGAAAAAATCCGGGCGCCGCCGACCAGGGCCTTGAGCAGGGTCGACTTACCCGAACCGTTGGGTCCCCAGAGGCCGACCACTTCGCCGCGACGGAGGGTCAATGTCAGCGGGCCGGAAACCGGCCCGCTGTAGCCTGCCCGCAGCGCTTTCGCCTGGAGCAAAAAAGGCGTCATGGCCGGCCCTGCGCCAGTGTCTCCACCCAGCGATCGATATGGGCCAAATAGCCTTCGCCGTCCGCCTCCAGGGGCGGTTCGATGGTCAGGCTGGCGCGTTTCCAACCCAGGGTTTGAGCCAGTCGGTCGGGGGCGATTTGCGAATGGAAGGGCGCATGGATCACCACGCCGTCGGTGCCCGACAGCCGCTGCACCAGTTTGCGGATGTGTTTCGCCGAGGGGGGGACGCCCGGGACCGCCTCGATATAACCGAGGATGGGGACATTCAGTCGGTCCAGCAGATAATCGGCGTCCTTGTGATAGAGCAGTGCGCCGGGCGCTCCGGCAACCGCAGCTTCCCATTTTGGCATTCGCTCGTTCACCGCCCGGGCAAACGCCTCGGCGCGGCGGCGGAATTGCTCCGCGTGCGCCGGTTCCAATTCCGACAGACGTTCGGCCATCGCCCCTGCGACGTTGGCCATGCGCACCGGGTCCATATCCACGTGCGGGTTGCCGGTGGGGTGGACGTCACCAAGGGCACGGTCGGCGGGGGTTCCGGCGTCATTCAACGTGACCTGCGCGGCGGCTTCGAAATAACCGCGCCGACCGGGCAAAATCGCCGGATTGGCTGCTTGCCGAATGGCGACCGGCAGCCAACCCATCTCCAGTTCCGCACCGATCGCAACCACCAGATCGGCTCGACGCAGATCCCGAATCATGCTCGGCCTGGCCCGCAGGTGGTGGATGTCCCGATCCGGTGGCGCCAGAACCTTCAGGTCGACGTTGTCCGCACCCACCTCGCGCACCAGGGCACCCATTGAGGTCGTGGTGGCGACCACGCTCAGGGGCTGGGCCTGCCCTTCAGCCAGCGTGAACAGGACCGAAAGGATCAGTATCCAGTATCGTTGCATTGCAATTACCCTAGTGTACTGTTGCATGCTTGGCGGTGCATTCAGCGAGCCGCTGGCCGGCCAGATGCAAGGCGCGTTTCGCAGGGAATGGCGCGCCCTTTCCAAGAAACGCAACGCCGCAGATGGCCGGCCAGCGGCTCGCCCGGAGGGAGCCCCCCAAAAACGCCATGACGGCGTTGCAGCGCTTGACAAGGGAATAACCATTGCCTGCGCGCTGCGCCTTGTCCTGACATTTTTGGGGGGCTCTGAAAGTATCGCCAAGCATGCAACAGTACACTAGAACTTATGGGCGCCATGGGCGCCGAGGCTCATCATGTACTGCAGGTAGACGCTGTTGAAGCTCTCCCGCTCATCCTCGATGCTGATATCCGCCCGGGAGTACTGAAGTCGCAGCCGTGAGAACTCGCTCGGCATCCAGGTGAGGGCGGCGGCCCAGCGATCGGAGTGTTCGTACTCCTCCAAAGTGGTCCCGCCGCTCGCCTTCTCGTTGTCGAACAGCCCCACACGGTCGTAGCGCAGCCCCGCCTGCCAGCGCGGGGCGATGCCGTAGAGGCCCTGGAGGTAGAAGCCATCCTCGGTGAAGAGCCGCTCCGCCCCTACCACAGCGGGGTTGGTCTCATGGAAGGCCACCTCGAGGTCCTTGCGCTGCCAGAGGTATTCGGTCTGGAGCTTGATGTCGCCCTTGCCGTAGGCACCGCCGGCGTCGTACTTGTAAACGCCATCCAGGCCCCACATCCAGGCATCACCCTCCAAGGCGTGCTCCGCGGGCTCCTCGTGCTCCTCCTGATGCTGCCCCGACCGGGCGCCCCAGGCACCCAGCTGCAGCGCGTGGCTGTAGCCCAGATCGGGGGCGACCTTCACGAAGGCGGTGGTAAGGCGCGGCCCCCGATCGGCCTCGTCGAGGTTCAGCTCATCCTCTTCGATGAGCGCGCCGAATTTCTCCTGGTCCCCTTGAAGCAGCTCCAGCCCGAAGAGGGTGTAGGTGTTCCATTCGGGGAGCCAGGTTACTTGTACCCCGGTGTCCTGCAGGCCGTGGGCCCCCAGCAGGTTCAGGTAGGCCAGGTTCTGGTCGGCGAAGTCCCAGGCGTGTGGGTGCTGGTTGTTGGCATAGCCGATGTCGGAGAGGAACTTGCCCGCCTTTACCCTGAGCCCTGCAGGCAGGTTGCGGGTTTGCAGCCAGGCCTCCTCCAGCTCAACGTCGCCGTCGGAGGAGATGGCGAGGTTGGCGGCGGCGTCGAAGTAGGGGTCGACCGTGGCTGAAAAGGCGAGCTCCGTCTCGGCGAGATTGAAGCCCTGTTCGGGGCCGTGGGCATGGTCGTGGTCATGCACGTCGCCACCGGCATGGGCATGGTGGATACCATCCGTCTCGCCTAACCACTCCGCGCCTTCGCCGTCGACACTGTCCGCGTAGTAGTTGCCGTTCAGGATAAGCGAGATCTGTGGGTTGAAGCTGTTGCCCGACGTGATCGTGCCGTAGCCCCGTCCATCATCCGACGCTTGTGAGGCGAGGAGGTGAGTTTCGGTGGCGTCTCTTTCCGCTGCTTTGAGACGCTCTTCAAGATCGGCAATACGCTGCTCATACTCATTTCGCATCTCTTCGAGCATGCGTTTGATTTCGTTGACTTCGGCATTTTCGGCATGCGCGCCCACGGGCAACGCCAGCACCGCCGCAATGGCGGCGCTGATAAGCGCTCTGTTCATTGGGTTCTCCTGAGATCGCGGGATTCGGTTTTCTGTGCTGCTTAGCCGAAAGCCGGCGGAGCCCGAACCTGGTAGACGGAGAACCATCGCGCAATCCGGGGCGTGCCCGGCAGTGCCACCGGGGCTTCGCCGATTGCGGGCGAGAAGGAGATCGGAAGTGTGCAAGGGGGATGGGCATGCGACAGTCCGCCGGCAATCAGGCATATTTCGCAGGTGCCCTCGTCGGACCCGCTCGAGAGATGGTCGAGTTGGTGGCCGAACAGCCACGACTGCACTCCAAGCAACACCACGGCCAGCAGCAGTACCGCCCAGCCCCGATGAAACGGGCGGTGGAAACGGTTTGCGGCCGGGGTGTCGTCAGGGAAATGATTCATTGTAGTCGGGCTGGTTGATTTTGTTATGTTATAACGTGTCCTTTGCTTCGGCAATACGGCTCCGACCAACGCAGCTGTGCTGTTTGGCTGTCTCGCCTTGAAATTTCCCCTGTTCAAGGTCATGCGGGTAGTATTTTCCGCGCATAAAACGTTCTTCATCCTTTTTGCAGGCTATCGCCGATGAATTTGCGGGATCTCGAATATCTGGTGGCACTTGAGGAAGAGCGCCACTTCCAGCGGGCTGCGGAGCGCTGTTTTGTGAGCCAGCCCACCCTTAGCGGTCAGATCAAGAAGCTTGAAGAGGAACTGGGTGTTCCTCTGGTGGAGCGGGGGGGCCGGAAAATCGGGATGACCGAAGCGGGCTGCGCCATTGCCAGGCAGGCTCGTCGGGTCCTTGCCGAATCGCGAACCGTCAAGGAGATGGCGGCCGGTTTCGGTAATCCGATGGAGGGCGATCTGCATGTGGGAGTGATTCCCACGGTGGCCCCTTACCTGCTACCGCTGGTTATACCGCAGTTGAGACGGCACTATCCGGAGCTCAAGCTTTTCCTGCACGAACACCAGACCGCCGTGCTGCTGCGAAAATTGAGGGATGCGGAACTGGAACTGCTGCTTTTGGCCCTGCCGGTGGAAACGGACGAGTTCGTCGCAAGCGACCTCTTTCGTGAACCGTTTCTGCTGACCGCGGCTGAGGATGATCCGGTCGCAAAGCACGGGCGGGCTTCACTCGATCGGCTAAAAGGTCTGGAGGTCATGCTGCTGGAGGAGGGGCATTGCATGCGGGGCCAGGCGCTCGACGTCTGCTTGCTGGCCGGCGCCAGCGAGCAGAAGGGATTCCGCGGGACCAGTTTGGAAACGATACGGCAGATGGTGGCCGAGGGACTCGGGATTACGCTGATGCCGAGACTTGCCGCCATCCGGGGGCTGGGTGGTGATGCGGGCGTTCGCTATATCCCTTTCGAGGACCCGCAACCCGTTCGGCGCATTGGACTGCTCTACCGTAAGGGGAGTTACCGCGCCGACTGTTTCTCTGCGGTTGGTGAGGTGATTCGCGAGTCCGTATCTCCCTATCTGGAATCCTGAGAGGGTTCGGGGGGGCGCATGGTAGCTCGTCGATTCCAAACGGATTATCCCACTGCGCGGCGATGTCGTGACCGGTCCAGGGTGAAGTAAAACGTCGCGCCTTTCCCGATTTTGCTGTCTGCCCAGATACGTCCTCCGTGGCGGTCGATGATCCGGGCGACGGTTGCGAGGCCGACGCCGGTACCTTCGAACTCCTTTTCAGTATGCAGTCGTTCGAAGGGACGGAAGAGCTTCTCGGCATAATTCATATCGAACCCCGGGCCGTTGTCGCGAACATAGAAAAGCTGCATATCGTCCCGGTAGAGGCTGCCGAACTCTATGCGCGGGCCCTGGGTTTTTCGCGTGTATTTCCAGGCATTGCCGATGAGGTTGGCCAATGCGATATACATAAGGCCGCCGTCGGCTTCGACCGGGGAAGTCCGTCGTATCGCTGTTTCGATCGGCCGATCGGGCTGCGAGCTTCGTAGTTCGGTGATGACCGACTCAGCCATGGGGGTCAGGTTGATCTCTTGGATGTTCAACGCCTGTCGGGAGACTTTGGCCAGATTGAGAATGTCGTCGATCATTTGGTTCAACTTTTTACCGGAAGTGACGATGAGATCGAGTGTGTCGCGCCCCGTTTGACCCAGACGTTCGGAATAGTCGGCTTGCAGTACCTCGCTCAGGCTGATGATTGCCCGCAAGGGCCGGCGAAGGTCGTGGGTGACAGAGTAGGAGAAGGTTTCGAGTTCCCGGTTCGCGTTCTCCAGGTCTCTGGCGCGCTGATTCAGGTCTCTGTTGAGCGCTTTGATACTGTCTTCGGCCAAAATACGATCCGTGATGTCAATCCCGGCCGCAATGATGTGATCGACGGCACCTTCGTCGTCTCGCAGTGCCGTATTGCGCCACCGCACCGTTCGAAAGCCGCCCCCTCCGACGGCCACCCGACTGTCATATTCGCCTGTCCTTCTGCCCTGAACCAACGCGTCGAGCTGTTGAAGTACTTCGTGTGCACTCTCGCTCTCCATCAGCTCGGGGAACGTGCACCCCATCGTTTGTTCAGGCGTCACCTGCATTGTCTCGTGATACGTTCGGTTCAAGCGAACGATTCGATAGCCTCTGTCGAGAATGGCGACAACGGCGCCCTCGGTATCGAGTACGGTGTCGATGAAGTTGCGTTGGCGCTGCAACTCTTCTTCGGTTCGTCGGCGCCTCAAAGCCAAAGCCGCCTGGCTTACGATGGATTCGATCAGATGCTTGTTACGCAATCGGACGTGGCGGTGGGTCATAATAGCCACCGTCCCCAGTATGTCCTGCTCCACAGAACAGGCCATTGCGAAAACATGACCGATTTGGAGGTCATGTTCGAGCTTATCGCAGACCGGTTGGGGCAGCTGGAAAAAAGCCAGCTCGCACAAACCGCCCCCGAGGTGTTCGAACCCGCCGGGGATGAAGCGCTCCCGGACCGCTTCGGGGAAGTCCAGCGTAAGCCCTACGGGATCTCTGCCAAGCGCCCGCTGTGCGATCGTCCTCTCTTCAGGCGTGCACGCGAGTCCCCGGAGGATGGTCTTGCGATGGGGCAAGTCGAACTCATTGAAGAGGACAATGCCGCCCTCGGACAGGGTATAGATGCGTTCCGTAACGAAACCGAAGATTTCCCGTGCATCCAAGGGCTGAAGCAGTTTTTGTGCGGTATTGGAAAGAAGGCGAAGCCCTTCAGCGTACTCCCGAAGCGTCTCTTCGGCTCGCTTGCGCTCGGTAATATCGCGTGAAATTCCCAGTACCGTTTCAACTTGGCCGGTGGGTCCGGTCTCGGGGACCAAATTCGCTTCCACGAACCGCGGGTCGTTGGGTGTCGGCAGCGTGACTTCGAATTTCCGCGACTGCCCGGTGGCGAGGGCCTCGCTGAGTTGCCCGTCGAGAAAATCTGCAATCGCTTCCGGCATGCCGAGTTCACGATTCGTCTTACCTATCACGGCGCTGCGAGGTCGGCCGACGAACCGCTCGATAGCGGGATTGGCGTAGATCCGTCGCAGTTCCCGGTCGAAGCGCACGACGACGTCGGGGATATTTTCCGCCAAGGCGCGAAACGCCCGTTCACGCCGATAGACCTCTTCGGCTTTTTTCTGAGCGGTGATCTCCTCGGCGACCACATTGATGCCGTAGGGTCGCGCTTCTTCGTCCTTCAACGGCCAGAACTGATTGATCCAGTAGCGCTGTACGCCGGGTTTCGCGGGCGTCTCACCACTCGATTCGTAGCCCCGGATCGGCTCTCCCGTCTCCAGCACGTGCCGCAGCAGCGGTTCGATCCGCTCCGCCACCTTCGGGATGACCTCCCGAATACCCCTGCCCAGATGCGCCTCGACCGGGACGCCATTGAACTCCGCCAAACGTGCGTTCACGTGGATGAAACGCAGTTCCGTGTCCAGCACGCATAGCCCGATGGGAGCGGTTTGGTAGATCAGTTCCAACTCGGCAGCCTGTTGGCGCAGGCGCGTCTCGTTCTCACACAGGGATTGCTTCAGCGGCACGGGACCGGTGGCATCGGTCCAGAGCGCCGCCAGCCGGCCGTCGCTGGGCGGATAGACCGTCACCTGGCGGTGGCGTTTTGGCGCCCCCGTTTGAAGGGCCACCTGCTGAATTCGGCCGCTGGTTCTCGCTTCACCCAAGGCTTCCATCCATTCCGGAGCAGAACCGGGGAACAGCTCTCTGACCGTGCGCCCGATAATCGCTTCCCGGGATTGGCCGCAGTAATCGGCGAAAGCGGAATTGGCCTCAATGAACCGGTAATCGTACGGGGTTTGATCGGTGTCAAGAATGCTCTCAAACAGGACGTAGCCAACGCCCATTTGCTCCAGGAGATGACGATAAACGGTGAGTTCCTGTTGCGCTGCCTGCAATTCCCGCACGATACGCGCCCCTTGGCCAGCTTCCTTGTCGGCCTCACCGGTCACTTTGCGGTATCCCCCTCTTACTTCCTGTCGGAACTGACTTAGGCTAAGGATATAGCGTATTAAGACTGCCCGGTGCGTAGGCGCTTGAGGAACTTTCGGTTCGGGTTTTGGAAAGGCCGTGCTGGTAGGCCCGATCTGTCTGCCGTTTCGCTCGGCCAACTGTGTTCCCCGTGATCCTCTGCGGGTTGCTACTGGAGCCCCGAAAACGGCGTTGATACCTCTATTTTGGCCACCAAATCCGAAACCGGGCACCGCGCGGCGTATTGTCGATGACATCGATCTGCCCACCGTAACTGCGGATCAGTTTCCTGACGATGGCCAGGCCAACTCCGGTGTGATCGGCCCCTGCGGAGGCTCCGAGGGAGGTGAAGATCCGGAAGACCCGCTCCCGTTCGGTGGCCGGAATGCCCGGGCCGTCATCTGCGATCTCCAGTCGCCACTGTCGTCTCTCCTCTTGGGCGCTGATCCGGACCGTGCCGGACTCGGGATGGTCGTGGTGCTCGGCCGCATTGGTGATCAGATTCTGAAAAATCTGTTTGAGGTGCAGCGAATCGGCTTTAAGGGCAGGCAAGGGTTTTTCGATGCTCACCTGAAATCCCGTCGGTAGTGGCAGTTCGCTCCGCGTTTCGTCGAGCAGCGGCTCGAGCTGCACGGGCACATGGAGCCCACTGGTTGTACGACCGGCGCGAGAGTAGGCGAGCAGCCCGTCGATAAGGCGATCCATGCGGATGACACGCTCACGCATCAGCCGCAGGCGTTCGCGATTTTCCTCATCCAGCGTGGCGGCGGCATCCTCATCGATCCAGGAGGCCAAATGCGAAACCGCCCGCAAGGGCGCTTTGAGGTCGTGGGAGGCCACGTAGGCGAATTGCTCCAGCTCGCTGTTCATCGCCTGCAGCTGTTCGCTGCGGCGAGCCAGTTCGTTGGTCCGGTGTTGTACCAGTTGGCGAACCTCCGCTTCCCGGTTCAGCATAAAGCGCAGAAACAGCGCCAGAACTCCACCGAACAGGAAGCCGCCGAGACCGACAACGAGCGGGATCCAGCGCGAGGCCGCAAAAGTACCGGGTTCTGCCATTGCCGTGACTCGCCAGTGGGCGCCCTCGGCCCCGGGGGGACCGCCAATTCGAACCCTACGCGTTAGTGTCAGCCGGTGGTTCGAAGTCGCTGGTTCGGTGTCCGTTTGCACGGTCCGGACCTTTCCGTCGGAACAGTGAAAAGAGGTCTGTATTTCACTGCGGGGATCGGAAACGAAGAGTTGAATGGCTTCGTTTTCCGAGGGACAGAGCACCTCTGCCAGCATTTCGTCCACGCGATAAACGCCGGAAACGAAACCCCGCACGACCTGCCCGCCGGCCTCGATCCGGGAGATGGGTCGGGAAACGCGAAAGCGGACCTGTCCCTGCGCCGGGAACCAGGGGGCGACAAACAGGTGTCGTTGCTCGGCCGCCCGCTGGAAGCTGCGTTGCGACTCAACGTTCAGTTCGGCGCCGGGTCCCTCTTGTACTTCACGCCCCGGGGAAAGGCTGTAGCGGATAGCAAAGAAATCGCTGCCCGATGCCCTCGGCTCCCGCGTTATCCATTGCAGTGCCACCAGCGCCGGGGAACGCGCCAGGGGGAGGCTTTCTGCCAGGCGCCGGAAACTTCCCTCGCTTAGCTCCTCCTCCTGGAAAACCGCACCGATGTGTTGCACCGGCCGGAAGAACGAAGGGATACCCACCTCAAGCACGTTCATTCGTTCGGTTGCCGCCAGGGCAAACTGCGCCCGGTGGCGCACGCTTTCGAGCTGGTAAAGCATGCCTCCGGTCGCAAGTGCGATCCCGAACACGAGCCCGAAGGCCAGCCAGGGAAGCCAGATTTTCAGCGCCGCCAGCGTCATGCTCTTATGCCGCCGTTTCATAGGCCGGGACCAGGGGGCTTTTCCTCAAGTTAAGAACAAAAGATCAGCAATACCGGTGTCTGGATCGGATTAAATGCGCCACCGGCAAGGAATTCGTCTGGAGGTTCGGGGTCCCATGAGTACGACACCCAACCGGAGAAGTTACATGCGTATTGCGATTCCCGTTGCCGAAGGGAAACTTTCCGCCCATTTCGGGCATTGTGAGTCCTTCGCGCTCATCGATACCGATCCCGAAGGGCAGAAGATCCTCAGCCGGGAGGACGTGGAGGCGCCGCCTCACCAACCGGGATTGTTACCCGGATGGCTTGCCGAAAGGGGGGCCAACGTCGTTATCGCCGGCGGAATGGGCGGGCGCGCCCTGGATCTTTTCAGTGAACGGGGTATTTCCGTGGTGCTCGGAGTCTCCAGTGGTGATCCCGACCGACTCGTCATCGAGTATCTGAGCGGAGCCCTCAAGACCGGCGAGAATAGCTGCGATCACTGATGCTGATTTAAGGCCGGATGTCGGGCGGTTGCCCCGAACGTGAGTACTCGCAGAGCCTGACCTGCGCCCGCGTATCTTTAACATAGGTGTAGCGCCGCTCCGGCCGAGTCGGCCGGGCGGACTCGGTCTCCCGCGTGTACAAGCCACCGGGCTGTTTTCGGCCGCACCTTTCTGTAGCCCCCCGCTGTCTGTATAATGCCGCCCTTCGGTGCGCCAACCGGCGATTGAACCGTTTAAACCGGCCGGTGCCTAACCGCTGGTGAGTTAAAGAGTCAATGGTGGCCTGCATCGGTCCCCCCGCGACGATAAACCGTAAACCCGGTCAGGCCCGGAAGGGAGCAGCCGTAGCGGTGGACTCGGGCGCCGGGGTGTGGCTGGTGCGGGCCGCCACCCCTTCTCTCCGTGCGTTCTTCCGGGTTCTCCGGTAAAGTAGCGCCCCGTATTTCCACCCCGGTTTCACGTCCATGAGCTACCAGGTACTGGCCCGGAAATGGCGCCCCCGTTCGTTCCCGGAAATGGTGGGGCAGGAGCATGTGTTGCGCGCCCTGATCAACGCGCTGGACAACGATCGCCTGCACCACGCCTTTCTTTTTACCGGGACCCGCGGTGTGGGCAAGACCACCGTGGCGCGCATCCTGGCAAAGTCCCTGAATTGCGAGCAGGGGGTAAGTTCCCGGCCCTGCGGCGAATGCAGCGCCTGTCGCGAGATCGATGAAGGACGTTTCGTCGATTTGGTCGAGGTGGATGCCGCCTCGCGCACCAAGGTCGAGGACACCCGCGAGTTGCTGGAAAACGTGCAGTATGCGCCGAGCCGGGGGCGCTACAAGGTGTACCTCGTGGACGAGGTGCACATGCTCTCCAACCACAGCTTCAATGCGCTTCTGAAGACGCTCGAGGAGCCGCCACCGCACGTCAAATTCCTGCTGGCGACCACGGATCCCCAGCGTCTGCCGGTGACCATCCTCTCGCGCTGTCTGCAGTTCAACCTCAAGCGGCTGCCGCTGGAGCCGATTCGTGATCATCTGACCGCGATCCTGGAAAAGGAGGGCGTGGAGGCGGAGCCGAGGGCTTTGGGAGAGATTGCGCGTGCCGCTGATGGCAGTATGCGCGATGCCTTGAGTCTGCTGGACCAGGCGATCGCTTACGGCGCCGGTCGGCTGGATGCCGTTGAAGTGCGCGATATGCTCGGTACCGTGGATCGCCACCAGGTCGCCGGGCTGGTCGAGGCCTTGGCCGGGGGTGATGCCGAGCAGGTGATTGCCGCCAGCAATGCTTTGGCCGAACGGGCACCGGACTTCGGCGGCGTGCTGAATGAGTTGAACAGCCTGCTTCAGCGCATCGCCCTGGCCCAGGCCGTCCCCGCGGCCCTGGATGATTCCGGCGGAGATGCCGAGGCGATCCGGTCGTTGGCGGAGCGCCTTGCGCCTGAAGATGTCCAGCTCTTTTATCAAATCGGCATTACCGGCCGTCGCGACTTGCCGCTGGCCCCCGATGGCCGTAGCGGTTTCGAGATGGTGCTGCTGCGCATGCTGGCCTTTCGGCCGGCAGACAGCGCACCGCCCGGCGGCGGAGGGGGCTCTGCCGACAGACCCCGCCGTGCGGTACCGAAGCCGGCAGCCGAAACCGCAGCGCCGGTGCCCCCCCCACCGCCGCAGCGGGCGGCGCCCGAAGATGAGCCGCCCCGGAAGGCGAGGGCACCGGTGGCACCCCCGAGCAGTGAGGCAGCCGCTTCGGTGGCTGAGGAGCCGGTCGAGGTGGCGCCGAATGCGGCGCCGGCGGATGAGGGGGATTGGGACAGTCTGGTGGCAGCCCTGCCGCTGGCGGGAATGTCGCAGCAGTTTGCCCTGCACTGTGCCCTGGCTCGTCGCGACGGTAATCGGTTCGAACTGGTGCTCGATCAAGGCGTCGAACACCTGAGCCACAATCCCAAATGGGAGCAGGCACTCAAGGAGGCGCTGGAGAGTTATCTGGGACAGCCGGTACAGCTCTCAATTACGGTTGGCACGGCGCCCGAGGCGACCCCGCATCAGCTCAATGAGCAGCGTGCCGCGGCACGGCAGAGCGAGGCGGAACAGGCGATCCGGGATGATTCACGGCTCAATTCCCTTTTGGAGCGGTTTGACGGACAGGTGGACCCGGGGAGCATCCGCCCGGTGGAGTAAAGGACCGGCTTTTACCCAAGCGATACGGTGTTTCGGGAGGCCCGCCCTCGGGGCGATTGTTCGGATACGGCAGCTGCGGCCTCCCGCCCCGATTTGATTTCTATGGGGTTTCCGGTGCCAGGGGCGTCCTTGATAAACTATTCATTTAATTGAACCCGCGCCGAAGATGGCGCGCAACGAAATAAAGAGGTTGAGATGAAAGGCGGATTCGGCAACCTGATGAAACAGGCCCAGAAGATGCAGGCCGACATGCAGAAGGTTCAGGAAGAGCTGGCCAATATGGAAGTTACCGGCAAGGCCGGGGGCGGCATGGTCAGTGTCATCATGACCGGCCGGCACGATCTGAAGCGGGTTTCCATCGACGACAGCGTAATGGATGACAAGGAGATGCTGGAAGATCTGGTGGCGGCCGCGGTGAACGACGCGGTGCGTCAGCTGGAGCAGCAATCGCAGGAGAAGATGTCCGGCGTCACCGACGGGATGAATCTGCCGGGCGGCATGAAATTCCCGTTCTGATTTTTACAGAAAAAGAAAGCCACAGAGGGCACAGAGAACACAGAGAGAAAGGGAGCATTTCCACCTTTGCCCTGGGCCTGCCGGAGCAGGCAAAAGCCGCTGATGGGGTTTAGCTGGCTGTTGAAAAACTCCCTCTCCCCCCGGGAGAGGGCCGGGGTGAGGGGGTTCAATGCAGGGTAACTTCCTGATTTCAACCCCCCTCATCCTAGCCTTCTCCCTGAGGGAGAAGGGACAAAACCCTTTCTCAACAGCCTGTTAGGCATTTTGAAAGCTCTGTGTCCTCTTTGAACTCTGTGGCTATTGGATTTTGTGTGCCACTGGTACCCACGCGAGAGTTCTTTCGGTGAGTTCAAGCCCCCTGATTACGCAGTTGATTGAGTCCCTGCGCTGCCTGCCCGGTGTCGGTCCGAAGTCGGCGCAGCGCATGGCCTACCATCTGCTCGAACGCGATCGTGACGGTGCCCGGCGCCTGGCCGGGGCGCTGGTTTCCGCCGCCGAGCAGGTGGGGCACTGTACGCGCTGCCGGACTTTTACCGAGTCGGAGCTCTGCGGCATCTGCAGCGACGCGCGCCGCGACCCCTCGCTGCTGTGCGTGGTGGAGTCACCGGCCGATGTTCAGGCGCTGGAAGGCTCGACCGACTACCGAGGGCGCTATTTTGTGCTGATGGGCCACCTGTCGCCCCTGGATGGGATTGGCCCCGAGGATATCGGTCTGGACCAGCTGGTGGAACGGTTCGACGCGGGGGATATCAGCGAGATCATTCTCGCCACCAATCCCACCGTTGAAGGGGAGGCCACCTCCCACTATATCGGCGAACTCGCCCGCGAGCGCGGTATTCGCGCCACCCGGCTTGCCCACGGCATCCCCCTCGGCGGCGAGCTGGAATTCGTCGATGGCACCACCCTGTCCCACGCCTTCACGGGGCGTCAGGTTATCGAGTAGGGCCAACCACGGGGACACGGGGAGCACGGGGGTTGGGTTTAATGGAGCTAAACCAGTGAGGACACGGAGAGCGCATTCAAGCAAAACGGTCGTTTATTGATCGTCACACTTCCCTTGGTTGGAAAATCATTTCCTGACCAGCGGCTCCATCGCCCGGGCCGCCTGCATGACCAGCTGTTTGAAACGGTGATAGGCACGCGAATCGAGCCGGCATTCCGGGCGGTGGCGGTCGGCGTAGAAAAGACCCACCGGCTGGCCTCTGATGAATACCGACATGGCAAAGAAGCTGTCTGACCGTACCGCATCGAGGAACGTCTCGGGTAGGAGAGGCAGAAACTTGTCGCGGTTTTGGTGATCGAGCCAAAGGGCCTGTGGCCGGTCCATCAATTTCGAAAACAGATTCCCCCCCTCGAGTTCGAGACGGAATCCGTTGAAGCGGGTATCGGTCTCTGCCCCCAGGGCAGCCCGGGCCCGCAACTCTGTTTTTTCCGGATTCAGCAGTGCAAACAGAACCCGGTTCAATCCCAGTCCTTCATGAAGTGCCTGAAGCGCCAAATCCAGCAACTCCTGAAGACGCATAGCCTCTCCGCTTCCGGTGAAGCGCTCCAGGACGGAGTGAAAGATCGCTGGCTGTGGACACAGGCAAAAATCCACGCTGCCGCCGGCTTCGCTTCCCGGGTGTGGCTCCCAGCCGGGCTCCGCCTCCGGGCGGCTGGGCCAGAGGAGACGAAACGCTGCGGGTCGGACCCTCAAGGCCAGGGATTCGCGGGCTGCCGCCACGGCGCTGCGGTGTAGGCGTGCGGCGGTTTCGCCGAAGGTTTCCGGCAAAAAATCGGCGACCTCTCCGATGACCTCCGTCATTTCGGGCGTGTACCAATCCTTTTCGGCGGCCGCGGCCAGGCGTCCGGCAAGCATGATGCCGAGAACCCTTTTTTTGCCCGCGTTGCCCGGTTGTACGCATTCGGACACCAGGGACGGCAGTCCCCACTGAAGGGCCAAGCGGTGTGTCAGCTGATCGAGCCCGAAACCGAAGGTTACAAACTCCGCCTCTTCGGCTTCCATCTCATCGCCATGCTTGAGTTTTTCCAGCTGCGCCATCCGTGTCGGCGCCCGCATCCAGAACAGCATCTCCGCCAGATTGCGGAGGAGGGCGGCCATGAAGTTCTCATCCGGTTCCATCTCCTTGTGGAAACGGGCCCAATCCCTGGCCTGGTAGGCCGCGTGGAAGGCCCGGCTGTAGAGCCGGCGCAACCGACCCCGAACCGGCTTGCTTTCGATGGCCTCAATGGTGGGCATCCCCTCCGGCAGTGACTGCAAGGGGTCGAGGCCGAGCATCATTACGGCGTGTTGGACGGTGGTTATTTCATGGCGCAAATGCCTGTGACGAACCGCATTGATGCGCCGCAGCAGCCGAAGCGTCAGGCCGGGGTCCTCTTCGATGATCTCCGACAGTTCGGTGATGCGGACGTTTTCATCCGCCACCAAACGCTTCAGCTTGTCGAGATTGGAACTGAGGGCAGGGAGCTCGGTCGCTTCCAGATCGGCGAGCCACGGCTCCAGCGCATTCTCCATGTTTCCCGATCTCCGCGTGTCGGCTGATGCTGGGGCCGTTTGTATAACATTTCCGTGAGGGCTGCAACGCGGGCAACCTTCTGTCTGGCCGCTTGCCGCGGGCGGGCGCGAGTGCAACCATTCGGTTCGGCGAGTTGTCGGCGGTTTCGGAATTAAAGAAAATAGCCGCCCCCGTCGATTACCTTTCCGAGTATCCGGAAACTCAGGGAATCTCCCGCCGACTAGGTTGCACAATGAAGGTTATTATCGGATTTATCATCGTCGCCGCATCGGTCATCGGCGGCTACGTGCTCTCCCATGGCGCCCTGATGGCGCTGTTTCAGCCGTTCGAGTTTCTCATCATCGCCGGTGGTGCTATCGGCGCCTTTATCGCCGCGCATCCGGCGAATAAGGTGATTGTCCCCACCTTCAAGTCGATACCGCTGCTGCTGAAGGGGTCCAAATACAACAAAGGACTCTATATGGACCTGCTTAGCCTGATGTTCGAGCTGTTCAGCAAGGCCCGCAAAGAGGGGCTCATGGCGCTGGAGAACGATGTCGAGGAACCGGATCAGAGCGAGGTCTTCAAGAAATACCCGAAAATCATGGCCGACCACCATGTCGTCGACTTCATCTGCGACTACCTGCGCCTGATGGTGGGCGGCAGCATGAATCCGATGGAGCTGGAGAACCTGATGGATCTGGAGCTGGAGACCCACCATGAGGAGCGGGAGTTGCCCGCCAACGCCGTGACCACCACCTCCGACGGTCTGCCCGGCTTCGGTATCGTCGCGGCCGTCATGGGCGTGGTCATCACCATGGGTTCCATCAATGAGGCGCCGGAGGTGCTCGGAGCCCATATCGCCGCGGCCCTGGTCGGCACGTTCCTCGGTATCCTGCTTGCCTACGGCTTTGTCGGGCCTCTGGGTATGGCGCTCAACCATCAGGCGCGGGAGGAGACCAAATTCCTCGAATGCATCAAGGTGTGCATCCTCGCCACCCTCAACGGCTACACCCCCCAAGTGGCGGTGGAGTTCGGCCGCAAGGTGCTCTATTCCACCGACAGGCCCGGATTCCTCGAGCTGGAGGACCACATCAAACAGGTGAAAAAGTAGCGTCACCGCGCTTCGGACAAGCCCCATGGCCGCCTTCGACGATAAAAAACAGCCGATAGTCATAAAGAAGATCAAGAAGGGGGGGCTTGCGCATCATGGCGGTTCCTGGAAGGTCGCCTATGCCGATTTCGTGACCGCGATGATGGCCTTTTTTCTGCTTATGTGGATTCTGGGGTCGACCTCGGAGGGGCAGAAGGCCGGGATCGCCGAGTTTTTCGACAAACCGAGTGCGATTCAGGGGCCCGGCGGTGCGAGCACCAGCATGATCGAGTTCGGCGGGGCATTTGACATTCCCCGCAGCGAGGATAGCGAGCCCTTCAAGAAAGAGGATATCCCCCCGGAAAACCTTGAGGAGGCGCTCGCCGATAAAGCGCGGCTGGACCAGCTTATGCAGGAGCTCAAGGAGCGCATTGAAAATACCCCCTCTCTGCGGGATTTCAAGGACCAGTTGCTCATCGATATCACCAGTCAGGGCCTCCGGATCCAGATCGTCGATAAGGAGAACCGACCGATGTTCGACCTCGGGAGCAAAGAACTGAAGTGGTATACGGCGGACATCCTGCATGAACTGGCGATAACCATCGATCAGGTCCCCAACCACGTCAGCATCACCGGCCATACCGATGCCCGCCCTTTCGTCAGGGAGCGGCGCGACTACAGCAACTGGGAGCTGTCGGCCGACCGGGCCAATGCCGCCCGGCGCGAGTTGGTCGTCGGTGGGCTGAAAAAGAAGAAGGTGGGCCGCGTGGTGGGTCTGTCCGACTCGGTTCTGTTCGACAAGGACGATCCCTACAATCCGATCAACCGCCGCATCAGCATCATCGTACTTAACCGGGCGACCGAGCGGGCCATCGGTTTGACAGAGGAGAAGCCTGCCGATCGCGCCGTTCCGGTCGACGGCGAGGCTCCGGCAGACCCCGGTCCACCACAGGAGCAAGCCGCTGTCGCGCCCGAAGGGCTGTCGGCGGGCGAACGACCGCAGGATGAGGGCGTGCCTCCGCCGGTCGAGCCGGGCGCCGCGGCCGTGGGGAAAGGGGCGACTGCAGATGAACCCACCCCTGACGGTCTGGAGGGGGCGCTCAACCGGGTTCTCGGTCCACCGCCTCAGTAGGACGGCACTTTTTCCGCCAGATCGGCGGCGATTCGCCGGAAACTGGTCATTCGCTGGGGCGAGATTTTACCAGCCTCAATCGCCGCCTGTATGGCGCAGCCCGGTTCACCCTGATGTTGGCAGTCCCGAAAGCGGCAGCCACCGAGAAAGGGATGAAACTCGATGAAGCCTTCCGCCAACTCCTGCTCACTCATCGCCCAGAGTCGAAATTCACGTACCCCCGGCGAATCGATGACATCGCCACCGGATGGCAGGTGGTAGAGACGGGCGGAACTGGTGGTATGCCGCCCGAGACCGGTCAATTCCGCCAGGTCGCCGATCGTTATCGTTTCGTTCGGTAGAAGGGCCTTGGCCAGCGATGACTTCCCGACTCCGGACTGGCCGGCGAAAATGCTGGTTTTGTCTTTCAGCTCCGCCAGCAAATCATCGAGCCCGTGACTGGCGCAGGTGCTGGCGAAGAGAACCCGGTAGCCGATGTCCCGGTAGATAGAGAGCTGGCTATCCACCTGCTTTAGACCGGCCGGATCCAGCAGATCCACCTTATTGAAAACCACTACGGGCGTGATGCCGCTTTTTTCCGCAGCGACGATAAACTGATCGAGGGAATCGGTGCTGAAGGGCGGCTCCGGTGCGGCCACCACCAGGATTTGATCGATATTCGCGGCCAGTGCCTTCATCACGCCGGAGAAATCGGGACGGGCGAGGAGGGTGTCACGTTCCGCCACCGCAACGACCACTCCCGAATCGTTGTCTGCCGACTGCCAAACCACCCGGTCGCCGACCACGGGCATGGCCAGGTTCTGACGGAGGTGACAGCGGCGTACCTCACCCGTAGGCGCCTCCACATCCACGCTGGCGCCGTAGTTGGCGATAATTCGTCCCTGCTGTTCCTGGCCCAGGGGGCCGGCCTCCGTAGCTATTTTTTGCTCACGACGCTTCGCGCGTTCCAGGCGCTCGTCCTGGACTTTGCGAATGCGCCAAGCCTGACGCCGGTTCAGTTTACGTTTCCCCATGGGCTGGTCGGGATTATCCTGTCAGTGCGTTGAGGCGGGCGGCAAGAATGAAGTCGTTGCGACTCAATCCGTCGGCCGAGTGGGTGGTAAAGTGGACCTTGCTGCGCTTGTAGGTGAGTTCCAGGTCGGGATGATGATCCTCCCGGTTGGCTTCCCAGGCTACAGCATTTGCAAAACCCATGGTTTCGTGAAAATTGCGGAAAGTGAATTCGCGGATCAAAGTGCTCCCGTCATCGCTCACTGACCAGCCCGGTACGTCGGCCAGAAGCGAATCGATCTCTTCGCCGTTCAGACGGGTGGGTTCGGGGCTGCAGTGTTCGTTTTCCAACATCGGCGTTTACTCCTCGAAATGATAATACCTATCATTAAGGTAGCGGACGATAGCCGCCACATCTTCATCGAAGAGCGTGATCTGCAGGTTGTTCTTGCAGCGCTTCACCTGCCGTGCCAGCCCCTGCAGGCTGTTGACGCGCCGGTTTTCCCGGGTATACAGCACCGAACCATTCCCCTGGGTAATCCGCTGGTGGCAGCCGACACAGTGCTTCGCGTGAAGCGCCTCACCGCTAACCGGCTCCGCTCCCGCCGGCCCCGCCAGCAAAAGCAGCGGTAACAACAGCCCGAAAAATCTCATACAGCCTCCTTATACTCATTGAAACCGCCGAAAAAACTGTGTTAACCACGGGGTGCACGGGGAACACGGGGGTCATTAAAGGGGCAATGCCGCCAAGACCCGGCGCGGTTCCACGCTGTCCTCTTCTCCAACGATATTGAAGCCCCGTGCACCCCGTGTCCCCGGTGGTTCGTTCTAAGCCATTAAGTCATCTCACCAGTTCCCATGACTCACCCCGTTTTTATCGAAAGGTGAGCGACCCGAACCGGTGCCGGCGGGTGGGAGTCGTGATAGGCGGAATGCCAGGGATCCGGCGTCAGCGTGCTGGCGTTGTCCCGGTAGAGCTTGACCAGTGCCCGCACCAGGTCGCGGGCGTCGGCCTGTCGGGCGGCGAAGTCGTCCGCCTCGAATTCGTGGCGCCTCATCTCCGCGGCCATGACCGGTTGCAGGAAGAAAGTGAATACCGGCGCCACCAGCAGGAACAGGGCCAGCGCACCGTGCACCGATGGTTCCGTGAGACCCAGGCCCGAGTAGAACCAGTTTTGCCCCATCAGGTAACCCAGGGCGGCGAGTCCGACCAGACTGAGCAGGGCTACCGTGCCGAGCCGCTTGGCGACATGGCGGCGGCGGAAGTGACCCAACTCGTGGGCCAGCACGGCCTCGATTTCGTCACCGTTAAGCGTTTCCAACAGGGTGTCGAAAAAGACGATGCGTTTACTCGCGCCCACTCCGCTGAAGTAGGCATTGCCATGGCTGGAGCGGCGGGAGCCGTCCATGACGAAGACACCCTTGGACTCGAAGCCGCAACGCTCCAGTAGTGACTCGATGCGCTGCACCAGCTCGCGGTCCTCAAGCGGCGTGAATTTATTGAACAGGGGGGCGATAACCGAGGGAAACGCCCAGAGCATCAGCAGGTTGAAGCCCATCCAGACCGCCCAGACATAGAGCCACCACCCCTCATTGCCGTAATCCGAAGCCACCGGGTTGCGCCCCGCATCCATCAGCCACAGCACGAGTGCCGCCAGCGGAATACCCAAAGCCAGGGCGATCAGAGATTGCTTGAACAGATCGGAGAGGAACAGCCCCGGCGTGCTGCGATTGAAACCGAAACGCTTTTCGACCCCGAAGGTGCGGTAAAGGGTAAAAGGCAGGTCCAGCAGCGCCATCACCAGGAACAGGCTGAGCAGAAAACCGGTGCCGGTTACCAGCGGACCGAAGTCCCAGCCCTGCCAAAGCCCGTTCAGCCAGGCGAGTCCGCCCCCCAGGGTCCAGATCAGTAGCCAGACAGCTCCGTAAACCGTCTCCACCGCGGACAACCGGGTGCGGGCCGTCGTGTAATCGGCGGCCTTGCGGTGGGCTTCCGGGGTAATCCGTTCGGCAAACGCCGCCGGCACGGCTTCCCGATGAGCGCGCACGTGGCGTATCTGGCGAAAATCC
Source organism: uncultured Gammaproteobacteria bacterium (assembly GCA_963783235.1). GTDB lineage: Bacteria > Pseudomonadota > Gammaproteobacteria > Thiohalomonadales > Thiohalomonadaceae > Thiohalomonas. The sequence goes on along the minus strand of CAWAMN010000001.1, from coordinate 1,370,045 downwards.
AGATAGAGCTGAACGCCCGTTGCCAGCAGCAGCGCAGCCAGGAAAACCTGAGTGAAAATTTCCATGGAAATCCTTGAACTTGAGGGGCAAAGCGAAGGAAGGTTAGCCTCTGGTAGAATACTTCGCAAGCCGCCGACAACCTATAAAGAATATGGCACGAAATCCTAACAATCTCATTTGGATCGACCTGGAAATGACCGGTCTGGACCCGCAAAACGACCGGATCATCGAGATCGCCACCATCATTACCGATGCCCACCTCCATGTGCTCGAAGAGGGGCCGGTCCTTGCCATTCATCAGAGCGAGGCGGTGCTGGCGGGTATGGACGACTGGAACACCCGCACGCACGGCGATTCGGGCCTCCTGGACCGGGTGCGTGCCAGCAGTCTGACCGAACTCGATGCCGAGGCGGTAACGCTGGAGTTCATCGAAAAATATGTGCCGCCGGGCGCCTCACCCATTTGCGGGAACAGCATTTGCCAGGACCGCCGCTTTCTCGTGCGCTTGATGCCCAAGCTGGAGGCCTACTTCCACTACCGTAACCTCGATGTCAGCAGCCTCAAGGAGCTGGCGCGGCGGTGGGCTCCGCAGATTGCGGCCGGCGTCAAGAAAAACGGCACCCATCAGGCCCTCGACGATATCCGCGAGTCGATCAATGAACTCCGGTACTATCGCGAGCACTTCCTCAAGGTCTGAGGGCGCGAATCCGGGCTTTTCCCGAATCGGCCTGCCGTCACGGGAAACCGGCACGCCCAGCGGGTGCAATCCGGAAAGTGACAAAATTCCGTCGCGGGCGATGTCCGTCCCCGGCGGCGGTTTGTCAGCATCCCGCCGTCTCTTTACAATCCCTTGAATTGCCACGAGGTTTTTCGGATCGTTTGGCTCTGGCATGGTGGTTGCTTGATAACCGTCGGACACGAGGTGAATCATGGCCCAAGCAAAAGAAGAGCTGGATCTGGACGCGCAACAGCCGCCGTCCAATAAAAAACGGATGGTGCTGTACATCCTTGGCGCGCTGCTTCTGGTGGGAGGCAGTGTCGGTGGCACGCTGCTGCTGGTGGGCGGAAATCCACAGCCACAGACCGAGGAGGCGCAGCGCCCCGTCCCCCATTACCTCCCGCTGGAAAGCATGGTGGTCAATTTCGGCGCCGGCGGACCGGCCCGTTATCTCCAGGTGGAGATTCAGGTCATGGCCCACGAGGAGGCGCCCTTGAAGGCGCTGGAGAGACATATGCCGGTCATCCGCAACAACATTCTGATGATTCTGGGAAGTCAGGACTTCGAGGTGGTGACGACCCGTGAGGGCAAGGAGCAGCTTCGGGCCGGTATCCTCAAGAGCGTCAACGAGGTGCTCAAGGAACAGGCGGAAATCGAGGAGGGCATCCAGGCGGTGTACTTCACCAGCTTCGTGATGCAATAAGCGGCCATGGCGGTTAACGATCTACTCTCCCAGGACGAAATCGATGCGCTGCTGAGCGGGGTCAGCGGAGGCGACGTCGAGACGGAATCTGACGACGGCCCCGATCAGGGCGAGGCGCGCACCTACGATTTTGCCAGTGAGGACCGCATCGTCCGTGGGCGCATGCCCACGCTGGAGATGATCAACGAGCGCTTTTCACGCTCCTACCGCATCAGCCTCTTCAACATGCTGCGCCGCTCCGCAGAGATTTCGGTGGGCGGCGTGGAGATGATCAAGTTCTCCGAATACATCCACACCCTGTTTGTCCCGACCAGCCTGAACATGATCAAGGTTCGGCCCCTGCGGGGCACCGGACTGCTCGTTTTTGATCCCAAGCTGGTTTACATCCTGGTGGACAACTTCTTCGGCGGCGGCGGACAGTTCCACGCCAAGATCGAGGGGCGCGAATTCACCCCCACCGAACAGCGCGTCATTCAGATCATGGTCGACCTGGCGTTCAAGGACCTGCGAGAGGCCTGGGCGCCGGTGATGGACATTGATTTCGAGTACATGAATCGGGAGGTGAACCCGCAGTTCGCCAATATCGTCAGCCCAACCGAGGTGGTTGTGGTCTCCAAGCTGCACGTGGAGCTCGAGGGCGGCGGCGGCGACATGCATATCACCATGCCCTATTCGATGCTCGAGCCCATACGCGAAGTGCTCGACGCCGGCGTTCAGTCGGATCGGACTGATGTGGACGAGCGCTGGATTACCGCGCTGCGCGAAGAGGTGAAAAGCGCCGAGGTGGAACTCTCCAGCACGCTGGCCGAGGCCACGCTGTCCCTGCGCGATGTGATGAGGATGAAAGCGGGCGACATCATTCCCATCGAAATGCCCGAACTGATTAGCCTCAAGGCCGAAGACATCCCGGTGTTCCGTTGCGGACTGGGCGTATCCGACGACAAGTATGCGCTGAAAATCGTCTCACAGGCCGAGCGACCGCAGATCGGCGGTAGCAGTAGTACTCAATAACCGTTAAACCGACGGAGTTCAGTCATGAACGACACGACCCAAAACGAGGCTGATGCCGCCATGGACGACTGGGAGGCCGCCCTGGCCGAACAGGCGGATGCCGAAGGCAATGAGGCGGGGGCAGGTGAGGGCAGCGATGCCGCGCTCCCCGGGGGCGGCGGCTTTGAGCGCGCCCAGCTCGAGGACTTGGATGACGATGGTATCCCGAGGGCTCCGGATGACGTCAACATGGACGTCATTCTGGACATTCCGGTCACCATTTCCATGGAGATCGGCCGTACCAAGATCAATATCCGCAACCTGCTTCAGCTCAATCAGGGCTCGGTGGTGGAGCTGGACCGGCTGGCGGGCGAACCGCTCGATGTGCTGGTCAACGGCACCCTGATCGCCCACGGCGAAGTGGTGGTGGTCAACGAGAAATACGGTATTCGTCTCACCGATGTCATCAGTCCCGCCGAACGGGTCAAGAAACTCAAGTGAGGACGCTCTGGTGAGAAGCCGTATCGCTGCGCTGCTAATGGCCGCACCCGGACTCATCCGGGCCGCCGAGCAGAAGGGGGGGCAGACGCCGCCGGAACAACTGGGGCCGGGGACCGCCCTGCAGGTGCTGTTGGCGCTGCTGCTGGTACTGGCCCTGATCGGGGCGATGGCGTGGATGATACGGCGCTTTGGAAATGTGTCGGGGGTCGGAAGAAGCGGTCCGCTCAAAGTGATCACCGCCGTCTCGGTAGGGCAGCGTGAACGCGTTGTTCTGATCGAGGTCGGTGAACGGCAGCTTTTGTTGGGTGTTGCCCCGGGTCGCGTCGAGAAGCTCCACGTTCTGGAGCAGCCCGTGGATGTGAACGCGACGAACGGCGGGGAACGGTTTTCGGACCGCTTTGCCGCGGCGCTTCGCAAGCGGGGAGGCCAATAGCCGTGCAGCGCCTGCTACTGCTTGTGTTGTTGATTTTGCCGACGGCCGGTTTCGCTCAGGAAGGACTGGAGGCGCTCACCGTCACTACCAATCCCGACGGTGGAGAAACCTACAGCCTGAATATTCAGCTGCTGCTGTTGATGACGGTGCTGACGTTTCTGCCGGCAATCGTCATGATGATGACCTCTTTCACCCGCATCGTCATCGTCCTTTCCATTCTCCGTCAAGCCATCGGCCTGCATTCCGCCCCTTCCAATCAGGTGCTGTTGGGGTTGGCGCTGTTTCTGACCTTTTTCATCATGGCGCCGGTCCTTGACCGCGTTAATAGCGAGGCGGTGCAGCCCTATTTTGGTGAGGAGATCGGTTTCAAGGAAGCGATGACCCGTTCCGCCCAGCCGATGCGTGCGTTCATGCTCAACCAGACCCGCGAACCGGACCTGGCGCTGTTCGGTAATCTCTCCGGGCAGGAGAGTTTCGAGTCCCGTGAGGCGATCCCCCTGTCGGTGCTGCTACCGGCGTTTGTCACCAGTGAGTTGAAGACAGCCTTTCAGATCGGCTTTCTGATGTTCATTCCCTTTCTGATCATCGATCTGGTGGTGGCCAGTGTCCTGATGTCCATGGGCATGATGATGCTCTCGCCGATGCTGGTGTCCCTGCCGTTCAAGATCATGCTGTTCGTCCTGGTGGACGGCTGGCCCCTGGTCATGAGTACCCTGGCTTCCAGTTTCTATGTGGGATCCTGAAGGAGGCGCGCCATGACACCCGAGACGGTTCTGACGGTCTTCCAACAGGCACTCTGGGTCATCCTGCTGCTGATTATGATCGTTCTTCTGCCGGCACTCGCTACCGGCCTGTTGGTGGCGATGTTTCAGGCTGCCACCTCCATTAACGAAATGACCTTGAGCTTCATCCCGAAGATCCTGGTCACGCTCGCCGTGCTCATCATCGCCGGTTCCTGGATGCTGCAAATCCTCCTGGATTTCACCAGACGCCTGTTCGGGGAAATCCCGATGTTAATCGGTTAGGCGCATGCATTTTACGGCGGCGGAAATCACGGCATGGGTGGGCTCCTTCTTATGGCCGTTTTTCCGTATCGGGGCACTGGTGATGGCGGCCCCGGTTACCAGCGGCAATCTCGTTCCGGTGCGGGTGCGGCTGATCCTGGCGCTGGCCATTACGTTGGTCGTGGCCCCGGTTCTGTCGGAGGTGCCGGCGGTCGACCCCTTCAGCCTTGACGCGCTGTTGATTATTTTCCAGCAGATCCTTATCGGAGTGGCGATGGGATTTGCTCTTCAGCTGGTGTTTTCCGCCGTGGTCACGGGCGGCCAGATTCTCGCCATGCAGATGGGCCTGGGCTTCGCCTCCATGATGGACCCGCAGAACGGCTTGCAGGTGCCGGTTGTCTCCCAGCTGCTGCTGATGCTGACCACGCTGCTTTTTCTGGTGATGAATGGGCATCTGATCCTGATCCAAATGCTCGTGGAGAGTTTTCGCATTCTGCCCATAGCCCCGGATGGTTTAGTCCGGGGCGGCTTCTGGGCCATCGCGTCCTGGGGCAAGGAGATGTTTGCCGCAAGCCTCTGGCTGGCGCTGCCGACCATTGCCTCGTTGCTGGTGGTCAAGATCGCCTTCGGCGTGATGGCCAAAGCGGCCCCGCAATTGAATATCTTCTCTATCGGCTTCCCGGTCTTCATCATCATGGGGTTTGCCATTCTGATGATCTCCCTGCCCTCCATGGTGCCGCAGTTTGGCACGGTACTGGAGCTGGGATACGAGCTGATCAGCCGCATTCTGTCGGGAGGGGTCGGTTGATATGGCCGAGAATTCCGATGGTCAGGAGCGTTCAGAGGAGCCCACAGGCAAGCGTCTTGAAGACGCCCGCCAAAAGGGTCAGGTTCCCCGATCCCGCGAGCTGACGACACTTGCCGGGCTGCTGGTGGCGGCGACCGTGTTCCTGATGGCGGGGGAGGGCATCGTCGAATCGCTTCTGGACATCATGCGAAGCCGCTTCATTCTGACCCGTGAGGATCTCTCGAATGTCGCCAACCTGCCCGTCTACTTCCTGGATTCGGTGACCCAGGCCTTGCTGGGCCTCGTGCCGTTTCTGGTCGCGATGGTGGTGGCGGCGATCATCTCCAATGTGGCGCTCTCGGGTTGGAATTTCACCGCATCCGCGATAGCGATAAAGCTGGACAAACTCGACCCGATCAAGGGACTGAAGCGGGTTTTCGGCTGGCGTGGTGTCGTTGAGCTCTTCAAGGGAATGGCCAAGTTCTTCCTGGTGGGCACGGCGGCGATCGGCCTGCTTATCATTCAGCAGAACGAGTTTCTCGGTCTCGGCGGCGAACCGCTCGATCAGGCCCTGGCGCACACGGCGGATCTGCTGTTGTGGGCCTTTCTGATCCTCAGCAGTGCTCTTATCGTGGTGGTCCTTATCGACGTGCCGTTTCAGATGTGGGACCACAAGCGCCAGCTGAAGATGACCAAGCAGGAGGTCAAGGAGGAGCGCAAGCAGACCGACGGCAGCCCCGAGGTCAAGCGTCGGCAGCGCCAGATCCAGTTCGATGCGGCACAGCGCCGGATGATGGAGTCGGTGCCCGAGGCCGATGTGGTGGTGACGAACCCGACCCACTATGCCGTGGCACTGCGCTATGAACAGGACGGAATGGATGCGCCGGTCGTCGTCGCCAAAGGCTCCGATATGCTGGCCCTGAAAATCCGCAATATCGCCCAGGAGAACGACGTGCCGGTCCTGTCGGCGCCGCCCTTGGCTCGGGCCATTTTCTACAGCACGGAGCTCGACCAACCGATCCCGGCGGGCCTCTACCGCGCGGTGGCCCAGGTACTGGCTTATGTCTTCCACCTCAAGAATGGGCCGGTTTACAACCGCGAGGCCAGGACACCGCAGTTGAATGTCGAGGAATTGCCGATCCCGGACGATCTGCGGCATGACCCGGACTAAATACGTGTTCCAAATTCGTATCCACCCGGGTAGGAGCGGCGCGTCGCCGCGATAGGGTCGGCAATCGCCCCCGCGCGGGGCTCCTACCAGCAGCCAGGATTCGGATATGGAGGTGACTGGATACCATTTCGGAGCATCTATTTAGTGGGCAAATGAAAGAAAAGTGGGTAGCGGATTGACGACGTTCCCGGATTTACAATCATTTTTGTCCGCCCGGCGATGAGTCCGGGTTAGACGTTAGGAGTTTTGATTCGATGGCGGAGGCACAAGCACAATCGGGCGGGTGGCTGACTCTGGTCGCAAACCTGGCACGCAGCGGTTTCGGGGTGCCCATCATCGTGCTGGTATTACTGGCGATGGTGGTGCTGCCGCTGCCTCCGTTTCTGTTGGATGTATTCTTTACCTTTAATATCTCCCTCTCCCTGATGGTGCTGCTGGTGGCCATCTACTCACGGCGGCCCATGGACTTCGCCGTCTTTCCCGCCGTGCTGCTGGTGGCGACTCTGTTGCGTCTGGCCCTGAATGTCGCCTCGACCCGCGTCGTCCTGCTCAACGGGCACACCGGACCGGATGCCGCCGGACAGGTCATCAAATCCTTCGGCAACTTCGTGGTCGGCGGTAACTACGCCGTGGGTCTGGTGGTGTTCGTCATTTTGGTGATCATCAATTTTGTGGTGGTCACCAAGGGCGCCGGGCGCATCTCGGAGGTCACCGCCCGTTTCACTCTGGACGCCATGCCCGGCAAGCAGATGGCCATCGATGCCGATCTGAATGCGGGGTACATCGACCAGGATGAGGCCAAACGACGGCGCGATGACATTGGCGCGGAGGCCGACTTCTACGGGTCCATGGACGGTGCCAGCAAGTTCGTCCGCGGCGATGCGGTGGCCGGCATTCTGATCACTTTGCTGAATGTCATCGGGGGACTTGCGATCGGTAGTCTCCAGCACGGAATGCCGGTGGGGGGCGAGGGCGGCGCGGCCCAGGTCTACACGCTGCTGACGATCGGCGACGGCCTGGTGGCGCAGATCCCCTCTCTGGTGCTCTCCACCGCCGCCGGCATCATTGTCACCCGCGTCTCCAGTGAAGGGGATATGGGGCAGCAGATATTCGGACAGCTGTTCAATAATCCGCAGGCCCTCGTGGTCACTGCGGGCGCGCTGTTCATCATGGGGCTGATTCCCGGTATGCCCAACCTGCCGTTCCTGCTGTTCGCCGCCGCAGCCGGTGGCGGCGCCTGGTTCCTGATACGCCAGCGCCGACAGCAGTACGAAACCCGGGAGCGCGAGGCGGAACAGAGCCGGGCAATACAGGCGGAGCAGCCGAGCGGTGAACTCAAGGAGCTGACCTGGGATGACGTGCCGCTGGTGGACCCGGTGGGACTGGAAGTGGGCTACCGCCTCATTCCGCTGGTCGACAAAAATCAGGGCGGAGAGCTGATGGCCCGCATCAAGGGCGTGCGCAAGAAGCTCTCGCAGGAACTGGGTTTTCTGGTCCCGCCGGTGCATATCCGTGACAATCTGGACCTGCCGCCCAGCGCCTACCGCATCACCCTGATGGGGGTGACCGTGGGGGAGACGGAGATCCATCCGGACCGTGAGATGGCCATTAATCCGGGTCAGGTTTACGGCACTCTGGATGGTCTTGCCGGCAAGGATCCGGCTTTTGGGCTCGATGCTGTCTGGATCGACGCCTCCCAGCGGGATCAGGCCCAGAGCCTCGGCTACACCGTAGTGGATCCCAACACGGTGGTTGCCACCCACCTGTCGCAACTCCTCCAGAGCCACGCCCATGAGCTGCTGGGCCATGAAGAGGTCCAGAAGCTGCTGGATCAACTGGCCAAGAGTACACCGAAGCTGGTCGAGGATTTGGTGCCGAAGATGCTGCCGTTGGGTACCGTGGTCAAGGTGCTTCAGAACCTGCTCGCCGAAGGCATTCCCATTCGCGATATGCGCAGCATCGCCGAAAGTTTGGCGGAAAATGCGCCCCATACCCAGGATGCCGGCAATTTGACGGCGCAGGTACGCGTCGCACTCGGCCGCATGATTATTCAGAAAATCAATGGATTACAGCAATCTTTGGAGGTCGTCACACTTTCTCCGGATCTGGAACAGATGTTGCTTCAAACCATGCAAGGCTCCCAGGAGGGAGGAGGCATCGAGCCTGGTTTGGCCGAGCGCCTGCACCAGGGACTGGTCGACAGCGCCCAGCAAGTCGAGGCACAGGGCAAGACGCCGATTCTGTTGACCTCGCCGCCGTTGCGCGAACTGCTGGCGCGTTTTGTCCGGCATACGATCCCGGGCCTGCATGTACTGTCGTACAACGAAGTTCCGGACGACAAGCAGCTCAGGATCGTGGCCACGGTGGGTAACAACAACTGAGTGAGTGAGCGTACCGAACCGGTACGCCAGGGGACGACGGCATGAAGATAAAACGCTATTTCGCTTCAGACATGCGCCACGCCATCCGGTTGGTTCGGGAGGCGCAGGGCCCCGATGCCGTGATCCTCTCCAATCGTCGGGTGGAGGGCGGTGTCGAAATCGTCGCCGCCATCGATTATGAGGCGGAGCTGGTGACCCGGATGGCGAGCGAAACGCGCGGGGAAGAGCCCAAGCGGCCGGAGCCCGGTTCGCCCGTCGATGGCGCGTGGCAGGAATCCGCCGGGGCGCAGCCGGAAAACGAACCGGGCGCCACCATTGAATCCCTGTTTGAAATGCCGCCGCAGCGTGAGCCGGAGCCCAAGGTCGAGTGGTCGCAGGACCCGAGTCTGGTGGCGATGCGCGAAGAGATCAAAACCCTGCGCACTCTCCTCGAAAGCCAGCTCACCGGGCTGGCCTGGGGGGAGGCCCGCCGGAGTAACCCGATGCGGACGAACCTGCTGGAGCGACTCACGCGGCTCGGGTTGAGTTCCGAGCTGTGTCGACAACTCGCCGACGGCGTCCCCCATGCCGGTAACATCGAGAACACCTGGCGCCAGTGTCTCGGCCTGCTGGCACAGCGGGTCCCGGTCACCGGTGACGACATCCTCAACCAGGGCGGCGTGGTGGCCATGGTGGGGCCGACCGGGGTCGGGAAGACCACCACCGTGGCGAAGTTGGCGGCCCGCTATGCCCTGCGCCACGGGAAACAGCGTTTGGCCCTGGTGACGACCGATAGCTACCGCATCGGCGCCCACCAGCAGTTGCGTACCTTCGGCAGCATCCTCGGCGTACCGGTCCACTTGGCGAACGATGCCGAAGAGCTTCGCGAGATCCTGTGGAGCCTCCGCGACAAGTCGCTGGTTCTGGTGGATACCGCCGGCATGAGTCAGCGCGATATGCGCCTGACCGAGCAGTTCGCGATGTTTGAGGAGGCGAGCGTGCCTATCCGCACCTACGCCGTGCTCTCCACCACCACCCAGCGGGCTGCACTGGAGGAGACGGTACGCGCCTTTGGCAACATACAGCTGGACGGTTGCGTTCTGACCAAGGTGGATGAGACCACCGGTCTGGGTGAAGCCCTGTCGGTCATTATCCAGAATCAACTGCCGGTCGCCTACGTGAGCGACGGGCAAAGGGTACCCGAAGACCTGCATCCGGCCCGAGCCAACAATCTGGTGGCGCGAAGCGTCGCCCTGATGCAAAAACATGCGGAACGGCCGGCGGAAGAGGCCATGGCCTCAAGCTTCGGTCGTCTGGTGGGGAACGGAAATGTCTGAACAGGCAGCGGATCAAGCGGCGGGTCTGCGGCGCATGGCAAAGCCCAGGCCGGTGCGGGTCGTGGCCGTGACCAGTGGCAAGGGCGGGGTCGGCAAAACCAACGTTTCGGTCAACCTGGGCACTGCGCTGGCCCAGCTCGGCAGGAGAACCATGATCTTCGATGCCGACCTGGGCCTTGCGAACGTCGATGTGATGCTGGGACTTCAGCCCAAGTACAACCTCGCCCATGTATTGTCGGGTGAACGCACCCTGGAGGAGATCATCCTGGATGCGCCCGGCGGCATTCAGGTCATTCCGGCCTCATCCGGTCTGCAGAATATGGCGGAACTCTCACCGGCCGAGCATGCCGGGATGATTCAGGCCTTTGGTGAGCTGTCGACCGATTTGGATGTACTGCTGGTGGATACGGCGGCGGGCATCTCCGACAGTGTGGTGAGCTTTACCAAGGCCTCCCAGGAGGTGCTGGTGGTGGTTTGCGATGAGCCGGCCTCCATCACCGACGCCTATGCCCTGATCAAGTTGCTGAACCGGGATCACGGCGTGCGACGCTTTCGGATCCTGGCGAACATGGCCCATTCGGCCCAGGAGGGCCGTGAACTGTTCGGAAAGCTGGTCAAGGTCACCGACCGTTTTCTCGATGAAGTGGTGCTCGACTTTGTCGGCAGCGTCCCCTACGACGAATACCTGCGCAAAGCGGTGAAGAGACAGCGCCCGGTGGTGGATGCCTATCCGCGCAGTCGAATCGCTCAGGCATTCAAGAGTTTGGCCCAAAAGGTCGATAACTGGTCCATGCCGACTGCGGCGGGTGGTTATCTTGAGTTTTTCATGGAGCGGCTCGTCAAGAGCAGCCAGTCGGACTGGGGGAACTTCTCATGAACGTCGCGGCCCTCTATGCCCTCGACCAGTGGCACAACAGTGATGTTCTGGTGACTCGCTATACGACGCTGGTCAAGCGCATTGCCCATCACCTGAAGGCCCGCTTGCCGGATAACGTGCAGGTGGATGACCTGATCCAGGCGGGCATGATCGGGCTGCTGGAGGCGGCACGGAAGTTCGATGACGGCCAAGGTGCGAGCTTCGAGACCTTTGCCGGGATCCGGATCCGGGGGGCCATGCTTGATGACGTGCGCAAGCACGACTGGGCACCGCGCTCGGCTCACCGCAAGGCCCGCGAAGTCGCCGAGGCGGTCCGGCAGGTGGAAAACCGGGAAGGCAGAGACGCCTCCGATGCCGAGATCGCAAGGGAGATGGGGATCGGTATCGAGGATTACCACCGGATCACCCGCGAGGCCAGCGGGCATCGGGTGCTTTCTCTGGATGAGCTCGGACCGGGCGAACAGTCGGCGGTGGAGCATTTGCCGGATGAGAACACGGGAGTCTTGGAATCGCTCCAGAATGAGGATTTGCAGCTCGAAATTGCCGGGGCGATATCGGCATTACCGGAGCGGGAGCGGCTGGTGATGGTGCTCTACTACGACGAGGAGTTGAACCTGCGCGAAATCGGACAGGTTCTCGGGGTGAGTGAGTCGCGTGTATGCCAAATCCACGGCCAGGCCCTGGTTCGACTCAAGAGCCGTCTCGGTGCGGGAAGCGATGCGCGGGCGTGGTAACATGAGCTGGGCCAAACCGTGTGCTAGGGAAACGGGGCCTTTGTTAGCGTGAGTTGTAGCCAGTGCAACTCTGAGCGGGCGTCGTACCCGGCTGATTTTCGATACGGGAGGTACTTTTGGACAAGAACATCAAAATACTCATTGTGGATGATTTCTCCACAATGAGGCGCATCATAAAAAATCTATTGCGCGACCTCGGCTTCACCAATACCGACGAAGCTGACGACGGATTGACGGCATTGCCAATGCTGCAGGCGGGCGGTTTTGACCTGCTGATTACCGATTGGAACATGCCGGGTATGGAAGGCATTGATCTCCTGAAGGCCGTGCGGGCCGATCCCAACCTGAGGACGCTGCCGGTGCTGATGGTCACCGCCGAACAGAAGCGGGAGCAGATCGTCAAAGCGGCGCAGGAGGGCGTCAATGGCTATGTTGTCAAGCCGTTCACGGCGGCGACGCTCAAGGAGAAGATCGACAAGATCTTCGAGCGTATTGAGGGTGCCTCCTGACAGGGCCTCCGTGTAACGACTTCGGGAATTGATCCATGCCAAACGACCCCAACGTCCTCAGTGACGACTATAGAAGGCGCGTCCAGGAATTGACCGAACAGCTGGATTCGGGCAACGAAGATGCAGCCAACCGCCTGCTCGACGAAATCACCAAGATGCGGGAGAACAGCCTTTTCCAGGAACTCGGCAAGCTGACCCGCGAGTTTCATGAGGCCCTGAATGCCTTTCGCCTCGACTCACGCATCGCCACGTTTGCTGAAAGCGAGTTTCCGAATGCGAGGGAGCGGCTGAAGTACGTCATCACGATGACGGCTCAGTCGGCTGATCGATCCCTCACGGCGGTGGAGGAATCCACCCCTGTCTGTGACCGGTTGGAAGCGGAAGCTTCGGATCTGCAGGAACAGTGGCAGCGTTTCATGCGCCGGGAACTCTCGGCGGACGAATTCCGTGACCTTTCCGGGAAGCTGAGCGTGTTCCTGGCCTCAATTGGAAAGGATACGACCGAGCTGAAGGCCAACTTCAACGAAATCACGATGGCCCAGGATTTCCAGGACCTGACGGGGCAGATTATCACTCGGGTTATCGGGCTGGTAGACGAACTGGAAAGCTCACTGGTGGACCTGATTCGCATCTCCGGTCAGAACCTGATGCCAGAGACCGGCAAGAAGCCGGACGAAGAAAAGAAAGAGCCGAACATAAAGGCCGAGGGACCTACCGTACCGGGCGTCGATACCGCAGCAGAGGTGGTCTCCGGTCAGGACGAGGTCGACGACCTTTTGTCCAGCTTGGGCTTCTGAGGGCAATATCATGGCATTGGACGAAGACGACGAGATCCTCCAGGATTTTCTGGTCGAGGCGAGCGAAATCCTCGAGCAACTCAATGAGCAGTTGGTCCAGCTTGAGCAGAGCCCGACCGATGCCGACCTGCTCAATGCGGTGTTTCGGGGCTTCCATACCATCAAGGGTGGGGCGGGCTTCCTCAACCTGAATGCTCTGGTCGAAGTGGTCCACCGGGCCGAGGACGTTTTCAACCTGTTGCGAAACGGCGAGAAGCAGGTGGACGCCAGCCTCATGGACACGATGTTGGAGGTACTCGACGTCCTGAACGATCAGTTCGAGTCCCTGCGCAGTATGGAAGAGCCGGCGGAGGCCGATCCCGAACTGATCCAGCGGCTGGAATTGCTAAAACAGCCCGGCAATGCCGCAGCAGAAGCCCCAATGCCCTCTGAAGCGGCCCATGCGGTCGAGGAATCAGCCGAGGTCATCACTGCCCAAACGGGCGGCGCCACGCCCGCCGCCACCGAAGAGCACAACGACATCACCGACGAAGAATTCGAGGCGCTGCTCGATGCGCTCGATAAGCCCGAGAGAGAGGGACAGCCTCCCACAGAGCAGAAGGACGGCTCTGAACAGAACAAAGTCGGCGACGACGACATCACCGAAGAGGAGTTCGAAGCGCTCCTCGACAATCTGCACGGCAAGGGAAAATTCTCTGGAATTCCCAACGCAGCCGAATCTCAAAAAGGCGCCGAAGAGCAATCCCAGGACAACGAAGTCCCGGCGGCCAACGACGACATCACCGAGGAGGAGTTCGAGGCGCTACTCGATCAGCTGCACGGAAAGGGGCAATTCAAGGGCGCTCCGGCCAACGAGACCGGAGCGCCCGAGTCTTCGCCACAGGCACCTGAATCCAGATTGGCACAAGCGAGTGAGCCGCAAAAGGAGAGCGCCTCCGAAGGAAACGAAGCGAAGAGGCCGCCTAAGCCCCCGAAAAAGCCATCCACCGGGGCCGATGCCGGTGCGGAAGCCCCGCAGCCCGGCGCCAAATCGGGCAAAAAGGTTGACCATGCACCCCAGGCCGAGACCACCGTTCGGGTCGACACCAAGCGCCTCGACGACATCATGAATATGGTGGGTGAACTGGTTCTGGTCCGAAACCGGCTGTTAACCCTGTCGGGCATGGAAAATTACGGCCAGGGCAAAGAGGACATGTCCAAGGCCGTCGCCAATCTCGATGTGGTCACCGGCGACCTGCAGATGTCGGTGATGAAGACCCGCATGCAGCCCATCAAAAAAGTATTCGGCCGCTTTCCGCGGGTGGTGCGCGACTTGGCCCGAAACCTCAAGAAGGAAGTGAACCTCGTCCTGCAGGGCGAGGACACGGATCTCGACAAGAATCTGGTCGAGGCGCTTGCCGACCCGCTCGTGCACTTGGTGCGAAACGCGGTGGACCATGGCGTTGAGATGCCCGACAAGCGGGAGGCCGCCGGCAAGCCGCGCGCCGGGACGGTCCGTCTTGCTGCCGAGCAGGAGGGCGATCACATCCTTCTGACCATCGAGGATGACGGCGCCGGCATGGATGCAGAGACGCTCAAGGCGATAGCGGTGGAGAAGGGCATAATGGACGAGGAAGCCGCGGCGCGCCTCGATGACAAGGAAGCCTTCATGCTCATTTTCGCCGCAGGTTTCTCTACCAAGACGGAGATATCCGACATTTCCGGGCGCGGGGTCGGCATGGATGTGGTGAAGACCCGCATCTCCCAACTTAACGGCAGCATCGAGATCGATTCCGTAAAGGGTAAAGGCACCCGCCTTGCGATCAAGGTGCCGTTGACCCTGGCCATCATGCCCACGCTGATGGTCAAGCTGCGGGGCCAGACGTTCGCTCTGCCGCTGGTCAACGTCAATGAGATCTTCCACCTGGATTTGACCAAAACCAATGTAGTGGACGGGCAACTGGTGGTCATGATCCGGGGCAAGGCCGTACCGCTGTTCTATCTCTCCGACTGGCTGGTGCCACAACCCGGCGCCGACGGGTTGCCCGAAGTGGGGCATGTGGTGATCGTGCAGAACGGGACGCAGCAGGTCGGGTTCGTGGTGGATCAGTTGATCGGCCAGGAAGAGGTGGTGATCAAACCGTTGGGGACCATGCTGCACGGTACGGAAGGTATGGCCGGGGCGACCATCACCGGCGACGGGAAGATAGCGCTCATTCTCGATGTGCCGAGCCTCATGAAGGCGTATGCCTGACCGGTGCGCCAGGGCCAGTTGCCTTCTCCGGTACCATCAGGAGAAGGAGTGGCGTAACCCCTTGAAATCACGAAAGCCGTGAATATGTCCCGGTACGCTCGACTGTCGCGCCCCTGTGGCAGGCGGGCTGATTTCCAGGGATTACACCGCTCCGGAACAAGTAGGCGGATATCCCGACCCGCTCGCGCAAGACATGGCCGCGAGCGAAACGGAAACGGTACAATGCCTACCGATTTGGAGTGACTGAGGAGAAACGCTGGGATGCCCATCAGGGTACTTGTGGTCGATGATTCTGGATTCTTCCGTCGCCGTGTCTCGGAGATTTTGGGATCCGATCCCCGTCTGGAAGTTGTAGGCACCGCCATCCACGGTCGCGAGGCTGTGGAGAAGACGGTGGAACTGCGCCCTGACGTTATTACCATGGATATCGAAATGCCGGTGATGGACGGGATCAGTGCCGTGCGGCAAATCATGGCGAAGTACCCGCGTCCAATCCTCATGTTTTCCTCACTGACCACTGACGGTGCCCAGGCCACTCTGGACGCGCTGGATGCAGGAGCGGTCGACTACCTGCCAAAGAAGTTCGAAGACATCTCCAAGGATCGTGAAGAGGCCCGGCGCAAGCTTTGTGATCGGGTCTACGGTCTGGGAACCGGCGGAAAGGCCCGTCAGTTGCAGCGCCCGGTACCGAGGCCGGCGACCCGGTCGCCCCGATCGGGACTGGACATCCGTCCCAAGGCCGAGCAGCGGCCGAGGCCGGAACCCCGACGTCCGGCCCCGGTGCCCGCCACTCGCCCCTCCACCGTATCGACCCCGCGTCGGGGTAATCTCCAGATCGTCGCCATTGGCACCTCCACCGGCGGGCCGGTGGCGCTGCAGGAAGTGTTGACCAAACTACCGGCGGACTTTCCGCTGCCTATCCTGCTCGTTCAGCACATGCCGGCGAGTTTCACGCCGGCGTTCGCCCAGCGGCTCGATCACCAGTGTCAAATTCAGGTGAAAGAGGCAAAGGATGGTGATTCGCTGCAGCCGGGCACAGCGCTTCTGGCACCCGGGGGCAAACAGATGATCCTCTGAGAGCCGGGGAGGACGCGCCACGGTGCGCATTATAGAGAGCGACCCGCGTTTGAATTACAAACCTTCAGTGGACCTGACCTTCGGTTCGGTTGCCAAGCTGTTTCCCGGCAAGGCCCTTGCGATTGTGCTGACCGGTATGGGGGCAGACGGCCGCGAGGGCGCCAAGCTGCTCAAGCAGGGTGGTTCGACAATATGGGCCCAGGACGAAGCGACCTGCGTGGTCTACGGCATGCCCGCGGCGGTGACCGATGCGGGCTATGCCGATCAGGTTCTGGCATTACCCGACGTGGGTGTCACCTTGGCACGGATATGATGCGATGGATGTTCTGACCCTCATCGGCCTTCTGTTCGGGATTGGTGCAATACTCGGCGGCCAATATCTGGAGGGCGGTCAGGCCAGTTCGCTGGTCAATGGCCCGGCGGCCATGATCGTCCTGGGCGGCACCATCGGCGCGGTGATGTTGCAGTCGCCGATGCCGCAGTTCATGCGCGCCATAGGCATGCTGCGTTGGTCGCTTGTGCCGCCGACGCAGAACGTCGATGAGTTGATCGAGAAGATCATCAGCTGGAGCAGTCTGGCGCGAAAGGAGGGACTGTTGGGGCTGGAGTCGGTTTCGGAGACGGAGACCGATCCGTTTGCGCGAAAGGCGTTGCAGCTACTGGTGGATGGCAGCGAGCCGGAGGTGATGCGCAATATTCTGGAAGTGGAGGTTGACAGCCGTGAACACTATGACCTCCAGGCCGCCAAGCTTTATGAAAGCATGGGCGGTTATTCTCCGACCATCGGCATCATCGGCGCCGTTATGGGCCTGATCCAGGTGATGCAGAACCTCTCCGATCCGAGCCGACTCGGTCACGGCATCGCGGTGGCGTTCGTCGCCACGATTTATGGCGTGGGCGCGGCCAATCTGGTCCTGATTCCGGTCGGCAACAAGTTGAAAACCCTGGTGATGGATCAGAGCCAGGTCAAATACATGGTCATCGAAGGCGTCGTTTCCATTGCGGAGGGCGAAAACCCGCGCAATATCGAATCGAAGCTGCAGGGTTTTCTCCATTGAGGCCCGACGAACACCTTTCATGCCGCAACAGGCGTCCGGGATAGGTTATGCCGCGTAAGCGCCGTCGTGAAGAGCCGGAAAACCTGGAACGTTGGCTGGTGTCCTACGCCGACTTCATCACCCTGTTGTTTGCCTTTTTCGTTGTCATGTATGCGATCTCCTCCGTTAACGAAGGCAAGTACCGGGTACTGTCCGATACCTTGACGGCGGCATTCAAGACCGTTCCCAAGACTGTCCGCCCGGTGCAGGTGGGAAGCGAGGGGGTGAGTGGCGATCCCTCGCCACTGAAGAGCGATCGGGTCGAAGCCGGCCAGCCGAGCGCCATCGAACTGGTCAAGCGCTCCGGCAGCGGCGTGAGTGCGGTCGACCTCCTTCAGCGCACGGCCCGGAATAATGACTTGGGACAGATCGCCACCGATTTCGAGCAGGCGTTGCGCCCACTGATCGACCAGGATCTCATCGAGATCACCCGCGACGATCTCTGGGTCGAGATCGAGATCAACAACAGTGTTCTGTTCGCCAGCGGGATCGCGGAGCTCGAAGATGAGGCGGTTCCCGTCCTGGGACGCATAGCTGATATTCTAAAACGCTATCCCAACTTCATTCAGGTCGAAGGCTTTACCGATAATTTGCCGATCAATACCATCATATTTCCCTCCAACTGGGAGCTGTCGGCCGCTCGAGCCGCATCGGTCGTCCATGTTTTCATGAAAAGTGGCGTGGAACCGGAGCGCATGGCGGCCATCGGCTATGGGGAGTTCCGGCCCGTGACGGATAACGCCACGCCCGAAGGGCGTCGAAAAAATCGTCGCGTGGTGCTCGTGATTCTGGCCGATGCCAAGGTGCGTCGCGCGCTGGATATCCACCGCAATGCCCGAACCACCGGACCAGCGCAAGGGGTTGGGCAATGAAGGTCTGGGCCATCGCCAATCAAAAGGGCGGGGTTGGAAAGACCACGAGCGCCGTAACGCTCTCGGGTCTTCTGGCGCAACGCGGACAGCGGGTGCTGATGATTGATCTGGACCCCCACGGCTCCCTGACCACGTACTTCGGTCATGACCCCGATAACCTGGAACGCAGCGTTTACAGTCTCTTTGCCGCAAATGCCGGACAGAAGCCGGACGCCCGTTCGTTGATCCTTCCCACGCGTTTCTCCAGTCTCCACCTGATGCCGGCCTCGACGGCACTGGCCACACTGGACCGTCAACTGGGGGCGCGCGAAGGCATGGGGCTGGTTATCGGTCGGGCGATGCTGCAAATCGCGGGTGACTACGATCATGTCTTTATCGATTGTCCGCCCGTACTGGGCGTGCTGATGATCAACGCCATCGCCGCCAGCCGCTCCCTGCTGATGCCGGTGCAGACAGAGTTTCTGGCCCTCAAGGGCCTTGAGAAAATGCTGAGAACCCTGGCCATGGTGACCCAGGCGCGCAAGCGGCCACTGGACTATCTGATCGTGCCGACCATGTTCGATCGCAGGACACGCAGTTCGCTCGAGACGGTAAAGACGCTGCGCGAACGTTATCCCGAGCGGCTGTGGAAGTCGGTGATTCCGGTCGATACCCTTTTTCGGGAAGCGAGTCGCCAGGGTATGCCCCTGTCGTACATGAACCCCCAGGCCCGAGGGGTCATCGCCTATTCGGCTCTGCTCGATACGCTGCTGGCAGGCGAGGGCAATAATCGAACGGCCGCGGTCCAGTCATGAATAGCGAACAACACGAAAAACAGACCCTGGTTGCCGAAAAAGACGCACTCAGCGTCTATTTCGAAGCTCTACTCCGGGAGCCGGAGCCGGAAGTCGCGATCGAAGAGAACACGCCAGAGGCGTCTCCGGCGGTCGAAACCGAGACCGAAACCCCCCCTGCAAGTACGACGGCAGCCGTTCCCGAGTGGGGTGAAGAGACCTTCCAGGCCCTGCTGTTCAAGGTGGGGGGACTGACACTGGCGGTCCCGCTGGTGGAGTTGTCAGGGGTTCAGGAATTGAGCCGGGAAGCGGTGACCCCCATGCCCGGACACGCTCCCTGGTACCTGGGCCTGATGGATTACCGCGACCGTAGTGTTCCGGTGGTGGACACGGCCCACCTCGTACTCCCGACGGAGCGCCTGGCTGCCCTGAAAGGGGACCCGGCCGAGCGCCTGACGCGGGTCGTTTTCATCGATGACGGCCGTTGGGGGCTGGGCTGCGATACCGTGGCCGATGTGATTACGTTGACGCCGGACAAGGTGCGTTGGCGCACCAGTCGCACCCGACGCCAATGGCTCGCCGGAACGGTAATCGATCACATGTGTGCCATCATCGATCCGCCCGCTTTCGGGCAGATGTTGGCCACCGGTCTGGAAGATGCCCAGGACGACGACGATACTGGCACCGATTCTGCATAGTAGTAGGGAGATGGCGTGCGCTGTCGCCTTTCCGACGCCTGCTCTCCGACCGATGAGGATCCGATATGGAAGCTAGAGAGAACACAGCGAACAACGAGATCAACTCCGATCCGGTGACCGAATGGGTCACGTTCTTGCTGGACAATGAGAAATATGGGGTCAACGTCATGGAGGTGCGAGAGGTGCTGAAGAACACCGACCTTGCGCCGGTGCCGGGGGCTCCGGGTTTCGTGCTTGGCATTATCAATCTTCGCGGCAATGTCGTTACCGTTATGGATACCCGTAAACGTTTTGGTTTGCCGCCGGCAGAAACAACCGACGCAACGCGTATCGTCATCATTGAGCGGGAAGATCAGACCGTGGGCATGATGGTCGATGGTGTCGCCGAAGTGGTCGATCTCCCCGAATCGCAGATTGAGATCGCCCCCAATGTCGGGAATGACCAGAGCGCCAAATACATCCAGGGAGTGTCCAAACAGGGCGATGAGCTGCTGATTCTCGTCGATCTCGACAAGCTTCTGACCGTGGAGGGTCAGGAGCACTGGTAGGAGAATCGGTTCCAGGTGCCGGAGAGATTGATGGCGGATATCGAGCGAATAGCTCCGGGAAACCGAGTCTGGCGCCGCCAACCCGGGGAGGAGAAGCGGCAGCGTCATGAACCTGAGGAAGGGGACGCTTCAGACCCGGACAATCGGGACGATTCGGACGACTGCGATGATGATGAACATATCGATGTCTATGTGTGAGGTGTGACCGTGGATAGCGTGGGGACTAACGGGCTGCTGGTTGCGGGCGCGGTCTTAGTGCTCGTAGTGGCGGCGCTGTCACTCGCCATTCGCCATCTCGCCCGGGATAACGCCCGGCGCGAAAAAGCCTTGCTGACAATGCAGCAGGACCTGCGGGCGCTATGTAATGCAGCGGTCACCGTGGGGGATCGTGTCAACCGGCTGGAGCTGCAGATGCGCGAGGTGAGCACGCGTCAGGAACAACTCGGTGTCCGTCAGGATCGCATCGACTCGGGGAGCGGTGATGATCGAAGCTATGATCAGGCCATCAAAATGGCTAAAAAGGGGGCCTCGGTGGAAGACCTGGTGGAAGTCTGCGGACTGGCCAGGGGAGAGGCTGAACTTATCGCCATGATGCACCGCCTTTCGGCTTGACAGTGACCATCCCGTCCGTGGAAATATCCAACATTCAATTCTCGTAGTCCTCCGGCCCTTTCCCGTTGGGGAATTTCCCCGTCAGCACATAGGCAAAGGCGATCACCTCGGCGACTGCCACGTACAGCTCGCGGGGAACCGCATCGCCCAGATCCAGCTGTGAAAGAAGTGCGCTCAGTTCCCGATCTTCATGAAGGGGGATATCGTGCTCGCGCGCCAATGCCAGGATGGTATCCGCCAACTCGTCGCGCCCTTTGGCAGTGACCCTGGGCGCGCTCTCCCCGTCATACTTGAGGGCAATGGCGGTTCGTGAACGATTCGGGCCGTTGCTCTTCATGTTCAGGCTTTTTCCCTGATGAGACCGGAAAGCAGCCCGAGTTGCGGTCCATCCTCGTCGACGTCGGGAATGCCCTGATAGGCGCCCAGTTGTCCGACGTCGAGCCCCTGTTCGGCGAGCCGTTCACGCAACTGATCGAGGTGTGTTTGAAACAGCGCCGCGGTCTCCGCTTTTTCGGCCTGGAACCGGGAGGAAACAAGACCTGCGATGAGAGTCACGACTATACGGATGTCGCCGTAGTCGCCAGGGGCAAAACGTAAGACGACCGACCAGCAGTCACCCTCGCCGCGCTGGCTCTCCGTTTCGCGGCGTAGTCGGAGGCGTAATGGTTCCACAACGTCCCGGTCGCGGACCGGTATTTCGAGCAGCCAATTGCTCTCATCGGGACGTTCCGGTGTGGTCCCCGAAGTGAGTTGCTGTGTCTGCAGCCGGGCGACGGTGGACTCCACCAGCTTGAACAGCGTCGTCAAAAGAGGAGAGTGGCTCGTTGGCGCGCCCTGCCCGGACTGCCGGTTGGCGGTGGGAGCCGGAGTGCGGGGGGCAACTGAGCCTATCGGCATTTTGGCGGGGCCGGGTATCGGCGGAGAGAGTCTTGTCTGTCCGAAGGCCCGAGATGCTCCTGGCTCCGGTCTGCCCGGGGGCCCCGAACTGTGCGGCGTTTTAGTTGTGCCGGGTAGCGGCGCTAGCGGGCTTCTCTGTCCGTCACGCCGGGAGGACCTGGCCGTCTCGGCCCCCCCTTTTTCGATTCGGTCGGTCGCTTGTCCCTGTTGTTGGCGCCGCAGAGCGGCAAGCAGACGCAGCAACTGACCCTTGAAGTCGCTTCCGACTTTCCTGTCGGATATAGCGAGTCGGCTTTCCAGAAAAAGCCCTGAATCCCTGATGGCCTGTTGCAGACCATCGGCCTCCGTCAACTGTTTGGGCCCCGGAAGGCTCTGGCGAAGACGAGCGATCACCTCCCTGACCTCCCGTGTCAGTTCCTGGTCGAGCCCCCGGACAGCGATCTGTTCGAGTCGCTCGAGAAGGACTTTTGGCGGTGCCTGTTTGGGAAGGGCTGCTCGCAGTGCCTCGCCGCGCAAATCCCGTGCAGTCTCCAGCACGCGCAAAAAGAGGCGACCACCGTCGGTTTCCACCTTCAATTTGAGCACCTGCCCCTCGCTGAGAGGCAGGGAGGCCCGGGCCTCTATTTGGCGTCCGGCGATATCGAGAGTGACGCTGTCGTTTCCACTGCGTAAGACTGTCGCGTTAACGACCTCGCCGACGCGCAAGCCGCCAGGCAGGGTTTCCGTTTTGGCAACGGTCAAAATCGGACGGGTTGCCGTGGAGGGAATCTGGATGCGCATCGTTCAACCGCGGGCTCTTCGTATACAGGACTGATCGACTTCGCTTATGATGCCAATGGCCATGATAGCGGCTTAAGCTGGCGAATATGAAGGAACACGTAGAGCAAAGATGGTTTATACGCCGCCGTGGCGAGACACGCGGACCGTTTCCTTCGGGTCTGGTGTCCCGCTATATCCTGCTGGGACGGCTCTCACCGGGTGATGAGGTCAGTACCGACCAAATCGGCTGGAAAAAAATCACCGGAGTGCCGGAGCTTATCCCCGAGGTCATGCGCGAAGCCCGCCGGCATCCGGAAGACCCTGAAGCACAGGAGCATCTGGAGGCGGCGCGTCGCTGGGCCGATGACCTGCGTGAGCCGCACAAGGACGAGAAAACCTCTCGCGGGTTAAAGGGCTGGAAGGCCTATCTGGCCGTGTCGATCATCATCGCGGTGGTCCTCGTCGTTCCTTTTCTCATGCCCGAGCAGACCGGAGTGGCCGAACCCCAGTGCGAAGCGCCGCCTGCCCCCGGTGTGATTTGGCGCGATTGCCGTTTGGCGGGCAGCAATCTGGCGAATGCGGATCTGGCCGGGGCGGTACTGCGCAGTGCCGACCTGCGAGCCTCGGTGCTGCGGGCGGCCTACATGAAAGCTGCCGATCTCTCCTATGTGGATCTGAGTCTCTCGAATCTGAGAGGCGCCAACCTAAGCGATGCGGAACTGATCGGGGCCAACCTGCAGGGAGCCGATCTGAGCGAAGCCGACCTCTCCGGGGCGAACTTGGCCTACGCCGATTTGACGGGCGCCGACCTGACCGGGGCCGACCTCACCGCCGCTACTCTCGATCATGCGGTCTGGGGTGAAGGGGTGATCTGTATGCCCGGATCCGTCGGTGAGTGTCGCCGGGGACGCGAGTCGGAATAGGGGCACCTGGTTTACCGGTTCCGTTTACCGACGACTTTGCAATGACGCAGCGGGTCAGGCACTGGCGCTTTTTCTCACCGATCTCCCGAAGGCCTCGGTTTCATAGCGACTGAAACGAATGGTATCGGACCAATAGTCGGGTGCGAGGCCGGCCTTCAGCTTGAGATGCTGCAAAAACTGTCCGGGATCCGGCAGAGACTCCCAAACCAGCGGAAGGAAGGTCGAGCGCTGTCCTCGCTCCTCCAGTACCAATCCATCTTTTCCCGGTTTCAGCTGCCCCAGCAAATCGGATTCCGAGCTGAAGGTCATCGGCTCAGCCGGACCGAGCACGGATATCTCCAGATCAAGGTCATTCCACTCTTCGCTGCTGAGCGGTAGAAAGCGCGGGTCGCGAAAGGCGGCGGCGAAGGCGTTTTCCGCGACATCCCCGACCAAAGAACGGCGCGGCTCGAGGGAGCCGATGCAGCCCCGCAATTCATCGTTGCGGTGCAGTGTCACGAAACAGGCCCCCGGCTCGCAGAGGGGGCGTTCGAATGCTCCGGAATCGATATGCAAGGGAGTGGAATCGGTCAAACCGTGCTGGATCGAATCTTCCGCCACGCCAAGGAGTCGTTCGCGCTGCTCAGGATTCAACATCGGTAAGACTCCAGGCGCCGTAACCGACGACGCTGTCACGCGGACCCGCGGCATCGGCCGAGTTGCAAAGGCCCAGGGTTTCCACCTCGAGCCCCCTGCGCCTGGCGGCCACCAGCAGCCCGCGAAGAGGGTTGCGGCCGCAGGCATCCTCATGGCCGATCGCCGAAGCATTCAGCTGCTCGATAGCCTCGCAAGTCGAAGCGTCCAGCTTTTGGGCGGTCGCGTAATCGTGGAAGTGTGACAGGTCGGAACTGATGACGATGAGGGTCTCCGTGCCGCCCCAAAGATGCTCGAGCACCTCGGCGGTCTCCTCGGGAGTCGCATCACCGACCACCAGAGGCACCAGGCTGAACGAGCCGAGCACTGCCTGCAAAAAGGGCAGGTGGACCTCCAGGCTGTGCTCCATCTGATGGGCAGCATCCAGCCGGCGCACCTGGGGCAGCGTCTCCACCGAATCGATACTTGCACGGTCGAGGGGAATATCGCCCAGTGGCGTTTTGAAAAAGTCGGCACCGGAGGTGGCCAGTCCGAACAGGGGAACGCGGTGAGAGGGGCCCAGAAGCACAACGCGGGTGATCCGGTCCCGCGCGGGTGCCAAACGGGCATAGGCGCTGGCGGCGATCGGCCCGGAATAGATGTAACCGGCATGGGGCGCGATAATCGCCTTGGGGACCGGAGTCCGGGACTCGGGAACCTCACGCAACATCTGCAGGACCATGCCGTGCAGTTCGGTGGGGTCCGAGGGATAGAACATGCCGGCAACGGCCGGTGGTCGGATCGATGCCATGGGAAACCTTTGCGAACTCTGGCCCGGAATCGCCGCAACACAAAGGGTCGTTACGCGGCAGTAGAATAACGCCGAAGCCGGGTGTGTAAAACCAAGTTGATCTATACCGGTTGCCGCATGTCGTTGCAACGGAATAATACGACCGTCTCTGTGGTCCCAAGGTTCATGGAAAAGGAGATCGCAATGACCGAAAAACGAACGAATGAACTATTCGATCCCGCCGAACTGACCCGGACGCGCTACTGGCATCTCCTCGACGATGGACGGGTTCAGTGTGATCTCTGTCCGCGCTTCTGCAAGCTGCGCGAAGGGCAGCGGGGACTCTGTTTTGTCCGCGCCAACGTGGGCGATCGTATCGTCTTGACCACCTATGGTCGCTCCAGCGGTTACTGTGTGGATCCGGTCGAGAAGAAGCCGCTGAACCATTTTTTTCCCGGAACGCCGATCCTCTCGTTCGGAACGGCAGGATGTAACCTGGCCTGTAAATATTGTCAGAACTGGGATATCAGCAAGTCCCGGGAGATGGACACACTAATGGACCGCGCCTCGCCCGAGACCATCGCCCGGGCGGCGGAGTCGTCGGGCTGCCGCAGCGTGGCCTACACCTACAACGACCCGGTGATCTTTCACGAGTACGCCATCGATGTCGCACGCGCCTGCCGAGAGCGGGACATCAGGTCGGTGGCGGTGACCGCCGGATACGTGAGCGATGCGCCGCGCAGGGAATTCTACGCCTGTATGGACGCGGCCAATATCGACCTGAAAGCCTTCACTGAAGATTTCTATTACCGGCTCACCGGCGGACATTTGCAGCCGGTGCTCGATACCCTGGTGTACCTGCGCCAGGAGACCGATGTCTGGGTGGAACTCACCACACTGTTGATTCCGGGCCATAACGACGGCGAGGAAGAGCTGGATGCCATGACCCGTTGGGTGGTGAAGGCGCTGGGAGCGGAGGTGCCGATGCACTTCACGGCGTTTCACCCCGACTGGAAGATGCGCGATGTGCCGCCTACCCCGGTGGCGTCCCTCAACCGTGCCCGGCAGATCGCCATCGCCAATGGCGTCCGTTATGCCTACACCGGCAATGTTCATGATGAGGCGGGCGGTAGTACCTACTGTCATCACTGCGGAGAGCGCCTCATCGGCCGCGACTGGTACGTGATTACCGACTGGAATTTGACCGACGAGGGCAACTGCCGCCGATGTGGGACCCCTTGTGCCGGTGTGTTCGATGGCGGGCCGGGCCGTTGGGGAGCGCGGCGAATGCCGGTGCGTTTGCAGGACTTCGTCACAAAGCAACGGCGTGCCGTACCTTAGAATGGCGGTTGTTCGTTCCTGATAGACTTCCGGCTTTCCCATTCTTACGGTGCTATGTCTATTTCCAATTGCCTACTGCGAATAGGCGCCATTCTGGCCCTTGGGGCCGCACAGGTGAGTGGGGCAGAGGAGGCGGAGACGGGGCCAGAGGAGGGTTGGAGCGGCGAGGCCGAAGTGGGTTTCGTGGCGACTACCGGTAACAGTGAAACGGAGAGCTTCAACGCCCGCTTTGCCTTGCGCAATGAGGCCTACCCCTGGCGCCATGAAACGCGACTGGAGGCCCTGCGCAGCTCCGACGAGGACGAGACCACCGCGGAACGGTACCTTTTCGCCCACAAATCCGACTACCGTTTCGGCGAAAACCGCTACCTGTTCGGGACCGTGCGGTATGAGGACGACCGGTTCAGCGGTTACGACTATCGTATTTCGGAAACCTTCGGCTATGGCCGTCGGGTTTACGAGGAGCCGGGCGTCTCACTTGATCTGGAAGCCGGTTTCGGCGGCCGCCATTCGCTCCCTGAGGAGAGTGACGAGCGCGAAGACGAGGTAATCCTGCGCGGCGCGGGCAACCTGATTTGGCAGATAAGTCCCTCCGCTCGTTTTACCGAGCAGCTGTTCGTCGAGTCCGGCGACAGGAATACCTTCACGGAGTCGGTCTCCGCCCTGAAACTCAAGATCAACGGCAATCTGGCCACCAAGCTCTCCTACACGGTGCGCCACAACACCGATGTCCCCGAATATACGGAGAATACCGATACCATCTCCTCTGTCACCCTGGTGATCGATTTCTAGGGGCTCTCGGGAGATGAACGAAATTCGCGCAAGGGCTCGGTACCCCGGCAGAAATGGTTTCCCTCGCCCTCGTATCCCGCGACCGGTATCTTTATAATACCGGTTGGTTTTTTTCGGGAGCAGTTCATGGGTGAGAAGGCACGTATCGGCATCGTGACGGTCTCAGACCGTGCCAGTCGGGGCGAGTATGAGGATCAAGGCGGCCCGGCGATTCGCGAGTGGCTCGACCGGGCGCTAACCAGCCCCTGGGAGGCCGTGGCGCGTCTGGTTCCGGACGAGCAGGAGCAGGTGGAGGCCGCGCTGCGTGAGCTCTGCGACCACGAAGGCTGTGGACTGGTGGTCACCACCGGCGGTACCGGCCCGGCGCCGAGGGATATCACCCCGGAGGCCACCGAGGCGGTCTGTGACAAACTGCTGGACGGATTCGGCGAACAGATGCGGGCGGTCTCGCTCAAGATTGTGCCCACCGCCATCCTCTCCCGGCAGATTGCCGGTATTCGCGGCCGTTCCTTGATCATCAATCTCCCTGGCAAGCCGTCGGCGATTGCCGACTGCCTCGACGGTGTTTTCCCGGCCGTGCCCTATTGCATCGACCTGATCGAAGGGCCCTACCTGGAGACGGACGAGTCGGTGATCGGGGCGTTTCGTCCCAAGCACGCCAAAAAGAAAGGGTGAACCCCAAAGAGCCTGGCCGCACAAGAAGGCGTGAGCTTTCCGCTGTCCTCCGCTCCAGGTTTTCGGGGCCTGTCTGTTCTCGGTGATCACATACAATGAATATTGACGAAGTCGTCGAAACCCTGCTTACGCCCCGGGACCTGATCCGTTGGGCGGCCAGTCTCTTCAACCGGGAGGGGCTCTTCTTCGGCCATGGCACCGACAACGCCTTCGACGAGGCGGCTTATCTGACGCTGTTCGCACTCCACCTGCCGCCACAGATCCCGGAGGCCTACTTCGAGGCGCGGCTGCTTCCGGAGGAGCGCAAGGCGGTGGCGGAGCTGATTGCGCGCCGTGTACAGACGCGGCTACCCGCGCCTTATCTCACTAACGAAGCCTGGTTTGGCGGTCTGCCGTTCTATGTCGATGAACGGGTCCTCATCCCGCGCTCGCCGATAGCCGAATTGATCGAGGAGCGGTTCGAGCCCTGGATCGATCCGGAGCGGGTGGGGCGGGTACTGGATCTCTGTACCGGTAGCGGCTGTATCGCTGCGGCCTGCGCCCTGGCTTTTCCGGATGCCACGGTTGATGCCAGCGATATCTCGGATGGGGCCCTTGAGGTGGTTCGCATCAACATCGAGAAGCACGGCCTGGAAGATCAGATGCGCGCGGTTCACTCGGACCTCTTCGACGGACTCGGGGGGGAGCGCTATGACATCATTGTCAGCAACCCGCCCTATGTGGACGCCGAGGATATGGCCGCCCTGCCCGAGGAGTACCGTCACGAGCCGGCCCTGGCCCTCGAAGCCGGAGAAGATGGCCTCGACCTGGTGCTGCGCATGTTGAGCGAGGCACCGGAACACCTGGAGCCCGAGGGCATTCTGGTGGTGGAAGTCGGCAATAGCGCACCGGCCCTGGCCGAGCTTCTTCCCGAGGTGCCGTTTGTATGGCTGGAGTTCGAGCGTGGAGGCCAAGGCGTTTTTCTGCTTACCGCCGAGCCACTTGCAGAGCACCATGCCCTTTTCGAGGAGCACGCTTCGGTTCGGCGAAACCGTTGAGAGGAGCCCTTCGAGGATTTCCAGGCGTTCCTCCGTGGTCTCAAGGTTAGTTCGGAAAAGCGGTGTTGGTTATAATGCCGGCCGCAACCATTTCGGCGATAGGCCGTCCAAGCGAATGGAGAGAGTACCCAATGTACAGCCTTAAGCCCAAGTCCGCCGAGGAGTACGTCCGGTTTGTGGAGCAGGCCCTCATCGAAGTCGACGAGCTGCGCGCCTGCTACGAATTCGATACGGAGGAAGACGGGGGACAGCTGCGTTTTCTGGAACCCGTGGAGCAGGGATTGAAGAAGCTGCGCGCCTCAATGGCCGATGGCAGCTACCAGTTCGAAAACCGAGACCTGCCTTTCATGGAGATCGCCAACAAGTACAAGTCGCAGTTGCCGTTTGCCAACCTGCTGGCGGTGATCAACCACACCCACCGCAACGGCCTCGACGTCGACGAAGCCTGAAGCCCAACCGTTTGAGGAAGGAGGTCCGATGACCAACCAGAGCATCGAATTCGACATCGATTTGATCAAGCGCTACGACAAATCGGGTCCGCGTTATACCTCCTATCCAACGGCGGTTCAGTTCCATGAAGGGTTCGGCGAAGCCGAATACCGGCAATGGGCCGAAAAAAGCAGCAAGAGCGGTCGGCCGCTATCCCTGTACTTCCATATCCCTTTTTGCGATACGGTCTGTTTCTACTGCGGCTGCAACAAGGTGGTCACCAAGGACCGTAGCCGCGCCGCGCCCTACCTGCGAACGTTGCACCGCGAAATCGCAATGCAGGGCGAACTGCTGGATCGGCTACCGGCGCGGTCAATCAGCTGCACTGGGGCGGCGGCACGCCCACGTTCATCAGCCATGAGGAGATGACGCGGGCTGATGGAAGAAACCCGCGAATGCTTTCAGTCTGCATGATGACGATAGCGGTGAGTACTCCATCGAGATCGACCCGCGGGAGGTCCAGACCGACACCATCGCACTGCTGCGGAAGCTCGGCTTCAACCGCATCAGTCTGGGGGTACAGGACTTCGATCCGCGGGTGCAGAAGGCCGTCAACCGCATCCAGTCGGAAGAGCAGACCCTGGGGGTGCTCGAGGCGGCCCGACGCGGAGGGTTTCAAGTCCATCAGCGTCGACCTGATCTACGGCTTGCCTTTCCAGAGCGCCGAGAGCTTCAGTCGTACCCTCGACAAAGTCATGGAGATCTCTCCCGATCGCTTGTCGGTGTTCAACTATGCGCACCTGCCGGAGCTGTTCAAGCCGCAGCGGCGTATCAATGCCGCAGATCTGCCGGCACCGCAGGAGAAGCTGGATATCCTCCAGCATGACCATCGATAAGCTCACGCGCAGCCGGCTACGTCTACATCGGCATGGATCACTTCGCCAAGCCCGACGACGAGCTGGCGGTGGCCCAGCGCAACGGCAGCTGTACCGCAACTTCCAGGGATATTCCACCCATGCCGACTGCGACTTGGTGGGGCTGGGCGGCACCTCCATCAGTCAGGTGGGGGACACCTATTCCCAGAACCTGAAGGCGATGGATGACTATTACGGCCGCATCGATGACGGAAAGCTGGCGGTGTTCCGGGGTTATGAACTGAATCAGGATGACAAGTTGCGCCGGCTGGTCATCACCAACCTTATCTGCCATTTCGTACTGCACAAAGCCGAGGCGGAAAAGGCCTACGGCATCCGCTTTGATGATTACTTCGCCGCGGAGTTGGAAGAACTGCGGCAGATGGAAAAGGACGGGCTGCTGGAACTGCGTCCCGACCGTATCGAGGTGAAACCGGCCGGCAAGCTGCTCATTCGCAACATCTGCATGGTGTTCGACCGGTACCTGCGGGAAAAGGCCAACCGGCGCTTCTCGAAGGTTATTTAGCTACTAGGGCCTGTTGACGTTTCATCTTCGCCTCTGTTGAGGCTGAAAATTCACCAATCGAGGCGAGAGGAGAGAAGTTTGGTTATTCCAAATGAACGACGAACAACGAAGAGTGGTGGATTTTCAGCCTCAACCCTTCGGGCTGGGGCCATTTTTCCGCCCAGCTTCGTTATCAGTCGCTTATTTGGAATAACCAAACTACGCTCCTTCTGCCTCGCTGGACGAAAAAATGGCCGCCAGCAGTGGTGAAGATGAAACGTCAACAGGCCCTAACCCGCAAAGGGAAAAAGATGTAACCGCAGAGGCGCAGAGCACGCAGAGGTTTGCATAGGAAGGCTAAGTTCTCTGCGCCTCTGGCTTCCCGTATGTAGTTGCCATGCTCCGACAGGGAGTGATGATGCCCCTGCGGGCCCATTTTTGAACCGCAGAGGCGCAGAGCACGCAGAGGTTTGCATAGGAAGACTCAGGTTCTTTGCGCCTCTGCGGTTAGATCTTGTTTACCTTTGCGCTCTTTGCGTCTTCGAAGAGGGGCGTGAGCAGGAGCGGAAGCTTTGCGGTTAACATTTTAACCCGCCTCCACCGGTGCCGCGCTGCCGCGCTCCGGGACGATACCCCGCAGGTCCGCCCCCTGACGTAACAGTTCTCGCTGGACATCGCCGGGGGCGAGTTCCCGGGGGGGCACCCCTTTGAGTGTCGCGAGTGCCGCACAGACCCCGCCGGCTTGTCCCAGGGCCATGGCCACCGGCATCACCCGGTACGATGAGTGCGCTTCATGGCTACCGGAAATGCAGCGGCCGGCCACGACGAGGTTGTCCACGTCTCGGGGCAGCAGGCAGCGCAGAGGGATGTCGTAGGCCTCGCCCGCGGGCACTCGCTTGACCGTGGTACCACTGCCACGCGGATTGTGCACATCAATGGGGTAGGCGTTTCGCGCCACGACATCATCGAACTTCCGGGCGGAAAGTACATCGTCTTCGGTGAGCCGGTAGTCCCCCAGGACCCGCCGTGTCTCCCGCACCCCCACCTCGGTACCGCTTTGCACCGGATAGGACTGGTTGAACCCGGGAACGTAGTGGCGGAAAAAGGCGGAGATCTGCCGCATCTGATGCCGGGATACCCATTCCGCATAGCTCAAATCCCACACATCGGTGCCGAGCAGCGGGACCGCTCGTGTGACGCGGGTGCTGTTGACGATGACCTCCCGCGGATGGGGGGTGGAGAAAAACAGCACATCCTCACGGGGCAGGTCCAGTTCGCCATCCACCGTGGCCCGGCGGACCAAATCCCACAAACCATGTACACCGCGCCACTCATGTGGGTGTCGTCGCGCATAGTTCTCGAAGGCGGTTCTTTCGAATTCCGCCATACGGAACATCAGCGTCATGGGCTGGACCAGGCCATCGGGGTCGCGACCGATTTCAAACGGAGCACCGGCATTGAAGGCGATATCGCCGTCGCCCGTGCAGTCGACGACATTGCGGGCGCGGATGACCACCGGTCCGGACTTGGTCTCGAAGATGACACCGTTCGGTTGTTCGTATCCGAGCACGCCCGAGGCGAAGGCGTGAAAGAGAAACTGCACACCCGCCTCGTCCAGCATCTCCAGGGCGGCCTGCTTGAAGACCTCCGGATCGAACGGCACGGTGTAGCCCGTCTCCTGGGAAGGCGGGATGGCGCCGCCGCGCTCCAGGAGACGTTTGACGAACTGTCGAAGGACGCCCGCCAGCACCGGTTCGCCGGGGCCGTGATCGGTCGGCAGCAGCGTATGGCTGCCCAATCGTTCCGGGCGATGGCGCTCGGTGAAATAGGACATCAGCGGCGTCACCAGAGCCGCCGTGGCATTACCCCCCAGAAAGCCGTAGCGCTCCACCAGGACGGTGTGGGCCCCGGTGGCCGCTGCGCCCAGGGCCGCCCCGATGCCGGCCGGCCCGCCCCCGACAACCAGCACATCGCAGCTACCTCCTACCTGGGCCTTACGGAGCGGAAGGGGCACAGAATGCATCGGGTCGGGGCGGGGTAAGACCGGCATGGTATCTTCTCAGTCGGGAGGGTCGCGTTGCAGAAGTTTCAACAGGATCTGGTGAGACTGGCGGGCGCAGTCCTGCAACTTGGGAATCGTGCGGTTGATGCGATTGGCAAGAGAGCGGCGCCGGTCCCAGGAGCGATCGATATGGGCCAGCAACCGTCCGGCATTGACCCGTTCGATGGGGGGCATTTCCGCGCCCATCTGCTCCAGGAAACCACCGACCTTGGAGGCGTAGGGGAGGGCGACGAAAGGCACCCGATTGAGGGCGGCAAGGATAAGGAAATGAAGCCGCATGCCAACGGCAAAATCGAAGCGGCCAATCAGCGTCAGCAATTGACCGGAGGTGTATTCACCCTTGAGCACGGTGGCCTTTTGGGGGCACAGCATTTTCGAGATCACGGCATGGCTGTGCTGCATATCGAGCACTCCGCGTTCCATGGGGACGAATACCACCTGGGCACCGAAGCGATCCACGATATAGTCGGCTGCGTTGGCGAGTAGCTGATGATAAAAATCCTGGCTGACATCGGGCGCAGCGGCACCGGGCTCGCGTACCGACATACCCACCACCGGGCCATCCCGGTCGAGGGTTTCACTCATCAGCGCCTGCTTGGGCAGCGGTTCGGGTCGCAGTAACAGTGCCGGATCTGCCGTTACCTGGATTTCGTGCCGGACGCCGGCTTCTTCCAAAACCTGGCGTGCGGCGTTTTCCCGGACGGTGATGACTTCAGCGCGATTCAATATGTCGCGCACAGCCGCTTGGACCGTCGTGTCCCGGAGAGGTCCGGCTCCTATGGCGTAGACCATCACGGGCACGCCCAGTTCCTCGGCCAGGGCGGCCTCTCGCAAAAAGGTCCGTGCTTCGGCATCGAACAGCAGCCCGCCTCCGCCGACGACGAGCAAGTCCAGCCTCTCGACGAGCTTTCTCAGTTCATCGCGTGATAGCCGTCGCGTGGTAACGGCCTTTTCCACGGGATGGCGGCTGCGAGTATCCTCCGCGTTGCGGGAAAAGATGGTGAGTTCGACTCTGGCCGCTTCCCGCAACTGGGCGATGATGCTTTGCAGAATCGCCTCATCCCCCAGGTTGAGACCGCCGTAGGATCCCGTAATACCGATACGGTAATTCTTTTGTTTGTTGGCCATGCCGCCTCCCTGCGCTCCCACCGCAAAGATAGCCGTTTACGGCTTCTTACCGGAGAAGTTCATGATCGTGCCTCGCCTGAGGCAGGCGGCGTTTGGAACCGGGAAAAGGAGTGAAGCGCACTTTCGTAACATCGGCCGATGCGCATCGGGCGCCGTTTACGACGGAAAGTACGAGGCAGGGGGACGTCGTCGGATTAAATCGCTACAATACGCGCCATGTCAGGAAATAGCATCGGCAAACTGTTTACCGTCACGAGCTTTGGTGAGTCCCATGGCCCGGCCATCGGCTGTGTGGTGGACGGCTGTCCACCGGGGCTGGAACTCAGTCAGGCGGACCTTCAGGACGACCTGGATAGGCGCCGTCCGGGCAAGACGCGGCATACGACCCAGCGCCGTGAACCCGATCAGGTGCGGATCCTCTCGGGCGTATTCGAGGGAATTACGACCGGTACGCCCATCGGCTTACTGATTGAGAATCAGGATCAGCGCTCCAAGGATTACTCGGAGATCGCCGAAAAGTTCCGTCCGGGCCATGCCGATTACACCTATCAGCAGAAATACGGTCTCCGTGATTATCGGGGTGGCGGGCGCTCGTCGGCCCGGGAAACCGCCATGCGCGTGGCGGCCGGTGCCATCGCCAAAAAATACCTGGCCTCAAAAGGCGTCCAGATCCGCGGTTATCTGGCCCAACTCGGACCCATCTGTGCCGAGCGGCACGACTGGGAAGTCGTGGAGGACAATCCCTTCTTCTTCCCGGAGGCCGATCGGGTGCCCGAACTCGAGGCCTATATGGATGCCCTTCGAAAGGAGGGGGATTCGGTCGGGGCTCGCGTCAATGTGGTGGCCCAGGGGATTCCGGTGGGACTCGGCGAACCGGTCTTTGACCGTCTGGATGCCGATTTGGCCCACGCCCTGATGAGCATCAATGCCGTCAAGGGTGTCGAGATCGGTGCCGGTTTCGCCAGCGTCGAACAAAAGGGCAGCGAACACCGTGATGCCATTACCCCGGGCGGTTTTGTCGGTAACCACGCCGGCGGCGTGTTGGGGGGCATCTCCACCGGGCAGGACATCGTGGCTTCGATTGCCCTCAAGCCGACCTCCAGTATCCGTGTGCCCGGTGCCAGCATCGATCGGGCCGGCAATCCTGTCGAGGTGGTCACCAGGGGACGCCACGATCCCTGCGTCGGCATTCGGGCGGTCCCCATCGCCGAAGCGATGACCGCCATTGTATTGATGGACCACCTGCTCAGGCACCGTGCGCAGAATGCCGACGTGCAGTCGGGCACGCCTTTGGTTCCCGTCAAATCTGCAGACTAGGCCGGCGCGCGCCGGCCGCGGTTATGAATCCCGTTCCATCCGTACCCTACTGGCGTCTGTCAGGTTTCTACTTCTTCTATTTCGCCACGCTCGGCGTGCTTGTGCCCTACTGGTCGCTCTATCTGAAGCACCTGGGCTACGGCTCGGTCCAGATTGGGCAGCTGATGGCGGTGCTGATGGCCACCAAGATCATCTCGCCGAACGTTTGGGGCTGGATAGCCGACCACACCGGGCGGCGCATGGCCATCGTCCGTCTCGGCTCTCTGTTGGCCCTGGTGACCTTTATCGGGGTCTTTTTCGCCGAAGGCTTCTGGCCCCTGGCAGCGGTGATGTTGCTGTTCAGCTTCTTCTGGAATGCCGCACTGCCACAGTTCGAGGCGACCACGCTCAGCCATCTTGGCCGGGATACCCATCGCTACAGCATCATCCGTCTGTGGGGCTCGGTCGGTTTCATCGCCACGGTCGCCGGCCTCGGGGCCGCCATGGAGGTCCGGGAGCCGGATATCCTCCCGCCCGTGCTTCTACTGCTGTTCGCGGGCATTTGGCTGTCGACCCTGAGTGTCCCCGAACGTGGGGCGGCGCCCGGGGATGGTGGCGAAGGATCAATTCTGAAGGTCTTGCGGCGACCGGAGGTTATCGCACTGCTGGTGGTCTGCTTCCTGATGCAGGCGAGCCATGGTCCCTATTACACCTTCTTCACCATCTATATGGAGGACTATGGCTACGGACGAGCTCTGATTGGGCAGCTCTGGGCCTTGGGGGTGCTCGCCGAGGTGGGGATATTTCTGGCGATGCACCGTCTGGTGCCCCATTTTGGCTTGCGGGCGCTGCTGATCGCCGCTCTGGTGCTGACTACTCTGCGCTGGTGGCTCATCGGAGCGATTCCCGAAAACCTGCCGGTGATGCTCTTCGCCCAGACCCTGCACGCGGCCAGCTTTGCGATCTTCCATGCGGTCGCCATCGCCTTTTTCCACCAGTTTTTCACCGGCCGTCATCAAGGACGCGGACAGGCCCTCTACAGCAGCCTTAGCTTTGGCGCCGGCGGCGCAATCGGTTCGCTCTACAGCGGCTGGGTGTGGGATGGCATCAGCCCCGAAGCCACCTACTACATCGCCGCTGGCCTCAGCCTACTGGCCACCCTGATCGCCTGGGGCTGGGTTCGGGAGCGTTGAACCGTTGATTGTCCAGCCACAGAGCACACAGAGTGCACTGAGAAAGGAAAACCACGGGGTGCACGGGGATCCTACGGTGTTATAAGAAACCAAGGGAGGCTACGGCGGGGACAAAAAGAATGCGTTCGCAGGGTGGGGTGAGTTAAACGAACACCATCATTTCGACGAGTCGGATTGGCTCCTGATTCTGATGGCGTTCGCGGAGCCCACCCCATCCTACGGCTCGTGGATATCCCCATTGCTCCCCCTGTCCCCCGTGGTTAATTCCACACTTACCCGAAAGTATCCTTGCGATCAAAGAAGTAGGTTCGCCGTGACGGGGCGCTACGCTGCAGTTCGGCAGCGACTCTGGCTGTGTCCAGGAGCTGTTTCAAACCGAGCGGCGGAAGGGGCTGTTTGGACAGGGGCAGGTGGCGGAGGATGGCATTGCGATGCATGACCGTGAAGTAGTCTCCCGGTGTGAAAAGATCACTGGCCGCAGCGAAAGCCGCCGTCAGGTGTTCGTGGGCACCGGTGAGCCGCCGGCTCATCAGGAGCTGTCCATAGATTTGCCGGGTGAGGATACGACTGTGGATGGGGGCGCTGGCGTCCGCCCACAGCCGCTCGTACGCTCCCTCGGTATCGAGCCCCAGCCAAAAACCGGCCACAAGCCGCATTAGATCGCATACCCGACACGGCGCCCCGCGGCGGGCGCACCGCACGCGACGACTATCGGCCCGCTTCAATAACCGATGTGCGGCATTTCGCTCCAGCGGATCGGCATACCAGCGACCCAGAAGATTTTGCGGCGTGTCATTGATTGGACGCATAGGAACCGAATGGTAGCCCTACTGACTTATTGCAACCACCGTTATTGCAACCACCAGAGAAACAAAAAGGGCCAACCGCGGGCACACCTGTGTTGTATTTCTTCCCCGTGCCTCCGTGGTTTAAGCCGTTGCCGGTCTCTGCTGCTGTCGGTGGTTTGAGTGCGCCCCTGAGTTATCATGGCCGCAAAACGCAGAAGAGGTGACTACATGCTGCTTAAGATCCCGGGCGTGCTCTCGCCGCAAGAACTGAAAACGATCGCGAACGCCGTTGCCAATGCCCGCTTCGTCGATGGCAAACTCACTGCCGGCATGGCTGCCGAGAAGGTCAAGAATAACCTGGAACTGGATCGGGGATCGGAGGTCCGTGATGCTCTGAGCCGCGCGCTGGTGGGCAGTCTTTACCGGAGCGCTGTCTTTCGCAATGGTGCGCTTCCGCATCGGGTGGCCACGCCGATCATTGCGCGCTACACCCCGGGAATGCACTACGGCGACCATATCGATGACCCCATCATGGGACCGGACAATGGCCGCTACCGCACCGATGTTTCCTGCACCATCGCCTTGAGTGGTCCCGAGGAATACGAAGGGGGTGATCTGGTGATCCGCACTCCCTTTGGCGAGCAGCGCACCAAGCTCGATGCCGGGGATGCGGTCATCTATCCTTCCGGCACCCTGCACCGGGTGGAAGAGGTGACCGCGGGGGAGCGGCTGGTGGCGGTCCTCTGGATCCAGAGCCTGGTGCGTGACCCCGAAAAACGCGAGCTCCTCTACAACCTCAGCCAGGCGCGGGAGAGTCTCCTCAAGCGCGAACCGGGCTCCCCCGAGTGCGATGCCGTCGATCACTCCTATATCAATCTGATGCGCATGTGGAGCGAGCTCTGATTCTCCGGAAATGGGTGGGGTGTGGGGAGTGGAGTTATTCGGGAATTACCGGCGTAAACCCTTTGCGCCGATCCCCCGAACCCGAAACCTCCTCTGCGATTCAGGAAAATCTTCGTTTTTCAATGAGAGTGCCGGCCTCGCTCTCCAATTCGGCCTCGAAGGCGCTGGCGGCGTTGGAGAGGGTCCGTACCCGGTGTCTGACCACCCCCAGGCGGCGCTCCAGTTTCAACTCGGGGATCTCAATCGTGACCAGGTCACTACCGAGCATGGTCGCGGGGAGTACACTCCAGCCCAACCCGACGCTGATCAGCATACGGATGGTCTCAAGGTAGTTGGTCGAGAATTCGACATTGAGTTCCAGCCCCAGCGGCAACAAGGCGTTCTTGACCGTCTGTCGGGTGTAGGTCCCGCGGGAAGGCAGTACCGCCGGGTGAGCGGCCAAATCGGCCGGAGTGGCTGTTGGCAAAGCGGCCAACGGGTGATCGGTGCCTGCGGCGATCGCCAGCGGGTCATTCCAGACGGTGCGTGCAATTAGGCCGGGAGCCGGTGCTAACGGCAGGGTTACGACGGCCAACTCCAGCTCTCCCGTCTCCACCGCCCGGCAGGCCTGTTCGGAATCCATGAAGCGGATATCGAGCCTGACCTCCGGGTAGCGGGCATGGAAACGACGCAGTACGGGCGGTAGGCGATGCAGGCCGATATGGTGGCTGGTGCCGATCCTGAGTCGCCCGGCGACTGTTCCGGAGAGATTGGCTACCGCCCGGCGACCATTTTCAACCGCTTTGAGGACCTCCCGGGCGTTCGGGAGCAGGGCGCTACCCGCCTCGGTCAGGGCGACACGGCGCCCGATGCGGTCGAAAAGTGCCGTGGCCATCTCCTCCTCGAGTGCCGCGACGCGCTTGCTGACCGCGGGCTGGGTGATGTGAAGGAGGGCGGCGGCGCCCGAGAAGGAGCCTGAGTCGGCCACGGCGAGGAACGCTTGCAGGTTGGGAATGTCCACGAAAAGGTTACCAATCGTCTTTGGGCTGAAAACGGATGAAGGGCGCTGTTTCACAGAGTGTTTGCCCCTCGTCTCCGGCATTCTCCGCCCCTTTGTCGTGAGGTTATATTCCTTTTGGGTATACGATACATGAAAAATATGAATTTGAGTAATCAATGGTCGCGCGTTTACCATGGGTACCCCGTGGCGGTGCGCCACCAAGAAGCGATCTCCTGAGAAGGCGAAATGGCTGGAAAGACTCTTTACGACAAGCTCTGGGATGCCCACGTCGTTCGCACCGGCGAAGACGGGACCTCAGTCATCTATATCGATCGTCACCTCGTCCACGAAGTGACCTCGCCGCAGGCGTTCGAGGGTCTGCGACTGGCCGGTCGCAAACCGTGGCGGACCGATACGGTCCTGGCTACGCCGGACCACAATGTGCCGACCACCGATCGCAGCCGCGGCATCGAGGATCCCGTCTCCCGTACGCAGGTGGAGACACTCGATGCGAACGTGGCCGAGTTCGGCATCACCTATTTTCCCATGGGCGACGTTCGCCAGGGCATCGTGCATGTCATCGGCCCGGAAGAGGGGGCGACCCTGCCGGGCATGACCGTGGTCTGCGGCGATTCGCATACCTCGACCCACGGCGCCTTCGGGGCCCTGGCCCACGGCATCGGGACCTCGGAGGTGGAGCATGTGCTCGCCACCGGCTGCCTGGTGCAGAAAAAGTCCAGGAACATGCTCGTGTCGGTCGACGGAAAGGTAGGCCCCGGGGTCACCGCCAAGGATATCGTGCTGGCCATTATCGGAGAGGTGGGCACGGCCGGAGGGACCGGTTACGCCATCGAGTTCGGCGGCGAGGCGATCCGCAACCTCTCGGTGGAAGGGCGGATGACCGTCTGCAACATGGCCATCGAGGCGGGTGCCCGCGCCGGCATGGTCGCGGTGGATGAGAAGACGATCGACTACGTAAAGGGGCGCCCCTACGCGCCGAAGGCCGACGTGTGGGATCAGGCCGTTGCCGCCTGGAGCGACCTAAAGTCCGACGACGATGGCGAGTTCGACTGCGTGGTGCGCATCGATGCCACGCAAATCGCCCCACAGGTCACCTGGGGTACCTCTCCGGAAATGGTTGTGGGCGTGGATGCCAAAGTGCCGGACCCGGCCGGGGAGTCCGACGAGGTAAAGGCGGGCGGCATGCGCCGCGCCCTGGAGTATATGGGCCTGGAGGCCAACACCCCGATCACCGACATCGCCATCAACAAGGCCTTTATCGGCTCCTGCACCAACTCGCGGATCGAAGACCTGCGCGAGGCGGCGGCGATTGCCAAGGGGCGCAAAAAGGCCGATTCGGTCAAACTGGCACTGGTCGTGCCCGGCTCCGGCCTGGTCAAGCAACAGGCCGAAGAGGAGGGGCTCGACCAGAATCTTCATCGAGGCCGGCTTCGAATGGCGAGAACCCGGCTGCTCCATGTGCCTGGCCATGAACGCCGACCGGCTGGAGCCGGGCGAGCGCTGCGCCTCCACCTCGAACCGCAACTTCGAGGGCCGGCAAGGGCAGGGGGGCCGCACCCATTTGGTCAGCCCCGCCATGGCAGCGGCCGCGGCCATCGCCGGCCACTTTGTCGATATCCGCGATTGGGACTGAACGAACACAGATCTAACCACGGGGGACACGGGGCGCACGGGGATTTGAAATCGATAAGGGAAGGCGACGGAGGAGAATTTCGTTTTGAGAGTATCCCCGTGTCCCCGTGCTCCCCGTGGTTAAAAGCTGTTCTCTGTGCTCTCTGTGCTCTCTGTGGTTTCAAGGGTTTTAACGATGGAAAAATTTGAAAAGATGACCGGGATTGTGGCACCGCTGGATCGCTCGAACGTCGAT
Organism: uncultured Gammaproteobacteria bacterium; assembly: GCA_963783235.1. Lineage (GTDB taxonomy): Bacteria > Pseudomonadota > Gammaproteobacteria > Thiohalomonadales > Thiohalomonadaceae > Thiohalomonas. The sequence goes on along the minus strand of CAWAMN010000001.1, from coordinate 1,329,303 downwards.
ACGGACGCCATCATCCCCAAGCAGTTTCTGAAGTCGATCAAGCGTACGGGCTTCGGGCCGAACCTGTTTGACGAGTGGCGCTATCTGGATCAGGGCGAGCCGGGCATGGATAACTCCAAGCGTGCGATCAACCCGGACTTCGTGCTCAACCAGCCGCGCTACAAGGGAGCGAGCGTCCTTCTGGCGCGCCAGAACTTCGGCTGCGGCTCGAGCCGTGAACATGCACCCTGGGCCTTGCTGGATTACGGTTTCCGGGTAATTATCGCTCCGTCGTTCGCCGACATCTTCTTCAACAACTGTTTCAAGAACGGCATCCTCCCGATCGTCCTGCCGGAAGATACGGTGGATAGGCTGTTCCGGGAGAACGAGGCGAATGAAGGCTATGAGCTGACGGTGGATTTGGCGGCCCAGACCATCACCACGCCTTCGGGCGAGGCGATTGAGTTCGACGTCGACCCCTTCCGCAAGCACTGCCTGCTGGAAGGCCTCGACGACATCGGCCTGACCCTGCAGCACGTGGACGAAATCCGCGCCTACGAAGAGCGCCGCAAGGCCGAGGCGCCCTGGCTGTTTTGAAAAGATTTGAGCCACGGGGAGCACGGGGAACACGGGGATTATTAAATATGAAGTCCCCGTGCTCCCCGTGTCCCCCGTGGTTTGCTTTGGCTTTTGACGAAGGTTGAACATGACGAAAATGATTGCGGTTTTGCCCGGGGACGGTATCGGTCAGGAGATCGTCGCCGAGGCGGTGAAGGTTATCGAGGTCCTGTGTTCGGATTTCGGTCTGGACGTGGAGACGGAAGAGGATCTGGTCGGCGGTACGGCCTACGACGCCAAGGGTCATCCGCTGCCTGAGGAGACGCTGGAGCTGGCGAAGGCGGCCGATGCGGTGCTGCTGGGTGCGGTCGGTGGCTACAAGTGGGAGTCGCTGCCCATCGAAGTGCGCCCCGAGAAGGGGCTGCTGGGTTTGCGCTCCGGTCTGGGGCTGTTCGCCAATCTGCGCCCGGCACTGCTCTATCCGCAACTCGCCTCGGCCTCGACCCTGAAGCCCGAGGTGGTCTCCGGACTGGATATCATGATTGTCCGGGAGCTGACCGGCGGTATCTACTTCGGCCAGCCGCGGGGTGTGCGTACTCTCGACAATGGTGAGAAGCAGGGTTACAACACCCTGGTCTACGCCGAGTCGGAGATCCGCCGCATCGGCAAGGTGGCGTTTGATATCGCCATGAAGCGTGACAAACGCGTCTGCTCGGTGGACAAGGCGAATGTACTGGAATGCACCGAGCTGTGGCGCGAGGTGATGATCGAGGAGGCGAAGGCGCATCCGGATATCGAACTGTCGCACATGTACGTCGATAATGCGGCGATGCAGCTGGTGCGCGCGCCCAAGCAGTTCGACGTGATGGTCACCACCAATATGTTTGGCGATATCCTCTCCGATGCCGCCGCGATGCTGACCGGCTCCATCGGCATGCTGCCGTCGGCCTCGCTGGATGAGAACGGCAAGGGCATGTACGAGCCGATCCATGGCTCGGCGCCGGATATTGCTGGCCAGAACCTCGCCAATCCCCTCGCCACCATTCTCTCGGTGGCGATGATGCTGCGCTACACGCTCGACGAATCGGAGATGGCCGACCGCATCGAAGCGGCGGTCAACACCGTCCTCGACCAGGGCAAGCGCACGGCGGACATCTGGACCGAGGGTTTCGAGAAAGTGGGCACCGCCGAAATGGGCGATGCCGTCGTAGCCGCCCTGCGCGGCTGAAATTCTGTGTGAAACCACAGAGGACACGGAGGTCACAGATAAGGGCAATTAGTTAACCACGGGGAGCACGGGGTACACGGGGAATTCTTTAGCTAAAACGCTGTTCCGAATCAGATACACCTGAATTGCCTTTGCGAGTGTTGCCAGGCGTTCCTCGCAATGACAGTGTGGTCGAGTTTTGGAGCATTAGTTTGGGTTCCCCGTGCTCCCCGTGTCCCCCGTGGTCAACCGCTGTTCTCCGTGATCTCTGTTTTCTCTGTGGTTAAGCAAACCAAAGGGGTATGGATATGAAGCGAGTAGGTTTTGTCGGCTGGCGTGGCATGGTGGGTTCCGTGCTGATGCAGCGCATGCGTGAGGAGAACGATTTCGCGGACATCGACCCGGTCTTTTTCACTACCTCCCAAACCGGTAAGCCCGGTCCGGATGTAGGCAAGGATGTGCCGGCGCTCAAGGATGCCAAGGATATCGATGAGCTCAAGCAGATGGAGGCCATCATCTCCTGCCAGGGCGGCGGCTACACCGAAGCGGTGTACGGCAAGCTTCGTGAGGCGGGATGGAAAGGCTACTGGATCGACGCCGCCTCCACCCTGCGCATGGATGACGACTCCACCATCGTCCTGGATCCGGTCAATCGCAACGTGATTACCGACCGGCTGGCCAAGGGCGCCAAGACCTTCGTGGGTGGCAACTGCACCGTCAGCCTGATGATGATGGGACTGGGTGGCCTGTTCCAGGAGGATATGATCGAGTGGATCAGCCCCATGACCTACCAGGCCGCCTCCGGCGCTGGCGCCCAGAATATGCGCGAGCTGCTGAAGCAGATGGGTGCCGTCTACGGCGTGTCCAAAGATCTGGTGGAGGACCCGGCCAGCGGCATCCTCGAGATCGACCGCAAGGTGTCCGACTTCATGCGCAGCGATGGCTACCCGAAGGATCTGTGGGGCGCGCCCCTGGCCGGCTCCCTCATCGCCTGGCTCGACAGCGAGATGGAGAGCGGCCAGAGCCGCGAGGAGTGGAAGGCCGAGGTGGAGACCAACAAGATTCTCGGTCGCTCCGACAATCCGATCCCCATCGACGGCATCTGCGTCCGCATCGGCGCCATGCGCTCCCACAGTCAGGCACTGACCATCAAGCTCAAGAAGGACATACCGCTTGCCGATATCGAAGGTATGCTGGCCTCCGCCAACGATTGGGCGAAAGTCGTGCCCAACGAGAAGGAGGCCACCATGCGCGAGCTGAGCCCGGCAGCGGTAACCGGAACCCTGAACGTTCCGGTAGGTCGGCTCCGCAAGCTCAACATGGGACCGGAGTACCTGGCCGCCTTTACGGTCGGTGACCAGCTGCTGTGGGGTGCGGCCGAGCCGTTACGCCGCATGCTGCGCATCCTTCTTGAGGCATAGTACAGGGGCAGCATGAGCCCGCGGCACGAGAGTCCGTGCCGCGGGCTCGACTACAAGGACTAATCACAGTTATGAGCAAGGCCTTTGATGTGGCCGTGGTCGGTGCCACCACTCTGGTGGGGGAGGCCATTATCGAATCGCTGGCCGAACGGGACTTCCCCGTCGGCCAACTGTCTCTTCTCGATCGCGGGGCCGACAGCAGCTATTCGCGATTCCGCGGCAAACGGATCCCGGTCGGGGATCCGGACACCTTCGATTTCACTCAATCCCATATCGCCTTTTTCGCCTGTGACGAAGCGCTGGCTTTTGAACTCGCACCACGTGCAGCGGAGACCGGATGCATCGTGATCGATGCATCGGGGGCCTACGGTCGCGATCCCGACGTGCCCCTGGTCGTTCCCGAAGTGAACCCGGAGGCCGTCGGAGACTTTGAGGCCCGTCACGTTTTGGCATCTCCGTCCGGGGCGGCCGTCATTCTCGCGCTGGCATTGGCGCCTATTCAGCAAAATGTTGGTGTAGCGCGGGTCAGCGTGGTGAGTTTTCACCCCGTTTCGGGCCAAGGTAAAGCCGGCGTGAACGAGTTGGCTTCTCAGACTGCGAAGTTGCTCAATGCACAGCCGGTCGAAACCGGGATATTCTCCCGCCAGATCGCCTTCAACGTCCTGCCCCAAGTCGGTGCTCCCGAGCCGGATGGGTATACCCGCGAGGAGCGGACGATGGCGGATGCACTGCGCCGGGTGTTTGCGGATCCGGATCTGGGAGTGAATCCGACCGCCGTTCAGCTGCCGGTCTTTTTTGGTTACGGAATGGCCGTGAATCTGGAGACCCGTAGGCCGCTGAGTGGTGACGGGCTTCGCGAACTCTATCGGGCCATACCCGGCATCGAAGCATCGGAAGAGGGCTACCCGACACCGGTGACCGATACACCCGAAAGCGATGCTTTGCACGTGGCACGCATCCGGGAAGATGCTTCACGTCCCCATGCACTGGACATGTGGGTAGTGGCTGACAATATCCGCCGCGGCGGCGCCATTAACTGCGTGCAGATAGCGGAAATTTTGGTTAACGAGATTCTCTAGTATATAGTTAGGCGCTATTACTCAAGTTTTATCCGAGGTTTTGACCTCAAGCCCGTGAGCTGGAAGGATTATTGGCAATACGCGGGTTACTAGCAGCTACTGTGGGAGTGACGATGGTGCGCAAGCTGGTTCGGACGCTGGTGTCTCTTTCGCTGGCAACACCGTTATCGGTATGGGGCTTGGGGCTAGGTGACATTCACCTGCATTCCGCCCTCAATGAAAAGCTCAATGCCGAGATCGATTTGTTGTCTGTGGAAGAAGGCGATATGGAAAGCATCGAGGTCGAACTTGCCTCCTATGATGCATTTCAGCGCGTCGGCATCGAGCGAGTCGGGACCCTGGCGCTACTCGACTTTGTCGTGGAGAAAGGCCCGGACGGCAAGCCCTATGTCCGGGTGACCTCGAAACAGGCGATTCGCGAACCCTTCCTGGATTTCCTCATCGCGGTGGATTGGCGCTACGGCAAGCTGCTACGCGAATACACCCTGCTTCTTGATCCGCCGGAAATCGCCAAAGGCCGGGCTCCCGCCACCACAGCCCCCACCGCGTCCGAACCGGCGATAACTGCCGAGCCTGCCAAGGCGCAGCCTGCATCGATTGGCGGGGATGATGGTGCCCGTGTTTATGGTCCCGTGAAGGTGGACGACACCCTCTGGTCTATTGCCAAGCGCCTGAGAAAGGACAGCGGCGTCAGCATCAAACAGATGATGATTGCCCTGTTCAGGGCCAATCCCGAGGCCTTCCTCGATAACAACATCAACAAATTACGTAAGGGCGCCGTTCTGCGCCTCGACGACCCGGCCATGGCCCGTGCCCTGAATCAGGCCGAGGCGGCACGGGAAGTGGCCCGCCAGTCTCAAAGTTGGGCGCGGATGAAGGGGGCGCTTGCCGAGCAGGGTGCCCGCCGCTCCCAGGAAACGGTTCCGGCAGCACCGCCCTCATCGGTGGCTACCCGTGAGAAGGCCAAGCTGAAGCTTGTTGCCCCCGAAGGGGAAGCGTCTGAACCCGGTGGAAAATCGGAGTCGGGCGATGCCGGCCTCGAAGCGGTCAAAAAAGAGTTGATGCTGGCGCTGGAAACTGCAGAGACGCAGCGACGGGAAAATGACGAGCTCCGCAAGCGGCTGCAAGAGCTGGAGGGACAGCTCGCGTCGATGCAGCGGCTGGTCAGTCTGAAGAGCGACGATATGGCGCAATTGCAGGGGCAATTGGCCGAGGGTGAAGCTGACAAGGCGAAACCCGATGAGAAGGGCGAAGATCAGCAGCCTGCGCCGGTAGAGCCGGAAGGCGACACCGCTGTGGCCGGAAAGAGTGCGGAAAAGCCGGTTCAGACAGCGCAGGTGCCCAAGCCGGAGCCTGAGAAACAGGTCAAACCGGAACCGAAGCCCAAGCCCAAGGCGAAACCCAAACCCGCCCCGAAACCGGAGCCGGTACAGGTAGGTCTTGTAGACCAAATCCTGTCGAACCCCTATATGGTCGGCGGTCTGGGCATCGGCATCGTACTCCTCGGTCTGTTTGCTATCGTGATTCGCCGGCGAATGAGTGGGGGTGGCTTCCAGGAAAGCATTCTCACGGGCGGTACATCATCCATGTTGAACGCCAAGGGCGAAGGCGATTCCTCGATGGAAACCTCACTGCTCAGCGATTTGACCGATGATGGCATGGGCGGTATGCCGGCCGAGGATTCCGAGGTCGACCCCATTACCGAGGCCGATGTCTATATGGCCTATGGTCGCCATCAGCAGGCCGAAGAGCTGCTCAAGGATGCGATCGAGCAGGAGCCGGAGCGTCATGAGTTACTCGTGAAGCTCATGGAAATCTACTACAAGACCAAGAACAAGAACGCCTTCGAGACTCAGGCCGAGGCGGCGCGCTCCGCTCTGGAAGGCTCGGGCCCACTCTGGGACAAGATTGCCGTGATGGGGCATGAATTGGCCCCGGACAACGACCTGTTCAGCGAAGCCCCGGAGAACGTGGAGCCGGTCGCCGCAAAGGAAGAGGAGTCCGTGGCGGGTATCGATGATGTGCTGGATATCGGCCTCGACCTGGACGCCTTGGCGGCGGAGATGGAGCCCTCCGAGGAATACGGTAGCGATAATAAAGCGAGCCGTGCTTCAGACGGTGAACTGGATTTGGACCTGGATCTGGGTATGGATCTTCCCGATCTGGACGAAGATGAACCTGCAAAAGGCGGGGCCGACAGCGGTGCATCACAGGCCCGGGAGTCGGAAAACGACACCTCCGATTTCGATGACCTCGATTTTGGCATCGACCTGGAAGAGGGCTCAGAGCAGGCCCCTGAGAGTCGAGCCGAGGGTGCGGACCCGTTGGGCGAGCTCGATTTCGGTGCCACAACCGAAAGCGACGGCGAGAAAGTGCAGTCGCCCGCTTCGGACGAGGGTATGGCCGATTTGGACTTTGGCCTGGAAGACGAGACGGCCGCCGCTTCGGGCGAGGCATCCGACTCGAAAGAACCCGAGAGTGACGATTTGGCCAGCCTCGATTTCGGGCTGGACAGCGGCGAGGAGTCCCCCCTGGAAGCGCCGGAGGTTACCGGTAGCGCCAAAGACCAGGGGGATGGGCTCGATGACCTCGACTTCGGGTTCGACGAGACTACTGAATCTTCCGAACCCCGGGAGACCGAAACGGCCGTTGAGGAAACGGCAGCCGAGACGGGTTCTGAAGAAAGCGGACTTGAATTCAGCCTTGATGACTTCGACCTCCCGCAGGAACAGAGCGAGACACCGGCTCAGTCGGAGGAGATCGAACACGAGGAAGGCGCCGTTATGGACTTCGACCTCGGAGACTTCAAGCTCCCGGATGGGGGTGAAGCCGCTTCCGAGTCTCCAGCCGATGAGATACCGTCGGCCGGCGCACCAGAAGCCGATGCCAATCAGGAGGCGGACATCGACCTGGACTTCGGGCTGGACGACGAAAGCAATGACGCGGCCGTGCCTGCAGCCGATTCCGTTGCGGACGAGGGGCTTGGTGAGCTGAACCTCGACCTTGAGGATGACTTCGGTGACGGACTCGACGAAGTCGGTACCAAACTGGACTTGGCGACCGCGTATGTGGAGATGGGCGACGGCGAAGGCGCCCGGGAAATGCTGCAGGAGGTGCTCAAGGAGGGCGACGCCGAACAGCAGCAGCGGGCGCAGCAGTTGCTGGAGCAGATATCCGCCTAGCAGGTTGTTGAAAAACACCCTCTCCAGAGGGAGAGGGCTGGGGTGAGGGGACTCAATAAAAGGTAAGTTACTGATTTTGTCCCCCTCATCCTAATTTTCTCCCTCAGGGAGAAGGGATAAGAAGCTTTTTCAACAGCCTGCTAGTGTACTGTTGCATGCTTGGCGATACTTTCAGAGCCCCCCAAAAATGTCAGGACAAGGCGCAGCGCGCAGGCAATGGTTATTCCCTTGTCAAGCGCTGCAACGCCGTCATGGCGTTTTTGGGGGGGCTCCCTCCGGGCGAGCCGTTGGCCGGCCATCTGCGGCGTTGCGTTTCTTGGAAAGGGCGCGCCATTCCCTGCGAAACGCGCCTTGCATCTGGCCGGCCAGCGGCTCGCTGAATGCACCGCCAAGCATGCAACAGTACACTAGTGGCCCACTGGCTTCGGGCATCCCTCGCTCCGGACTGGTAAAATCGCGCCCCGCAGCCTCGGCTGCGGGGCGTTTTTTGTCGCTAACCCGCAATTACGTGAGAATTTTCCCGAATGGACGGGTCCAGGGTCTCGGTCGCCCCGAGTCCCTTGTTGGTGATGGGTTGAAATCAGTCTGATGCGGATCGCTTTTGGCGTTGAATACGACGGCAGCCGGTACTGCGGCTGGCAGTTGCAGAAACACAATGTTCCCACCGTTCAGGGCGCAGTGGAAAAGGCCCTGTCGAAGGTGGCCGACGCACCCGTAAGGGTGCACTGTGCGGGTCGGACCGATACCGGTGTGCACGCCACGGAGCAGGTGATCCACATCGACACCGAGGTGGAGCGGGAGGAGCGCGCCTGGGTGTTCGGCGGCAACGCCAATTTGCCCAAGGACGTCGCCATCCTGTGGATGAAGGCGGTCCCGGACGATTTCCATGCGCGGTTTTCGGCGGTGCGGCGCAGTTACCGTTACGTGATTTTCAATCGGGAGGTGCGCCCCACCTTCCTTAAAAACCGGGTCAGCTGGGCGTGTCGGTCGCTGGATGAGAGCCGGATGGCCGAAGGGGCCCGCCACCTGCTCGGCGAACACGACTTTTCCTCCTACCGTGCCGTTGCCTGCCAGGCCAAAAGCCCGGTGCGCAAGCTGCACCGGCTCGATGTCTCCCGGGAGGGGCGCTTCATCTTTCTGGATCTCGAGGCCAACGCCTTCCTGCATCACATGGTGCGAAATATCGCCGGCGTGCTCATGGCCATCGGCAGCGGCGAACAGGAGCCGAACTGGGCCAAAGAGGTGCTGGAGGCGCGGGATAGGACCCTCGGAGGCGTAACAGCACCGCCCCATGGTCTGTATCTCACCGGAGTGGGTTACCCCGAGCATTTCGGCCTGCCGTCGCTTTCGCAGGAAAGCCCGGTCTGGTAATCTGCCCGGTTGCGGGGGGCCCGAATCAACCGCAAAGACGCCAAGAGCGCAAAGATAAATCGATGATTTTGCGGAATGAAATACGGCTTTTCGGGATTTCTTTGTCCCTTTTCGGTGAATTGTCTCAGCCCGGGCTCCCGATATGAACCGCACCCGCGTAAAGATTTGCGGAATCACACGCCCGGAAGATGCCCGGATGGCGGTGGAGGCGGGGGTCGACGCCGTCGGCCTGGTGTTTTACCCGCGCAGTCCGCGGGCGGTGGAGGCCGGGAAGGCCGCGGAGATTCTGGCCGCGCTGCCGCCCTTTGTGACGGCGGTGGGCCTTTTCGTCGATGCGGAGCGTGAGTTGATTGAGGCGGTGCTGGAGCAGGTACCCCTGGATCTCCTTCAGTTCCACGGCAGTGAGTCGCCGGAGCGTTGCGAGGCTTTGGGCCGGCGCTATATCAAGGCAATTCGCATGCGCGCCGATATCGACCTCCGCGAAGAGGCGGCGCGCTACGCCTCGGCGGACGGGCTGCTGCTGGATGCCTACCGGAAGGGCGTGCCCGGGGGAACGGGCGAGCGGTTTGACTGGGACCGGATACCGGCCGATTTGGCTGTACCCGTGGTGCTGGCCGGTGGCCTGGAGCCCGAGAATATTGTCGATGCGGTCCGCAGCGTGCGGCCCTTCGCCGTCGACGTCAGTAGTGGCGTCGAGGCAGACAAAGGTACCAAGGATGCGGCGAAGATCGCCGCGTTCATGCGAGGAGTACGGCGTGCAGAGAGTGACTGAAAACCATTTCACGAAGTTGCCGGACGAGCGGGGCCATTTCGGTCCGTACGGCGGCCGTTTCGTATCGGAAACCCTGATGGGGCCCCTCGAGGAGCTGCGCGAGGCCTACGAGCGCTATATCAAGGATCCGGAGTTCCAGGCGGAACTGGACGAGGACCTGCAGCAGTTCGTCGGCCGTCCCACGCCGCTCTATTTTGCCGAGCGTTGGACCCGCAAACTGGGTGGCGCGCGGATCTATCTGAAGCGTGAAGACCTGAACCATACCGGCGCGCATAAGGTAAACAACACCATCGGTCAGGCGCTGCTCGCCAAGCGCATGGGCAAGACCCGCATCATCGCCGAAACCGGGGCGGGACAGCACGGCGTGGCGACCGCGACGGTGGCCGCGCGGCTGGGCTTGGAGTGCGTGGTCTACATGGGCTCCGAGGACGTGAAGCGCCAGTCCATCAACGTCTATCGCATGCGCCTGCTGGGGGCGAAGGTGGTGGCGGTGGAATCCGGCTCCAAGACGCTGAAGGACGCCCTGAACGAGGCGATGCGTGACTGGGTTACCAACATCGACGACACCTTCTATATCATCGGCACGGTAGCCGGGCCGCATCCCTATCCCGCCATGGTGCGCGACTTTCAGGCGATCATCGGCCGCGAAGCCCGCGAGCAGATCCAGGCGCAAGAGGGGCGGCTGCCCGATGCACTGGTGGCCTGCGTGGGCGGTGGCTCCAACGCCATTGGCTTGTTCTACCCCTTCATTGGCGATGAATCGGTCGCCATGTACGGCGTCGAGGCCGCCGGCGATGGCCTGGACACCGGGCGCCACGCCGCGCCGCTATGCGCGGGCCGTCCCGGTGTGCTGCACGGCAACCGCACCTATCTGATGGAGGATGCGGACGGACAGATCATCGAGACCCATTCGGTCTCCGCCGGGCTCGACTACCCGGGGGTGGGACCGGAACACGCCTGGCTCAAGGATTCCGGGCGCGCCAATTATGTGGCCGTCACCGACGATGAGGCCTTGGCCGCTTTTCACGACCTGACCCGCACCGAAGGGATCATGCCGGCACTGGAGTCGAGCCACGCTCTGGCCTATGCCATGAAACTCGCCCCCGAACTGGGCCCCGAGAAGATCATCGTGGTCAATCTGTCCGGGCGCGGCGACAAGGATATCCATACCGTTGCGGAACGGGAGGGCATCACTGTATGAATACGACATACGCGCCGCTTATCGGCATCCATGCCGTCGCGGCTTTTGCTCTTCCTTGTGCATCATTTCGCGAGAGCCAGGGAGGGCGGAAGCGATGAGCCGAATCGCTACCCGTTTCGCCGCCCTGCGCGAGGCCGGCCGCAAGGCGCTGATCCCGTTCGTGACCGCCGGTGACCCGAATCCCGAGGTTACGGTTCCCCTGATGCATGCCCTTGTGAAAGGGGGTGCGGACGTCATTGAACTGGGCGTACCGTTTTCCGATCCGATGGCCGACGGTCCGGTGATCCAACGCGCCAGCGAGAGGGCTCTGGCACACCATGTTAACCTCAAGGCCGTATTCGACATGGTGCGCCGTTTCCGCGAGAACGATGCCGAAACCCCCGTCGTTCTGATGGGGTATTTGAATCCCATCGAGGTAATGGGCTACGAGGTCTTTGCCGAGGCCGCGGCCGACGCCGGTGTGGATGGGGCACTCACGGTTGATCTCCCCCCCGAAGAGGGCGAGGAGTTCGTCGCGGCGGCCCGTAAGGTCGACCTCGATCCCATCTATCTGGTGGCGCCCAACACGGATGAGGCCCGTATCGACCGCATCGCCGATGCGGCGAGCGGGTTCATCTATTACGTCTCTGTGAAGGGCATCACCGGTGCGGCGAATCTGGATACCGCGGCGGTTGCTGACCGCTTGGCCTCGATCCGCGGTCATACTGAACTGCCGGTCGGGGTGGGGTTCGGTATCAAAGACGGTGCCACCGCGGCCCAGGTGGCCGAGGTCGCCGACGCGGTCATTGTCGGCAGCGCACTGGTTCGCCGCATAGAGGCCTTGGCCGAATCACCCGAGCGTATTCCCGAGGAGCTCGGCGCCTTTCTCGCGGAACTGCGCGGGGCGATGGACGCCGCAACGGGGAAATAGCCCCAGAGGACGCGCGGAGCGCACGTAGGTTCTTAGGCGTTCTGTGTACTCTGTGGTTCAATTGGACGAATCAATTCTCGCTAGATGAGCGAGGGAAGAATGCAATGAGCTGGCTAAAAAAATTCCTGCCCTCCCAGATTCGCACCGAAGGTGGCGCGAAACGCAAAAGCGTACCTGAAGGCTTGTGGGCCAAATGCCCGGGTTGCAACGCCGTCCTCTATCGGGCCGAGCTGGAGCGCAATCTGGATGTCTGTCCCAAGTGCGATCACCACATGCGCATCACGGCGCGGCGGCGTCTCGAAGCGTTTCTGGACGAGGAACCGCGGGTGGAGATCGGGAGTGACCTCCGGCCGGTCGATGCGCTCAAGTTCCGGGACAGCAAAAAGTACAAGGACAGGCTCTCCCAGGCGCAAAAGAATACCGGTGAAAGCGATGCGCTGGTTGCGATGATGGGACAGGTCAATACGGTGCCGCTGGTCGCCGCCGCGTTCGAATTCCAGTTTATGGGCGGTTCCATGGGCTCGGTGGTCGGAGAGCGGTTCGTCAGGGCCGTGGACATCTGCCTGGAGAATGAACTCCCGCTGGTCTGTTTTTCGGCCAGCGGCGGTGCACGCATGCAGGAGGCCCTTTTTTCCCTGATGCAGATGGCCAAGACCTCCGCCGCCTTGGCTCGCATGAGTAAACGAGGGCTCCCGTTCGTTTCGGTCATGACCGATCCGACCATGGGCGGCGTTTCGGCCAGTCTCGCCATGCTCGGTGACGTGAATATCGGTGAACCGGGGGCCCTCATCGGTTTCGCCGGCCCGCGCGTGATCGAGCAGACGGTGCGGGAGACGCTACCCGACGGTTTCCAGCGCAGCGAATTCCTGCTTGAGCATGGCGCCCTTGACCTGATCGTCGACCGCCGGGAGATGCGGGAAAAAGTCGCCTCCCTGCTCGCCATGTTTACCGGCCAGCCGGCGCCGGCAGTGGCTGGAAGTTAACCACGGGAAACACGGGGAGCACGGGGATAACAACGTCTTTTTCCGTTGCCACGCTCCTCGACCGTGATGGCCGACTGTTTGCAAAGCCAGTGGCGACTTAAATGCGGACCATGCTTCGGCACGGAATAGCTTTCATTTTCTTCCCGGTGGACCCCGTGTCCCCCCTGGTTTGATCCCGATGCGTTTTTCCTCCCTCGACGAATGGCTGGCCTGGCAGGAAACCCTGCATCCGGCTGAAATAGAGTTGGGACTGGAGCGCCCGGGAACGGTTCTGAGCCGAATGGGGCGGCAGCGGGCCCCTTTTCCGGTTATCACCGTCGCCGGTACCAACGGCAAAGGTTCCAGCGTCGCCATGCTGGAGGCCATTCTACGCGCTGCCGGTTACCGGGTCGGCACCTATACCTCACCGCACCTGCTTCGTTACACCGAGCGCATCCGCATCGATGGCCGGGAGATCGACGAGAGCGAGCTCTGCCGGGCCTTCGAAGCCGTTGATCAGGCGCGCGGCACTATCTCCCTGACTTACTTCGAATTCGGAACGCTGGCCGCATTCGAGCTATTTTCCCGTTCGGCGCTCGACGTCGCTGTGCTCGAGGTGGGTATGGGCGGGCGATTGGATGCCGTTAACGCCTGGGACCCCGATGTGGCTCTGGTCACGGCAGTGGGTGTGGATCACACAGCCTGGCTGGGTAGTGATCGGGAGGCTATCGGTCGCGAGAAGGCCGGCATCTTCCGATCCGGGAAACCGGCGGTTTGCAGCGATCCGCAGCCGCCTTCGTCGATCCTCGATTTGGCCCGGAAAGAAGCGGTCCCTCTCCACCGTCCCGGTGAGGATTACCATTTCGAGGCCCAAGACGGCAACTGGTGGTGGAAGGGCCCGGAGCGACAGCGTAGCGCACTGCCGTGGCCGGCCATGCGTGGTGCAGCCCAGCTTCAAAATGCTGCCGGCGTCCTGATGGCACTGGATTGTATGGCCGAACGGTTGCCGGTGGACCAGAGCGCCGTTCGCGAGGGGTTGCTGAGCGCCCGGGTGCGGGGCCGCTTCGAAGTCATTCCCGGTGAGGTGACGGAGATCCTCGACGTGGCGCACAATCCCCAGGCGGCTGCCGAACTGGCACAAAATCTGACGCGGTTGCCCGCTCAGGGCCGCACGCTCGCTGTCTTTGCCCTCCTGGCCGACAAGGATGTTGCCGGTATCGTGCAGCCGCTGTCGGCGCATATCGATCATTGGTTCGTCGCCGGCCTGGGAGGATCACGCCCCAGCGTGGCGGAGGAGACCGCCCGGCAGCTGGAGGAGGTCGGTATCCACTCGGTGGAGTGCGGACCGACAATACCATCGCTCCTGGCTGAAGCGCGCCGTCGCGCCGACCCGGGGGATCGCATCGTCATTTTCGGTTCGTTCTATACGGTGGCGGAAGCGTTGGGCGGGTCCGTATAATGCCTCCTAACCGGTTTGGTTAAAGTAAGGTGGCGTTTTGAATCCTCGACTCAAACAGCGGCTGGTGGGCGCCGTGGTCCTGGTGGCCCTGGCGGTTATTTTCGTGCCCATGCTTCTGGATGGCGATGATTCCACCATGCCTGCCTTCGGTAGCAATATCCCGGCCAAACCCGGCTACCATTTCGAGCCGCTGGACATTCCTCCCCGTGAACCGGCGCCTCTGGCGCCAAAACCGGCCGTGATCGAGCGCGAAGATGCGCCGCCTGTCATGACCGGCCCCGTTGCCGAGGTGAAATCGGATCCACCGGTCGAGGCCGAGGAGAAAGTGACGGTGGAGCCGGATAACACGGGAACGATGCAGGCCTGGGCCGTTCAGGTGGGGAGTTTTTCCAGCACGAAGAATGCCCTGAGGCTGCGGGACCGACTGCGCGTCGAAGGATTTGATGCGTTTGTCGAAGAGCTGAAAAGTGGCGGCGATTCCGTCTACCGTGTGCGGATCGGTCCCGAGGCGAGCCGTGAGCGGGCCGAGGCCCTCAAGCAACGGCTAGTGGCCAAAGAGCCCACGTTGCCGGCATTGGTTATGAGCCATCCATGAGCTTTCGCCCCTATCGGGGACTCTGCTAAAATCCCCGCTTTTGCGGGGCGGTGCTGCGCTGATGCGCGGACTCTATTCGTTACAGCATATTAGGCATGAACTGGGCCGATTACACCATCCTCGCCATCGTTGCGCTCTCCCTTCTGATCAGTCTCCTGCGTGGCTTCACCAAGGAGGCCCTGTCGTTGGTTGGTTGGATTGTCGCCTTTTGGGTGGCATTGACGTTTGCCGACAATCTGGAAGCGCTCCTGCGGCCTCATATCGAAGTGCCCTCGTTGAGGCTGTCCGTGGCGTTTGCCCTTCTGTTCGTTATCACGCTGCTGTTGGCGGCGCTGGTGAACTTCATGGCGGTTCAGCTGATACGCAAGACCGGACTCTCCGGGACCGATCGCTTTATCGGGGCCTTCTTCGGCATCGCCCGTGGGGCTGTCGTCGTGCTGGCCTTGGTCATATTGGCCGGGTTGACCGCGCTGCCCGAGGACCCCTGGTGGCACGCGTCGGTCTTGATTCCCTATTTCCAGGAAATGGCTGTCTGGGTTCGGCAATACCTGCCGGATGAGCTGGCCAACTCCATCCATTACTGAACCGTACAAGCGTCGCGGAACGGCTCGACAAGAGGTGACTTCAAGGCATGTGTGGAATTATCGGCATTGTCGGTAAATCGCCTGTCAATCAGGGTCTTTATGACGGCCTGACTGTGCTTCAGCATCGCGGTCAGGATGCCGCCGGCATCATGACCAGTGATGGCGATCGGCTCCATCTGCGGAAGGACAACGGCCTGGTGCGTGATGTTTTTCAGACGCGTCATATGCTGCGTCTGAAGGGCCACATGGGGATCGGCCATGTCCGTTACCCCACTGCAGGCTGCTCCAGCTCTGCGGAGGCGCAACCGTTCTACGTCAATTCACCCTACGGCATTTCCCTGGCCCATAACGGGAACCTGACGAACGCGGATACCCTGAAGGGGGATATGTTCCGCGAGGATTTGCGGCACATCAACACCAATTCCGACTCCGAGATCCTGCTTAACGTCTTTGCCCACGAGTTGCAGCGCCAGGGCAAGCTGCGGATCGATGAGGGCGATGTCTTCGAGGCCGTCACCCGCGTTCACAAACGCGTGCGCGGTGCCTACGCAGCCGTGGCCATGATCATCGGCTACGGGATTGTCGCCTTCCGGGATCGTCACGGTATTCGGCCGCTCTTCATCGGACGCCGGGAAACACCGGAGGGGACCGAGTGGACAGTGGCCTCGGAAACCGTCGCCGTGGACGCGCTCGGTTTCGAGCGCGTTCGCGATGTGGCCCCGGGCGAGGCGGTCTTCATCGATGTGGATGGCCACTTCCATGCCCGTCAGTGTGCAGAGGCGCCGGTCTACAGCCCCTGTATCTTCGAATACGTCTATTTCGCCCGTCCCGACTCCATCATCGATGGGATCTCCGTCTACAAGGCGCGGCTTCGCATGGGAGAGCGGCTTGCCCGCAAGATCCTGCGTGAGTGGCCGGACCATGACATCGACGTGGTGATTCCAATCCCGGATACCAGCCGTACTTCGGCACTGCAGCTCTCCTATGAACTCGGGGTGCTATACCGGGAAGGGTTCATCAAGAACCGCTATATCGGACGCACCTTCATCATGCCGGGACAGAAGCAACGCAAGAAGTCAGTGCGTCAGAAGCTCAATGCCATTGGTCTGGAGTTCAAGGGTAAGAATGTGCTGTTGGTGGATGATTCCATCGTCCGGGGAACCACCTCCAAGCAGATCATCCAGATGGCTCGCGATGCGGGAGCCAATAAAGTGTATTTCGCCTCCGCAGCACCGCCGGTGCGTCATCCCAACGTCTACGGCATCGACATGCCGACCTCGGCCGAACTGATCGGTCACGATCGCGACGAGAAGCAGATCGCGGAGGCCATCGGTGCCGACTGGCTCGTCTACCAGGACCTGGACGACCTCATCAGCGCGGTGCTCTACAAGGACAACAAGAAAGTCCGCGAATTCGACACCTCCGTGTTCAGCGGTATCTACCCGACCGGCGATGTGACACCCGATTACCTGAAGAATCTGGAGCAGTGCCGCTCCGATGATGCCAAGGAGGCGCGCGACCGGGAAGAGGGCGCCACCATCGAGTTGCACAACGCTGAATAGCGTTCCTCGTCTCAAGCTATAGGCGTCGTGACCCGCCTAAAGCATCGAACAGGTTACGTGGGGGTGGCTGCAAATCATTGATTTTGGGGACGCCGTAAATACATCCCTGTAGGCTCGACGGCCGCATCCCTGCGGCCGACGCCCCAATATCAATGATTTACACCCTCCAGGTTTTTATCTGTTCGGTGCTCTAGCAGGCTGTTGAAAAAGGTTTTTATCCCTTCTCCCTGAGGGAGAAGGTTAGGATGAGGGGGACAAAATCAGTAACTTACCTTTTATTGAGTCCCCTCACCCCAGCCCTCTCCCTCTGGAGAGGGTGTTTTTCAACAGCCTGCTAATACCGTTCCGACTCCCCAGCCTCTTCCAACTCCTGCCCCAACTCTTCCGACTCCGTCGCCCGCGGCTTGCTGAAGCGGGCGATTCCTACATAGAAGACCGGCGTCAGAAACAGTGTGAAGAGCGCCGCCAGGCCCAATCCGCCGAAGACCACCCAACCAATGGCGGCCCGGGCCTCGCCGCCGGCGCCGCCGCTGAGGATCAGGGGCAGGCCGCCGAGGACGGTTGAAATCAACGTCATGGCGATGGGCCGCAGCCGCACGTGTGCGGCGTTGAGTACCGCCTCGCGCACGTCCTGGCCTCGGTCGCGCAACTGGTCGGCAAACTCCACCAGCAGAATGCCGTTTTTGGCCATCAGGCCGATGAGCATCACCAGCCCGATCTGGGAGTAGACATTTATCGAGGTGCCGGTGAACCAGAGGGCATAGACCGCCGCCGCGATCCCGAATGGCACGGTGAGTATTACCACCAGCGCACTGGTGAGGCTCTCGAATTGGGCGGCGAGAACGAGGAACACCACCACGAAGGCAATGGCGTAGGTGAGGCTCACGTCCCGCGAGGTTTCCTCCAGGGTGGCCGCCTCACCCTGGAAGATCATACTCACGCCCGTCGGAAGGAGTTCATCGGCGAGTGCCTCAAGGTCGGCGACCGCCGAACCCAGCGGATAGCCTGGCGCCACGTTGCTGTCGATTTCAATGGCACGGCGCTGTTCGTGGCGATCCAGTTCCGCCGCCACGCCTTTCTCTTCCAGTGAGACCACGGTCGAGAGCGGAAGGAGATGACCGCTTTCGGTGGCCACGTAGAGGTTCAGCAGATCGGTCGGATCATTGATTTGGTTGCTACCGGCCTCCAACAGGATGGGCACTGCCTCGTCCGCCACGTTGAGGTCCACCAGTTCGTCACCGTCGATCATCGCCCTTAAGGTGGCGGCGAGCCCGTCCAGTGGAATTCCCAGATCGGAGGCTCGGCGCCGGTCGATCCGGGCTGATAGCTGCGGTTGGGTGGGTTGATAGGAGAGTTCCGGGTCGGTGACGTTCGGCAGGCGCTCCTCAATGGCGCGGGCGAAGCGCTTGGCCACCTCATAGAGCTCCGTATAATCATTGCCGAGCAGGGCGATATCGATGCCCCCGCCCGCGCCGCGCAGGCCGAGACTGTTGGGGCTGGAGACGCCGACCCGCGCGCCCGGAATCTCCTGCAGCGGACCGCGCACCTCCTTCATGATCGCCTGCTGATTGCGCTCGCGATCCGCCCAGGACGCCAGCGGGACGCTGGTCCAAATGCGGTTGAGGTCCCAGCGGCCGACGATGGTGTAGAGCGACTGCGCCTCGCCGTTTTCAACCAGCGGACGGAGGATGGCCTCCATCTGTTCCGACTGGCGCTCCATATAGGAGAGGCCGACACCATCGGGCCCGGTGGCGCGGACGTAAAACACGCCGCGATCCTCGTCCGGCAGCAGTTCCTGGTTGAGGTTGGGATAGAGGGCGACGGCGCCGGCGCCGGCGCCGAGGGTTATCGCGATCGTTAGAAAAGGATGATTGAGGGCGCCGTGAAGCGTCCCGTCGTAGGCACGGGTGAACTGCTGGCCCAACCATGTCGTCAGGCGGCGAATCCCGCGTGACTCCCGCGGTTGACGGGCAATGCGCACGGCCAGTGAAGGCACCAGGGAGAGGGCGACGAAGGAGGAGATCGCCACGGCCACTGCGAGCACCAGGCCGAATTCGCGAAACAGCCGCCCGGCGGTACCGGGTAGAAAGGCGATAGGCACGAAGACGGAGATGAGCACCGCGCTCGTCACCACTACCGCAAAGAAGACCTGCCGCGTACCGAGCACCGCCGCGGCGCGCTTTCCCAGCCCTTGCCCGCGCCGGCGCTGAATGTTTTCCAGCACTACGATGGCGTCGTCCACCACCAGGCCGGTGGCGAGCACGAGGGCGAGGAGGGTGAGGATGTTGATCGAGAAGCCGAACAGCCAGATGGCCGCGACCGTGCCGATCAGCGCCACCGGTATGGCGACGCTGGGGACGAGCGTCGTGCGCAACGAGCCCATGAACACCCAGAGCGTGGTCACCACGATGGAGACGGCCAGCACGAGGCTGATCAGGACCTCCTTCACGGAGCTGCGGACGAACACGGCCTCGTTTTCGGTGATCGCCAGCTCCAGTGTGCCGTCGAAGCGCTTGTTGAGCCGCTCGACGACATGCTCCACCCCGCCGGCGATCTCGATGGTGTTTGAGCGCGCCTGGCGAACGATCCCCAAGCCGATCACGGGCCGGCCGTCGAGGCGGGTATAGGAGGTGGCATCCTCGGGGCCGAAGAAGACCTGGGCCACGTCGCCGATGCGGGTGGTGCCGCGAATGATAATGCCCTCCACCTGCGCCGTTTGGGTGACGGAGGCGTCGGCCCGAACCAGGAGTTCCTGGTCGCTGGAGCCGAAGCTGCCCGCCGGCACATCGAAGGGGGCATCGCGAAGGGCATCGGTCACGTCGGTGACCGCAAGGCCGTAACTGGCAAGGCGCATCGGGTCGACCACCACGCGCAGCACGCGCTGGCGGTCGCCGAACAGGGGCACATCGGCCACGCCGTCGATGGCGATGAGGGCGGGGATGATGTCTTTCTCTACCGCGCGGGTCAGCTCCTCCGCAGGGAGCTGATCGCTCATTACCGCGAGGGTGATAATGGAGCGGGCGTCGGCATCCGCTTTCATCACCGTGAGCTGCTCCACTGCCTCGGGCAGTTCCCGCTCCACGCGGCTGACCGCCTCGCGCACGTCCGAGGCGGCGCTGTCCAGATCCGCATCGGGTGCAAACTCCACCCGCATGCGGAAATTGTTCTCCTCGCTGGAGGAGCTGATCGACTTCACCCCCGAGACTCGCGCCACGGCACCTTCGACGATGCTGGTCACCTCGGCATCCATGGTTTCGGGGGAGGCGCCGGGGTATTCGCCGCGAACGCTGACAATCGGCCGGTCCACGTCCGGCAGTTCGCGCACCTCCACCCCCAGGATGGCGGCGGCGCCGGCCAGGGCCAGCAGCAGATTGAGCACCAGCACCAGCAGCGGCCGGCGAATGCTCAGGGTGGGCAGGTCATTGATGGACCGATCGCTCACGTTCCGGTCTTCTCCGGGTAGCTCACGGTGAGGCCCTCTCGCATCCGTTGCACGCCCTCATAAACCACGAGGTCGCCGGCGGCCAGATCGGCTTGCACCAGCACATGCCCCTGACGCCGCTGGACGATGGTCACCGGCACTCGTTTGGCCTGTTCCCCATCCACGGCCCAGATAAAGGAGCCTTGTCCGCCCCACTGTACGGCGACTTCGGGGACCACGGGGTATTGCGGCCCATAGAGCTCGAGGATGACCCGGAAGCTCATGCCGGGGCGCAGGCGGTCGTCAGGATTCGGCACCTGGGCGCGGACCGGAAACGTGCGGCTCACCGGATCGATGCGGCTGCCGATATCCGCGATATGACCGGTGTAAGGCTCGCCACCGCCGGTCCAGGGGGACAGCACGACCGGATCACCCAGCGAGAGCCGATCGGCAAGCGTCTCCGGAACCTCGAAGCGCACCAGCAACACGCCGCGATCATCCAGCGAGGCGATGACGCTGTCGGGGGTAATGCGCGCGCCGGGGTCGATATCGGTGACGCCGATGACCCCGGCGAAAGGCGCCTCCACGCTGCGGTCGTCGAGGGCCACCCGGGCACGCCGAAGCTCGATTCTCGCCGCCTGCACGGCGCTTCGGGCGGTATCCATGTCCGAGGCGGTGATGGCCCCGCTGTCTCTGGAGTCGCGGTAGCGTCGCAACAGCCGTTCCGCTTCGTCCAGACGAACCCGCGCCAGTTCCAGTGATAGATGTTCGTCACGATTATCGAGCTTGAGCAGCATCTGCCCCTTGTCCACCTTTTGACCGGCGCTGAAATGAATCGACTTCACCTCGCCGGAGGTGGCCGGATGCAGCTGGATGGAGTGCCGGGCCCGCGATGTGCCGACCGCTTCCAAACGAATCCGCTCCGGCTTGAGCGCAACCGGCCGGACGATGACCGTTGGGGCGGATGCGGTTTCCTTGGAAGCGGGGGCGATCGGCTTCCCATCGCCGGAGCAGCCCCCGGCAGAGAGCGACAGAGCCAAAATCATTGAGACTGTACCAACTAAGCCTTTCACCTGTGATTCTCGTGTTTTCAAAACCTGTACAATTTCCGTTTTCGGCGGTTATACCGCAAGTCTGAATACTTTGCCTGAAATCTAACTTAACCGCCCTCTCGATTCGATAGCTACTTGGCCCGGGTGCCTCCGCAAAAACCCGGTGATACGGTCGGGTTGACACCGTCCGGTCGCTTCCCTAATCTGCAAAAGAGCGCCGATTTGAGCATCAGCTTGCGGGCGCTATAGAAATGCGGCTAAAGCGAGGGACGATGGGACCTGCTTTAGCAATCGGCTGAGCAGGTTTTTTTGTGCCTGCACGCCGGAAAGACAAAGAACCACGGGGCGCACGGGGGACACGGGGAATAAAATCCCAAAAAAGCCCCGTGCTCCCCGTGTTCCCCGTGGTTAATAAAGGGCTAAGGCATGAACGAATGGGACGAATACGGTTTCGATACGCGCGCTGTGCGTGCCGGGCAGGTACGATCCCCGGAAGGGGAGCAGAGTGAGCCGATTTTTACCACCTTGAGTTTTACCTTCGACACAGCGGCGCAGGCGGCGGCGCGCTTTTCCGGCGAAGAGCCCGGCAACATCTATTCCCGCTTCACGAATCCCACCGTGCGGAACTTCGAGGAGCGGCTGGCGGCACTCGAGGGTGGTGAACGCTGCGTCGCCACCGGTTCGGGTATGTCCGCTATTCTGGCTACCTGCATGGGGCTGCTGAAGGCGGGTGATCACATCGTCGCTTCAACGGCCCTCTTCGGGTCCACCGTCAACCTTTTCGAGAATTACCTGAAGAAATTCGGAATCGACGTCTCCTATGTGCCGCTGACCGATCTCGGCGCCTGGCGGGGGGCGATCAGACCCGAAACACGGCTGCTGTTTCTGGAGACACCCTCCAATCCGTTGACGGAGGTGGCCGACATCGATGCCCTGGCCGAGATCGCACACGCCAGCGAATGCCGACTGGCGGTGGACAACTGTTTCTGCACGCCCGCGCTGCAGCGTCCCCTTGAACTCGGCGCTGATATCGTCATCCATTCGGCAACAAAATATATCGATGGTCAGGGACGCTGTGTGGGCGGTGCGGTCGTGGGTGACCGCGAGGTCATGGAGCCCGTCTTCGGCTTCCTGCGCACGGCGGGGCCCACCATGAGCCCTTTCAACGCGTGGGTGTTCCTGAAGGGACTGGAGACGCTTTCGTTACGCATGAAGGCCCACTGCGACAGCGCCCTTTCGCTCGCCCGCTGGTTGGTGGAACAGCCGGGGGTTACCCGCGTTCACTATCCGGGTTTGAGCGACCATCCGCAGCACGCACTGGCGGCACGGCAACAGAAGGCCTTTGGCGGTATTGTCGCTTTTGAAGTGGAGGGCGGACGGAAAGCCGCCTGGCAGGTCATCGACAGCACTCGAATGCTATCCATTACGGCCAATCTCGGCGACACCAAAACAACGATCACCCATCCGGCTACCACCACGCATGGCCGGCTCAGCGCCGAACAGCGCGAAAGGGCAGGGATAAACGAAGATCTGATCCGTATTTCGGTCGGTTTGGAAGAGATCGCGGACATTCAGGCGGACCTCGCCCGAGGACTGACCGAGCGCTAGTGGGCCATGCGGAAAATAGTGTAACTCTCAGCCGTTCCACAAAGCCCATAGGCAAGGCGCATGAGCGCAGGACTAGCGGTCCTAATTGATGTGGAGGGATGCACTAATGCCGCGAGCGCAAGGATGCGCAGGAGCGGCCAAGCGAGTGCAACGCAGACTATGGGCTTTGTGGAACGGCCCGGAGGGAGCCCCGCCAAGGAGCCAATGCCGCGTTGCACTGCTTGAAAAGGGCTCGCCATTCCCTGCGCAGTGCGCCTTGCCTTGGCTCCTTGGCGGGGCTCTGAGTGTCACACTATTTTCCGCATGGCCCACTAGTGAACGGTTGTCGAGAATACGATCTTCATAGATCGTAATGCGTACCAGAACTGGAGACGGGGGAGAGTCGGCATGGGCAAAGGTTTTGATCGCAAAGGGCACTGGGAGCAGATTTATCGCACCAGGTCGGACCGGGAAGTCAGCTGGTTCCAGCCCGACCCGCGCTTGTCTCTGGAGTTGATCGCGGCAGCCGGAATCAGTCCGGAACAGCCGATCATCGACGTGGGTGGTGGCGCTTCGCGACTGGTTGACGCTCTGCTTGCCGCCGGTTACGAGGACGTGTCGGTTTTGGACGTGGCCGGCGAGGCGCTACGCTCCAGCCAGCGGCGGCTGGGTCCGCTGCAGGCCTGGGTCGGCTGGTTCGAGCAGGACGTGACCCGGTTTGCACCGCCCCGGCGTTTTGCCATCTGGCACGACCGGGCCGTTTTCCATTTTCTGACCGACCCCGCCGACCGATTGGCCTACCGTCGCCTACTCGAACGGGCGGTCCTTCCGGGAGGACAGGTCATCATTGCAGCGTTTGCACTGGACGGTCCCGAGCGCTGCAGTGGACTGGAGGTGGTGCGCTACTCCCCCGATACACTGGCGGCCGAACTCGGGCGGGATTTTCAGCTGCTAGAGCACCGAACAGAGTCGCACACGACGCCGGCGGGCAAGATACAGAAGTTCAGCTATTGTAGGTTCGTGAAACCCGACTGAACGGCAAACTTCATGGATGATCTCGGCAGTGGAGAGCGGCAGCGGCTCCTGGAAATCTACCAGGCCGCGATCAATGCGGTCGCGGGTGACCGGGTCGTTCGCGATTACCTGGAGAAGGCGCCCCCCTCCGGCGACGCCAATGTCGTTGCGGTCGGCAAGGCCGCCGAACGGATGATGAAAGGAGCCGTGGAGGCCTTGGGCGATCGGCTTCAAAACGGCCTGGTG
This sequence comes from uncultured Gammaproteobacteria bacterium, assembly GCA_963783235.1. Lineage (GTDB taxonomy): Bacteria > Pseudomonadota > Gammaproteobacteria > Thiohalomonadales > Thiohalomonadaceae > Thiohalomonas. The sequence continues at coordinate 1,305,141 of CAWAMN010000001.1, read as the reverse complement.
ATCACCAAACATGATCACTGGGGGAGTGCGTGTGATGACCCGCGCGTAGAGTGCCTGACCGCAGCTCACCCCGTTCCCGATGAAACCAGTCTTGCCGCCGGCACACGATTGCTCGAGTTCATCGCCGACATCCCCCGACGTTCAGAGTTGCTGTTTCTGGTCTCGGGTGGTACGTCCGCTTTGGTCGAAGTGCTTCCGGAAGGGGTTGGGCTGGCCGACCTTGAGCGCGCCACGGAGTGGCTCCTGGGGTCGGGCAAGGATATCGAGGCCGTGAATCGCGTCCGCAAAGGGCTCTCCTGCATCAAGGCGGGACGACTTGCCCGTTACCTGGCCGTGCGCCATACCCGCAACCTGATGATGTCGGATGTCCCGGGCGATGATCCCAAGGTGATCGGCTCCGGACTGCTCGTGCCGCACCCGCACGAAGCCCTGAGCATCGGATTCAGCGTTCCCGGCTGGCTGGATAAAGTCCTCGGTCAGGTGCCCAAGGCACCGGCTCCGGCCGATCCCTGTTTTGCACCCCTGGAAACCGGAGTGCTGGTCAGTAACCGCGAAGCGCGTGAGGCGGCGGCCATCGAAGCGGAGCGGCGGGGACTCAGGGTGGGACTGGATGAGCGGGTATTTACAGGCAGTGCTTCGGAGCTGGGGCTTCGCCTGGGGCAACAGCTGGTGGATGCCGAGTCCGGACTCTATATCTGGGGAGGCGAAAGCACGGTCGAACTTCCCGAGGAGCCCGGCCGTGGCGGGCGCAGCCAGGCGCTGGCACTTGCCGCAGCCACAGAGATTGCCGGGCGGGACGATATCTTCCTGCTGGCCGCCGGGACCGACGGTACCGACGGGCCCACCGAAGATGCCGGTGCCCTGGTCGACGGCGGCACCGTGCAGCGCGGCCACAACGAGGGATTCGACGCAGACGAGGCCCTTCGGCGTGCCGACTCGGGCACCTTCCTGGAGGCCAGCGGCGACTTGATCCAGACCGGCCCCACCGGAACCAACGTCATGGACCTGGTGTTCGGCTTGAAGCTTTGAACCCGCCTTCTATCTCGCACCAGAATTTTGCCCCGAACGTTCCATCGATGCTAAATAGGTGTTTCAAACCTCGGAACACCTCTCCTGAGGCGGTGAAGATGGACTCTTCGAGACCGTTGGCGGCAGGGGGGCCACCAGCGAGCCAACAAGGATGAAAGGTAACTGCTCACTGCGTTATCTTCACTCCCGACTTCCCTGTCGGTCGTATTCACGGCGTGTCCCGGAGATCCCATCTTTACCGCCGGTTGTGTAGCGAAGTTACCAAGGGCTATTTGGATTCAGTCCAGTCGCATGCCTTTGCACACGGCCCCTTCTGGTAAGATCCGCCACCATGAGCGAAACGTTGTTTGCTGCGGCCGAGGCCTGCCTTAACGCCGGCGAGGCCGATGAGAAACTCACGCTTACCCGGGCGGCAGCCCAGGCTTGGCGGGCGGGTGCTCTGGCCTGGGAAGAGGGCGCGGTGCCTGCGCCTATCGGCGAGCCGGGCCGACCGGCCGCCTTGCAGCTGGTCATGCCCAGGGATCTGCCCAGACGTCGACCTGTAACGCCCGAGGGGAGGGCGGTTCTCTATCACGCCCTGACCCATATCGAGTTTAACGCCATTAATCTGGCCTGGGATGCCGCCTACCGTTTTCGGGGCATGCCGCGGGCCTTCTATGATGACTGGGTTCGGGTAGCCGACGAGGAGGCCTATCACTTCACTCTGCTGCGCGATCATCTGCGCGGGTTGGGCCACGACTACGGCGATTTCCCCGGCCACAACGGTCTTTGGGAGATGGCCAAAAAGACGGCCCACGATCCCCTGATCCGCATGGCGCTGGTACCCCGCTGCCTGGAAGCCCGGGGACTGGACGTCAATCCGGGCATAAAAGCCAAGCTGTTGGAGGCGGGGGATACCAAAGGTGCGGGGCTGCTGGACATCATCCTTCGCGATGAAATCGGTCATGTGGCCATCGGCGATCGCTGGTTCCGTTTCCTCTGTGCGGACCGGGGCCTGGAGGCGGAGCCGACCTACCGGGCTCTGATCGATGAGTATATGAAAGGCACTCTGCGTGGTCCCTTCCACCGGGAGGCGCGCCGAGAGGCCGGCTTCTCCGAAGCGGAACTCGCCTATCTGGAAGGCGTCGGATAACCCTTGCCCGTAAACGGATTCGCCGCCACCAAGTCCGATTGAGTACCAAATAACCGGGAGTTTCGATGCGACTTGTCGCTCTGATTTCGTTGATTGTGGCTTTCGGGACCGCTCCGGCCGCCGAGATGATGATCTTCAGCGTGAAGGAGGCGAATGCAAAGGCCTCTTCTTCACGGGCGATTGTAACGGACGATTATCTGCGGATGGACGACGGGGCGGATGATGGCGATTTCGTGCTGATGGATCGGAAGGATGGGACGGTTTACAGCGTGAATCACGAAGAGGGCACCATCTTTGCCATTCCGTCGCGCCCTATCGAAATCGAGCCACCGATGAATTTGATGCTCCAAACCGAACGGGTGGAGCTCGGCGGTGATGTACCGAGTGTCGGCGGCAAGCGCCCTGAACAGCGTCGTCTTCGGGTCAACGACATGGCCTGCTATGGAGTGGTAACCGTTCCCGGTCTCCTGGAGGAGAGCGTCGCCGCCCTTCGCCAGTACCGGGCCACTCTGGCCGGCCAGCATGCGAAGACCCTGCTGCATGTGCCCGCCGATATGCACGACCCCTGCGATATGGCCGTCAATACCTTTCATTCCGGCTGGGTGCTCGACTTCGGTCTTCCCATTCAGGAGTGGAGCGAGCTTCACCGGAGCGGCCGGATGCTGATGGATTTCGATCCCGACTTCATGGCCGATCCCGCCCTGTTCAAGCTGCCGCAAGATTACGAACGGTTCTCGGCAGGGGGTTAACTGAACCGCTCCAGGCTGCAGCCGGATTCATCGCAGGTGAGGATTTCGGCGTGATCGCTCCAGTCGCCGAGGACGAAGCGCTCGACCGGGGTGCCGTCGATATCTCCGGTGTGCCGGGCGGGGCGGTGGGTATGGCCGTGAATGATGCGGCCCACACCGTGTTCTCTGAAGGCCTCGGAGACGGCTTCGCCGTTGACGTCCATGATGGCGTACGCCTTGGAGCCGGTCGCCTCCCGGCTCTTCTCCCGCAACTGCCGCGCCACGGCAATGCGCTCTTCCGGAGATTTGCCGAGAAAGTCTTCGATCCAGGCCGGATCACGCAGTGTACGTCGCATCTCCTGGTAGGGCCGGTCGTCGGTGCAGAGCGTATCACCGTGCAGCAGCAGCGTCGGGCTTCCGGCGATCTCCAGCCGGGTCGGCTCCTCGAGCAGTTCGCAGCCGGTGGCCTGCTCGAAGCCCTTGCCGAGGAGAAAATCCCGATTACCCGGCATCACCCGCACGGGGACGCCGGATTCGGTAAGGCTCTTCAGCTCCGCAAGCACCTGTTCGCAGCCGGGTAGAAGCAAGTCGTCGCCCAACCAGACTTCAAACAGATCGCCCAGGATGTAAAGCGCGTTGGCCTCCCGGGCCCGCTCCCGCAGAAAACGGGAGAAGAGCCCGAGGGTCTCGGGCTGCTCTCCCCTCAGGTGCAGATCGGAAATGAAGAGGGTCGAAGCCACTACTTCGCTTCGACCTCTTCCACTTTTTCAATGATCACGTCATCGACCGGCACATCCTGGTGGTAGCCCTTGTTACCGGTCGGGACTTCTCTGATCTTGTCGACCACGTCCATGCCGTCGACCACTTCGCCAAAGACGCAGTAACCCCAGCCCTGCGAAGAGGGTGCACTGTGATTGAGGAAGGCGTTGTCCTTGAGGTTTATGAAGAACTGGGCGGTTGCCGAGTGCGGGTCCATGGTACGGGCCATGGCGATGGCACCACGCTTGTTGGGCAGGCCGTTGTCGGCTTCGTTCTGAATCGGCTCGTGGGTCTGTTTTTCGCCCATGCCCGGCTCCATGCCGCCGCCCTGAATCATGAACCCGTCGATGACCCGGTGAAAGATGGTGCCGTCGTAAAACCCTTCACGGGTATAACGCAGGAAGTTTTCGGTGGTGATCGGCGCCTTCTCCGCATTGAGCTCAAGCGTAATGGTGCCGAAATTGGTATGCATTTTGATCACGGTATGGAGTCCTCGTTGTTTTGATCCGTCCGCAAACGGGCTGCGATGCGAATGCAGAGACCCGTCTGGGAACGTTAGTTTTCGGCCTCGCCACCGACGCGGCTGACCGTCTGGATGGTGACATCTTCTTCGGGAACATCCCGGTGGCCACCGCGGGTGGTGGTGGCGACGTTCTCGATCCGCTTGACCACATCCATGCCATCGACCACGCGTCCGAATACCGCATAGCCCCAGCCGCGTGGTGTGCGACCACTGAAATCGAGCGGGGTATTGTCAGCTACATTGATGAAAAACTGGGAGCTCGCCGAATGCGGCTCACTGGTGCGAGCCATGGCGATAGTGCCGATCCGATTGCTCAACCCGTTATCGGCCTCATTGACGACGGGCGGGCGGGTCCTCTTGCGCTGCATGTCCGGGGTAAAACCGCCGCCCTGGATCATGAAGCCCTCGATGACGCGATGGAAAATCGTGCCATCGTAGAAGCCGTCTTCCGCGTAGCGCAGGAAATTATCCACCGTTTTCGGCGCCTTTTCAGGATAAAGCTCCAGCACGATGTCGCCGTAGCTGGTTTCCATTTTTACTCGCGGCTTGGCAGCGGCGGCCCCTGTCTCGGCCGCACTGGCCGTAAGAACGAAGGCGGACAATAGCAGTCCGGTTAGCAGTCGCTTCATGAAGGACATCCTCGCGGTGGACGAAAACAACCATCATATCGGCTGCGGGGGGTGGGATAAAGCAGACAACGTGTCCGGTTGCCCGTCCGGGTTGGTGATAACTACGCGATTCGGCTACCATTCGCGGCTATGCCAGAATCCAGCCCCAAGACCCGTTTCGCACCCAGTCCCACCGGATTTGTTCATCTGGGGAATGCCCGTACCGCGCTGTTCTCGGCCCTGCTGGCCCGCGGCGGCGGGGGGACTTTTCTACTCCGCATCGAGGACACCGATCGCGAGCGCAGCCGTGATGAGTTTGTGGCGGCAGTGGAAGAGGATCTCGTATGGCTCGGTATTCCCTGGCAGGAGGGACCGGAATGTGATGGCGGGAACGGTCCTTACCGCCAGTCCGAGCGGATCGTGACCTATGAATCCCTTTATCGCCAACTGGAAGAGCAGCAACAGGCCTATCCCTGTTTCTGTACGACCCGGGAGCTGGAGCTTTCCCGCAAGGCGCAGCGATCGGCGGGCAAACCGCCGCGCTATTCGGGCAAATGCGCGCACCTGAGTCCCGAGGAGCGGCAGGTTCGACTCGATGCGGGTGAAAAACCGACCCTGCGCTTCCGGGTACCCACCGATCGGACCGTCACCTTCACCGATTTGGTCCGTGGAGAGCAGCGCTTTCCCGGTGCCGAAATCGGCGACTTTATTATTCGTCGGGCCGACGGCTCCCCGGCCTTTTTCTTTAGCAATGCCGTGGATGACGCCTTGATGGGCGTCACCCATGTGCTGCGCGGCGAGGACCACCTCACCAATACCCCGCGTCAGTTGATGCTCCTGCAGGCGCTGGGCCTGGAAACGCCGGCTTACGGCCATATTACCCTGATTGTCGGGCCAGACGGCTCGCCGCTCTCCAAGCGCCACGGCAGCCGCAGTGTGCGGGAACTGCGTAGCACCGGGTACCTGCCGCTCGCAGTGACCAATTATCTGGCGCGGCTCGGTCATAAATACGATTCCGATGATTTCATGTCGGTTGCGGAACTGGCCGAGAATTTCGACCTCAAGCGCCTGGGCCGCGCACCGGCCCGCTTCGATGCCCACCAGTTGCTCCACTGGCAGCATCGGGCGCTGGAGCTAGCCTCCACTGAAGAAATCTGGGAGTGGATGGGGGAGGGAGTCAGTGCTGTTGTCGCTGATGAGCATCGGAATGCCTTCATCGAGGCCGTTCGCCCCAACATCAGCTTTCCCGAACACGCAGAGAAGTGGGCGCACCGTCTCTTTACCGATCCGCTGGAGCTCGGTGATGAGGCGCGTGAGGTGGTGGCCGAGGCCGGTTCCGATTTCTTCCGGGCAGCCCTTGAGGGGCTCGAAGAGCATCCGGACGATTTCAAGGGCCTCGCCAATGCCGTCAAAAAGGCGACCGGAAGCAAGGGCAAATCGCTTTTCATGCCGCTGCGCGCCGCACTGACCGGCGAAACCGGCGGGCCGGAGATGGGACGTGTTTTCCCGCTTATCGGTGTGGAGCGGGCAAGGCAGCGACTTGCGGCCTGTATCGAATAGATTGGCGCCCGCGGAGTACTCGGAGTCTCTCGTTCTGGAGGCAACTGCTCTGTGGTGGGCTGTTTCAAAAGGAGTCAATGAGCAGTGGATTATGGTCACGTTCGTGACCCCCTGCATTTAATGCATGTGGTTCGCTGTCTGTATCTGTGTAATCTGTGGTGAAGACCCATAGGAATTGTTGGCAATGGCGTATCAGCACGAACTCAAGGTCCACAACAACCTGACCCGGAAGAAGGAGCCGTTCGCTCCTATCGATCCCGAACGGGTGCGGATGTACGTCTGCGGCATGACCGTATACGACTACTGCCATATCGGCCACGCCCGCGTGCTGGTGGTCTTCGACGTAATCAACCGCTATTTGCGGCACATCTATGGCGAAGAGCACGTCATCTACGTACGCAACATTACCGATATCGATGACAAGATCATCGCCCGGGCCAATGAAAACGGCGAGGATATCGGTGCGCTGACGGAGCGATTCATCGGCTTCATGAACGAGGATGCCGAGGCCCTCGGGGTTCAGCAACCGGACCAGGAGCCGCGCGCTACCGTCTACATGTCTCAAATCATCGACATGATTGGCGCACTGGTGGAGAAGGGCCACGCCTACGCGGCGGACAACGGTGATGTGTACTACGACGTCTCCAGCTTCGAGGGATACGGACGGCTATCGGGAAAAAATCCCGATGATTTGCGTGCCGGCTCGCGTGTGGAAGTCGGTGAGGCGAAGGACGACCCGCTCGACTTTGTGCTCTGGAAGGCGGCCAAGCCGGGGGAGCCGGCCTGGGATTCGCCCTGGGGTAAGGGGCGCCCGGGTTGGCACATCGAGTGTTCGGCCATGTCGACTCACAGCCTCGGCGATCATTTCGACATCCATGGCGGCGGGCTGGATCTGCAGTTTCCTCACCATGAAAACGAGATCGCCCAGTCCGAGGGCGCCTGCGGCTGCACGTTCGTCAGTTACTGGCTGCACAACGGCTTCGTGCGCGTGGATGACGAGAAGATGTCCAAGTCCCTGGGTAATTTCTTCACCATACGCGACGTGCTCAAGCAGTACGATCCGGAGGTGGTGCGCTACTTCATACTCACCAGCCATTACCGAAGCCCACTGAACTATTCGGATCAGCATCTCGATAACGCCAAGGCTGCGCTCACCACTCTTTATAATGCGCTGAAAGGACTGGAGCCGGCGTCGGCCGTCCCCGGGGAGCTGGATGGGTACGCCGAGCGCTTCTACGGAGCCATGGATGATGACTTCGGCACCTCCGAGGCGCTGGCGGTGTTGTTCGATCTGGCGCACGAGATGAATCGTTGCCGCGATTCGGAGCCCGATCGGGCGGGCCAATACGGGGCGCTGCTCAAGTCCCTTGCCGGTCTGCTCGGTCTGCTGCAACGGGAACCCTTGAGCTTTCTACAGGGGGGGACTGCAGCCGGCGGACCCTCGGATGAGGAAATCGAGAAGCTCATCGAGGAACGCATTCTGGCACGCCAGAACAAGGATTTTGCGACCGCCGATCGCATCCGTGACGAGCTCCAGGCACAAGGCATCGTGCTGGAGGATTCGGCCCAAGGCACCACCTGGCGGCGGGAGTAGGGCGTTGGCCGCCCAACCGGAAGAACTCACCCCGGAAGAGGTTGCCCAGTTTCAGGAGCAGCTGCGTGCCTTACGCGAGGCACTGATGGAGACCGGTGCGGCGGGTACCGAAACCGTGGAACTGGACCAGTCACGTCAGGGTCGTCTGTCGCGCATGGATGCCTTCCAGGCCCAGGCCATGTCCGTGGAAACGGCGCGGCGCCGTGAACAGCAACTGCGTCGGATTGCGGGTGCGCTTCGGCGGATCGAGGAAGACGAATACGGGTACTGCATCAGCTGCGGCGAGCCGATCAGCCGTCGACGTCTCAAAATCGATCCTTCCGCCACCCAGTGCATTGCCTGCGCAGAGCGGGTCGAGGGCCGTCGGTAGTCGCAAGCGGGCTGTAATCGTTTTCCGACGAAGAGCTCTGCGGCGAGGGAGACAGGAAGAGACGCCGGTTGAGGCGGGGCAGGGCGGCTACTATAAAGACTGGGACAACCTTTTATCCGCCCGCGGAGGTCATATGCCCCAGCAAGCCCAAAAACCCGGCTGGCACCAGTCCATGCAGGCACGCCATCCCGAATTCATCCATGCCGTCGAGGAGTTGGGGACGGCGATACGTCAGGCCGGTCCCCTGGAGGACAAGATAGCGCATCTGGTGCAACTGGGTGCGGCCGCCACGTTACGCTCGGAAGGTGCTGTCCATAGCCATGCCCGGCGCGCCCTGGAATCAGGCGCGACCCCCGAAGAGGTACGACACGCCGTCATGCTTGTCACCAGCACCATAGGCTTTCCCAACGTGGCTGCCGCCCTCAGTTGGGTCGACGACGTTCTGGCCAAGCACCACTGAACCGGTTCACCGGGGCAACGGGCTTTGCACCGTTGCCCCGGGTTTTCTCAGCGATTCCGGCGCTGGGCGGAATCGAACGTATTCTGCAGCAGCGTCGCGCGGGTCATGGGGCCGACACCACCCGGGACAGGGGTAATCCAGCCGGCCCGCTCCTTGGCGCTTTCGAACTCCACATCGCCCACCAGCCGGCCATCTTCCAGTCGGTTGATGCCCACATCCATCACCATCGCTCCGGGCTTGATCCACTCGCCCTTGATGAAACCGGGGATCCCGACCGCCGCGACGACGATGTCGGCACCGGCCAGATGGGCTTGCAGGTCGCGGGTCTTGCTGTGGCAGACAGTGACGGTGCAGCGGGCCATCAGCAGCTCCAGGGCCATCGGACGTCCCACGATGTTGGAAGCACCGACGACGACCGCATCCTTGCCTTCCAGCGGCTCGCCCGTGCGCTCCAGCAGCGTCATCACGCCGCGCGGCGTACAGGGGCGCAGGGTGGGCATGCGCAGGATCAGGCGCCCTACGTTATAGGGATGGAAACCATCGACATCCTTAAAGGGGTCAATGCGCTCGATCACCGCCTCGGCATCGATGTGGTCGGGGAGCGGCAACTGGACCAGGATGCCATCGACGGCCGAGTCGGCATTGAGCTCGTCGATGAGCGAAAGCAGTTTCTCCTGCGGTGTATCCGCCGGCAGGTCGTGGGAGAATGAGTTGAACCCCACCTCAGCGCAATCCTTGCGTTTGTGGGCAACATAGACCTGAGAGGCGGGATTTTCGCCAACCAGGATCACTGCCAACCCGGGTGCCTGGCCGCCTGTTGCCAGACGTTCATCTACCTTCTTTTTAAGCTCGCTGCGGATTGCCGCCGCAGTGGCTTTGCCATCGATGATCTGTGCGCTCATTCGCTGCCCCGTTTGGACCGACCGTAAAAAACGCGTAATTCTCGCATGGGGCCTCATCGACGCCAACCCGGAGGGGTCTTCGTCGTTCGTATCGGTTATAATCGCCGCTTGCGGATTTCAGGAACCGTGGGTGATTGACTGCGGGCGGATGGATGCGTATCATCGCCGGCTTTCGTCGCGCACACAACGGTTCCTGGGTGGCTTCGCGAAACACTCGGGGTATAGCGCAGTCTGGTAGCGCGCCTGCTTTGGGAGCAGGATGTCGGGGGTTCGAATCCCTCTACCCCGACCAGAATTGACCCTAGTCAGATTGCAGTTTCAGATTACGCGCCCGTAGCTCATCTGGATAGAGCATCGGCCTTCTAAGCCGAGGGTAGCAGGTTCGAGTCCTGCCGGGCGCGCCAAAGCCCGGTAGTTGAACTAGATTCAATGGTGGACGTAGCTCAGTTGGTAGAGCCCTGGATTGTGATTCCAGTTGTCGTGGGTTCAAGTCCCATCGTTCACCCCATACAAAAAGCTCAGGCTTCGGCCTGAGCTTTTTTTTTACCTTCTCTGATCGGATGCCAAACCGCTCGGTAGCCCTTTTTTCCTTACCGGTATTTGCCCCACGACGGTCGCAGCACATTTGCAACCGTGAGGTGAATGGTTTTACTTTCGCGATCGGATAAGGCGCGGGGGCGACGTGCTGAAAAGGTGGGGCCGACAGCCGTTGCGGCTGTCGGCTTGGTGAGTTCTCACCAGGACTTGTACGGCAGGAACTTCCCGTTCATGGTGATGACGACACGATCGCCTTTCGGATTCTCTTCCTTGTCGATATGCATGGAAAAGTCGATGGCGCTCATGATGCCGTCGCCGAATTTCTCATGGATCAGCTCTTTGATGGTATCCCCGTAAACGCCCACGATTTCGTACAAGCGGTAGAGCACCGGGTCGGTGGGAACCTGCTTTTCCCAGTCTTTGTGAGGACAGGCCTGCAGCGCTTCCGAGGCTTCAGGAGACAGTTCCAGGAATTTGCAGAGCGCATCCGCTTGCTCCCGAGGCATGCTGTTCATGCCGAGACAGGCGGAAGTGGTCCAGACCGGGGACATTCCGATTTGTTCGGCAATCGCCTCCCAACCGATCCCCTTGGCCTGCTTGGCCTGCAAGATTGCTGATGGTGGCTTCTTCTTTGTTCATGGCTGCTCTCCTTATGGGAGGATTTACGTCGGAAAAGAGGTGTTCGGGTTGCGCCGTCGAAGAAGGGATGGGGCGAATACTTCCCTCAACCTGCCGTGAGCGTACGAGGGGTTTTGGGGAACGCATCGCGAAACCGGCCCCGAACGAAATCAGCGAGCAAGCGGCCGGCATTGCTGAAGCGGTAATTGACAACGCTGGGCACCAGGTCACCGGCTTTATAGCGAAATTGTTCGGTCACTTCTTCCGTATGCAAAAGTGCCTGTCGGCCGGTTTCAAACAGAATGGCATAGCGTTTGCCCGCCTTCCCCTCCAGCACTTCGTAAATGACCCCACGCTCACCAGCCCGGCATCGGGCTGAATCGGACACCGCCGTGACACGGGTGCCGCGGCGAAGGTCGGAGTCGTTGCGAGGCTCTTCTGGACAGGACATTGTCGGCTCCATTTTTTAGCCCGTGGCCAGTTTAGCGTCAGCCTGTCACTAATCCATTTCAGCGAACGGTGTATGCCTTTCGGGGTAGGTGTGTGGGATGCCGCATCCGAGCGGGTCATTTGGCGCAACGCCTGACGGCTATTTCAATATAAGTTTCTTCTAATCAAGTGGTTAGTGTTTGGCACACCTTCTGCAGGTGTTTCGAAAATATTACAGAAACGATTACAGGAAGTTCTGAATCTTGAACATGAACTGGAAGAGGCAACTATTAGCTCTGACTTTAGTCGGTGGGGCGGTCGTGACCGCCCCCGCCGCAGCGCTTACCTGGACTTCGGTCGCTTCGGGTCATGAGGGGCATGGTCACGGTGGCCACAATCACGGGCCGCAGCACCGACTCGTTGATGCTGAAGAGGCCAATGTGGAACTTTGGCTACCCACCCTTGAGAAGCGGCCGGTCGAAATCGGCGAAGGAGGAAAGGCGAATCTCAGACCCACCGGCATGGACTACTACCATGCGCTAGTCGCCAGGCGTGGCAATGAAACGGCGGTGCGCTATCTGGCCATGCGGGGGCGCGCCTCGGGGGAGAGCCCCAGCAAACTGATCGGGGCCACCAAAGCCGATCTGGAAATCGTGCCGGAGCCCTATCCCAGAGAGCATCAGCGCTACTACGGAGGGCGCTCGGCGGCCTTCCGGGTGACATACCGCGGTGAACCGGTCGCCGGGCAGACGGTGGCGCTGGAAACCCAAAAGGGAATGCGTCTGTTCGCCAATACGGATGCGTCAGGACGGATTGCGTTTGAGCTGCCGCCTGAAGTGGGGAAGGTCGAGCCCGGGCGTCGCACCAACCCGCCGACGGAATTCGTGGTATCGACCGCGCGCGGTGAGCATCGCTTTGCGTTGACCTCCGAATACCACGTCAACCCGCGTCACTGGCAATCCGGCCAGGCGGGCGCCTGGTCGGGCCTGGCCGGTTTTGTGGCCGGTCTGGCCCTATTGGGCTGGACGCGCCGTGCGCGTTCGGGAGGCAAGGGATGAATCTCTCCATTATCCGCAAACTGGTCCAGGTCGCGGCTTTCGTTTTCCTGGTTTACGGTTCGGCCGTGGTCGGTTTCTATGCCGCGGACAAGGTCTCCGGAGCACTGCCGGCACTCTCCTGCGCCTACGATATGCAGACGGCCGACTACTGTGCATTGATTCCGTTCCAGCATCAGATGGGACACCGAGTTGGAGGTGTCATAGCGGCCGGGGGCGAAGTCCTGGTGGCACTGATCCCCTCCCTGGTGACCCTGGGTACCTTTTTGCTGCTGTTTGTCCTTCTTAACAAGGCGTTCTGTGGCTGGGTCTGTCCGTTGGGCTTCTTCCAGGAGGTGATGCAGATCATTGGACAGAAGCTCGGCTTGAAACGTTACCAATCACTGTCCCACAGCACCGTTGACCGGGTACGCCCCATCAAGTGGGTGATGCTGGTGGTGCTTATTTTCGGATTGCCCCTGCTCGCCGGGCTGGGGGTGGTCGGCCATGAGTTTGGCGATCCCTACTGTCAGATCTGCCCCAGCCGCATCCTGACAACCCTTGCCACCGGCAACACCGATGAGTTGGTACTCAACGGTTCCACCGGGAGCTATTTGATCCTCTCACTGATCGGTACGTTCCTGTTTGGTCTGACCGCATCGGTTTCGATGTCGGTTCGCCAGCCGTTCTGTCGGATCTGTCCCATGCTGGCCTTGCATGCCGTGTTCCGCAAGTTCGGTCTGGTGCGGCTGGTGAAAAATGCCAAACCACGCTGCAACAAGTGCGGTCTCTGCGCCAAGGCCTGCCCCATGGACATCCGTGAAATCCATACCGAGATGGAGAGACGGGATGTGCCGTTTGCGGACTGCACGCTCTGCGGCCGCTGCGTTGAGTTCTGTCCCGACAAGGATGTGTTGCAACTGAAATATGCGGTGGTGCCAATCCTAAGGGCCGACCCCGCCTACTTCAAAAAGCGTAAAAAGGCTCAGGACCGCTGGGAGAAGGCAACGCTGTTGGGATGGTGGCGCCGCCGCCGCGAGGCTCGCGAGGCGGCCGAAGCCGCTGACCAGGCGAAGGAGGCCTAATGGAGCCGCTGACCATGGGCTTTTCGGCCGTGCTGCTGATGGGACTGGTTTTCGGCGCCGGCCCTTGCAACGTCAGCTGTTTGCCCTATCTGGGCCCGGTGTTTTTGGGGAGCGAACGACCCTGGCGCCTGGTTGTGCCGTTCTCCCTGGGACGGATGGTGGGTTATGCGGCGTTGGCCGCCACCGCCGGCGCCCTGGGCCGGGTCGCGACCGGGTGGCTGGACGAGGGACCGGCCGCCTGGCTCCTGGGAGGTGCGACCGGTGCACTGGGTCTAATGATACTGGTTAGAGCCGGACGTCGATTGGCATCCGCCTGTGGTACGGTAGCCCCTCGCAGTGAGGTGGGGGTGGACTTCCCCGGTCCGGCAAAGAGGCCCTTGGGGCCGGGTGTTTTCGCATTGGGGATTGGCATGGCCTTAAATCCCTGCGTGCCGCTTGGCACTGTTTTGCTGGCAGCTGCCGCCAGCGGCTCGGCATTCTCCGGCCTGTCTCTCGGCGTCGGTTTCGGTCTCGGGGCCGTGGCTATTCCGGCGATCGTTTTCGGGCTGCTGGTGGCCCGGATTGGGAGTCAGGTTCGGGAGCACCTGATGCGTTGGCGTCGGACCCTCGAACAGGGCGCGGGCACTTTGTTGATCGTATTGGGAACCATGACAGGTCTCGGGTGGGTGCAACCATGACAATCTCGGAGTTATTTGCGAAAGGCGGACCGGTGGTGTGGATCCTGGCCGGCTATTCTCTCGTCGCCTTGACCATCATTGTCGAACGCTTGATTCACTTTGCTCTGCTTGGGCGCGTGCCCACAGATTTCGGGACTCAAGCCCGCACGGCACTGCATGGGGGTGCGCTCGGGGAATTGATGGCGCAGCACCGGGGCCCGGAAGTGACTGTCATGCGCGCGGTACTCGATGCGAGCAGTGAGGGAATCCGTGAACTGGGCCGTGTGGCGGTGCGGGTGGGCTCTCAGGAACTGCAACGCATGGAACGAGGGTTTCGGACCCTGGCTATTCTCGGCAACACCGCACCGTTACTCGGGCTGTTCGGCACCATCACAGGCATGATCAAGGCCTTTATGGTCATTGAGGCAGCCGGTGGCCGGGTCGATGCCCAGGCATTGGCCGGCGGTATTTGGGAAGCCATGGTCACGACCGGCGTCGGGCTTGCGGTTGCCATCCCGGTTCTGCTGGTTTTGCATGTGCTTGAAGGCATGGCCGACCGCCGTGCGCAGTCCATGAAGGCCTGCGCTTCCGTTATGCTCGAACGGTTGCCGCACGCCCCTGAGCTTGAGGCGGATGAAGAGGCGGTTCACCACAGGGACGGGGCCCTCCATGCACTTTGAGGGACGGCGGCGTGCCAGCCAAATGCCCAACCTGACGCCGCTGATTGACGCCGTCTTCCTGCTGCTGGTTTTTTTCATGCTGACCTCGCACTTCGTACGCGAAGAAGCCCTGAATATCGATTTGCCGGTGGCGGAGAGCGGTGAGGCGACCGGGGAGGACAATCAGCTGGAAGTGGTTATCGATGCGGAGGGCCGTTTCCTGATGAACGATCACTTTGTCGAACCCGAGGCGCTGGAGGAGACGCTACGCCGCGCCCTCGAAACACGTGAAAACCGGGTCGTCCGCATTCGCGGCGATCGCGGCGCTGCTCTCGGCTCGGCAGTCGGGGTTTTGGATGCGGCACGCAAGGCCGGGGCTGAAGCTGTGGATATTGTGACCGAGACGAAATGAGAGGGCACGACGCGGGCATCTGGGTCGGGGCATTTCTGATCTCCGCACTGATACACGGCACTCTTCTCCTCAAAGCCGGAGCGCAGCTGGGGGCCGAAAAGCCACTTCCCGGCCCGAAGCAGACCGTAACGCGGGTCAGTTTTCGTTCCGTGGCTTCGCCACCGCCGGAAGCGCCGCCCGAACCCGCAGAAAAGCCGCCCGAACCCGAGCCGGAGCCTGAACCTCCGAAGCCGAAGCCCAAACCGAAACCGAAACCGAAGCCCGATCCGAAACCCAAACCGGAGCCCAAGCCGAAACCCGAACCGGAGTTGCGCCAGGAACCGGCCGAACCGGAACCTCAGCCGGATGTGCCCGCCTCTCCGCCGCAACCGACTGCGGTCCAGGCAGCGGAGCCGCCGCCGGCAGTGACGGGGCAGGCCGTCAACGATCCGGCGCTCGTTGAACAGAAAAGGAATGAATATTTCGCGCGGCTCATCGCCCGCATCGAAGGGCATAAGCACTACCCGCGAGTGGCCCGCCGCCGGGGGATTCAGGGGGAGGTTAAGGTGAGCTTCTCGATTCTGAAAAAGGGTGAAATCCGTGGACTGGAGACCGCCGGTGACAACACCCTTTTGCAGGCAGCCGCAGCCGACGCGGTGGAGGCGGCCCTGCCGCTGCCGGTGGCGCCGGACGGGATTCTCGCTGCCCCTCGACATTGTTTTCACGATGACGTTCTCGCTGCGCTAAGCGAGGGCGTCACGTTTTGGGGAAAAAGAGGAAAAACATGTTCCAGAAGAAAAGAGTGTGTTGTGCAAATGCACTGACCTGCGGTGCCCCGCATGGATTCGCCGACCGCCGGGGCAGACCTCGGTACCACTCCCGATTTTGAGGTACTCTCGGTGCACACCGGCTACCGCCCGACCGAAGGTGTCAGGCTCACGGCAGGTATTGACAATCTGCTGGACAGAACCTACGCCGAACACCTCAGCAGAGCCGGCGCGGCGATTGAAGGGTTCGAACCGATCGATAGAGTCAATGAACCGGGACGAACGGTCTGGCTGCAGGCATCGGCGCGGTTCTAACGAAGGCGAGCAATTCAGCAACCACGAAGGAAAAAGATGATGAAGCTTTTAAAATCTCTGGCAGTCATGGCAATGCTCGGTTTCACAATGGCGGTGCAGGCCGCCGGGACGGGGGTGATGGTGGAGAACCCCTGGATTCGGGAGGCCCCTCCGACGGCTAAGGCCATGGCCGGCTACATGGTGGTCCATAACGGCAGTGAACGGGAGCGCGCCCTGGTGGCGGCGAAGAGCCCCGCTTATGGCAACGTTATGCTGCACAAGACGGTTATGGAAGACGGCATGGCCAAGATGGTTCACCAAATGAAGGTCGTGGTACCGGCCGGCGGTTCGGTCACCTTCGAACCAAGAGGCTATCACCTGATGCTCATGAAACCGAAACAGGCGCTCAAGGTGGGTGACAAGGTCCCGGTTACCATCGAGTTTGCCGATGGCGAAATGATGGAATTGAGCTTCGAGGTACGTTCGGGCGGCGCTATGGGCGGGATGGATCACGGCCAAATGAATCATGGCTCAATGAACCACTGAATCTTTGCCGCCACGAAAAAGGGCGCACCATGGTGCGCCCTTTATTCATCCCGAGCTGAAACGGTCGGGAGTGACATCACCCGGCTTCAACCGATGGCGTATTTCTTGAGCCGGTACAAAAAGGTATCGCGGGTCAACCCGACCAGACGTGCGGCCCGGCTGCGGTTGCCCCGGCTCTTCTCCAGAGCCTGCAGCAGAAGCGATTGCTCCAGTTCATCGAAGCGAATTCCGCCTTCGGGAAGTTCAAATGCGTTGGAATCCACGGCGGCCGGTTTCGTCCGCCTCACTTCGGCCGGCAGATTTTCAGGCCCGAGATCACGTCCCCCGGAGAGGATCACCAGGCGTTCGCAGACATTGCGCAGCTCCCTGACATTACCCGGCCAATGGTAAGCCTCCATGGCCGACAACGCTTGGGGAAGGAAGCGCGGAGCCTTTAGTCCGTGCTGCTCGGCAAGCTGATTGGTCACTGTCTCAACCAACAGAGGAATGTCGCCGGTTCGTTCCCGGAGCGGCGGTATCTCAAGCGGTACTACGTTCAGCCGGTAATAGAGGTCTTCGCGGAAGCGGCCCTCGCGGACCAGTGAGTGCAGATCGCGATGAGTGGCAGCAATGATCCGGGTGTTCACTTGGCGGCAATCGGAGCCGCCCACCGGCTGGCATTCGCCCGATTCGAGAAATCGCAGTAGCTTGGCTTGAATCGCCAGAGACAGTTCGCCCACTTCGTCCAGGAGCAGGGTCCCGTCTTCGGCGGATCGCACACGTCCGGGATTTTCATGTACGGCCCCGGTAAATGCGCCCTTGCAATGGCCGAAGAGTTCGGATTCGGCGAGTCCCTCCGGCAGGGCCGCGCAGTTGATGGTCACAAAAGGCGCCTTTGCCCGCCGGCTTTGGGCATGGACCGCTCGGGCCAGGAGTTCCTTACCGGTGCCACTCTCCCCCAAAATCAAAACGGTGACGTCGGTTGCGGCGATCACCTCGGCGGAGCGGATCACAGCCTGGAATTCGGGGGCACTGCCGAGTAGTTCTTTTTCGAATGCGCTCATGCCAAACCCACTTCAGTGAACGGAAAGAGAAGGTCCCAGCCGGTGCAGCGGTTCGGCCAGGAAGAAACTGCCGATAGCCATTGCAATCAGGCTGATTCCGGCAGCGCGACGAACCCCGGGACGGCGGCTCACGCGGCTCAGCCATGCAGTAAGCATACCCGCGCCCATAACAGCAGGTAAAGTGCCTGCTCCAAATGCGGCCATAGCCAGCATGCCCTGAACCGGTCCGTTCGGCAGCCATTGTCCAGAGCAGCATACTGTATACCGTACCGCAGGGCAGCCAGCCCCAAATGGTCCCATACAGCATGGCCTGGAGTGGCGACCGGACGGGAAGCATCTTGCGACCGACCGGTTCGAGCCGGCGCCACAGCGGTATACCGAGCCTTTCGACCAGGGCGAACTTGGGAAACCAACCGGCTATATATAAGCCGATTCCGGTCATGAGAAGCGCGGCGGCGCCTTGCAGCAGCGCATGGCCCCGGTCACCCAGAAAGCCGAGAAGACTGGCTCCCAGACCCCCGAGCAGGGCGCCGGCCGCACCGTAACTCAGGATGCGACCGCCGTTGTAAGCCGCCAGATAGGCCAGAAGCCGGGGCCGACTCTCGCGCACCTCGGCCGGAAGGCTGAAGGTGAGCGCGCCCATAATGCCGCCACACATCCCTACGCAGTGGAGGGTATTGAAGAGGCCGACGATGAAGCCGGCAATCAGAGGAAACTGCACGATTTTCCCCGCAAGCGGTCGAACGCCCATGTTACCAAAATGGCCGGCAAACCGACTGCCCCAAATCCACGCATTTCCGGGCTTGATCGGTGCGGTCTAATTTGATTTACTATGCGGCCTTCGTGGGGCCGTTAGCTCAGTTGGTAGAGCAGCTGACTCTTAATCAGCATGTCGAAGGTTCGAATCCTTCACGGCCCACCAGATTCCTCTGGACCCCTCGTTGCGAGGGGTCTTTGCTTTTTATAAACCACTGTCGATGCGGTATTTGCCGGAAGCACCCCTGTCCGTGCACCCCTTTCTCTCTGTATAATCCCCGGAATTTCGTGCGAAAGTGGCGGAATTGGTAGACGCGCTGGATTTAGGTTCCAGTGGGGCAACCCGTGAGAGTTCGAGTCTCTCCTTTCGCACCATTAATCACTGGTCGGGGCAGTGGCAGCTGCCTCGAACCATCCCGTGTGATTCCCAGGCGGAGTTTTGGTTTCATTTTTGCGCTATCGAATTGTAAAAAGATCAAGGAGTTAAGATGCAGGTTTCAGTAGAAGCGACCGGCGGACTCGAGCGCCGCATGACCGTTGACGTCCCCGGCGAGCGTATTTCCCAGGAGGTCGACAAGCGTCTCCAGAAGATGGCGCGGACCACCCGCATCAAGGGCTTCCGCCCCGGCAAGGTGCCGATGAAGGTCATCAAGAGCCGCTATGGCAGCCAGGTCCGCCAGGAGGTTCTCGGGGAAGTGGTGCAATCCAGCTTCTATGAAGCCGTGACCAAAGAGAACCTCCAGCCTGCCGGCACGCCCCAGATCGAGCCGAAAGAGGGCGATGAGGAGGAGGGTTTCTCCTTTATCGCGACCTTCGAAGTCATGCCGGAGATTGACCCGGCCTCCCTGGAAGGCGCTGAAATCGAAAAAGTCACCGCTGAGGTAACCGATGCCGATGTGGACAAGATGCTGGAAACCCTGCGCAAGCAGAATGCCGAATGGGAGAAGGTCGACCGCGAGGCCCAGGACGGCGATCGCGTGGTACTCGACTTCAAAGGCACCATTGATGGTGAGGTCTTCAAGGGCGGCGAAGGTGAGAATGTTCCCGTGACCCTCGGCGGCGGTCGCATGATCAAGGGTTTCGAGGAAGGTCTCATGGCTGCGAAGGCCGGAGAGGAGCGAACACTCGATCTTAGCTTCCCGGACGACTATGGTTATAAAGAGGTGGCTGGTAAGCCGGTCCAGTTCCAAGTCAAAATCCATGCAGTCGAGGAGCCGCGCCTGCCCGAAATCGATGACGAGTTCGCCAAGCGTTTCGGGGTCGAGAGTGCAGACGCCCTCAAAAAGGAAGTGCGCGACAACATGGAGCGCGAGCTCGAACAGACCCTGAGGGCTCGGGTCAAACAGCAGGTGATGGACAAGCTGGTCGAGCTGAACGACGTCGAGGTTCCCAAGGCACTGATTGAAAACGAAAGCCGGGCGCTCCTGGAGCAGATGCGGCAGAACATGCAAGTGCCGCAGGGCAAGCAGGGACCGGATCTGTCCCCCTCCATGTTCGAGGAGCAGGCAGCCAAGCGTGTGACCCTCGGCCTGATTCTGGCCGAAATCATCAAGCGCAATGAACTCAAGGCCGAGCCCGACCAGGTACGGGCGGCGGTCGAGAAGATTGCGGCCAGCTACGAGAAACCGGAAGAGGTTCTGGGCTGGTATTACGGCGATCAGCGTCGTCTTGGCGAGATTGAGTCTTCAGTGCTCGAAGATCGCGTCGTGGATTGGGTCCTGGAGCAGGCAAAAGTCACCGAGAAGTCCAAGGGCTTCGACGAACTCATGAACCCCCAGCAGCAGTGAAACTCTAAAGGGACAGGCGACAATGACCGATAACAATACCATGAATCAGCGGCATACGATTTCCAACGTGGGCCTCGTGCCCATGGTGGTCGAGCAGACATCGCGCGGCGAGCGGGCCTACGATATCTATTCGAGGCTGCTCAAGGAACGGGTCATTTTCATGGTGGGGCCGGTCGAGGATTACACGGCGAATCTGCTGGTAGCCCAGCTCCTGTTCCTGGAATCGGAGAATCCGGATAAGGACATCCATCTCTATATCAATTCGCCCGGGGGTTCGGTCACCGCCGGGCTTTCGATCTACGACACGATGCAGTTCATCAAGCCGGACGTGAGCACCCTGTGCATCGGTCAGGCGGCCAGTATGGGGGCGGTACTCCTCGCCGGCGGTGCCGAGGGCAAGCGCTATGCGTTGCCGCACTCCCGCGTGATGATTCACCAGCCGCTCGGCGGTTTCCAGGGCCAGGCTACGGATTTTGAGATCCACGCCAAGGAGATTCTGGATACCCGGGCGCGGCTCAACGGGATCCTGGCCAAGCACACCAAGCAGCCGATTGAACGGATTCAGATGGACACCGAGCGCGATAACTTCATGAGCGGTGAGGCTGCCATCGAGTACGGTCTGATCGACTCCGTGCTGGAGAACCGCGAAAAGGCCGCGGCGACGGCGGGTGAATGACCCGGCGCCGGGCGGTAGAAATAACATAGGAAGTTAGTCGGGCTTGAAAAATGGGCTCTGACTATGCATGTTGTAAGACAGATACCCGGCATTCGGATGGGGAAGGCTGATGAGCGACGATAGTAAGAATACGGGCGAAGACAACGGCAAGCTGCTTTACTGCTCCTTTTGCGGCAAGAGCCAGCACGAGGTGCGGAAGCTGATTGCCGGTCCGTCCGTCTTCATCTGCGATGAGTGCGTTGAGCTTTGCAACGACATCATCCGCGAAGAGGTACAGGAAGATGCGACCGGTACTTCGCGGAGCAAACTGCCGACGCCCCACGAGATAAACGACAGTCTCAACGAGTACGTGATCGGCCAAAAGCGGGCCAAAAAGGTTTTGTCGGTGGCGGTCTACAACCACTACAAACGCCTGGAGGCCGGTCTCAAAAAGGACGAAGTCGAACTGTCGAAGAGCAATATTCTCCTGATCGGTCCCACGGGCAGCGGCAAGACCCTGCTGGCGGAGACGCTGGCGAGGTTGCTGAATGTGCCGTTCACCATCGCCGATGCCACCACCCTGACCGAAGCGGGGTATGTCGGCGAGGATGTGGAGAATATCATCCAGAAGTTGCTGCAGAAGTGCGACTACGATGTCGAGAAGGCGCAGAACGGCATCGTCTATATCGACGAAATCGATAAGATTTCCCGCAAGTCGGACAATCCCTCCATCACCCGTGATGTCTCGGGCGAGGGCGTGCAGCAGGCCCTGCTCAAGCTCATCGAGGGGACGGTCGCCTCGGTGCCGCCGCAGGGTGGTCGCAAACATCCGCAGCAGGAATTCCTGCAGGTGGACACCAGCAACATGCTGTTCATTTGCGGCGGTGCATTTGCCGGACTCGAGAAGGTGATCCGCGACCGTTCCGAAAAGGGTGGAATCGGGTTTGCTGCGGAGGTGAAGGGCAAGGCCAGCAAGAAGAGCGTCAGCGAGGTTATTCAGACCGTTGAGCCTGAAGACCTCGTCAAGTATGGGCTGATTCCCGAGTTCGTCGGACGCCTGCCGGTTCACGCCACGCTCGAGGAACTGGATGAGGAAGCGCTGGTTCAGATCCTCACGGAGCCGAAGAACGCGCTGTCCAAGCAGTACACCAAGCTGTTTGAGATGGAAGGCGTGGAGTTCGAGCTTCGTGAAGATGCCCTGCTCGCCGTGGCGCGCAAAGGCATGCAGCGCAAGACCGGTGCCCGGGGGCTCCGCTCCATCCTGGAGTCGGTGCTGCTGGACATCATGTATGACCTGCCCTCCATGGATGGCGTCAGCAAGGTCGTCATCGACGACGGCGTGATTAACGGCGAGTCGGAACCGCTGCTCATCTATAAGGGTTCCGAAAAATCGGCGGCGGCCACCGACTGAACTGAACGACGTACCTCTATCGGTGTCGAACAAAGGGCCGGCAAGAAAAGCCGGCCCTTTTTTGACCCGGGTGTGTCTACGCGCCTCGCCGGGTATCGGCTCCACAGGAATGCTCTCCTGGGGGTGAGTCCTTGCTCAGAACACTCCTCAGGGAGGTTCATGTGGAAATCAAAACCCCTTGCGATTCTTCGGCGAATTGTGGAACCTTCGGATCAGCATGAGCCTTGATTCTTCCGTCCGCTGTCCCAACGTGTAAAATACTTAGTAAATCACTCAGGTTTAAATAGGCGCGGTACCGGTGTATAACGGTGAGCCGTGACCCCCCGAAGAGGTGCTCCTAATGACGGACAAGACTTCCGAAGTGACCGAACAGATGCGCTCCATGCCCGTCCTGCCGCTGCGGGATGTCGTGGTGTATCCGCACATGGTCATTCCGCTCTTCGTCGGCCGCGACAAGTCCATTAAGGCCCTAGAGGCCGCGATGGCGGACGACAAGGAGATTTTGCTGGTGGCTCAAAAGAGCGCCGGGGAGGATGACCCGGGCCAGGACGATATCTATCGGATCGGAACCGTCTCCAATATTCTGCAGCTGCTAAAGCTGCCGGACGGCACGGTGAAAGTGTTGGTTGAAGGGGATCAACGGGCCAAGATCGCCCACTTTCTGCCGAATGACGAGTTCTTCACCGCGCAGATCAGCATGCTGGAATCGGAGCCGCTGGACGAACGGGAAGGCGAAGTGCTCTCGCGCTCGGTGCTGAACCAATTCGATCAGTACGTCAAATTGAACAAAAAGGTTCCGCCGGAGGTGCTGACCTCCCTTTCGGGCATTGAGGATTCCCACCGCCTGGTGGATACCATCGCCGCCCACATGTCTCTGAAGATCGATGAGAAACAGGAAATCCTGGAGATCACCGATCTACGCGACCGGTTCGAGTATCTGCTCGGGGTGATTGAATCCGAGCTGGACCTGCTGCAGGTGGAAAAGCGTATTCGGGGTCGCGTCAAGCGCCAGATGGAGAAGAGTCAGCGCGAGTATTACCTCAACGAACAGATGAAGGCCATCCAGAAGGAACTGGGTGAGATGGAGGATGCCCCCAACGAGATCGAGGATCTGGAAAACAAGATCGAGAAGGCGGGCATGACCAAGGAGGCCAAGGAGAAGGCCACCACCGAGATGAACAAGCTGAAGATGATGTCGCCCATGTCGGCCGAGGCCACGGTGGTACGCAATTACATCGACTGGCTGGTCTCGGTGCCGTGGAAGAAGAAGACCCGCGTGCGCCATGATCTGGCCAAGGCCGAAGAGGTGCTTGAGACGGACCATTACGGTCTGGAGAAGGTCAAGGAGCGTATCCTTGAGTATCTGGCCGTCCAGCAACGGGTCAAAAAGCTCAAGGGCCCGATCCTCTGCCTGGTGGGGCCACCGGGGGTGGGTAAGACCTCCCTGGGCCAGTCCATCGCCCGTGCCACCAACCGCAAGTTCGTGCGCATGAGTCTGGGCGGCGTACGCGACGAGGCGGAGATCCGTGGGCACCGCCGGACCTACATCGGCTCGCTGCCGGGCAAGATTATCCAGAACCTGTCAAAAGCGGAGAGTCGAAACCCCCTCTATCTTCTCGACGAAATCGATAAGATGGCGATGGATTTCCGGGGCGATCCGGCTTCGGCACTGCTTGAGGTGCTGGACCCGGAGCAGAACCACACCTTCAATGACCACTACCTGGAAGTGGATTACGACCTGTCGGATGTGATGTTCGTGGCGACGGCCAACTCCATGAACATCCCCGGCCCGCTGCTCGACCGCATGGAGGTGATCCGGCTCGCCGGCTACACCGAGGAAGAGAAGCTCAATATAGCCAAGCGCTATCTTGTACCCAAAGAACTGAAGGCCAACGGTGTCAAAGAGGGCGAGCTGGAGATCACCGATGATGGCCTTTACGGCATTATCCGCTACTACACCCGTGAGGCCGGAGTACGTAACCTGCAGCGGGAGATCGCGAAGGTTTGCCGCAAGGTCGTCAAAGAGATTCAGCTGAAGCCGAAGGAAAAGAAAGTGGTGGTCACCGAGGAAAACCTCAATGATTTCCTCGGCGTGCGTCGTTTCCGTTACGGTCTGGTCGAAGAGGCTGACCGGGTTGGTCAGGTAACCGGCCTGGCATGGACCGAGGTGGGAGGCGAACTGCTCTCTATCGAAACGGCTGTGATGCCCGGCAAAGGTAAGAATGCTGTCACTGGCCAATTGGGCGATGTCATGAAGGAGTCGATCCAGGCGGCGATGAGCGTGGTGCGTAGCCGTGCCCGGATGCTGGGTATCAACCCGGATTTCTATGAAAACAACGACATCCACATCCATGTGCCCGAGGGCGCTATTCCGAAGGACGGCCCATCGGCCGGCGTCGGCATGTGTACCGCCCTGGTTTCAGCATTGACCAGCATCCCTGTACGCGCTGATGTGGCCATGACCGGTGAGATCACGCTGCGTGGCGAGGTGTTGCCTATCGGCGGCCTCAAGGAAAAGCTGCTCGCCGCTCACCGCGGCGGGATCAAGACGGTGATCATCCCCGAGGAGAACGAACGCAATCTCGAGGAGGTGCCGGAAAATATCAAGGAGAAGCTGGAGATCCGTCCGGTGAACTGGATCGACCAGGTTCTGGAGATTGCCCTGGCACACAAGCCCGAACCGCTGCCGGAAGAGGACGTGGAGCTGGTGGAACAGAAGGGCAAATCGGGAAACGCTAAAACGGTCCACACCCATTAGGGGCGGTTGCGGTATGACCGGACAGATCCGGGGTGTGGACCGGGCGGGGCCGCTTTCGGCGGCCCCGCATGATGCGGATTCCCCCATTCGTTGCCTCAAAGCCGGGCAGGGTTGCTTGACACGTCTCAAAACCAGTTGGTATAAAACGTGCGACGTCGCGCAGCCGCCCATGGAAAGACGAGGCGGTGTTTTTTTTAGGCGGACTAATCTCGTTTCATTCCGAGACACCGAACTCAATAATCACAAGGGGAGAGTTTTCTGTGAACAAATCCGAGCTGATCGACGCGGTTGCCGCTGGTGCCGATATCTCTAAAGCGGCCGCAGGCCGTGCAGTGGACGCCATGTTTGATGCCGTTAGCGGTGCACTCAAAAATGGCGAGCAGGTCAACCTGGTCGGTTTCGGCACCTTCCTGGTTCGCGAGCGGGCCGCACGAACCGGTCGCAACCCGCGCACCGGCGAATCGATTGAAATCGCTGCGTCGAAAATGCCGAGTTTCAAGGCTGGTAAAGCGCTTAAGGATGCAGTAAACTAGCGCGCCTTTGGTCCAGGGTGCTTAGCTCAGCTGGGAGAGCATCGCCCTTACAAGGCGAGGGTCGGGGGTTCGATCCCCTCAGCACCCACCAAAATTCGAGTTCAGGAGTGGTAGTTCAGCTGGTTAGAATACCGGCCTGTCACGCCGGGGGTCGCGGGTTCGAGTCCCGTCCACTCCGCCATCGCAAAAAGGGCGCAACTCAGTTGCGCCCTTTTTTTATGCCGTTCATTATCGGCGGCTGACACAAAAGAATAATCTGCCGGCCCGGAGAACGCTCCAAGCCTTTCGAAGTCGAATAGGCGACTCGGCAGATTTCCTGACAACCGGATCCGAATCGGAGCACCGATGCTTGATTTAATTCGCCAACGGGCGCAGGGGTGGATCGCTTGGGCGATCGTAATCCTGATTAGCATTCCGTTTGCCCTCTGGGGTGTAAACGAATATTTCGGAGGTGGCCGAGCGGCCCCTGCGGCCGAGGTCGACGGTGTACCGATCTCCCAGGCGCAACTGCAACGCGCCTACTATCAGGAGCGGCAGCGGATGCAGGAGATCATGGGGGCCAACTTCAAGCCGGAACTGTTCCCTGAGGAGCAGATAAAGCTTCAGGTTCTCCAAAAGCTGATTCGGCAGCAGCTCATTCTCCAGGCCGCGGCGAGCAACGGCCTGCGAATCTCCGACGCGCATCTGTCCCAGAACATACGAAATGTCGACGCCTTCCAGGGCGAAAACGGCTTTGATCGCGCGCGCTATGAACAGCTGCTGTCGCAGCAGGGCATGCAACCGGCCTACTTCGAGTCGCAAGTGCGGCGTGACCTCATGAGCCAACAGCTCTATCGCGGTTTCGTCGACACGGATTTCACCACAGAGCATCAGGTCGACGCCTATCTGCGCCTGCAGAATCAGAAACGCCACATCGGCTATTTGAGGTTGCCGGCTGATCGCTTTTCCGACGATGTCGAGGTCTCCGAGGAAGAGGTGACCGCCTATTACCAGGAAAACTCCGACCGTTTCATGGTTCCGGAGCGTGTCAAAGTAGCTTATCTGGAGTTGGATCGGGCAGAGCTTGCTTCGGGTATCCAGGTCGAGGAGTCGGTCCTGCGCGCCCGTTATGAAGCCCGCAAAGAAAATTACCGGACGCCGGAGCAGCGCCGGGCCCGTCATATCCTGATTGCGATTGACTCCGAGGCGGGAAACGATGCCGTCAAAGCGGCTGAAGAGAAAGCCCGGGAAGTCCTGACCCGTTTGAAGGAGGGTGCTTCCTTTGCGGAGTTGGCCGAAGAGTATTCCGATGATCCCGGGTCTGCGAAGGAGGGGGGCGACCTCGGCTTCTTTGCCCGTGGCGCCATGGTGCCGGCGTTCGAAGATGCGGTATTTTCCATGGAGAAGGGCGATGTGAGCGATCCGGTTCGCAGTGCTTTTGGCATCCACATCATCAAACTCGAAGCGGTCCGCGAGAGCGAAGTCAAGCCCTTCTCAGCCGTGAGTGACCGCATCCGTGAGGATGTGCGCCGCGAGCGGGCCGAAGAGCGGTTTTACGATTTGGCCGACCGCTTGGCCAACCTGACCTACGAGCAGCCGGACTCGCTGGAGCCTGCGGCGGAAGAGTTGGGCCTGGAAATCCGTGAGACCGAACCGTTCCCGCGCGAAGGGGCGAAAGAGGGCGTGGCTGCCAATAACAGTTTTGTGGAAGCGGCCTTCAGTGAGGACGTCTTGTCGGGTGGCAATAACAGTGAAACCGTCGAACTGGAATCTAACCATCTGGTGGTTTTACGAGTGCGCGAGCACTATCCGGAGACGAGGAAACCGCTGGCCGATGTTCAGCAGTCCATTCGGTCCATGCTGCTTCGCGAGCGAATGGCTGAGTTGACGGCCGAGAAAGCCACGGCTCTGGCCGAGCGGGTCGGCGCAGGTGAAGCACCGTCCGAAGTAGCGGAGAGCGTCGGCCAAACGTGGCAGGAAGTCTCCGCCCTGGAGCGGAATGCTTCGGAGCCGGATCGTCAAATCGTAGCGGCCGCCTTCCGTATGTCGCATCCCGTCGGAGAGGCGCCGACCGCACGTGCCGTGACGCTGCGTTCTGGCGACCAGGCCGTCGTTGCTCTATATAGCGTGGAGCCGGGCCAGACGAAGGTGGGGGAGGAGCAGCGCAAGCAGGCCCGCCAGACCGTTCGTCAGGCGGCGAGCGAAGCTGTTTATTCTGGGTTAGTCGATTCGTTGTGGACGCGCGCGGATATCAAAAAACCTGAATAGTGCCTGACCCGGCGTGGGCGCAGCTACCAGGATAACGTAAATAGATAAAAACGGGTGCCGGGGCCGGGGTAACTCTCGCCCCGCCTAAAGGTTCTAACAGGCTTAGGAAGACTCCCTCTCCTCCGGGAGAGGGTCGGGGTGAGGGGGGGCAATGCATGATCACTGCAGCGATTTTTGCTCCCCCTCATCCTGACCTTCTCCCTAAGGGAGAAGGGACAAACCCTTTTCCAATAGCCTTCTAAAGGTTCCGACGGGCTCCGGTATGCTCCAACGGAGCCCGCCGATTCGTAAGGGGGGATCATGCGGCTGAAGCTCCACTGGCAAATTCTCATCGCGCTGGGCCTTGCGATCCCTGTCGGCCTGAGCGCTGGCCAGGACGCATCCCTGTTCGGCGTTACGTTCTATCAACTGTTCGATTTCCTCGGAACGTTCTTCCTTAACGCTCTTAAAATGCTAATCGTCCCCTTGGTCGTGGCGTCGATCATCACCGGGGTAGCGGGCGTCGGCGGTGCCCGGGGGCTCGGTCGTCTCGGTTCAAAGACCATTCTTTACTACTTCACCACCAGCCTGTTGGCCATTCTGGTGGGGCTTGTGCTTGTCAATTTGGTTGCTCCCGGGGTGGTCAACGGCGATCCGGGTGAGGTCTTCGGCTTCGGTGCCGATCCCGGCCAGATTGAAGAGCGCGTGGCGGGGCGGGGCGTTGGGGATGTCGTCGACGTCTTTGTGCGCATGGTGCCGGTGAACGTGGTCTCCGCCGCCGCCAATGGACAGATGTTGGGACTGATCTTCTTCAGCCTGCTGTTCGGCTACTTCATGACCCGAATCGAGGAGGCTTACGCCGAAACTCAGTTCAACTTCTGGCAGGGTCTCTTCCAGACGATGATGGGCATCACCGACTGGGTAATGAAATTTGCCCCGGTGGGGGTGTTTGCTTTGGTCGCCAAGGTGGTGGCGACCACCGGGCTTGAGGCGTTCGGCCCCCTGATGGCCTTCTTCTTTACGGTTCTCGGGGCCCTTGCCTTCCATTTTGCCGTTACCATGCCGCTGTTGCTGCTGCTTGTTGCGAGAGTCAATCCGCTGCGACATTACCGGGCCATGGCGCCGGCGCTGCTGACGGCATTCTCCACCGCCTCTTCCTCGGCGACCCTGCCGTTGACCATGGAGTGCGTGGAAAAAAATGCCGGTGTCTCCAATCGGACCAGCAGCTTTGTTCTGCCACTGGGGGCCACCGTGAACATGGATGGCACGGCGCTCTATGAGTGCGTGGCCGCGATCTTCATCGCCCAGGCCTACGGGCTCGACCTCTCCTTTGCCCAGCAGTTCACGGTGGTTACCGTCGCGCTGCTGACTTCCATCGGCGTCGCCGGTATCCCGGCGGCCAGCCTGGTGGCGATTACCATCATCCTTGGTGCCATAGGCTTGCCCGCCGAGGGCATAGGGCTGATTCTGGCCGTTGATCGCATCCTCGATATGACCCGTACCGCCGTTAACGCCTTCGGTGATTCCTGTGGCGCGGTGCTCATTGGTCGCCTGGAGGGCGAAGAGGGGATACTGCAGGGGCAAACCGACAAGCTTCGGCGGGCCGAAGCGGCGGCGGAAGTTGGTTAACCTGGATTTTTACCACAGAGGACACAGAGGTTGAACTCGATACTCGAGTGGTTTCTCGGTGATCTCTGTGTTCTCTGTGGTTATTCGTGAAAACGGTTCCTGATTCTCAGTGCGTCCGGTTGAGCTGCCGGGCGATGATATCGTGGTTGAGCCACAGCACCGGACCATGGGGGCTCGACGCTTCGCGGAAGATCAGCGGGCCGGTCCCTTCGAGGACCAGCAAGCTGAGGTAATCGGTGATAAGTGCTTTACGATCTTTATGCAGCTTGGTGATTTCCTGGGATGTGCCCACCATCACCTCAGCCAATTCGGCCGTGTTGTCCATCGGCCAGGCATCGAAGTCGCGGAAACGGGCGATGGTCGGGTCGTTGTTGTAAGCCTCGATCTTGTCGAGGATCTCCTGGAGCTCGACGCCTTCCTCGAGCAGCTCCTGGCACACGGCCCACTGCTCATGCGCCCAGTCGCCGCCGTCTTCACGCTTGAGCGCCTTTAGCAGGGGGAACAGCGACAGTTCCACGCCGACAAAGATGTCGCTCGAATTCGTGCGGATCTCCGGACAGTTGAATACGGTGGCTTTCACTCCCTGGCGCCAGGCCGCCTCGGCGTGGTCCTCGAGGCGCATCTTGGCGTAACCCTGGGTGTAATTGGTGTAGGTCTGCCAGCGGTAGTCACCGCCAATCAGGATTTCGGTGCCGTGATAGCCGTAGGCGGTATAGCGCGCTTCGCCGCCGGTCTCCGCCAGACGCTTGCGAATGCGGCTGCTAGCCTCGATGAGATACTCGAAGGTATTGGCGGTCACCTCGTCGAAATTCATCAGGATCATCTTGCCGAGATCACTGTCGAGGAGAGCTCGGGAGGAGAGGAAGCGATCGCCGCGCCCCTTGTAGATCCGGTTGGCGATGGCGAGGAAAACCTTGGTTTTGGGGATGCCGCCCGCCATGGTGTGCGCGAAGAAGACATTGGCGCCGTCGGGGATCGACCGGTCCAGCTCCTCCATCACCTCCGCCAGGGAGGCCTTGAAGCGTTTTGCACCGGCTTCACGGCAGCGTTCGATGTGGTCCCAATCCAGTTTCGCCTCCTGCCAGTTGGATATCTTCAGCTCCGACAGCAGGTCGGTCGGTGTCGGCGTGCCCTCGGGCGCGTCGAGATCGAAACCGGCCATCAGCGGAACGTTGATAATGCGCCCACCCAGGTTGGCCTCAGCCTCCTTCAGTTCCTCATCGGTGAGCGGACGCAGGTTCTGTTCGTCATCCCGGCGCCCGACAGTGACGCCGAGGATGGTCATCCCGGCCTGGCGGGCCTCGTCGATGAGCCCGTTGACGTAGCCGCGACCGAATAGTTCGCCGAAAAGAACGAAGACGTCGCCCGGGCGGAAGATATTCTCGGTGGGCATTTCACGTAATGGCGTAAGTGCGGACATAGGCAATTTCAATCTGCTTTTGAGTTGTTTTAGACAGCCAGTCCCTAGCCGTAGGAACCCCTGCTTTGGAAAGGCAAGTGCGGCCGCCGGTAAGCGCCCCTGTTCCAATCCCCCTTTATATCAAAGTCGGCATGCCCAAGACACCCATCCGCATCACAGACCGGGGGGAGGGCGGCATGAACCGGACAGTTGGAGTGCCGCCGACAGGAGAACTTTTGGCAAGGCGGCGCTCAGGCCTGGACACCGATGTGGGGGCGGCCCCCAAAACGAAGAGGGCCCTGCTGACCCCGATTTCGATGGGGGAGCCGAAATCCATGCGTGGGCGGCACCCGGGCGGGATCAGCAGTGCAAAAAAGACATGGAACATACGGCGTCCGACCTTGCCTAATGCTGCGAAGCTACGGGAGCGGATTTTGTGAGCGATTTTCAATCCTTTGTGCCTCATGGCCTTCGCGCCGGTTCTGGCGGTGACCGGTTGCCGGCCACGCCGGCAAATCAGTGTACGTTCACCTGCAGAAGCCGGGTTGGCAAAACTCCTGTTGTTCTGTTTCTCTATACTGACTATGGTGTCCGCCGGACCGGGAAACTGCCGATCCTTCCCCACGAAGCCGATCATGATACAGCTGATAACGACAAAAAACGAGCGCTCCGGGGCCGGGGGCCAAAGGCACACTGGAAGATAAGCCGATGATGTTCCGTCTGTTTTTAATGCTGATAGGTCTTTCTCTCGCGCTCACGGGAGTCCCTTCCGCGTATGCCGCCGGAGCATTGGCGCTCGGCTATCAGCCCAAGTACCAGGAAGGCTTTTCCCACTTCGATTATGTGAATCCGGATGCGCCCAAGGGTGGTCACCTGACGCTGTCCGCCCAGGGTAACTTCAGCAGCCTCAATCCCTTTCTACTCCGGGGCATCGGCGCAGCCGGGCTCGATCCACTGGTATTCGAGACGCTGATGGTCCCCAGTCTGGATGAGCCTTTCAGCCAGTACGGGCTGCTGGCCGATGATGCGGAGTTGGCGGCGGATGGGCTGTCGGTCACCTATCACATCAATCCCAAGGCACGCTTCTCCGACGGTTCGCCCGTCATGGCCGATGATGTGAAGTTCTCTTTCGATACCCTGAAGAGCGCCCAGGCGCATCCGCAATATCGCTTTTACTGGTCGGATATCACGCAGGCGGTGGTTGTGGACGAGCGCACCGTTCGCTTCGAATTCGCGCGGGTCAACCCCGAACTCCACATGATTGCCGGACAGATACCGGTTTTTTCCCGCCACTGGGTCGGTGAAAAGTCCTTCGAGGAGGTCGTACTGGATGCCCCCATTGCCACCGGGCCCTATACGGTCGAAAGCTACGATTTGGGTAAGAGCGTCAGTTACCGACGTAACTCCGACTACTGGGGCCGGGATCTGAATGTCCGGCGCGGCATGTTCAATTTCGAAAAGGTGACGTTTCGTTACTACCTGGATAGCACCGTCCAGCTCGAGGCCTTCAAAGCGGGTGAGTTCGACTTCATCCTGGTCAACAACTCCAAGCAGTGGGCCCGGGATTATGTCGGGTCCAAGTTCGAGAACGGCCTCATTCGAAAGACGACGTTTAAGCATCAGAATAATGCCGGCATGCAGGGCTTTGCCTTCAACCTGCGCCGAACGAAGTTCCAGGATAAGCGGGTACGCCGGGCTATTACGCTCGCCCTCGATTTCGAATGGGCGAATCACAAACTGTTCTATGACCAGTATGAACGCTGCGACAGCTATTTCAGCAACTCCGAGCTGGCGGCGACCGGATTGCCGAGCGGTGAGGAGTTGGAGCTACTGGAACCTTACCGCGATCGGCTCTCTCCGGAAGTTTTCACCGAAGCCTGGAAACCGCCGAGCACCGAACCTAACGGTTTGCGCCGGAACCTGCTCGAAGCGCAACGTCTGCTGAATGAAGCGGGCTGGCACTATCGCGATGGTGCATTGCGCAATGCCGACGGCGAGCCGTTCCAAATCAATTTCATGCTGTTCCAAAAAGGATTTCTGCGCATCGTCGCGCCGTTTGCGCGCAATCTGGCAAAGCTGGGCATAGAAATGAAGTACCGCGCGATCGATGCCGCACTCTATGAGCGTCGAGCAAAAAGCTTCGACTTCGATATGATGGTGGCTTCTTTTGGACAGTCGCAGTCGCCGGGGAATGAGCTGATGGGGACGTTTCACTCGGAGTCGGCCGATCAGGAGGGTTCCCGTAATCTCATGGGGATCCAGGACCCGGTGGTGGATGCCGTGATTGAAAAAGTGATCTTCGCCCGTGACCGAAAAGCATTGGTAACGGCTGTACATGCGCTGGATCGGGTCCTGCTGAATGGCGAATACCTGGTTCCCAATTGGTATATCGCGGTCCATCGGGTGGCCTATAGAAAGCAACTGGCGCATCCCGAAACGCTGCCGCTCTACTACGCGGCGACCGATTGGGCACTGACGACCTGGTGGCTGCCCGAAAAGCAGGAGGCCCGCTACTGATGGCGGCCTATATCCTCAAGCGGCTACTCCTGATGCTCCCGACCCTTTTCGGGGTCATGCTCATCACGTTCGTGATTATTCAGTTCGTACCCGGCGGGCCGGTGGAACAGTTGGTTCACCAGCTTCAGGGGCAAGCCGGAGGAGGTGAGGCGGCAGCAGGTGCCCAGGGGCTCTACCGGGGTGCGAAGGGGCTAGACCCGCAGAGAATCCAGGAGCTTCAGGAACTCTATGGTTTCGACAAACCGGCCTGGCAGCGGTTTGTTGAAATGATGGGTAACTACCTGACCTTCGACTTCGGAAAGAGCTTTTTCTATCCGCAGTCGGTCATTGAACTTATCGTTTCCAAGTTGCCGGTCTCCATTAGCCTCGGTATTTGGACCTTCATCCTTACCTACTCGATCTGTATTCCGCTGGGGATCGCCAAGGCGGTTCGTGACGGAACGCCTTTCGATGTGTTTACCAGTACCATCATTCTTGTGGGTTACGCCATTCCCGGCTTTGTATTGGGTATCGCCCTGTTGGTGCTGTTTGGCGGAGGGAGCTTCTGGGATATTTTCCCCCTGCGCGGTTTGGTTTCGGACAACTGGGGAGAACTGCCCTGGTGGCAGCAGATCCTTGATTACCTCTGGCATATGGTGCTTCCGATCACGGCGCTGGTGGTGGGCAGCTTCGCCATCATGACGATGCTGACAAAAAACAGCTTCCTTGAGGAAATCCGGAAGCAGTACGTTCTGACCGCCCGCTCCAAGGGGCTGGCGGAACGAACCGTGCTCTACAAGCATGTATTCCGGAACGCTACCATTCCGCTGGTGACCAATTTCCCGGCAGCCTTTATCGGTGCGTTCTTCACTGGGAGCTTGCTCATCGAGACCATCTTCTCCCTGGACGGATTGGGACTGCTCTCCTATCACTCCGTTCTCAAGCGTGACTATCCGGTCGTTCTCGGTTCGCTGTTTCTATTCACGCTCATGGGGTTGATTGCCAAGCTGCTGACCGATATCGCCTATGTCGTGATTGATCCCCGAATTCAGTTCGAGTCCATGCGATGACGGCTCGCCCATCCACCCAAACACGTCCACCGGAAGGCAGCAGCCGCTATGAAGGTCGAGCCGCCTTGCGAAACGATGGGCGGAGCCGGGCGATGCGTGGTCCTTATGCCCGGGCCTGGCGGCGTTTCCGGAATAATCGCCGAGGTTATTTCAGTCTTTGGCTTTTCGTCATTCTGTTCGGAATCAGCCTTTTCGCCGAATTCCTGTCGAATGACAAGCCTCTGGTGGTCCATTACCAGGACGCTTATTACTTCCCGGTCTTCCAAACCTATCCGGAGACCTCCTTCGGTGGTGATTTCCCCACCGAAGCCGATTACTTGGACCCCTATGTTAGGGAGCGGATTACGAGCGGCGGCAACTGGGCGATCTATCCGCCAAATCCATACAGCTACGCCACGATTAATTACTGGGCCGAAAATCCTAATCCGGCACCGCCCTCGGAGCAAAATGTCCTGGGGACCGATGATCGGGGGCGCGATGTCCTCGCAAGGCTTGTCTACGGTTTTCGGCTCTCGGTGATCTTCGCGCTGGCGCTGACCGCGGTTGGCACGCTGGTCGGTATGGTCGCCGGCGCGCTACAGGGATACTTCGGCGGTAAAGTCGATCTCTTGGCACAGCGCTTCATCGAAGTCTGGGGCTCCATGCCTGAGCTCTACCTGCTGATCATCTTCGCCTCGATCTTCGAACCCAGCCTGCTGCTTCTGATCGTACTTCTTTCGCTATTCGGTTGGATGGGGCTTGCCGATTACGTGCGTGCCGAATTCCTCAAGGGGCGCAACATGGATTACGTGCGTGCCGCGCTGGCGCTCGGCGTCTCCAACCGTTCGATCATGGTCCGGCACCTGATGCCCAATGCCATGACCCCCGTGATCACGTTTCTGCCTTTTCGAATCAGCGGAGCGATTCTGGCGTTGACCAGTCTCGATTATCTCGGCCTGGGCGTGCCGCCGACCACGCCGAGCCTCGGCGAACTGCTGGCCCAGGGCAAGGACAACATCGAGGCGTGGTGGCTGTCGCTCAGCACCTTCACCGTCCTGGTGGGTACCCTGGTGCTGCTCATCTTCATCGGCGAGGCACTGCGCGAGGCCCTGGACCCGCGGCGGGGATAATCAATGGGAAAACCATGGATAAGCACAGAAAACATAGAGGTCGCAGAGAAAACAGTTGACTGTGGCCCATGCCGGACAGGAGAGGCATGAAGTGTGGGTGTCAGCTCTCGATGAAATTCAGTTCTCTGTTTCTCTGCGGTTAAAAACTCGGGCCGGGGCTAAGTCTCTTTCTTCGCGCTCTTTGCGTCTTTGCGGTTAATACACATTTATGACCCAACTGTTGGAAATCGACAATCTGTCCGTGGCCTTCGGCGTTCCCGGGGAGCGCAGCGAAGTCGTCCACGGCGTGAGCTTCTCCGTCCGTCCGGGGGAGAAGGTGGCGCTGGTGGGCGAATCGGGCTCGGGCAAATCGGTGACCGCGCTTTCTGTTTTGCGTTTGCATGATGCGAGCCAGACCGATTACCCGACCGGCCGAATTCTTTTCGAAGGCAACGACCTGCTGAAGGCCTCCCAAAGAGCGATTCGAGGCGTGCGCGGCCGGGATGTCGCCATGATTTTCCAGGAGCCGATGACCTCACTCAACCCGGTCTACACCATTGGCGATCAGTTGATGGAGCCGGTCATGCTGCATGAGGGACTGGATCGCGCCAAGGCCAGGAACCGCATGCTTGAGCTTCTAGAGATGGTCGGCATTCCGGAGCCGGGAAAGCGTTTTGACGCCTTCCCGCACATGCTCTCGGGGGGGCAGCGGCAGCGCGTGATGATCGCCATGGCCCTGGCCTGCCGACCCAAGCTCCTCATCGCCGATGAGCCGACCACGGCACTGGATGTCACGATTCAGAAGCAGATACTCGAATTGCTCAATCGTCTCCAGCGGGAACTCGGGATGGCCGTGCTGCTGATTACCCATGATCTCAACATGGTTCGCCATTTTGCAGAGCGGGTTTGTGTCATGCAAAACGGTGAATTGGTGGAGCAGGCCGGCGTTACCGACCTGTTTGAAAATCCCAAGCACCCGTATACCCGGCACCTTCTGGGCAGTGAACCCGAACCGTTGCTGACGGGAGAGGATCGTCGTGCGCTCGCCGCCAAACCCGCCGTTATGTCGGGCAACAGCGTGCGTTGCTACTTCCCCATAAAAGCCGGCTTTTTCCGCCGCCAGGTGGGCGAAGTGCGGGCCGTCGATAATGTCACCCTGGCTATTCGACCGGGTGAAACACTCGGTATCGTGGGAGAGTCCGGATCCGGTAAATCGACGCTTGGCATGTGTCTGCTGCGTCTGCAAAGTTGCGAAGGTGAAATAAAGTTCGGCGAGCGGCGACTGGACTCGCTCAATGGCCGTCGACTGCGTCCTTTGCGGCGCCACTTCCAGGTCGTTTTTCAGGACCCTTATTCATCCCTGTCGCCCCGCATGACCGTTGCGCAGATCCTTGATGAAGGGCTCAAGCTGCATTTTCCCGATCTCTCGAAGGCCGAGCGGCGCCGGCGAACTGTCAAAGTCTTGAAGGAGGTCGGGCTCGAGGAGTCGATGCTGGACCGTTACCCCCATGAATTCTCGGGCGGGCAGCGGCAACGTATTGCAGTCGCGCGCGCTATCGTGCTGGAACCCGAGGTACTGGTTCTTGATGAACCCACCAGTGCTCTCGATGTTTCGGTACAGAAGCAGGTTCTGGAGCTTCTGCGCGACTTGCAGCGCCGGCACGGAATGAGTTATCTGTTCATCTCCCACGACCTTCGAGTCATTCGTGCCGTGGCTCATCGGGTTATGGTGATGCGACAGGGCTGTGTGGTGGAAGAGGGGGAGACTGAAACGGTCTTCGATCACCCGCGTCACGAATATACCCGGACCCTGCTTGATGCGGCGCTGCTGCGGGGGCTCGGTTAGAGTTCGGAGTCGGGCAGCTGGCGGTGCATTCTCGATATGCACTCATCGATGATTGAATTTTGGGGTGAAACAGACGTGCAAGTGGATGACAAGAAAGAGGGTGTGGAACTGGTCCGCTGCCTCTACTGCGGACGGGACATTCCCGATCATCACCCCAACTGCATGCATTGCGGTGCGCCGTCTCATTTTCAGAAGCGGGATCGCATGGACGTGCGGAAGAAGTTCCTTATCTACTTCGTCATACTGACGATCTTCACTATCGTGGTCGCCTTTCTCCTGCCCAGGTAGATCTTACCCAATAGGCACCGGACTCTTTGCCGGCGCGATCAGATACTGCCCGACTGGCGTGTTACATCCACATACAGGGTAAGGCGCTGTCCCGGCTGCAGGTATTTCTTCCCCTGTAGATTGTTCCAGCGCTTGAGGCTCTCCACGCTCACGCGAAAACGCTGAGAAATGCGGGAAAGCGAGTCGCCGCGCCGAACCGTGTATCCGATGCGTCGGTGGGTATTTTTCGCGAATGGATGGGCGAAGTTGACCGGATTGAGCCCTGAGACCTGTTGCCCTTCGTTTCGGGTCCAGAGCACCAGGGTTTGTCCCGGACGCAGGGTATCCCTGGGAGCTATGCCGTTCCATTTCGCCAGGGTACGGACACCCACATTGTAGCGGCGGGCGATTTCCCACAGGGTATCGCCGTTGCGAACCCGATACTCGACCTTTTGGCCGTCGCGATCTTTATCCTGAAGCTTCGCCAGACGCTGTTCAGCACTCAGCCCGTAACGCTTCAGATCCGTCCGGGCGACGGGAATGACCAGGGATTGTCCGGCGCGGATCATGTTGCCGCCGATGCCATTGACCTTTTTTATGAGCCCCACCGTAGTTCGGTAGCGCTCGGCAATCACACCGAGGTTTTCGCCTTTGCGGATGCGGTGGCGGGTCCAGGTCATACGCCGGTTGGCAGGGTAGTCGGCCAGACGCGCCTTGAAACCTTCGACCCTGTCACGGGGCAGAAGCAGCTTGTGAGGACCATTGGGTGCTGTTGCCCAGCGGTTGAAGCCCGGGTTGTAGCGGTAAATCTCCTCGATGGGGAGCTCGGCCAACTCGGCAACCAGGTCCAGGTCGATCTGTGAACCGACATCGACCCGGGCCAGGTAGGGTTCATTCGAAATCGGCCGCAGGGTAATACCGTGGAGGTTGGGGTCCGCAACTATGCGGCTGATGGCCACCAGGCGTGGTACATACCCTTCGGTTTCACGCGGCAGGTCCAGGGAAAAGAAGTCGGTCGGTTTGCCGCGACGTTGATTTCGGCGAACGGCGCTTCTTACCGTGCCTTCGCCGGAGTTGTAGGCCGCCAGAGCCAACAACCAATCGCCATCGAACTCCTTGTGCAGGAATCCCAGGTAGTCCAGTGCGGCCCGGGTCGCCTCGGCAACATCACGGCGCCCGTCGTACCACCAGTTCTGTTTCAGGCCGAACCGGCGTCCCGTTCCGGGGACGAATTGCCACAGTCCCGCCGCCCGGCCGTGAGAATAGGCGAACGGCTGGAAGGCGCTTTCGACCACCGGAAGCAGCGCGATTTCGGCGGGCATATCACGTTTTTCGATCGCCTCGACCACCAAATGGAGATAAGGCTCGGCACGTTCGGCAACCCGGTCCAGATAGCCTTGGTGACGGGCATACCAGGCCACGTCCGAATCGATACGGGAGTTTTTAACCTCGGGCAACTGGTAGCCACCGCGTAGACGTTCCCAGAGATTGTCGGGCGGACTGCAGGCGTCCGCGGGTCGTTCATCAAGCGATGCAAGCGGATCAGGGGCCGCGGGTACCGGAGCGGCAGCTGCCGGTTCTGCTTTCGCCTCCGGGGCCGATTCCGGACGCGTCTGTTGGAGCAGACAGCCTGAAAGAGCAAACGCCAGCGAAATAAAGGCAAGGAGTCGGAGGGGAGATTGATGGATAGGACTTGGCATAACGTGAAATAGTAAAGAGGCCCCCGATCGGGCGCAACCCCCAAGTTGACAGGGGTTATTATTGGCAATTAGAAGACGGATACTGCCTGATATCCTTAAGCGCGGCCGTGACGCCGATCACCCTCAGTCGAGAGTGTCTTTCCAATGCCGTACCACGGCAAAGACTTCGGCTCCGGCCCGAAGTGGGCGTTTGGCAAAGTTTTCCGCCGATGCTTTTAGTTCCGGGACGTTATAGCGCAGGAAGGGGTTGGTCATTCGCTCAAGCCCCAAGCCTGACGGTACTGTCGGTTCGTGTCGAGCGCGTCGCTTTCGGGCTTCCGCCTCGCGGCGCTGGATAGAGATATTGTCCGGCTCGGCTACCCGGGCGAAAGCGAGATTCGCCACGGTGTATTCATGGGCGCAGTAGACGAGGGTGTCGTCTGGCAGCGCGGCGAACTTTTCGAGGGACGCGTGCATCTGCTCCGGGGTACCCTCGAACAGTTTGCCGCAGCCGCCCGCAAACAGCGTATCTCCGCTGAATACGAAGCCGTCCCCGACATAGCAGGCATGGAATCGGGTGTGCCCGGGAGTATCCAGGACCCGAAGGGTGATGTCGTCGCCCAGATCAATAACATCGCCCTCTTTGACCCGGTGGTTGACTGTCGCGATACGGTCATCCGCCGGGCCGTAAACGGGCACCGGATAACGCTCCAGGAGCTCTCTGATGCCGCCGGTATGGTCGCCATGCAGATGGGTCACGAGGATGGCCGACAGCTCGAGGCCATCGCGCTCCAGAGCTTCTAACACCGGATCGGCATCGCCCGGATCCACAACGGCGGCGCGGCGGCTGCCGGAAGTGCCGAGTAACCAGATATAATTGTCATCGAAGGCCGACACGCCTTGTATCGAGATTGCCATGGGCGGATCCTGTCAGTCGAACCGAAAACGATCAACTAACCGGAAGCATGGAAAGTCGATTAATCGGAAAAAAGTGTGCCTCAGGCCTTAGCGCCTGGCAGGAACTCAGGGGCTGGTACGAAACGTCCCTCGGGAAGCTGTTGCTCGAGCAGGAGCAAGCCGTCCTCGATGGGGTGCTATCGAACCTGTTTGGATACCACCTGCTTCAGGTGGGGCGCCCGAATTTGCGAGACTTGACCCGAGCCAGTCGCATAACGCATCGGATGCAATTGGACCCCGAGCCGGGAACAGACGTGGATGTACCCACCGGTGTCGAACGCTGCATCGCAGAACATCATTATCTGCCGATGCTTTCCGACAGCCTCGATGTGGTATTGCTGCCGCATACGCTGGAGTTGAGCGCCGAACCCCATCAAGTCTTGCGCGAGGTGGAAAGGACTCTGATCCCGGAAGGGCACGTCGTTATCCTCGGGTTTAACCCACTGAGTATGTGGGGTATCCGGCGTGCCGCCTGTGGTTGGCGCGGCCGTGTGCCCTGGTGCTCGCATTACTATACGTCGACCCGGGTAAGGGACTGGCTGACGCTACTCGGCTTTGATACTGTACTGGCACGCGGTTATTTCTTTCGCCCCCCTATTTCGCAGCAACGCCTTATGGGACGCCTCCAGTTCGTCGAGCAAGCCGGCGGGCGCGGCGGCCTGTTGCTGGGCGGTGCGTATGTCCTGGTGGCGAAAAAGCGTGTGGCCACACTCACGCCGATTCGTCCGCGCTGGCGCCCGCGCCGTTCCCTAATCGCCAACGGGTTGGCCAAGCCAAGTGCAAATCGCTCTGCGGGCAACCCGGGCAAGGCCTCATTAACCTGCGCGGCACCGGGGCGGAATAAGAAATAGCATTTCTCCTTCTCTTGCGGTCGATCTGATGCACCTGAAGTGCTCTCGCTAATGCACCGCTTGTAAACGGGACTTGAACAGAGATTCCGATGAAGCTCGATTGCGACGAAAACGATAACGTAGAGATATTCACCGACGGCGCCTGCCGCGGAAATCCCGGGCCGGGGGGGTGGGGAGTGGTTTTGCGCTACCGCGGAAAGGAAAAGGAGCTATTCGGCGGTGAAGCCGACACCACCAACAACCGTATGGAGCTTACCGCCGCGATCGCAGGACTCCGCGCCTTGAAACGGGCGTGCCGCATCACGCTGACCACAGACTCCCAGTACGTCATGAAAGGCATCACCGAATGGATGCCCAATTGGAAGCGCCGCGGATGGCTCACTGCCGGCAAGAAGCCGGTTAAAAACGTGGACCTCTGGAAAGAGTTGGATGAGGCCCTGGCCGCTCATGAGGTGCATTGGCAGTGGGTCAAGGGACATGCGGGACACCCCGAGAACGAACGGGCGGACCAGCTTGCAAACCGCGGCATCGATGAGCTGGTGCCAGGAAAATAGCGGCTTCAGCGCTCTTAATGACAGTGGACTTTTCCTTTTAAGTAACCGCGGACCACCACGATGCGACAGATCGTCCTCGATACAGAAACCACCGGCCTCGAGTACCGTGATGGCCACCGCATCATCGAAATCGGTTGCGTCGAACTACTCAATCGCCGACTGACAGGCAATAACTACCACGTTTATCTGCAACCCGATCGGCTGATCGACAGCGGGGCTATGGAAGTCCATGGCATTACCAACGAATTCCTCGCCGATAAGCCCCGTTTCAAGGATATAGCCGAGGATTTCCTGGCTTATATCCAGGGCGCGGAATTGGTGATCCACAATGCCCCCTTCGATGTGGGCTTCATTAACAACGAACTGACGCTGCTTGATCGTAAGGCGGAAGACGTTGGGAAGCTCTGTAGCGTGCTGGATACCCTGGCCCTGGCGCGCCGGCTCCACCCTGGTCAGAAGAACAATCTCGATGCCCTCTGCAAGCGCTACGGCATCGATAATACCCACCGCGACCTGCACGGGGCGCTTCTCGACGCAGAGATACTGGCCGACGTCTATCTCGGCATGACGGGCGGCCAAACGGCGCTGTCACTGGGCAGTGAGTCGAGCGGCGCCGACTCATCGGGCGGCGAAATCGGGATCCGGCGCCTCAACGCAGAGCGTGGCCCCCTGAAAGTTGTGCGCGCGAGCGATCTCGAACGGGCCGCCCACGAGACGGCGCTGGAGTCAGTGGAAAAAGCCGGCGGAACCTGCCTGTGGAAACAGATGGAGCAGGAGCCCGAACCCGCCGAGGCTTAAGCGGGCCCGCGGAAGGGCGGAAGGCGCCGGGGCGTTGTGGAGCGGCGATAAGCCCCGAGCGCTCGGGGTTCTCGGCCTGTAGTGAAATTTCCAGTCTCCCGGCTAATCCGGTTTTTGCCAGTTCCGGGGGAGTGCCTCCGGATAATCCTTGGCAACTTTCTCAAGAAGTGCCGATAACCG
Organism: uncultured Gammaproteobacteria bacterium; assembly: GCA_963783235.1. Classification (GTDB taxonomy): domain Bacteria; phylum Pseudomonadota; class Gammaproteobacteria; order Thiohalomonadales; family Thiohalomonadaceae; genus Thiohalomonas. Next base: position 1,262,477 of record CAWAMN010000001.1, on the reverse strand, counting down.
GGCCACTTCCCGGTTCACCGCTGATACAGGTTTCGACCTTGTGTTCGGTTTCGGCGCGAAGGAGTCGGCGCATGGCGCTGAGGTTGTTCTCCTCATCATCGACGAGCAACACCCGTCCCATAGTCTATCCCTCCCGATAGGGGAAACCCGATCACTTTCTCTCAACCCGTGAAGGCAGGCAAGAGGCAAATACGGGGGCGTGAAAAAATTCCCGCAAAGGCGTCGCTGACGACTAACAGGACTGGGGCGGCGAGTCGGGTCTGGAGCGCGCTTCATGGCCGCAATTCGTTATCCAGGGGTTTCGAGCAGATTATTGATTATTATTAGAAAAAAAGCCGAATTCGGACGCAGAAAGGGATTTCTTCTAATCGACTTTCGTTTTCGAAATGGCTGTCTATACTTTTTCCTGAGTCGCCTGGAACTTCGGCTTCGAGTCCAAGTCCAGGAGTTCTCCAAGTGGTTTGTTGCCGTGTTTCCTCCCCTGCGCAAAGTGCGCAACCCTGTAGCCCTGTCCCCCGCAGGGCTTTTTTTTTGCGGGTCTTCCGTTTTCGGCGGTAGCGACCTTCAATTCACCGATACGGGGAGTCCGCCGCGCGGTCGGCGGCAATCTGCGCTTCATAGCGCCTACCCATCTCGAGTAGCGACTCCTTCCCGATGATTTCATCACCACGCCGCTCGAAATGGAACTCATAGACGCGGGTCATCACCACGGCATCAACCGGGCAGGCCTCTTCACACAGCCCGCAGTAAATACACTTGAACAGGTCGATGTCGTAGAGGGTGGTCCGGCGGGTGCCATCCTCGCGTTGGGCGGATTCGATGGTAATGGCGAGGGCGGGGCAGACAACTTCACAAAGCTTGCATGCGATGCAGCGCTCCTCCCCGTTGGGGTAGCGGCGAAGCGCATGCAGGCCACGAAAGCGGGGTGATTGCGGGGCTCGCTCTTCGGGGTATTGAATCGTCACCTTGCGGTCCACGAACCGCCGGCCGGTTACCGCCAGACCGCGGAACAGTTCGCTTAGAGTGAGGCTCTTGAAAAACGAGGTAACGAGGCTCATAGGACCACTGATGGGAGAATAACCTCCGAACCGCACGGAAACTGGATTTGCGATATCCTGTGCGGGCATACCCGTTAACGGTAGAACGGGGATTGTGTGTGTCAAGCAAACCGCCTAATCTGGCTGGCGGCGTTAAAGATCGGCCCCATCGGGTCGATATAGCCGGTATTGCGTGCCGCGGAGGCGCTGCGGGGACGGGAGTGTCAGTGATGAATCAGGCTGCAGAGAAAAGTGGAGAAGCGGTTGGCCGCTGGGTCACCTTTCGGTTGGAACATGAGACCTATGGCATCGATGTGATGCAGGTGCGCGAGGTGCTGCGAAGCCCGGAGATATCTCCCGTGCCCGGAGCTCCGCCTTACGTCCTGGGGATCATCAATTTGCGCGGCAACGTGGTGGCCATCATCGACACCCGGGCACGATTCAGCCTTCCGCCCAAGAAAGTGGATGATTCCTCCCGGATCCTGATCCTGGAGGCGGGCGACCATGTGGTCGGCTTTCTCGTGGACAGTGTGAGGGAAGTGGTTGAACTGCACTCCTCGGATATCGAGACGGCGCCGGATACGGGTAGCGGTGACTCCACCCGATTCATTACCGGGCTCTGCAATCGCAAGGAGGGGCTATTGATCCTGGTCGATGCCAACAAGCTCCTGTCTGAAGATGAATTGGCGGAATTGGCCGCCATCTGATTTCCCGCGGAGGTCGAAGTGACCGAAAATCGCGTCTCGCAACGGGTCAAGACCGGCGACCGGCTGGAGTTGCTGCTGTTCTATCTGAAAGGGCGGCAGTGCTTCGGCATCAATGTGCTCAAGGTGAAGGAGGTCATCGCCTGTCCCACCCTGACCCAGGTGCCTGAATCGCATCCGGCGGTGCGCGGTATCGCCCACTTGCGTGGTGAACCCTTGACGGTCATTGACCTCTCCACCGCGATTGATCGCCCGCCGCTGTTCAAAGACGCCCGGGAAGCACGCTCCGGGTCGATCATCATCACCGAGTTCAACCGGCACATGCAGGGGTTCCTGGTGGAGCGGGTCGACCGGATCGTCGTTTGTGACTGGAAAACGGTACTACCGCCGCCCCGGGCGACGGGCGTCGGCATTTACGTCACCGGTGTCACCGAGATAGACGATCACCTGGTCGAAATCGTCGATGTCGAAAAGGTCATTGGCGAGGTAATGGGAGCCGATGCCGTCGACGAGGTGGAGGCGGATGAGCAGGATACGGCGGTTACCCAGGGCAAGCGGGTGCTTGTAGTGGACGATTCGACGGTGGCACGGCACCGTACGGTCCAGACCCTGGAAAAACTGGGCGTGTCCTGCGGACTGGCCCGTGACGGGCGGGAAGCCCTGGAACTGTTGCATAAAACCAACGGCGGCGACAGCGATGCCGAACCCTTTGACATGGTGATCTCGGACATCGAAATGCCCGAAATGGACGGTTATACGCTAACCCGGGAAATCCGCAAGGATTCCCACCTGTCGGGGCTCTATACGCTGTTGCACACCTCGCTGAACGGCGCAGTCAACATCGAAAAGGCGGAGAAGGCGGGGGCCGACTCCGTCCTCACCAAGTTTGTGCCCCAAGAGTTGGCCAAGGCCGTGATCAAGGGGCTAAGCGCCGAACAGGTTTAAGGCCTGACGGCCCCATTACTGGGGCCGTCGCGGCGTACTCTCTTTTAGGATCTCCTCTACTCGGGCTTGCCGAAAATCCACCGCCTGGCGGAAGGCTTCGCGCTTACCCAGTTTCTTGACCGAGAAGTATTTGTGGCGTTGCGGGCCGCCCTTGGTAGGGCACCAGGAGGCAACGTAGGCTTGGCTGACCGAATTGCCTCGCTGTTTTTCCACATAATGGACACCCACCACACCGGACGAATTGCTCTTGAACGAAGTGCATATCCTCCGGCCGGCGTCGGCATGTTCCCCGAACAGTCGGCGGCGGAGTTCGTCACGGTAGGCGCGGGCGGCGGTGAGAGCTTTGCGTTTACCGCCGTATTGGCCATCGGAGAACAGCTTCTGGTGCAGCTTGCCATCCTTGACTACCCGAACCCAATAGCCGCGAACCTTCTCGTGCTCCATACGGGTGATGTTGCGGTTTGCGGGGTTCTTTCTGCTGAGTTTCATCGCACCATGCGTCGCGTTGGTTTTCCATCCGTTGCCCCTTCTTATAGTCCCAAAAGTGGGGCAATTCAAAAGCGCCGGTTCTCCGCGAGGAAATAACAGGTAATCTAGCTGTAATCTGCTATTAATTACTTGTTGTAGCGGCTATTTTCCGGCCACAGCTCCATGCGGTAGGCGCTTCCACCTTCCGGGATATCCAGTCCCATCGAAAGGTTAGATGGTAAAGGTGCCGTTGAGTTCGTCGGTTTCTAAAACAGGGGCGGCATCCAGTTTGTAGGCATCCATCATGCCGGCGACACGCTGTAAGGATGAAAGGATCAGATTTTGTTCCCAGTCGGAAAGTTCGCTGAAGGCGCGAATGAAATGTTCCTGAAGGAGGGTAGGGGCGCTGGCGAGTGCCTGCTCCCCGTCGGGCGAAAGGCTGACGACTACCCGGCGTTTATCGGTGGTACTGCGGCTGCGGGTCACCAGGGACTTGCGTTCCAGTCGGTCAAGGATGGTGGTGACGGTACCTTGGCTGAGATTGACCAAACGCGCCAACTCACCCACACCCAGAGGACCATGGCGCAGGATCGCCTGGAGGGTCAGTAGCTGTGGTCCGGTCAAGCCTGAGCGCTGCATCAGCTGCCGTGATTGCAGATCGATGGCGCGGATGATGCGCCGCAGGGCTGCCAAGACTTCCTCATGCCTTTCCATGTCCGCGATTATATGGGGGAAGTATTTTCAGTTCAAAATATTTCTACTCAATACAAATGGCGGCTGCCAGGAGCGGCAGAGGGGGGGGAGGGGACCCCGGTTGAAACCCGTAAGCGGCCGCACGTATAATACTTCGACGCTAAGCACCGGGCGGAGTACGGTGCTTAATTCGTTTGAAAACAAAGCGAAACCCCCAACTCCGGGAACCTGAAAACATGGAATCAAAAGTAGCGGAGGGGTTGCAGTTGAGGGAGCCGGTTCTGGACGACGGTAAGGGCGTCCATGATCTCATCGGCAACTGCCCGCCCCTCGACCTGAACTCTTCTTACAACTATTTCCTTCTGTGCAGCCACTTTTCCGAGACCTGCGTGATCGGGGAACAGGACAGCAATATCCTGGCCTTCCTTTCCGCTTACCGTCTTCCGAAGTCGCCTGAAACCCTTTTCATCTGGCAGGTGGCGGTCGATGGGTCCCTGCGAGGACTCGGGATGGCCGGTCGAATGCTGGAGGAGGTCTTGGCGCGCCCGGCGTGCCGCGGCGTCCGTTATGTCGAGACCACGGTGTCGCCCTCAAATCAGGCCTCGCGCCGGGTTTTTGAGCGCTACGCCGAAAAGCGGCAGCTCGGCTGGCACGAAGAAACCTTTTTGACGGAGGAGCAATTCGGCGGCGAAAGCCACGAGTCCGAAGTGTTGTTCCGCGTCGGACCTTTTCAAAACCAATAACCAGGAAACCGCCATGAGAATCTTCGAGCAACTTGAATCGGAAGTGCGCGGCTACGTTCGTTCGTTCCCCACTATTTTCCAAAAGGCCAAGGGCTCCTACCTCTGGAACGAGGATGGCACCAAGTTCATCGACTTTTTCGCCGGTGCCGGGACGCTGAACTACGGCCACAACAATCCGATTATCTCCCAGGCGATGATCGAGCACCTGCAGAACGACGGTATCGTCCACGGCCTGGACAAGGCGACCGTGGCCAAGAAGGAGTTCCTGCAGACCTTCTACGACAATATCCTCGCGCCGCGTAATCTGGAGTACAAAGTCCAGTTCACCGGTCCCACCGGCACCAACGCGGTGGAGACGGCGCTGAAGCTGGCGCGTATGGTCAAGCGCCGCTCCAACATCATTGCCTTCACCAACGGCTATCACGGCCTGACCCTGGGCTCGCTGGCGGTGACCGGCAACAACTTCTACCGGGACGAGTTCTACGGCATGCGGCTCAATGCCGATCACATGCCGTTCGATGGCTACTTCGGCCCGGACGTCAACACCATCGACTACCTGCGGAAGTTCCTCTCTGACAACTCTTCAGGTATCGACTTGCCGGCGGCGGTGATCCTGGAGACTGTGCAGGGTGAGGGCGGCATCAATGTCGCTTCTGTGGAATGGCTGCAGCAACTTGCCGAGCTCTGCCGCGAATTCGATATCCTGCTCATCGTTGACGACATTCAGGTGGGTAATGGCCGAACCGGCAGCTTTTTCAGTTTCGAGCGTGCCGGGATCAAACCGGACATGGTGACCATCTCCAAGTCCATTGGCGGCGGAATGCCCCTGGCGATGCTGCTGATGCGCCCCGAGCTGGACCAGTGGAAACCGGGTGAACATACCGGCACTTTCCGCGGCAATAACCTGGCCTTCGTCGCCGCCACCCAGGCCCTCTCCTACTGGGAAAACGACGATCTGACCGAGGCGGTCAAATACAAGGGCCAGATCATGGAGCAGGAACTCAAGGCCATTGCCGAGAAGTACCCCGAGCTGGTATCGGACGTGCGCGGCGTGGGCATGGTCTGGGGACTGGAGATCCCGCGCGCCGGCTTTGCGGGCGAGATCGCCAAGGAGTGCTTTGAGAACCAGCTGATCATCGAACTGGCGGGCAGCGAAGACCAGGTGGTCAAGTTCCTGCCTGCGCTCACCATCGAGGAGGAAACCCTCCGCGACGGGCTGGCCATTATCGACAAGGCCATCGGTGACCTGTTGCAGAAGAAGGAGGAGCTGCGTACGGGGGATACTCATCAATGATCATTACCACCCTTGATGATATCCGGGGCACCGATCGGGAGGTTGAGGCCGAAAACGGCAACTGGGTGAGCCGGCGTTTTCTCCTGCGCAAGGATGGTATGGGTTTCTCTTTCAATGAGACGATCATCCGTGCCGGTACCGAGACGCACATCTGGTATCAAAATCATCTCGAATCGGTCTATTGTGTCGCCGGTAATGGTGAGATCGAGGATCTGAAGACCGGCAAAATCCACCCGATCAAAGATGGCACCATGTACGCCCTGAACGAGCATGACGAGCACCTGTTGCGGGGCGGGACCGAAGATATGCGCCTCATGTGCGTCTTCGTCCCGCCGCTCACCGGTCGTGAAGTGCATGACGAGAATGGCGTCTATCCGGTATTGACCGACGACGAATAAGCCGTCGGGTATGTACCGTTGAGAAGCCGGGTCGCGCCCAGGCGCGGTCCGGCTTTTTCATTGAGACGAGCTCGCGCGGACGAATCATTCGGGCGAATTAACTTCCCTGTCGCGGCTGCCGATGAGCTCGGCAACCACCGTATTCCAGGCGTTCGCCAAATTATCCAGGTTGTAGCCGCCGCCGCCAAGCGCCAGTAGCCGCCCTTTTGCCGATGCCCCAGCCAAGCGCACAAGGCGTCGCGTGACGTGGGCATGTACCGCCGCACTGTAACGCAGGTGAGTGATGGGGTCGCCGGCGAGGCCATCGGCTCCGCACTGCAGCAGAATGAACTCGGGGCGGCTCTTTAACAGGAAGGCCTCGGCGGAATCCCAGAGACGAAAAAATGCATCGTCATCGGCATCCGGTGGCATCGGGACATTCAGTTTGGTACCCGCCGCCGCCCCTCGCCCTGTCTCCCGGGCCGAACCGGTGCCCGGGTAGAGATAGCGTCCATCTTCATGAAAGTCGATGATGGTAAGCTCCGGATCATCTTCGAATCCGTAGAAGACGCCATCTCCGTGGTGGGCGTCGATATCCACGTAAGCGATTCGCCGGATTCCGTGGACGCGCCGAAGGGCCTCGATGACAATGCCGCAGTCGTTGAAAACGCAAAAGCCCGCAGCGCCGTCGCGACGCGCGTGGTGAAGCCCCGCTATGGGTACGAATGCATGCCGGCATTCACCATGGACCAGTCGGTCGGTGGCATCGAGCACACTGCCCACCACCGTCGCTCCGGCCTCAAATACGCCCCGGAACGCCGGGGTGTCGCCATGGTCGAGGTAGCCCTCGCCTGTCCGGGACTGATGTTTCACCCGCTCGATATAGTCCGGGGTGTGAAACCAGCGTAGCTGCTCCTCCGAGGCCTCCCTGGGGGGGCAGATCGCCGTCTTCCGCTCCAGCCCCCTGGACCGGAATTCGGCTTCGAAGGCTGGCAGGCGATGCGGGCCGAAAGGGTGATTTTCGCCAAATGCATAGCGCCCCAGCTGGTCACCGAGATAGACGCAAACCGTTTTGCCGTTTTCCATAGCCGTGCCCCGGATGCCCTCTCTGCCTGGAAGTGTAACGTCGAAGCGCCACCCCTTCAGATTACTTCCCGGGAGGCGCGGCACTTCAGTGGCATGAACCGGGGTGCGGGCTCACAGGCTCACAGTTTTGCAATGCCTCGGTTTTCCTGCTAATTCTCTCTGCCAGTCAAACAATCGTCCCGAGCGAACGGCGTTCGGGAGATGATCTTGTCGGAGACTCCGGTCGTGCTGCCTCAATCAAAGCCCCTGGCATTTCTCATCCTTGCAGCCTTCCTGGTCAGTGGCTGTGCCCCACCGCCCGGCAAGGAGCCGAGCTGGGTGACTTGCACCAACAGGGAAGCCGGATTCACGGTGGCATACCCGCCGGACTGGAAGACCAACCCGGGAAGTGTCCTGCCTTCCTGTTCGCTCTTTCACCCCTCGGATATCGCCCTCTCGCCCGGCACCGAGGTCCCGTTCGATATCGCGGTGACCGTTCTAGAGGAAGATGTCCCCTTCGATACTGCTATTCGGGGTTATGGTCTGGTGAAGGTTCTGGGAAGCGACGCCCTGCGGATTGATGGACACCGGGCGATACGAATGGAGTTCATCGATGAAGACCCTCAGCTGGGGCCCGGAAGCCAAACCGGCTATCACTATCTCATCGATTTGGGTGAAAAGACGCTCGAAGCGTCGAGCTATGCCCTCGGTGAACCCGCTTACTCCCGCAAAAAGGCCGTGCTCGACCGTATGATGAGGGAGATTCGAATCGCTGATTGAGGCGTTTTACTCTGGAAGGCTGTTGGAAAAACGCCCCCTCCCACCGGGAGAAGGCCGGAGAGTAGGGGCAGAACCTTTTTTCAACAGCCTGCTAGAGCACCGATCAGGTTACGTGGGGGTGGCTGCAAATCATTGATTTCGGGAACACCGTAGATACATCCCTGTAGGCTCGACGGCCGCATCCCTGCCGCCGATGCCCCACTTTCAATGACTTACACTTCTCCAGGATTTTTATCTATTCGGCGCTCTAGGGGGGGGCGTTCTTTGGCCAAGAGGCCGGCCTTCACCTGGAGTACATAGAGAAAGCCGGTTTCTCTGTGTACTCAGTCGGCGCATGCTCTTCGACCCTAGTTCGGGATGCCCTTGCTAACCGCCAGTACCGCGGCTTCCACGCGGGAGCGGAGATTGAGCTTCTTGAGCAAATGCTTGATGTGGACTTTGACGGTACCGACAGTGATATCGAGTTCGCGGGCGATGAGCTTATTGCTCATACCCCGGGCAATGAGGCTTAGAATTTCCTTTTCACGGTCCGTGAGTCCGGCCTCGGAGGGGTCGCGCGGCCGGTTGTCTTCACGCAAGGCCTTTGCAAGCAGCTCCGTGAGCCGGTCACTGATAACGAGCCGTCCCCGGGCGGCAATCTGAATGTTTTCCAGAATGTGTTCGGGGTCCATATCCTTGAGAAGGTAGCCGTCGGCGCCGGAGCGCAGGGCAGTGACGACATCCTCCTCGTGATCGGAGACGGTGAGCATCACCACGCGTCCTTCAACGGATTCCTCGGCTTTCAATGCCTTTAGTGTCTCAATGCCGTCCATACCTTTCATATTCAGATCGAGAAGGATAATGTCGGGCCCGAGTTCCTTTGCCTTTCGGATGCCTTCCTCGCCGGACGAGGCCTGGCCGACGCATTCCAGGTTTTCGTCCATTGCAATCAGGTCTTCCACCCCTTTGCGGAACAGGGGGTGGTCATCAATGACCAGAATGGTGTTCTCGTTCTTGTCACTCATTGTCATCCAACCTCGGTTTCGGAATCGTTTGCGGGGCTGCGGGTCGACGGCAAGAAGTCGAGCTCGACTCGGGTACCACCCTCGGGTTTGGGTGTGATACTAACACTACCTCCGAGGATTTGAGCCCGCTCTTCCATGATTGCGAGTCCGTAATGCTGGCGACGCTTGGGAGCGGGAGGAATGCCCTGGCCGTCATCCTCAATGACAACCTTAACGTAGCCATCGTCATCGGAGTCGAGTGTGATGAGCGCGTGCGTGGCTTGGGCGTGCTTGACGACATTCCCGATCGCTTCTCGTACCAACTGCAAGGTGTGGATCTCTTCGTTCGCGGTGAGCTGGGCGCTGTAGAGGCGATCATGCAGCTCGATTTTGACGTCACTGCGATCGGCGAACTCCCGGACCGTCTCCTCCAGGGCCTTCGACAGACCATGGCCGTCCATTTTGATCCGAAAGGTGGTCAGTAGTTCCCGCAATTGCCGGTAGGCGCTATTGAGCCCCTCGCGCAGTTCGTCCACGACGGCCTGGGCCGCCTGCTTTCCACCCGGTTTCTTGAGGGCGGCGTTAATGCGGCTCACCTGGATCTTGAGATAGGAGAGGGACTGGGCCAGGGAGTCGTGAAGCTCTCGGGCGATGACGCTGCGCTCCTCCAGCAGGGCCAGTCGCCGTGCCTCGGTATCGCGTTCGGCGATGGTAATGGCGTTGGCGATGTTCTGCGCAACGGTTTCAAGCAGGCGGGTCTGCCAGTCGACCAGTCGCTGGCCCGGCGGGATCTCGAGCAGCAGGACACCGTGGTAATAATTCTGATCGCGTATGGGGATGGATATGACCCTTAGATTGTCTTGGCCGCGCGGGACGTCTATGCGGTGCGTGGTTCCCGCTCCGAAACAGCTGAGGCAGTCGGGGGGATTGCAGAGATCGCGCCGTCCCGGTTCCGGGTTGCGGGTCGATGCCAGCTTGAGCGCCCGGGTGTCGTTGTGTTTGGTCAGACAGATCGTGCCCGGACCGGTGCCGACCAGTTTGCGAACATCCTCCAGAAGCAGGCGGTAGGTCGATTCGGTCAGTGGTCCCGCATTCAACAACACGGAGGCATTATAAAGCAGCTCCAGGGAGCGGTTGCTCTGCTCCAGGTCTGCCGTTTTCTCCCGAACGCGGGCCTCCAGGTCCGCATACTTGCGGGAGAGGTCTGCCGACATGACGTTAAAGGCATTGCCGAGCCTCCCCAGTTCGTCCTCACTGGTGTGTGAGACCCGTGCCGAGAAGTCTCCATGCCGCGCCTTTTCTGCCGCCGTCAGCAGATCCCTCAAGGGGATAAGGACGTCCGTATGCATGAGGTGCATGGTGATGAAGACAACGGCGAGGGTCAGGAAAAGTGTGACTACCTGAATGATGCGCAGGCGCTCAATTTTGGCTTCGGCAGAGTCTTCGATCAGCTTGACCAGATAATCGACCTCGTTGACAAAGGTCGCCACCGTCGCCAGATAGCGCTCCTGAAAGGCCGCGATGTTAGCGTGCTGAATTTCGCCAAGCTGGTAGCGATCGACCAGCCGCTTCGCCTCGGAAATCAGCGGTTCTATGCGGCTGTTCCAGTTCGATTCGATGGAGTTGTAAGTGGCCCGAAGCGGATCGCTGTCGGAATCGGGGAGGGCGTAGACGAGTCGGTTGCTTTTCAGGCGTGTGACGAATTCGTCAGCCGCAGAGCGGACCTCTGGATACGTGTCATAAGCGCCGTTTTGATAATGGAGAAGGGCCGTCGCAGTGCGATAGGACTGCATCCGTAGTGAACCGGCCTGATTGATGGCACTGGCATCCCCTTTTCCGGTTTCGGCGATGAAGACCGAACTCAACATCCCCATGAAAGCGAGGGTGGTGATGGTTGACAGTGCCAGACCCAGGCGTAATAGCAACGAGCGCTTGAGCAATTGGCTCATAATCTGTGGTTTGTCCCGAAAACGCCCCCCATCTTAGGCCGATGTGATGGCGAGGTGAAGAGGATTGATGGGATTACCCCTGGTGGGGGGCCTTTGCAAGCCCCGCTTCGGGGTGGAATGCAGGCGATTGCGAGGTACCTCGAAAAAGCTCAGATGTCGTCGTTCAGACAATCAGAAGGGTTTTTGTATTCAAAAAAACGATAGCTCAATCAAAATATTGCGATAGGTTATCCCTTTGCCTCCAAGGGGGTATTCCATTCCGTTTTGTGGCTCGGAAACCACGTTGCAGGCAGGGAATAGCGCTGCCCATACTGCTCTCGAAAGCAAAAAAAGCCTTTGGGTTTTCGTCCAAACGGGAGGGCAGTCATGCGTGCCATAAGGACACATAAAGTCGAGCAGTTGGTACTCGCGTCCATTGCATTCTTCTGGTGCTTCCTGATGTGGTTCTCGACGGCGGCATTTAGTCCGAGCATCGCACAGGAGTTCAATCTTTCCATTGCTGAACTCGGCGTGCTGGCCAGTTCGGCCATCTGGTTGGCGCCGATACTTCGGCCACTGGCCGGGACCATGGCGGATAAGTTGGGTGCCCCCATCGCCTTCGCCAGTGTGCTGGCGATTACGGGCCTGGTCAGTATCGCATCGGCGTTTACCGATAGTTATCAGCTCCTCTTTATCGCCCGCGTCATCGTCGCTACGGCCGGTATCTCATTCGTTATCGGTATCCAGCACGTGGCCCAGTGGTTCGAAGAGGAGGAGATGGGAACCGCCGAAGGGCTCTATGCCGGTACGGGAAATGTCGGTGCCGGGGTGGGCGCATTGATGCTACCGCGGATGTACGGCACTGACTTTTCAAGTGCTTTTCTGCACCTGGGTATCGTGGCCCTGTTCATTGCGGCGTGGATGCTGTTCCGGGGCGTATCGGCCAAGAGCGCCGAACGTGCGGCAATGGCAAAGAAGAACTCCACTCTGCGTGATACCGCCTTTATCTGGACACGGTGGCCGGCGATTGCCCTGATGTTCGCCTACGCCATGTCCTTCGGCCTCGAGATTGGCATGAACGCCTGGCTCCCGGGCTACTACGCCAACGGCTTTGCCGATGCCATTCGGCAGCTCGGCTTCTCCGGGGTCAACGACATCCAGATCGCCGCAGGGACTTTCGCGGCGGTGCAGTCATTCAACGCCTCTCTGTTTCGGCCATTCTCGGGCTACATGTCTGACGTTTGGCAGCGAAAAGGCTGGATGCCGTTCCCGATTATTTCCAAGGCGTTGCCCTATTCGCCACGCGTTCACTGGCTTATGTTCGCACTGCTTAGCATCACCGTCACGATGGCCATGCTCACGGTTGCCGGTCTGAGCGGCAGCGTGGTGATCTCAGTGCTGTTGCTGGCCCTGTTCGGCGTCACCGTGAGTTTCGGTACCGGCGGCACCTTTGCCATCGTTCCTTTGATGTTCCGGGAGCGGCCGGGAACCGCCACCGGGTTCATCGGCGGTGTCTCCACGGCCGGGGGCGTGGTCTACCCGCTTATCTACGGCTTCTCGGAAAACATCCATATGGGTTACGCCTATGTGGCTGTCTTCATGTTCATTCCGTTCATTCTCTTCTTCCTGTGGGCCATGCACTGGGACAAGCACCCCGAAGAGCATGGGATGGGTAGCAAAGAGAATTGGCTGAGCGGCAAGAAAACCACCACTGTCGGGAGGGTTTCGTCATGAGCAAACTTGCAGATGCAGTCAGCGATACAGTTCAGTATGAGCCTTGGTATAAGTGGGGAGTCCTCTTCCTTTACCTGGAGATGGCCATAGCAGTCCTGGTTAGCATTTATTCCCTTTATATGGCCTTTACCGGGGCCGGCGGATTTCCCGGAAAGCATTGAGCGAACGGCGGATCACCTCAGGGTGATTCGCCTTTTCTTTTTTCGGAATGGAAAAAGGAGCCGACTATATGGCAATTTTTCGACATATTCTTGTTCCCTACGATGGTTCGGGACCTGCACGCAGAGCCGCTGACAAAGCCATCGATTTAGCCGTCGACCAAAAGGCTCAGTTAACGGCACTCAAGGTTATCAACTTCCTGGGGGAACTGATTACGCCTTCGGACAGCCTCTGGGAAACAATCGAATACGACTTGCAAAAGAAAGCCAACGGCATTCTCGAGGAGTTTGAACAATCGGCCAGGGAGCGCGATCTGAAAATCCACCGGATTATCAGTGAAGGCGCCATCGAAAACGAAGTGATCACCAAAGCGGAGGAGCTGAACGTCGATCTCATCGTGATGGGAGCCTCCGGCACTTCGGGGGTTGATCTGGGTCACCGTTTCGGCAAAAACATTCAGCGCATCATTATGGAGGCGTCCTGCCCTGTAATGCTGGTTCGCTAATCCCTCCGGCCCGGCCGTCCCGGTCGGGCCGAGGTTCTTCCTTTTTATCGGTTGCGCCTTGACGCCCATTCCACAGCGTGAGAGAAGAACACCAGAGAGCCGACCGGCTGCCGAGGCCTGGAACCGGCGAAATTTGGTGCCCGAAATTCCCGATTTCGGCGTGAATTATTGAAACTGAACAGGTGGAATTATGCAGCGACTGCGTTGGATAGTAACAATCCTGGGTGCTCTGGGGCTTTTGGTGAGTGTCGTTCTTATGCTCGATTACTGGGAGCCCATAAAGCGTATCGTTGAAGCTATCGTTTCGGGCTGAAAAGAACCCAACGAAAGACTGAATACGACGAGATACCACCAAAAAGCCGCTCTCGCCCCGCAGTGTTTTTTAAAAAAGTCTTAATAGTTTTGTAAGTTGCTGAATAATAAATACATATAAGCAATAACCCTGCTACCACTCAGGTGGTAAATCCTGTCCAATATCGCCTTTTACCCCCCCTTGTCAGGGTTTTCCTCCCCCTTAAACTCGAAGTCAAAAGGCACCGCGAAAAACTGTGGTGGCTTTATAAAACACAATCATGTGTTCGGTTCGATCGCCACGCAGAAAACAGGGGTAAAAAGCCATGGCCGATCTCAAAGAGTGGGATGTAGAAAATACAAGTTTCTGGGAGCAGACGGGCAAACGAGTTGCCAATCGCAATTTGTGGATCTCGATCCCCAGTCTCCTTTGCGGGTTCGCGGTATGGCTCTACTGGGGCATCATTACCGTACAGATGTTAAACCTCGGATACCCCTTTGCGGCATCCGAGCTGTTCACACTTTCGGCGATTGCCGGCCTCACAGGCGCAACGCTACGCATCCCCAGCAGTTTCTTTGTTCGCATCGCGGGTGGTCGTAACACCATCTTCTTCACGACCGCGCTTCTGATGATCCCGGCACTGGGAACCGGCTTGGCGCTTCAGGACCGGGACACGCCCTTGTGGGTGTTCCAGATGCTGGCGTTCCTCTCCGGTTTCGGCGGCGGCAACTTCGCCTCATCGATGTCCAACATCAGCTTCTTCTTCCCCAAGCGGTCGCAGGGGCTGGCGCTGGGCCTTAACGCGGGTCTGGGCAACGCCGGCGTGACCACCATGCAGATTTTGGTGCCGCTGGTCATGACTGTGCCGCTGTTCGGCGCCTTCGGCGGCGATGGCATGGAACTGCAGAGCACCTCCGGTACGCTCATCGGCAAGATCCCGGCCGGTTCCACGACCTATATTCAGAACGCCGGCTTCGTCTGGCTACTTTTCCTGATCCCGCTGGCCTTCGCCGGCTGGTTCGGAATGAACAACATCCGCACCAATGAGGTCTCTCCTCACATCGGCTCGCCCATCAGTGCCATGTCCAAGATCACGGGCCTGCTGATTATCGGCTTCATCACCGCCGCGGTGGGTCTTTACATCATTCTGCCGGCGCCGACCGGCCTCGGCACCCCGGGCTGGGTCAAATGGCCGGTGGTTGCGGGCATCCTGTTCGCCACGGTCATGCTGATGAAGATGGTTCCCGGCGACATCAAGCCGAACCTGCAGCGTCAGTTCAAAATCTTCAGTAACAAGCACACCTGGGTCATGAGCATCATCTACACCATGACCTTCGGGAGCTTCATCGGTTACTCCGCCGGTTTCGCTCTGGCCATCAAGGTTATCTTCGGCTACAGCCACATTCCTGGCGCAGAAGGCATCATGACCCACGACACGCCGAACCCGAATGGGCCATCCGCGCTGATGTACGCCTGGATGGGTCCCTTCATCGGTGCACTGATTCGCCCGGTCGGCGGTTGGATTGCCGATAAGGTGGGTGGCGCCAAGGTGACCCAGGTTATGGCTATTACCATGATCGCTTCGGCACTGGGCGTGGCTTACTACATGAAAGCGGCCTATGCGTCGGCCACTCCGGAAGAGTTCTTCATTCCCTTCTTCATCCTCTTCCTGGTGCTTTTCGCAGCCACCGGCATCGGTAACGGCTCCACTTTCCGCACGATTGCGATGGTCTTCCCGAAAGAGCAGGCGGGCCCGGCCCTGGGGTGGACCTCGGCAGTGGCTGCCTACGGCGCCTTCATCATCCCGAAGGTCTTCGGTGAACAGATCAAGATGACAACGCCGGAAAATGCGCTTTACGGCTTCGCCGCCTTCTACCTCATCTGTCTGATTCTGAACTGGTGGTACTACCTCGGCCCGAAGGCAGAGGTGAAAAACCCGTAAGTCATTGCATGTCGCCCCGTTATCGAGGCGCGGTGTAACCGAGTGCTGGAGCAGGTCCGTCCATCAACACTGTCCCCCTTCATAAGTGTTTGATGAGCCCCCGGATGGACCTGCTCCCACCCCTTAAACGCGAAAGGAGTAACCCATGAGTCACTTCCTAGACAGACTGAAGTTTTTCAGCCGGGTTCAGGAGACCTTCTCTGGCGGGCACGGCATCGTCACCAACGAAGATCGCCAATGGGAAGATACCTACCGGAACCGTTGGCGCTTCGACAAGATCGTTCGCTCCACCCATGGCGTGAACTGTACCGGCGGCTGCAGCTGGAAGATCCACGTAAAGAACGGTCTGGTCGCGTTCGAAATGCAGCAGACCGACTATCCGCGCACGCGCCCCGATATGCCCAACCACGAACCCCGTGGTTGCCAGCGTGGTGCCAGTTTCTCCTGGTACCTGTATAGCCCCCATCGGGTGAAATATCCGCTGATTCGCGGCCGTCTTCTGGAACTCTACCGCAAAGAGCGGGCCGCCGGTAAAGACCCCGTCGAAGCCTGGGGTGCCATCCAGGAAGACGAAAGCAAGCGCAAGAAATACACGGCGGTCCGCGGTCTCGGCGGTTTCGTGCGCGGGCATTGGGATGAGATGAATGAAATTATCGCCGCATCCAACGTCTATACGGCGAAAAAGTGGGGTCCCGACCGCATCTACGGTTTCTCGCCGATCCCGGCGATGTCGATGCTCTCCTACGCGGCCGGCTCTCGCTACATGTCGCTGATTGGCGGCTCCTGCGGCAGCTTCTACGACTGGTACTGCGATCTGCCCCCGTCCTCCCCGCAGGTCTGGGGTGAACAGACGGACGTTCCGGAGTCCGCCGACTGGTACAACTCCGGCTACATCATCGTCTGCGGCGCCAACCTGCCGATGACCCGTACCCCGGACGCTCACTTCGCGATCGAAGCGCGCTACAAGGGCACGAAAGTGGTCTCCATGGCGCCCGACTACGCGGAGTACGTGAAGTTCGCCGATCTCTGGATGCCGGTGAAGCAGGGCACTGACTCGGCGGCATTCCTGGCCATGGGTCATGTGGCGCTCAAGGAATTCCACATCGAGAAGCAGGACCCTTACTTCACGGAATATTCCAAGACCTACACCGACCTGCCCCTGCAGGTCATCCTTCGCAAGGACGGCTCGCGCTACGTGCCCGACCGTTACCTGCGTGCATCGGACTTCGATGACAAGTTGTCTCAGGACAACAATCCCGAATGGAAGACCATTGCCTGGGACACCAAGTCCAAGAGCTTTGTCTGCCCGAACGGCTCCATCGGTTTCCGCTGGGGTGAAGATGGTCGCTGGAACCTGCTGCCGAAGAATGCCGTCAGCCAGGACGAGATCGACCAGCAGCTCTCGGCAATCGATGAGTCGGATGAAGTGGCGAGCGTAGCGTTCCCGCACTTCACCCCTGGCGAGGACGACCTGCTGCTTCGCAACGTGCCGGCACGCAAGGTCAAGACCGTCGACGGCGAGGTTCTGGTTGCCACCGTCTTCGACCTGCAGGTTGCACAGTACGGTATCGACCGCGGACTCGGCGACAACCTGGCCAAGTCCTACGACGACGAGTCGGTTCCCTACACCCCGGCCTGGGCGGAGAAGGTCACCGGCGTCAGCCGCGCCGACCTCATCCGTACCGGTCGCGAGTTTGCCGACAACGCCGCGAAGACCAAGGGTAAGTCCATGGTCATCCTCGGTGCGGCCATCAACCACTGGTTCCACCAGGACATGAACTACCGGGCGATCATGAACCTGCTGCACATGTGCGGCTGCGTCGGTCAGTCCGGTGGCGGCTGGGCGCACTATGTGGGTCAGGAGAAGCTTCGTCCCCAGGCGGGCTGGGCGCCGGTAGCGTTTGCTCTCGACTGGCAGCGTCCGCCCCGCCACATGAACTCCACTTCGTTCTGGTATTTCCATACCGACCAGTGGCGCTATGAGACCGTCGATGGCGACAGCCTCCTGGCGCCGACCGCCAAGGGCAAGTACAAGGGATACACCCTCGGCGATTACAACGTCGTGGCACAACGTCTGGGCTGGTTGCCTTCGGCTCCCCACTTCGACAAGAACCCGCTGGATATCTGCGCCGACGCCGCCGAGGCGGGAGCCAAGGATGACGATGGCATTGCCAACTACCTCGTCGATAAGCTGAAGAGCGGTGATATCAAGTTTGCCGCCGAGGATATCGACGCACCGGAGAACTGGCCTCGTAACCTGTTTGTCTGGCGCGCCAACCTGATCGGCTGCTCGGCCAAGGGCCACGAGTACTTCCTCAAGCACCTGCTCGGTGCTCAGAACGGTGTTCTGCGCGCAGGTACCGAAGGGGCTCAGAGCAAGGAAATCAAGTGGCACGAGGAGGCTCCCACCGGCAAGCTGGACCTGATGGTGGACATCAACTTCCGCCTGAACTCCACGGGTGCCTACTCCGACATCATCCTGCCGACGGCCACGTGGTACGAGAAGCACGACCTTAACACCACGGATATGCATCCGTTCATTCACCCGCTCTCCGAAGCGGTGGAACCGGCCTGGGAATCCAAGTCCGACTGGCAGATCTTCCAGGGCCTGGCCAAGCGCTTCTCGGAGCTCGCATCGGTGCACCTGGGAACCCGGAAGGATATCGTTCCCTTGCCGATGCACCATGACACGCCCGCGGAGATCGCACAGCCGTTCGGTGTCGTGGATTGGAAACGGGGCGAGGGTGAGCCGGTACCGGGCAAAACGTTGCCGCTGTTGAAGGTGGTCGAGCGTGACTTTGCGAGCACCTACAACAAATTCATCGCGCTCGGTCCGCTTATGACCAAGCTCGGCAACAATGTCAAAGGCATCGATTGGAACA
Source organism: uncultured Gammaproteobacteria bacterium (assembly GCA_963783235.1). Taxonomy (GTDB): domain Bacteria; phylum Pseudomonadota; class Gammaproteobacteria; order Thiohalomonadales; family Thiohalomonadaceae; genus Thiohalomonas. Next base: position 1,243,946 of record CAWAMN010000001.1, on the reverse strand, counting down.
CCGAAGAAGAGTACGAACAGCTCAAAGAACTCAACCATACGGTTGAGATCGACGGTGTTTCCAAGGGCATGCCTTCGCTGGCCGATGACATCGCCGCGTGCGAAACGGTCCTGCAGATGGCGCCGGAGACCAACGGTGAGGTGGCGCATAAATCGTGGAAGGCACTCGGTAAAAAGACGGGTATCGACCATCTCCATCTGTGTGACCCGCGCCGTGACGAGAAGATCCGCTTCCGTGATATCCAGGCCCAGCCGCGCAAGATCATCACCGCGCCTACCTGGTCCGGTATCGAGTCGGAAGAGGTCTCGTACAACGCCGGCTACACCAATATCCACGAGCACATTCCGTTCCGCACCTTGACCGGTCGGGCCCAGTTCTATCAGGACCATGAGTGGATGCTCGACTTCGGCGAAGGGTTCTGTGCGTACCGGCCGCCGGTCGACCTCAAGGCCCACCACGATGTGCCGGAGAAGATCAAGGGTAAGCCGCATCTGGTGCTGAACTGGATCACCCCGCACTCCAAGTGGGGTATCCATTCCACCTACCAGGACAACCTGCGGATGCTGACGCTGTTCCGTGGTGGTCCGTACATGTGGGTGGCTGAAGAGGATGCCCAGTCGATTGGACTGAAGGACAACGACTGGGTCGAGGCGGTCAACTCCAACGGTGCAACCGTGGCGCGCGTGGTGGTTTCTCAACGTGTACCGCGGGGCATGGCCATCATGTACCACGCCCAGGAGAAAAACGTGAACGTTCCGGGTTCGAATACCACCGGCAAGCGCGGCGGTATCCTCAACTCGGTAACCCGAATCGTCGTGAAGCCGACCCATATGATTGGCGGCTACGCGCAACTCGCGTACTCCTTCAATTACTACGGGACGGTGGGCTCACAGCGTGACGAGCACGTCATCCTCCACAAGGTGGAAGACGGCGACGTCGATTGGCTGGAGCGTCCGCTTACCCCGCAACGCGAGGCTGCGCTCAATCCTCCGGGCGTGAACAACTGAACGGCTGAATGAACCGCAGAGGCGCCTGGCGCCTCTGCGGTAAAAGAGAATTTCTTAGGAGATAGGCCATGAAAATTCGTGCACAGATAGCGATGGTCCTTAACCTGGACAAATGCATCGGATGCCACACCTGTTCGGTCACCTGCAAAAACGTCTGGACCAACCGGAAAGGCGTGGAGTACGCGTGGTTTAACAACGTCGAGTCCAAACCAGGCATCGGTTATCCCAAACAGTGGGAGAATCAGGATGTATGGAAAGGCGGCTGGACGCTGAAGAACGGCTCGCTTGAGCTGAAGTCGGGCGGCCGCGGCAGCAAGCTGCTGAATATTTTCGCGAACCCGGACATGCCCCAGATCGACGACTACTATGAGCCGTTCGAGATGGACTATGCGCACCTTCAGAAAGCGCCTCTGTCCGAAGCCTGCCCCACGGCACGGCCGCGTTCCGCTGTTGATGGGACCCGGATGGAGAAAATCGAGTGGGGCCCGAACTGGGAAGACGATTTGGCAGGCGAATTCGCCAAGCGCTCCCAGGACGTGAATTTCAGCGGGATTCAGAAGGAGATCTACAAGGAGTTCGAGAATACATTCCACATGTATCTGCCGAGGCTCTGTAATCACTGCCTGAATCCGGCCTGTGTCGCCTCATGCCCCTCCGGCTCGATCTACAAGCGTGAAGAGGATGGTATCGTTCTGGTCGACCAGGACAAGTGCCGCGGCTGGCGCATGTGCGTTTCGGGTTGCCCCTACAAGAAGGTTTATTACAACTGGGAATCCGGTAAAGCCGAGAAGTGTATCGGCTGCTATCCCCGCATCGAGTCGGGCATGCCGACGGTTTGCGCCGAGTCCTGTGTGGGCCGCATTCGCTACATGGGGGTTATCCTCTATGACGCGGACAAAATCGAGCAGGTGGCTTCCACCAATTCCGAAAAGAGCCTTTACCAGGAACACCTGGATATCTTCCTCGATCCCAGCGACCCGGCGGTAATCGAGCAGGCGAAAGCGGATGGCATCCCGGAGACCTGGATCAAGGCCGCGCAGAAATCGCCGGTCTACAAAATGGCAATGGAGTGGAAGATTGCCTTCCCGATCCATCCGGAGTTCCGCACCCTGCCGATGATGTGGTATGTGCCGCCGCTTTCGCCGGTGCAAAGCCAGATCGACCAGGGCAATCTGCCGACCGAAAAGGATGGTGTCATTCCCAAGTCCGAAGCTCTGCGCTTCCCGGCCCGATATCTTGCCAATCTGCTTACCGCCGGAGACGAAGCGCCCATCATGAGCGCTATCAACCGACTGCTGGCCATGCGCAGTTACCAACGTTCGGTGCGGGTCGAGGGCGAGGCGGATACGGATGTTCTGAAGACCGTCGGCCTCACCGAAGACCAGGCCAAGGAGATGTATCGCTATTTGGCCATCGCCAACTACGAAGATCGCTTCGTGATTCCGTCGGCACACGAAGAGTGGCGCAATGCCGATCCGTACGCCTTCCAGGGGCAAAACGGCTTCGCTCCGGGCAACGTCAGTTCGCACGGGGTAAGCGGCTTCTCGCTCTTCCCGAAACGGCGCTCCGATTCGGCGGTACCGGTGGAGTTCGTTCCGCCGCCCAAAAAGCGTGAAAAAGCATAGGAGGCAAGGTGATGCGTATCTACACCATCTTGGCACGTTTATTGGACTATCCGAGCCTGGAGCTGGGCGAGAACCTGAGCGTGATTCAGGATCTGCTCAAGACGGAGCCCGGATTGTCCGAAAGTGAACGCTCGGCGGTGATGGGGGTGGTGGACTGGATGCAGGCCACCGACCTCATGGAGATCCAGCGGACCTATGTTGATACGTTCGATATGGTTGCCGAACACAGTCTGCATTTGACGCATCACCTCTTCGGTGATGACCGTGGACGGGGACCTGCAATGGTGGACTTGGGTGAGCATTACAAGACCAATGGCTACATGCCGGTGGATTCGGAGTTGCCGGACTACCTTCCACTGATACTCGAGTACGTGTCGACGTTGGACGAGATGCAGGCCCGGGTGTTTTTGGCCGATGCGGCCAAAGTCACCAGTCTGCTGGCGGATAACCTGGAGAAGGCGGAAAGCCCCTACGCACCGCTTCTTCGCATTGTCGAACAGCACGGGTCACTGACCCGCAGCGCAGCGTAAGGAGAAAGAGCCATGACACTGCAAGAATTTATTTATGGTGCATATCCCTATCTGGCAGGAACTATCTTCCTGCTTGGTAGCTGGGTTCGGTTCGACCGGGAGCAGTACACCTGGAAGAGTGACTCCACCCAGCTTCTCGACAAACGTAATCTCCGGGTGGCCAGTAATCTGTTCCACATCGGAATTATCGCTATCTTTTTCGGCCACCTGGTCGGGCTGTTGACGCCCCACAGCTGGTTCCTCGCCATGGGCGTCTCCGATATGGCGCACCAGAATGTCGCCATCATTGCGGGTTCCGTTTTCGGTTCTCTGTGCCTGATTGGCGGCGTCATGCTTTGGCTTCGGCGGATTAGCAACAGCCGGGTCCGGGCCGCTACCCGGAAAATGGATATCTTTATCCTCTCCTGGTTGATGGTCACTCTGCTTCTGGGGTTGTCCACGCTGCCGGTCTCGATATCCCATGCCAATCACGGCGATCCGAGTGTAATGATCGCTCTGGCGAACTGGGTGCAGAGTGTGGCGACGCTTCACCCGCAGCCGGCGCTTCTGGCCGGGGTGGACACGATCTTCAAAATCCACCTGTTCTTCGGGATGACGGTGTTCCTGCTGTTCCCCTTCTCGCGTCTGGTGCACATCTGGAGCGTCCCGGTGGGCTACATGGGTCGGGCCTATCAGGTAGTCCGGACCAAGCGTCCGCGCCCGATGATGCCTTAAATTCCTCCGTTCCTCCGACGATCGGAAACTTGCCCCTCCCCATTTGGAGGGGCATTTTTTTCGCCTGCCGGAATTGATTACACTCGGATGGGGTAACCACCGAAAGCGGGCCGCCCCAGTCGAAGCGTTGCCCGGATTTGGCGTAGCCGGTGGATAACTCCCCCCTAAGAGGTAGCGCCTCTTCCATATTTACCGGAAATGGCTGCTGAGAAATGATGAGATACAATTTGGACCGACAATAAAGGAGGCGGTTTGATGAATACCAATCCTTGGGCCCATAAAACGAATACCATCCTGGTCAAAGGGCAGCCGGTGATGACCGACTCGGAAGGCTATATCCAGAACATGGATGAATGGTCGGAAGATTTTGCCGTGGCGCTTGCCGCCCACGAAGGACTGGAACTGACCGGCGAACACTGGGATGTCATACATTACATCCGTGAGTACTACGATGAGCACAATGTCCAGGCACAAGTGCGCACCATGATCAAGCACTTCAAGGCTCAGTGGGGACCGGAGAAGGGCAACAACCGGTACCTTCATGATATTTTCCCCAAGGGTGGTCCGCAAAAACAGGGCAACCGACTGGCGGGTATTCGCAAGACCAAGGGTGAGCATTGAGCGTTGGACATCCCTCAGCCCTCGGAGGTTAGGGGGCAAAGGATTGAACAAGAATCACCGTCGGTGACAAAGTGAGCGCTGCCATTGGGGCGTCCGGCCAACTCCACGTTCCCCTCTAGAGGACAAAAAGCATGTTGACAGACGGACACGGACGGCGGGTGGACTACTTGCGGGTATCGGTGACCGACCGGTGTGACATGCGCTGTTTTTACTGCTTGCCGAAGGGGTTCAAGGGCTTTTGCGGCCATGAAGAGCGACTGTCGCCCCGGGAGATTGGGCAAGTGGTGGAGGCGTTTGCCGAACTGGGCGTTTCACGGGTCCGTCTTACCGGTGGTGAACCGTTGGTACGTCGCGATATAGTTGAGGTTTGCAACGCGGTTTCGCGCATTGCCGGCATCGAAGATCTATCACTTTCCACCAATGGTTCCCGTCTCGGAGAAGTGGCGGGCCAGTTGAGGGCGGCCGGGGTGAACCGGCTGAATGTCAGTCTTGATTCTCTACGGGCGGAAAGATTTGCCGAGATAACCGGCGGAGGCAGCCTGCAATCGGTTCTCGATGGGGTTTCAGCTGCCATCGAGGCAGGGCTGACGCCGATGAAAGTCAATGCGGTAGTGATGCGGGGTATCAATGACGACGAAGTCGAGGCAATGGTCTCCTACTGCAACGAGCACGGCATCACATTACGCTTTATCGAGACCATGCCCATGGGGCAGACCGGTAAGGACGCCGCCGACCGGTTCGTTGATTTGCGTGAAGTGCGCCAGCGCCTCGAAGCGACTTACGACCTCATCCCGGACGTATTTCCCGGGGAGGGCCTGCGCGCTATTTCCGGATAGCGGGTACCGAGACGCGCATCGGCTTCATCACCCCGCTGTCTCAGCACTTCTGTGACACCTGCAACCGGGTCCGCTTGGGAGCGAATGGCGTGCTCTATACCTGCCTGGGTCACGAACATGCCGTCTCGTTACGTCCCTGGCTCAATGAGGGCTCGCGTGACGGTTTGATCGAAGCCATTCATGGCGCACTGGCCCGCAAACCGGCCCGTCATGATTTCGGGGGAGAGCAGCAGGTGGTGCGGTACATGGCGCAAACCGGCGGTTAGACCCCGCACCCTTCAGGAATCCTCTTCGAGGGTGAAAACCGAAACAGGGAAGTCCCGAAATAGGTCGGGGGCCGATACCGGGCTCTGGCCAATCTCAATAACCGCATCGGTGAAGAGGTTCCGAAAACGGCCCGCTTTGGGCCATTCTAATCCCGTTTCCGCCCAGAGCGCCTCTCCCGTGGGGTAATCGGTATCGACCAGTAGCCGTGCAAACCACCGGGGTACGACCGCCACCAGGCACTGTCGCTCGGTTTCTCTCGCAAAGGCGCACAGGTGCTCCGCCTTGGGTCCCTCAACCGCCAAAGGTGTGTATTTCCCCTCCAGAAAGAGGTCGGGATACCGGCGACGCAGCTGAAGCAGACGCCACGTGACAAACAGCTTGATGCGCCCGTCGCCGATATGCGCCATGAGGTCACGGGCGAGTTCCGGGCTCACCGGCTCTCCCGCCAGCTTTCCGAGTAGATGCCGACGCCTGACATAATCAACAGGATGCCGATTGTCCGGGTCCACCAGGGCAAACTCCCACAGCTCATTGCCCTGATAGATGTCGGGTATTCCCGGAGAGGTGAGCTTGAGTGTGACCTGAGACAGGGAGTTGAAGAGGCCAAACCGGGACACACGCCGCACGAAAGGCCGAAAGTCGCTCAGGAAACGGTTGTTGCCGTCGGCGAGCAGACTGTCGACGAAGTGGACCACCGCTTTTTCATACTCCTCGTTGGGATTAATCCACGAGGAGTGTACCTTGGATTCCTTGATCGCCTTCAACATGTAGTCGCGAATCCGGTTGCGAAATGCCTCTAAGGCATCGCCTTCCTGGGGATGCAGGGGCCACGCCCCGACCAGGGTTTGATAGAGAAGATACTCATCATTGCGGGACGGGGCGGGTTTACCGTCGACGGTGATCTTTTTGGCGCGATTGAGGCGGCTCCAGCGTCCGACATGGCGCTGCCAGTCGTTGGGTAGTTCGGAAATGACGTTGATGCGTGCACGGACATCCTCGCTGCGTTTGGAATCGTGGGTCGAGGTCGACAGCATCGCGGCCGGCCAATTCTGGAGCCGTTCGGCATTGGCACGGTGAAATGCCGATACGGACAAAGCAAAGCGGCGGGGATCGCCGCCCACCTCATTCAATGAAGTGAGCCGGTGATAGACGTAAAAGGCCGTATCCTCCAACCCTTTTGCCATCACAGGAGAGGTGTACTGCTGGAACTTCATGGTGAACGTCAGCGCTCGCCACCGCAGTTCCTCACTTTGCAGCGCCACGTTTTCACCGAGCAGTATCTCTTTTACAAAATCGAAAATACTGATGTCGGCGGCGGGACTGCGTTTCTTGGCCCATGCGACCGCCCACTCTATATACCTCCGGTCCTCCTCCTGGAGCGGAGTACTACCACTGACATAGGTCCGGTAAACGGGAAAGCTCGCCACCACCACCATCAATGCATCGCGAAGGCCATTGAGCGTGAAATCTCTCGTATAGCGGTTGTGCTGTGCGATCTGGTCCAGCATGTTGGCCAGCACCGCAAGCTCGCTGGACAATTGGGTTTTTATGACCAGCTTTTTCTTCTCGAAGAGTAACGCGTCGAAATCGTAGCGATTACCGGTAAAACGGTTATAGAGTCGCGTCAGTTCATTCTCGGAATCGGGGAATACCAACAGGCTGGTGAGGAGGTTGGCAAAATCGTAGCCGGTAGTGCCGTGAACAGGCCAATCTCCCGGGAGGTGTTCGTGGGAACCGAGGATCTTTTCCACCACCAGGTAAAAAGCCGGTGCTTCGTGGGGTTCGGAGCGGACTTGTTCGGGTAGCGCCCGGGCCCCGGCTTTTTGAAGTCGACGGTAGTAATCGGCTGGATCGTAAAGGCCGTCAGGGTGATCGATCCGCACGCCGTCCAGGCTACCATCATGCAACAGCTCGAGGACCAGGCGGTGGGTGGTGTCGAAGACTTCCGGCTCCTCCTGACGCAATCCGGCCAGGTCGTTGATATCGAAAAAACGCCGGTAATTGATATCGTCCGAGGCAACTTGCCAATAGGCCAGCCGATAAGCCTGCTGTTCCAACAGCCGGTGTAGTGCATCGAACGATGGGGGCTCGCCCGGGGTACCGTTGAAGCGATCGACGCTGGTTCGGATATATTCGGCGATCTCGGGAGCGCGGACACACAATTCGGTAAAGTGGCGCTTGTGGATCTCCTTGTCGCGGCGGCGCTCGGCCAGTTTGTCCTCCACTTGATCCCAGCGAGCGGGAAGGTGGCCGAAGGAGGTGATCAAAGCCTGGAGATCCTGTACCGCGGGGTCATCCTCGCCACGGGCTTCAACGAAGTCCTCCATCCCGTGCTCCAGGATGACGGGGTAGGTGGCCGGGTCGATGGGAAAACGGTGTGCCCAGTACCAGACGCTGAATTCACCTCGTTCCGCTTCGAAATCCAGTGTGAGTTGCCCATCTTCCAGGATGTTCCCGTAATGATAGCCGAGGACGGGAACAAGCACCTTGCCGCGTAACACCTCCTTCGTGGGTCTCCACTCGATATCGAAGAAAACGGCGTAAGCCGAGGCCGGACCATTTTCCAACACATCCAGCCACCAGACATTGTCATCCCCGAATATGCCCATATGGTTGGGCACCAAATCAAGGATCTGGCCCATGCCGTGATCGCGAAGCGTGTGGACAAAATGGTGGAAACTGTCGCCGTCGCCTATTTCCGGATTGAGTTCGTTGTGATCAACGATGTCGTAGCCGTGAACGCTCCCGGCGCGCGCCTTCAGATAAGGAGAAGCATAGGCGTGACTGACGCCAAGGCGGTCCAGGTAGGAGACCAGATCGGCGGCATCCGTAAAGGTGAATTCACGATTGAATTGCAGCCGATAGGTGCTCAGCGGTATGTGTCGAATCTCAGTCATGCCGCTATCCAACGCGCGCTGCGCCGTGCTCGATGTACCAGACGGCGGACCAGGGCGGAAGTCCGTCCGAACCGGTTCCCGCCGGTGCCGTCGGCCAGGCAAACAGCATTTCACCCGGGCCGGACACGGCTCCCGAGAGGGGACGGTCGCTCAGGTTGGCGTAAAGATGAAGCAGCGTTCCGTCCGGGCAGTGCCACCAGACCTGCAGGGCCTGATCGCCAAGGCTTTTATACCCGGCCTCCCAGCCGGTTCCGCCAAGATGGGGGACGACCGAGCGCTTTCGGATTCGGAGTAGCTCCTGGTGCAACTGAAGCCAGCGCCTGCCCTCGGGGCGGTCTGAATCCGCCCAGCGAAGCACGGCACTCGCGAAGGTCCCATCGGCCATCGGGTCCGGTATCCGTTTCCTGACCGCCGGATCGGAAAACTCGGGAAAGCGTTCGAATTCACGGCGGCGCCCCTCGGTCACCGCTTCGCGCAGTTCATCGCCGAAATCGCAGAAGAAGGGAAAGGGTTGCCGGCTCCCCCACTCCTGTCCCATGAAGAGGAGGGGAGGGCTCGGTGCCAGCAGCAGGACCGTCAGTGCAGCCCCCACAGCCTCCTCGGGGGCGAGCACAGACGGGCGCTCGCCGAAGGCGCGGTTTCCCACCTGGTCGTGGTTCTCCAGAAAGGAGACAAAGGCCTCGGCCGGTAAATGCGCGCTCGGCTGACCTCGGGGGACGCCGCCACGATGCGGTGAGGGTTCGCCCTGGTAGGCAAAACCCTCGGCCAGACAGCGCCCCAGCAAGGTTGACGGCGCCTCCGCATAATCCTCGTAGTATCCGGAAGTCTCTCCGGTTATGAGGACGTGGGCCGCATGATGGATATCGTCGTTCCACTGCGCCTGGTACCAGCGCGGTTTGGCTCCGGGCGTGCGCTCCAGATAGTGGGCGATATTTTTATCGTTTTCCAGCACCAAATGGACTTTCCGCTCGCTACCGGGGCCGTCCGCGACCGTCTCGGCCAACTCCTCCAGTATGTCTGGATGCGAGTCGTCGCATATGGCGTGAACGGCATCCAGACGGAGGCCGTCGAAGTGGTATTCGTTGAGCCAATAGAGGGCGTTGTCGATAAAGTAGCGGCGCACCCAATGGTTGTCTTCGCCATCGTAATTGATTGCGGTCCCCCAGGGCGTATGGTGCCTGTCATTAAAAAATTGGGGGGCGTACAGATGAAGATAGTTCCCTTCGGGACCGAAGTGGTTATAGACCACATCGAGGAAGATCATCAGGTTCCGATCATGGGCCGCCTGGACGAGTCTCTTCAACTCCTCGGGTGTCCCGTAACGGGCATCCGGAGCGAAGGGCAGAACACCGTCATAGCCCCAGTTGCGGCGGCCGGGGAAGTCGGCCACCGGCATCAGTTCGACTGCTGTGATACCCAGTTCGGCAAGATGGTCGAGACGCGCCTCGGCACCGGCAAATGTACCTGACGGGGTGAAACTGCCGACATGCAGCTCGTAAAACACCGCCTCTTTCCAGGCACGCCCACTCCAGGCTCCATCCCTCCACTCAAACGCCTGCGGATCGATGACCTGGCTCGGGCCGTGTACATCGCGCGGCTGGTGCCGGGAAGCCGGATCCGGAACCAGAGGTTCCCGGTCGTCGATGCGAAACCGATAGAGTGTACCGGCGCTTGCCCGGTCGGTCTCCAAAACGAACCAGCCCTCGTCACGGGCCTCCATCGCTTGAACGCTTTCACCCCAACGCCCCTCCAGGTGTAGCTCCACCTGGTGTGCTGCCGGTGCCCAGAGTTGGAAACGGACACCACCGGAAGGCAATACGGCCGCGCCAAAAGGCATCGTGTGCTTGCGTCGCATGAAATCTCCCTGTGAACAGCTCCTGACTTCCGGCTACTGCAGGATTCATGAACAGTTATCCGGTCCCTGCGTATGGATTTGCGCGATCTCAGCCTGTCCATTGCGCTAGCAGCACCATTGAGCGGCTCTGCAGCGGATACTCTCCTCCTGAATAAAAGTAGCGTCCATCGTTGCGCTTGCCTTCTTCGAAGCTGGTATCGACGATGACGGCCCAACGGGCTTTGGCGGGAAATGCCGGGATCTTGAAGGGGATTTCCTCATGATGGGCATTCAGCAGCAGCAGCATATTGTCATCTTCAACCGGCTGTCCCTTGGCATCCGTCTCTTCGATCGCGCCGGAGAAAAAGACACCCAGGCAGCGAGCGAATGACTGTTGCCACTCCTCATCCGTCATCTCTCCGCCATCCGGACGCAGCCATGTGATGTCCTTGACGCCCGCCCCTTTGATGCGGCGGCCCTGGAAGAAGTAATTGCGATGGAAAGTGGGGTGATCTTTTCGCAACCGAATCATCGACTCGGTAAAACGGATCAGTTCCCGGTCTTCAGGGGAGAGATCCCAATCCACCCAGCTGATCTCGTTATCCTGGCAGTAGGCATTGTTGTTGCCGTACTGGGTCCGTCCCATTTCATCTCCGCCGACCAGCATCGGAATGCCTTGGGAGAAAAACAGCGTGGCCAGAAAATTGCGCTTCTGTTTGGCGCGCAGGTCGCGGATATGCTTGTTGACTGTGGGCCCCTCCTCACCGCAATTCCAGCTGCGGTTATGGTCTTCGCCATCGTTATTATCTTCGCCGTTGGCCTCGTTATGCTTATGGTTGTAGCTGACCAAGTCCTGCAGAGTGAAACCGTCATGGGCGGTGATGAAATTGATCGAGGCATAGGGCCGACGTCCGCTGTGTTCGTACAGATCGGACGAGCCGGTAAGCCGGTAGCCGATTTCGCCGATGACACCACCATCGCCCTTCCAGTAAGAGCGCACCGTATCGCGGTATTTTCCGTTCCATTCGGTCCAGCCCACGGGGAAGTTGCCGACCTGATAGCCGCCTTCGCCCAGATCCCAGGGTTCGGCGATCAGTTTTACCTGTGAGAGTACCGGGTCCTGGTGGATGATATCGAAAAATGCACCCAGTCGGTTCACCTCGTGCAATTCGCGGGCGAGTGCCGAGGCCAGATCGAAGCGAAAACCATCCACGTGCATTTCCTGAACCCAGTAGCGCAGCGAATCCATGATCAACTGCAGCACGCGCGGGTGCATCATGTTCAGGGTGTTACCGCAACCCGTGAAGTCCATGTAATAGCGTTTATCATCCTGGACCAGACGGTAATAGGCCGCGTTGTCGATACCGCGAAACCCCAGCGTGGGGCCCATATGGTTGCCTTCGGCGGTATGGTTATAGACCACATCGAGAATGACCTCGATGCCTGCCGAATGGAACGTCTTGACCATGGTCTTGAATTCGTTCACCTGTCCGCTGGCGGAATAGCGCAGGTCTGGCGCGAAGAAACCGATGGAGTTGTAGCCCCAGTAGTTCCTCAGCCGGTTCTCGATGAGGTGGCGATCATCCGCAAATGCATGCACCGGCATCAGTTCCACGGCCGTTACGCCGAGGCGCTTCAGGTGTTCAATGACCGGCGCTGTCGCCAGCCCGGCATAGGTCCCGCGAAGCGGCGCGGGGATCTCCGGGTGCTGAGCCGTATAGCCCTTGACGTGAAGCTCATAAATGATGGTGTCGTCCCAGGGAACGTTTGGGGGACTGTCGCTGCTCCAGGTAAAGGCGGTATCGATCACCCGACACTTCAGCATCCCTGCGGCGCTGTCGCGCCGGTCGGGTATCAGATCCGCTTTGGGATCGCCGATGAGGTAGCCGAACAGGGCGTCGCTCCATCGCAAAGAACCGACCAGGTCCTTGGCGTAGGGATCGAGAAGCAGCTTATGAGAATTGAAGCGGTGTCCGGATGCCGGATCATAAGGCCCCTGGACGCGATAGCCGTAGAGTTGTCCGGGACGCATTTCGGGCAGGTAACAGTGCCAAACCTGGTCCGTCTGCCACGGAATATCGATTCGGTTAATTTCCCGTCTTCCATTCGGATCGAACAGGCATAACTGCACCTGTTCAGCGTGTTCGCTGAACAGGGCGAAGTTGACGCCCTCACCATCCCAGGTCGCACCCAAAGGGTAGGGGTGCCCGCGCCAAAGGGCCGGTTCGTTTTTTTTCATGTCGCTCCTTGCCAATCCTTGCAGTGGAAGCCCGCCGGTCAGGCGTTCCTGAAAATATGGTTTCCTCAGCCGAGAACAATACGGTCCGCGGCGCCGTGAAGCAGGCCAACACTAAGCGTCAGGTATTCCCGCAACTGGCGGGTCAACAGGAAATTGTCGCGCACGAACTCCTGGGCCTTGGCGCCCATTTCATGCATTTTTTCCGCCTGCCTGAAGAGATAGCGCATGCGCAGCGCCGCGCCTTCGGGCGTATTGACCAGAAAGCCTGTGTGATGATCGACCACTTGTAGACCAATACCGCCGGTGTTTCCGCCGATTACGGGTTTCCCTTTCCACATCCCCTCGGTGACCGTTAGACCGAATCCCTCCCGGGTGGATTTTTGCATGACGATGTCGGAGAGCCGTTGCAGGGCATTGATGGTCCGATGGGCGTCCGGGGGAAGGAGGAGAACGTGGATGTCCTCATCTTCCTCCGCAGCCGAGCGCACCTCCTCTAATACGAGTTCGCCCTCCGGGTCGTCGCTGGCACCGCCACCGGCCAGAACCAGCTGCAACTGAGGCATAAACTTTTTGGCCAATCGATAGGCGTGAATGACGCCCACCGGGTCCTTGAACCGGTCATAGCGCGAAACCTGAACGACTATGGGTCGGGAGGTGTCGAGGTGAAACCGTTCGGCCACAGCCCGCAGTTCATCATCGCCGAGAATGATGTTTTTTTCCGACAGTGGATCGATGCTGGGGGGAATGATGTAGGCCGGGTTGGGCAGCGGCTGGGCAAACGCCGGGAGCGAAAACACGCTGGCGTCGTAGTTTGAAAGATGTTTTCGCAAAAATTTCCAAACGTTGCGGTCCGGGTGACTGACATCGATATGACAGCGCCACACCCATTTACCCTTTCGGTTGGGACATAGATCCAAAAGGGGAGCCGGCTGGGGATCATGGATGAAGACCACGTCCGCCGCTTCGAGGACCTCACGCAGCCGTTCGGCATTTTCCACATTGGTCTCGTCGTACGCCTGGTAGAGGTGATCGGATATTCGCAACTGATTTCCCTGCAGAGCGTTGTGCATGCTCTTGGTGCATTGGTAGAAATCCATTTTGCCGGTGATCACTTCCCATCGCGTATTGATCCCCAGTTCATTGCTGAGAGGCACCAGCTTGTCGAGGATCTCCGCAACGCCACCACCGACGCGGGTGGAGTTGACGTGCACCATGGTCTTGCCGGCCAGCGTTTCGCTCAGTTGGCGAAGGTGATCGATTACCTCTTCGCCGGCCTCTTTAGCATAGGCTTCCAACATGCCGCTCATGAAGCGGGCTCCCCAAAAAAATCCTGGAAAACATTGATCAGATTGCGGCGCAGTTCGGTCATCGGCGCGAAGTAGGGATCCACCTCCGCCAGCCGCAACGCCAGTTCGTCGAATTCATCGCCGAAGCTGCTTAGCCAGAAACGGAAATCGTCCACGCCTTCCGGAAAACGCTGCCGGGCATCGATGAAATGGTAGAAGATGCTGGTGCTGAAGACCCGCGGTAGCAGCTCGCTCAACTCCCTGGGATTCGAGGCCCGGCTATGGGTATCGAATACCACGATTTGCGAGCGGATAAACTCGAACGATCGGGTCGCCGGCATCCAGCGCAGGAATTCCCGTTCATCGAGCCGCTCCTCCACCAGCTCGATCAACTCGTGACGCAGGGTATTGGGATCGGTGAACTCTGTCGGATCCACCACCGCCAACTTTTCCGCCAGTGTGCCGTCATGCAGACCGTGACGGGCCCAGGAGGCGAAATCGTTATTGAACTCCCGCTCTTCGAACCGCGGCTGAATCAATCCGCCCCAGAAATGATAGTAGATGCTGTCCTCATTGATGCTAAGGAGATTGTCACGCAGTTCCTTTAGTGAATAAGCACGCCTTCCGGTGGCGATCGCAATCAGAGCACAGTCCTTGACCGCGAAATGGCCCGCAGCCTCCGGCTGTGGGCTTTCAATAGCTTGCGTGGACAAATCGAAACGCTCCTTTCCCGAATTGCGGGCTTGCTGTAGCCAAGTATAGTCCCCGGATTTAGGAGGGCGAAGATGAGGAAAACGGTTTACTTATCCGTGGCTTATCGTCGCATGCCGCTAACCGGGAGAGTCGACTTTCTCATGATTTCGACCCCTAATACCGAGCGATTTACAACGTTTTTACCTATCACCTTTGGTCTAATTGACCGCCTCAGATGCACATGATAAAAATCGCCCATCAATAAAATTCGTATCAAATCGGCGTATTAGAAAATACTAAAAAAGTAAAAAGCCGATCTTCAATCCGCCCACCGAATTTGACGCTCTTTGCGAGGATAGGATGTCAGGATCCCCGAAAAACAAATCCAGGCGATTTGGTCGAAAACCATTAGTTATCGGTTTGGTAATTTTCTTTATCGGTTTTGGTGCCTATGGCGCTATGAACGCCTTCTTCTCCTATACCAATGAACTGGAATTCTGCACCTCATGCCATTCGATGCAGAACAATCTGGAAGAATATAAGGAAACAGTTCATTACAAGAATGCATCAGGGGTACGCGCCGTCTGTTCTGACTGCCACGTGCCAAAGGAGTTCCTGCCCAAACTCAAGGCGAAGATCCTGGCTGCAAAGGACGTCTACCACGAGATCGTCGGCACCGTGGATACCAAGGAGAAATTCGAGGCCCATCGATGGGACATGGCCGTTCGCGTGTGGGATAAGATGAAAGCGAGCGACTCCCGCGAGTGCCGGAGCTGCCATGACTTCGGGCAGATGGACCTTTCGGCCCAGAAGCGCATGGCCCGCCGTAAACACGGTCGGGCTCCCATGGAAGGGAAAACCTGTATCGAGTGTCACCGTGGGATCGCCCATTTCGAGCCCTTCCCTCCTGATGGTTGGGTTCCGCCCGACGAGGAAGGCTAGCGTACCAGGTGAGGGCCTCGGGGGACGCCGAATTCGCAAAGGGGAAGTCAATGCACAAACGAAACTGGAGCGCCTCGCTGCTCCTGGTACTGCCGCTGGTTCTGCAGGCGGCGGACCTTGACGTTGAGATACGGGAAGCTGCCATGGTTGGCGACACCATCACCATTGATGAGTTGCTGGAAAAGGGCGCCAACGCCAATGCGGCAGGGCAATACGGTAAGTCGGCACTGATGTTCGCCGTGGAAGAGGGAAATATCGAAGCGGCCAGGCGGCTGGTCGAAGCCGGTGCCGATGTGAATGCCCAGAGTCAGGCCGGTTGTACGCCGCTCACTTTTGCTGCCGAGAGCGGGTATGTGGAAGTGGTTGACCTTCTTCTGGCCGAAGGCGCGCAGACCGATTCCAAGACTCGTGCCGGATGGGATGCGTTGATGATAGCCGCCCGCTATGGCTACGACGAAACCGTAGAGCGACTTCTGGATGCCGGTGCCTATGTCAATACGTCCGATAAGGACGGCACCACGGCACTGATGGCCGCCATCGTGAAGGGGCACTTTCAGACCGCGCAACTACTGCTCGCAGCGGGTGCACAGTTGCACATCCGCAATACCGAAGGGGTGAACGCCCTGATGCTCGCCGCGGGTAGCGGGCAGATAGAAATGGTGAAACTCCTGCTCGAACACGGAAACAACATCAATGCCATTGACAGCGACGGGGCGACTGCACTGTTCTGGGCTGTGGAAAGCGGGCATATACATACAGTCGCTTATCTGCTGGAGCACGGCGCGGATCCGAACCAGTCGGATCTCCACGGTCGCACGCCTGTAATGGAAGCGGCCGCGTCGGGAAATGATGAAATTATTAGACTGCTTATTAAGAATGGGGCTAAACCCGATTTAAAAAACCGGGGGGGGAGAACGGCATTGGATTACGCACTTCGCAATAACCATAAAAAAACATATCAAATGCTTGAACACCTGTTATCCATCGATTAGATTCGAAAGCGCGAAGTCGCTCTTTGCTTAACATAAAAAACCGACCCATAAGGGGGGATAAATGAAATATAAAAAGGTCATGCGGGGTGCGCTTGTACTGACGGGCCTCGCCTTCGGTGCCAGTGCATTGGCAGCGACGCCGAGTGCTTCCATGCTCGGCAATACTTGCGCCGGCTGTCACGGAACCAACGGGAATACCCAGGGGCCGGCCACGCCGAGTATCGCGGGAATCTCCGCCGAGTATTTCATTGATACCATGACGGCTTACAAGGCGGATGAACGCCCGGGCACCATCATGAATCGTATCGCTAAAGGCTACTCCGATGAGGAGATCGAGCTGATGGCGAACTACTTTGCCGAACAGAAGTTCGAACCCCTGAAGCAGGACTCCGACCATGCCGCGGCCCGACTCGGTGACACGCTGCATGAGCGTGCCTGTGAGAAGTGTCACGAAGATGGCGGTAAATCGGCCGAGGACAGCGCGATCCTGGCGGGACAGCCCAAACCCTATATTCGCTGGAGCCTCGCGGACTTCCGCGACGGCAAGCGTGAGATGCCCAAGAAAATGAAACGTCGTATGGAACGGGTCATTGAAGCCAAGGGCGAAGAAGGGCTGAGTGCGCTGGTCGAATACTACGCCAGTCAGGGCAAATAAGGGGGAGACAGAACCAATGGCAAATTTCACACGCAGAGACTTTCTCAAGGTCACGGGTACCGCAGCAGCGGCCAGTTCTCTGACCCTGGCAGCCGGAACGGCGAGCGCCGCAGCAAAAGGTAAGGTCGTGATCGTTGGTGGCGGTATCGGCGGCACGACCGCGGCCAAATACATCCGTATGGCCGACCCCTCCATCGAAGTGACGGTCATCGAACCCAACCAGCACTATCACACCTGCTTCATGAGCAACGAGGTGCTGTCGGGCGAGCGAACCATCGATTCCATCAAATTCGGTTACAGCGGCCTCAAAGGCCACGGCGTCAACGTCGTTCACGATTATGTGACCGGTATCGATGCAGACAAGCAGGTCGTCAAGACCCAAAACGGCAAATCCTTCAAATACGATCGCTGCATCGTCTCTCCGGGTGTGGACTTTCGTTGGGATACCATCGGCGGTTACGACGAGAGTGTTGCAGAGCAGATCCCGCACGCCTGGAAGGCGGGTCCCCAGACCGTGACGCTACGCAAGCAGCTGGAAGCCATGAAAGATGGCGGTACGGTCGTTATCGCCCCGCCGCCCAACCCGTTCCGTTGCCCGCCGGGACCGTACGAGCGTGCTTCCCAGATTGCGTGGTACCTGAAGAACAACAAGCCCAAGTCCAAGATCGTTATTGTCGATCCGAAGGACAAGTTCTCGAAATTCGGCCTCTTTACCGCCGGTTGGAAGAAGCACTACGGCTACGGCACCGACAACTCCCTGATCGATTGGGTATCGGGCGCCGAAGGCGGCAAGATCGAGTCAGTCGATGCCAAATCCAAAACGGTCCAGGCTGCCGTCGAGGCCTTCAAGGGTGATGTGGTGAACATCATCCCGGCGCAGAAGGCGGGCAAAATCGCCTTTATCGCCGGCCTGACCGATGACAGCGGCTGGTGCCCGGTGGATATGAAGACCTTCGAGTTGAAAAAGCACAACAACATCCACGTCATCGGCGATGCGGCCATCCAGAGTCCGCTTCCGAAATCGGGCTATGCAGCCAATTCCGAGGCCAAGGTGTGCGCGGCAGCGGTGGTTTCGCTCCTGAACGGCGAGTCGGCTCCGCAGCCCTCGCTGGTCAACACCTGCTATAGCATCATTACTCCGGAAGACGGTATCTCCGTGGCAATGGTCTACAACTACGCCGATGGAACGATCAACAAGGTCAAGGGTTCCGGCGGTCTGACTCCGGGCTATGCCGACACGACGATGGAGATGCGCAAGCGCGAAGTGAGCTACGCCCACTCCTGGTTCAACAACATCACCCACGACGTGTTCAGCTAAGCAGCTTTGATGCTCGACATCGAAACGGGGCCTTCGGGCCCCGTTTTTTTTCATCTCACCAGGGCAGTTCCGTGCCGTCGTAGCGGAAAAAGCGGCCGTGCATTTTGCGATCGAATCTTTCGACCAACCGGTACATTCCGGCGACGCTCTCTTCGGGCCGCAGGCCCCGAGCCGGGCCCATACGGGTCATGACCCCCCCGGGGTGAAGCAGCATGAGTCCTATACCGCGCGGTTCAAGTTCCGCCGCGAGCCCCCGCATGGCCGCGTTCAGGGCGGATTTGCTGGAGCGGTAGTAATAGCTCCCCGGGGCGGTGATATCGGCGATGCTTCCCATGTGACTGCTAATCGGAACCACCAACGGGTTACGGGTCCGTTCCAGGTTGTTCTGAAAAGCCTCTACCATACGCACCTGTCCGAAGAGGTTGACCTCAAGCGTCCTCATCCAGTCATCGAATCGCAGGTCCCCCAGATGCGTTGCGCCTTTCTCCAGGTAAACACCCGCGTTGGTAATGAGGAGATCGACCGGCTCGTGTTCCAGTTCCCAATACAGTCCTCGAACATCATCGGGGACGGTGACGTCGCAGCGGTGGACACTCACCTTCTCATCACTGTCGGCCAGTCTGTTCAGTTCGGTGGCGTCGCTTGGGTGGCGGCAACTGGCGAACACCCGCCAGTTTTCTTTTGCCAGGTGACGCACCCACGCCAGCCCCAGGCCCCGGTTCGTTCCGGTGATCAAAACCTTTCGCATCCTTGCGCCTCTGTTATGCCGTTAAATCCACCTGTCCGATGAGCTCAACCCCCCGAGCCTCCAAATCCTGCTGAACGGCGGTGTCATCACAGGGATTTATCGGGCAAGTCAGATCCCAGATAACGGAGGTATGGAAGCCGGCGGCCACCGCGTCCTGGGCGCTCCAGAGGACACAGAAGTCCCGAGCCAGCCCGGCGATATAAACGTCTTTGACCCCTCGGTCCCGCAAGTAGCCGGCCAGACCTGTGGGGGGTCTCTGACCGTGCGGATCCCAGTTGTTCCGAAATCCGCTGTAGGAGTCCACCAACGGATTTTCACCTTTGCGGATAACGGCACTCACTCGCTCCCAAGGCATACCGTCCAGCAACTGCGCGCCGGGACTGTTTTGAACGCAATGGTCGGGCCAAAGTACCTGTTTGTGTCCGTAGAGTTCGATTTGGCTCAGCGGCTCTTTGTTATGGTGGCTCGCGAACGAGATGTGTCCGGGCGGGTGCCAATCCTGGGTTGCCACGCGGTTGGCAAAAAGATCGGAGCGCATCAGATCGGCCAGTGGCCTGAGGATCTGATCGGAACCTCGCACGCCGAGGGCTCCCCCCGGGAGGAAATCCGGCTGAATATCGACGATGAGCAGGACGTTTCTATGATCGCGAACAGCCATGGCAGCTCCGGTATTCCCAAAAGACCTTCCTGGAAATCCTAGCTCAGCCAACCGGGTGATCTCATGCCAGGGCGCTCTCACCGACCTGCGGTTCAAAGGGTGCCTGTCTTCGCCAGTGGCGGAAAGGAACGACCGTGTATAGCCTTAGGGGCAAAGGAACGCGCGAAAAGGATGCTTCTCATGGACATTATGACGTCTTCGGTCCGCCAGGCCGGGTTGTTCGTTGTGGCGGCGGTTTTTGCCTTTACCTCCCATCCGGTTCAGGCGCAGCCGGACTTTGTACCTCTGGTCGAAAAATACAGCGACTCGGTCGTGAGTATCACCTCGGAGGAGGTTACCGGCGGGGCCGGAAGCGTTCTGGACCAACTGCCGATTCCGGAGGGCAGCCCACTTTACGATTACTTCAAACGTTTCTTCGAACAGGCTCCGCAGGAGGGGCCTCCGGCAGAACTGCAGCAGTCCATGGGCTCGGGTTTTATCATCTCCGACGATGGCTACATTCTCACCAATTCACACGTGGTCCAGGGGGCGAAGATTCGCGTAACGCTTTCTGACCAGCGCGAAGTGACCGCCAAGGTCGTTGGTGCGGATGCACCCAGTGACATCGCGCTGCTGAAGGTTAACGCCAGCGATCTGCCGGTTGCGCCAATCGGAGACTCCGAAAAGCTCAAGGTAGGGCAGTGGGTCATGGCCATCGGGGCACCGTTCGGTCTTCGCCATACGGCCACCCAGGGCATTATCTCGGCGCTGGGTCGCAGCCTTCCCGGTGACGTCTACATCCCCTTTATTCAGACCGATGCCGCAATCAATCCCGGGAATTCCGGGGGCCCTCTGTTCGACCTGGAGGGTAATGTGATCGGGATCAACTCTATGATCTACAGCGGTACCGGGGGTTACATGGGGGTATCGTTCGCCATTCCGATCAATGTGGCTATGGATGTTGCGAAACAGTTGCGTACGACGGGGAAGGTCAGTCGGGGCTGGCTGGGCGTGATGATACAGGACGTGACCCCCGATCTGGCCGAATCGTTCGGCCTCGACAAGGCACGCGGTGCGCTGGTGGGGGGCATTATGGATGACAGTCCCGCCGCCTCTGCCGGCCTTCAGCCAGGCGATATCATCGTCGAATTCGACGGTCAGCCGGTATCGAGTGCCGACGAATTGCCAACCATGGTGGCCGGCACCAAACCGGGCAAAACCGTTCCGGTCTCTGTGATTCGCAATGGGGATGAACGCAAAATTCAGCTTAAAGTCGGTGAATTGCCGGAAGAGGTGGTCGGCGGCGGTGCACCCGATCGGCAGAAGAAGCAGAGACCGGAAGAGGGACGCCTCGGTATTACCGTCACTGGACTGCCTGCCGAGATGGGGGACATGGGCGTACTGGTCGAGAATGTATCCCCGGGGGCGGCTGCGCTTGCCGGCATTCAATCGGGTGACATCATTCAGCGTTTTGCCGGGAAGGAGGTTCGCAACCCGAGTCAGTTCCAGAGTCTCCTCGACGAAACACCCGGAGGGAAAACCGTGGCCGTTTTGGTGCGGAGAGGCGAACGGCCGCTGTTTTTGGCCCTTAAGCTTCCGCCCAAGGGGTAAAAAGCCGGAACAGCCGGTTCGAGGTGGAAAGGTGAAAAACAAGGAGGTACATCATGGCTAAGGAAAGCAAACAGGAAATCACCACACGGCGTCAGGAAGGCCAGCTGCCGCAGCGGATGCTGAGTCCGTTCGATGAAATGGAGCGGATGTTTGAGAACTTCTTCCCGACCGGTTGGTTGCGTCCGATGCGGACTGCGCCTTTATGGGCTGAACTGCCCCCCGGCGCCAAGATCCCTCCGGTCGACATTATCGATCGGGAGGAAGAGATCCTGCTGCGGGCAGAGATGCCCGGGATCGACAAGGATTCCATTGACATATCCTTGAGCGACAACAGCGTGACCATTCGCGGCTCCAGTCGCCACGAAGAAAAGGAATCGGAGGAGAATTACTACCGTAGCGAAATCAGCCGCGGGGCCTTTTCGCGTACGGTATCGCTTCCGGCCGATGTGGATGGTGATAAGACCAAAGCCACCTTCAAAGAAGGGGTTCTGGAGTTGACCATGCCTAAAGTCGAACGCTCCAGAGCGGCATTCGATCAAGGTCGAATAGTCCCTTCGGGATCTCCGGGAAGCCGCCGGGATCGGACGATTCCGGCGCCTGACCGGCCATTCACTGATAGTGCCTCCCGGTGCGTTGACCGTTGCGCGACGGCTTTTCATCCCGACACGATGCTCACTCGTTGCGGACCACAAGCACGTCACAGGGTGCGCGATGGGACAGGCTCGCGGCAGTCGACCCCAGCGCCTTCAGGTCCGGTTCCGGTTCACCACCCAGAACAAGTAGATCAATCCCGTTGGCATCGATGAATTCGAGAATGGCTCGGGTCGCAGAGCGACGGCTGAATACAACATGCGGCACAGTGTCGGAAATACCCAGACGATCAACTTGCTGGTTCATCCTTCTTTGGGCGATGCGCGTGTAGAAATCGGTCGGATCCTCGTCTTCGGGAACAGGGACACGACTTGGCCGATCCTCCGGGAAGTGCTCGATGACATGCAGCAGGTGCAGCCCGGTTCCAAATAGTGACGCAAGTTTGGCGCCTTGGCGCACCGCAGCGTCGGATGCTTTGGAAAAATCGGTCGCGGCCAGGATGGTGCTATATAGAGGCATGATTCATCTCCGTTGGTCCCTTAATCACCACGTTTTCACCGCACGGTGGCCTATCTCTGGTATAGGCAAGTGCCATCGCAGCTGCCAAATCGATTCTGGCAGGAATGCACAAAGCCGCTAGTTTTAGACGATATGGAACGGACTCCGAGGAATCCCAGGGAAAGGGGGCGTGATGGCGGATCAGGTCAGCGATTTTCTTCTCCAGCGGCTGCATGAATGGGGCATTCGCCGCATATTCGGCTACCCCGGCGACGGCATTAACGGAATCATCGGCTCGCTGGAACGGATCAAGGATAAACTGGACTTCATCCAGGTTCGGCATGAAGAGATGGCTGCATTCATGGCGAGCGCCCATGCCAAATTCACCGGTGAGGTTGGCGTCTGTCTGGCCACTTCCGGGCCTGGCGCAATTCATCTTCTTAATGGTCTTTATGACGCCAAGCTCGATCACCAACCGGTGGTAGCGATCATTGGGCAGCAAAAAACGATGTCGCTCGGCGGGGATTATCAGCAGGAAGTCGACCTCCAGGTCCTGTTCAAGGACGTCGCTCACGAGTATGTGCATACCGTAATGCATCCGGCGCAGCTACGGCACGTGGTGGACCGTGCGGTACGAATCGCCAAAGCAGAACGGCAGGTCACGACCGTTATCATTCCTGCCGATATTCAGCAGCAAAGCGCGGTTAAGAAACCGCCCCGCATGCACGGAAGCGTCCACTCCGGCGTTGGTTACAATGCGCCGCGCATCGTGCCCAAGACTGAGGATTTGGAGAGGGCGGCGGCCGTTCTAAATCAAGGCAAGAAGGTGGGCATGTTGATTGGCGCCGGCTGTTTTGGCGCCAAGGATGAGGTCCTTCAGGTTGCCGATATTCTGGGCGCCGGGATCGCCAAGGCACTGCTCGGAAAGGCGGTTCTTCCGGATGACTTACCCTTTGTGACCGGGCCCATCGGCCTGCTCGGTAGCAAACCGAGCTGGAAGCTGATGAGCGAGTGCGACACCCTGCTCATGGTCGGATCCAGTTTCCCCTACTCGGAGTGGCTTCCCAAGGAGGGCGATGCGCGCGGGGTTCAAATCGATATCGACCCGCGCAAACTCTCGATTCGCTATCCCATGGAGGTGCCGCTAACCGGTGACACGGCCGAAACCCTGCGCGCCCTCATTCCGTTTCTCGAGAGAAAACAAGACCGTTCCTGGCGTGAAAAGATTGAAAAAGAGGTGGCGGAGTGGTGGAAGGTTCTCGAGGCCCGCGCCATGGAGAAGGCCAACCCGGTGAATCCGCAACGCGTCTTCTGGGAGTTGTCCTCGAAGTTGCCGGACAACTGCATCATCACCGCCGATTCCGGTTCTGCCGCAAACTGGTATGCCCGCGATCTGAAGATCCGCGACGGCATGATGTGCTCGCTATCGGGTGGGTTGGCCACTATGGGGCCGGGTGTTCCCTATGCCATCGCCGCTAAATTTGCCCATCCCGATAAACCGGTGATAGCGACAGTGGGCGATGGCGCGATGCAGATGAACGGCAACAGCGAACTGGTCACCGCCGCCAAGTATTACAAACGCTGGTCCAATCCGACGCTGGTTATCGTGGTGTTAAACAACCACGACCTCAACCAGGTGACGTGGGAGCAGAGGGTGCTCTCGGGCGATCCCAAGAACCCCGACACCCAGGATATCCCGGAATTTGCCTATGCCGCCTATGCGGAATTGATCGGCTTCAAGGGGATCCGTGTCGAGAAGCCGGAGGAGTTGTCCGCGGCGTTCGATGAGGCGCTCGCTGCGGACCGACCCGCAGTGGTTGATGTGCGATGTGACCCCGAGATACCCCCACTGCCGCCCCACATTCGGTTCGAGCAGGCGAGGAAATACATGACTTCTCTTCTGCACGGCGATCCGGATACGGGTGGAATCATCTGGAAGTCCACCAAAGACTTCATGGATGAAGTTTTTCCGCGCAAGTGAAGGCAGTGAAGGACACAGCCATCACGAAGCTGACGGTCGGTGCCTATACGGTCCCGACGGATTCGCCTGAGTCCGACGGCACACTGGAATGGGAAAAGACCACCCTTGTACTGGTCGAGGTGGAGGCGGGTGGTCACGTCGGTATCGGCTATTCCTATACCGATGTGGCGGCCGCCCGATTGGTGCAGCACAAACTGAAACCGCTGGTCGTCGGCGCCGATGCGCTCGCCATTGCCGAGTTGTGGTGGGCGATGCAGGTGGCGGTCAGAAACCTGGGTCGAAGCGGAGTGGCGGCAGCGGCGATCAGCGCCGTCGACAACGCACTTTGGGATCTCAAGGCGAAACTGCTGGAGCTTCCCCTGGTGAGACTGCTCGGTCAGTACCACGGCGACATGATGCTCTATGGGAGTGGTGGATTTACCTCTTATACGCCCCAGCAATTGGTCGATCAGTTGGGCGGGTGGGCCGAACAGGGACTGTCCGCTGTAAAAATGAAGGTGGGGCGCGAACCGCAGCGTGACCCGGAACGGGTGCGTATTGCCCGCGAGACCATCGGGCCGGAGGTGCAGCTGTTCGTCGACGCCAACGGGGCGTATGCCCGCAAGCAGGCCCTGGAGAAGGCCGGGCATTTTTCCGAGCACGGCGTCAACTGGTTCGAGGAGCCGGTCTCATCGGACGACCTCGACGGGTTGCGGCTGATTCGTGATCGTGCCCCCGCGGGAATGGAAATCAGCGCTGGGGAGTACGGTTACACGCCCACCGATTTCCGACGTATGCTGACGGCCGGTGCCGTGGACGTTCTCCAGGCGGATGCCACCCGCTGCCTCGGGATCTCGGGCTTCATGAAGGTGGCTGCGCTCAGCGAAGCGTTTCAAATCCCGCTCTCAACCCATACCGCGCCCGCCCTTCATCTGCATCCGGCCTGCGCCACGCGCGGAACCCGTCACATGGAATGGTTTCATGATCACGTGCGAATCGAGCGCATGCTGTTCGACGGCCTGGAGGAACCAGTACGGGGACAGCTGAGGCCGGACCTGTCACGCCCGGGGTTGGGATTGACCTTCCGCCACCAGGACGCGGAGTGCTTCGCAGCCTGATCACAACGGGAGGGGAGATGGAAGCCAAACACCGTACCGCCGTAGAAAGTCTCAATGTTGAGGGATTGGCTCGCGAGCTTCGCAGCACGGTTTCCGGCGATGTCCGCTTCGATGCGGGCAGTCGTGCACTTTATGCCACCGACGGTTCCAATTACCGTCAACCGCCTATCGGGCTGGTCATTCCGAAGACCCCGGAGGATGTGGCAGCCACGATCACCGCCTGCCGCCGCTACGGCGCGCCGCTGTTGAATCGCGGCTGCGGCACCTCGTTGGCCGGGCAATGCTGCAATGTGGCGGTAGTGATGGACCTCTCCATCCACCTGAATCACATACTGGAGATCAATCCCGAAGAGAAGTGGGCGCGGGTCCAGCCCGGCGTGATACTTGATAATCTTCGCGAGGCGGCCGAGGCGCACAACCTGACCTTTGCGCCGGACCCGGCCACCCACAACCACAATACGCTCGGCGGGATGATCGGCAACAATTCCTGCGGTGTGCACTCGATGATGGGCGGACGGACTGCCGATAACATCCTCGAACTGGAGATCATCACCTACGACGGCCTGCGCATGAAGGTGGGGCCCACCTCGGACGAAGAGCTGGAGGCGATCATGGCCGGCGGCGGCCGGCGCGGCAAGATTTACCGGGAGCTCAAAGCGCTTCGGGATCAGCACGCCGATCAGATCCGTAAGCGCTACCCCGACATTCCCCGCCGGGTATCGGGTTATAACCTCGACGACCTGCTGCCCGAAAAGGGCTTTAACGTCGCCCGTGCTCTTGTGGGGACCGAGTCCACTTGCGTTACCGTGCTGGAAGCCACGGTACGGCTGGTGGACAGTCCGCCGCATCGCACGCTGCTGGTGCTCGGCTATCCCGATGTCTATGCCGCCGGGGATCACATCCCCGATATCCGGCGATTCGAACCTCTGGGGCTGGAGGGTCTCGACAAGGGCCTCATACAGGATATGCGGCGCTCGAATTTGCATCTGGGGGCCATCCCCTATTTGCCCGACGGCGAAGGCTGGCTGCTGTGCGAGTTCGGGGGCTGGACCAGCGAAGAGGCGAAAGCGACGGCGGAACGGGCGATGAGCGCCCTGAGGAAATCCAGGCAGCCGCCCCATATGTGCCTCTATACCGATATTGAGGACCAAAGCCGGGTCTGGGAGATCCGTGAATCCGGGCTCGGAGCAACGGCCCATGTACCGGGAAAGAAGGACACCTGGCCCGGTTGGGAGGATTCCGCCGTCCCGCCCGAGCGTGTCGGCGAATACCTTCGGAAACTCCGCAAGCTGTTCGACAAGTACGGTTACGAATGTGACCTCTACGGCCATTTCGGACAGGGCTGCATCCACACGCGTATCGATTTTGACTTGCGCTCCCGGGAAGGTATCGAAACCTATCGCAAGTTCGCTCAAGAGGCCGCCGATCTGGTGTCCGCAATGGGCGGCTCCTTTTCGGGTGAGCACGGTGATGGTCAATCCCGCGGGGAGTTGCTGCCGCGCATGTACGGCGATGAGTTGGTCGACGCCATGCGCCGCTTCAAGCGGATTTGGGATCCGGAATGGAAGATGAATCCGGGCAAGGTGATCGATCCCTATCGGCTCGATGAAAACCTGCGTCTGGGCACGGATTACAATCCGCCCCATTTGCGCACCCAGTTTCAGCTGCCGGACGATAAAGGCGACTTTGCCAATGCCGCCCTGCGATGCGTGGGGGTCGGGAAGTGCCGCCGCGAGAAGGGCGGCACCATGTGTCCGAGCTTCATGGTGACCCGGGAGGAGAAGCACTCGACCCGCGGTCGTGCCCGCCTGCTGTTCGAGATGGTGAAAGGCGAGGTGATCACCGGCGGCTGGCGCGAAGAGGCGGTCAAGGATGCCCTTGAGCTTTGCCTGGCCTGCAAGGGCTGCAAGGGCGATTGCCCCGTCAATGTGGATATGGCCACTTACAAAGGCGAGTTCAATTATCACTATTACAAACTGCGGCGCCGCCCGATCCGTCATTACGCTTTCGGACTTCTCGACATCTGGGCGCGCTGGGCATCCAAGGCCCCCCGTACCGTAAACACCCTTACGCACTCCGGACCTTTGAGCGGTTTGGCGAAGCGGATCATCGGCATTGCCCCCCAGCGGGAGCTGCCCCGCTTTGCACACCAGACGTTTCAGGCCTGGTTCCAAAGACACGAAACGCCCAACCCCGATGGGCCGCCGGTTCTGCTCTGGCCGGATACCTTCAACAACTACTGGTTTCCGGAGATCCTGAAGGCGGCGGTCGAAGTCATGGAATCGGGTGGCTACCGGGTGAAGGTACCGCAGAAGAAAGTCTGTTGCGGACGGCCGCTGTACGACATCGGTATGCTTCCGCGGGCCAAGCGGCTACTGAAGCGAAACCTGCGGCTTCTCGATGACGACATTGGCGCCGGCGTGCCGCTGGTCGGACTGGAACCGGCCTGTACCGCAACCTTTGTCGATGAACTCGTCAATCTCTTTCCGCACAATCAGCAGGCGCAGCGCCTGGCCAAGCAGACGCACACCTTCGCCGATTTCATCCAGCGCAATGCCGAGCGCTTCCCTTTGCCGTCGCTGGATACGGAAGCCTTACTGCATCTGCACTGCAACCATAAGGCGATCCTGTCGACTCAGCCCGACACTGAACTGCTGAAGCGCATGGGTGTCCGGGCGGAGGTGCCCGCAACCGGATGCTGCGGCATGGCCGGTTCGTTCGGTTTCGAACGGGACAAATACGATGTTTCCATCGCCTGTGGAGAACGGGTGCTACTACCCGAAGTGCGAAAATCCCACGACCGCCTGGTGATCACCGACGGCTACTCCTGCCGGGAGCAGATCCAGCAGACCACGGGCCGCCGTGCTCTGCACATTGCAGAGGTGGCACAGATGTCGTTGCGAAAAGAGGGCTCGTAACCTTCGGAGTTGGAACCTGCCCGAATGAAAATTTCGGCAGCGCTCCACGATTAAGTCTTACTGCAGGAACGGTATTCCCTGCCATATTGACCGGCGGCCGATCGCGACAGAACAGGTGAAGGAGACGCAAATGGAACCAATAGGCAAGACACGCTGGGCTATCGCCGAGGGCTACATCCCCGGTAGCAGCAACGGTCCGGCACCGGCCATGACCTCCCACGAAACCGCTTGCATTCTCAATGCCGGCGAAACCGAGGCAAACGTCACCATTACCATCTTCTTCAGCAACAGGGATCCCGCAGGCCCCTATCGGATCACCGTGCCGCCCCGGCGCACACAGCATATACGCTTCAACAACCTCGACGACCCCGAACCGATCCCCACCGATACCGATTACGCAAGCGTTATCGAATCGGATGTTCCCATTGTCGTACAGCACACCCGACTCGACTCCCGGCAGGCCGAACTGGCACTGATTTCGACGGTTGCCTACAGCCACAATTAGCACCGATCAGATTACCCGGGGCGAGGAGCAAGTCATCGATTTTGGGACGGAAGGCCCGTCTTCATCGCCGTAGTGTAGCGAAGTTACGAACGGCTATTTAGGATGAGGAGGATCAAAATCAGGCACATCAGGGATTCTGAACGCCGGTAGGGTTTTTGCGGTCCTAAGTACAGGATGGAAAAAAGCCCCACGCTGCGCTGGTACAATCCCGAAAATCCCCCAAGAATCCATTCTGGGTAGGTGACCTTTGGCCGCTATAGAACCGACGCTGGAGCGATTGGGCAATCCGATTGCCCGCTATATCCATGCCACCCGCCCGCCGTTCCTCGTCGCCAGCATGGTGCCGTGCCTGATTGGTTTGGCCTCGGCAGAGTACAGCGGCATCGGGCTCAATCCGCTGGCCGCGGTTATCACCCTTTTGGGGGCCGTTCTGGCCCATGCCGGAATCAATGTGCTCAATGACTATTATGACGCCCTGAACGGAACCGACGCCGCTAACGATGAGCGTCTTTTCCCCTTTACCGGCGGTTCGCGCTTCATACAGAACCGGGTCCTCACCAAAACACAGACTGCGAGGTTCGGGTGGTCGCTGATGGCCGCCGCAGCCCTGGTGGGTTTGCTGCTGGTGCCGTTTGCCGGCCCCGGCCTGATCGCCGTTGGCTTTGTCGGTCTGCTCATCGGCTGGGCCTATTCGGCACCGCCCCTGGCCCTCAATAGTCGAGGCCTTGGGGAGATTGCCGTCGGCATCGGTTTCGGAGGGATGATTATTCTGGGGACCGATATGGTCCAGCGCGGCGGATTCGATCCTTTCCCCCTGCTGATCGCCGTTCCCTACGCACTGCTGGTGACCGCGCTGCTCTATGTCAATCAGTTTCCGGACTATCGCGCAGATAAGGCGGCAGGTAAGCACCACTGGGTGGCGCGCCTGGGCCCGGCCCGTGCCCGCTGGGGCTATCCCCTTATAGTGGCGGTGGCCTACGGCTATCTGGTCGCGCTGATAGTCAGTGCGGTGCTGCCACTCTGGGCCTCCCTCGGTTTGCTTCCGCTGCCGCTGAGTTGGAGGGCGGCCCGGGAATTGCTTCGCGACGCCGAAAACCCGTCACGGCTGGCTCCCGCTATTCAGCGCACCATCGGTGCACTGGTCGGCCACGGCACGTTCCTGGCCCTCGGACTCTGGCTGGCCGGCTGAACCATGCCGCTCTGGTCGTACGCCACCCTCGCGTTTCTGGTCGGTATCGGCTGGGTGGCTCCGAGACTCGTAAGGCGCGCCTTCCGGGTTCCCAGGCATCATGAAAGCGGCACCCCCGAAGCATTCGATCTGCCGTTTGAAACCATTCGCTTCCCAACGCAACGCCATAAGAGCCTGTTCGGCTGGTTTATCCCTGCCCCGGGGAAGGGGCCGCATCCGGCCATTGCGGTGGTGCATGGTTGGGGCGGAAACGCCGAGTTCATGCTGCCATTGGCCCCCGCGCTTCATGAGGCGGGTTGGAGCATCCTTTTGTTCGACGCCCGCTGCCACGGGAGCAGCGATGACGATGATTTCGCCTCGATGCCGCGCTTCGCCGAAGATCTGGCAAACGCCGTCGACTGGCTGAAGGTCCGTCCCGAGGTGGATGCTGGCCGCATCGCTCTGCTGGGTCATTCAGTGGGAGCGGCTGCCAGCCTGCTGCTGGCTTCGCGCCGCGATGACATAGCGGCCGTGATCAGTTTGGCCGCCTTCGCGCATCCGGGCGAAATCATGCGGCAGATGATGGCCGTCAACCGGATTCCCTATTGGCCGGTGGGCTGGGGAGTGCTGCGCTACGTCGAAAAGGCCATCGGTGCCCGCTTCGAGGCCATCGCTCCCCGCAATACCATCACACAGGTAAAGTGTCCGGTACTCCTGATCCACGGTGAGCGCGACCGCACCGTTCCGGTGGGCGATGCCCACGAACTCCATGCTCGCGGAGAAGGCCGGGTTGAACTGCTCGTGGTTGCGGGTGCCGATCACTACTCCATCGACCGCGTTCTCGCCCATCGCAAGCGCGTGGCAGGTTTCCTGGCAAGGAGCGGGGGAGGACTAACCCATTTAGGGGATAGGAAAGGGTCTTTGCGATGAATATGCTGCCCGATGGTGTCCGACGGTCGCCCTGCACGGATGGCCTCCGATAAATAGCCGGGAGATCTGGTTTGGGAAGAGAGAGGAGAGTGGCGTGAGTATCAAAAACAAATTGCGCTTGGTTGCGGCGATGATCGTTGTGGCCTTTGGCGCCTTGGCGCTGCTGCTCCACACGGCACTGGATTCGGTGACCGGCCTCAAACAAGCGGAGACCCTGACCAAATCGGTCGAAGCGGGAATGCTGATGCTGCGCCGGAACGAAAAGGACTTCCTGGCCCGCCTGGATCTCAAGTATTCGGAAAAATTCGAAAATAACGCCAAAGCGCTCGTCTCCGACCTGGAGGCTTTGTCAGGGTTCCTGGATGAGCATGGGCTGAACTCGAGCGATGCCGCTGACGTCGCCGATGTGATCGGGCGCTATCGGGAGGATTTTCGGCGCCTGGTCCAGCTGGCGCAAACCATCGGGCTGAGCCACGACCAGGGGCTTCGGGGTGAACTGCGCACAGCGGTCCACCATGCCGAGGACCGCATCAATGCGCTCGGTGACGAGGGCTTGCGTGCGGACATGTTGATGCTGCGGCGCAACGAAAAGGATTTTCTGATGCGTTCGTTGCCCAAGTACATCGACAAATTCGAGAAGAATTTTGCGGTCCTGCGGCAGGATCTGGCGACTCGCTCCTATGCACCTGAAGTCAAGGAGACGATCTCCGACAATATGGAATCCTACCGGCAGCGCTTTCTGGCATTGACCGCTGCCGCCGAGGAGAGGGGACTGACGCCCAAGGAGGGCATACTCGGGACGATGCGCGAGACGGTCCATGAAACCGAATCGCTTCTCAACTCCATGGTGGCAAGTATCGGCCAGGAGGTGACAGCCGAACTGAAGCGGGTGCGCCGTAACAATCTGCTGCTCGCCCTGGTGCTCTCCGGAATCATGGTCGCCACGATGCTCTATCTGAGCAATGACATCAGCCGTCGACTGCACCGGGTGGCCTCCACGATGGAGACGGTCCGGGATACCGATAACCTCGCGTTGCGGATCGACGTGTCCGGGCGTGATGAAATCGCGGGGATCGGCACCACGTTCAACTCCATGATCGAGGAGTTCGGCCGTCTCATTGGAGAAGTCTCGGGAGCCGTGGGGCAGTTGAACAAGTCGGCCGAGTCCCTGTCTGCCGTCACTGAGCAGACCCGCAGCGGCATGCGTATTCAGCAGTCGGAAACCGAAAGCGTTGCCACCGCCATGAATCAGATGGCCGCAACCGTGGATGAGATCGCCCGAAGCACCGACGATGCCGCCCGCTCGGCCCAGGCCACGGATGAGGAGACCCGAAACGGCCGCGACGTCGTGGCCCAGGCGGTTAACGCCATAAACCACCTGGCCGAAGAGGTCGAGCATGCCGGACAGGTCATGGGCAAGCTCGAAGAGGAGGCCGAGGGCGTCAGCACCATTCTGGATGTCATCCGCGGCATTGCGGAGCAGACGAACCTCCTGGCCCTGAATGCCGCTATCGAGGCGGCGCGTGCCGGCGAACAGGGTCGCGGTTTCGCCGTGGTGGCCGACGAAGTGCGTACCCTCGCTCAGCGTACCCAGGAGTCCACCGAGGAGATCAACGGGATCATCGAACGTCTCCAGTCCGAGGCACGCGAGGCGGTCACGGTGATGGAAAAGGGGCGCCGCCAGGGCGAGGAGAGTGTCCGGCAGGCCGGTGCCGCGGCCGAGTCGCTTGAGACCATCGCGGGTGGCGTGTCGGTGATTTCCGATAAAAACACCCATATTGCCAGTGCCTCGGAGCAGCAGCGCTCGGTAACCGAAGAGGTCAACCGCAACGTCACCGCTATCAAATCCGTGACGGACGAGACGGCCGACAGCATCGAGCACGTTGCGGCCTCCAGCCGGGAGCTATCCTCGCTGGCGCATAGTCTTCAGGAAACGGTCGCCCGCTTCGGCATCTGAATCGCGCCTGAGGGCGCAGGCAGTGGTGCGATCCCAAAGGGATACCTCACTGACGAAATCACCGGGTTCCGGCTTGTCAGTAGGGGGCTCCTGCCGCGACATCAGCCGGTCGAGGCAGGCGGCCTGTTCTCCCTAGTGGGCCATCCCTGTAGGCTCGACGGCCGCATCCCTGCGGCCGACGCCCCAATATCAATGAGTTACACCCTCCAGGTTTTTATCTGTTCGGTGCTCTAGCAGGCTGTTGAAAAACACCCTCTCCAGAGGGAGAGGGCTGGGGTGAGGGGACTCAATGAAAGGTAAGTTACTGATTCTATCCCCCTCATCCTAACCTTCTCCCTCAGGGAGAAGGGACAAAAAACCTTTTTCAACAGCCTGCTAGATGCCGTTCCGTGGCTTCGATGCGAGCTTTGTGGCGCCTTCACGCAGCAAAACGCCTATCGGCGCCCCGACCTTTGATTGACTCTGCCTTGCCTCGGTAAGGCCAGACCGGCAGAATGCGGGCGCAATGAACCCGCGCGAAATCCTTCACTCCGTATTTGGTTACGAGACCTTCCGCCCGCCCCAGGACGAGGTGATTTCCTGCGTGGCCGAAGGGCGCGATGTTCTTGTGCTGATGCCCACGGGGGGCGGCAAATCGCTCTGTTATCAGATCCCCGCTATCGCCCGCGACGGCGTGGGGGTGGTCGTTTCACCCCTGATTGCCCTGATGCAGGACCAGGTAGCGGCGCTGCGACAGGCCGGGGTCAAGGCGGCCTTTCTCAACTCCACCCTCGATCCGGCCGAGTCCGCCGATGTCGAACGGCAGCTGTTAGAGGGTGGGCTGGACCTGCTCTATGTGGCGCCGGAACGGCTGATGACCGGGCGGTTCCTGTCCCTGCTGGACCGGGCTCCTATCGCACTATTCGCCATTGACGAGGCCCACTGCGTCTCCCAGTGGGGTCATGATTTCCGCCCCGAATACATTCAACTGGCCGTACTGGCCGAACGTTTTCCCGGGGTGCCGCGCATCGCGCTGACCGCGACCGCTGATGCAATCACCCGCCGCGAGATCGTTGAGCGGCTTCACCTTGGAAGCGCCCAGGTCTTCATCAGCAGCTTTGATCGGCCGAACATCCGCTACCGCTTGGCGCAGCGACGCAATGCCCGGGAGCAGTTGCTGCATTTCATCCGGGATGAGCATCCGGACGAGGCCGGTATCGTCTACTGCATGACCCGAAAACGGGTGGAGGCGATCGCCGAGTGGCTGGCGGGGCAGGGGCTCACGGCCCTTCCGTATCATGCCGGTCTGCCGCCCGCGACGCGGCAGGCCCATCAGGAGCGCTTCCGCAACGAAGAGGGTGTGGTGATGGTGGCGACCATCGCCTTTGGCATGGGCATCGACAAGCCGGACGTGCGGTTCGTGGCCCATCTCAACCTGCCCAAAAGCCTGGAGGCCTATTACCAGGAAACGGGCCGGGCCGGGCGCGACGGACTTCCCGCCGATGCCTGGATGGTTTACGGGCTGGATGATGTAATCACCCTGCGCCAGATGTTGGAAAGCTCGGAGGCGGACGATGCCCATAAACGCATTGAGAGGCACAAGCTGGAGGCGATGCTGGCTTTCTGCGAGCAGACCGCGTGCCGCCGACAATCCCTGCTCGGCTATTTCGGCGAACAGCGGGATGAGCCTTGCGGTAACTGCGACACCTGCCTGGAGCCGCCGGATACGTGGGATGCCACAGTCCCGGCCCAGAAGGCGCTGTCCGCTATACATCGCACCGAGCAGCGCTTCGGTGTGAACTATCTCATTGACGTATTGCTCGGCAAAGAGGATGAGCGCATTCGCCGCTTCGGCCATGACAAGCAGAGCACGTTCGGCATCGGTTCGGAACTGACCGTTACCGAATGGCGCGGTCTTTTCCGTCAACTGATTGCCAGGGGCTACATTGCAGTCGACGTTCAGGGCCACGGCAGCCTGCAGTTGACCGAAAACTGCCGTTCGGTGCTGCGCGGCGAAGAAAAACTGCTGTTGCGAAAAGAGCGGAAGCCCTCCCGCAAGCGTGCAAGAACCGAAAAGCCATCCACCCGTTTCACCGATGAATCGGATCGCCGCCTGTGGGCGGCGCTCCGTGAACGCCGTCGCGAATTGGCCGAAGAGCAGGGCGTACCACCCTATGTCGTGTTTCACGATGCCACCTTGGTGGAAATGGTGAGCGAGCGGCCCACCAGCCGAAGCGAGCTATTCGAAATCCCCGGCGTGGGGGATAAGAAGATGGAGGCCTACGGGCAGGAGTTTCTAGACGTCATCGAACAGCATCTGGCTGACGAGGCGGACGCCCTGTAGCTTTGCCTGGCGAGCAGTTGCGGAAGGCCGGGATGAGGGGCGACAATCAACGCGTCTTTCCAATAGAGAAAAAAAATCCATGAAAGGCATCCGCCTTGTAAAACTTCTGCCCATACTGTTTCTTCTTGCCACCCAGGCATCGGCCAGCGACATTATCAAGGTCCGCCGTCTCTCCATGGAAATGGCGCACGACATCGCCCGGAGCGCAGTGCAAGCCTGCCGTGACAAGGGTTACCAGGTCACTGCCGTGGTCGTGGACCGCAACGGCTTCGACCAGATGGTCATGCGCGATACCCTTGCCCCCCGTTTTACACTGCAAATCGCTCGGGACAAGGCCAACGCCGTTATCCTCTCCGGCGTGGAATCCGGCATCTTTCGGGAAAACCGCCAGGATATCCGCGAAGAGATGAACAGCGTCGATGGCATCCTGGTTCTCGAAGGGGGGATACCCGTCCGGGCGGCGGGCTCGCTGGTTGGAGCCGTCGGTGTGAGCGGCGCGCCGGGTGGCGACAAGGATGCCGTCTGCGCCAAAGCAGGGGTCGAGAAGGTCCGGGATCGTCTCGATTTTGCCGACTGAAGCCGCAGAGCAGAGTGATTCCGGCGGTCTTCAGAGCGGTTTAAACGATACAGAAGCGTCCGCGGATCCGGCTCCGTGCCAACCTCCAATCGTCCTAAATATCCGTTTTGATGGTATCCACCTTTAGTCTCTTCTCCCTGAGGGAGAAGGTCATGATGAGGTAATGGGCACCACTTCGGAACCCTCTACTGAGGCGGTGAGGATGGGCTCTTCGGGACCGTTGGCGGCAGGGATGTCGCCAGCGAGCCTACAAGGATGTATTGATTGCGTGTCCTGGAGAGCCCATCTTTACCGTCGGTCCGAAGCGAAGTTACGAACGGCTGTTTAGCCCTCACGTGCCACCGCTTGCTCGATCTCGTCGAGCAAATCGACGATTTTCCGGGATAGCGGCTCGACCCGTGCATAGGCTTGGTAGGCCTTTTCCATCTCGCCGGATTCACGCAGCTGGATAATCTCCCGAATCAGTCGGTGGAGCTCGGCGTGGGGGGGCTCCAGAGCCTTCATCTGAGGCAGTTGACCGAACTTGGCAAGCCCTTCGCCGTAGTACCATTTCCCGAGGACGCAATCTTCATGGGAGACGGCCTGCTCCCGGGTCAACGTGCCCTTGCCGTTCAGGTACGCGCCCAGGCGGCTTTTCCAGGCCAGGTGGGCGGTCTTGGCTGTGGTGAGATCGAGCGCGGCGGTACCGGTCTTGAAACGCACCACGATCTCCCGTAACCGCTCCATCTCATCACTGATTTGTTCGCCTGCAGTGACTGTCTCGCCGGCGGCCCTTGTGGTCTGCTCCGTCACCGCCGCGATACCGGTTATGTTGTGATCGATATCTTCCGCGACCTGGGTCTGCTCCTCGGCGGCGGTGGCGATCTGGCTGTTCATCCGGCTAATCGTTTCCACCGTGGAGACAATCTCCTGCAGTGCGGCACCGGCGCCGGCCGTCAGTTCGGTCGTCGACTGGGCAC
The DNA here is from genome assembly GCA_963783235.1 of uncultured Gammaproteobacteria bacterium. Classification (GTDB taxonomy): domain Bacteria; phylum Pseudomonadota; class Gammaproteobacteria; order Thiohalomonadales; family Thiohalomonadaceae; genus Thiohalomonas. The sequence continues at coordinate 1,206,990 of CAWAMN010000001.1, read as the reverse complement.
TGTCGCGGCCGGCATTCATTGCCACCACGGCGCTCTCGGCACGTTCCTGAAGTCGGACGATGGTCTCCCGGATTTCGTCCGTGGAGTCGCGGGTTCGGCCCGCAAGTTCGCGTACCTCAGCGGCGACCACCGCAAAGCCACGGCCCTGCTCTCCTGCACGCGCCGCCTCGATGGCGGCATTCAGTGCCAAAAGATTGGTTTGCTCCGCAATACCCGTAATGACATCCAGGACTTTCCCAATCTCCAGGCTCTCCCCGCGCAGCTCTCCGATGACTGCGGCGATATCCTCTATTTGTCGGCCGAGATCATGGATGGCGTCCATGCTCTTGGAAACGACGGCGGTGCCGTCTTCGAGCCTTCTCGTTCGCCCCCTCGGCGGACTCCGCGGCATGGACGGTATTGCGTGCCACCTCCTTCACGGTTGCCGCCATTTCGTTCATGGCGGTGGCAACCTGGTCGATGGCCGCCTTCTGCTCCTGCACGCCTTTCTCGGTCTGTTCCGATGCGGAGGCCACGAGAGCCACGCGCCCGGACACGGCTGAAGTGGCCTGGATGACCCCGGTCACAATGTCACCAAAACGGCCCAGCATCGAATTGAATGCTTGCCCCACCTGTGACAGTTCGTTCCGTCCGCTCTCATCCGCGCGAAGGCTCAGATCGTTTTCGTTCTCAATCCGAACGAAGGTGTCCTTGAGGTGGTACAGGCGACGGGTCACCGAGAAAATGACACCCAGTGCCACCGCTGCAAGTAACACCGAGGCGATTGTCAGCGCGGCGGCCGACCACAGAGAGCGCTCGGACTCGAAACGGACTCTTTCGGTGCGCAGAATCGCGTCGCGGCCAACGACATCACTCAGTGCGAAAATAGTATCGATGGCTTCGGTGGAACGGTGTAGCCAACCCTTGGCATCCACGGGGTAATTGCCGCTGGCCGCAGCATCATAGATCTCTTCACGGAAGCCCTGGAACGACCCCAGGAAATTGGCTTCCACTTCCTGCCATGCCGCATTCAGTTCACGTTGCAGTGCCGGACTGGCGGGCTTTTGTGTAAGGACCGGCTTGCCAATCGCTTCCACGAAATCGAGTTTTTGTTCCACTAGCGCGCGGTATTCCGACAGTCGCGTCCTGGTTTCGCCGCTCATGGGAAGACGCTGGGCAATCAGCTGGCCAACTGCCGCCCTTTCACGTCCGGCATATTCCGCCGCCAACCACAGCGCCTGCTTGATCATATTGTTGCTGTATTCGGTGATGCCGCTCTGGTCGACGGGTCGAAAGGCCGCAAGGCGCAGATCGGAGGCGGCAAAGATGTAGTCGGTTGCCGTCCGGAACCAGCGTTTGGGATCCGGTACCGAACCCGATGTGGCACCGTCGACAGCGGAGCGCAAATTAACCACGGCCTCGTGGGCCTTCTGCGCAGCCGCGCGCTCCGCTTGTGGTTGTTGGCCGGAGGCCTCTCCGAGTCGGTCGAACTGGCGCATCGCCTCTGCGAAGGCCCGGTCGCCCCGCTCACGCTTCTCCTTAATGGAGCGAAGCAGTGCCGGGTCGTTATTACCGTTTTTGAGTTTGGTCAGATAACTGGCAGTAAAACCGCGTTCCTGGGCCGCGCTGGCAGCAACGGCCAGTAGTTTGTCAGCCGCTGCATCGGCGATGCTCAGACGTTCGGCATGCCCGGAACGCGGCACATAAATATTTGCGGTTTCCCAAGCTGTTACCGTAAACAGAAGAAGTGCAAGCAGGCCAACGGGAAGCGTAAGCAAAGTCCGGATACTGAGATTTCGAATCCTGTCGAAAACCATGTTTCTTCCACCGGGTTTTCAACCCAAAGCGGCTAACTGAAGCTGCTGCGCCCGACAGCTTCAAACGTCAGTGCCTGGATTGCTGGATTTCAGAGGGGGTGTAAAAGATGCATTTTGCAGGGCGACACATCGGTTGATCAGTATGAAATAGTCGCCGATCTTCGGAAAATGCCTGTAAAGAACTACCGCCGCGGGGGTAGTTCTCGTTGGATAACTATCACTGTATTGCTATTGATCAAGTTATGGGCGGCTTCTACGAGGCTTCTCGTTTCTTGCGGTCGGCACGGTGGTATTCGGTCAGTGTGAAGGCTACCAGCAACCAGAAGAGCCCCACCAGAAATCCCATCGCCACGTCGCTGGCATAGTGCACACTCAGATAAACCCGACTGAAACCGATAAGCCCGATGAGGACCAGATTCCAGAAGACGACTTCGAAGCGCTGTTTTAATCGGGATCCATGCAGATCCCGCACGAGTGCATAGGCGATGAAACCATACACCGCCATCGCAGCGGTCGCATGACCGCTGGGAAAGGAGGCAAACGGAGCCGTAACGAACGTGTCAAACTCGGGCCGTTCCCGATCAAAGGCGAATTTACCCAGCCAGGTGGTCAGTTGGGAGCCCGCCACGGCAACCCACAACGGCAGGATGAATTGCGGGCGGCGATCGGCCCATAGAAAACCGGTTGAAACCAGCGTTACACCGGTGAGTACCGAGCTTCCTCCCAACTCGGTCAGCCAGGCGAAAACAGCAATCAACAGTGGTGTCCTTAAGGGATGCAGTGCATCGTGGATGGCCCTGTCCAGCGAGTACAGCTCCGTGGCCTCCAGCAGCTCCTCTATCAGCCCCCCCATCAGCAGCAGGACGTAGACGAGCGCCCCCAGTAAAAGCGTCAGCGGCAGACGGGTAAATGGACGCGGTTGAAAGCGGGTTCGGAGGAATGAGTAGAGCCGCGGGAAGTTCGCCTCCATCCAGGCGCGCAACGGTCGCATGCGGTGCCACGGAACGGCCAATCGACCCAGTGCCGGTTGCCAGCCGACCACAATCAACCGAGTCAGACGCCAACTCAACCAGTGTACGCCCCAGAGAATTAACAGACCGATCGCCAGCAGTAGCAAGGTGTACAGTTGTCCTTCCACGGCGATACCCCCTGTCGAGGCGTGTTGAACAGACGATTGATCCTGAATACGTGTTCCGAAATGGTGCCCATTACTCCCCCCTCATGCCCCGCTCTTTTTCATGTCCTCGACCAGTCCTTCGGAGATCCCCGGACCATCTTCGTCGCCGTAGCGTAGCGAGGTTAGAACGGCTATTTAGAACAGACCGGCCCGTTGCTGAGCCTGCCTCACGAAGGCCACGATATCGCGGACCTGTACCCGGTCCACGGTCGGTACCGGCGGCATATTGCCGAAATTCCAATGGTGTTGAACGACACCGTCCCTGACCGCGAGGTAAATCGCAATGTCCGCATGATGATCAGGGCGGTAGTAGGGGTGGAGCAGCGGTGGTCCTTTTTGCGTGCCTTTCAGGTCAGCTCCGTGACAGCGAGCGCATTCGGCCTGAAATAACCGCTCGCCGACAGAGGGAACGCCCGTGCCTGACCGCAGCGGTATGGCAGCCGTCTTCTGGCGAACATCCGCTCCGGGCGCCAGCCAATCCAAAATAGCGAGGGATGCAATAAGAACGCCGATTGACAGAAAAGCGATACGCATACCCGTTATGCCTTCTGTGGATTCCTCGTCATAAAATAGTGGTTAAACGCTATCCACACCACGAGCATGCTTATGTCCTAATCGACCATTGGGCCTGCCGCTGGAGCGAAAGCGCCCGGCTACGGTGCGCACCATTTGACGTTAATACGGGCGTTTGGGATAGTCGCGAAGGAGAAGCCGATGTTTGCCTGTGGAGTGTGCTTTTGAGGGAAAGGGGAGAGATGAAACGGATAGCGATATTCGCCGACGGTACCTGGAACTCGCCCGAACAGGAGCGCGCGACCAACCCGCTGAAGATGGCCCGGGCGGTCAGGCCCGATACCGATGGCATCAAGCAGGTGACTTTCTACGATTGGGGCGTCGGTACCGACAGGAAAATCATTGGCGGTGCGGTTGCGGGTGCCGGCATCGACAAGAACATCATGGATTGCTACCGGTTTCTCGTCCACAACTACGAGCCGGGGGACCGGCTCTATTTCTTCGGGTTCAGCCGTGGTGCTTACACTGTCCGCTCGCTAGCCGGGTTTATAAGAAACTGCGGCCTCCTGAAACGGGAACACGCCGGTCGCATACGCGACGCCTACCGCCTCTACCGAAGCCGAACAAAGACGACGCGTCCCTCGGCCCCTAAAGCGGTCCGGTTTCGCCAGGATTATGCGGTGGCGGATATCACTCCGATCGAATTCGTGGGTGTCTTCGACACGGTGGGTGCCCTCGGGATCCCGCTGCCGTTTTGGGGCACGCTGGGTGAACGCGAATACCTGTTCCATGACACCGAACCGAGCAAGATCGTCCAGCATGCCCGCCATGCGGTGGCTATCGACGAAACCCGCGAGGATTTTGAGCCCGCCTTGTGGACCGAAAAGCCGGGCCTGGACCTGAAGCAGATCTGGTTCGCCGGCACCCACTCCGATATCGGCGGCGGTCTGAAAGAATCCGGCCTCAGTGACTGCGCGGGCCGCTGGATGCTCGGTGAGGCCGAAGCCTTCGGCTTGGCTTTCGAATCCCACCTCAGCGATTCCCTGACACCGAATCCGCTCGACAAACTTCACAATGAACGCAAAGGGCTTTACCTGATGCGCCCCGAGTCTATCCGCGACATTACCGGCCCTCTGCATATCTCGGTCAAGGAGCGATGGGATGCCGACGCCTACGGCTATCGGCGAAATAGCAAAGCACTGAAATGGCTGCTGAGAAGAGTGAAAAACGATTGGAGTCAGATTGAATTACTACAACGAGCACAAATCGGGGACAGGGCGAAGAGCGTATCTGAGCCAGCGGTCATTCCCTGATAGATCCCCCGGAAACCCGCCCGTCGCTATGCAGCCGAACCGAGTTGACCACAAGGCGGTCAACGAGTCAGTCCTCCATCGGAGTGAGTCTAACTTGACAATGCTGGATCTGAAGTCTATTCCTATCTGCAGGAGAAGTTGAGTAGCTTTTGGCTCCGAATGCCTGTCACCACGTAAGGGAAGACTCCAGTCGCCGGTTCATCGGTAAACCATTCCCCCTTTTCGCTGGGCACCTCCGAACGACTTCGTCTTTAATGAATGGTCGGCGCTGCCGAATCTGCCGGGGCATGCCTGAGGAGGGTGGTCCCGGATAGCGGGACGACCAGCAACTTCCAGGTGACTGGAGTACCGATGGGCTCTCCGGGACACGCAATGAATACATCCTTGTAGGCTCGCTGGCGGCATCCCTGCCGCCAACGGTCCCGAAGAGCCCATCTTCACCGCCTCAGGAGAGGTGTTCCGAGGTGTTGTGGTCGTGAAGAACCCCTTTGTGCGCGAGCCGCCCACTAAGGGACCGGGAAAACGTTTATGGATAATACCTTCATTGGCCGACAGCCGATCTACGACAGAAGTATGCGCGTGGTTGCCTACGAACTGTTGTACCGCTCGGGTGAAAGCAACAGGGCTGAATTTCTCGATGGTGATCGGGCGACTTCCGAGGTTCTTGTCAACAGTTTCATGGACTTCGGTCTCGAAGATCTGGTGGGAAAAAGTCCGGCTTTCGTTAACCTGACACGAAGTTTCATCGTCGGCGATTACCCGGTTCCGTTTTCAACCCGAAAAATCGTTCTCGAAGTCCTCGAGAACATCCCGATCGATGAAGCGGTTATTGAAGGTCTACGTCGCCTCGCCGGTCAGGGGTTTATCATCGCGCTCGATGATTTCCAGTTTCACCCCTCGTTAGAACCTCTTCTGGAGCTCGCCGATATTGTCAAGGTCGACATAATGGCAGATGGGGATGACCTCGAACGACACGTTCGGAAGTTGAGACGTTACGAGGTGAAACTGCTGGCAGAAAAAGTGGAATCTCATGCGGAGTTCGAGCGCTGCTATGCGCTGGGGTTCGACTATTTCCAAGGCTATTTCTTCTGCGTTCCAAACATCATTCGAAAACGATCAATGAGTCAGAATCGCCTCGTTCTGCTCTCTCTGTTGTCAGAACTCCAGGACCCGGAAGCCGAACTCGAAAAGCTGGAAACAGTCATCGTCCAGGATGCGGGTTTGACGGTGCGACTGTTGCGATACATCAACTCTGCATCTGTCGGTCTTCCTAAAGAGGTGGGTTCAATTCGCCAGGCGCTCATGATGATAGGCACACGGACCATTCGTAACTGGGCAAGCCTTATTCTGCTTACCGGAGTAACCGATAAGCCCCGCGAGTTGGCAACGCTTTCGTTAGTGCGCGCGAAGATGTGTGAAATCCTGGCCGGGCAGGAGAGTGGTGCCAAGACCGAGCAGGCGTTTACGGTGGGGCTTCTCTCCCTCATCGACGCATTCATGGATAGACCGATCCCGGAGGTGATCGTCAGCTTGCCCCTGGATCAGGAAACCAAGTCGGCCATTCTTCAGCAGGGCGGTCAGCTCGGAGACATCCTCAGATCTGTCATATCTTACGAGCGCGGAGAATGGGGCCGGTTGCCCGATTGTGAGGCTGACCGCTTCAGGGACGCTTATGTACAAGCGGTCGAGTGGGCGCGTGAAGTGACACAAAGCTTGTCAGAAGAGCCGAAGGCGCAGACCACGGCGTAGGACTCGGTTCGGTTTCAGGGCACCGCTTGTTTCGGAGCTTCAACGTACGCACCACGAAGGACGAGAGGCTCCGCTCGCCAGCAGTGCCAAGGCCAGAATCAGGCTTCTGTCCAGAGAGCGGTGAGCGCTTTTATCGCAGTCGCGCCCGGAAACCTGTCTAATTAGTTGCTCGATGTTTCCCGTTTGGAGTCGACGGTGTTAGAAATCACTTCGGAGGTACGGCTCTCCCGACCCGCGGAATCGTAAGCGGTGATGGCAAAGTAATAAGTACGCGGGGAAAGGTTTTCAATGATATACGTTGTTTTACTCCCCCCTTTTACATCGATCACCTTATCCATCGATTCAGGAGATGTCCCGTAGTAGATCTTGTAGCCGCCGAGCTCTTCGGCACTGATCCCCGCGCCGTCGGCACGGGCCGTCGGGGGTGCCCAGGAGAGCTCGACCTCGTGGCCTTGGGAGCTCCTCTTGGGCATTTCTGATGTTTCCTGGACGTAACCGGGTTGGCTACAGCCCATCAGGCCAAGAATAAAGCTCACGTAAAGAGACAGGGTCGTGTAGCGCAACCAAATCGACATACGGTTTTCCCATGCAATCTGAGGGGGAGAGAAGACTGACCATAAGTCGGCATCTCCGTCCTTGCTTGGCAAAAGCATAGCTGCTTAATGCGTAGGCCGGGTGAACGTGGGATAGAGCTTTTTGTGAACTGAGTAGTTCATCACTTTACGGGGCTGAGTCCCTTAACTCTGCGGTGCGGCCTATGGCAGCACCACCCTGACCGGTTTTTGGGGGCCTTGCGCAACTAACCGGGATAAAAAAGTGAATTGTGAGTTACCGGTTCGTGATGATTCCTGGCGAATCTTGGGAGTGAGAGGTGGACGGCGAGAAACATTTCAGCTGGCAGGAGGCGGTAGAGCGCGAGGTGGTGATTTCCGATGCGCTCGACGAGTTGAAGGATGGGGTCAGACGGGAGCGATTTTCCTTCCCGGCCGATCGGGATATTGAACCCCTGAAGCGGAAGGACGGCCTTGTGGCCGGCGTGCTGGCCCTATCCCAGTCGGCCCGTGAGCATGCCCGAGAGCACGGCACTACGGTCCAACTGGAAAGAGCCGTCTTGGAGAAAAACGATAAACTTGCAGCGAAGAATCGCGTTTGGCTTGCCGAGCGCAAGATACTGGCGCTGAACCTGGTCAGTTCGCCGGGATCCGGAAAGACCACCCTGCTGGAGCGCACCCTGCACGACCTTCGTGGTGTTCTGCCCATGAGCGTCATCGAAGGCGACCAGGAAACGGCCAATGATGCCGAACGCATTCGTGCGGCCGGGGCGCCGGTGGTTCAGATCAATACCGGAACCGGATGCCACCTCGAAGCGGAGATGCTTCAGGATGGGTTGAATCGGATTGGACCTGTTGCGGACTCACTGGTGTTCATAGAAAACGTGGGCAATCTGGTTTGCCCGGCCCTGTTTGACCTGGGCGAGCACGCAAAGGTGGCAATCCTGTCGGTCACCGAGGGGGATGACAAGCCGCTTAAATACCCGCATATGTTCCGAGCCGCTCAGCTCGTGATCATCAACAAGACAGACCTGTTGCCCTATGTCGATTTCGACCTTGATCGCTGTCTGGAATACGCCCGGCGCATCAATTCCGAGGCTCAGGTTTTCGCGGTTTCCGCCGCCCGTGGCGATGGGCTTGAGGCGTGGTACGACTGGCTCAGACAATATCGCACCGAGGAGTTCAGGACCGCGGGTTGAATCACGTCTTCCGACTCTGTGCCATGCCGCAACGGTATTCGGTTCGGTCGCTCGGACCGGGTGGCTTCATTGCCGCATCCCGGCGCATCCACTGGAGCATCTCTTCGCGGCAGCTTGACTTCCGACTAAACGGGGTCATCGTTCTTTAGGAGAGGAGTTCCCTCTGCAGCCTTGGGAAAGCCATGTGGGTTTATCGTGATCAGTCGCGTACCGCAGACGTCGCGTCCACGCTAAAGGACTTCAGGGCATGCTGGGGGGCACAGATGAACCGAAAAATCCCCGAGCACGAAGGCAGTGTTGATCTGCTGGTGCGGGCGGGGGAATTGGAGTCGGCCCTGGTCGACTGCATCGCCCCCGGGCGGGATACCTGTTCGGCCCTGACGAGTTCGCTGCGCTGCATTACGATGTCTTGCGCCCATCTGTTTCGGGCCGCATGGCGGGCCCGCGAACCGGAACCGCACCTGCTGCGCGGGAGCGAAACGGGGCGGGCGTTTGCTTTTTTGCAACGGGCCGAATTCCCGAAGTCGGTTCAGTTGCGCACGCCCGAGGGGTACGCGTTCTACAGCCTGTACCCCGAGATGTATCTGCAGGCTGCCGAAGCCTTTTCGCTCAGCGTTGGACCGGCCCCTGCGCTTTGCCTCGGACTGCGCAGTATCGGCACCAGCCTCTCGGCCGTTGTGGCCGCCGAACTGGAGGCACACGGGTCGGCGGTCCGGACAGACACGCTTCGGCCGCGGGGCGATCCCTGGGACCGCACGCTGCGGGTCGACCGTGCCTTGCGCAGGGCCTGGAACTCCTGGCTCGGCGGGTTTTGCCTGGTGGTTGACGAGGGGCCGGGGCTCAGCGGCTCCTCCTTCGCCGGGACGGCGCTTGCAATGGAACACATCGGCTTTTCCCCCTCGCGAATCACACTTTTCCCGAGTTGGGAACCGCAGGCCTGGCAACTGAGGGCGGAAAAAGCACAGGCCGCCTGGCCTCTCTACCGGAAGATCCACGTACCGTTCGAATCCATCTGGTTGGATGAGGGCCGCCTCTACCCCGGCGCGTTGCACGATCTCTCTGCGGGCACGTGGAGGAAACTCTTCTACGTGAATCCGGGTAGTGCACCGGCGGTGAACCCCTATCATGAGCGTCGAAAATATCTGGGAACCGAATCCGAAGAGGGTCCATTCATCAAATTTGTCGGTATCGGTTCCCACGGGCTGCCCCGCTTTCGACGCGCCGAAACCCTGTCGGACACGGGACTGACTCCGCGCGTACGCGGTTGGCGGAACGGCTTCCTCTACATGGACCGGGTGTCCGGTGTGCCCCTGAAGCCTCAGGCGGCACCCGACTACGAACTACTCGAAGCGCTTGTGAACTACATTGGGGTACTGCATCAACGATTTCAGACCACGGATGCCCCTCCGTTTGAACGACATCTGGAGCTGATTCACCAAAACCTGGGGAGACACGTGGGCTTGCATCGCGGCCGTTGCCTGAACCGGTTTCGTTCGCTGGTCGAGGAGGGCGGCAGCACGCAGGTGGACAGTCGCATGCTTCCCCATGAATGGCTGCGGACGCCGAAGGGATATGTAAAAACCGACGTCACCGATCATCACGACGATCACTTCTACCCGGGCGACGACCACCTGACCTGGGATGTTGCCGGCGCGCGCGTTGAATTCGGCTTCAGCGCCGGGGCGAGCCGATGGCTAAGCGAGTGGACAGGCAAGGCAATCGGCGACCCGGCGCTGGCGCGTCGACTGCCTTTTTACACGGTGGCCTACCTCGCTTATCGAATCGGATATGCCACGCTGGCTGCCGAGACCCTGGGTGAATCCTCCGACGCCCACCGCTTTCGGCGACTGCTTCGCTTCTATCGTCGAAGCGAAGCAGTCGCCTGGGCTGAGCTGGAGCAGGCATGTCGCTGGAAAAGACGGCACTGAGACGCGACCCGGTCCGTCTGTTTGTCTTCGACGCCGACGACACACTGCGATATACCCGGGTTCCAGGTCAGCCCTGTCCCCATGCCCCGGATGAGTGGGAACTGATGCCGGATGTTCGGAGGACGCTGGCGCGGTTCGACTGGTCGGCTTCGGACCTTCGCGTGGGCGTTGCCAGCAATCAGGACCACGTCGGCTACGGACTTGTTGCCGAAACCACGGCGAGACGTCTATTGCGCGACATGGTTGAGGCCGCATTCGGGCCGGTTCGGCCGGAACCTCGCATCGAACTGTGCACTGCGCCCAATACCGCCGCCGAAGGTTGTTGGAAACCCCGACCGCGAATGCTGCTCAGGATTATGGAGCATTTTAAAATGCCGCCTCACCGGACGGTGTTCATCGGCAACAGCGATTCGGATCGGAAGGCCGCGCTTGCGGCCCGGGTGGCTTTCATTTCCCGGGAACGATTCTTCCGGGTTTGAGTGCGGGGTGGGGCGGTTCGAACCGACAGACCGTCCGAAACAGCCCCGCCGGTTCGAATGCGAGCCGTTTGGCAGGCTGTTGAAAAACACCCTCTCCAGCGGGAGAGGGCTGGGGTGAGGGGACTCAATGAAAGGTAAGTTACTGATTTTATCCCCCTCATCCTAACCTTCTCCCTCAAGGGAGAAGGGATAAAAACCTTTTTCAACAGCCTGTTAGAGGTCGCGGGCGGCGATAAGGCCGACCGCCATCTCCTGGGCGCCCAGGATAGACGTCTGGGTGGCGACAACATTCAGGTTCATTGCCTCCTGGGTCAGCAGGATTTGATCCGCCTGCAGGCCGATGTTGTCCGACATCACCAGGATCTGGTCGGCTATTTCCAGAACGCGGTTGGCCATCAGGCCGATATCGCCGGAGAGTTGCAGCATGCTGCCCAGGGCATCTCTCAGAGTGGGTGTCGAGGTGATGGCCTGCAGGCCCTCGATGGCGATGACGTAACCGTCCACGGCTGTGGCCAGGGATGTAAGCATCAGCGAAAGGTTGCCCAACTGGATCAGGGCGTCGTGGCTGACGTACGCGGTATTGGCACGATTGTCGCCGGCGACCGTATCGTGCAGGGTCTGCACCTCGCCAAGAAATGCGCGCACATCGGAGGCCACCGATTGCAACTGCCAGCCCATGGACCAGGGGCTCAACATGACCGTCTCCATCCGAGCCGCCAGAAGCCCCCCTTCAGTGATCAGATTGGCGAGTTGCAGGTCATAGCTGCTGTCTTCGACCAGGGAGACCAGCGTCAGGACATTGGTCTGCGTCTTCAGAATGCTCTCGGTGGTGAGGGCGACATTTTCGCTCTGCAGCTGTTGGGTGATCAGGATGCGGTCCGCCATCGTGCCGATGTCGTCGGACATCACCAGGATTTTGTCCGCCGTTTGACCGATGCGATCGGCCATGGTGCCGATGTCGCTGGAGAGCTGCAGCATGGCGGCAATGCCATCCTTGATAGTGAGCATCTCGGCCGTCCCCGCGAGGTTCTGCACATCCACTGACAGGCGCAGCGCCTCATTGGCGATACTCAGGTTCTTGGCGAAAAGTTCATCCAGGGCGTCATAGATGGCGGCATCGGTCGACAACGGTGCCGCCAGGCTGCCCTCCACGCTGGCGATGCCGTTGACCAGATCGCGGGTCAGGGCGTTGGCCTGGTTCAGGGGGCCGCAGAGCTCGTCCGTGGAAAGGGTCACGCCGTGCAGGTAGGTTTCCAGTTCCGTCGCCCGGGTACTCAGGGCCTGTAGATCCGTGCTCAGGCCGGCCTGGGCGGTGTCGGTGAGGCCCAGTAGAGCGAACAGGGTGAACAGGGCCGCAACAGGTTGGCGAAAGCGTTTCATTCTTGATGATTCTCCAGTCAATGCCGGGTTTAAAGGCCCATGTTCCTGATGGTGGCGATCATCATGCTCTGCGCGCTCAGGATGGAGCTTTCGGTGAGCAGGACATCGGTCTGTTGGATATTTTGCGTCTCGACGATGCGCTCCGACATGAGACCGATGTTATCGGCCATGACGATGATCTTGTCGGTCATCTCCATCATGCGATCGGACATCAGGCCGATATCCTTGCTGAGCCGCAACATGCTGGCGGTGGCGTCCCGGAGAACAACGTTGTGGGTCATCGGTGCGAGCCGTTCGACCGCTTCCGCGTAATGCTCCAACGACTTCGCCAGCCCCTGATGGATACCGCTCAAGTCGCCGAGCAGAGTCAGCGTATCGCCGTCGATGTAATGGCTGGCATTTTGGCTGTTGAGCATGGCCGTGGTGTAGAGATCGACGGTGGTGTTCAGCACGGCCGATGTGGTGGTCTCGATCGCTGCCAGCTCCGAGGCCATATTGGTTTCGGTCAGCACCACGCCGGCCATGCTGTCGGCCAGCGCCCGGGTTTCGTCACTCAGCAACCCGAGGCCCGGGTTGTAGCCAATCGATGACACGCTGTCGCTCAGCCGCACCGAGTTGTTCATGGTGATCAACAGGGCCGACTGGGTAAGAGCGATATTACTGTTCTGCAGGTTTTGGGTGATGAGAATGCGATTGGCCATTGTGCCGATGTTGTCGGCCATTATGAGGATGCGGTCGGCCATCTCCAGGATCCGATCCGCCATCGTCCCGATGTCATCGGACAGGCGTAGCATGGCACTCAGCCCGCTACGGTATTCGATGATGTCCTGAACATCCTCGACACTGCGCATCTCCCAGGAGAGGCGTACCGCCTGGTCGGCCAGACTGCGAGACAGGATGGACAGGTCATCCAGAGAATTCATGTCATCTTCGGTCAGGCTCAGCGGAGCACTCAGCTGCGAGGTGAGCATTTCGATACTGCCGATAGCGTCTTCGATCGAGATGTTCAGGCTTCCCAGCTGGCTGCAGGAGCCGGTGCCGTCGATGCTGATGCCGGTGAGCTGAGTATTAAGGCCGCCCAGGTCGCTTACCATGGCCTGCAGGTCGGTCGTCAGGGAAGCCTGTACTGGCAGACTCAAGATGAGCATCACCAGCGAAAAAAGATAATGACGTAACCGCGGGTCGCGCATGCCGAACAATTCCTCCTCAAAAGCGAAACGTCCCGCCAATGGGAGAATAATCCCTGACAGTACGTGGGGTTAGGGGCTGCAGTGAATGGCGGGCCATCTTACCGGCATGAAGAAAATCAGCATATGCCGAAATGCCAATAATGTGCGCTGAGTCTGCGCTTTTTAACCCTTGAATAACTCAGGGAGATTGCGGCCGTTTTCCCGTTTTGCTCTCCTCCTTCTGCCTGTAGGAGGGCGGAATTGAGCCGGTTCGGAATACACGGGCGCCGGGAACGGGACAGTCAAGTCTTCCTTGGAAACCTGCCTGCGCTTTACTTGGGGGAACGGAATCTCGCAGGTGCGTATGGAGCGGCTGACGATGATAGACAGTCTGGGGCGACCATGGATGCCGTGGCTGGTCTTCGCGCTCGCGGTCTCTACATCCTGGGTCGTCGCGATGGCCCTTTACCGGGTCGAGAACGAGCATCATGAAGCCCACTTCCAGGCGGCCGCCACGACGCAGTTCAATCTCATCGAGGCCGGGGCCCATATCCGATTGCGGCCGGTTCAGCACATGGCCACTGTCTTTGCTTTCCAGGCAGGAGCGGTCAGCGAGGCGGATTTCCGACGTCTGGTGGAAAGTATACCCCTCGCGCAGGAACCGGCCTTTTTGACGCTGCAGTGGATCCCCCGGCGGACCACCGCCTCCGGACAGCCGGCGTTTCCCATCCGATACAGTTCCGGTCCGGGTGGGGCTGCCAGTGACGAGGTTGGTCGTAACCTCTGGAACGACCCGGTTCAGCGCCAGATCCTTCTCCGGGCAGAGCAGCATCGGGGTCTGTCGATTTCGCCCTGGTACCGCGAAGGCGGCCAGGTCCGTATCCGGGCATTGCGACCCGTCTATCGCGGCGAGGGTGATCAGTCGGAGCTCCTGGGTTTCATCTCGGGGGTTTACCCGGTCCGTAGACTGCTGAGCGTTATCCTCTGCCCGTTCGGAACAGCCTCTATCGATCTCTACATAGCCGACCCTCAGGAAGGGGTCTCGAACCGTTTTTACTGTTCCGGAGACGAGGTTCGCCCGGTCGGGCCGGATATCGCGCCGGATTCGGGGCACCATCAAGCGTCCGGGACGCTCGAAATCGACGGCACAGACTGGCAGGCCCTGGCTGTCGCGAAGCCCGGTCGCTACACCGCATCTTTGGGGATACCGCTGGTCATCGGTATAAGCGGCGCCGTTTTTGGTGGTGTATTGGCGGTACTCCTCGCCGTTCTCATGAATCGCGAAGCCCGGGTGCGGGAAATGGTTCGGAGTCGCACCAGCGAGTTGCAACAGCGCACCAATGACTTGACCCGCCGTACCGAACAGCTTGAGGCGCTGAACGCCGACCTGGAGGAATTTGCGTACATCGCCTCTCACGACCTGAAGGCCCCGTTGCGAGCGGTATCTCAGCTGGCCTCATGGATCAATGAGGACGCCGCCGAACACCTGGACGAGCAGACACGGGTGCGGCTGGGGTTGATGCGAGAGCGCGTAATCCGCATGGACGCTCTCATCAACGGGCTTCTGGCCTATTCACGGACAGGACTGGTCGCCGGCGAAAGCGAAGAGGCCGTATCTCTGAACGATACACTGAACGAAGTGGTCAACGATCTGGACCTCCCGGAGGGTTTCCGGGTCGAGTTCGGCTCGCTTCCGAGCCTCAGAGCCGAAGCCGCACATGTCCGGCAAATCTTCCAGAATTTGATTGCCAACGCAGCCGCCCACCATGATCACCCCGAGTCGGGCTCCGTTCGGGTCCAGGCCCGTGATGACGGGCGATTCTGGCGCGTGGAAGTGGCCGATGACGGGCCCGGCATTCCGCCCGGGGAACGGGAGCGGGTATTTCGAATGTTCACCTCACTGGACGAGCGTCCCGGCCAGCAACACACCGGAATCGGTCTGGCCGTGGTGCGAAAGCTGGTGCGAAGCTATGGAGGTCGGATTGACGTGACCGACAACGAACCAAGAGGTGCCCTGTTTCGGATGTGGTGGCCGAAATAGCCCTGCCTCCTCTTCTTGCCTGCATGCGGCGCACTCTGACAGGCTGTTGAAAACGGTTTTATCCCTTCTCCCTGAGGGAGAAGGTTAGGATGAGGGGGATAAAATCAGTAATTTACCTTTTATTGAGTCCCCTCACCCCAGCCCTCTCCCTCTGGAGAGGGTGTTTTTCAACAGCCTGCTAAACCGTCGGCACTGGCGAAGAGCTACCCTCTTTGGGCCACAAGATTTCAAACCGGGCCCCTCGGGGCGTATTAGCGGTCACGGTGATTTGACCACCGTGAGCGAGGATGAGCTTGCGCACGACGGCAAGGCCAATTCCCGCATGGCCCTCACCCGCAGTCGTGGCGAACATTTTGAATATCCGCTCGCGTTCCCCGGGCGGAATGCCGGGCCCGTCATCGGCCAGTTCCACGCGCCAATAATCTCCCGAATCGTCTGCGCTGATCCGGAGATGTCCCTCGAAGGGGCAATCGTGATGTTCGAACGCATTGCGGATTAGATTTTGAAAAATCTGCCGTAGCTGGGCCGGATTGGCGGTAAGTGCCGGCAGGGGCTCTACCAACAGGACCTGGAACCCCTTCGGAATCGCCATCGTTTCAAGCAGTTCAGGCAGCAGCGTTTCCAGAGAAACGTTTTGCCGTTCCGACGAGCCGATACGATCGAGACGGGCATAAGCCAGCAGGCCCTCGATGAGGCGATCCATTCGTATAATCCGCTCTCGCAGCAGCCGCAGCCGGTTTCGGTTTTCATCATCGAGCTGTGCGGTCGCGTCCTCATCGATCCAGTAGGCGAGATTCGCCACCGCACGTAGCGGCGCCTTAAGGTCATGTGAGGCGACATAGGCGAACTCCTCCAGTTCGGCATTCAGGCGCGTCAGCTCCTCATTGCTGCGCAAGAGCGATTGCTCATACTCTTTTCGCTCCGTGATGTCCTGGGCGGTACCGAACCCGCCCAGCAGTTCGCCGCGGTCGCTGAACTCCAGTTCTACGCACTCCCGTAGCCATTTGACCCGGTCCTCTACGACGATGCGGTGTTCGATATCGTAGGGTGCTCCCTGAAGGGCGTTTTTCCAGGCACGATCCACCCGGTCCCGGTCATCGGGATGGATATGATCAAGGAAATCCTCATAGGTCAGAGGGGTGCCACAGACAATTCCAAACAGCCGATAGACCTCGTCGGACCAGAGCAGTTTGTTGTGTCGCGCGTCCAGTCGCCAACTCCCGGTACTGGCCACCGCCTGCGCCCGGTTCAGATCTTCGCGGCTTTCTCTCAATACCTGTTCGGTGCGTTTGCGATCGGTGATATCCCGGATGTTGGCCAGGATGACATCCTTACCTCCCCGGCGAATCGGGCAGAGGTAGACTTCCACATCGAACTCAACACCCGTGCCGGGCTGTTTGGCCTTCCACTCGAAAAATTGCGCCTCTCCGCTCAAGACCTTGCTCCAGACAAAACGCAGTGAGGCGGCCCGCATGGATGGCGCGGAGATGTCGGTCACCCGAAGCTGCTGCGCCTGCTCATCGCTGAGGCCGTACATCTTCTTTGCGGTTTGATTGACGCTTAGAATCTTGCCCTGGGGCGTATGCACGATGATTCCGTCGTAGGTGCTGTCGATCACGACCCGGAGCGCCTCTTCGGATTCATGCAGCGCCGCCTGCGCCCTCATGAGGTTGTCCACGTTCGTGCCGACGGTAGCCCAGACGGGTCTCCGGCCGGCTACATCCTCGATGGCGAAAGCGAGCCACTGCGTGTAGATGGGTTCGTGGGTGAGGAAATTCTGCAGGCGCACGGTGCCGGACCAGCGCCCCTCACGTCGCAGGGCCGGCATCGCTTGCTGCTCGATGAGCTTTCGATCGTCGGGCCAGACGCAGTCGAGAAGGGATGTGCTTCCGATGTCCTGATCAGTGTCGAGACCGACCATCTTTCGGCCGGCCTCGTTGAGGAACAACGGCCGCTTCTCATCACTATAGAGCGCGATGAAATTGCCACTGTTCTCGGTCACGGCAGCGCGGCTCCGAAGTTCCCGTGCAAGGCGGTCGCGCTCAGTGATATCTTCCAGCGCCACCGTCAAACCCCAAACCTGCCCCGCCTCGTCTCTAAGGGGCCTCCAGTGGCTGTTCCAGCAGAGCTGCTCTTCGGTTCGCTGGGAGTCCTTGATTCGGATCTCTGCATCGATGACCGGATCGCCTTTTTCCAGAACGGCGCGAGCGACCTGCAATGCCCAGTCGTGAACGGTAGCCGGCAACAGGGATATCAGGGCTTCACCCGTGTGGTCTGCAACGGGAGCGCCGGTCAGCTCGACCCAGCGTTCATTGACGTGCCGATAACGGAGTTTTCGATCGCAGACCGCCAAGCCTACCGGGGCGGTCCGGTAAATGAGGGCAAGCTCTTCGGTCTCCCGGCGATAACGCTCCACACTTCGGTGGAGAGACTCTTCGCGTCGACGGCACTCGGCGAGAGCCTGGCGCAGGCTTTCATTTTCCTGCGCCAGCTCATCAGCATGGATGTAACCGGCCTTTGCGCGATTTTTTCCACCTCCAGGTTGGGGGCCCTCACGCATACGTAGGCTCCTCCATATCGAGAGATTCCCTTGGATATGAACGGCTCTCGAAGTAAGACTAAGCGAAAAATCGCAAAGAGCCCTTTTTGAGCGGGCATGCCAGCCGGTCAGCCGATGCACAATCCGTAATTGTGCGACCAGGGGCGTTGGCGGAATTTCTATTATGTGAGCCGAAGATCGATAGCTTCGGGCGGATGGCGTCTATCCGGTCCCATCGACTCAGGCCTTGGTTTGGCTAAAGGGGTACCGCTTTATTGACCGAAACCCTGCAGCCGGAATTGCCCCCTCTGTGATAGGCTGGCCCCATGAGCGAAAACCCGTTCAAGGCCGACCCCAACGCTATGCACTTTGCCCTCGGTGCCTTTGTCGGTGGAATGACCGGCCTGCTGTTGAGTTCCAATGGCTATGCCCAGGAGGATGCCGCGATGCTCGGATTGGCGGCTACCTCGATTATCGGCTTGATGAAAGGCGCGCGTGATACGGCACGCTTTCCGGCAAAGCGTGCGTTGAAGAACGGCGCACTCATCGCTGTCGGCGGGCTGATTACTCCCATCATGCTCTCCTTCCAGTGAGTGGGGCCGGAGCCCGGAGCTGCTACTCGCTTGGAAGGGGCTTGCAGGTCGCCTCGGTTTGAGAGGTCGACCACCGTCAGGGGTCGACCTCAAAAGGCAATCCGACCAGTGCGGCGTCAGGCGCCGTTCAAGCCGAACAGCACCAGCGACTGGGTGATCACTTTCCAGACACCCCAGCTCAACGGGATGCCGACCAGAAGCCAATTGACGAACAGCTTCACCTTCGGCATTGCGTTCCGTTCATTTCGGGCCATTGCGCCCTCCGCTCGATTATCGGATTTCATGCCGCCACCTGTGCCCTGGCGGTTTCAGAGACGGGCCATTCACACTTGCGAATCAGCAGGTTGGCCGTCAGTCCGATCAGTAGCAACCCGGACAGGATATACATGGTGGTGGAGTAGGCCTGAGCCGGTGCCAAGCCCGCGTTGATTTGAAATTCTCGCAGATAGGTGACCAGGGTCGGCCCGATGATCGCCGCCGTTGACCAAGCGGTGAGTAGCCGGCCATGGATGGCGCCCACCTGCTTCATTCCGAAAAGGTCGCGCAGGTAGGCCGGTACGGTGGCAAACCCGCCGCCGTACATGCTGACGATGACGGCTGCGGCCACGACGAATAGCAGTGGAGTGCTGAACTGACCGAGCGAGGGTACGAGTGCGTAGAGCAGGGCGCCGAACCCAAGAAAGACGGTATAGGTCCATTGCCGGCCGAGCCTGTCCGAGAGCGACGACCAGAAGATCCGCCCCACCAGATTGAACAGACTGAGCAGTCCGACGAAGCCGGCAGCCGCCGCTACGGTCATCCGAGTGGAATACATCTCCTGGATCATTGGCGATGCCTGAGCGAGGATGCCGATCCCGGCGGTTACATTCAGGCAAAGCACGATCCAGACCAGCCAGAACTGCCGCGTCCGGACCGCCTGACCGACGTCCATTCCGGGGAGATCGCCCTTCGCGGATGTCTCAGGCAAAGCCGGCATACCGGCCGGCTGCCAGCCGGGCGCGGGGATACGAACATTCCACATACCAAACATGATCATGCAGAAGTAGATGGCGCCCATCGTCACCATGGTTTCCCAGACACCCACGGAGAACGGCGTCGCATAGAAGTCCATCAGTGAAACGGCGAGGGGTGAACCGAGCATCGCGCCACCGCCGAACCCCATGATGGCAAGGCCCGTCGCCATACCGGGACGGTCGGGGAACCATTTCATCAGGGTGGAAACCGGCGAGAGATAGCCGATGCCCAGTCCTATCCCGCCCAATACACCGTAGCCGAGATAGACCAGCAGAATCTCATGGAGGTAAACCCCCAGACCCGAGACGAAGAAGCCGCCGCCGAAGCAGAACGCCGCTGCGAACATCGCCTTGCGGGGCCCGACGCGCTCGACCCATTTGCCGAACGTGGCCGCGGCGATACCGAGGAAGAAGAAGGCGATATTGAAGATCCAGACGGTGGTGGTGAGCCCCCAATCGCCGGCGGCCGGTTCGGTAACACCGATCAACCGCGACATGGGAAGGTTGAAGACGCTCAGCGAATACGCCTGACCGATTGAGAGGTGGACAGCCAGCGCGGCCGGCGGAATCAACCAGCGGTTGAAGCCGGGACCGGCAATGGTTCGTTCTTTGGCCAGAAACGACATTGGGCAGACTCCTTTTGGAAACCCTCAGGGGATGTCGTTTCGGTTGGACCCGGGGAGTAGGCGTTCGTTCCGGCGCCAAGGGCGAGTTGTCAGGGGACAAAGCGGCTGTTCGTCTCCGTCGGAAGGACGAACGGGACAGAATTTCAACTGTTGAGCCATGTCCTGGCGTATGCTGGGTCCTTTCCCCGTGACGAAGGCTCAAACCGGAATGGAAGGCATCAGTGACATCAGAATTTGCGGCTTCGACGAGACGCGTCCGCCTCGGATGCGCAAGGAGCCGTATATCGACCTGTTTTTCAAGATCTCGCACAAGGCGCCGGAAAAGTGGTGTGAGGATTTCAACCAGTTGACTTCCAAAAACAAATATCCCGCGAAGATCGAAGCGTCCGAAGGGCTTTTCATTGCCACCTGGGTACGCAAGCCCGAGGAGGTCGAGGCGGCTCTGGAGAGCCTTAAAGTGGCGGTCAGTGCCTGCAATGACAGCTACATCGCCCGCATCGAGGCTGAGGCCAGAGCCGGAGCAGAAAAGGGCGATAAACCCGAGAACGAGGGGGCTCAGGGAGTCCTGAACCGGATTGTTGCGGGACTGAACTTCGACGCTTGATGCTCAGAACTCGAAAAGGGGGGGGCGGCGACCCTCTCGCGCACAATCGTGGGTGGGGCGCCGACCGATTTCCGTTTGGTATGTGTTCGGTAGGAGCCCCGCCCTGGGGCGATTTGCAGTCGGATTGAGCAAATCGCGGCGACGCGCCGCTCCTACCCGCAACGGCGTTCAGGCGGCTTCGCGGCTACGCAGGTACTCCTCATAGCTCCCGCTGAAATCGATGACGCCCTGCGGGGTCAGCTCGATAATACGGGTGGCCAGTGAGGAGACGAACTCGCGGTCGTGGCTGACAAAGATCAGCGTGCCGTCATAGTTCTCCAGGGCCAGGTTGAGCGATTCGATCGATTCCATATCCAGGTGGTTGGTCGGTTCATCCATCACCATGATATTGGGGCGTTGCAGCATCAGTTTGCCGAACAGCATGCGTCCCTGTTCGCCACCGGAGATCACCTTCACCGACTTCTTGATTTCGTCCTGGGAGAACAGCAGCCGGCCCAGGGTGCCCCGGAATACCTGCTCGTCATCGCCCTCTTTGCCCCACAGCGAAATCCAGTCGAACAGCGGCATATCGTTGGCGAAATCATCGGCGTGGTCCTGGGCAAAGTAGCCGACGCTGGCGTTTTCGGACATTTTCACCTCGCCGCTGTCGCTCTCCAGATCGCCCACCAGGCAGCGCAGGAGAGTGGTCTTGCCGATACCGTTGGGGCCGATGACGGCGATGCGCTCGCCCACCTCCACCAGCAGGTTGAGGTCGCTGAACAGCGGCTGCCCGTCGAAGCCCTTGCCGAGTCCCTCCACCTCCATGGCGTTGCGGTGCAGCTTCTTCTCCTGCTGGAAGCGAATGAAGGGGTTCTGGCGACTGGAGGGTTTGACGTCCTTCGAGCTTGATCTTCTCGATCTGGCGCGCGCGTGAGGTGGCCTGCTTGGCCTTGGAGGCATTGGCCGAGAAGCGGCTGACGAAGCTCTGAAGCTCGGCGATCTGCGCCTTCTTCTTGGCATTGTCGGCGTAGAGTCGCTCCCGCGCCTGGGTCGCGGCGGTCATGTATTCATCGTAATTGCCCGGATAGACCCGCAGTTCACCGTAATCCAGGTCGGCCATATGGGTGCAGACGCTGTTCAGGAAGTGGCGGTCATGGGAGATGATGATCATCGTGCTGTTTCGCGCGTTGAGCATATCCTCCAGCCAGCGGATGGTATGGATATCCAGGTTGTTGGTCGGCTCGTCCAGCAGCAGGATGTCCGGGTCGGAAAACAGCGCCTGGGCCAGCAGCACCCGCAGCTTCCAGCCGGGGGCGATGGCGCTCATGGGGCCCTCGTGCTGTTCGACCGGGATACCCACGCCCAGCAGCAGTTCGCCGGCACGCGCCTCGGCGGTGTAGCCGTCGTATTCGGCAAACTGCACCTCCAGGTCCGCCACCTTCATGCCGTCCTCTTCGCTCATCTCCGGCAGCGAATAGATGCGATCGCGCTCGGACTTCACCTGCCACAGCTCTTCATGGCCCATGATCACGGCATCGAGGACCGTGTGTTCCTCAAAGCCGAACTGATCCTGGCGCAGCTTGCCGAGGCGCTCGTTGGGGTCGAGGCTGACATTGCCGGCGCTCGGTTCCAGGTCGCCGCCGAGGATCTTCATCAGCGTCGACTTGCCGCAGCCGTTGGCGCCGATAAGCCCGTAGCGGTTGCCGTCGCCGAACTTGACGGAGATGTTTTCAAAAAGCGGCTTGGCGCCGAACTGCATGGTGATATTGGCGGTGGTTAGCACTGATTAGTATCCAGATATGCGGTTAACAAAGGGTTTTCGGGCGAGCACGATAAAACGGCGACCGTAACGTGAGGCGGGGCCGTCGAGCCTGGCGGGATAAGCCGAGAGTTGCCGGGAGGTACAAACCAGAATCGTGGTGCTGCGGCGCTATTGTCTCACAACCGGCCGGGCCGCTGCACCCGGTCCCAGGCAATCGAGCGTACAGGGATGTATTCACAGCGTGCCCGATTTCAAGGACTTACATGGGCTTTTTTCTCCAGGCCGCGAACAGAACCGTGTTGGATTATTAGAAGTGCCTTACAATCGCGCCCATGCTGAAGTCCGATGTCATTATCGTGGGGGCCGGTGCCGCGGGTCTGATGTGCGCGGCCGAGGCGGGGCGCCGTGGGCGCCGGGTCCTTGTACTGGACCAGGCCCGCAAACCGGGTGCGAAGATCCTGATGGCCGGGGGAGGGCGCTGCAACTTCACCAACTACGATGTCTCCGCCGACCATTACCTCAGCCATAATCCCCACTTCTGCAAATCCGCCCTCAGCCGCTATACGCAATGGGATTTCCTGGCGTTGGTCGGCCGTTACGGTATCGCCTGGCACGAGCGCAGCCACGGTCAGCTGTTTTGCGATGAGAGCAGTCGGGACATCCTCGATATGCTGCTCGGCGAATGCGACGGGGCGGGGGTGCAGATGCGCTTCAGGCAGTCCATTGAAACCATCGAGCGCATCGGGGAACAGGGTTTCCGGCTCTCGGCAGAGGGTGAGCACTGTCAGTGCGAATCGCTGGTGATCGCCACCGGCGGTCTGTCGATCCCCTCTACGGGTGCCAGCCCCTTCGGCTATACGGTAGCGGAGCAGTTCGGTATCAAGGTGTGGCCGCCGTCGGCCGCTCTGGTGCCCTTCACGCTGCAGCCGGACGATCTTAAACGATTCGCGCCATTGTCAGGGATTGCGGTGGAGTGCGTGGTGAGTAATCCGCGCCAGAGCTTTCGCGAGAACCTGCTGTTCACCCATCGCGGCCTGAGTGGTCCGGCGATTCTGCAGATCTCCAACTGGTGGCAGCCCGGTGAATCGATTCGGGTTGACTGGCTACCGGGGCAAGACCTTCTCGCGATGCTGCCCGAATGGCAGCAGCAACACCCCAGGCAGCGGCTGCGCACCGCACTCTCCCGCCTGCTGCCCGCCCGATTGGTGAGTGTACTGCTGCCCCATGCCCTCGCTGAGCAGGCATTGAACGGCCTCAATCACAAGCAGATCGAAAAGACAGCGCAGCTCTTTCATCGCTGGTCGATCCGCCCCAACGGCACCGAGGGCTACCGCACCGCCGAGGTGACACGGGGCGGCGTGGACTGTGACGCCATCTCATCGAAGACCATGGAGAGCCGGTCGGTGCCGGGGCTCTACTTTATTGGAGAGGTCCTCGATGTGACCGGCTGGCTGGGGGGATACAACCTGCAATGGGCCTGGTCCTCCGGCTGGTGCGCCGGCCAATATGCCTGATGTAATCCTTATGTGCGGCTTCCAGCCGCGAATTCCCGTCAAGACCTCTTTCGCGGCAAGATGCCGCTCCTACAAAAAAAAACGCCCCCTGACTCCCGACCGGTACAAGCGGCTTCCAGCCGCGAATCCCCGTCAAGACCTCTTTCGCGGCAAGATGCCGCTCCTACAAAAAAAAACGCCCCCTGACTCCCGACCGGTAGGAGCGGCTTCCAGCCGCGAATTTCGCTGACGGAACCCCTTTTCGCGGCAGGATGCCGCCCACGGACAATCCCCCGGCAGGGGCCACTTTCATCAGGCGAGCAGTCGCCTAACTTCCGTGCTATACTCTCCCGGCTTTACCAACCATCGCGTCACTTCCCCCTGTCCAGCTCATTCCTGGCCCACCGGTTAGCGACGTCCTGCGGTATATCGCCGCGACGTGCTCCTCGTATTGCACGTTTTACCCTGTCACGTCGCCAAAACCGGCGGCTGAGGATATTTATTTGTCTTTTGAGAAACTTGCTTTAGATCCCATCCTGCTTCGCGCCATCGAGCGCTGCGGCTTCAAGGAACCCAGCGAAATCCAGCGCCAGGCCATCCCGCTTGCCCTGGAAGGGCGCGACCTGATGGCTTCGGCCCAGACCGGAACCGGCAAGACGGCCGCTTTCGTGCTCCCCGCCCTACAGCGCTTGCTCACGCCTGCGACCAAGGACGGAGTTGGCCCCCGTGTGCTGGTACTGACGCCGACCCGTGAACTGGCGACCCAGGTTTCGGAGGCGATCAGCAGCTTGGGCCACTTCACGCGCCTGAGCAGCGGCGCCGTGGTGGGCGGCATGCCCTATCCGCCGCAGCAGAAGCTGCTGCGCCGTCCGCTGGACCTGCTCGTGGCCACCCCGGGCCGGCTGATGGATCATATGGATCGCGGCCGCGTCGACTTCTCGCGGCTGGAACTGCTGGTACTGGACGAGGCCGATCGCATGCTCGACATGGGCTTTGTCGATGCCGTTGAGCGCATCGCCGCCGCCACGCCGAGCGATCGCCAGACCCTGCTGTTCTCCGCCACCTTCGAAGGTTCCGTGGCGCGGGTGGTGAAGCGCCTGCTGAAGGAGCCGGTGCGGGTCGAAATCGATCAGGTCACCACGCGTCACGAATCCATTACCCAGCGCCTGCACCAGGCGGATCACTTCGATCACAAGCAGGAGCTGCTGGATCGGGTGCTGCGCGACGGTGATGGCGATCAGGCGCTGGTCTTCACCTCCACCAAAAAGGGGGCCGATGTCCTGGCGCAGCAGCTTCGCGAGCGCGGCCATCGCAGCACCTCGCTGCACGGCGACATGAGTCAGCACGAGCGGCGCCGGGCGGTTGAGAAACTGCGCAACCGGCGCGTGCAGGTGATGGTCGCCACCGATGTGGCCGCACGCGGCCTGGATATCCGTGGCCTGTCGCTGGTGGTGAACTTCGACCTGCCCAACTCCCCGGAAGACTACGTCCATCGTATCGGGCGCACCGGCCGTGGCGGAGACACCGGCACGGCGGTATCCCTGATTGGTCGTCAGGATTGGTCGAAGCTCTCGCGCATTGAGCGGATGACCGGTCAGAAGATCGATCGGGCCGTGCTCTCCGGTCTCGAGCCGCGCTACCCCGAGCCGCGCTACCAGGAGGCAAGGCCGGCGGGTCGTCGTCCGGGCGGCAAGGGCCGGGGCGGACCTCGTCGTGGTGGGCCGGGTGCGGGCGCAGCCCGTCGGCGTTCGATGAGCGCCTAGTGCCGTCGGGTTGTCGGGCCAGCCCTCACCGGGCGCGCGACAACCGGCTAAGCTTCGGTAGGCAGAGGTCGGAGTCCGGCCTCTGCCTCCGGACACTCGGAACATCGACCGTGAGGTAGCATGGCCAAACCCAATTTCCAATTTGAGAAGCGTCAGCGCGAGCTGGAAAAGAAGAAAAAGAAAGAGCAGAAATTGCAGCGTAAGCTCGATAAGAAGAAGTCGGACGTCCCGGAGGGCGAAGAGCAGCCACCCGAGAGTAGCGACGAGTAGGCCTTTAATTTTCCGCCGGAGGCGACTGGCTCGCCGCCGATCACTTTTCCCTCCCGCGGATACGCGGCAATCCTCCATAAACAGCCGGAGCCCATGAAGACCCCCAAGCGGATCGCACCCCTGATCGAGGACGGCCTCATCGATGAAGTTGTCTACCAGCTCAAAAGCGGCAAGGAGGCATCGGTTTTCGTTGTCCGCTGCGGCGGGGAGATCCGCTGCGCCAAGGTCTACAAGGAGGCGAACAAGCGCGGCTTCAAAAGCCACACCCAGTACCAGGAAGGGCGCAAGGTGCGTAACAGCCGGCGCGCCCGGGCCATGGCGAAGGGCAGCCGTTTCGGTCGCGGCGAGCAGGAAGCGGATTGGCAAAACGCCGAAGTCGACGCCCTGTACCGCCTGGCCGCCGCTGGCGTGCGTGTGCCGAAGCCTCACCTGTTCATCGATGGCGTGCTGCTCATGGAACTGGTCACCGATGGTGATGGCAGCGCGGCGCCGAGGCTGGATGACATCGCACTTACCGAGACGGAGGCGCGGGAGTATCACCGTAATCTCATTGACCAGGTGGTTCGCATGCTCTGCGCCGGTTTGATTCACGGCGATTTATCCGAATACAACGTGTTGGTCGATGCCGACGGGCCGGTGATTATCGATCTCCCGCAGGCCGTCGACGCCGCCGGCAACAACAACGCCTTTCGAATGCTGGTGCGTGACGTGGACAAGCTCACCGCCCACTTCGCCCAATACGCCCCGGAACTGGCGGCCACCGATTACGCCCATGAGATCTGGGCGCTCTACGAGAGTGGCGACCTGCAACCCGATACCCGGTTGACGGGAGAGTTTCAGCGCGATGAACGTCCCGCCGACGTGGATGGCGTCCTTCAGGGTATCGAAGCTGCCCGCGAGGAGGCCATACTTAGGGAACTGCAGGCGGATATGGACGAGCGCTGACCAAAGTGTGACTGGCGGCAAACGCACAGTTCGGGGGCTTGCTCCCCCTAAAGTGCCGTGACACTATTCGGGCTTGTTCGGTAGGCAACGGACCATGCACCAGCAACAAGCCCAATCCCGTATCGATCAGATCCATGCCTTTCAAGCCGAGTTGAAGACGCTCGAGCAGGAAGGGGTGAGCGCAATTCCTCCCGATCTGCGGCAGCAAATCGCGGCGCACCACCAGACGCTATTCCGGCAGTTCTCCGATGCTTTCGACATCGATGTCAGCAGCGAACAGAAGCAGCTTTCGCTGGGGATGCGCATTACCTCGCTCCTCGGTGCGCTGGCGCTCTCGGCGGCGGTACTCTTTTTCTTTCTGCATTTCTGGGGCGGGTTCGACACCCCATTGCAGGTTGCCATCCTGATCGGGGTCCCCGTGCTGGCGACGCTTGGTGTCGAATTCGCCGCCAGGCGCGAAAAGACGCTGTATTTCGCTTCACTCGTGGCTCTGGTCGCATTCGCCTCTTTCGTGCTCGACATCCGGATGTTGGGGGTTATTTTCAACGTCACGCCCACGCAGAATGCCTTCCTGGCCTGGGGTGCGTTCTCGCTGCTGCTCGCCTACGGCTACGGCCTGCGGCTGCTGCTGGTAGCGGGACTGACCTGCCTCATGGGTTGGCTGGCAGCCTCGGTGGGTACCTGGAGCGGGGCGTACTGGCTCTCATTGGGTGAACGCCCGGAGCAGTTCATCATCGCCGGGGCGCTGACGGCCTTCATCGGGGTGTTGCCACACCGCTGGCAACCGCATTTCGCCGGCATCTATCGGGTATACGGCCTGCTGGTTATCTTAATCGCCATTCTGATCCTCGCCAACTGGGGGCGCATCAGTTATCTGCCGCTGGAAAATGCGACGATTGAACAGCTCTATCAGTCGCTGGGATTTTTGCTCGCCGGCCTTACCATCTGGGTTGGCATCCGTCGCCGCTGGTCCGGGGTGGTCAACCTGGGCAGTACCTTCTTTGTCCTGTACCTCTACACCAAACTCTTCGACTGGTGGTGGGAGTGGCTGCCGAAGTACCTCTTTTTCCTGGTGCTCGGGCTGATCGCCATTGCGCTACTGTTGATTCTGCGCCGACTTCGTTCCGCCCGCAGGGAGGCTCCCGCATGAGGCGAACGTCAATGACAGCCGCTCTGGTTTTGCTGGTGCTCGTCAATGGACTGGTGCTGGCGGGGGCGGCATGGAACCGTTCCGGAATGCCCGATGCGACACTCATTCTTACGGAAAGGGAATTGCCGATGTCCATGTGGTTACCCGAGCCGGATGGAAACAGCGGAATTTCTCTGCGGTTAAGGGTTCCCTTTCGCGGCGACTACGCCTGGCTCGACGAGGTAAAACTGCGTGCGTTGGGTTTCGATTTGGCCCGGCCTGAAGGTGGGATGGTGAAAGAGCCGCTATCACGTCGGGCCTATGTCGTCCTTGAGTATGACGGAGCGGCCTGGGCGGCGAGGCTGCGACAGAAGGAGGAGGCGTTGGCGGAGCTGTCGGCGCAGATCGCGAAAGGAGAGGCCACGGAACAGCAACGGAAATATGCGCAGCAGCAGCTGAAACGGATGCGCTCTCAAGAGTCTCGCCTGGTCGCTATCGATGCCGGAACCGATGCCGTTGCCTTGCGGGCACGCTATCCCGACGGCGGGCAATACCTGATAACACCCGCGGAGTTCGACGTTGGCTACCGGTACCGTTCACCGGGTGAGTCCGACGCGAAAACACGCGGTTACATACGCCGGATCCTGGTCGATTCGATTCACGTCCCGGCGGCCCACCACCAAGCTATCAAGCAGGCCGCAAGGCGGGGAGCGAACGGACCCGGTTACCGGGTTACACTTCATTATGGTCGACGCCATGAGCCGTGGATCGCCGGTGTGCGAGCCGTGGAAGCGGCGCCGGATTGAAAAAAGGCTCGCCTGCGCGACGATGCGAGCCGGTAAAAACGGGGACTCGAGTGACAAGCGGTATGCGCCGATTGAAAAGGAAGATCGCGGTCGACGGAAAGGTGGCGGTCTCGTCGGTCTGGGCGGTGCCGGATGATTATCGTGCCGGTGGCCCGGCAATCATCATCGCCCACGGTGCCGGCAACGACATGGAAAGCGCCTTTATCAGGGAAGTGCACGAGGGACTGGCACGCCGGGGCTTTCTCACCGTGCGGTTCAATTTTCCCTACAAGGAGCGCGGCGGCAGGGCACCGGACCGGGCGCCGCTTCTGGAAGCCACCTGGCGCGCGGTTGCCGAGCGGGTGCGCAGCGATCAGGACCTGGCTCCAGCGAGGCTTTTCCTCTCCGGCAAGAGCATGGGCGGGCGCATGGCTTCCCATATCGCCGCCCAGGGTGCTCCCTGTGACGGTCTGGTTTTTTTCGGTTATCCGCTGCATCCGGCCGGTAAACCGGAGAAGCTCCGGGTCGAACATCTGCCGGATATCCGCTGCCCCATGCTGTTCCTGGAGGGGACCCGTGACCCGTTGTGCAATCTTGAGAGACTGCGGCGCGAACTCAAAGGCCTGCCGGCGAAAAGTACGCTGCACATCATCGAAGGCGGGGACCACTCCTTCAACGTGCTGAAGCGCCTGGGACGGGAACCGGGAGAGGTGATGCAGGAGCTGATCGATACCGCCGCCGACTGGATGTCGGAAAAGGCGACCACCGGCCGAGCGTAGAACGCGGCCACAGCGGGACTTCTTCAGGTAAAAGCGTGTCGGCGCAATGGCGTCGCGCTACCGAATTACTGCCGCCAGAAAGCCGGCGTCATCAGCACGAAAATCGTGAAGATCTCAAGCCGTCCCATAATCATGACCAGCGCCAGTAATCCCTTCGAGAGATCATCGACCGTGGTGAAGTTGGCCGCGACATCCCCCAATCCCGGGCCGAGGTTGTTCATGCAGGTGGCGACGGCACCAAAGGCGGTCACCTGGTCCATACCCCCGGCCATCATCAGCAGCATCGTGACCGCAAACACCCCCACGTACACGGCGAAAAAACCCCAAATCGACTGAACGATCCTGCCGGGAACCACGCTTCCGTTCAGCTTCAGGGGCCGGACGAGGTTCGGATGGATGAGTTGCTGGACTTCCAGAGAGGCCTGTTTGGCGATGACCACGAAACGAATCACCTTCATGCCCCCTGCGGTGGAGCCGGCGCAGCCCCCAATGAAGCTGATGAACATCAAAAGCACCGGCAGCATCAGCGGCCAGATGGAAAAATCATCGATTCCGAATCCCGTGCTGGTGATGACCGAGGCCGTTTCGAACAGCGCCAGGCGCAGCGCTTCAGTCACGCCTTCGCTATAGCCCGTGAGGTGCAGCACGCCGGCTACCAGCAGGGTCACGACCAGCACCGTCAGCAAAAAGGCGCGTACCTCGACATTCCGCCAGTAGTAGGCCGGGCGCAGCTCCCGCCAGACCAGGAAGTGGATATTGAAACTGATTGCGCCCAATAGCATGAATACCACGGCGATTAATTCAATCGCGGCGCTGTCAAAGTAGGACAGACTGGCATCATGCGTGGAAAAACCGCCCGTGGAAACGGTCGAAAAGGCGTGGGCGACGGCATCGAAACCCGACATCCCGGCCACCCAGTAAAAGAGGGCGCACGCCACGGTCATGGCCAGATAAAGCCGCCACAGGGTTTGTGCAGTATGGGCGATGCGGGGCGTCAGCTTCTCTTCCTTCATCGGGCCGGGGGTCTCGGCCTTGAACAGCTGCATGCCCCCGACCCCGAGCATCGGCAGCAGGGCGATGGCGGAGACGATCACCCCGATCCCGCCAAGCCACTGGAGCTCCTGGCGGTAGAAGAGGATGGAGGGGGGCAACTGGTCGAGACCGGTGATCACCGTGGCACCGGTGGTGGTGAAGGCCGATGCCGCCTCGAAAAAGGCGTCCGCGATATCCATGTGAAGCCCGAAGACGAACGGGAGGCTCGAGAGCAGGCTCATGATGATCCAGAGCATCGCCACGATGATGAAGCCATCCCGTGTCCGGACCCGTTCCCGGCGCTTTAGCAGTGGTAGCCAGAGCAGGGCGCCCGCGGAAGCCGCGATGACGAGGGTCGTGGTGAAGTGCAACAGCTCGCCATCATCGTAAAGGAACGAGATGAGCACTGGCGGAATCAGGGACCCACTGAAAAGAAACAGCAGGATGCCCAATGTCCTGACAACGAGAAAGACGTTCATCGCGGGGAAATTATAGGTCGGTGGCCCATTCTCCGACGCGAATGCTCAGTGTGCAGCTAAAAATTACGTCAAAATTTTATGGGATTTTTACTTCTTGCTGGTTAGAATCGGCTGTGCCGCTCATGCTCGATAAATACCGACTCAATCCGTTTCTGATCGAACCGGGATCCGCTCACTCGGGGCCGTTTGCCTATTTGTGGGCTGCCATCGGGGTCACCGGCGCGATGGCTGTGGCCTTTGTCCTCCATCAGCTTGTGCCCCATGCCAATCTTTCGCTGGTTTTTCTCACCGGCGTTCTGATAGTGGCTGCCACGTGGGGATTATGGCCGTCGCTGTTTGCGGGGACCGCCAGCTTCCTGGCCTTCAATTTCTTCTTTACGCCCCCCTTTTACACCTTCGCGGTCAATGACGACGGCGATATCGCAACCCTGTTTCTTTTCCTGATAACCGCTGCCCTCACGGGGCGTCTCGCGGCCCGAATGCATGATGAGATTGCAAAGAAGCAGGCGGGAATCGGCCGAATCACGGCGCTCTACGGGTTCGCCAAGCGGATGACGGCCGCTCCGGATGCGGACAGTGTCGTAACTGAACTGACGCGGCATCTCTACCTGCTTCTGGAATCTCCCGTCGCGGTGCTGCTCCCCGGCCCGGAAGGCCAGCTCAGGATTAGCGGCGGCTGGCCTTCGCTGGACGGAACCGGTGCCCTTCCGCTGGAGCGGCTCGAGGCCGCATGGAAGGTTGACGCTCCGCCCCCCGCATGCCGGGGTCTGTCTTTTCTGACGCTGGGAACCGCACGCGGTCCGATAGGGTTGGCGGTGATCCAGCGGGAGCTGTTGACCATTGAGGAGGAAGAGCAGGCGAGGGCACTTTGCGATCAGGCGGCCATCGCTATCGAGCGCACCAGTTTGGTCATGGACCTGGAGGAGGCGAGAGTTGTCTCCGAAACCGAGCAGTTGCGCTCCGCTCTGCTCTCGTCGGTTTCCCACGACCTGAGAACGCCGCTCTCTTCGATCATCGGTTCCAGTACGGCGCTTTTGGACTATGGATCGAAGATCGCTCCCGGGGACAGGCGCGAACTGCTGAACAACATTCTGGGAGAGGCCGAGCGCCTGAACCGCTATATTCAGAACCTGCTGGATATGACCCGCCTGGGTCATGGCGGGCTGGAACTGCGGCGGGACTGGGTGAGCGTGGAGGATATTATCGGGGCGGCCCTGAAACGCATGGAGGGGACGCTCGGCGATTTCCGCGTCGAACTGGCCGTCGAACCGGAGCTCCCGCTGCTTTATGTCCATGGCGCTTTCGTGGAGCAGGCGCTGGTCAATATTCTGGACAATGCCGTTCGCTTTTCTCCGGAAGATGGCCGCATCACCATCGCCGCATCGACCGGCAATGAGGCACTCAGGATCGATACTATTGACGATGGACCCGGGATCCCGGAACCGGAGCGCGAGAAGATCTTCGACATGTTTTACAGCGTGACCGGCAGTGATCGCCTTCCCCAGGGGACCGGACTCGGATTGGCGATATGCCGCGGTCTCATCGGGGCCCATGGCGGCGAGGTGGAAGCCATGGCAGGGCCCGCTGATCGTGGCACCCTCATGCGCATAGCCCTGCCCCTGGCCCGTGCGGGAACATCATGATGGAGAACGCAGGAAAGGTTCTGATTGTCGAGGACGATGCCCCCATCCGGAAGTTCTTGCGCATCAGTCTGGAGGCGCATGGCTTTGGCGTGCTGGAGGCCCGTCTAGGCAGGGATGGGCTCGAACTCTGCGGCCGTGAGCACCCCGATGTGATCATTCTCGATCTCGGTCTCCCCGATATGGACGGCCAGGATTTTATTCCCGAGGTAAGGGGCTGGTCTTCGGTTCCGATCATTGTTCTATCCGTGCGCTCCGACGAAACGGAAAAGGTGGCTGCACTCGATGCAGGTGCCGATGACTACGTAACGAAGCCGTTCGGCATTTCGGAGTTGATGGCCCGCATCCGGGCCGCACGGCGTAACAGGCGACCTTCGGCCGAGGCCGCCCGAATCAAGGCCGGTCCGCTTGAGGTGGACTTGACCCGTCATGAGGTCTGGTTGGACGGAGAGGCCGTTCACCTGTCGAAGAAGGAATACGAATTACTGAAGCTGTTCATCAGTAATCCGGATCGGGTTCTCACACATCGGCAAATTCTTCGGGAGGTCTGGGGGCCGGCGCATATCGATGATACCCATTATCTCCGGGTTCTGGTGGGTCATCTGCGCCAGCGACTCGGGGACGAACCCTCCAGCCCGCGCTACATCATTACCGTCCAGGGGGTTGGTTACCGCTTCGTCCGAGAGCCGGAAGCGGACTGACTCGGAGAACCGTGCCAATCACCGCCTCATGTGCACCGGAAAATGCAGTCGCCCCCGGGGCCGCAGTGTTTTGATCGTTCCCTCTACCCCAATGGAAATGGGCTCCGCATCCGAGGGTCCGGAATGCACGTCCACGGGATCATGCGGGAAAAAGACCTCGCCTCTGCCACCGGCATTTTCGTGGGAGCGGCATCGTGCCGCGATCTTCGTTCGCTAACACCGGCCCCATGGCTGGAGGCCGCTCCACGGTTTCGTGCAGGATTTCAGCTCACTTGAGCAACCGGTCAAAAAACCGGCTCACCGCATCCGGACTCTCCAGGTGGTAATCGGCTTCTGTCGTGCCCTCATGCTCGCCGACAAGGATGCGCACGCCATGCGCGGGCAAGGCGCGAAAGGCGTCCTCGTCGGTAATGTCGTCGCCCATATAAAAAGGTGTGACATCTTCTTCGTCAATCTCCATTGCCTTAAAAAGCCAGGTCAGCGCCCGCCCCTTATCCCAGGCGATAGGAGGCTGCAATTCCCAAACCTTTTTTCCGCTGGTACGACGCAGGCCTTCACCTTCGGCAATGCTCGCCACGACCTTGTCCACCTCGGGTAACTGGTCGCAGGCGAGGTGTCGATAGTGCACGGCACAGGAGAAGTGCTTGTGCTCCAGTTTGAGGCCGGGCAGGGCGTCGAGTTGTTCATGAAGCGCCTTTTCCGCACGTTCGAGCGCGGGCAGATAGATCCGCGCCTTGGACTGCTCCAGATGCTTTCCGGGCCCTTCGATCGTGAAGCCGTGGTTTCCGGTGTAAAAGAGACCGTTGATGCCGATTCGCTGGCGCACGTCTTCCAGATCGCGACCGGAGATAACAGCCACACGGAAACGCCGCGCCAGTCGCTGCAGGCGTTGACGCATGGCGGGGGCGAGTTCGGCAGCGTCGGGCGCTCCCACGATCGGGGTGAGGGTTCCGTCGTAGTCGAGGAAAAGAACGGGTGGCCGCCGCTCCAGTCCAGCGGCAATCGCCTCAAAATGGTCGAGGGCATCGAGCATCGCGATTAATGCCTTTCCAATCCGTTTCCAGCAATGCCTCGGCGGGTATTTCGCTGAGGTGATCAACCACCCGGTCCGCACCGTGGTCAGGGAGGGATTGTCCATGACGAGTTTCAGGGTGGTGCGTCCGATGCGCCCCAGCCCATTGAT
Source organism: uncultured Gammaproteobacteria bacterium (assembly GCA_963783235.1). Lineage (GTDB taxonomy): Bacteria > Pseudomonadota > Gammaproteobacteria > Thiohalomonadales > Thiohalomonadaceae > Thiohalomonas. The sequence goes on along the minus strand of CAWAMN010000001.1, from coordinate 1,172,380 downwards.
TGCCACGTTCGCCATGATGCACAGAGCGCGCCCGGCGTCTTTACCGGCCGGGACATCCGGGGTTACCGTCGGCACTACAGTGACGGCGCCCGACGGACTAGCAGGCTGTTGAAAAACTCCCTCTCCCACCGGGAGAGGGCCGGGGTGAGGGGGTTCAATGCAGGGTAACTGCCTGTTTTTTATCCCCCTCATCCTAGCCTTCTCCCTGAGGGAGAAGGGACAAAACCCTTTTTCAACAGCCTGCTAAAGGTGACGGGAAACCAAAACGAATGGTTTGAGAACGGCACGGGCCACTTTACAGACGCGCGGATAGTGGCCGACCCGACGGGCCAGGGCCGGGCTGATACGGTAATAATCGCCAACCAGCCTTCGCCCCCAGGCGAATCGTTTGATTCGATCTCGGAGGCGTCGCAAGTGTCTGAGGTCGCGCTCCATCGGGGATCCGGCTACGACCACAGAGGCCACGCAAGTGCCGCCGTCGGTCGTCAGGGCACCCGTGACCTCCTCGTCGGCGGTTGTTTCGGTAGCCCGGTTGTTCGTGAGATCGGGATCAGCCCGATCGCTTGAGACCGTTGCCGTGGCCGTCAAATCATCATCGGCGCTCTGCGTTGACACTGTAATGACTGTCCGCTCGGTGCCCGTGGCGGTGAGCGTGCCCAGATTGCAGGTGACCTCAAGCGGCTCATTCTCGAAAGCCGCACACTCCTCATCCACACAGGTGTCGAGGGGAGTAAGGCAACTGCCCCGGGTGGGTTCGGTTTCCACCAACTCCGATAGCGCCAAGGCGTCTAGCCGGACCACGGTCGTCACGTTATCCACGCTGAGGGCGCTGCTGTTGAAAACCTCTACGGTGAATTGCGCCTGGTCCGCGTTGAGACCGCTGACGCTGCTGTCCAAATCGACCTGAAGGTCCGCGGCATTCTCTTCCGGGACGACCTGGACATTGACCTGGGCCCCGTTGTTGCCGATCACGGGGTCGCTGCCCGTTGCTTCGACATTGGCGCTGTTGGTGATGGTCCGCTCCAGGGGTGGCAGAGCGGTGATTGCGGGCGCCCTGACCTCCAGGAGAAGTGTGCGGCTGTCGTTGGCGGCTATATCGCCCAGAGTACAGCGGAGGCGGGTGGGTGTTTCCGGTACGCAACGGCTGTCGGCTTCGGTCAGGCTGGCCTCTTCGGGGAGATCATCAACCAGCTCGACATTCTGGGCTTCGTCGGGTCCCTGGTTGGTGACGACTATCCGGTATTCGATGGGGCGGCTTTCGACCACCAGCTCCGGAACTGCCGTTTTCGTTACCGAAAGGTCCGCCTGGGCCCGGGCCAGGCCGGGTCCGAGGACTGCGATGCCGACAAGCGCTGCCTGCGAAGGTTTCATAGCCCGTCCCTGGCTAACCGATTCTCAAAAGCTAGGAAACAGCGCAGGATCCTGCAACTGGCGCGGTAGTACCGCTTCGGCGTCGGAGCCACTGCCAGCCGAGCGACTGAAAAAGTCCGATGATCTCGGGAGAGGGCGGCGCCACGATCGACAACCGCTTTCCCGTATAAGGGTGGTCGAACGCGAGCTCGGTCGCGAAGAGCAGCAGCCGGTGGCAATCGAAACGATTCCGGAATAACCGGTTGTGCCGGCCGTCACCGTGTGTGGTATCGCCCACGATCGGATGGGAAATGTGATGCATGTGCTTGCGGATCTGGTGATACCGTCCGGTTTCCGGGTAGAGCTCAACCAACGAGTAGCGGGCCGTAGGGTAGCGCCCGCACGGGATGTCGAGTTCCACCGTGTCCAGGCGGCGATATGTCGTGACGGCCCGCTGCAACTCCATGTCGTCGTCTTCACGGAGCGCGTAATCAATGGTATCCCCCTCGCCGGTGTAGCCCCGAACCGTGGCAAGGTAGGTCTTTTCGACACGACGCTCCGTGAAGCATTGATTCAGGCGCCGCGCTGCCGAGGAGGACTGGGCAAAGATCAGGACACCCGAGGTTGGGCGGTCGAGGCGGTGGACGGGATAGATCCAGGCGCCAATCTGATCGCGTAGGGTCTGAAGGACCGGTTGGCCCTGGTTCGGCATGCCGTTGTTGTGGACGATCATGCCCGCCGGCTTGTCGATGGCTACATACCAGTCATCGCGATAGAGGATCTTGAGGTCGTTCAAGTACGCAGCCGCCATCCGGATAGGGCGAAGTACGGTATCAGAACGATTTAACGCTGCCAACGCCGGTCGCTGCCGGGAGAGCGGCTCGGCCGCGAGGGAAACCGGCAGGCTCTCACCGGGGGCATTCGCGGCAGCCGCCTGTGAAACAGCGTTCACCGGGCGGCGTTGGGCTTGGGCGTAGTGTACTGTTGCCTGCTTGGCTGAAAGCACCGCCAAGCATGCAACAGTACCCGAGCGCCGGTCGGGATTACGCCGGCTTGGCGCCGGGCTGAGAAGCCGTCACCTGCTGGCCGGGCTGGAAAGAGCGTCCGCCGTTCAGCAGCGGTTTCACATAGCTTTCCAGTTCGGCGGCGCGATGGGCAGCGGTATGCTGGGCCATTATGCGGTTGCGGCCGCGCCGGCCTATCGCTCGCAGCTCGTCGTTATCGAACTCCTCAAGGATATCCAATACCTCCAGCGTGTCTTCGGCGACCAGCAGTTCGTGTCCGACATCGAAAAGATCTTCGAGTCCCTCCCAGCGATCACTGATGATGGGCGTTCCACAGGCGGCGGCTTCGAACAGGCGCACACTGGGAGAGTAACCAAGCTCCACCATATCGGCGCGGGTGGCGTTCAGCGTCACCCGCTGGTTGTTATAGAAGCGCCGGTGCTCCGCCGGGGGGAGGTGTTCGATACGGGTGATGTTGTCGCTCCAGCGAATCGTCTCCGGATACATGGGGCCCGCCACCACGAAGCGACCGGACGGCCAGCGCCGGGCCGGTTCGATCAGCAGACGCTCCAGCGTGGGCTGACGATCTTCGGCGTAGGTGCCCAGATAGCCCAGATCCCAGGCCGGAGCCATTGTGGCGGGATAGTAGAGTTCCGGATCTACCGAACAGTAAAGGGGCAGGGCACGAGGGGCCCCGTACTCGCGTTCGAGTCGCTTCAATGTGGGGCCGCCGGTGAACGAAAGATACAGGTCGTATTCGGGTATCAGATCGGGAGAAATATAGTCCCACTCGCCGCGCGCCAATTTACCCAGGGTCACCGGGGTATCGATGTCATAGAAGGCGGTGACGCCCTGGGCTTTTTCCTGCACCCAACGACCCACTTCAACCCCATCCGGAACGTAAGAGCCGACTATGACCAGGTCGGCCTGCATGACCTTCTCCTCGAACCGCCTTTTCAGGTCCTCCGGGTTCTCGTAAAGTCCCACGCGGGCATACGGCGGCTCCGGCAGATCCCGATTGGAGGCATACCAGGGAACATTCCGTTCCAGAAAGAGGACCTCGTGGCCTCTGGCGTCCAGCTCACGCACCAGGCCTCGATAGGTGGTGGCATGTCCGTTTCCCCAGGAGGAGGTGAGCGAGAGGCCAAGGATGACGATGCGCATCGGGTCGTTCATGAATTCTCCTTTCTTCAGTTGATACCCGGTTGCGGACGCCCGCAGGCCGATAATTTGGCCGACGCAAGGCTTCCGGTGCCGAGCAGCCCCGTGTAAAGATCCGCATAGGTGGCGGCCGCTGCTTCCAGTGAGTAGCGGCGCGCCCGTTTACGTGATGCGGTCATCAGTCGACTTCGCAGAGCGCCGTCTTGCGTGAGTTGAACCAGCCCGCGGCGGATCGCCTCCTGGTCATCAGGAGAAACGAACAGCGCGGCGCCATCCCACAGTTCGCGCTGACTGTCGATATCCCCCAACAGGAGTGCACAGCCGGAAAATGCCGCCTCCAGTACCGAGAGGCCGAAAGGTTCGTAGCGTGCCGGGAAAGCATAGACCGCTGATTCAGCATAGACCCCACGTAAGCGTTCGGGTGGCAACTGGCCCAAAAAATCGACATTGTTCAAGCGGGTCTCCCGCCCGTTTGGATGTCGGCTTTCCCCGGCCACCCGAAGCGGCCAATCGATATCGGCCGCCGCTTCGGCAACGGCCTCAATGTTTTTGGCCTCATCCCACAGGCGACCGACGGAGAGCGCGGCGCGGCGCTTCTGTCCCGAGTGGAACAGGGCCGGGTTGCGGCCGTTGTAAACCACGCAGGTCTTGGGGAGCGGCCCATAATAGGTTTGCAAGGCGTTGCGCATGGCCCGCGTCGGCGCGATGACCAGATCGGCAGAGCCCAATCCCTCCCGGACTGCCCGGTAATAGCGCTGAAAACGATGCGGCGGCGGTGTGCCGTGAACCGCCTGCCACCACGACAGGACGCAGGAGTGGCCGACGACCAGGCACGGCGTCTGCCAGTCGAGCGAGGCGTGGGCATACCCGTTGAGATGGATGACGTCGGGCCGGAACTGTTGCTCGATGGCCACCAACCAGCGACCGGCGGCGGCGACATCGTCCCAGGGGTCATCCATCCACTCCAGCCGATATCGGCTCTCATGGATATGCAGGCGGGGAATGTGTTTCACCTGCTGCCACTGCTCGGCCGTCAGTGGCTCCCCCATGGTGGCCAGAGCGATTTCGGCGCCGGCGTTTGCCAGGGTTTCTGACAGGTCCACCGCGTAGGTCCAGACACCGCCGACGGTGTCGGTGGTCATCAAAATGCGAAGCCCGTTTGGCACCATGGGATCAGCTCCGGATCGCTGCGGCGGCCGCAGGGTGAACCGATAGACGCCAAGTCGGTCCGTGATGGCTCAGGTTTTCCGGCATTCGCCTCTCCCTTTGACTTCCGTAGTTTTAACGATGACCCTTTTCCCGGCGCTGCCTAAACTGCGGGGTATCCGTCTGACAGACACGGAGGTGTGTTATGCCCGGAGAGAACCACGCGACGACGGACCACGAAGAGATTCGGCGCTGGGCTGAGTCCCGCGGCGGTCAGCCTGCTTCGGTCGAGGCCACTTCGTCCGGTGATGACCCGGGGATCATCCGTATCGACTTTCCCGGTTACAGCGGTGAAAAGAGCCTCTCGCCTATTTCCTGGGATGATTTCTTTGATAAATTCGAGGAAAAGAACCTCGCTCTCATCTACCAGGATCAGACCGCCAGCGGCGAAACCAGCCGCTTTTTCAAACTGGTGGACCGAAGCTCGATCCACTGAACCGCGACGAAAGGTCCGCTGAACCTGTGCCGGTCCGGGCGGCGTTGCCAGCCGCCCGGGCGGCATCGAATCCCTCCAGGATGCTTTCCACCTGTTCGGCGCGACGTGCGTAGGTATGCTCCGCCAGAACACGGCGCCTTGCCGCTTCACCCAGGGTGCGGGCCCGCTCCGGGGTGAGTCGGTCCAGGTGCGCCGCGACGTCCTGTGCACCGTGAGCCACCAGGACCTCTTCCTCGGGCTCGAGGAAATCCTCGATACCGAGCCACCAGTCGGAAATCAGGCACGCGCCCGCACCGGCTGCCTCGAAAACGCGGGTCGCCGGTGACCAGCCATTTTCGGCCATGCTCTCCCGGCTGATATTGAGTACGGCCCGTGGAGTGCAGTTGAAGGCGTTGTGATCCCGCGTATAGACATGCCCGAGGGATTCGACGTTGCCCGGCAGGGGTTTGTCCTGCCATCCGTTGCCGCCCAGCAGGAAATGCATCTCCGGACGTAGCGCGGCGGCGTCCAGGAAAAAGGCCTCGACCCGCTCCTCACGGTCCGGCAGGCGGTTTCCGAGAAACCCCAGATCGGCCCGGAAACGCGGGTCCGGTTCCACGAGGTGGTGGGTTCCGGGGTCCACGGCGTTATAGACCGGAATGCATTCACGGGCGCCAAGCTGTCGGAAGGCGTCCACCACCGGTCGACCGCCGCCGTAGGTCAAGACGAGATCGTATTCGGGAATCAGCTTGCGCATCGGATCCTCCGGATCGGCACCGATGCGCGCCAGGGTGGCGGGGGCGTCCACATCCCAGTAGATGCTGATGGCGTCGGCCCGTTTGATCTGAGGGACGGCGGCCTCCAGGAACTCGTCAAAAATGCCGACACCGCTCGCTTTGACGATCACGTCCGCTTTGGCGCCCTCGGTGAGTGCCTGCCAGGCACCCTCTTCGGTGGGCTTATAGACAAAGACCCGGGCCCAGTCGGGGTCGGGAATGTCCCGGTGCTTCTGGCGATCGTAGGCGTCAGGTTCGTAGAAAGTGATCCGGTGTCCGCGCCGGGCTAGGGCGTGAATGATTCCGCGATAATAGGTGGCGGCCCCGTTCCAGTACGCGGAGACCAGGCTTGATCCGAAAAATGCGATATCGAGTCCGGATTTCATGTGTCGGGTTCCCCCTGGTTTCGAAAAACATCGGTCATGCCCAGTTCGCGACAGATTTGCAGTAATTCGTCGACGCGATGGGCGCAGGTATGGCGTTCGAGGATGGTCCGATGGCCCCGCATGCCCAGTTCCGAGGCCATGGCGGGATCAAAAAGCAGATCACGGATGTGGCGGCGCATCTGCTCGCCGTTTCTCGCGACCAAATAGTCCCGGCCGGCGTCGAACAGGCCCTCACTGTCGTCCCAGGGCGAGGTCACGAGCGGAATGCCGCAAGCCATGGCCTCGAACGGACGTATCGTGGGTATGCCCGGCAGCGATTCCACATAGGGTCGTCGTGGAATGTGAATCGTGACCTTGTGACGCGCGAAGGCCCGAGGCACGTCGTAGTTGGCGAGCCAACCGCCATAGTCGATGCCGCGCGCATCCAGCTGCTCGAGGGCTTGGCGCGGGTAGCGAACACCGTAGACGCGGGTGCGGAGCGCCAGCGTCGCGGCCGGCTCGAACAGGAATTCCGCCAGTTCTGCTGTGCGTTCGTCATCTCCCCAGTTGCCCACCCATATCAAGTCTCCTTCCGGAGGCTCATTCACCAGAGGTTGGAAGACGCGGGTATCGGCAGCTTCATGCCAGGTCCAGGCTCGCTCGCACCAACCATGTTCCAGATAGCGGTCGCGTATCACCTCACCGAATGCCAGTACGCCGTCGTAGTGACGCAGGTCATAGCGCGCGATGTCCGCGTGTTTCGTCAGGGATCGGTGGTGGGTATCGTGAAACAGCAGGCGATAGCCGCCGGTGCGGGCCCGGTGCTCGCCGATGCGTGCCACCAGTTCGTGTTCGTTCCACTCGTGGACAATGACCAGGTCAAAGCCGTCCAGCACCCCGTCCAGTTCCAGGGTCCCGCTTCGGTAGGGGTGGGTGTCGAGAGAGGGATAAACACGTGAAAAGGCGCTGATCGCCTCCGGCCCCGCATCCCGAAGCAGATTCGTCACGCTCCAGGCCTCTTCGGGCTCAAAAATACGCACCGTATGCCCTCGCGCAATCAGTTCCGAGGCCACGCCGCGCAGAAAATGGGCATTGCCATGGTTCCAGTCGGAACGGACCGAGTGATAGAACATCGCGATGCGCATCCGATCTCCTTCAGCCGTGCATCAATCCGCCGGATGCCATGGCACCGAAATCGGCGCAGGTCGGGTTTGAGGCCGGAATCCTTTCACCTTGAGGCACCTTTGGTTTCGTCTCTCCGCGGATTAAGGGGACTGCTGTCCAAAGCAGCCGCTCTCAGTTTGTCGGCGGCAGTTCCAACTCTTCGAGAGGCAACGGTCGCTGCTCCTGAATATCGGAAAACTCGCCGTACCTATCAATGTAGTAGCTGACGGCGCGTTCCCACGCTTTTTCGTCCGGGAAACCGAATTTATGGACGTAGCTGGGGGATCCGGGGTAGGGAAACATCGGCACGGGCTTGTTGGCCCAAACCCCGTGGTCGAGGAGTTGCTGGCGCCACTTCTCCACCTCATCGAGATCCTCACCGCCCGAATCGATGAGGCTGGCCTGAACGAACGGCACGGTTTGCTTGGCGCGGACAAGCCGGTCGCGCAGCTCTTCGCTGGAGAGTTTGCAGCGCTTGTTGAGCAGGTCGCGTCCGGTATCGGAGATGCTCTCCACACCAGCCTCGATGGAGACGCAGCCTGCTTCGCCCAGGCGGTCGAGCATCTCCGGCTTCCAGAGATCGATTCGGGTCTGTACGCCGAATTCGACGTCTCTCTCCTTGAGCGCATCGAGAAGCGCGCGATCCGGCAGCAGGATTTCATCGACCAGATAGACGTAACCGACACCCTGTTCGATGAGCCCATCCAGTTCTTCGAGGACCGTCTCCAGGGGACGGCGCCGGTATTTGTCCCGGTAGTTGTCCTTGGCGCAAAAGGTGCAGGCGTAGGGACACCCCCGTGAAACCTCCAGCTCGGCGCCGAGCCCGTGGCCGGCGCCATCGAAACGGTGGTGGTGGTGATCGTGGAGCAGGTCGCGCGACCAGTGCAGCGCCGGCAATGAGGCCATATCGACGGCCTGGGGCCCGCCTTTGACCTGAACTCGGCCATCGGCGTCGCGAACGGCGATGCCCTCCATTTCGATCCACTCCTTGCCATCGTTGAGTCGTGGCAGAATGGCTTCACACTCCCCGATCACCGCCGCTTCCGCGTCGACCTTGCTCAGGAGGGCCCGTGGTGTGGTGGAGGCGTGAGGGCCTACCAGAACGATGCGTCCGGCGGTTTCCCGGATGGCTTTGACCACTTCCTGTGGCACGCGCAGCTCGGGTGGCGGACAGCGCCAGAACAGGTAGGTGGGGGCGGTCGCGATGACGGTGATGTCGGGGCCGTAACCGGCGACGGCGGCCGACAATACGTCCGTCGACCAGCCAAAAGCGTGGGCGTCGAAAAGGGCCGCATCGTGACCTTCCGCTTCGAGCAGGGCTTTGGCGTAGCCCAGCTCAAGGGGAAGATGCCGCTCGTGGCAGCCGAAATAAATGCTGCCCTCGAAATGCCAGGGCGGATTGATCAATGCATACCTCACAAAGCCATCCTCCTTTCCCGGTTGGCGGCCAGTCCATTCTTGGCCGCGAGCCAGTGGTAAAGCCGGTGAACGCCTTCGGCGACCGGCACACGGGGCTGCCAGCCGGTCGCCTCGGAAAATTTGTTCACGTTGGAAACGTAGTAACGCTGGTCGCTCGTTCGCCAGTCCTGGTAATCGACCACGGGCGAGCGGCCCTGATGCGCTTCAATCAGCTGCAACAGCTCTTTGAGGCTCAGGGTATTGGCCGGGCCGCCGCCGATATTGAAGGCCTCTCCGGCGATCCGATCCATGTGCCGGTGGGCGAGCAGCATGGCATCGACCAGGTCATCCACGAAGAGCACGTCACGCACCTGCAGCCCGTCGCCATAAATCGTAATGGGCTGCTGGCGCAGCGCCCTGATGAGAAAGTGAGCGACCCAGCCCTGATCCTCGGTACCGAACTGACGCGGCCCATAGATGCAACTCATGCGAAAGACGGCCGCCGGGAGCCCGAAGGTACGGGCGTAATCGAGCACGTACTGATCAGCGCTCCCCTTGGAGCAGCCGTAAGGACTGCAGAATTCGAGCGGCCGCGCTTCGCCGATACCCGAATGCCGAATGATCGCTTCTTCGGGCTCGTAATGGCTCTCGGTGGCTCGAAGTGAAACATCACCGAGTCCGCCATAAACCTTGTTGGTCGAGGTGAACAGCAGCGAGGGCGGATCGACCGGGACCGAATCGCCTCGAGCAGATTGAGGGTGCCCCGGCTGTTGACCTCGAAATCGTCGACGGGTCCCTCGAGGCTGGTGGTCACGGCCACCTGCGCCGCAAAGTGATACACCTGATCGGCACGCTCCACCGCCTCCCGTACCGTGGCACCGTCGCGGATATCGCCGAGCCGAAATTCGAGCCGGTCGGGGTGCCGCTCCTGCAGCCACATAAGATTCTGTTCGGTGCCGGGGCGGGCCAGGTTGTCGAGTATTACCACCCGCCTTCCGGTTGAGAGTAGATGGTCGGCGACATTGGCGCCGACAAATCCGGCCCCACCGGTGACCAGAGCAACCGGCTCGGAGGCGTTCACCGGTTTTGGGGAGCGGGTCGCCTGTATCGTGGTCCGCACTTGATCGAGCCCGCCCGTTTCGAGAAGTCTCAGGAGCAATTTGGAGTGGCCATGTTCGTCGGCAAGACCCAGCAGGCCGCAACGGGGATTGGCCGCTGCATCGGTTTCATCACGGGCGCTATGCCAGTAGACGCGGGTGGCGGGAGCCGTCACGGCATCGGCAAACGCCTCAAGCTGCTCATGATCCCGGTAAATCCAGGTCGAACGCCCGGTCACCGTCCAGAGCGGCAGATCGACACCGGCATGCCTCAGTGCTTCGCCCGCCAGTTCCAGGCGGTTGGCCCAGCCATCCCAGCGGCCCGCAGTCTCCGGAAAGCCCCGGAGCGCGACGGCGCCCGCCAGGTCGAGCGCCCCGAGTTCCGCCAGGGCGGGGATTTCGGACTCGAGATTGCCGGCGGCAACGCCCACGACCGGCGTAATGCCGTATTGGCTCATGAATTGGACGCGGCGGGTGGTTTCTTCGGGTGGTACGCCCCCGACCTCGAAGGTATCCAGATGAGGGGCAAGTGCGGCCACCACTTGCTCGGCGAATTCCGCGGGGCCGCCGGCCAGAACCGGCAGAAGGTGCGTCCGTTCCGCGGCCGCACGCAGCAGCCACTCATACCAGCGCCGGCCTTCCGAACTCTTCCATGCCTCCGGGGAAATGATGAGTCGCAGGTGTTCGGTGCCGAGACGCTCCAAATCATCGAGAACCGCCTGGGCGCGTCTGGCGATCCCCGGGGGGAGCGAAGCGCCGATGCCGATCTCTGGCGCGAGACCGGCAAACGGTTTTCCGTTTCCATTCGTCGCACTCATAGCGCCAGTCCTCGCGCGGTCAGTTCCCGGGTGGCCTGAGCCACCCGATCTTCGGCTGTCTGGTCCTCCAGCCATGCGCTCAGTGAACGGATACCCGATTCGAGGCGGATTTTCGGATCGAAGCCCAGTTGCTCCCGGGCCAGCGAAATATCGGCGAAGCAGTTGCGGATATCGCCGGTCCGGTATTTGCCGGTGACCTCCGGTTCAATATCCAGGTCCAGGGCGGCCGCCACCCGCTGCGCGACTTCGGTCACGCTTACGTCGTGGCCGCTGCCGATATTGAACGCACGACCAACCGCCTCATCACGCTCCAGGGCCAACGCGCAGGCGTCGGAGACATCGTGAACGCTGACAAAATCCCGACGCTGCTGGCCATCCTCGAAGATCTGCGGCGGATTTCCATTTAGAAGGCGTGAAGCGAAGATGGCCAGAACCCCGGTGTAGGGATTGGACAGCGCCTGCCGTTCGCCATAGACATTGAAAAACCGGAGCGCGGTGGTCGGGATGCCGTAGGTCTCGCCGAGCATGAGGCTCATCCGCTCCTGATCGAGCTTGGACATCGCATAAATGGAGGCGATCGAAGGGGGCTTCGCTTCAGTGGTGGGGATCGGGTGGAGGGATTCACCCGAGGGGCCGTAGGCGTCCCAGTCGCCGGCGCGAAGGCGTTCACTGTCGCGGCGACCATCGACCACTCGGCCGTCGTCGGTGCGGTACATGCCCTCGCCATAAATACTCATACTGGAGGCCATCACCAACCGTTCGACTGGATGCTTGATGAGGGCTTCGAGCAACACGCCGGTGGCGGTCACGTTCGTGTCCAGATAGTCGGCCACCTGGTACATGCTCTGTCCGACGCCTACCTTGGCAGCAAAATGGAAAACGGCATCGACGCCATCCAGCGCCCGATCGACCGCGTCGCCATCCCGGATATCGCCTATCATTAGCTCGACTTCGGGATCCAGGTAGTCGGGCCGCTGCCGCTGTTCGCCGTGAACCTGCGGAGAAAGATTGTCGAGCGCACGCACCCGATAGCCTTTCGCCAGTAGCCGATCGGCCACATGCGACCCAATGAAACCGGCGCCGCCGGTGATCAGAACATGTCTGCTCATGGTGGTAACCGTCCTCTGGTTATTGCTTCCCTGGGTGCATTTTTCGCCGACGACGCACGCGATCGAACAGCGTCCGGAATTCGCCGTTCTTTTGCCGGAGCAAGACGTTGAAGAGTATCTTGAGGAGAGTCGTGGGGAGGCCGACGAACCCGAGAGTGTGTGTCGGACTTCCCTGTCGAGCGTATCGCTATCGGCCAAATCATCCAAAGCATTCCCTTGCTTGACGTTTGGCGGGATCGTCGCCGCCTCTTCTTGATGAAGCTGATGAAAAAGGTAGCGGCAATAACAGGCTTTGCAACAGACAGTTACAAGAGCAGGGCTATAACGACTATCGCAAGGACGGCGGCAGCGATGCCCCAAACGACACCGCGATGGGTCGTACTCCAAAACTGCAGACTGCGGTTCTTGGCACGATCATCGAACAGCCCGTGGACCCCGTAATCGCCCGGAAGGGGATGGTAGAGGTTATGCGGGCGCTCCGGATCGATCGTTTCGTCTATCATCTGACCGCTATAGCCCTTTTTGGCGAGATATCGGTCGATAAATCCCGCGAACAATCGGTTACCGAGAATGGTTTTGACCGCCGGAGCACCGACCCAGAGTTCACGCCTGCGATGGTAGGCGGCCCACACGATCCCCCGCGCCGCCAGTTCGGGCTGGAAGATCGGCGGTAACGGCTGCGGCTGACGAGTGATATGGGTGCGCGACCACTGGAATTGGGGGGTGTTGAAAGCGGACAGCTGGACCATCGTCAACCGGATCTTCGAGCCCTCGTGAATCAGTTCACTGCGCAGGGCGTCGGTAAAGCCGCGAATGGCGAATTTGGCGCCGCAATAAGCAGCCTGAAGGGGAATCGCGCGGTAAGCGAGGGCGGACCCGACCTGAACGATGCTGCCGTGATCCCGGCGGCGCATGCGCTTCAGGGCCGCCATGGTGCCGTATACGGTGCCCAGGTAAGTGACCTCGGTCGCGCGACGAACCTCTTCGGGCTGGAGATCCGCCACCGAAGAGAAAACGGTGACCATGGCAGAGTTCACCCAGATGGTGATCTGACCCAACTCATGCTCCACCCGTTCGGCAGCGGTCTCCACCTGTTCGGCATCGGCGACATCGGTGGGTATGACCAGCGCCGTGCCGCCCGCCCTGACCACTTCGTGACGGGCGCCCTCAAGCCCGTCGACGCCGCGCGCCAGCAATGCCACGCGACACCCCCGGCGACCAAACTCGATGGCGGTGGCCCGCCCGATTCCGGCGGAAGCGCCGGTGACAACAACGACATCGGATCGCGCCATATCGCTTATCCCACGACAAAATGGAAACCAAAGCCCAGTAACGCTCCATAGAGAGTATGGCCGACGAGTGTGGTCAGCGGCGTTCGCCGGCCGTAGTTGAACCCCATGAAGCCCGGCGGTTCGAGTCGCCTCTTGCTGGTCGGACCGTCATATTCGGTGGCCATACGCGGATGGATATACGGCAGCAGGGGAAGGACGACCGTGAGCAGGAACAGCCCGTGAATAAACCCGATAAGTGCCCCGTAGCCCCAGCTGGCGGCCTGCATCGAAGCGAATAGCAGGTAATAGAAGAAGCCGAACAGCCAACCGCCGACGATATAGAGGGCGAATCCGAGGATGCCGGCTCGGTAGCGGTTGGCGAGGAAAAAGGTGCCGAACAGAAACGGCAGCGAGAGACGTGACAGACCGAAGCTCTGGCTGCCATAGAGGATCGTGGTCATTACGGCCGTGGCGGCCAGTCCCCAGACCAGAATGTAATCAAAATGAGCGAGTGCTTCGGAAAACAGCATGAGGAATAAATCAGGCCCTGAAATGATGCTCACCATCGGCTTCGGTCAGCGACAATGCCGCCGTGATCAGTCCGATATGGGTGAACGCTTGGGGAAAATTGCCTAAAGCCGATCCGGTTTTCGGGTCGTATTCCTCCGAGTACAGGCCCACGTCATTGGCGAGGTCCAGTAGGGCGTCAAAGCGCTTTTCGGCCTCCCGGTTGCGCCCCATGCGCGTCAGGCAATCGACGGCCCAAAAACTGCAAACGCCAAAAGCGCCCTCCCCTGGAGGCATACCGTCCGAACCGTCGCGGTAGCGGCGAACGAGCGCGCCGTGCGTCAGGTGCTTGTCAATCGCATCGACGGTTCCCCGGAAGCGGGGGTCCCCTGCTTCACAGAAGCCGTAGCGGGGCAATAGCAGCAGTGCCGCGTCGAGTTCGTCGGTGTCGAAAATACCGACATAGCTTCTCAAGGCCCGGTCGTAGCCGCGCTCTTCGACGGCACCACGGATCTGCGACATTTCTCGTTCAAAGCGCTGAACGGGAACACGCATATGTCCCTGACGGTGAAGTCTGATCAGCCGGTCCAGTGTCGCCCAGCACATCACCTTGGAGTGGGTGTGGTGCTCCTCGGCTCCTCTCGGTTCCCAAAGGCCCTTGTCCGGGCGAGACCATTGTTGGCAGACCTCGTGACCAAAGCCGAGCAGGATTTTCTTCTCATAACGATCGAGTGTTCCGCCTCGCTGAACGTAGTCGTATGCGGCGATCATGATTTCACCGTAGACATCCAGCTGGACCTGATCCCACGCGCCGTTGCCGATGCGGATCGGTTTCGAACCTTTATACCCCTCAAGGTGATCAAGGGTGTATTCCGGTATATGGATGTTGCCGTAAATATCGTAAAGCACGTCGAGTTCCGGTGCGGTTTGACGGGTTGCGTGCAGGAGCCAGCCGAGAAACGCGTGCCCTTCATCGATATAGCCCAAATCCATGAAGGCGCGGAGCGTCAAGGCCGCATCCCGGAGCCAGCAGTAGCGGTAGTCCCAATTGCGAATCCCCCCCACCTGTTCGGGCAGGGAGGTGGTGGCGGCGGCAACAATGGCGCCCGAGAGCGTATAGGTGAGCAGCTTCAGGGTTATTGCTGCGCGCTGGACGATTTCGCGGTGACGACCGCGCTGGGTGCAGCGCTCGCTCCACTGCTGCCACCAGCGACGGGTTCGCTCCAGCCGCTGCTCTGCCGAGTCGCCGAGAGGGATAAAGACGCCGATATCGTTTTCCGAAAACGTCAGAGACAGATACCGCTGCTCACCCCGATTCAGGCGCAGGCAACCGCCGACACGGTCGCTCGACCTCAGTTGAAGCGGGACATCGGTGTGCAGATGCAGAAGCTTCGATCGGTAAGTGCAGGACCACCCGAGGCGTCCGCGCAGCCGTATGTGCGGACGAACGGTGGCGTATTCCGGCCGCGGTTCGTATTGCACCTCCAGATCAACGCTTCCCTCGATACAGCGAACCCTTCTCAGAAGTTCGCGCTGGGGCTGAAATGGCTCATCCGAGGGCCGGGGATGGATCGGCATGCAATCAGTGAGCTCCAGTGCGCCGTCGGCCGTCTTGAACGTCGTCACCAAAATCGCCGTGCCCGGCTCATAGCGCCGTTCGATCGTATAGCGGCCCCTTGGCCTGACGCTGAAGTGGCCGCCGCGTTCGCGGTCGAGAATGGCCGCGAATACGCTGGGTCCCGAGAAATGCGGGAAGCACAACCACTCGATGGCTCCATCCTTCGAGATCAGGGCTGCCGTTCGCCCATCGCCGATGACAGCGTAGTCTTCGATAGGGGGATAGGGTTTGCCTGCCGGGGCGTAGTCTATGTCTCGCGCGTCCAGCGTCATGATCGTTACCGGTTACGAACTACCCGAAGAATAGCAACGATGACTGTTCGCTCACCTTTAATCCCCAGGCCAGCCGCTCCAGGCGGCTATGAAGGCGAGCATCAGCGCGAAAAAATCAGACCGGTCACCGCCAACGTCCGAAGCTGCCTCTCAATGGGTTCAGGGGCCCACCGAAAATGGAGGGCGGGAGCCAAGCGACTGACGAGAGTCGGCAGTGCGATCCGGTTCGGCCTTTCACCATGAGAAGCAAGGAAGCTGACGAGCCGGCTTTCAGTTGACGGCTTCGTCTCTGGGTGAGATCTATTTATCCTCGTCCCGCTCCCCCGGCCGTGGAACGATGGAGTGGACCTTGTGATGCAGCGCCGCCTTTGCCAGCAGGTGGGCGCTGACCGGCGCGGTCATAAAGAGGAACAGCGCCACCAGCAGTTCGTGGAGGCTGAGCTCTTCGGTTCGCAGGGAGAAGTAGATGATCGACGCCACCAGCATTCCGCCGACGCCGAGTGTGGTGGATTTCGTAGGGCCGTGCAGGCGCGTAAAGAAGTCGGGCAGGCGCATCAGTCCGATGGAACCGATGAGCGCAAAGGAGGCGCCGACCAGAAGGAAGAACGAGATCACGATTTCAATCAGCATCGTATAACCTATTCGATGATGTCGCCGCGCAGCAGGTATTTGCAGAAGGCGGCGGTTCCGATGAATCCCATCATGGCGAGCACCAGGGCGGATTCGAAATAGAAGGTGCTGTTCGAAGTGAATGCCGCCCAGCACCAGAAGGGCAATGGTATTGATGAACAGGGTATCGAGGGCCACGATGCGATCCGGCACGTCGGGGCCGCGCAGCAGACGCCACAGGTTCAGCAGCATGGCCAGGCTCATCATGGCAAAGGCGATGTAGATGGAGGCCTGCAGAATCATCGGAAGATCTCCTTCAGCGGCAGTTCATAACGCTCCCGAATATCGCGGCAGAGGGCGTCCGCATCGGGCACATCGATGCTGTGAATATGCAGCACGCGCCGATCCGTGCTGAGGTCCGCGGAGACGGTCCCGGGCGTCAGCGAGATGGTACTGGCGAGCATGGTGATGGCGAACTCGTCGGTCAGCTCCAGCTCATATTCGATAAACGCCGGATGCAGGCGTTCGTGTGGACCCAGCACGAGCCGCGCCACCTGGAAGTTGGCGACCAGGATGTCCTTCGCAAGTCTCAGCAGATAGCGGCTCAGAAGCAGTGGACGGTGCAGCTGCGGGCGCTCCGGCCAGAAATCGCTGGTGAAGTGGGGAATCAACAGCCCGAGAACGCCCCCGAACAGCCACTGCTCCAGGGCGAAGTCGTTGGACAGCAACAGCCAGACCAGCGTCAGGGTCAGGCTCATCAGCGGGTGCGGCACCAGCGTCTCATCGGGCCGCCTTCGTGACTTCCGGGGAAGTCGAAAACAGCCCGGCCACGGCCTCCATATAGGCGGTTCCGTCGGATATCTGGGATGCGGTGGCTGAAGTGAATTCGGCGATAGTGCCGCCGAAGGCGACCAGAAGCGGACTGGTTGCAAGCAGTAGGGCGGCCGGTGCGATGCGCAGGGCGCCGCGGCTGCCTCTGGAGATCGGTTCGCCGCGCCAGAAGAGGGCGGCACCCGCGCGCGTCAGCCCCACGATTACAAGGAGGCTCGAGCCGAGAATACCTGCCCAAATCCAGGGTGCCCAGCTTGAACTTTGAGCAGCCGATAGCAGCAGCAGTTTACCAATGAGTCCGCTTAGCGGCGGCATGCCCGCGATGGCGACGGATCCGACCAGAAACAGTACGCCAAGCAGCGCGCTGTCGGGTGGGCGACGGCCCTCGGCAATCAGCGTCCCCTGAGGGCGGCCGTACGCGATCACATCAGCGAGAAGGAACAGGCCGGCGGTTACCAGAGTGGTGTGGATCAGGTAATAGAGGGCAGCGGTCAAGCCCGCATCGGTCCCGACCCCGATGCCGGTGAGCAGTGTGCCGACCGAGACGATAATGAGGTACGCCGTCATCTCTTGCAGGTCACGGCTGGCAACCACGCCGAACGTGCCAATAGCGAGCGTCAGGAGCGCCGCCGGCAGTAGCCAGGGCGCGATGACGTCGGCCAGCGGCCCGTCGCCGTAGCCAAAGACAAGACCGAAAACCCGCACGATGGCGTAGACGCCCACCTTGGTCATGATGGCGAAGAGGGCGGCCACCGGCGCGCTGGCGTTGCTATAGGCGTGGGGAAGCCAGAAATGCAGCGGCAGCACCGCGGCCTTGAGAGCGAAGACCACCAGCAGCAAAAGGGCGCCGGCTCCTGCGAGGGGCAAATCGCCGGCGTCGAGCTGTGGCAGGCTCATCGCCAGATCGGCCATGTTCAGGGTTCCGGTTACCCCGTAAATCAATCCCAACGCGATGAGAAAGAGTGAGGAACCGGCCAAATTCAAAACCACGTAGTGCAGACCGGCGCGGGTGCGCGCAGCGCCGCCGCCGTGCAGCAGTAATCCGTAGGAAGCGATCAGCAGTATTTCGAAGAAGACGAAGAGATTGAACAGATCGCCCGTCAGAAAGGCGCCGTTAAGGCCCAGTAGTTGAAACAGAAAAAGGGCGTGAAAGCCGGGAGCGGCACGATCGACCCCAAGCATGGCGTAGGCCAGCGCACCGACGCCCAGCACCGATGTTAACAGCAGCATCAGCGCGGCCAGGCGGTCCAGCACCAGAATGATGCCGAAGGGCGCAGGCCAGTCGCCGATGAGATAGGCATTGACAGTGCCGTCGCCGGTAACGAGAAAGAGACGAACCGCAATAAGCAACAGGAGGAGGGTGGTCACGCCACTGACAGTACGATGCCAGTGAAGTTTGAGCGGTGCTCCGATCAGCAGCAGCGCACCGGCGAGCAGCGGCACGACGACGGGCAGGATCAGCCAATCGCTCACTGCTCCTCCTCCTCATTGAGGCCATCCACTCGATCGGTGCCGAGTTCACCGCGGGCGCGCAGCGCCAGAACCAGCACGAAAGCCGTCATGGCAAAGCCGATGACGATTGCGGTCAGCACCAGAGCCTGCGGGAGGGGATCGGCGAACGAAGTTCCAGCCTCGGTCAACGGTGGCTCATTGGTCACCAGCCGGCCCGAGCTGAACAGGAACAGGTTGGTGGCGTAGGAGATGAGGATCAGTCCCAGCACCATCGCGAAGCTGCGGGCCCGCAATAACAGGTAAACGCCGCAGGCGACGAGCAGGCCGATGATTGCTGCCAGCAGTGCTTCCATCAGTGCAACGGCTCCGGCTCTGTGGGTGGCTCGGCGGACTGGACGGTGCTGAGGCGACCGAGGTTCTCCAATATCAGCATGACCGTTCCGATGACGGTCATAAAGACGCCGATGTCGAAGGCGATCGCGCTGGCCAGTTCCAGTTTACCGACAAAAGGAAGCTCGAGGTGCAGCAGCCCTGATGTGAGAAAGGGGCGGCCCAGGGGGAGGGCGGCGAGCCCGGTACCACCTGCCACCAGTACGCCGCCGCCGATGAGGGTGAAATAGCTTCGTCTGAGTCGCTCCTGCGTCCAGCGCAGTCCGCTGGCGAGGTGCTGCAGAATCAGGGCGGTGCCCGCCACGAGACCCGCAATGAAACCGCCGCCCGGGGCGTTGTGGCCGCGCAGCAGCAGAAAGACGGCGACCAACAGGGCCAGCGGCAGCAGGGGGCGGGAGATGATCGCAAGGATCATCGGGTGGAGGTCCGGCGCCCAGGGCCGTCCGTGGGTGTCGGTTTCGGGCACGGGTAGGCGCAGTCCGCGCAGCAGCATGAATATCCCGGCTGCGGCGACGGAGAGGACGGTGATCTCCCCCAGCGTGTCGAAACCGCGGAAATCCACCAAAATGACATTGACCACATTGCTGCCGCCCCCGAGGGGCTTGGCCTGCTCCAGATAAAACTGCGATACGGGGGAGTGGGGGCGTGTCATGATGGCAAAGGCAAGGAGCGCAGTGATCAGACCCGCGCCACCCGCCAGCAGCAGGTCCCGGGTCCGGCGCACGGGCGAAATCGTCAACCGGTCTCCGCCGGGCAGGAAGAAGAGAACGAGCAGCAGCAGTATGGTGGTAACCACCTCGACCGAGAGCTGGGTCAGCGCCAGGTCAGGGGCCGAAAAGTGGACGAAGGTGAGCGAGACGATCAGGCCCACCACGCTGGTCATAACCAGTGCCGTCAAACGCCGATGGCGCAGGCGCACCGTAGCCACCGCCGCTGATGCCAGGATCAGGGCAGCGGCAATACTGACGCCGTCTATCGGCATGAGGCGAACGCCGCCGTAAAGGGGAAAACCCTCGATAAGGGGAACTGCGGCCAGGGCGCCGGCGACAGCGACCAGCCAGGCGATATACCGCTGCAGCGACGCGTTGTCGAAACGCCGCATCAGGCCACGGGACAGCCGCAAGGTTCCGCCCGAGAGTCGATAAAAAAAACCTTCGCCGCTGGCGCGTGGCAGCCACCGGTCGTGGGCGCGGAAAAGTTTGCGGCGAAGTGCATAGACCAGGGTTCCCCCGGCGAGTGCCACGATGCTCATCGCCAAGGGCAGTGAAAACCCGTGCCAGACGGCAAGGTCATAATGGGGTACCCGGCCCAGCACGCTTTCCGCCGCTGTATCGAGCAAGCCCCTGACGGTGCGTCCGGGAATGATCCCCACGACCACAATGACGGCGACCAGGATGTCGACCGGTATCCGGATTTGACGCCCCGGTTCATGGGGTGTTCGGGGCAGGTCGACCGGTTCGCCATTGAAAAAGACGTCGTGAACGAAGCGTACCGAGTAAGCGACCGAGAAGACCCCCGCCAGGGTGGCCGCCGTCGGCAAAATCCAGTCCAGTGCGCCCAGCCACTCGTGATGTACCGTTTCAGCGAAAAACATCTCTTTGCTGAGAAAACCATTCAGCAGAGGAACCCCCGCCATCGCCGCCGCGGCCACCATCGCCAGGGTGGCCGTGTAGGGCATATAGCTCCAGAGGCCGTTGATGCGCCGCATGTCACGGGTACCGGTCTCGTGATCGATAATCCCGGCAGCCATGAAAAGCGAGGCCTTGAAGATAGCGTGGTTAACCACGTGGAAAAGTCCCGCCACGGCCCCCAGCGGGGTACCCAGCCCGAATAGCAGGGTGATCAAGCCCAGGTGACTGATTGTGGAGTAGGCAAGCAGCCCCTTCAGGTCATGTTTGAAGAGTGCCGTATAGGCTCCGAACAGGAGCGTGGTCATCCCTACGCCGCTCACCAGGTAAAACCACACTGCGGTGTCGGCGAAAACCGGAAACAGGCGGGCCAGCAGGAATACGCCCGTCTTCACCATGGTGGCCGAATGCAGATAGGCGGATATCGGCGTCGGCGCCACCATGGCCTTGGGCAGCCAGAAGTGAAACGGAAATTGGGCCGATTTGGTGAACGCTCCGAGAAGAATCAGCAGGAGGGTCGGCACGTAGAGATCGTGTTCCCGAACCCGATCACCCGAGGCGAGCACCGTCGACAGCTCGAAGCTTCCGGCGATGTGACCGAGCAGCAGCAGTCCGGCCATGAGCGCCAACCCGCCGCCGCCGGTGACGATAAGCGCCAGTCTCGCCCCCGCGCGGGCATCGGCGGACTGCGGGTGGTAGGCGATCAGCAAAAAGGAACTCAGGCTCGTCAATTCCCAGAAGATCAGCAGGAGCAACAGATTGTCGGCGAGGACAATTCCCAGCATCGAGCCCTGAAATAGAAGCAGCAGGGCATAGAAACGGCCCAGCCGGTCGTGCTCGGGAAGGTAATAGTGGGCGTAAAGGATGACCAGGAGGCCGATGGCCAGCACCAGCAGCACAAAGAGAAGGGCCAGCCCGTCAAGACGCAGGGACAGAGATAACCCCAGTTGGGTGATCCAGGGCTGACTGACATGAAACTCGTCGCCGGCGAAGACAGCCGGTGCATACCAGAGCGTAATGGCCAAAGCCGCTGCCGAGACGGCACCGGCTGCCCATGCGGCGACACTTCGATCCATTCGCGAAAACAGCGGCGGCAATACGGCGCCGAGCAGCGGTAGCAGGACTATCCAGCCGAGAGACATTGATAATGGGCCGCTTGATTGTTGGTGCGTAACCCGGAGAAGAACGGAGAACCGTGCCGGCTGAGCCTGATGCGGTTAGCACCGCATTCCTCTAACAGGCTGTTGAAAAAGGTTTTTATCCCTTCTCCCTGAGGGAGAAGGTTAGGATGAGGGAGATAAAATCAGTAACTTACCTTATTGAGTCCCCTCACCCCAGCCTTCTCCCTCTGGAGAGGGTGTATTTCAACAGCCTGCTAAATCCCGCGCTGGGATGCGTGTTCTCCCCGACAAGACTAGCTTATAACAGATCGATTCGCGGCTCGACCGGCTGTAGCGGTGCTCCGCATCCCTTTACCTCCCCCTGTGAGGGGACGTTACCAGAATATAGAAATCGGCGTCACGTCGAAGCGGTCCAGCGCTTTCAGCATTTGCCCCCCGGCCATTTGGACGACACCGTGATATTAGAACCGCGGACTGGCCATATCACTGTCGAGAAGCCGTTTTAACTTCCCGGCGCCCGACCCTTACCGTCGACTATCCAAGGGTGAGGTTGCACCACCGGTCCCCAAAAGTGCCAGGGCGGCGAATACGGCTCCGACGAGAAATGTCTGTGATGCGCCCAGATATTCCCATAACACACCCGCCAGCGTGCTCGCCACGAGTGCTGCCACACCGCTCACCAGAGCGCCAGTCCCAGCGCGAGCAACCCGCGATGTGCCATACGGTCCGAGAGTCTGCCAAGCGGATAAGCGGAAAGGGAGTAGGTGAGATTCATGACAATAAATACGAGCGGGACAAGTGCTATCGGAAGCCCGCCCTGTTCCGCTCGCAGGATCAGGAAGGCTTCTGAAAAGCGGGCCAGGGTGAATACCGCCCCGATCGCCGCTACCCGCCAGTAAGCGGGCGGCAGCTTCTTCAGGTTTTCGCGGCGGATCGGGTTTATCCGACGTCTGTCAACCGGGCGCTCGGGTTCCCTGACACCAAACAGCAACAGGCCGACGCTCAGCAGTCCCGGAATGATGGCGACCCCAAAAACAGCGCGGAAGTCGTTAGACCACAGCAGCATCAATAGCACCGCGGCCAAGGGGCCGATAAATGCCCCGACCGTATCCAGAGATTGGCGAAGGCCGAATGCTGCGCCGCGCAGGCCGTGGGGCTGACGTCCGCAACCGGGCATCCCGGGGTGCACCGCGAAGGCCCTTGCCCGTGCGATCGATGAGCCGCGCGGCGAAGACAAAACCGGCCGTCGGGGCGAGTGCAAAAAGTGGCTTGGACAGCGCTCCGAGTGCGTAACCGGCTAAGGCCAGCGGCTTTCGCTTTCCCCGGTAATCGGAGAGTGCACCGGAGAATCGCCTCCTTGCCACGCCTGTGATCGGCGCCCGGAAGAGTCCGGGAGAAGCTGCAGGTTGAGTTCGGTGCGCATACCGGGGTTGCCGCCGTGAGGTCAACGGGCGTTGAAGTCCCCCCTCTTCACCAGGCCCGTGCGGGCTCGGGGCACGGCAGCGGACCTTGGTTCGGCAGGGTTACCGGGGTGCGCTCACCGGTCCTCTGCATTACGCCCGTAAAGCCGCGTCAGTGGCCCGCCACTGACGCCGTGTACGAGGACCGAGGCGAAGACCAGGAGGCTGACCACATGCCAGATTATCGGCTCTTCCAACCGGCGCTCCATCAGCGTGGCGTAATAAAGAGCAGAGACGGCGATGGGGCCGAACCAGCCAACGAAAAGCGCCTCTGGCATGCGGCCAAGCAACGGAATGGCGGGGCGAAGGAGTAGCAGCACCGGCGGGCGGCGAAGCAACAGAACGGCAGCTATCAGCAGAGGTCCTTTCCATCCAAGCTCCAGCCAGCCGTCCCAGGGGATCGTCGTTCCGAAAAGAGCGAAAACAGGAATCGAGAAAAAGCGATTGACCGCCTCCTGTCCCAGTTCTTCGTTGTCCCGTTCTTTGGCACTGACCACTTGATCGAAGCCCATACCCGCGCCGAAAACCAGAAGGACTTCATCGGTTTGGATAAGGCGGCCGAGGCCGATCGCCAACAGTGCCAATGCCGCCGTATAGGCGAGGCGCGAGTCTGACTCGACCGCGTTGAGACTTTGGAAACGAGTCAGCAGCTTGCCCGCCGCAGCCCCAATCGCCAGTCCCAGGAGAGTGGCCATGCCGACCTCCCAGAGCAATGTGTGGGTCAACCAGCGGCCGATGGCTTCCCCTGCCGGTAGGGTCATCATCAGAAAAGCGATGAACACGAAGGGATAACCCAGGCCGTCGTTGAGGCCGGATTCCATGGAAATGGCATGGCGCACGGAATCCGGGACCACCCGTCGGGCGAGAGAGCTGGTGACGATCGCCGAGGCGGCCACGGGATCGGTGGGAGTGAGCGCTGCACCGATCAGCGCCGAGAGCCAGAACGGCAAGTCGAGTATCAGGTGGACCAGGGCGGTGCTGGCGAGCCACATGAGCGGCATGCCGAAACCGAGCAGCACCGCCATTGACCGCCAGTGTTGCAACGGAAATTCGCGCGGAAGGCGAAGGGCCACGCCCACCAGGGCGATGCCCAAAGTGAGGCGGGCGGCGAGCTCCAGGATGGTGGTCCGATCACCGATTTCAGAGGGATCGATGAAGTCCAGCAGCTGGGGCCCGAGGACGACCCCGACCAGAAGCGCCAGCAGCGTCGGCGGAATCGGGCTTGCCGAAAGCCGCCGGGAGCCGAGCGCGAGCACGAGGACCAGTGCGCCGATGGCGGTGGTGATCACGTTGAAGTCGTGCATGATGCCGAAGGACCCTTTCGCAACGAGTCTGCGCCGGACGGGCAACTGGCGTAGCCGAAACCATAGCCCATCAAGGGCGCGCAGGAGGGCATCGGATTCCGGTCGGGAGTGGCGCCCTCACCGCAATGGGTGAAACCGAATCCCTCTGTCGGGTCGGGGCGGTCCTTCCTACCGGTCAAATTTCTCCGATGAGGCTCCGCGCCTTGTGCTTACATTTTCTAGAGCACGCGATTTTCTCTGAGCCATGCCAACAAAAACCGATAAATCGGAAAACCCTCCCGGTGGTGTGGACGAAACCGCGCCCGATGGCCTCTCCGCCGAGGAGGCAGCGAAGCGCCTGGAGCGCTTTGGCCCCAACGAGATAACCGAAGAGAAGACCAGCCTGCTGCGCAAGCTGGCCGGCTACTTCTGGGGTCCCATCCCCTGGATGATCGAGGCGGCGGCGATCCTCTCCGCCATCGTCCGGCACTGGGCCGATCTCGATCATCATCCTGGTGCTGCTGGTTTTCAACGCGGGGGTCGGGTTCTGGCAGGAGTACCAGGCCGGCAACGCCATCGAGCAGCTCAAGAAGCGGCTGGCGCTCGAGGCCCGGGTGCGCCGGGACGGGCGCTGGCAGACCCTCGCCGCGCGCGAACTGGTGCCCGGGGACCTGATTCGCCTGCGCCTGGGCGACATCGTGCCCGCAGATGCCAAGCTGCATGAAGGGCGACTACCTGAGCGTCGACCAGTCCGCCCTCACCGGCGAGTCGCTGCCGGTGGAGAAGAACGGGCGGGCGATGCCGCCTACTCCGGTTCGGTCGGTGCAGCAGGGCGAGATGGCCGCGCATGGTCACCGCCACCGGCATGCACACCTACTTCGGACGACCGCGCAGCTGGTCGGCGCCGCCAAGGCGCGTCTCGCACTTCCAGAAGGCGGTGCTGACCATCGGCGACTACCTCATCTACCTGAGCCCTGGGTCTGGTGGCCGTGCTGATCCTGGTGCGGTCTGCACCGGCACCAGCCGGCTGCTGGAGCTGTTCCAGTTCGCCCTGATCCTCACCGTCGCGGCGATTCCCGTGGCGCTGCCGGCGGTGCTGTCGGTCACCATGGCCATCGGTGCCGCTGGCGCTCTCGCGCATGAAGGCCATCGTCTCGCGCCTGGAGTCCATCGAGGAGATGGCCGGCATCGATGTGCTCTGCTCGGACAAGACCGGCACCCTGACCGAGAACCGCCTCACCGCCGGGGAGCCCGTCTCGCCTCCGGGGTCGACAAGCGCAGGAGCTGATGCTGGCCGGCGCCCTGGCCTGTCCCACCGACAGCCCCGATGCCATCGACACGGCGGTGCAGGAGGCCTTCGGCAATTTCGCCGAACCTGGAGCGCTACACGCAGGAACGACTTTGTGCCGTTCGACCCGGTCAGCAAGCGCGCCGAGGCGCAGCCTGGAGGGGCCGGACGGTGTCGCCTTTCGTGCCACCAAGGGCGCCCCCCAGGTGATCATCGCCATGGGCCTTCCGGAAGGGGAGGGGCGGGAGCGGGCGAAGGCCCAGGTGGAGGAGCTGGCCGAGAAGGGCTACCGCACCCTGGGCGTGGCGCGCTCGCGATGACGGCGGCTGGCGCTTCCTTGGCCTGCTTCCGCTGTTCGATCCGCCGCGCGAGCGACGCCGAGGCGACCCTGCGCAATGCGGCCGAGCACGGTATCGACGTCAAGATGGTCACCGGCGACAACCTCGCCATCGGCCGTGCAGATCGCCCGGGAGCTGCACCTCAGGGCGGACATTCTGTCGGCCGACCGGGTGTTCACCGAAGAGAGCAGTACCCCCGAGCTGGAGCGCCGCACTGCGGCTCGCAGTCGAAAAGGCGGACGGTTTCGCCGAGGTCTTCCCGGAGCACAAATACCGCATCGTCCAGGCCCTGCAAGGCCGCGGCCATTTGGTGGGCATGACCGGTGACGGGGTGAACGACGCCCCGGCACTAAGCAGGCCGATGTGGGGATCGCCGTCTCGGGAGCCACCGACGCCGCCCGCACTGCCGCCGCCTGGTGCTCACCGCCCCCGGGCTTTCGGTCTCGTGCGGGCGGTGGAGGAGGCGCGGCGCATCTTCGAGCGGATGAACGCCTACGCCATCTACCGCATCACCGAGACCATCCGCATCATGATCTTCTTGGTGCTGGCGATGCTGGTCTACGACTTCTATCCCATCACCGCGGTGATGATCATCCTGCTGGCACTGCTCAATGACGTGCCCATCATGGCCATCGCCTACGACAACACCTGGCTGGACCCGAAGCCGGTGCGCTGGCAGATGCAACGGGTGTTGACCCTCGCCACGCTGCTCGGTGGCATTGGCGTCTTCGAGACCTTCGGCATGCTGCTGGTGGCGCACAGTTGGCTCGGCGTCGGCGAGGCGCAGCTGCAGTCGCTCATCTTCCTCAAGCTGGTGGTGGCGGGCCACCTGACCCTGTTCGTCGCCCGCACCCGGCGGCCGTTCTGGTCGCCGCCGCACCCGGCCCGCATGCTGCTGTTCGCCGTGCTGGGCACACAGTTGACGGCCGCTCTGATCGTCGGCTTCGGATGGTTCGTGACCCCCATCCCCTGGTCGTGGATCGGCTATGTTTGGGCCTACTGCCTGGCGTGGATCCTGGTCGAGGACCGGGCAAAGGTGCTGCTCTACCGCCATATGCAGTGGGAGACGCCGCGCCATCGCCGCTTTCTCGATACCGCCGGGGGGAAGCGCCGGCCCCCCGATGCGTCGCCTTGAAAGGGAGGGGCGTGGTCGACCCTCCAGTCCCGCTCGGTCAGCGCCCTGAAATGATCGACGATGGCCAGCAGGCTTTCCGGCTTCGCGGGTAAACGAGGCATCCGGCTTTCAGAAGGCGGCGGAAAGGTCGGAAATCCATGTACGAAAGGGGGAGCGCGTGAGACCTCTGCGCTTGCTGTTCAAAAAATATGGCTGGATCCATCTCGGCGTCGGGCTGATCGGCAATATCAGTTTCGTTGTCGGAAGCGCCTTTTTTCTCTACAAGGATCTCAAAACGGCAGGCACCTGGCTGTTTATCGTCGGCAGTTCCGGCATGCTCATCGGGACGCTCGGCGAAGCTGTCGTAAAGCTCACCCAGCGCCATGAGCCCGAACTATCCGGGCGGACGGTGCAGGACCTCAAGCGTGCTTCCGGGAGGGATCCGGTCGGCCGGGATGTGCGCCAGAAAACGCGCTGACGCCTGGCTGTTAGGCGCGCGCTCATAATCGGTTTTCACGGTTCGCAGAAGCCGACCACCGGGGCCGACGATACGCACCTCCACATGGCCCGGCACCCAACCCCGGGTGGAATAGCGCGGCTCCACATCGCCGGCCACCATGAGCGTCGAACCGTTCTGCCAAGCCCGCACTTCGGTCAACACGGCCACATCCGAATCGGACGTCTGCAGGGCGATGTCCCTTTCGGCAAACTGAGCCGTTCCGATACAGCCGGCGAACAGGGCCATCAGAGTCAACACTGCGCTCCAGGCGATGACTCGCAGCAGACCGTTGCGTGGTACCGATTGCATTGGCCGGACTCCTTCGCTGTCTCCTTGTAAACAATTAGACGTCACAGCGGGAGCGGTATACCTCTTTGCGCCTCCGCTGACAATTGCTCCGGAGGCGGCATAAACAAGCGCCGCTCTTCTCGGCGGGTCATTTCGACTGACTTCGGCATCAAGCAGCTACCGGTCGACGGTGCCGTGATGCTTGGGGTGTGTTCGAAGCCAGATGGCAATCAACGCCGCAAGCACCGAAACCGATAGTGCCAGCACCCATTTGGCCAGCTGCCGGTGATCGGCCAAAAGGGGGCCGACGCGTTCACCGAACAGAAAAACGCCGCCGCCCCAGAGTGCTACCCAAAAGGTCGCGCCTATGGCGTTGTAGAGCAGAAAGCGCCACCACGCCATCCCTATGCTGCCGGCCACCAGACCGTTCAGCTGCCGGGGACCATCCACAAAGCGCGCCAACGCGACCACAACGCCTCCGTAGCGATCGAAGAAACGCTCCACGCGGTTCAGCTGTTTGGCGTGGACGCCGAAGTGATCACCGAACCGCAGGATGAACCGCCGGCCGGCGAAGTGGCCGATAGCGTAACCCAGATTGTCTCCGAGTACCGCACCGGCCCAGGCGGTAGTCAGAACCCATTGAATCGTCATTGTGCCTTGATCGGCGAGGAGGGCGCCGGCGATGATCACGGTCTCACCGGGGGCCGGTATGCCGAAGCCTTCTACGAACACCAAGCCGAACAGGGCGGCATAGCCGTAACTGTCCAGATAGGGTTTGGCCATTGCCAGTGCAGGGTGGGTCATGGGGTCAAAGGTGAGGTTTGGAGCGCTGACTCGCCGGCCCCGGTTTTTGCGCGAGGTTGTGGGCCGTATTGAGCAGCGCCACGTGGGAGAAGGCCTGGGGGAAATTACCGAGTTGGCGGCCGGCGCGCGGGTCGAACTCTTCGGAGAGCAGTCCGACATCGTTGCGCAGCGACAAAAGGTACTCGAACAGCGCTTCGGCCTCCCCCTGACGGTTCAGCAACGTTAGATTGTCCGCGAGCCAGAACGAACAGGCCAGGAAGGCCCCTTCACCGCCGGGAAGACCGTCCACGTCCGAGGTGGTGTTATATCGGGCTACCAGGCCGCCGGACATCAGTTCGCTGCGGATTGCCTCGACCGTGCCGGGGACCCGCGGGTCTTGCGGAGGGAGGAAACCGACCATGGGGATCATCAATAGCGAAGCATCGAGTTCGTCGCCGCCGTAGTACTGGACAAAACTGTTTCGACCGGCATCGAATCCGTGTCTGCAGACATCGGCGTGGATCCTTCGGCGAAGTTCGCGCCAGTGCTTTACCGGTCCGGGCAGGCTGAAATGTTCGACGGCCCTTACGGCCCGGTCGATCGCCACCCAGGCCATTACCTTGGAGTGGGTGAAGTGGCGGGGTGTCCCGCGTATCTCCCATAGCCCCTCATCGGGTCGCTGCCAGTGGGCTTCTACAAAGTCCAGCAGGGCGCGTTGGATATGCCATGCCTCGATGTCGAGGGGAATCCGCTCGCGTCGCGATACGTGAAGCACATCCATGATCTCGCCGTAGATATCGAGCTGAAACTGCGTATGGGCGTCGTTTCCGACCCGGACCGGGCGGCTCCCCTCGTAGCCGTTCAGCCAGGGGAGTTCGAATTCCCACAGCCTGCGCTCTCCGGCAATGCCGTACATGATCTGCATGTCGGCCGGATCGCCGGCAACCGCCCGTTCGAGCCAGGCGCGCCAGGCCACGGCCTCGTCGCGATAGCCGTTCAGCAGAAGGGCGTACAGCGTGAAAGTGGCGTCTCGCAACCAGCAAAACCGGTAGTCCCAGTTGCGTACGCTGCCGATCGCCTCCGGCAGTGAGGTGGTGCTCGCCGCGACGATTCCGCCGGTTGGACGGTACGTCAGGGCCTTCAACGTAATCAGCGAGCGAATAACGGCGTCGCGCCAGGGACCGTCGTAACTGCACTGAGCGGCCCAGCCGCGCCACCAGCGCTCGGTGGCACGCAACAGGGCCTCGGGATCCGCCTGTCGGGGCGCGGTTTGGTGGGATGGGTGCCAACTGAGGGTAAACGGAACGACCTCACCGGCGGTGACGGCAAACTGTCCCACCAGTCCTTCGGGTCCGGGGGTCAAATTCACCGGCGTGTGCAAGCGCACAGCGTCGGGACCGGCGACGGCACTCCAGCCGGAGTTGCTACGGCTCAGCCATGGGACGACGCGGCCGTAATCGAAGCGGGCGAGAAGCGTCGTCCGCATGGGGACCCGCCCCTGCTGTCCGACTACCAGGCGGATGACATGGACCGGTGCCGTATCCGTATCGGGCACCGGCATGAAATCGACGATGGAGGCACTGCCCTCGGCTGTGTGGTATTCGGTCTCGAGTACCAGGGTATCGCTACGATAGAAACGATGGCAGCTTCGGGTTTGCGCTTCGGGTGAGATCCGCCAGCGGCCGTTGGACGGCTCGCCAAGGAGCGCGGCGAAAAAGGCACCGGAATCGAAACGCGGCAGACAGAGCCAGTCGATCGCCCCGTCTTTTCCGACCAGCGCCGCCGAATGGGTATTTCCGATAATCGCGTAGTTTTCGATCGGCTTCCCCATCGTCTCTCCTCATTCTGTTAACGGCATCCATTTACAGCGTGCGCGGGTGGCGTTCGTGTCGCCAATGATCTTCTATCTGCTCCAGGGTTTTGCCGCGCGTCTCCGGGACCCAGTGCCACGTGAATACCAGGGCGGCAACGGTCACGGCGCTGTAGAGCCAGAATGTGCCGGGGCGTCCGATCGCCTGCGTCAGGGACAGGAATGTCAACGCCACGCCCAGGTTGGCTCCCCAGTTGACGAAAGTCGCGATACTCATGGCCGAACTGCGCACGCTCAGTGGGTAGATCTCGGCAATGAGCAGCCAGAATACCGGTCCCAGTCCGATGGCGAAGGCCCCCACATAAAGCCCCAGGCAGAGCGTGGCTATCCAGCCCTGCGCGCCACCGAACAATGCACTCAGTGCAAACGAAAGGCCCAACAGGGCCAGGCTGAATGCCATCAAGCCCAGTCCGGTGAGCAGCAACGGACGACGCCCGATGCGGTCCAGCAGCAGCATCGCCACGAGGGTAAACAGAACGTTGACAAGGCCGATGCCGGTGGTGGCCAGAAGCGTGACCGAAGCGGAGCCCAAGTTGGTGGATTGGAGTATGGTCGGTGCGTAGTAGATGACGGTATTGATCCCCGTGACCTGCTGGAAGGCGGCGAGGGCAATACCCACGAGCAGTGCCGGGCGAACCCCGGGAGTCCATAGTTGCGCCCATCCTCCGGTCTGTGACCGAAGACTGTCCTGAATCGCCTGCAGTTCCGGTTCGGCATCCGCGCCGCCACGAAGCCGCATCAGCACCTTCTTTGCCCGGCCCGTGGCCCCGTGATGAACGAGCCAGCGGGGGCTCTCCGGCAGGATCCACATCCCGGCCACCAGGGCCAATGAGGGAATCAAGGCGATGGCGAACATCCAGCGCCAGGACTGGCTCGGTGCCAACCAGTAATCGGTCAGATAGGAGAGGACGATACCGATGGTCAGCGCGAGTTGGTTGACCGATACCAGCCAGCCGCGTGCGGCCGGAGGCGCGATCTCGGAGATGTAGAGAGGAACGCTGAAGGAGGCGACGCCGATGGACAGACCGACGACCAACCGCCCCAGGATCAGCACCCAGACATTCGGTGCAAGGGCGCATATCGAGGTGCCCAGGGCGAAGCACAAGCCGGCGGCTATGATGGTGAGTCGACGCCCGAGCCGTTCGCCCAATCCGCCGCCGACGGCGGCACCAAACATCGCCCCGAGCAGTACCGCACTGATGACGTTCTCTTCCATTACCGTGGAGAGTTGAAAGGCGGGTTTTATGAACAGGATCGCTCCGGAAATGACGCCAGTATCGTAGCCGAACAGCATTCCCCCGATGCCGGCGATTGCCGCTGCGCCATAGATGATCCGTGGCTGCTTGGTGGCCATGTTTGCTTCTCTTAAAAGTGCCTACACCTGCGGCCTTCCAGCTGTCACTCCCGTTGCGGGCGATACCAACCGGGAGCGATCGTGCCGGGGACGCCCCTCCTTCCTGCGCCCGTGCCGCGCCCCGTCGGAGAGCGAACCGGAGAACTCGCCACGATGATTCTCTGACCCCGCCGGGGGCCGCTTGTCCTGTTAATGGATAGCCCCTGAGCGGAGCTTGGTACACCCGTCTGGAGGTCGCCATTCGGTTTCCCTGCAGACGCGAAAACCCTGATACGTATCTTTACGAACCGTTGACCTTGCGCGTGTTAAACACAGCGAACAGCGGGACAGGTCCGAGGGGCGGCGGTAAGGCTATCGGCGGCGTTGATCGTGCCTTTGTCATCAGCCGGGATAAGCAGTAGATTAACGGCTTCGTTGATGAGTGGTCCGGCCGATGCATTTGCTTTTTGTGGAAGACAATCCCGATTTGTTGGCGAACCTTTGCGACTATTTCGAAGAGTCCGGCCACACAGTGGACGTCGCCTACGATGCCGGCGGCGGGCTGAAACTGGCCAGCCAGGGAGCCTTCGATGCGATCATTCTGGATCGGATGCTGCCGGGCATGGACGGCGCGGAACTCTGTTCCCGGTTGCGGGCGGAGGGCTCCGATACCCCGATACTGATGCTGACGGCCCGGGATACCCTCGAGAACAAGCTGGAGGGGTTTGAGGCGGGAGCGGACGACTACCTGGTCAAACCCTTTGCGCTTCCGGAACTCGCCGCACGTGTGACCGCGCTCGTGCGGCGCAGCCGGGGCGAACATGTCGGTAAGACCTGGCGAATCGTTGATTTGGAGTATGACACCGATCGCCACCGGGCCCGCCGGGGGGAACGGCTGCTGGAGTTGCCTCCCATTCCGTTGCGAATCCTCGTCCTGCTGATGCGCCGGTCGCCGGCAGTCGTACGCCGGGCCGAGATCGAGCGGGAGATCTGGGGGGACGCCCCTCCGGATAGCGATGCCTTGCGGGCACACATGCACACGCTTCGAACAGCCGTGGACCGTGGCGCCCGAGTCCCTCTGTTGCATACGGTGCGGGGTGTGGGCTATCGCCTCGGCGAGGAAGATGACGACCAGTAGTCTCCGCTACCGAATCGCGGTCGCCTTCGCCCTCTTCGGTGGAGTGGTGAGCCTTGTGCTTGCGAGCGGATTGTATATCGCCTTTCGCAACCTCGAGGCGCAGTTGATCGACGATACACTCACGGCGGAGTTGCAGGACTATATCGAGCGACGCGGGCGCAATCCGCAATCCCGCCCTGAAACCACCGCCACCATCCGCGCCTATGTCATCGAGAGCCGCAACCCGATGCCGGTTCCGCCGGCGGTTAAGGCGCTGGCGCCCGGGCGCCACGAACTGCTCCTCGAAGGTGTGCGTTATCGCGCTGCCGTGGAAGATGTCGATTCCCGGCGCTTTGTCATCCTCTATAACGAAAGCCAGGCGGCTCGGCGCGAGCGCAGCTTCCTGGCGCTCCTGGCGGTCGGTGCCTTGGGGATGGCTCTGCTGTCGGCGCTCGCCGGCTATTGGCTTGCGGGGAGGGTCATTGCACCGGTGACCGACCTGGTCCGACGCGTCGCCGGTCTGCGTCCGGAAGACCAGCCGGCGCGGCTGGCCGATGAATACCCCTGGGACGAGGTGAAGGAACTGGCACGTGACTTTGACGACTATCTGCTGCGCCTACGCGCCTTCATTGAGCGGGAGAGGGCGTTTACGGGCGATGTCAGTCATGAGTTGCGCACGCCGCTGACGGTCATCAACGGCGCCACCGAGTTGTTGCTGGCGACGGACCGGCTCGATGAGAAAGACCGTGAGAAGGCCCGCCGTATCGCCCGTGCCGCGGCGGAAATGAAGGCTATCACCGAAGCCCTTTTGGTTCTGGCCCGGGAGCAGGAGTCCGGGGGCGATCTCATGGACGGGCCCTGTGATGTCGACGTCGTGCTCGGGGAGGAGTTTGAGCGGACCCGGGAGTTGTATCGTCATAAAGCGATCACGGGGGGCCTCGAGATCAAGGGCCACCCCCGGGTCGTGGTTGATCGCGCCGTTCTCGGTATGGTGGTCGGTAACCTGCTGCGGAACTCTTTCGCCTACACCGAGCGGGGGACCGTGCAGGTCACCCTCGATGATAGCGGTGTGACGATTATCGACACCGGCAGCGGAATGGATGCCGATGAGGTGGAGAGGGCGTTCCACCGACACTACCGGGGCGAAACGGCCGGCGCTCCGGGGGCGGGCATCGGTCTGTCACTGGTAAGGCGCATTTGCGACCGCTATCGCTGGCATATCGACCTGGAGAGCGAGCCCGAAAAAGGGACCCGTGTCCGACTTTCTTTTACCTCTTAACGCAATCTTGACGTTCGCTTGACCGGCTCTTCACAAACACTGCCTTAATCTGTCCTCGCTCTTTGCAAGAGGACAGATTTCGAAATGGCAGTCTCAAGCAACCCCTTTTCCCAGCGCCACTTTTCGTTTGTGGCCGGACC
The DNA here is from genome assembly GCA_963783235.1 of uncultured Gammaproteobacteria bacterium. Taxonomy (GTDB): domain Bacteria; phylum Pseudomonadota; class Gammaproteobacteria; order Thiohalomonadales; family Thiohalomonadaceae; genus Thiohalomonas. The sequence continues at coordinate 1,138,026 of CAWAMN010000001.1, read as the reverse complement.
GACGGCCGTAACGACGGCAGCCCCGGGGCATGAAATCGCCTCTATAGTCTTGATTCTGGCGGGAATCGCCCTCGTATTATGGCTTGTCTTTTCTGAGCGGCTCCGCCTGGTGGAGCGCCGTGCAGGCCTCTCCAGGCAGGGTGACGGGGGATCTCCGTATCCGGCGATGCTCCGAAGCCGGGTCGGCGTGCCGTCCACGACGGTGGCACTTGCCGCCTGAAGCCCCCGACTGGAGGGCTCTCCTGATGCGGGGTGGAGCCGCCGCGTCCAAAACCACGCCGTTTTTGGGCAGTTCGGGCCGGCTGCAGTGGCTGACCCGACTGCTGCCCTTTTTGCAGTGGGCCCACCGGGTCAACCGTAAAAACCTGCGTCAGGATTTTACGGCCGGGTTGACCGGTGCGGTGGTGGTGCTGCCCCAGGGCGTTGCCTTCGCCACCATTGCCGGCATGCCGCCGGAGTATGGTCTTTACGCCGGGATGATACCGGCGATTGTGGCGGCCCTGTTCGGCTCGTCCTGGCACTTGGTGTCGGGTCCCACGACCGCCGCTTCGGTGGTGCTGTTTTCCTCGCTCAGCGCCTTCGCCGAACCGGGCTCTATGCACTATGTCAGCCTCGCGCTGACGCTCACCATGATGGTGGGGGCGGTGCAGCTCTTTATGGGTGTCGCGCGACTCGGTACCCTGGTCAACTTCATCTCCCATTCGGTGGTCATCGGTTTCACCGCCGGTGCGGCGGTGCTGATTGCCACTAACCAGCTCAAGCACTTCTTCGGCGTACCAATCCCCCGCGGCCTGGAATTCTACGAAACCGTCATTCAGTTGTTCGAAAAGCTGCCAGAGGCCAATCCGTATGTGATCACGGTCGGTGTGATCACGCTGCTGTCGGGGCTGGTCATACGCCGTTTCGCACCCCGCGTACCGTACATGATCGGTGCCATGGTGATTGGCAGTATCGTTTCGGTCATTTTCACCAGCGCGTTCGGAACGGATACGACCGGGATCGCCACGGTCGGCGCCCTGCCGGCAACCCTGCCGCCGCTGTCGGGCCCCGATTTCTCTCTGGCGACTATCCGCGACCTGGCCCCGGCCGCCCTCGCGGTCACCCTCTTTGCGCTGACCGAGGCGGTCTCCATCGCCCGTGCCCTGGCCATCCGCTCCGGACAGCAGCTGGACGGTAATCAGGAGTTCATCGGGCAGGGGATGTCGAACCTCGCCGGTAGCTTCTTCTCGGGCTACGTGGCGACGGGCTCCTTCAACCGCAGTGGCCTCAACTACGAGGCCGGTGCCAAGACGCCGCTGGCGGCCGTGTTCGCCGGCGGCCTGCTGATGGCGATCGTGCTGCTGGTGGCGCCGCTTGCCGCCTACCTGCCGAATGCCGCGATGGCCGCTATCCTCTTCCTGGTGGCCTGGGGCCTGATCGACGGACACCATATTCGCAAGATCATCCGCGCCAGTCGCACTGAAGCGGTCGTGATGGGGGCCACCTTCTTCTCGGCCCTTTTCATCGGGCTGGAATTCGCCATCTTCCTCGGCGTAACGCTCTCGCTGCTCACCTATCTGGCACGTACCTCCCGACCCCGGGTTCGGGTGCGGGTGCCCGACCCGAGGCTGCCCAAAAAGCGCTTCGCCACCGACCCGAGTCTGCCGCAGTGTCCGCAGCTTGCGCTCATTCGGATCGATGGTTCGCTCTTCTACGGGGCCGTGGCCTCCGTTAGCGAGCAGCTTCGGGCCATTGAGCGTGACCGGCCCGAGCAGAGGGACCTTGCCATCATCGGAAATGGCATCAACTTCATCGATATTGCCGGTGCCGAGCTGCTGGTCCAGGAGGCTGAGCGGCGCCGCTCGGGGGGCGGTCGCCTCTATCTGTTCCGTCTGAAAGAGGAGGTGCGCCGGTTCCTGGAGCGCGGCGGCTATTTGGATGAAATCGGAGCAGATAACGTCATCGCTTCCAAAGGAGACGGTATCGCAACGGCATTCCGTAATATGGACTCCGCTGTCTGTCGCCAGTGTAGTGCTCGTATCTTCGACGAGTGCGGCTGAGTGTAGGCCTCCTTACCTGACCCACCCCCGGGGGCTTCGAAAGGATTGGTAGGTTTCTTTTCGTTTGCCTTCATGACCTTTAGGCGCCTTCGGGCGCCTTTTTTTATCCCAGGTATTGCCAGCCCGGCAAAAAGAGAAGCGTGTCGAATTAGTCCAGGTATTAACGTTCCGTTAAGGTTTCGCGCGATACCATGGCCGGCCGCGAAGATTCGGAGCCCCTCGTGCTATCCCGTTTATACAACCTGAAACTAACCACTACGCGTCTAGCCCTGCTGATCTCATGCGGGTTAGTGGGTTTCTACAACGATTCGTTGTGGTCCGAAGTCTTTGCAGTTCCCTATGAGTCCGCCATCAGCGGCGGTCTGTTCACGGCTTCGTTTTTCGTTTTTCTCGTGGCGTTCTTGAATCTCCTGCTTTCCTTTGTCGCCTTTCCCTATCTCCTCAAGCCTTTGAGTGCCCTGTTGTTGCTGGTGGCCTCGGTTGTCAGCTATTTCATGGACAGCTATGGGATCGTCATCGACGAAACCATGATTCGCAATGTCCTCAAGACCCACACGAGTGAGGCCGGTGAACTGTTCAGCCCTCAACTACTGGTCTATTTTCTGGGGCTAGGCGTTGTTCCCGCGTGGCTGGTCTATCGGCTGCCGGTTCGTTACGCATCAGGCTGGGGGGAACTGAAACGTTCACTCGGGAGCGCCGTTTTGAGTGTCGGGGCGATCACCGTCATTGCGCTGTCGTCCTACGCCGATTACGCATCGTTTTTTCGAAACAATAATCACCTGCCGCTGCTGCTGACGCCGACCAATTACTTCCTGGCCGTTCACGATTTTCTGGGATCGCTGGATACCGGTGAGACGCCCATTCGGCCGATAGCGACCGACGCACGTCGGGCGATCGGCAGGAACCGGCAGGACAGACCCACAGTCTTCGTGCTGGTGTTGGGCGAAACCGCCAGGGCGCAGAACTTCTCTCTCAACGGGTATGCGCGGCCGACCAATGCCGAGCTCAGCCGGGACGGGGTCATTAATTTCGACAATGTATCCGCCTGCGGAACATCGACGGCGGTCTCGGTACCCTGCATGTTCTCCCGTTACAACCGTGATACCTTCGAGGAGGGGGCAGCGGAGGGTGAGGAAAACCTGCTCAATGTGCTCTTGCGGGCGGGGCTGGATGTCCTGTGGCGGGAAAACGATTCCGGTTGTAAGGGGGTTTGCGATCGGGTCAGCACGGAAGGCCGGGGCGAGTTCGGCACTCCGGAATACTGCGTCGGCGGGAGCTGCTTCGATGAAGCCCTCCTGAACGGACTCGACGAGCGGCTCGGCACGGTGAAGAAGGATCTGGTGATCGTCCTGCACCAGTTGGGCAGCCATGGTCCGGCCTACTATAAGCGCTACCCCGAGCGCTTCAAGGTGTTTACCCCCGTATGTGACAGCAATCAGCTCCAGAACTGCTCACGGCAGGCGATCGCCAACGCCTATGACAATACAATCCGCTATACCGATCACGTCCTTCACCGCGTAATCGAACTGCTGAAGGCCGGTGACGATCGCTACGCCTCGGCCATGCTGTACCTGTCCGACCATGGGGAGTCTCTGGGCGAGAACAACCTCTACCTTCACGGCATGCCCTATTTCATGGCACCGGAGACCCAGACCCGTGTTCCTTTTGTATTCTGGGCTTCGGAGGGCTTTGAAAAAAACGTTGGAATTGATACGGCCTGCCTGAGCCGCCATCGGCACGAACCGTTGTCCCACGATAACCTGTTCCACTCCGTACTCGGAGTGCTGGATGTCGAAACAACACTTTACGATGCCGGACTGGACCTGTTTTCAGAGTGCCGGGGGAAGGGCGGCGCTGAGCCCGACAGCCGTCAACTGACGGGAATCACGGCTGCCGCTTTCTGAACCTCACAGTGCCGCCCGATTGGGCGAACAGGGCGCATCGATACGGATGTCGAAAACCTGAAATTCGGTCTGTACTTTCTTTTATTCCGGACTATACTTTTAGATTTGGTTAGTCGTTTTCATGGAGCGGGTTGTTACATGGCAGTGCAGCTATCGGTCGTTATCCCCATGTACAACGAAGCGGAGAGCGTGGACGCTCTTCTGGAAGAGGTCGTCGAGGCGCTGGATGGGATGGATTTCGAGATTATCGCCGTGGATGACGGGAGTGTCGACGCTACCGGCGCTCGGCTTCAGGCCTTGCAATCCACCCTTCCGCAACTGCGTGTTCTGCGACACCGGACCAACGCGGGCCAGAGCGCCGGCATCATCACCGGGGTCAAGGCCGCGCGTGGCCATTGGATAGCGACGCTGGACGGTGACGGCCAGAATGCCCCTGAAAACATTCCCGAGCTTCTCGCGCAGGCCGAGGCGAACGCCGCCCCATCCGAACCGCTACTGGTTGCCGGAGTGCGCCGAAAGCGCAACGATACCGGGCTAAGGCGCCTCTCCTCGCGAATCGCCAACGCCGTTCGGCAATCCGTCTTGAACGATCGATGCGCCGATACGGGCTGCGGCCTGAAGGTATTCGGTAGCCAGGCTTTTCTCGAACTGCCGCACTTCAATCACATGCACCGCTTCCTTCCCGCACTGTTTCTGCGTGCGGGCGGCCGGGTGATCAACTGTCCGGTCGATCATCGACCACGGTTCAGGGGAGAGTCCAAGTACGGCGTCTGGAACCGCCTTTGGGTGGGCATAGTGGACTTATTTGGTGTTATGTGGCTGCAGCGCCGCCCCTGCCGTGTGGACGTGGAATATGAATCTGAGTGATCTTTCGCTCCAGGAGGCTCTGTGGCTCGGGGTGGGTTTCACCGGCCAGGGGCTGTTCTCGATGCGCTTTTTGATCCAATGGCTCTCCAGCGAACGCCAGCGCAAGAGTGTGATTCCGGTCGCCTTCTGGTATTTCAGTATCGCCGGGGGCATTACCCTCCTTTCCTACGCGATTTACCGGCAGGATCCGGTTTTCATCCTCGGCCAGTCCACGGGCCTGTTTATCTACGGTCGAAACCTCTATTTCGTGCGACACGAGCGGCAGCAGGTCAAAGAAGCGTAGATACGCGTGAATCGTCCTCTTCTGTTCAGCCGTTACTGGATCCTCGCGTGGCTCGGTGTCGTGGTGGTGCAGGGCGCCACCCGCGGCATCGCCCCCATCGATGAGACCCGTTACCTCGCCGTGGCTTGGGAGATGTGGGTTCGCGGCGACTTCCTCGTCCCGCATCTCAACGGTGAACTCTATAGCCACAAGCCCCCATTGCTGTTCTGGCTGATTCAGTTGGGTTGGACGCTGTTCGGAGTCAACAACTGGTGGCCGCGGTTGGTCCCGTCGCTATTTGCATTGGGGGCGCTGGCGATGACGCCGATCCTTGGCCGTCGGCTTTGGCCCGAACGCCCCGAGCTCGCGGCTGCCGCCCCCTGGGTCGTGGCCGGCAGCCTTTTCTGGGCCCTGTTCACCCCGATGGTGATGTTCGACATGCTGCTCGTGTTCCTCGTCCTCGCGGCCCTTTGGGGTCTGCTGGCGGCCGAGGCGGGAAGGCGCTGGCTCGGCTGGCTGGTTTTCGGCACCGCCGCTGGGCTGGGTATTCTGGCGAAGGGGCCGGTCATGCTGTTGCATGTCCTGCCGGTGGCCCTGCTTGCGCCCTGGTGGAGCGTCCGGGTTCGGGGGCAGAAGGGTTACTGGTATGCCGCTTTGCTGCTGGCGATCGTTCTGGCCGCCGCGATCGCCCTGGGCTGGGCACTGCCTGCGGCACAGCGGGGCGGGCCCGCCTATGAACAGGCGATTCTTTGGCATCAGACCGCCGATCGCATGGTGGAGAGCTTTGCCCACCAGCGCGGGTGGTGGTGGTATCTGCCGCTCCTGCCCCTCCTGTTTTTTCCCTGGCTGGTGTGGCCGCCGCTGCTTAAGCATCTGGTGCGGCTTCGCGTCGGTTCGGAACCGGCGGTGCGTTTCTGTGTCGCCTGGGTTCTCCCCGTGTTCATCGCGTTTTCGCTGATAAGCGGAAAGCAACCCCACTATCTGCTTCCGCTGTTTCCCGGTCTGGCACTGCTTGCAGCGCGGACGCTTGGCGCGCGTGCAAACCCCATTCGCCGCAGGGGGCAGTGGCCGGTTGCCCTGCTTATCTTCGGGGCCGGCCTGTTTCTGGTCTTTGCCGGCGATCTACCGGCGGCAGAGTCGGCGGAGTGGTTGAGACGAATCGAGCCCGGTTGGGGTCTCCTTTTGGCAGGCCTGGGCGTGGGCATCGCCTTCCTGCACTTTAGGTCTGCGATGACGGCAGTGCCGTACTTGGCCACATTCGGCGTCGCGACGGTACTGATTCTAACAACGGGCATTTTTCGGGTGGCCGCTCCGGCTTTCGACGTATCGGATACGGCCAGGCATATTGCCCGCTTGCGGGGGCAGGATATCCCGGTAGCGGTCGTTGGTCGCTATTACGGCCAGTTTCAGTTCACGGGCCGGCTCCGCCATCCCATCGAGGTTATCGACAAAGAGCGGATGAAGAGTTGGGCCCAGCGCCATCCGGAGGGGCGTTTCGTTGTGCAGGTAAAGTCCCTGCCCGAGAAACCGGCAGCGGGTCCCGAGTTCTCCCAGCCCTACCGCTCCGACCTCCTGGTGGTTTGGAAGGCTCGAGATTTGTATAACCGGCGGGCGGCGGGACAATGCCTCGCCGCGATCATCGATTAGCGGCAAAACTCCAAGCCTGCCGGTCTCACGAGAACCCCCGGTCCGTGTGACGGAGGGAAACTTGCGTTGATTGCAAAAAGCTGCCGTAGCAGTGCACCCGCCTAAGCAAATCGAATACTGACCCGCAAAGTCGGAGAGACTACTTCACGCTCCTTACGCCTTTACGGACATGCCATGCACGAGAAGTCGTGCCAGAGTACTTTAAGCACCGGGGCGGACTTCCCGTGGGACTTTAGGGGGTAGGCAGCGAAAGCGTAGTACGGGTCAGTGAATCCGCCAGCGTGAGTGCCAGGAGAAAGCCGAGCCAGAGAAAACCTCCGGCGGCTGCCAACCGTACCAGGGCGCTGCTCTCAACGAGATGCATAAAGAAAATCATAACCAGCAGCGCCTTGGCTACCGAAATCGTTAAATTGAGAATGAGGTTCAGGCCGCCGAGAGGGATATAGGCCGATACCAGCGTGAGGGTCAGCAGCAGCATGAGACTGATCCAGACCAAGAAGTTGCGCTTGAACGTCGTCATCACCTATGCCCGCGAGATGAGGTAGAAGAGTGGATAGAGAACGATCCAGACGATATCCACGAAGTGCCAGTAGAGGCCGGTCAGTTCCACCGGGATGAAGTACTCCGCCGAGAAGTGGCCCCGGCGGGCGCGCCAGGCGATCACCGAAACCACGCAAACTGCAACGAAGAGGTGCAGGGCGTGGATGCCGGTCATCACGTAATAGAGCCAGAAAAAGAGTTCGGCGGCGTCCTCAAGCGGTCCGGGAAAATGGAAGTTGACCACGGGCAAAAGCTGTTCGTGGTACTCCGTGGTGTACTCGTAGGCCTTCACCCCCAGGAACACCGCCCCGAACACAGCGGTGACGATGAGCATCCAGAACAGCTCCCGGGCGCGGCCCTGGCGCGCCGCATGGACCGCCGTCGCCATGCTCCAGCTGCTGGTCAGGAGCACGGCCGTATTCAGCGTGCCCAGTACGATCTTGGTGTGCTCGCTGGCCGCGGCGAAGGCATCGGGGTGAGCCAGGCGCGTCACCGTATAGGCGGTAAACAGCGCGCCGAGGAAGAGCACTTCGGTGCCCAGGAAGATCCACATGCCCAGACGGCCCGCCTCGCGCTGCTGCCGCCGCTCCTGAAACTGCATCGCCACTTCGTCAGCGCTGCTCACGGAAACCCTCCGGCGAGTAGTTGTAGGCGCCCCGGGTGACCTCCGGCAGGTGCTCGAAGTTGTGTTCCGGCGGCGGCGAAGAGGTGCGTCCATTCCAGCCCCGTGGCGCGCCAGGGGTTATCGCTCGCCTTGGGGCCGTAGCGCAGGGACCAGAAGAGGTAGACCAGGGGCATCAGATAGGAGACGGCGAGCAGCGAGGCACCCGCCGAGGAGAGCACGTTCAGCACCTCATACTCGGGCAGATAGGTGTGGTAGCGGCGCGGCATCCCCTCGAAGCCGAGAATGTACTGGGGAAAGAAGGTCAGGTTGAAGCCGACGAACATCAGCAGCGCCGATGAGCGGGCCCAGAGATCGGAATACATGCGCCCGGTAATCTTCGGCCACCAGAAGTGGACCGCCCCGAGGAATGCCATCACCGAGCCGCCCACCATGATGTAGTGGAAATGGGAGATGACGAAATAGGTGTCGGTCAGGTGGACGTCCACCGCCAGCGTTGCCAGAAAAACGCCTGTGACCCCGCCCACCATGAATAGCCCGACGAACCCCAGGGCATAGATCATGGGCGCGTCGTAGCGAATCGATCCCTTGTAGAGGGTGGCCGTCCAGTTGAACACCTTGATGGAGGAGGGGACGGCGACGAAAAAGCTGAGCAGCGAGAACACCAGCCCGGCGTACATCGACTGTCCGGCCACGAACATATGGTGCCCCCATACCAGGAAGCCGAGCACTGCGATCGCGGCGATAGAGTAGGCCATGAAGTTGTAGCCGAAGACGCGCTTGCGGGAGAAGCAGGTGATGATCTCGCTGGCCACCCCCATGGCCGGCAGGACCATGATGTAGACCGCCGGGTGGGAGTAGAACCAGAACAGATGCTGAAACAGCAGCGGATCGCCGCCCAGCGCCGGGTCGAAAACACCTATCCCGGAAAAGCGCTCCAGCGCCAACAACATCAGAGTCATGGCCAGCACCGGCGTGGCCAGCACCAAAACGAGGCTGGTGGCGTAAATCGCCCAGACGAACAGCGGCAGGCGAAACCACTGCATGCCGCGGGTGCGTAGGGTGTGGGTGGTGACGATGAAGTTGAGGCCGGTGAAAATGGACGAGAACCCGACGATGAATACGCCCGCCACCACCGTGTAGACATGGCCGTTGGCGAACATGGAGGAGTAGGGCGTATAGAAGGTCCATCCGGTATCCACGCCGCCGGCAAAGATTGCGTAGAGCGTAAACAGCCCGCCGACGGTGTAGATATACCAGCTCGCCAGGTTGAGTCGGGGGAAGGCCACATCCCGCGAGCCGATCATCATCGGCAGCAGGAAATTCCCCATGGTTGCCGGAATCGAGGGGATCAGGAAGAACCACACCATGACGATGCCGTGGATGGTGAACAGCTGATTGTAAGTATCGTCATCCACCACATCGCCCGCCGGGGTCAGTAGTTCCAGGCGGATCAGGCCCGCCGCCACGGCGCCTACGAAAAAGAAAAGCGTGATCGAAATGAGATAGAGGATCCCGATACGCTTGTGGTCGTGGGTGGTCAGCCACGACTTCAGCCCGGTACCGGCCTCGAGATAGGTTTCGCTGGCAGCGCTCATGGCGAACTCTCCGATTGGCTGCCCAGTGACTTCACGTAGGCGATGAGCTGAAGCAGTTCACGCTCGCTGAGCTGGCCCTGGAAGGAGGGCATGATGGGTTGGAAACCGGCGACCACCTGCTTTTTGGGTTTGAGGATTGAGTCGCGGATGTAGCGATCATCGGCCTGCACGGAACTGCCGTTGGATAGGGTTACCGTGCTGCCGTAGAGCCCCTCCAGCCGGGGGGCATTGACCGCCGATTCCGGTCCGTGGCAACCGCTACACCCTTTGTCCTGGAATAGCTGTTTGCCCTTGGCGGCCAGGGAGGTGGAGACGCTCCCGCGGCGCAGCCATTCGGCGTAGGCCTCGGGCTCCATGACCACCACCTTGCCGGTCATCTTCGAGTGGCCGGTGCCGCAGTATTCGGCGCAGAAAAAGGGGAATTCCCCCGTTTCGGTTGCCTGGAACCAGAGCGTCGAGTAGCTGCCCGGAAGCACATCGTGTTTGACCCTGAAGGCTGGCACGAAGAAGCTGTGGATGACGTCCTCGGAGATCATCACCAGCTTGACGGGCTCGCCCCTGGGCACATGGAGTGTGTCGATCTCGCGCTTGCCGTTGGCATGCTGAATTTTCCACATCCACTGCTTGCCCACCACATAGACCTCCATGGCATCTTTCGGAGGGGAAAGGTAGTCGATATAGGCGTACAGCCCCGCCCCCCAGACGAAGAGGAGCAGAAAGATCGTCAGCAGGCCCGCCGCCCACCACGGCTCCAGGCGGTGTTCGCTACGGTGGTGTCGGCGGTTGGCACCGGAGCCCTTGCGGTACTTCACCACGAAATAGAGCGCGGCCAGGGTGATGGCGCCGATGACCACCGTCGAAATCGCCGTCAGGACCCAAAAAAGGAAATCGATGGAGCCGGCGCCCGTCGAAGCCTGGGCGGTGAGCTGGGCGATGCCGTCAGCCATCGTTCTCCCCCCGGTCCCTCTCTTTGCGGCGCTGGCGCAGCTGCATGAAGAGCATCGAACCGGCCAGCGCGAGCACCGTCACCGCCCCGCCGAGGCGCAGCACATTCATAATCACCACTCCGTAGCGCCCGGTCTGCGGGTTGTACTGAAAGCAGTAGAGCACCAGTTGATCCACGACGCTGCCGATCCGGCCGCCACCGGCGTCGAGCAGCGCAAGCCGTACATCGCCGGCCGGATACTTTACGCCCAGGAAGTAGCGCGACAGGCGTCCCTTGGGCGTGGCGATGATGAGGCCGGCGGTGTGGGCGTACTGTTTGCGTTCGGGCGCCCAGGCGTAGCGGAAGCCGGCGGCGTCCGCGGCCTTTTTGATATCGGCTTTTTCCCCCGTCAGAAAGTGCCAGCCGCGGCTGCCCTTGCCCTTTTTGTAGCGGCGGGCGTAGCCGTCCCGGTTCTCCCTGGCGAGGGCGGGTTTGTCATGGGGGTTGATGCTGATGACCACCAGTTCGAAATCCTCGCCTGCGGTGAGCGGGACGGCATTCATCAGTTGGGTGACCCCCGAGAGCACCGCAGGGCAGAGGTTGGTGCAACCGAAGTAACTGAAAACCAGCAGCACCGGCCGATCGCCGAAGAACCGGCCCAATCTGACCGGACGCCCTTCGGCGTCCCGAAACCGGGCATCGAGCGGCAGTTGCCCACCTACGTTCTGGTCGTAGCCGACCCTCTTGAAAATTGCCGGCTTGTCCGTCGAGGTCAGCGCCAGGGCCGGCGCCGAAACCAGCAGCAGCGAGATGAGAAAAACCCTGAGCATCAGCGCGGCTCCTCGCCGGAGTGACGGCTGGCAAAACGTCGCATGGCGCGTTCGATGGGGATATGGACGATTGTTCGCTCCCGGTCCACCCAGCCGTAGGCCTCCAACCGTTTCCGTTTTTCGCGCAAGAGCCGCTGCGCCTCGCGGGCCGGCGCGGGACCCAGGCGCGGCTGCGGCGGCAGCGGGCCTTCGATGCGGCTGGGCGCGCGCCCGTCCGAGTAGTAGTGGTCCATTGCGGAGCCCACCGCCAGTGCGATCACCACCAGCAGCACGACGCCGATCGCCACGCCGACGATGACCCGCGGTCGTAAGTCATGGAAACGGTAGCCCTTCTGAACGCTAGCCACTTTCCACCTCCCGCGCGGCGGGATCGCTGTGCCTCAGGGCGAGCGTGAAGCTGCTGAGCCAGAAGCCTCCGATAGCGACCCCCGCGGCCAGATCGCTCCAGCCGAAGAGAGCGGGTGTGCCGGCGTCGGGGGCGACGAGCCAGAAAAGGTAGAGCAGGTGCGCAGCCAGGAGCACGCCGGCCACACTCGTCAGCGCAACGTGGTTGCGCTTCAGTCGACGCCAGAGCAGCAGTATGGCGGGGAGGGCGAAATGGAAGCCGATCACGGCCAGGGCCACCCAACCGAAACCGCGGTTCAGGCGTTCGGTGTACCAGGTGATCTCATCGGGCAGGTTCGCATACCAGATAATGAGAAACTGCGAAAAGCCGAGATAAGCCCAGCCCAGAACCAGCCCCAACAGGATGTTTCCCAAGTCGTGGGTGACCGGCGCCGGCCAGCGCGCCCGGGGCAGCAGCAGGTTGCGGGCGATCAGGGCGAAAGCGGCACCGGCCAGGATCTCCCCCACCGCGATCAGTAGGCCGAATATCGTCGAGTACCAGTGGGGTTGCGCCGACATGACCAGATCTGCGTAGGCGAAGGTCATGGTCAACAGATAGAGGATAATACCCGCCGCGCTGATGCCGTGCAGGCGCGCCCGGTTGCCCTCGCCGCGCAGGGTCGACCAGTGGCGCATGCTCCAGCCCAGGGCGATCCAGATGGCGAAATAGAGCACGATACGCAGCAAAAAGAAGGTGTTGCTCAGGTAAACCTGCTTGCCCGCGGAGAGCGGGGGAAAGGTATTCCCGCCGGACCAGACATAGAGTTCGCGCATGCCCCAGGCGATCGGGAGAAACAGAAGCAGCAGCAGCGGCAGGGGCCGGGTTGCTGCTTCCAATACGGGCGATACCGAGTCACCCCAGCGGCCTCCCGTCAGGTGATAGAGCATCAATAGTGCCAACGCCCCCAAACCGATGCCGAGCCAAAACAGGTAGGCGAACAGGTAGGCGTGGAAAAAGCGCTCCGGCTGCACAAAGGCGGCCAGGACGCAGACGGCGCCGCCCGCGATGCCGGCGCCGAGGCTCCAGCGGCTCCAGGCGTCCAATCTAGTCACGCCCCGCCTCCCGCTCCAGTATCTGCCGGTGGGATTCCGGCACCGTCGACAACGGGACGTTTTGGCTCAATTGCAGCGCGCGGATATAGGCGATGATGGCCCAGCGATCCTCGGGGGCAACACGTGAGGCGTAGGGATACATGACGCCGCTGCCGTGGGTGATGACATCGTAGATGTGCCGGTTGGAGACATTACGCAGACGGTCGGTGTGGTAGGAGGGGGGATTGGGAAACCCCCGATGCGGCACCAGGCCGTCGCCGTCGCCGAGCGGGCTGTGGCAGGGGGCGCAATAGATGTCGAAGCGTTCGCGTCCGCGCCGCAGGCGCTCCATCGTGACAGGAAAGGGAAAGTCGTTCGGCGTATCGAGGGGCGGAGCCTCGCCCAGGCGCCCCCCGGAGGTGCCGGACAGGGTTCCTTGCCGGGCGATGACGCTTCCCTCGGGCGGGGTGCGCGCCGAGCGTCCGTCCGCGAACAGTTCGCTCCTCGCCAGCGGTTTGTACTTGGGCTCGTTGTACATATCCTGCATCGCCTTCTCGCAGCCGGGGAGGGCGGTGGCCACCAGCAGCAGGAGCAGTACCCGCGTGGTGCTCATGGCGGAACGTCCCAGACGTCGCGTGCGCCCAGGCGTAGCAGCGCACGGCGGGTGGCGTGGACATCGAACCGGTTATCGGTGGCGCGTATGCAGAGGAAGAAGCCTTCCCGTGAGGCGCGCTCGAAGGCCGGAACGTTGAACAGCGGGTGATAGAGTTTCGGCAGTCCGTTCTCCCACAGTGTGGTGATCACCGTGAAGACCCCGGCGCCCAGCAGGCAGAGAATGACCGTGGCCGGCATGAACGCCGGCCAGCTGTGAAGCGGGCGGCCGCCCACGTTGAGCGGGTAGCCCATCACCGCCGAGTAGTACTGGATAAAGTAGGCGACGGCCGCCCCCAGCATTCCGCCGAATAGGGCCAACAGGGGGACACGGGTGGGGCGCATGCCCACGGCCTCGCTCAGCCCCTCCACCCGAAAGGGCGTATAGGCGTCGATTGCCCGGTAGCCTTGTTCCCGAGCAGAACGTGCCGCCGTCAGCAGGGCCCCGGCATCATCGAATTCGGCGAGCAGGCCGTAGCTGTCGCGGCTCATTGGCCCTCCTCCTTCTCGAAACGCAGCTGACGGTACTCGGAGAGCGAGACCGGGGGCAGGAAGCGCACCATCACCAGCAGCAGGAGCAAGAACAGACCGATCGAACCGGCGAGGATGGTCCAGTCCCAGATCGTCGGGTAGAACATGCCCCACGCGGAGGGCATGAAGTCCCGGTAGAGGCTGGTGACGATGAGCATGAAACGCTCTATCCACATCCCGATGACCACGAAAAGGCCGATAGTCGCCAGCGCCAGCGGCGAGCGCCGAATGCGCCGGAACCAGAGCGACTGGGGAATGACCGCGTTGCAGAGGATCGTGCTCCAGTAGAGGAACCCGTAGGCCCCGTCGAAGCGGTTGTGAAACAGCAGATACGATTCGTAGCGATTGCCGCTGTAGACGGCTCCGAGCCCCTCCACCAGATAGCTGTAGGCCATGATGACGCTGGCCGCCAGTAGCACCTTGCCCAGTTTCTCCAGGTGGCCGATAGTGATGACCTCATCGAGCCGGTAAATGTGGCGAAGGGGGATACCGAATGCCAGCACCATGGCGAAACCGGAAAAGAGCGCGCCGGTGACGAAGAAGGGCGGGAAGAGGGTCGAGTGCCAACCGGGGGTGTTGCCGGTGGCGAAGTCCATCGCCACCATGGTGTGGACGATGAAGACCATCGGTACCGCCAGCCCTGCGAGGAGCAGCGACGCCAGGCGCTGTCTTTTCCAGTGCCGCGCCTCGCCGCGCCAGCCCAGCGCCAGCAGGCCGTAGAAGCGTTGGCGGAAACCGGACTTCGCCCGATCGCGAAGGGTCGCCAAATCCGGCAGTGAGCTGAGATAGAGGAACAGGATCGACAGGATCAGGTAGGAGGCGATGGCGAAGAAGTCCCACACCAGTGCGCTGCGCCACTGGGGCCAGACGTTCATGACGTTGGGGTAGGGCGCCAGCCAGTAGAAGAACCAGGGGCGGCCGAGATGCAGGATGGGAAACAGGCCGGAGACCGAAACGGCGATCACGGTCATGGATTCGGCCATGCGGTTAACGGAGGTGCGCCACTCCTGGCGCAGCAGCAGCAGGGCGGCGGAGATGAAGGTGCCGCCCATGCCGATCCCGATCCACCACACGTAGTTGCCGATGGCGAAGCCCCACGCCACGGGGATGTCGATCCCCCAGATGCCGATCCCCGTGGCGAACAGGTAGCCGATGGCTCCTATGAAGACCAGCGTCAGCACCAGCGCGAAGGCGAACGCCCACCACCAGCCGCGCCGCGGCCGGGAGAGGACGAGGTCACTGACCCGGGCGGTGACACTGGCGCCGTGATCGTTACCGCTCACGGCTTCTCCTTTCCTCCGACGTCAAATGCATATCGACTCGCTTCGTCTTTAGGCCTTGAGAGTTACCCATTTCAACCACAGGGAACACAGAGGGGCTCAATTCCATAAAGAATGCCGGGCTGCCGGAGTGTATGTGTTCCATGCGCCAATCCGGCAGGAACCGTTCATTGATGATTTCTCTGTGCTCTCTGTGTTCTCTGTGGTTTATTCGAGCTTCGGGTTAGGGTGGGTGACCTTTGCCGCGTAACTGGTGCGCGGACGCGTGCCCTCCTCGTGCAGAAGGTCGTAATCCCGCGGCGATGCCTTCTTTTCGCTGACTTCCGACTGCGGGTCGTTCAAATCGCCGAAGACGATGGCCCCGGTGGGGCAGGCGGTCTGGCAGGCGGTACGCACGTCACCCTCCTCGAGGGGACGCCCGCGCACCTTGGCCAGGGCGCGGCCGTTGGCGATGCGCTGCAGGCAGTAGTTGCACTTCTCCATCACCCCGCGCATGCGCACAGTCACTTGCGGGTTGTGCTGCGCGCTAAGGGCCGGTACGTCCTTGCTGTATTGAAGGAAGTTGAAGCGCCGCACCTTGTAGGGACAGTTGTTGGAGCAGAAGCGGGTTCCGATGCAGCGGTTGTAGACCTGAACGTTTATGCCCTCGAAGTCGTGGACCGAGGCCTCCACCGGGCAGACCGGCTCGCATGGCGCCAACTCGCACTGCATGCAGGGCACCGGCTGGAAGAGCGTCTGCGGTTTTTGCGGCGGCCCCACGTAGTAGCGGTCGATGCGCAGCCAGTGCATCTCGCGTCCAAGCCGCACCTGCTGTTCGCCCACCACCGGGATGTTGTTTTCCGACTGGCAGGCCACCACGCACGCCCCGCAGCCGATGCAGGCGTTGAGGTCGATGCTCATGCCCCAACGGTTCTGTTCATAGCGGTAGGGTGGATAGAGCGAGGGCTGCTGTTCACCCTTTTCGGGTTTGGCGAAGTCGGGGTTGCGCCGAAAGGTGTCGAGGGTGGCATGCTTGACCAGATCACGCCCCTCCATCCGGTGATGCCCCTGCACCACGGCCAGGTCGGTGTAGGTACCGTTTTTTGCGACGCTCACACCGGTGATGAGCCAGGGGCTGTCGGAACGGCGTAGCCGGTATGCGTTGAAGCCCACGCCGTTGCCCACGCGGCCCGCCGCCTCCCTTCCGTAGCCCAGGGGCAGGCCCAGGGTCCGTTTCGCCACGCCCGGCAGGACGAGCGCCGGGCCGCTGATGCGCTGCCCGGCATGGCTGACGTCGAGGCCGTCGCCGCTCTTGATGCCGAGGTGCCGGGCGTCGCCGGGTCCGATGAGCACCGCGTTGCCCCAGGTGAGCCGGGTGAGCGGATCGGGAAACTCCTGTAGCCAGCTGACATTGGCGAAGCGCCCGTCCCAGACCGAACGATCGGGAAGGAACACGATTTCCCAGCGCTCCCCGTCCGCTGCCCCCCGGTGTGCTGTTGTCTTTCCCTGCTCTGTGGCCGGGGGCTGCCTTTCGGTCAGTTCCGACCGGCCTGCCACGCCCGAGCGCAGCGCCTTTGGCCATTCGCTTTCGAATGACTCGCCGTAGCGTTGGCGCCAGTAGCCGCGCACCGCTTCGCGGCTGGTCTGTTCCAGGCGGGCGAGCAGCGTCCCCAGCAGCTCGTAGGGGGAGCGGCCGCCGTAGACCGGGGCGATGACCGGCTGGCGAATGGTGACAGTTCCGTCGTGGGAGCGGCAGTCGCCCCACGCTTCCAGAAAGTGTGCGAGCGGCACGTGCCATTGACTGCGCCGCGCGGTTTCGTCGAAATAGAGGCCCTGGTGCAGCGTGAAGGGTACGCGCTTCAAGCCGCCGGCAAAGTCGATATCGTAGGGCGCCGAGTAGACGGGGTTGGTATCGATCATCAGCAGGGTGTCGACCCGCCCGGCGTGCATCGCCTTTGACAGTTCCGCCAGCGGGTCCGCGCGCGTAACGCTGTAATCGACCGGCTCGGTGTAGCTGACGGTGCGCCCGACGTTGCCGAGGTGCCGGTTGATGCGATGGGCCAGGGCGTGAACCTCCGGTGGTTGGTTCTCCCCCGCTACCACCAGGGAGCGGCCGGGGTGCTCGCGCAGATCGTCGGCAAGCCGGCGAATCCAGTCGGCATGGGACGCCGGGCTTTGCGTGCCGGCTTCCTGAAGCCCAAGGGCGGCGGCCAGTTGCGCCGCCAGGGCCGGGAGGGCCGAGGCGCGCACGGGAAGGCGATGGTCCGCCACGGCGCCGGTCAGGGTAGGAACACTCTCCAGGGCGTACCAACGGCTCATGCCGGGCGGTTTCGCGTCGGGGCGGCGGCGGCTGACGAACTCCCGGGCGTGGCGAAGGTGTCCCGGCATGAACGACAGGAGGTCGGCTTCCAGGCTCACCACTACGTGCGCCCCGGCGATATGGTAGTGGGGAATCGCCGTCCCGCTCCGGGATTGCACGTTTCCCTCCAGCGGTACGTGTCGATACCAGCGGGCGGCGGGGTAGCGCGCCTGAATCTGTTCGATTTGATCGGCGAGGGAGGGGGAGGTGATCGCCCCGGTGAGCAGGCAGAGGCCCTCGCCCTCGGGACCGAGTTGATCGAGCCGGTTGAAAAGCGCTTGCTGCGCCGCCTCCCAGGAGGCAGGCTCTCCCCGCTGCCGCACCGAGCGGGAGCGATCCGGGTCCCAGAGTTCGAGCACAGCGGCCTGAGCGAAGACATCGGTACCGCCCCGGTTTTCGGGATGTCGCGGATTGCCTTCGAGCTTGGTGGGCCGGCCCATGTTTGCCTCGGCCAGCAGCCCGGTCGCGTCGGCATCGAGCGGCATGGCTGTGGCGTAGAACTGGGGCAGCCCCTGGGTCATGTGCTCCGGCATCTCCACGTAAGGCAGGATTTTCTCCTGCGGCTCGCGGCTGCAACCGGTCACGCCGGCGAGGGCGAATGGGGCCGCCATGGCGCTGAGAAAACGGCGCCGATCGATGCCCTGTTCCCAAACCGCTGCCGCGCGGGGGAATTCTTCGCGCAGGCGTTCGTCGAGTTCGCCGCGTTCGTAGAGCGCTTCCACATCAACCCAGGGGGCCGACGCTGGGTCAAAAATCGGATCCGATTTTTCGTTGTCATCTTCCATTTGCAACAAGGCGCCTACCGATGGCAAATGGAGCAGTCAGTCAGGTTTCGGGTATCGATAGCGAAGGCCCGAATAAGGGATTTTTCCAACTTTCGTCGCTTGGATTCGTCGGAGGGCGGCTTCCAGGACATGTTGAATATCTCCATCTTTGGCCGGAGGTGAGGGGCCGGGTCCCGGTGGCACGAGAGGCACCACTGCATGGTCAGGGTGTGGGCCTTCCAGCTCAGCGGCATGCGATCCACGCGGCCGTGACAGGTGGCGCAACCGACGCCGTTGTTCACGTGAACGCTGTGGTTAAAGTAGACAAAATCGGGCAGGTCATTGACCCGGTTCCATTGAAGCGGTTCGTCCATGGCGAAGCTTTCAACCACCGGTTGTAGCATCCTCTGGTCGGTGTAGAGCTGTGAGTGGCAGGTCATGCAGGTCTCGGTCGGCGGCAGGCCGGCAAATGCGGAATCCTCCACCGAGGTGTGGCAGTAGCGGCAGTCGAGACCGTCGTCCGTGACATGGTGTTTATGGCTGAACGGCACCGGCTGCTCGACCGGCCGTGCCACCGTGTTCGGGTCAACCCAGTTTCGCCAGGCGAGGATCGCTGCCGCTGTCAGTAGAACCAGCCCCAAAGCGAAAAGGGCGATGTAGAGCCCCGAGCGCTGGCTGAAGACCTGCGCCATCCAAACCTGCCTCCCACACGGAATCGATGTTCTGAGTTTCTCGGCGTACCCACCTGTATAGACAATAGAGAGCAGCCTGCAAGGTGTAAGCTCCTGAGCTGTGGAAAAAAAACCAGAGCCTCGGCGTCGCTGCCGGCCTGTTGTGTTTGCTCCTGACGGGCGCGATGCACGAGCCGTCGGAGATCGCCACCGGCACACTGCACGCCAGCCAACCGCTGAGTTTCGGTGCTGGCAGTGAGGCTGACGCCGTTGCTTCAGGTGGCCGCCAGGGCGGTGCATCCCCCTGCGGCATCGACCGCTCCCGTGTTTGCATCCGGGGGGCTCGATATCTCGTTTTGGGATGTGGGGACGGTGCTTGTTGGGATCCTTTTGGTCGGCATTTCCGGAGAGGCCGTGCGCCGTTGGCGTCTCGGGTACGGTTTTTGAACAGAGCCTTATCCCGCGGGGCCTCCACCCGGCAGCATGACCGTTAGGTTCTGAAAACGGTTTCGTTTTCCGACCAGCAATCTTTCGATGGCAACGGTGAAGGTGGGGCCGGTACTCAGGTCGAGAAAGCCGAAAACGTCACGAAGTCCTTGCGAAATCACGACTGTCCCGTCATCGGCGATCGCCACGAGCTCCCCGAGTCGCACACCACGTGCGTCAATGACCGTCGCGTTCTTCCACCCATTGCGGAGGGAAGGTTGCCGTGCGGTGGTCTCCGCCGCCGGAAAGTTTTGTGATGTCCGGGTGAGAATTGCGACCGCCCGATTGGGTTGCCCATTCTGAACGGCATGGCGGGCCTCTTCGATATCCTTGGACAGCTTCCGGTACTGACGGTTGGCCAGCGCGTGGTCCATCACTCCGGCTGCCCGCATGGCACCGTCCAGGGCGCGCATGGCATCCGAGCGCTCATCCTGTTGCAATGCGGACCTTGCTATGGCGATAGAGGCGAAAAGCCCCTTACGCGCCTGCGCCTCTAACCGGCCGTTTGTCTCATCGGTTTCGAGGGGCAGGGTTTCAACGGCAGCAAGCTCCGCTAATCCTTCGGGTTGGATGGGTTGTCCGGTACGGACTTCAAACAGCCATGCCGGAATCGCGAGGGCAACCGCACCGAAAACGAACATTCCGGCAATGTTGAGAGAGAGCCGCATAAATAGATGCTCCGAAATGGTATCCAGTCACGTCCATATCCGAATCCTGGCTTCTGGTAGGAGCCCCGCGCCGGGGCGATTGCCGACCCTATCGCGGCGAGCGCCGCTCCTACCGGGGTGGATACGAATTTGGAACACGTATTTATCACCTTCTCCTTACGCCATCCCGTGCTTCCAGCCAATGCGAACCAGCCAGGAGTTCATCGGATAGGTCAGAACGAAACCGACGAAAAGACCCAGTGCGCCGAAGCCCCAAAAGGCAAAGGTATCGGGTCCGGGCTGCTCACCAACCACCATCGGCGTGACGTAGGCCATAACGATGCCCATGCCGGCCATTACGGTCATCATGGAGAAGAATTCGGCACGTCCGCCCATCCATAGCGCCATGGCCTTGCTGTCGGTCATCCGGGTCATGGATTTGTACTGGAAAATGAACCAGCCGAAGGCGAAGCCGGCCGCGTATTCGAACCAGAATTCGTTCCAGAACGCCATGTCGAGAAGGCGCGCTATCACCATTGCTGTCATGATCCCCAGTCCATCCCCACCCACGCAGTGAATGGCGGAACCGATAACGCGGCGGAAGTGGGTTGTGACATACCGGTGATGGACCTGGGCCTGCTCTTCCCGATTCTGAATATGCCCAATGCGCGATGGACGGCAGGTCCAGATATAGAGAACGAAGCCAATGATGGAGAAGAAGAAAACGATAACAGGCCAAGCCCATTTCAGGGCCGCATTGACATTAACATTGACGAAGTAACTGTCGTAAAGAACCCACAACGCAGCGGCCATCCCGAACACATACCAGGGGATCACGAACCAGGGCTCGGCCAGGAAGCTCAGCCAATTCCATTCCATTTACAACCTCTCTTGGCGCGCAGGCGGCTCCGCCTCCTGAAAATCTTAGTGATTGTGCCGCCGGTTGCCAGCCCCTCCAGGAACACCGACGGGATCGTTCGTCCGGCCGGGACCTTGTTGTCTAAATAAGTGTTCCAAATTCGTATCCACCCGGGTAGGAGCGGCGCGTCGCCGCGATAGGGTCGGCAATCGCCCCGGCGCGGGGCTCCTACCAGGAGCCCGGATTCGGATTTGGGCGTGACTGGATACCATTTCCGAGCATCTATTTAGACTTCTTTGCACGTTTAAAGGCGAAAGCGGCCAGCCGTAACGGAGGCACTGAGTGAAATATCTATCGGGCGCTCTACTTCTCGTGGTAGCTCAGGTGCTAATCGGTCTGGCGCTGCTCTACTCGGGCGTCATCAGCGTCGCCTTCGTGAACAATCTTCCATCCATCTCGCCCGAGGCGTATCAGACACCCACTCAGCGGCAGGCAGTGCAAAACCAGGGGCACGGCCGTGAGGCGCATTCCCGCTAAATAGGTGGTCCAAAACCTTGGAAACCTCTCCCTGAAGACGGTAAAGATGGGCTCTTCGGGACCGTTGGCGGCAGGAATGCCGCCAGCGAGCCTACAAGGACGTATTCACGGCGTGTCCCGGAGAGTCCGTCTTTACCGTCCGGGGTGTAGCAAAGTTTCGAATGGCGATATAGAACCGTTCCGTTCAGCTGAGAAGCGTGAGCCTCAAAGCCAGTGCTTGCGGCGAAAGTAAAACAGCATCCCAAAAGCGATGGATATGATGATGAGCCACACCAGGGGATAGCCGTAATACCAGTCGAGCTCCGGCATTGCGTAGGGGCTTGGCGAGCGCGCTCCGAAGTTCATGCCATATACACCGACGATGAAAGTCAACGGCATAAATATCGTTGCGATCACCGTCAATACCCGCATGACATCGTTGAGTCGGTAGCTAATCGTGGAAAGGTAGATGTCGAGCATGCCGCTGGACATTTCCCGGTAAGCTTCAATCAACTCCAGGATATGAATCGAGTGATCATAGCAGTCCCGAAGGTAGACCTTGGTGTGGCTGCCGATTAGCGGATGTTCATCACGTATCAGATCATTGATAACTTCCCGTTGGGGCCAGAGGCGGCGCCTTAAAAACAACAGTGAACGGCGCATCTCGTGGAGCCGCTTCACGCTTCCTTCGTTCGGCGATTCCAACAGTTCGTCTTCCAGACGTTCGGATGTTTCGCCAATGTATTCGAGGACCGGAAAACCCTGGTCTATCGTCACATCGATTAGCGAATAGAGCAGGAATCCGATCGGATGGCGGCGCAGCGGCGAGCCCGACACCCGAAGGCGACTGCGGATGGGGTCGAAGGGATCCTCGAGGCCGCGATGAAAGCTGATGATCAGTCCTTTTGCGGCGAAGAGACTGATCTGGTCGACGCGGATGGCGTCCTCCTCGAGTCGTGGCAGACTCATGATTACAAAGAGTTGCTCGCCATAACTCTCGACTTTGGGCCGATGGTTTTCGCTGGAAATATCCTCCAGAGTCAGTGGATGCAGTCCGAAGATGTCGCCCACTTCGCGCAGTGAGTCCGAATCAATCTCACCCTGTACGTGCAGCCAGGTGTTTCCCGCGCGGGCCGCGAAGGGACGACATTCCTTCGCGCTATAGAGGATGTGTTCGTTCGCGCTCTTTGTGGTGTACTCGAACAGCGTTATCCGGAAAGCGGGCCTCGAGGCTTCGGTTCGGCCTTCGTCCTGGTTCTGCTTGTGCGGGTCGACCATACCTTCGGCGCCAAAATTCCACTTAACCCCCTTGACTATAGATCCTCGACTTCCCACAAAGCGATCGGCGGTGTCCGTTATTGGTGCTCCTGGATGGTCCGCTTCCTGTAGAACCATAAAATAGTGTCTATTTTTGGGAGGCTGGGCGCAGGTGAAGCGACACTGACTTTTGTAGGGAGAGCAACATGACTGCAGCACGGGAATCGAACGGGCGTCCGATCAAGCAACTTGTCACCGGCGTGGAGACTTCCGAGGGCGCGGGAGTCAGGCTCAAGAGGCTGATCGGCAGCCCGCGGCTTTCGATGCTGGATCCTTTTCTTCTTCTGGATGAGTTCCGCTCCGACGACCCGAACGACTACATCGCCGGCTTCCCTTCGCATCCTCATCGCGGTTTCGAAACCGTCACTTACCTGCTGGCCGGTCGTATGCGCCACCGGGACAATGCCGGGCACGCCGGTTTACTGGAATCGGGCGGCGTACAGTGGATGACGGCCGGACGAGGGGTGGTCCACTCTGAAATGCCGGAGCAGGAGGAGGGCCGGCTCGCCGGGTTGCAGCTCTGGGTCAATCTTCCCGCCGGCCACAAGATGGATGCGCCGCGATATCAGGAGTTCGGCCCCGATTCGATTCCCATCGAAGAGCGCAAGGGCGGGGTGATCCTTCGTGTGATCGCCGGTGAAACGCGTCGGGGCACGAAGGGGCCGGTGAGTGAAATGGTCACGCCGGTGATCTATCTGGACGTGACGCTCCCCGGCGGGTCGGCTTTCAGTGAGCGGCTTCCACCGGAATACAATGCCTTTGTCTACCTTCTCGAAGGTGCCATCTCCGTGGGGCGCAGTCCCGTGGCCGCCTATGAGATGGCGGTGCTGAATACGGAGGAGCCGCTCGAGGTGGAGGCCGAGACGGAGAGTCGTTTTCTTATGGTCGCGGGACGCCCGTTGGACGAGCCGGTTGCGCGGTACGGTCCTTTCGTCATGAACACGGAGGATGAGCTGCGACAGGCCGTTAGCGATTTCCGGGAAGGGCGTTTCTGACGGTTACCGTCCCTCGGGTTTTCCTTGCCACGGCCAGCGGCCGGTCATTTCAACTTCCAGCGTGAAGCTCAGGAAGGTTCGAATCAATACAATAATGGCAAGGACACCGACGCTGCGATAGGAGGGTTCGACTGCCACTGTGTTGATGATATCGCCGGCCACCAGGAATTCGAGGCCGAGCAGGATGCCTCGGCCCAACTGGATCCGGAATTGTGAATAGACAACAGTGCGGTCGGTCGATTCGGACCAAACCTTTCCGGCCATCAGCGTTGCGTAAAGTGCCCCTGACACGATGACGGCCATGCCCGTCAACTCAAGCGCGAGCCCTGCGTATTCAATCAGAATCCTTGCATTTTCCATAGTATGCACCGGAGTCAAATCGCACTCTCCAGTCTAGAGGTGATATCCAAAATCACAGTCGTGCCCCACAGAAAGGGTACCGGTATAAGCCTGTGAACTTGAGGGTGATTTGCAATCCCGGGGTGGTGTTCTAGCTTTTCGAACAGTAGTGGCTCTACTTAGGTCGGTTCCGTCCACAAACGGGCACCTACTGCCAGCGCGCGCCGAAACGGCATCTTTGGGCCGCAAAACAACGGGAAATAAACAGCGATGTCCAAAACATCTTGCGACCGAAGTCGACCGCACCCGGAACGCTCTTGTGACGGCACCCGTTTGTGGACGGGAACCCGGTAGATTCATCAGCAGCGGTATTCCCGGCACGTCCGCTGAACGGTTACCAAAATCAAAGATCGAATCGGCCGGGGCGCCGCGGAACCGTGCCGGTGTCGCCAGGAGATAACAGGGAATGGGCGGGAAGATACGGATTGCCATAGCCGGCGTCGGAAATTGTGCCAGTTCGCTTGTTCAGGGAATTGAATTTTATCGTGAAAGAGGTGAACTCGCGCCGGTTGGTCTGATGCATCTCGACTTGGGCGGATACCGCCCGGAGGATATCGAGGTCGTCGCCGCTTTTGACGTGGATACACGCAAGATAGGGCGCGACCTCTCGGAAGCGATTTTTGCCGAGCCCAACTGCACGACCCGGTTTCAAGATGATCTTCCGGAAACCGGAGTCAGCGTCGAAATGGGGCCGATACTCGATGGGTTTGCAGCGCATATGGCCGAGCATCCCAAGCGACGTCGCTGTGTGCCGGCCGACCTTCCGGAGCCCTCCCGGGGAGATGTCGTTCGACGTTTACGCGAGAGCGGCGCCGAGATGCTCCTCAATTATCTGCCCGTGGGCTCGGAAATGGCGACGCGATTCTATGCCGAATGTGCTCTGGAGGCTGGTATTGGTTTCATCAACAACATCCCCGTCTTCATCGCAAGCGATCCCGTATGGGCCAGGCGCTTCGCCGAAGCGAGGGCTGCCTGTCATCGGCGACGATATCAAATCCCAGCTCGGCGCCACTATCGTGCACCGGATGCTGACTGATCTCTTTCGTCGTCGCGGGGTACGCATCGATCGCACCTATCAGCTCAACACCGGTGGCAACACTGACTTTCTCAACATGCTCGACCGAACGCGCTTGTCTTCGAAAAAGGTTTCAAAAACGGAAGCGGTGCAGTCAGTGGCGGCCCATCGGATTGAGGATGACCACATCCACGTTGGTCCGAGCGACTACGTGCCCTGGCAGGAGGACAACAAGGTTTGCTTCATACGCATTGAGGGGACGCTTTTCGGCGAAGTACCGATGAACCTGGAGTTGCGGCTTTCGGTCGAGGACTCTCCCAACTCGGCGGGCGTAGCTATCGACGCCATTCGTTGTTGCCGTCTGGCACTGGACCGGGGCCAGGCCGGGCCTCTGCACGCGCCTGCCGCCTACTTTTGTAAGCATCCGCCGCGCCAGTACACCGATGATGAGGCCTATCGGCTGACCGAAGCCTTCATTGACGGCTGGGCCCGTCGCCTGGAAAGCGACGAGAGGCCCGTCGATTCCAGTCACACGATTCCCGGAAGTGCATCATGATCGAGGCCATCAAATTCTGGAACGAGCCGAACAATCTCTCCCACTGGGACTTTGAAATGGACCCGGAGTGGCGGGGCTATGCCGAGATGACCCAGCTGGCTGCGGCCACGGTTCGTTCGATGACGCCGGACACCCGGCTTGTTCTCGGGGGGATTTCTCCCATTGACGCGGACTTCATTCGTCTGCTTACCGGGCACGGCGTTCTCGACGATCTGGATGCAGTGGCGGTACACGGCTTTCCCCTGGACTGGAATCACTGGCAGCTCGATCACTGGCCTGACAAGGTGGCCGAGATCGAGGCTGTCACCGATCTGCCTGTGTGGGTAACCGAAGTGGGGGTCTCGACCTTTGGTGCCGACGAGGTACAGGTGTTTGGCCTGAAGCGCACGACCGAGCTCCTGCTCAATCGAGTCGAGCGGGTTTTCTGGTATAGCCTTTACGACTTGCCACCTACCTGGGAGGCGACCACCCGACACCGTGAGAGTGAAGGCAGCGCCTATTACCGTCACTTCTATATGGGGCTGCTGCGCCACGACGGCACGCCGAAACCGGCGCTGGAGCACTTCGATCCGGAAATGGGGATCTGTCAGTGGTTTCACTTCCAGGATCACCGACTCGATGAAGCGGTGGCCTGGTTAAAGCAGATGGGCGTGAAGCGCCTGCGCACCGGCATCAGCTGGGCCGACTGGCACCGGCCCGGTGCCCTGGAGTGGTTTGACCGGCAGATGCGGGCGATTGCCGACTTCGACGTCACCCTCACGCTCTGTTTTACACCGCCGTCCCGGGGGCGCCGCGCCTGCCATACGAGTCCGCCGGTCGACCTGGCCGAGTTCGCCCAGTTTGCTTCGGAGGTGGTCGAGCGCTATATGGTCGGGCCGAGAACGCGCGTTCGGCATGTCTCGGCATCATGAGCCTTTTTCTCTTTATCCGTCACGGCGAAACGGATGCCGTGGGGAAAACGCTGGCCGGACGTAATCCGGGACTGCATCTTACCGGGAGGGGAGTCAGGCAGGCTCGGTCACTGGCCGAACGCTTGAGCGTCCGACGCCTGGACCGGGTTGTCTGTAGCCCCATGGAGCGTACCCGGCAAACGGCACTCGTTATCGCCGAAGCCCATGGTCTCGAGTTGGAGGTTGATGAGGCGCTCCTGGAGGTGGATTTCGGAGAGTGGACCGGACGCGGTTTTTCGCAGATGAAAGAGGACCCCCTCTGGCGCCGTTACCACGAATTTCGCAGCGGCGTGCGTATTCCCGATGGTGAGATGGCGCTCGAGATACAGGCCCGTGTGGTCACCGCTACCGAAAGGCTCCGCAAGGAGAGTCCGGAAGGAGTCATCGCGCTGGTCTCCCACGGCGATCCGATCCGTTACGGAATCGCATTCTACGCCGGTATCCCCCTGGACCTCTCATTGCGCACGGATATCGACGTGACATCGGTCAGTGCGATAGCGGTTGACGATCGGGGGGCACGGGTCCTATGCATTAACAACACCGGCAGTCTACCCGCGTTCTGAAGAGACTGGCGCTGCCTTAACCCTATAAGCCAAGGCGCCGGTGCGCTACAGGGAGGTGAAGCGTGGATCAAACCGGATATAGAGGGCTCGGCAGGCGGATAGAGGAGCTTCGGCCCTGGTTTCATAACCTGCATTTGCCGACCGGGGAGCAGACGGCGCCCGATCATTTTCTGGGTGACTTCCCGGCCTACAAGTGGCAAGAGCTCGGGGCGGTTTTGCCTGAAGACCTGGAAGGGTGGAGCGCACTTGATATCGGCTGCAACGCGGGCTTCTACAGCATCGAGTTGGCCCGGCGTGGTGCGGAAGTGACCGGTATCGACATGAATCCCCATTATCTGAAGCAGGCCCGTTGGGCGGTCGATACATTCGGACTGTCTGACCGCGTTCGCTTTCAGCAGCGCCAGGTCTATCAGCTTACGGAGCTGGATGAGCAGTTTGATATCGTTCTCTTTCTGGGGGTTTTCTATCACCTTCGCTATCCGCTTCTGGGGCTGGATATTGCCGCCCGCAAGGCGCGCCGCCTGTTTGTCTTCCAGACATTGAGCCTTCCGGGACGGGAGGTTTTGGACCCGGGCGAAGATCGCGACATTGACGACCGCTCAGCGATGAACGAGCCGGGTTGGCCCAAAATGTCGTTTATCGAAAACAAGCTTGCCGGCGACAGGACCAATTGGTGGGCCCCCAATCACGCAGCGATAGAGGCTATGCTGCGCTCGACGGGAATGCGGGTGACCGATTACCCCGGTACCGAAACCTATCTTTGTGAACCGGAGCCAAACGGCTCTTCTCCGGTGACATCCTGGAATGCCGAAGAGTTTCTGGCGGCAACAGGACGCCCGGGCGCCCCGTTCGATCCCTACGCTTGAGATGTCTCTTACCAAGGCGCGCAAGGTCCTGATCTGTCTCCGATACGGGATAGGCGATCTGGTCATGCAACTACCGGCGATTTCCGAGCTGAGACGGCAGCTTACCGAAGCGCATATCACCGCGGTGGGTTCGCGACCGGCGATCGATTTGCTCGAGGGCGACGCGCGCGTCGACCAACTGGTCAATGTCCATGACTTTGGTCTGACGCACTGGGGAGACTACGGCAACGACGCAATACGGTCGGCAATCAGGAGCTGGCTTCACGAACGCCACTTCGACCTGATAATCGATCCCTCCCATGCCACCATGGCGTTCGGAATGGCGGTGTGGGATACGACACCGGCCGCACTACTCGACACCGGCAACGGCCTGGAAGACAGCGTTCTGGAAAACGGGGTGTCGGGCCTGGGAGCGATTCGCGAGGCGGTACGCATCGGCTGGGGCGTCGATGTCCCGGGCGACCGCCAACCGGAGTTACCGATCGGAAAAGAAGAGCGGAACTACGCACGGGCGCTTCTCCAGAAGTATGGCATGGGGGACCTGAGGCCTTTCGCCGTCTCCCCCGTGGCATCCTCGCCCTTGAAGCGCTGGCCGGTAGAAAGCGTCGCCGCCGCGGCCCGCAGGATACTCGATCAGTACAGTGATTCCCGGGTATTGATCCTGTCGGGTGACCAGGAAGATTTGGGACGGAGTGTCGAGCGAAGTATCGGTTCTCCCCGGAAAACCCGGGTCGTGCCACCGACCGACCTGCGACGCACCGGCGCAATTATCGAGCAGTGCCGCGCATTTCTTTGCAACGATACCGGGCTTATGCACCTCTCGGCGGCGGTTGGGACACCGACCGTCGCCGTATTCGGCCCCACCAGTCCCGCTATTTATCGTCCACCGGAAACCGAGGGTTTGGGGGGCGATGTGGCTTGTCCCCACCGTCTCGAAAGAGCATTCGGGCCACCGCGTTGCGTCGTCGAGGCCCGCTGTCTGACCGGCCGGCGAAGCTGCATCGATGAGGTGCGTGTGGAGATGGTGTGCGACACTTTAATGAGAGTTACCCGTTCCCCATACGACTGAGTCACGCGGGGGTGCCTGAGAGCCAGCGACGCATCCCCGAATTGTCGCAGACGAAACGGCGGAGGAACCATGCGTGCGCCCAACCGTGTCCTCGACTTGGACGAACTCGAAACCCCTGCATTTCGCCAAGTACTCAAGCGCCTGGACGAGCTGACCGACAGCGATCCCGTCTCCTACCTTCACCCGAGTAAACGCTGGGAGTATCCCTGGGCCCTGGAACGTGCGCGTCTGGGGCCGAATGCGAGCGTCCTGGATGCCGGCTGCGGCGCCTCGATTTTCCCGGTCTATCTGGCCAAACAGGGCTACCGGGTTTCGGCTCTCGACTTGGCGCCCCCTGCCGGTCTCGATCGGGCTCACGATGTGAGTGTGGGTTATGTCAGCGGTAATCTGGTCAGCCTTCCATTTGCGAACGGCTCGTTTGATGCGATTTTCTGCATTTCGGTGATCGAACACCTCGGCTTCGAGGCGATGGCCACCGCTTTAGCCGAAATGCACCGCGTCCTGAAACCGCAAGGACGTCTGCTGCTGACCACCGATTTCTACGAGGACGCGAGCGCCCGTATTCAGTATGTCGGAGAGGGGGGGCCCTTTCCGGTGGATTGGAGTTTCTTCGATGCCGAACGCCTCAAACACCACATCCTCGACGCACCCGGCTGGCAGCTCGAAGGGAAACTCGACTTGCGGGTGGACTGGGATCGGACCAGGCCGATCATGCAGCGCTTTCACGGCTACCCCTATACATCGGTGGGGGTGACGATGCTCCGTCTTTGATTTCCGAGTCGAGGCAGGGGCGGGTTCCCGGCGGCGACCGGGATCAAAAGATATCGGCGAGCATCAGGAGGAGCAGGTAAACCAGTCCGACCACGGCAAGCAGGGCAAGCGCCACCAGCGCCATGATGACATACGCCAGGCGCTTGCGGCCTCTTTCGCCGACACTGGACTGGCCGATGTTCCGTTCCAGGAGCCGGAAGTTTTTTAGATTCGCCTTCCAGGCAAAATCGAAAATGTCCCCCAGAATGGGTATCGCTCCAATAAACGCGTCAAGCAACACATTGCCAAGCATTTTCAGCAGAACGCCGCTAGGAACTCCCAGCTGGGCTGCCTGGCCAATCAGTACGGATGAGGCGACAGCGCCCACCGCATCGCCTGCGCCCGGGATCAGTCCGATAATGCCATCAAGGCCGATACGGTAACCGCCCGGAAGCCGGATGATGTCGTCCAGCCAACGGCTGAGCAGAGCCAATTGGCGAAGCTGCGGGTGTTCCGGACGCCCTCGATCCCCGACCGAGTCGCTGCCTGCCATATCGCTCCTCTAATGCCTTGGCGTTTGCATCCATTATAGCGGTTCGAAGCATGGACAATTGTCGGTAAGTGACCTTTCTTTCGCCGTAGAGATGTCGTTTCGGCCTAAACAGGAGGTGTGCTATGGCGAATGCCCGTTTGCTGTCCCGGACCGAAACCGGGCGGTCACCTCATTGGGTATCGGCAACCTACGCCGGCTTGACTGCGGCCCTCGTCTTCGTTGTTCTGGAGATGATAATGGTGCCGCTATTCGCAGGTGATAGCCCGTGGGCACCAATACGCATGATCGGGGCTATTATCCTCGGTCGTGACGTGCTGCCCCCGCCCGCGACCTTCAACCTGGGGGTGACCCTGGCGGCGCTTGTCGTGCACTTCGTTCTGGGTGTGATCCTTGCGTGGATTCTCGCTTTGCTGATATTTCGGCTAAACATTTGGCCGGCTATCATTGTCGGTGCAGCCTTCGGATTAGTGGTTTATTGGATAAACTTCTACGGTTTTACGGCGGCTTTCCCGTGGTTCGAAGCTGCACGCAACTGGATCACCATCACCCCCATACTGTTTTCGGTATTGTGGCGGCCTGGGCCTACAAGGGGTATGCCCGGCGGCGGATCGATACCGAACGCACGGCGGCCTGAGCGCAAAGAATTGGAAACGAGGAGGGTGACTGTTTGGTCGCCCTCCGGTACGGCTTACGCCCCGCTCATCTCCCTGGCGGCAACCACCGCAGCGGTCATCACGCAGGCTTGTGAAACGTTCGCTCCTGCTTTGCGGGCGCGTCCTTGCGCGGAATGTAAATGGTTTGGCTAAGTACTACGACAACTACCGTCAGGGGTGTGGCAACCACCAGGCCCAGTGTGCCGTAGGCGAACGCCATCAGCACCTGAGCCGTAATGACCAGGGCGGGTGGCAGCCTTACCGCCCGGCGTTGAATCAGAGGCGTAATGAAGTAACTCTCAATCGTTTGCACGGCGATATACAGGATGATGACGTACAAGGCCGTGGTTGGTGATTGATCCAGACCCACCAGTACCGCCGGGACCGCCGACAGCACGGGACCGATATTGGGGATGAAGGACAGGAGCGCGGCCAGCAGCGCAAGTGTCAACGCCAGGGGTATTCCCAGTAGCAAAAGCCCGAACCAGGTGAGTATTCCCACCACGGCCATAGAGGATATCCTTCCGATGAGCCACCAGTGCAGTGTGGCACCCAGCGCGCGGAGAACATGTCGCAACTCCTGGTGTCGGCGCTCCGGAAAGAGCCATTTGAGCGCGCCGAGGTAGGCGCGTGGCTCGGCAGCCAGATAGATGCCTGTAAACAGAACGATCAGGCCCGCGGAAACCGCCCAGAGCGCGGTACCGAAAAAGCCCGCGACCGTACTGAAAGCCGATGTCACTATGGAGTCGCCGCTTGCTCTCGTACTCAGCAGGGCCTTTCCCCATTCACGCTCCCTGAGCATGGCTATGAAATCATCGGAATAGCGTCCTACGGTATCGGCCAGTTGATTGATTCCGTCGACGAAAAGAGGGCCGAAGCGAAGCCCTGCGGCGACGAGGAGAGCCAGGAAAATCACCACTACGATGCCGAATGCGACTGACCTGGGCAGATGAAACCAGCGCACCAGATAAGCACTCGACCCATCCAGAAAAATGGCGAGAAGGATACCGGTGAAGGCCAGCAGCAGGACCTTGCCGAAAAAAACGGTGACGATCGCCAGAAAACCAACAGCAATCGCCCCATAGATCAATGCCGGAGATAGCCGTTTACCCTCAGAACGGTTCATGGCTGTTTTGTCGTGGGAGTTCAGGTTGAGGTTAGCCGGGGCCTTTCGGTGCGTCGACTATCGGAGCAAGCCCCGTTTGGTCTCTACACTTGGGGGTAGTGGCACGTTATGGAGAGCATCATGGAAGATGACACGAAACTGACCTGGAGTGACACAGCCGTCAGGGTTTCGGACGGGGCACTGTTGTCCGGTCTTTGGAGGATGCCGCCTGGCGCAAAGAGTGTCGTGCTCCTCGCCAGTGTCAGCCGCCAAGGTCTCCATAGTCCGGCCAATCAGTTTCTGGTCGAAGCCTTTGCCAAGGCGGGGTACGCCTGCCTGCTTATCGACCTGTTAACCTCCCGCGAACACGACGAGGATGCCGAAGTCGCGGATATGAGATACGACATCGGCTTGCTCAGCGCGCGATTAGTGGATGTGGTTGATTGGATCAAGCGCGAGCTGCCCGGAGCCCGCATTGGTATTCTTGCCGCTGCCACTGCTGCTGCTGCCGCACTCTCGGCGGCGGTGGAGCGCAAGGACGATGTGGCGGCGGTGGTGAGTCGGGGCGGTCGCCCGGATTTGGCAGGCGATGCGCTCCGTTCCACCGCCATACCAACGCTTTTGCTGGTGGGAGGGGAGGATTCGCCTTTGGTCGACCTCAATCGTGAGGCCGCGGCCTGGCTTCGGGGAGAATATCGGGTTGAAATCATCTCGGGAGCTACCGGGCTGTCGGGCAATAATCCGAGCGATATCGAGGCGCTCGCCATTGCGGTCGGGGACTGGTTCGAGATGTACCTGCCGGTTGACCACTAAGGAAATGCGGTGGCAATTGGCTGGCGGTGAACAGACGGTAAAGCGCCGGGACTAATCGGGTCTTTGCCAAGTCCCTGTAGGCCGCAAAAAGCACGAAAACGGTCGGCTTATACTGCCCCGTCACCGTTTCCTCCCTCGCAAATGCTCGTGGTACCAGGACGAGGTCAACCGCGCCACATCGTCCGATGAGGGGGAGTGGTCAAGCCGGTGGGTTCCGTTGCGAATTACGGACAGTCGATGTTGAGACTTTATCCGGGAAGCCGCTTGTCGGTTCGCATCCAGAACCATATGGTTGTGCTCGCCCGCCAGGAGAAGCGCGGGAGTCTTCGAGCCGGCGCCGGTTGCCCGGCGCCTGTCGCGTCAGTGTTTCGGCATGCTGCCGCTGGTGCCGGCCTCGAATATTCGTTTGTAGTCCTCAGGAAGTTGCGCCAAAACATCGTTGATCTCACCGGCCGATACGGCCTCTCGCAAAACCTCAATGACGGCACGTGTGTGGTAAACAGCCACGGGCAAATCCACACCTTCGCGTTCACTGACACGTTTGAGGAACTCGTTGGAGTCAAAGCGCTCGCCGGTGCCGGCGGTTTCCCGATGCAGGAATTCCGCGAGTTCGTGAGGGAGCTGTGCGCCGAGCTGGCTGGGCTCGTTTCCGTCCAGCCGTTCCGCCAGTGTCTCCAGCGTGGCGCGGCTGGCACGCAGAGCGGTGTCAAAGTCACGTAGCTGCGCCCGGTGCTGAACCTGTCCGAGAAAGTCGTGAAGCTGCATGGCACACCTCCTGTGCTGGGGTAGGACAGTTCCTTGTTACGACAAGACTAGCGTTTGGGCGGGTCGTTTCCAGACCGGAAAAGCCGGCGTGACAGTCTAAGGTCTTCAATAAGAGAGTCCGTAATCGGGGAGGAAAACGATCATGTCCGTCGGTGCGCTGTGTAACCGGGAAGTGATTGTAATCAAGGCCGATGAAAGCCCGCGCGAGGCGGCTCGGCTAATGAGGGAGTACCACGTGGGCGATCTCATCGTCGTCACGGACGATCCGGATGGTCGCCGGCCCATCGGTATTGTCACGGATCGGGACGTGATCATCGAGCTGGATGCGGCGGACATCGAACCGGAACGGGTAACCGTGGGCGACATCATGAGCCGTGATCCTCTCCTCCTGCAGGAGGATGAAGAGCTGCTGGAAGCGTCTAAGCGGATGGCTGACCATGGGGTGAGACGAGCCCCCGTGGTTGACCGGCGGCGGGTCCTGGTTGGTCTCCTTGCAGTTGACGATATCCTTGAGGTCTTGGCTGAACAGGTTGGGGATCTGGCACGACTTGTTCGAAGGGAGCAGCAGCAGGAGCGGCGGTTGAGGCCGTAGGGACAGGTTGAAGAGAAAAGCACGCCATGAGGATTGTTGTGCGCCAGTGGAGCGGCGGATGAGGATCATGCCATGTATGCAGTCGCGGTTCACGGCGGAGCGGGCAACTGGAGCCACGTACCTGAGCAATCCACGCTGTCCGGTGTAGAGAGGGCGGTTGAAGCATCCCGCCATATCCTTGAGCAGGACGGCACCGCTCTCGATGCCGCAACCGAAGCGGTCAGGGTTCTTGAGGACGACCCGCTTTTTAATGCCGGCACCGGTTCGGTCCTTAATCTCGACGGCGATGTCGAAATGGATGCCGGGGTCATGAACGGAAATGGTCTGCGCACGGGCAACGTGGCGGCCCTGAGACGGGTCCGCAACCCGATTTTGGTGGCGCGACAGGTCATGGAGATGACCGATCATGTCTTGCTCGCGGGAAGTGGAGCGCTGCGGTTTTCGCGGGCGGTGGGCTTCGCTGATTATGATCCCGTCACCGAGGCGCGTCGCGAGAGGTGGTTGCAAAAGCGTCGCGAGTTGGAAGGCAAGCATGGCGAGGACCGCTTGGCGGCACTCCATGCAATGCTTTTGGAATGGCCCCGCGAAGAAGGCGTGGGCACGGTTGGGGCGGTGGCGCTGGATTGTACGGGCGAGTTGGCGGCGGCCACCTCAACCGGTGGGATGACGCTGAAGCTTCCCGGGCGCATCGGTGATTCGGCGTTGCCGGGCGCCGGCAACTACGCGGCCCCCCATGCTGCGGCCTCGGCGACAGGCCGCGGTGAGTTAATGATGCGCTTTCTGACTGCGAAGACCATTTGTGACGATGTCTGGAACGGGCATGCCGCCCACAAGGCGGTCGAACGGGTCCTGAAGGCGATGCGAAAGAGTGTGGGGGAGGATGTCGGGGTGATCGCTCTGGACTCGGAGGGTGACCTGGGCATCGGGCATTTGACTCCTGCCATGCCCCACGCCTGGGTTCGGGAAGGGAGCCCGGAGATTGTGGTCGGAATGGTGCATGACCACTAAATAGTCATCCGGGACACGCAATGAATACATCCTTGTCGGTTCGCTGGCGGCATCCCTGCTGCCAACGGTCCCGAATAGCGCATCTTCACGGCGTCCCCAATTCAATGATTTGCTCCTCGCTCCACGTAATCTGATCGGCGCCCGAGGGTACTGCAACTATCGAAGTGCCCTGCCTGCGGCATCGAAAAGATGAAGGCGTTCCGCCGGAAACGCCATCGAAATGGTGTCTCCGGGCGTTGCCGTCGAGTCGCCCGGGGCTCGCGCGGTGATGAAAGTGCCATCCGGCATTTTCACGTGGAGGTACGTCTCGCTGCCGAGCCGTTCGGTAAGCGTCAACGTGCCGTTCAGTGGCCCCTCTCCCAGAATGATGTGTTCCGGGCGTATGCCCAGAGTGATGGCCCGGGTGGTGGCGGACTTCGGAAGGGGTAAGGCGCTGCCGTGGAGAAGGCGGGCCGACGGTTCGGCGGGTCCGGATTCGACTTCGATGGGCATGAAATTCATTTCGGGCGAACCGATGAAACCGGCCACAAAACGGTTGACGGGGTTTCGGTAAACCTCAAGCGGCGTACCCACCTGTTCCACGCGTCCCTCATTCAGCACCACAATGGTGTGTCCCAAGGTCATCGCCTCGGTCTGATCGTGCGTGACGTAAACCATCGTCGCATCGAGTTCACGCTGAAGCGAAGCCAGTTCCAGACGCATCTGTACCCGCAGCGCGGCATCCAGATTCGACAGGGGTTCGTCGAACAGAAAGACCGCCGGTTCACGGACGATCGCGCGCCCGATAGCGACCCGCTGGCGCTGACCCCCCGAAAGCTCGCGGGGTTTGTGGCCGAGCAGCGGTTCGATTTGCAGGGTCCGTGCCGCCCGCCGGACCCTGCCTTCGATCGCTTCACGTCGCCCTTTGGCGAGCTTGAGGCCAAAGGCCATATTGTCGAACACGTTCATGTGGGGATAGAGCGCGTAGGACTGGAACACCATGGCTATACCGCGTTCGGCCGGAGGCCTGTCCGTCACGTTTTCACCGCCGATGAGGACCTCACCCGAGGTGACATCCTCCAAGCCGGCAATCAATCGTAAAAGGGTCGATTTGCCGCAGCCGGAGGGCCCGACAAATACCGTCAGCCGTCCATCCGCGATACCGAGGTCGATATGTCGAATCACCTCGATCCGGCCAAAGCGTTTTGTCACGTTTTTGAGTTCTACCGATGCCATCGCGGTTCAGCCGATCTGCCAATTGTCATGGAACCCGTCATCCCTTTATCGCTCCCGCCGTCAGCCCCGCCACGATCTTCCGCTGGAAACCCAGCACCAGTAAAACAAGAGGAACCGTGACGGTCACGCTGGCCGCCATGATGTGGCCCCACGGCAACTCGTAGGCACTCGCGCCGCTGATGAGGGCGATGGCGACCGGAACCGTGCGCATATCGCTCGTCAGTGTGAATGTCAGTGCAAAAAGAAATTCATTCCAGGCGGCGATAAAGGCGAGCAGTCCCGTACTGACCAGTGCCGGACCCATTAGCGGGAGGAAAATACGGGTGACCACCTGCCAGGGAGTGGCGCCATCGACCAGGGCGGCCTCTTCAAGTTCTCTGGGTAGCTCCCGCATGAACGTGGTCAGTACCCAAACCGTAAAGGGCAGGGTGATAACCATGTAGGAGAGCACCAGACCGAGCAGATTGTTGTAGAGGCCCAGTGCCCGGATCAGCTCGAACATGCCGGAGAGCACTGCAACCTGGGGAAACATCGACACGCCGAGAAATGTCATCAGCAACGGCAGGCGGCCGCGAAACGATAGTCGGCCGAAGGCATAGGCCGCCGTGACGGCCAGCAGCAGGGAGAGGGCTACCGTTGCCGTCGATACCAAAACGGAGTTGAGAATATTGCGCCCGAAGGGTTGCTCCCGGAAGATGGCCGTGTAATTGCGCCAGGCCGGATCGGCCGGCAGCAGGTTCGCCTCGAAGAGGGCACTACCGCTTTTCAAGGAAGAGACCACCGCCCAGTAGAAAGGGAAGAGCGTGTATAGAAGGATAAGGCTTACCGTTACGTAGAACAGGGCGCGCTTGAGAAGGCGGGCACGACTCAGCCTCACGACTGCACCTCCCGGGTCAGGTGGGTTCTCCCGAGCGTCAGGACCAAGGCGGTGAGCGCCACCAAGGCGAAAAGCAGGGTCGAGGCGGCAGAGCCGTAGCCCACGTCCTGGAAGTCCACCAGTTGCTGGCGGGCGTAGACCGACATGGACATGGTGGATTCACTGCCCGAAGTCAGCACGTAGATCAGATCAAAAATACGCAGGGCGTCGAGCATGCGAAACACCACCGCAACGAGCAGCGCCGGCGTGATCAGCGGCAAAGTGATCCGGAAAAAGATACGGATCGGATGAACGCCATCGACCCTCGCGGCCTCATAGAGCTCTTCGGGAACCAGCTGCAGGGCGGCCAGGGCAAGCAGAGCCACGAAAGGTGTTGTCTTCCAGACATCCACGGCCACCACGGCCCAGATGGCGAGGTCCGGATCGGCGGTCCAGGCTATCGGCTCTGCGATGATACCGATGCCCATCAGCAGTTGATTGAATATCCCGTAAAGGTCGTTGTACATCCATTGCCACATACGTGCCGATACGATGGTGGGAATGGCCCAGGGTATGAGCACGGCGGCCCGCATCAGACCGCGACCGGGAAGGGTGGTATTGAGAATCAGGGCGATGCCGAGCCCGAGTATCAGTTCCAGGGTGACGGATGCCGCGGTAAAGACCAGCGTATTCTGTACCGACTGCCACCAGAACGGGTCCTCCAACAGTAACCTGAAGTTCTCCAACCCGATAAATCGGTATGCCTCCAGATCACCGAGATAGGCGTCGGTGAAACTGAAACCGATGGTGCGCAGCAGCGGCCAGCCCGCCGCCAGCAGTAAAACCGAGAGTGAAGGCAGCAGAAAGAGCCAGGCCGTACGGGCGCGCTTTCGGGTCAGCGGCCCCATGGTCACCAACGCCCGCGGCGCCCGATGCGTTCCAGCCGGCGTTCGAGACGGGCGAGGTTACCGGCAGCATCGCCCTTGCCGGCCAGCGTAGCGTGAACGGCGCTCCAGAAGGCGTTGGAGACCTGGTTGTAGCGTCGGCCGGTGACGGCCGACGGGCGGGCCACCGCCCGGCTGAGGACATCATGCAGTGTCGGGGCAATGGGGTTGGCGGCCTGGATTTGCGGGTCGTCGTAGAGCGCCGGCCAGGTGGGATTGTAGCCGGCCTTGATGGCGCGGCGTTTCTGCTCCTCGCGGCTGGTGAGATAGCGAACCAGATCGATGGCCTCCTCACGTACATCGGAGTAGCGCGAGACGGCCAATTGCCAACCGCCAAGTGTGCCGGTCTGAAGACCATCCGTGCCGCGGGGCAGGGCGGCAATGCCCACCTTGCCGTGTACCGGGCTGTCGGTGCCATTAACCAGGGGCCAGGCGTATGGCCAGTTGCGCATGAAAACCGCCCGTCCGGATTGGAAAACGCCCCGCGACTGCTCCTCTTCGTAATTGAGGACCCCCAGTGGCGTGATGGTATCGATCCAGCCCGCGGCCCGTTCGATGGCGCGGATGGCCGACGGGTTGTCGATAGTAACCTTTCCCCGATCGTTGACGATCGTGCCGCCCCCTGAGCTGTAGACCCACTCCAGGGCGTCGCAGGTGAGTCCCTCGTAGGCACGGCCCTGCCAGACGAAGCCCCAGAGATCGCGGTTGCCGGCGCTGCGCTCGGCGTTCTGGATGGCGGCGGCGGTACGGGTCAACGCACCCCAGGTCTCCGGGATTTCGAAGCCGTATTTCTCGAGGAGATCCTTGCGATAGTAGAGGAGTCCGACATCGATAAACCAGGGAAGGGCAACCAACCGGCCGTCGACCGTGTTGGCATCGATAGTGGGGGAAAATTGGGTGGACAAGCGTTCGGCTGGGACGTGTGGACTCAGGTCGATGAAGTGCTGGTGCAGAATACCTGGCCAGATAACGTCGATTTGGAACACATCGATATCCGCCGAACCGGCCGCGAGCAGTTGCTGGTAGAGGGCGAGGCGATCGGTTGTGGAATTGGGTGTCGAGATAACCCGCACGTGGTTGCCTGTGCTCGCCGACCAGGCCTCGGTCCCTTCGCGGCAGACCTCCAGTTCGATGCCGACCGCACCGCAGGAGATGGAAACCGTCGCCGCCTCGATTGGGGCCGCCGGCGTCAGGCAGATAGAGAGCAGCCCCGCCCGGAGCAGATGAGTCAATCGCATGTTTCGTCCCTGTGTTCTGCGGTGCTGAAACGGCGCGGGCGACCCCGATGAAGCCGTAATCACCTTTAACAAATATAACAGTGCCGGGCGAAGGGACAGGGAAAGGGATCGGCGACCGATCAGAGGTGACGGTTGTGGCGCTCCAGCAGCCGCCGGGCACGGTTGACCTGACGGGCCCAACTGTCTTCCAGAGGGGGAATGGCCGGAGGCCGGGTGCGAAGCTGGCTCACCGGAATGGAGGGGACCGGTTCGGTCACCCCGGCAAGCACCCTCAGGGTTTCGACATTCGCGCCGTAGGACTCCTTCAGAAAGTCGATTGCCTCGTCGGTCAGTTCGATGCGGTAATGGCGAACCAGTGCCGAGGCGAGCTGCTCGGCGGCGCGCCCGGTATCGGTATGGACCTCTTTGGCAACGGCGGCACCGATGGCCGCTTTCGATGCGGCACTCATTCCCGGCTCGATATTGGCCAACAGTGAGGCGTTGGAGCCGTTTATCGCCCGCTGGATCTCCGGTGTACCGATATGGATAAACCGCTGCAGTATCAGGGCCACCTCGACCGCGAGGTCCTTGACGGACTCCACCGTCAGCGGTCGACAGGAGGCGTTTTCCCGGAGGACCAGGCGGCGACCGCGGCGCAGGTCCAGAGAGCGCAGGGGTTTCTTGAGGGCTTCAACCACCTTCAGCTTGTCTTCGTCATCCAGCCTGATGAGCCGCTCGGCGATCCGCAAACCATAGTGACCGCGGCCGGTCCGCAGTGCAGTGGCCGAGTCACTGCGCCGGGACGATAGCTGGTCCCAGCGCTGGCGGGCACGGATCAGCGCGG
This sequence comes from uncultured Gammaproteobacteria bacterium, assembly GCA_963783235.1. Classification (GTDB taxonomy): domain Bacteria; phylum Pseudomonadota; class Gammaproteobacteria; order Thiohalomonadales; family Thiohalomonadaceae; genus Thiohalomonas. The sequence goes on along the minus strand of CAWAMN010000001.1, from coordinate 1,097,588 downwards.
CGTGACGGCGGCCCTGCGCCCGATAGGCATTCCGAATCGCACGGTACAGTTCCAGGCCGGTGGAGAGCGTTCGCGTTTTCTCCAGCAGCGTCGGCAGCTGAGTGAGCTTCCCGTTGGCCACATCCACCCGCAGTTCGTAGATCTCGTCCCGAAGGGCATCGAACGTCTGCTGCGCCTTTTCCATCAAGACGGGCGTCCGCTGTCCGGCCACGGCCTCGGCCAGTTCGGTATCACGCTCAGTGAGATAGCTGATGAGGGCCTTGAGCCGGCTGTAACCCCGGGCCTGGGCCAGTCGGTAGTTGGTTCGGGCCAGTTCCAGGTCGTCCGTGGCCCGCGCCAGTCGCCATGATCCCCGGTAATTGAAGGACAAAAGGGGGAGTTCGCGCCCATTCAGCAGCTCGAACGCCAGGATCAGTATTTCGTCGACATCATAGAGCGTCATCAGGGCCAGGTTGTCTTCCGAGATGGCGGCCAGAATACGCTCGATGAAGTGTTCATCACGCGGTACCCCCATTTTGATGGTGGGTCCGTGCCCCTCCAGCCGCTCGCGTAGCGTCGTGGCCATCGCGGGTGCGGAGGCGTGAAGTTCGTCCAAAACCGACCCGATCAGGGGCCACTCCTCATCGAGGAGGTCCTGGGCGCGGACGTGCATGCCGTTACGGCGATAGATTTCCGCGCGCTGTGCCGTATCGGCGAGATGGTCGTCACCGGTGAGGTCCTCGACCGCCGTGGCCAGCGAAACGGGCCCCAATTCGAATTCCTTCAACAGGTGCCAGGCCGCTTCGCGCTTTCGCTGCTCCGGCGGCAGCTGCTCAAGGGCCAGATTACGAACCGCAAAGATCAGCTCGGGCAGCCGATCGATGACCGTGGTCAGGGCCTCGTCCTGGATCCGTTTCTTGCGCTTGGCATAGCCGTCGTAGAAGACCTTGGTCAGGATACCGATGACGCCGGCGATGACCGTGTAACCGATGAAGAAAGCCAATCGGTCGAAGGGCAGAAACTCGTTGTAGCCCAGGAAATAGCCGCCCTGTGCGGCGATATAGGTAACCGGACCCGCCGTCCAGGCCAACTGTACGAGCGACACACTCCACGGCACGTCCTCGACCGTCGAGAGCACCTGGTCGATTCGGTTCCGGCCCTCGCGCTCTAGGTAGACATTGGAGATCCGTTCCTCGCCGTTGTCGTTGTCGCTGCGACCCCCCGGGGTGCGCTTCATATCGGGCTCGAATAGGTCGGTGAAAAGGAGCGGAGCAGCATACCATGCACCCGGGCCGGGAACCGAAGGAAAAAGCGCACCGGGAAGGAATTTGGCAAACCGCTTTGGGGCAAAGCGCCCAACGACCTGTTTCCAGGCGGAGGAATCGTCTTCTCTGGTACCGGGGGATGAGGACGGCCACAGCCGACCCCTTGAGTGGGTGATAATTTCAGCTATACATAACAACAGTTGAATCCGGGGGCAGTACACGATGATATTCGGAAACGTTCCGAAGGGGGACTCGTGAGGGGTGGCAGTTCCGAGGTCATTCGTTAGCGACTACGACAGGGCGAACGTCTGCCGCCAAGAAGCGGCCGCCGCCCGTTTAAAGAGCAACCGCTCATCCATTTTCGTGTCAACTCACGGATGAGGAGCCGGACGTATGGAGCAGCCGAGAGTACTTCTGGTCGACTTGCGTCAGTATGCATCACGCCCCTCGCTCCAGCTGCTGTTGGAAGAGCACTGTCAACTGCGGTCCGTGGCGTGGACGGCGGATGTCGAGGCCGAGGTGAACCACTACTCCCCCTGCGGGATTTTCTTTGAGTTCGATTTCCCCGATCTTCCGCGCCTGGCTCTGCTGCAAACCGTACGGCGGACGATACCGAAGATCCCGTTGATTATGTGCACCGAGGAGCACTCCGAGGCGCTGGCGATCTGGGCGCTGCGCTCCCGGGTATGGGATTACTTCGTCAAGCCCATCGACCCGATACAGATCGATCAGACCGTCGATTCACTCGCTCGACTCGCAAAAGGGCAGCCGGAAGGCGAGAGGCGGGTCCCCATTCTGCCGGCCATCAGTGTGCCGGTGGAGGCCCGCTTTCGCCCCGAATCGAAACCCCCGGTGGCAATGGAGCGGGTCGCCGATTTCATCGAACGCCAGCTGTCCCGACCCATCAGTCAGAAGGAGGCGGCCAGGCTCTGTGACATGAACCCGTCCCAGTTCAGTCGCAGCTTCAAGAAGGCCTTCGGCACGACCTTTCAGGCCTATCTGATGGAGCGGCGCCTGGAAAAGGCGCGGCGCCTCCTGCACAACCGAAGCGCCTCGGTCACCGACGTCTGTTGGGCGATCGGGCTTCGGGATACCTCCTATTTCGGCCGCCTCTTCAAACGCCAGTTCGGAACGTCCCCTTCGGAGTTTCAGCGTGCCTGGCAATCGGATCGCACCGATCACATCAGTCGTTAAGGCCGCGCGCAAAAGAATCTCATCGTTACGCAACAGGCTCCTAATGCATCTTCTAACCTGATCCTAACCTATCACCGAGGTCGCCGGATGCGGCCCATACTTGAAGCAAATCCAACAGGGAAAAGGAGTAAGCCATGAAAGGTATCTTCGAGAAAGTGAAGGGATTCATCAATGACGAGAGCGGGCTGACCATCGTCGAGTACGCCGTCGCAGGAGGACTTATCACCGTAGGAGCAATCGGTGCGTTTACAACTGTGGGTACCCAGGTTGCCCGTATTATCGGCGCAATCGGTGAGGCACTTACTGGTGCTGGGACAACTACGGGCTGAAGCATCGGCGGGGGCTCTGCCCCCGCTCTTCCCGAACGAGGCGGATTCCCATGTTCATTGGTGAAACGATTGTTTTTTTCGGTTTGCTCGGGCTCGCTGTAGTCGAAGATTTGAAGAGCCACCGTATCTCCAATCGACTCTGCACAACGATTTTGGCAACCGGGCTGCTGTTCGCGTTCTGGAGCGGGATTCCGATGGAAATAGCAGAACGACTGGGGGGGGTAGCTATTGGTTTCGCGGCGCTATTGCCGTTCTACGCCATGTCGGCGATGGGCGCCGGAGACGTCAAACTCATGGCGGCGGTCGGGGGCTATCTCGGGATGGCGATCATTCCGGCGGTGCTGTTGACGCTAATCGTCGGTGGGGTGCTGGCCTTAGCTATCTACGTCGTCGACCGCTATCTGCCCCTACCCGCGACATTGGCGGACGCTTTGGTGGTCAGGGAATCCGGACGGCTCCGCTTTCCGTACGCGTTGGCCATCGCCGGAGGAACCGCAGGAGCATTATGGATACAGGTGGTGTGATGTCGTTTGCCCCTGGAGCCCTTGCCAAAGGCGAAGAGCGCACGCAAGAACCGCTCGCGAAACGGCCCCGCACGCTGCAGGAGACCGGGCTCGATGAAGAACTGCTAACCGCTTTGCTGCTGAAGCAGATCCTCAACGCGGGTCCAACCGACATGGCGGGGCTTGTCGGTGAGGTGGCGCTCCCCGGCACTGTTCTCGAACCCTTGATCAATTATCTGCGGCGAGAGGCCCAACTGGAGGTACGCAGCAGTATCGATGGAGGTGTGCGCTATGGATTGACCGAGCGCGGGCGTGCGGTGGCGCTGGACGCCATGATGCGCGACGGTTACACCGGACCCGCTCCGGTTCCTCTCGAGGCCTACCTGGAGAGCGTCAAGCGCCAGTCCAGTGTGCGCGGACAAATCACCGCGGAGCGCCTTCGGAAAAAGTTTTCCGATGTCGTGATTGAACCCCGGATCCTGGACCGCCTCGGCCCTGCGCTCCATTCGGGCCGTGCCATGCTGGTCTACGGTTCACCCGGTTCCGGCAAGAGTTTCATCTCCCGACGGCTTGGACGGGTTCTCGACGATCCGGTTCTGGTTCCCTACGCGGTGCAGGCGGGCGGAATCACGGTTCGTGTATTCGATGCCGAATACCACCGGCCAGTCAGCGAGATCGAAAGCGGGCCGCGCATCGATTCGGGCCACGACCCCCGCTTTCGACTCTGTGAGCGGCCTGTCGTTTCGGCCGGTGGTGAACTGACCCTGGATATGCTGGAACTGCAGTACGACCCCGCATCACGTCAGTACAGGGCTCCTCTGCAGATGCGTGCGAACAACGGGCTTCTGATTATCGATGATCTGGGTCGTCAGCGCGTTCCGCCGGAGGCGATTCTCAACCGCTGGATCGTTCCCATGGAGGAGGGACGCGATTTTCTGCACAGCCAGGGCGGTGCGCAGTTCGTGGTGCCGTTCGACGTGGTGTTGCTCTTTTCAACCAATTATCAACCGGCTGACCTGGCGGATGAGGCATTCCTGCGCCGTATTGGCTACAAGGTCAGGTTTGGTGAACTCAGTGAACAGGCCTACGGCGAAATCTGGCGGCAGGTCTGCGAGGCGAAGGGCCTCGAATTTTCGACCAAGATAGTCCGACACACCATAGAGAACCTCCATCGTGTGCGGGACGTTCCGCTCCTGGCTTGCCATCCACGGGATCTTATCGGCCTGGCGGTCGATCGCTGCCGTTATGAAGGCAGAAAACCCACATTGTCGGCCGAAGCCGTCGAAGCGGCTTGGGACGATTACTTCATTACCGCTGAATCGAGAGGGACCACTCGATGATTAACCGAAGGACTTTCATCATTCTTCTGGTGGCACTAAGCCTTGGACTCGGGGCAGCTTTGATGGCCAATCAGTGGGTCCAGTCACGTCTCTCCGAGGGCGACGGACCGGGTGGACGGACCACGGTGGTTGCCTCCCTGGAGATACCGTTCGGGAAACGGATCGAAGAGGCCGATGTGCGTCTTGTTCCGATGCCCGAGGATGCGGTGCCCTCCGGTTCGTTTTCCAAGAGTGAGGATGTCGTCGGGCGTGTCGCCACCCAGACGATCTATCCCGGTGAGGTGATTCACGAAGGCAAGGCGGTGGAACATTTGGGAGGCAGTTCCCTGGCGGCCGTTATCGAGCCCAAACATCGTGCAGTAACCGTGCGAGTCAACGATGTTATCGGGGTGGCGGGTTTTCTTTTGCCGGGGAATCGGGTCGATGTGATCGCTTCCCGCAAAAACAGAAACCGTGAGGCCTCTTCGAGAATCCTGCTCAGGAATAAAAAAGTGCTGGCGGTAGACCAGACCGCCTCACCGGAAAAGAACGAACCGGTGATCGTGCGGGCTGTCACGCTTGAACTGACTCCCGAGGAGGCGGAGAACCTGGTTGAAGCGACGGAAGAGGGCAACTTGCAGATGGCCTTGAGAAACCCGCTCGACCAGGCAGTCAAGGTGAAGGATAAGGTTGAACCGAAGCCAAAGCCGAAACGCACAACCCGGACCCGTAGCTGGAATTACGTAACGATCATAAAGGGGATGGAGAGTAAAAAACATCGTGTGCGAATGTAGCCAATTCCCGTTCATCGGCCGGTCCTGGAACACCCGGATTCGGCAACTTCACTCGGTTGTCGACGCGCTGAACACTTGCCCCGCGACACCGTTGATGGACAGGAAATAATTAGAACCAAAGGGGAGTTCTTCGAATGGATTGCAGAAGTACAAAAGAGAATCGCTGGTTGTTCGGGTTGCTTGGACTTCTGGCGTTTTCGGTCAGCGCGCAGGAGGTGCCGCGCACCTTGCACAACATCGAAGTGCCTTTAAACAAGTCTCGGGTGGTCACGCTCGACTTTGCCCCTAAAAAGATTTCGGTGGGCAATAAGGATATTGCGGATATTCGCATGATGCGGTCGCGTCAGCTCTATCTGCTGGGAAAGAAATTGGGTAGCACCAATCTGATTCTGTGGGACGGCCGGAACCAAGTGGCCGGAAGTATCGACGTCCAGGTTACCCACGATCTCGAATTACTAAAGGCCAAGTTGCACGAGTTGCTACCGAGCGAGCGCATCGGTGTTCATGCCTCCAAGGAAGCGATCGTGATGACGGGAGAGGTCTCCAGTGCCCCGAAGATGGATGTTGCGCTGCAGCTCGCAGGCAGCGCGATTCGGCAGGATGGCAACGACGAGGAGGATGTGCAGAAGAGGGTGCTCAATCTCATGCAGGTGGGGGGCGCCAAACAGGTTCTCCTCGAAGTGAAGGTGGCGGAGATTGCGCGTAATTTCATGAAAACCCTGGACTCGAACTTCCAGGCTATAACCACCGACGGGAACCTGAGTATCGGGACCGTTACGGGGGCCAATCAGGTGATGCAGTTTCCGTTCGCGGGAGCCGGCCAGGAAATTCCCTCTTCGACCCTGCTGGCACCCGGATCCCTGGTGACCAATGACCTTGCCGACCCGCGTGTTCTGTCGTCGCAAAACTACTCCCTGGTAGCGAACTTTCTCGACGGCACCACGTTGAGCAACATCGTGATCGATGCGGCCAAGGAGGAGGGGCTGGCCAAGGTGTTGGCGGAGCCCACACTGACGACATCAACCGGAGAATCGGCTCGTTTTCATGCCGGCGGAGAATTTCCGCTCCCGGTGCCTGGCCAAGAGGATCAGGTCACCATCGAGTACAAAAAGTTCGGGGTTAACCTCGGGTTTCTTCCTGTAGTACTCGATTCCGGTCAGATCAGCCTGGAGGTGGATATCGAGGTGAGCGAGTTGGCTAACCAGAACAGCGTCACGCTCAATGTTCCGGGGGTGTCTTCGAGCTTCTTTGTGCCCTCTCTCAGTACCCGGCGGGCATCCTCGACGGTCGAGTTGGCCAGCGGACAAACCATTGGCATTGCGGGTTTGATCAACGAAAACCTGAGGGAGCGAGTCAACAAGTTCCCGGGACTCGGTGATATCCCGGTACTCGGCGCCCTGTTCCGCTCCCAGGAGTACGTAAAGGGACAGACCGAGCTGGTCATTTTCGTCACTCCGCGCTTTGCTCATCCGATTGAGCCGGAGATGGTTCGCCTGCCCACCGATTCTTTCGTGGAACCGGGTGATGCCGAGTTTTACCTGTTGGGCCGGCTTCAGGGGAGCAGGGACGAGGAATCACCCGTCGAGCCCGCAGAAGGTGGCGTTGAGGGACGTTTCGGTCACGACCTATGAAGGAGCGACTAATGCACCGCAATAACGTTGGGATCGCCATTTTGAGTCTGCTACTCGCAGGCTGCGCCGGGCCTGATCCGTTGACGAGAGACTTCGGCGAATCGGTCCGTCACATGATTCGTGTCCAGACCGATAATCCGGGATACAGTGCCGGCGCCGGTCTCGATGGCGAGCGTGCCGAACGCGCGTTGGGCGAATACCGCACCGGCCGGAAGGCATCAGCCTCGCCGATAAGCAGCGGCATGTAGCCGATGGAGAGTAGAGCGGCCCAGCGGGGGATCGTTCTTCCCCTGATGGCGATCAGCACTTTGGTTCTGTTGGGAATGGCCGGCCTGGTGGTCGATCTGGGGCAGGCGTATGCCCGCAAGAGCGAACTGCAGAACGTACTGGATGCGGCGGCGCTGAGTGGGGCAAAAGTCCTTAACGACACCGGCGCCCCCGATCAAGCGCAGGCAGCGGTGCTCGCGACCTACAACGGGAATATGCCGGCGCTGTTTCTGGAAGGTGACACCGCCCCTGTGGTGGAAATGTCCGATACGTACCCGTTCGTCGCGGGGGGACCGATCCCAAATATGTCAGGGTCCGGGTCGATAAAGTCCAGTTCGCCACCTGGTTCGCTCATGTCCTCCCGGGAATGGGTGAGAGCATGACGGTAGGCGGGAGTGCGTTGGCCGGGCCGAGTCCACCTTTGGGGACCGATCCGGATTCGGAGATCTGCGGAATCGTACCGATGATGGTGTGTGGCGATCCAAGTGCGACAAATTTTGGTTACAGCGTCGGAACGGAAAAAGAGGAAACCCTTAAAAGCGGAGCGGATAAAAGCGGTTCTGAAGTTGGCCCGGGGAACTTCCAGTTGATTGCCCTTGACTGTGGGACTGGCGGTTCATGCGTGCGACAGGGTATGGCCGGAAGCTACGAAGCGTGCACGAGTGAAGGCAGCACCATAACAACGGAACCCGGCAATACCGTCGGCCCTGTCTTTCAGGGGCTCAACACTCGGCTCGGAATGTACAACGGCCCCGTGGATTCAACCGAGGCCAAACCGGACACTGTTACACACACTGACTACAACCCGGGATTGGGTGAAAACTACTTCTGGCATGAGGATTATGAACAGCGTAACGCCGACGGCAACTACGACTATCCCGAACCGGAAGGGGTACCGAACCGGCGCATGCTCGCGGTACCCATAGGAGACTGTTCGACCACAACCGAAGGGCGAGGGGAAGTCGAGGTGCTGGGCGTGGGCTGCTTCTTCCTGACCCGGCCCGCAGGGCAGAATGGGAAACAGGAGATCTACGGAGAATTCGTCGAGGAGTGTGACGCCGGAGGAACAGCCGCGGCGAATCCGATTACGGACCCTACTTCCGGTAGCACCCTGCACAAGATCGTTCTCTACAAGGACCCGGACAGTGATGACTCGTAGCGAATCGCAACAGGGTATCGCAATGGTGGAGTTCGTGGTTGTGCTGCCTCTGCTGCTCATCTTATTGATGGCAACGGCGGAGTTCGGGCGGATGTTCTACCACTACAACACACTGACCAAGACCGTCCGGGATGGTGGCCGGTATTTGGCTGAACATGCAACGCCTGACACGACCGGCCAGATCAATATCACCGATGAGGTTACGGTCACGACCCGAAACCTTGTGGTCTACGGGCAGCCGGTTTCAGGAAGTTCGATACTGGAGGGCTTGTCGACCAGCGATGTCGACGTCATTCAGGTCGATACGAACCACGTCCAGGTATCTGTCGCCTACGCGTATCAACCGATTTTTGAAATGTTGCCGATGTTTGGTCTTGGAAATGATGTGGAGACGGGGCGGACACTACAGGCTTCGGTCACGATGAGGGCGCTGTGATGCGGCAGCGAGGGATAAGTACGGTCGAGTTTGCGATCGTCGGACTACTCTTTTTTACGCTACTGCTCGGGATCATTGAAGCGGGTCGGGGCTTTTTCGTCTGGAACACGATCGAGGAAGCCACGCGCCGGGCGGCACGTGTGGCAGCCGTGTGTCCCATCGGACATTCGAGCGTGGTCAGAGCTGCGATCTTCGAGGCAGCTGATGGAGGAACGGAAAGCCCCATTCTTCAAGGGATGAATACCGGCAACGTCAACGTCGAGTACCTGGATGAGTCCGGAGCGGTCACTGTGACGTACCCGGATGCGGCGTTTGTTCGGGTAACAATCCAGGGTTACTCCTATCCACTATTCTTTCCCTTCTCTGCGTTCACAGTACCCGAGTCGAGCACGACCGTTCCGGTTGAGAGTCTTGGATATATACCAGAACTCAACATGCGGGCCTGTTTTGGCACTGTCGGATAACGAATCACGATCGGAAGGAGTCGATTTACATGCCAATCGAATTGCAAGTCCTTTTGGCTGGACGCAAAAAGGAAGAGCTGGCCTCGATCGAGGATATTATCGAACCGGTCTCGGGATGGCGGGTCACGACGCGTCTGATCACCAATGGGCATGTGGATCCCCTCCACGGCGTCCCTGAACTGCCACCGGTTTTGGTGTTCGTCCTTTCCGAAAACTGGGAAGAGGAGTTGAAGGGGTTAGCCGAGCGTCCGATCGGAACCCGGGTGCCGACGGTCATTGTCGGCCCCAGCGAAAATACCCGGGCCATGCGCATGGCGATGCGCGGGGGGGCGAGGGACTACTTCACTTTCCCCGTGCCGCCGGACGACCTCAATGGTGTGCTTCGCCAAATCGCCGGTGACCTGAATGGTAAGGCGGTCGAATCGGGACCGCGGCTTGCCGTGGTGGTCGGAGCGAAGGGTGGGGCCGGCAGCAGTGTGGTGGCTGCGAACCTCGGTCTTGCATTGGTCGCGGATCGGATGAGTGTGTCTTTGCTGGATTTGGATTTTCAGACCAGTTCGCTTTCGACGCTACTGGACCTGAATTCGGCCGGTGACGGTTTGGAAGAGGCGGTCCGAAGGGCGCCGGAAATCGACGAAGTGGCCATTGAAGGTTATATGCTGCGGCATCACAGTGGCTTGCGGCTGCTGTCGCCGAGGGAGCGTGGCGTATTGGATGATTCGCCGGACCCGGAGCGCCTGGAACGTATTCTGAACCTTCTCAAGCGCGGATACGACCGCGTGGTGATTGACATTCCCCGACAGCTCGATCTGGCGTCCGCAGTCGCGCTGGGTGCCGCCGATCGGGTTTTTTTGGTGCTGCAGCAGGACGTGGCTCACTTGAGGGAGGCCAAACATTTTGTCGAATCGGCGACGGGATATGCTGGCCTCGATCCGAAACGGATCGTGGCAGTCGTCAACCGTTGGCAGAAGCGGGGAACGGTTTCGGTGAATGATGTCGAGAAGGCCCTGGGCGGTGTCCGTGTGGTTCGGCTCCCCAATGATTACGAGCGAATCTCCGAGAGTGTCAATAGCGGGATTCCGATCCTGGAGGCGGCTCCGAAGACGGCTTTCGGGCAGGCTATCAGGAGCTTGGGTCGTCTGCTGGGTGCCGAGTCTGCGGAAAAACCGAAAGGCCGTCTGGGCTTGTCGTTGCTGGGATGGAGTAAGGGGTAAATTATGCGAGAGGAGCTCGACACGGAAGTGGCCGCTGGCATGCGGGAAACGCAAGGTTTTAGCGAGGGCGCCGATCCCCGTGGTACGGAAGAGAAGTGGAAGCGGCATATCAATGAGAAGCTCTTTACCGTTTTGGATCTGTCGCTTCTCTCGGGACTGGGTGAAGCCGAAGCACGGCGTCAAATCCGTGAGGTAAGCCGAGAGGTGATTGAGGCCGAGGCGATTCCACTCAGCGTGGCGGCACGCCAACGTATCGTGCGCCAGATCGAGGATGAGATTCTTGGCCTTGGTCCACTCGAACCTATCCTCGCCGACCCCTCGGTATCGGACATTCTGGTCAATGGGCCGCATACCATCTACGTCGAGCGACGTGGCAAGCTGGAGCGAACCGAAGCGCGGTTTCACGACGACGGTCATTTGATGAATATCATCGATCGGATCGTCTCCCAGGTAGGGCGCCGTATCGATGAGTCATCGCCGATGGTCGATGCACGCCTGAAGGATGGTTCGCGGGTGAACGCCATCATCCCGCCTTTGGCGATTGATGGACCGTCCCTGTCCATCCGGCGCTTTGCCGTTCACCGTCTCGACGCCGAAACCCTGGTGGAGTACGGCGCAATGTCCACCACCATCCGGCAGCTTTTGGATGCCGTGGTCCGCGGCCGACTGAACGTGCTGATCTCCGGAGGCACCGGTTCCGGCAAGACCACACTATTGAACGTGATGTCTGGATCCATACCTTCCGATGAGCGGATTGTCACCATCGAGGATTCGGCGGAACTGCAGCTTCAGCAGCCGCACGTCGTCCGGCTGGAGACCCGTCCGCCGAACATTGAGGGCAGGGGAGAGGTCGCTCAGCGGGATTTGGTTCGAAACGCGTTGCGCATGCGTCCGGATCGAATCGTTGTCGGCGAGGTCCGCGGCTCCGAGGCGCTCGACATGCTGCAGGCGATGAATACCGGTCACGACGGCTCAATGACCACCATCCACGCCAACACCCCGCGTGACGCTCTGACGCGCATCGAGTCGATGGTGGCGATGGCGGGGGTCAACATTCCGCCCCGCGCCTTGCGCGCCCAGATCGCATCAGCGGTGGATTTCGTGGTTCAACTGGAACGGCAGCAGGATGGTGGCCGCCGCCTGGTCAGCGTGCAGGAGATTACCGGCATGGAGGGCGAGGTGATCACCATGTCCGAAATCTTCTCGTTCCGCCGTCGCGGTTTGGATGAGGAGGGACGTGTTCAGGGCGAGTTCGTCGCCAGCGGTGTGGTGCCCCAGTTCCATGAGCAGCTCGTACAGCACGGTATCGAACTGGATCTCGCCACGTACGAACCGGAGGAGGGATTCGGGCATGGACTCGGTTTCAAGTGAAACGCTGATTTTCGTCGGGATGGTCTTCGCGGCCGTGGTGCTGCTGACCATCAGCTTCATTGTGCCGGTTTTCGGCGAAAACCGTGCAGCGCGTAAACGCCTGCAAAGACGGATGCAGGAGCTGGCGGCGAACGATCCCGGACCGGCCCGCGGTGCGCGCCGGCGGGAGAAACCGAAGGGCGCGCTTGAAAAGGCCATGGACGATTTGCCGGGAATGCCGACCTTGGCCGCAATGGCGGAACAGGCCGGGTACACGACGTCGGCTCACCAGCTAGTGATTCGAACCGTGGGTGCGATGGTGGGCGCGGCATTCATGGTCGGCCTTCTTTCCGGCAGTCCGGCGTGGGGCCTTTTGACGGGAGTCGGCGTCGCGTTTTTCGCCTACGTCAAACTCCATGCCGATCGCGCCAGGCGGATCGCAAAGTTCGAAGAGCAACTTCAGGATGCGGTGGGGGTTATGGTTAGGGCCTTGCGTGCCGGGCATCCCTTCACCGAATCCCTGCGGTTGGTTGCAGATGATCTCGAAGCGCCAATCGGTCGGGAATTCGCCATTGTGTTTGCCGACATCAACTATGGCGGCGATGTGCGTCGTGCACTACTCGGTTTGCTGTCTCGTGTTCCGAGCGTGACGGTGATGGCGTTGGTCACGGCGGTGCTGGTACAGCGGGAGACCGGCGGCAATCTCGCGGAAATCCTGGAAAAAATCGGGGAAGTTACCCGGGCCCGGTTCCGCTTCCATCGCAAGGTAAAGACGCTTTCGGCCGAAGCGCGTCTCTCCGCCTGGGTCCTGGCACTGGTGCCTTTGGGTCTTTTTGGAGCCATTTCCGTGACGACTCCGGGCTATCTGCCTCGTCTGACGGACGACCCGTTAGGGCAAAAGTTGGTAATGGGCGCCTTCATCATGGGGACCATCGGCATTTTCTGGATTCGCAAATTACTGCGCATCCAGGTTTGACGGGAGTTGGGAATGGATTACCTGGTCGCAGTGTTGAGCCGGATTTCGGGATCGCCCGAGGCGTTAACGGTGGTCTTTAGCGTTGTAATGGGCGCCGCGGCGTTTTCGTTCGGTTTGGCGGGTATGTTCCTCGTCAATGGCCTCAATAGCCCGACACGTCAGAGGGTTCAACGTCTGACCGAAGATAAAGTGAACCGCCGAAAGGGGGCAGTAGAACGCCTGTTGGAACGGTTGCGGCCTTACTACAACAGGGCCATTCCGGAGGACAAGCGAGAGCAGGCCCGGGTAAAGCGCCAGTTGATCCATGCCGGTCTTCGCAAGTCTAATGCCCTGGGTTCTTTTTATGCGTTAAAGATCATGCTGATCGTGGGGCTCCCATTGGGGGTCCTTCTGATCGTCGGCTGGATCCCGGGCCTATCGACCCAACAGGTCGTGGCTTCTGCGCTCGTTGCCGGGGCGGTGGGTCTGCTCGGTCCCAACTATTTCCTTCAGAAAAAGGTCAACGCGCGTCAACGACGCCTGATGGAGGGGCTACCGGACGCCCTCGATCTGCTGGTGGTCTGTGCCGAGGCGGGGCTGGGTCTCAAGGGAGCCATCCAGCGTGTCGCCGATGACTTGGGAGTCAGTCATCCCGAACTCGCTGGAGAGCTGGCGTTGGTGAACGTTGAGGTCCGTGCCGGGATATCCCACACGGACGCACTTAGAAATCTCTCTGAACGGACGGGTCTGGAAGACGTGCGGGGCCTGGTTACTCTGCTGGTGCAGAGCATGCGGTTCGGAACCAGTATTGCCGATGCCCTGCGCATCTATGCGACGGAATTCCGTGATCGGCGGATGCAGAAGGCGGAAGAGGCAGCGGCAAAAATCGGCACCAAAATGATCTTCCCGCTGGTGCTGTGCCTGTTTCCATCGTTTTTTCTGGTGGCTATCGGTCCGGCGATACTCGGTGTGCTGGCGGCGTTTCGTTGATGCGGAGAACAGAATGAATTTAAAAGGCGCAATTCGGGTGACGGGGTTACTGGCCATCGCCGCGGTGACGGCCGGTTGCGCATCGGTGCCTTCATCGTCCCGTACGGGTTCTTTCGATCACTTGTACGACGGAAAAAAGCAGGTGGTTTACGCCACCGAAATGCCTGTCGGGAACATTGAAGAGGCGATAGCCCGGGGCGATAAGGCCTTGAGCCGGGGTGACAAGGATCTGGCGCTCTATCGTTATGTACAGGCTCTCGAATTAGATCCCAAAAGCGTTCCTGTCTATGAACGAATCGGGGCGATTCACCTGGAGCGGGGGCGCCTTGGACTCGCTGCAAGGGCTTTCAGGAGTGGTCTACAGATCAAACAGGAACATGCAGGACTTAACGAAGGACTGGGGCTTACCCTTTTACGCGCGAGACATTATGAGGAGAGTAAAAAGGCCCTGGAACGCGCAGTTCAGGCCGACATTCGACGCTGGCGGGCCCATAATGCTCTGGGAATTCTGGCCGATTTGCGGGGCAGCCATCTCGAGGCGCGAAAGGCGTATGAGACAGCCTTGCGAATGGTGCCCGATTCGGCGCGGGTTCAAAACAACCTGGGGTATTCGCTCTACCTTGCCCAGGATTACGATGCAGCGATTGCCCGCTTGAGAGCCGCCCTAAAGAAAAATCCCGACTACGGCAGGGCGTGGCGGAATTTGGGACTGGTGCTGGCCAGAACCGGACGCTACGAGGAGGCCGTTGCTGCCTTCCAGCGCGTGACCGACAAACCCGGGGCGTACAACAACGTCGGCTACGTCTCCCTTCACAATAACGATCTCCCTTCAGCACGAAAATACCTGGGCCGCGCCGTTCATCTTTCGCCCCAGTACTACGAAAGGGCTTACGAAAATCTGGAGGTAGTCGAACTGAGATCGCGCCAGAAATAGTCGCTGAAGGATCTACCAGTAAGTCCAGTCGCGCTTGCAACGCGTCGAACGGATCAGCTCCCAAGTCCAGCGGGCGTTTCGCTACTTGCTCTCTTGGAGCTCCGTTTTCGGCCGCTATGCCGGAAGCCGTATCCTCGATTGATCTTCGCTAAATATCCGTTTTCCGAAATGGTATCCACTTTGAGTCCCTTCTCCCTGAGGGAGAAGGTCAGGATGAGGGGGTTCAACGGGCACCATTTTGGAACACGTATTTAGGCTAGCCTCGAAATAGTCTTCAACCGAACCCTATCATTCCTTTCATGAGTCCTCGGATGTAATCCGTTCTTGACCTCGGTCAAATCCTTCCGATAGAAAACGCAGTAAATTACTCGGCAATATTGGCGATTGCCGGCAGAGCGGAAAGGAAGCGATGTTTGGACGCAAGCTAAAGCGGGCGTTAGCGCATGCCTTGGTCGAAAAATCCCAGCTGACTCGAAAAGGTACCGAATCATGAAAAGAGCCGAGCCCCTGATTGCGCTCTCCCGAGAACATCACTCCGCACTTTCGTTGGCACTACGCGCCCGCCGAACGGCTCGTGACGGCGACCTCGAATCCGTTAAGCGCGTATCGGCAGAAATCAACGACCGGTTCGAAACCGAATTGGAGCCTCATTTCCAGGAGGAAGAACGCTGGCTTTTACCCGCATTGAGTCAGGCCGGCGAGAATGCCCTGGTCGACCGCACACTTGCCGAACACGCCGAATTACGAAGCCTGGTTGGGCAATTGGCGCACCCCGGCCGGGAACTCCTCTCGGCGTTCGCCGACGCGCTTTCGGCCCACGTCCGCTTCGAGGAGCGCGAACTGTTCCCGGCGGCGGAGCGCAGTCCGGAATGTCTCGTTAACCCTGAAACGCAAGATTTCCAATAAGTCATTCGCTCGGTATATAAAGCGCAGTAGGCTGGTTCCGTTTCCATACCACCGATCATCATCTTCCAGTGTGAAGGACGCCTTAGTTGAAAAGGTCTTCAATGATTTCCCGGCAGTTTCTCTCACGCTACTGCTTCGACGGTGATCCGTTCATGCTTAATGGATTGGCACTTGAGTAGGGTGGGTCCGAAAATCCAGTGGGTGCGAAAGGGTCTGGTTTTAGGATTTGGAGGCGATCTACCTAAAAAAGGATTTACGGCGGGTAATTATCGATGTTAGGTTCTCTGTGGGCCAGGAGTTGTTTTGGAAGGCCCAAGGACCTAGATGGATATGCCGATACGAGAAAAAAGCACCTACTCTGCTTCGCTGTTTGGAAACCCAAAGGGTTTTCTCCACTCTCATTTCAGTCTTTTCTTTTCCGAAAATAAGATCGCGAACAAGCCTTGTGAATCGTACCTGCCGAAATGGGCTTTAGCGCTCAAACGATTCGTGAGCATACAAAATGGTTTGGCCAATGCAACGGAAGCTTTGGGAGCTAGACGTCGACTCGCCCGAATTTTCCAATTCGTTTTTTTGCTCGCATCGATTCCGGCGGTATCTCATGCAGACTATCCAGCCACAGTCATTGGCTGGTATGACTACGGATATGCCTCCGGAAAACTCACAATGCCACCGACGGGCACGGGGCGAATAGATGACTGGCACGCTAGATGGCCAGGTCACGCTGACATGTATTTGGTACCGAGTACTTGCAGCTATCCTGGCCAAGGACTAGGTATTCACTGTGATAACACTAGCTGCTCGGGCGGTTTCACCTGCCGGGCTGAGTTTCGTATGTGCTCCAGCGGCCTCCCTCCGGTTAATGGGATATGTCCGGGATTCAAGGCGCCTTTACCCAGCACGGACCTTGATAAAAACCAAGGAAATCCCGAGTTGTGCGCCGGCAACCCCATCAATATCGGCACCGCCAACAAATTCCAGTCCGAAACCGACTACGCCTCCCGCGCTTCAGACGGTATAGCATTCAACCGCTACTACAACAGCCAGGACGACACCGAGGGCCTCTTGGGCACCGCTTGGCGCCACGGCTACGAGCGGCGCCTGAATATTGGCAGCGAGGAGATAAAGACCGTTCGCCCGGACGGTCGGATTTACACTTTCATTTCGAACAGCACCGGTTGGCAAAGCGACCCGGATGTCACGGACACCCTGGAGGCTATCGCAGGCGGCTGGACCTACACCACCGAGTCCGGCACCCAAGAGGCCTACGACGCTGAAGGCCGGCTGCTCGCCATTACCGACCGCACCGGCCGCACCCAGACCCTCAGCTACGATGCTAAAGGTCGGCTCACCTCGGTGGTTGATGCTTACGGCCGCAGCCTTCAGTTCACCTACGACAGTGAAGGTCGCCTGACGACGCTGACCGACCCGGCCGGCACCACCACGACCTATTTCTATAGCAATAACCGACTCGCAAGCGTCACCTACCCGGACGGCGTCGGGCGCCACTACCAGTACGGGAACGCCGACTACCCCAACGTTCTGACCGCCATCGTCGATGGGGCCGGCAAAACGCTTGCCGCTTGGACCTACGATGAAAACGGCTGGGCCACCGCCAGCACCCACGCCGGCGGGGCGGATGATACGCAGCTCGCCTACAACGGTGATGACTCGGTCACCGTGACCAATCCTTTAGGCAAACAGACCACTTACCACTTCAAGGTCTACCACGGCGTACCCAAGGTGGTAAGCGTCGAAGGGCACGCCACCGCCGCCTGCGAAGGGGCGAACCGCGCCTACGAATACGACGAGAGCGGCTTCCTTATCTCAAAGACCGATTGGCGGGGCACCGTTACCACATACGTCCGCGACGAGCAGGGGAGAGAGCTCTCGCGCACCGAAGCGGTTGGTACCGCTCAAGAACGCACCGTCACCACCGAGTGGCACCCCGACTTCAACGAGCCGCTACGTATCACCGAGCCCGGCCAGGTCACCGAATTCACCTATGACGCCGAGGGGCAGCTTGCTGGCCGCAACACATCCAGCGCACACTAAACACACGGAGGTTCAGGATGAAAGCGCGGTCCGATTTTGATGCTGAACACAGCTTCGAAAAACGCGAAGATCAGGGGGGCGCGAGCCGAGTCTCTGGCCTAGGCCTTAGCTGGTTTTGCTTTCTGCTTTCAATTTCCGCTGTGCCGTCAGCATTTGGGGAAGCGTGCTTAGAGTATCGTAACCATAACGATCGAGAAATGTGGTACCCGACTCTGCGTAAAGCATGCGAGGCACACGCAGAAGTCAGTAACCGATTTACACATACACATGGGACAAACGAGTGTCTCAAGACGAATCACAAGCAGCATGGCGCCCCAATTTATTGGATTCTCCATAAAAGATATCCCCATCCGGACCGCGTGTATAAGTATTACATAATGACGAGAGAGGTAGGCTGCGAAGGGCCTGTCTCTGGGATCGACGGTGAGAAGACGAATGGCAGCCCTGAATTCTGTGTAGGCAACCCCATCAACATCGGGACTGCGAATAAATTCCAAGCCGAAACCGATTATGCCTCGCGCGCTTCCGGCGACGTAGCCTTCAATCGCTACTACAACAGCCAGGACGATACCGAAGGCCCCTTGGGCATCGCCTGGCGCCACGGCTACGAGCGCCGCCTGAATATCAGCAGTGACGAGATAAAGACCGTCCGCCCGGACGGTCGTATTTACACCTTTACCCCTAAGGACGGCGGCTGGCAAAGCGACCCGGATGTCACCGATACTCTGGAGGCCACCGTGGGCGGCTGGACCTACACCACCGTGGCCGGCACCCAAGAGATCTACGATAGTGAAGGCCGGCTTCTGACGATTACTGACCACGCTGGCCGCACCCAGACCCTCACCTATGGGGCAAACGGGAAACTTATCGAAGTTGTCGACGCCTTCGGCCGCAGCCTTCAGTTCGCCTACGACAGTGAAGGTCGGCTGACGACACTCACCGACCCGGCCGGCATCACCACCTATACGTACAGCGAAGGCCGACTCGCAAGCATCACCTACCCGGACGGTGCCGAGCGCCACTACCGCTATGAGAACGGCGACTACCCCAACGCCCTGACCACCATCGTCGATGGGGCCGGCAACACGCTTGCCGCTTGGACCTACGACGAAAACGGCTGGGCCCGCTCCAGCACCCATGCTGGCGGGGCCGATGACACAAAGGTCGCCTACAACGGCGATGACTCGGTCACCGTGACTAATCCTCTTGGTAAGCAGACCACTTACCACTTCAAGGTCTACCACGGCGTACCCAAAGTGGTGGAAGTGGAGGGCCACGCCACCGCAAGCTGCGAAGGGGCGAACCGCGCCTACGCCTACAACGACAACGGCTCCCTTATCTCAAAAACCGACTGGCGCGGCACAATCACCACCTATGTGCGGGACGAGAAGGGCCGGGAGCTCTCGCGCACCGAGGCGGTAGGTACGCCCGAAGAGCGCACCGTCACCACCGAGTGGCATCCCGAGTTCAACGAGCCGGTGCGCATCACCGAGCCCGGCCAAATTACCGAATTTACCTATGACGCCGAGGGGCGGCTGCTGAGCCGCACGACGTCGACCTTCAATCAGTAGTTAGCGGGGGTTCAAAATGGAACTGCGGCTCGCGTTTAATAAAGCTTTTCTCGCAAAAAGGCGGAGGTTAGATCTGCAGCGACTACTCGGAGGGGTGGTTTTGACTCATGCATCCGGAATATTTCGACTGTCTTTACTTTTTAGCTTCATTGTTCTTTTTCTCCCGAACTTATCATGGGCTGACCCCGACCCAATTTATTCTCCGTGGGAATATGGATTTATTCGATGTGATACCTTGCATTGGGGATATCGGACCGCCGAGCAGGCGATCACTGAGGGGATAAGTTACTACTATAACCGCTATTGCGGAGACGCGAAGCTTGCATTTTTAGGCGAGTGGGGAACTCTGGATGCGAAAACGCGCGGGGCTTGTGGAAGCACCAAACGGTATCCAAGGTTTGACCGGTACCATAACGAAATAATAAACGCACGCCGTGTGTCGGCATCGTACTGTGATACCAAGGACGGAATGACAGTTTACCGCCGCCGGCATTTGATTGCTTGTGGCTGCGGATATTCAAAGGCTGGCAATCGCTGTGTTTCTACGGAGCTAACTGAGCAATCCGCTTGCAAGGGGCCAATTTTAGGGGTTAGTACCGAGAAAAACCAAGGCAGGCCTTATTGCTCCGCCGGCAACCCCATCAACATCGGCACGGCCAATAAGTTCCAGTCGGAGACGGACTACGCCTCCCGAAGCGCAGGCGGGGCAGGTTTTGCCCGCTACTACAACAGTCAGGACGGCACTGAAGGCTCTTTGGGTATCGCCTGGCGCCACGGCTACGAGCGGCGCCTGAACATCAGCAGCGATGCGATCAATACCGTCCGCCCGGACGGTCGGATTTATACCTTCACTTTGGACACCACCGGCTGGGGCAGCGACCCGGATGTCACCGAAACCCTGGAGGCTATCGCAGGCGGCTGGACCTACACCACCGAGGCCGACACCCAAGAGACCTACGACGTTGAAGGCCGGCTGCTCACCATCACCGACCGCGCCGGCCGCACCCAAACCCTCAGCTACGATGCCGAAGGCCGGCTCACCTCGGTAATTGATGCCTATGGCCGAAGCCTTCAGTTCGCTTACGACAGTGAAGGCCACTTGGCAACCCTGACTGACCCGGACGGCACCGTCACGAGCTACCAGTACACCGATGACCGGCTTACCGGCGTAATCTACGCGGACGGAGTCGAGCGCCACTACCAGTACGGGAACGCCGACTACCCCAACGCCTTGAGCGCCATCGTCGATGGCACCGGCAACACGATTGCGGCCTGGTCCTACGACGAAAACGGCTGGGCCACCGCCAGCACCCATGCCGGCGGGGCCGATGACACCCAGGTTGCCTACAACGGCGATGACTCGGTCACCGTGACCAATCCGCTGGGCAAACAGACCACCTACCACTTCCAAGTCTACCACGGCGTACCCAAGGTGGTGAGCGTCGAAGGCCACGCCACCGCCAGCTGCGAAGGGGCCAACCGCGCCTACGAATACGACGACAGCGGCTTTCTTATCGCAAAGACCGACTGGCGGGGCACCGTCACCACCTACGCGCGCGATGCGAAGGGCCGGGAGCGCTCGCGCACCGAGGCGGTGGGCACCCCCCAGGAGCGCACCGTCACCACCGAGTGGCACCCCGAATACAACGAGCCGGTGCGCATTACCGAGCCCGGCCAGGTCACCGAATTCACCTATAACGCCGACGGGCGGCTTACCGGCCGCACCACCGCCGCCACCGAATAAGAACGCACAAGGAGCTTGTGATGAAACAGCTAATCGCCTCAACCCTAACCATCACTCTTGGTCTTGCGGTGGCCAGCGGCGCCCAGGGCGCCTCGCGCACGCTCAGCTACACCTACAACGACCTAGGGCTTGTCACCTCCGTGGACGGCCCGCGCACCGATGTGCCGGACATCACCCGCTACCAGTACGACGCCCAAGGCAACCGCACCGCCATCATCAACGCCCTGGGGCAGGTGACCGCCATCCCCGAATACGACGGGGCGGGACGGCCGCTTTTGCTCATCGACCCCAATGGCCTGGCCACCCGGATGCGCTATGACGCCCGGGGCCGGCTCATCGAGCAGGACGTCGGCGGGCAGGTGACCCGCTTTGGCTATGATGCGGCCGGCAATATGACCCAAATCACCCAGCCGGACGGCAGCACCCTGGCCCTGCAGTACGATGCCGCCGACCGGCTGGTGGGGATGGAAGATGCCCGGGGCAACCGCATCGAGTACACCCTGGATGCCGCCGGCAACCGCCTCGAGGAGAACGTCTTCGACCAAAACGGGCAGCTGGCCCGCACCCGCCGCCAGGTCTTTGATGGCTTAAGCCGGCTGATTGAGGCCATCGGCGCCGACGGGCAGCGCACCGCCTACCGTTACGACGCCGGCGGCAACCGCATCGGCAGCACCGACGCCCTCGGCCGGGACACCGACCACGCCTTCGATGCCCTCGACCGGCTCACCCGGAGCCTCGACCCGCTCGGTGGGAAGGTGAGCTACACCTACGACGCCCGGGACAACCTCACCGCCGTCACCGACCCCGACGGCAATACCACCACCTATGAGTACGATGGCCTCGGCAACCTCATCGCCCGGCACAGCCCCGATACCGGCACCACCACCTATACCCACGATGCCGCCGGCAACGTCCTGACCCAGACCGACGCCAAGGGCCAGACGACGAGCTATGCCTACGACGCCCTGAACCGGCTCATTCGCGCCACCTACGCTGATGACGTGCAGGGATGCACTAATGTCGCGGGCGCAGGATGCGCAGGAGCGACTGGCACCGTGGTCACCTACACCTACGACACCGCCCCCAACGGCATCGGCCGGCTGGCGAGCATCACCGACTCAAGCGGCCGCACCGCCTTTGAATACGACCTTCACGGGCGCACCACCGCCCGCCATCAGACCATCGAAGTCGACGGGGCCGAGCGCCACCTCACCACCCGCTACCAGTACAATAGCGCCGGGCAGCTCACCGGCCTGACCTACCCCTCGGGGCTGCAGGTGGGCTACGGCTACACCGACGGGCAAATCACCCGGGTCAGCGTCAATGGCGAGACGCTCCTATCGGGGGCCACCTACGAGCCCTTCGGCCCGGTCTCGGGCTGGACCTGGGGCAACGGCCGCCAGGCCGTGCGCGGCTATGACCTCGACGGGCGGCTCATCACCCAGAGCCTCGGGCCCGACCAGCGCGAACTCGCCTACGACCCGGTGGGCAACATCACCGCCATTAACGATGCGGTCACCGACAGCGTCTTCGCCTACGATGCCCTGGACCGGCTCTCCAGCGCCAACGACCCGGACTATCAGCTGTCGTGGACCTATGACGCCAACGGCAACCGCCTCCAAAGAAGCGATGGCCTTAATGGGCTGACCACCGATTACACCATCGACTCCAGCAGCAACCGGCTGCTCGCGGCCGATGAGGGCGGCACCTTAAGCCCCTACGAGTACGACGCCAACGGCAACACGCTATTCGATGGCGAATACCTCTACACCTACAACGCCCAGAACCGCCTGGTGCAGGTGGATAACGCCAAGGGGTGTGCAGGGAGCGAGGACGGGGCCTGCATCGGGGAGGTCGACGGCGATACCGCCAACTACCTCTACAACGCCCTCGGCCAGCGGGTGTACAAGATGGGCCGCGCCCTCGCGGGCGATGCCAATGGCGACGGGCGCATCACCCCGGCCGATGTGAAGCTGGTCAACGGCAAGGACGGCCAGCCGGTCGACTGCGAGGGCCCGGCCAAGGGCAAAAGCCAAGGCAAGGGCAAGGGCCAGCAGGTGGCCTGCGTGGCGAACCAAATCGGCGCCTTTGCCAATCAGGGCAAGGCCGCCGAAAAGGGCAAGGGTCGCTGGGCCGATGCCCCGATGGGCAGCCGTAAATTGCTTTTTGCCTATGAGAGCTGGAAACTCCTTGGCGAATACGCGCTAAACGGACACCCCGAGCAGGAGACCATCTGGCTGGGCAGCGTGCCGGTGGCGACGGTGCAGGACGGCAAGCTCTACTACGTCCATGCCGACCATCTGGGCACGCCGCGGGTGATTACGGAGCCGGGCACGAATACCATCGTGTGGCGGTGGGATGCGGACCCGTTTGGCACAAGCGAGGCGAATGAGGACCCGGATGGGGATGGCTTAAAGCTTTCCTACAACCTGCGGTTTCCGGGGCAGTACTTCGACGCCGAAACCGGGAAGCACTACAACCATTTCCGAGATTATGATCCGAATATAAGTCGGTATGTTGAGTCCGATCCCATCGGTTTGGAAGGAGGGCTAAATACTTATCTCTATGTGAAGGGGAATCCAATCACTGCGATTGACCCCCGTGGGTTACTGAAGTGGAGCGGATCCTTCGATCTGAAGGGTCTTGGTGTCGGGAAAGGCGGAGGTACGCGTGGTGAATTTGACTTGGTGTCCGAATGCGACATTGATGGTAATCAAGCTACTGTAAGAGTAATTGGATATTCGGGTAGTCTAGGTATTGGGGCGCCGCTCAGCCATCCCCTCATTTTCAGACGACAAAAAAGACTTGGGATAACGCGCGGTGCGCCTGAATCTTTTCGACAAATGCTTCCATGATCGGAACCAGCCATTGCTCGCGCATTCGCGGCATCAGGTCATAGACCATCTGGCCCTGCCGGAACAGCGAATGGGTGCGGCGCTTGACCGTGTTCGCCTTCAAGTAGCGGTCGTATCCGACCTGCTCGCAGGCGGCACCCAGCAGCGTCAGCAAGACAACGGCAAAGGCACTCACCAAAAAGAGCCGGTCGCGACGGGCCGGGCTCTTTGTGTGGATCGCATCCATTCCCAGACCAAAGCGCATGTCTTTGGTGTCCCGGAAATAGGTCTCGATACTCCAACGCTTGGCATAGTATCGCTTCAGTTGCGCAGCCGAAGCCTCCGGCTCACTGGCAGCCAGACACCAGCTCTCTTTCATGGCCTTCTCCTGAAGACACACAATAGTGGGCACCGGAAAGCCTTTGCCGGTGAGTTTGGCATTGCGCAGAGTCCGGGCACGCCCACCTTGCCCAACCCACTGGGCAGCCGTGCGCTTTTCCCCTTTGGCGTCGGTCACCGTGACATTGCCCCGAAGCCGAACGATGTAGCCAAAGTCCCAACTGTCGCGCATGGTCTCGAACAAAGACGTGTCCATGAAACCGCGGTCCGCGATAACCGTCACTGCCACCCCTTCGGGCAACGTATCCCGCAACCGTGTCAGAACACTGTCCTCGAAGTGGTTGCGGTTGTCTTTCAACTCCGACTTGCGCACCGTGCGCCAGACCAGCGGGATCGCTCGGCCGTGACTGGTCAAAAGGTTCAGCGCAATGGTGGATTGCTTGTCCCGGTCGAAGTCCGTCCAGTCCAATGCCACGGCGATTTCTTTTCGCTCGCTGACCACGTACGGCACCCAATAGGCGAAATAGCTCCAGACGTCGATCTTGGCGTTGCCCAGCAACCGATCGACCTGTTTGACTGTGTGTTTCGGATCCAACCCACACACGTGGGCAAGCCCTTGGCCAATCGCCGACACCGCCAGCGAACCCGCGGCCAGTACCCCCGTCGTTGCATTGGCCAGCGAAAGGATGCGTTTGGCATGGATATCTTCGTCAAAGACGTCGCCCAAGAATTTCTGGATGTCGTTTCGGTCGAATCCTTCGCGCATCGTCGCGTTCATGGCTGGCCTCTGGCTGAAAAAGTTTCCCGCCTAGCTTGCCAGAGAAAACATGGTTCGGGGATCGAATCTCTTTATGCGGCGATCGAGCCATTTACTAACGAACGATCTGTCCTCTTCTTGCTGCGAATGGCATAGAAAATGAGGGGATCCTTGAGGGGGCGCCGATGACTCAGACTAGGGGGAAAGTTGAGTTTGAGGATGGAAAAATCAGAGCTAATCAGATTGTCTTCTGGGGAAGATTCACCGTCGATTCTATTGGTGGGCAAATTGGACCTGTTGGTCTCAGTAAAACGAACATTTACATAGGTGAAGCCGTTTCCACTAAGGTGGACGCTGCTGGTGGCTTAGATTTAGGAATCCAATTTGGAATAGCGGGACTTGCTGAAGTGGTCAGCTTCAGCATTGAGCCGTGTGGATGCAAGGTGAAATGATGGGACGACTACAAAAAATTATAATAGCGACGCTTAGCTTAGTTCCCCCGCTCATTCTGGTGTTGATGTTCTTGTTTGAGCCATTATTTTATGGAATTGGATTGGACCGGCGGGTTGTTTCTGAGGTTGGGCAGTTTGTCCGCTTGGTAAGTGCCGCATTTGTACTTGCGATGATTTACTACTTTGCGAGTTATACATACAGATCTGGTGATCCTGGCTTAGAGGGGAAGAAATCGTTGTGGATTACAATTCTTCTGTTAGGAAACATATTTGCTGTTCCAGCTTTTTGGTATTTTCTATTTAGAAAGAAGTGACAAGCGTGTTTGGGGAGTTCCGGGACAGTATTTTGATCAGGAGACCGGCTTACATTACAACTACTTCCGGGACTATGATCCGAGCACGGGAAGGTACGTTGAGTCGGACCCCATCGGGCTCGAGGGTGAGCTTAATACCTACCTTTATGCTGCCAGCAATCCGGTGTTGCACATCGATCCGCTGGGTCTGAAATGTTGTTCAACTGTTGTCGATATGGAATGTGTGCTGGCTGCAAATGAAAAATTTAGAAAATGTATTGGTCCTGAGTTCAAGGACCAACCGCCCGGGTCCGATCGCAAACCCAGCCGCATCCAACCAACGGCCCCGCATCTGGATCTTCACGGCACCGTGACCGGGAGGTTGGGCGTGCCGGGCGGGGCGTCTTTGGTGGGGGTGTAGCAGTAAAAGTGCTTGCCGATGGTAAGCCATTTCTCGGTGTGGATTTTTACCGGGCGAGCGTTGCCCGAAAATCCAAGCGAATGGCAGCTCTTTAGCTATCAGCTGACATCGGCAAAACAAGATTTTGACGACCGCTTTGGGTCGGTATCTGTCTGATCCGGCTGCGCCGCCCCATAGACGGGGTTATCAATTTAGTGCATTTGTATAGTAGTAAGTTTCCGGCAAGAGGTCTTTGGGGGGCGAGTTTCCGCACCCCCTGGGAGAATCATGATAAGGGCAGTTGCCTTACCTTGCCTTCCGTTGGATCTCCTCAAACAGATTCTGCGCGGCAAGCCTGGCAGTGGCCTCTTGCTCCGCACTAAGTGGCTCAAGATCTACCCCGTCGCGACCTGCTACATAGGCTGGCCCACCTACATCGAAGTCGTATAAGGAACCGTCCTCGGCGATCGCATAATGGGCGCCCTGAGCTAGATCCGTTCCAACCAGCTGCGAAAGGTACACCCACGTCCAGCACCGGAGCAGGTCACCTTGCTCGTGTTCCTCAATGAGCTGGAGCATGGCATCCGTGTCTCCATTCTCGGCAGCAACGGTCAGCCAATGCTTGGCATCAGCGGCACGCCCCATGCGTTCTGCGATAGCGGCAATTTTCGCGGGGTCTGCACCAGCATCATTAAGCGGCTGCTCGAAGAAGGATGGGTCGTTAAACCGTTCCGCTAGGTCGAGAAGTGCATGCTGATTGCCCAGTCGACCAGCCTCACGGAGATGGTGCGCGTACCTTTCGGCTTGATTGAGATAAGCCTCGTATGATGCGGCCCATTCCTGCTCCACACCCGTAAGAACACGCCCTTTCTGCCCTTGTGAGTACCAGTAGGAGATCCCAGCGTTCCGAGTCTTCGTCTTCTATCGTCAGGGGCGTGGAACAGCGCCAATGCGTAATGAGCCAGGGCATTGCCCTTGCGGGCGGCTGCTTCCAGCCCTTCCATTAAGAGCGGTCCGAGCCCACCCTCGTCAGCAGAATCGGATAGTTCCTCTTGGTCGTATACGAGGTCTTCGTTCAGGCGGGGGGATTCCCCTCTCAGCTGTCTGACTAATGACGTTATGCTCGCGACACCGATCTGGCGGTCTACCAGGAAAGACTGCAGCGCCGACGACGCCAGAATCCGTTTCTGGCTGATAGCCAAGCTCGATGTAGCGCCGCGTGAGGACCGCGCTTTGCGGTGCTACGGGTTTGTCGCTCAACCTAATCTCAGTAAGGATGCTATCGACGCAAAATGCGGCGTAAGAGTTGAAGCCGAAGGAAGCTACCAACAGCTCGTATATGTGGGCTCTCTTGAAAGAGACGCTAGTGCTGGTCTGAAGGTATTGCTGCGCGGAGTACGCGAGTTCTTTGATTGTCATGACAACCTTTCCTCAACGCCACGCCGATTCGGGTCAGGCGCACACGTTTAAGTCCCCGACGACGAGGCTGAAAGAGAGGTTTTCAGTGACAGTGAAGCAATCGCCTTTTTTTACTCGTGTGCAAGTAAGGTGGGCACCTCAAGTAATCATATACCGGCACCCCCGCTGAGTCTATACGAGCGGGCGCCGGTCACAAGTTGGCTTCTACCTGCCATTCCCGCGAAAGCGAAAATCCAAACCGCGCTGGCAGAATCCGGCCAGAAGCCGCCGCTTAAGGGTAGTTCGCTGAACGGCTGGTTGCGTTGGAACACCCGCCGTTGAGACAACAGAAACGGTAGTACTCTGTTGTGTCCCGGTCCTCAAGGATCCCCTCATTTTCTATGCCATTCGCAGCAAGAAGAGGACAGATCGTTCGTTAGTAAATGGCTCGATCGCCGCATAAAGAGATTCGATCCCCGAACCATGTTTTCTCTGGCAAGCTAGGCGGGAAACTTTTTCAGCCAGAGGCCAGCCATGAACGCGACGATGCGCGAAGGATTCGACCGAAACGACATCCAGAAATTCTTGGGCGACGTCTTTGACGAAGATATCCATGCCAAACGCATCCTTTCGCTGGCCAATGCAACGACGGGGGTACTGGCCGCGGGTTCGCTGGCGGTGTCGGCGATTGGCCAAGGGCTTGCCCACGTGTGTGGGTTGGATCCGAAACACACAGTCAAACAGGTCGATCGGTTGCTGGGCAACGCCAAGATCGACGTCTGGAGCTATTTCGCCTATTGGGTGCCGTACGTGGTCAGCGAGCGAAAAGAAATCGCCGTGGCATTGGACTGGACGGACTTCGACCGGGACAAGCAATCCACCATTGCGCTGAACCTTTTGACCAGTCACGGCCGAGCGATCCCGCTGGTCTGGCGCACGGTGCGCAAGTCGGAGTTGAAAGACAACCGCAACCACTTCGAGGACAGTGTTCTGACACGGTTGCGGGATACGTTGCCCGAAGGGGTGGCAGTGACGGTTATCGCGGACCGCGGTTTCATGGACACGTCTTTGTTCGAGATCATGCGCGACAGTTGGGACTTTGGCTACATCGTTCGGCTTCGGGGCAATGTCACGGTGACCGACGCCAAAGGGGAAAAGCGCACGGCTGCCCAGTGGGTTGGGCGAGGTGGGCGCGCCCGGACTCTGCGCAATGCCAAGCTCACCGGCAAAGGCTTTCCGGTGCCCACTATTGTGTGTCTTCAGGAGAAGGCCATGAAAGAGAGCTGGTGTCTGGCTGCCAGTGACCCGGAGGCTTCGGCTGCGCAACTGAAGCGATACTATGCCAAGCGTTGGAGTATCGAGACCTATTTCCGGGACACCAAAGACATGCGCTTTGGTCTGGGAATGGATGCGATCCACACAAAGAGCCCGGCCCGTCGCGACCGGCTCTTTTTGGTGAGTGCCTTTGCCGTTGTCTTGCTGACGCTGCTGGGTGCCGCCTGCGAGCAGGTCGGATACGACCGCTACTTGAAGGCGAACACGGTCAAGCGCCGCACCCATTCGCTGTTCCGGCAGGGCCAGATGGTCTATGACCTGATGCCGCGAATGCGCGAGCAATGGCTGGTTCCGATCATGGAAGCATTTGTCGAAAAGATTCAGGCGCACCGCGCGTTATCCCAAGTCTTTTTTGTCGTCTGAAAATGAGGGGATGGCTGAGGTCCCGGTCGGCACCCCATACGTCCGTACTGTAGGCGCTTCCCGGAGATACAGACTCCCCGCTATCTGCCGATTGCTCCCGAAGATGGCCGGGCCCCTGTTGCGACGCTCCTTGCCAGGCGTTTAATTCCCTCCGGGATCGTGGTAGTAATAGCTCAATCTCTTTGGAAGAACTCGGCATGGAAATGGCTGAAAAATTGCTCCCTTTTTCACCACGCGCGCGCCAGATGAACCGAGCGCAGGTTTCCGCGTCTTCGTTGTTATCTTAGTAAAGTGTATGGTTACCCCAAGTTCGAGATATCACGAGACGAGTTCCCGCGTCTGCGCAGGTTTGCCTAGTAAATCAATGCCTAACGCAAACCTTCCCCAGGCTCGTTGCTTTGCTACGAAAAATCCAGATATCTCAAAATCGACTGATTCGGTGTATTCAACTGTTAGATTCACAGGAGGATCAGATGGCAGTAGATGAACCGGATAACATAAAAGTGTTCAAGAACTGCGCCGCAGTAATTCTCGATATTCTCTACCAGTCATTTCCGAACCCGACCGACTTGGACATCTTGTACCTCAAACCGGAGCGGCGGACGCGCCAGCTAAAGAATTTTGATGATGAGATGAAGTCATGGCATGCGGGGCACACGGTTGACGAAAATCCCGTTAAGCCGCACCTGGAGATTTACCGCAACACCATCTACTACATGATCGCGGAAGACATCATCACGTGCCATGAGCCAAAGCATGGTGACTCCCAGCGGACCTTCTATGCGTGCAGGCTGACCTCCAAGGGGCTAGGTGTGTTGGGTAGATCCTATTTAGAGGAGAAAGAAAGCATTGGCACCAAGCTCCACTCCGCCCTGAAGGACGGCAAGTATAAGGTTGTGCAAGATCTGGTCAAGCAGCTCATATCCTGAGCAGAGAATTTAACTAGGAGCTGGAACCGATCGAGTGAGCGGAAGCGTTATGTGGGAGCATGCTGAGTTCCGATGAATAGAAAACAGTTTATCGAGTCCCAAGGCGCTACGTGTCGCAATTGGACATGGAGCTGGTCTTTCGTTAACCAGAAAATGTGAGTTCGGGGTCAGATGAAAAACTTTCCTGCTCACACCGGCTCTCGTTAGATAGTGGAAGTCAAGAGCAGGTCAGGGAAAGACAATGGCGCGATTGCCAAGAGTTTGCTTGCCGGGTATTCCAGTTCATCTGATTCAACGAGGGAATAATCGCCAAGTCTGCTTCGGTTCGGAAAAGGACTTCTAGCGAGCCGGTAGTTGCAGATTTTCCACCTGCCGCCACCAATTCCCGATTCGCGACCAGGCGATGGCCCGCGCCTATCTTTCCGGCGCATACACCATGAGAGAAATAGGCGATTTCTTCGGCGTTCATGCTGTGACCGTTGGGCGAGCGGTGCGGCACCTGAGGCCGCCGAGGATTGATTGTGCGAATGTTGGAACTGAACCCGGTCATTCGCGCGCCGGGGCGAATGCCGACCCTATCGCGGCGACGCGCCGCTCCTACCGGGGTGGATACGAATTCGGAACAAGCATTAGGCTGATGTCGTTTGACAGTTCCTACGGACCCTCGGCCGCATAAGAGCCGATGGAAGCCCTTTCGACAGTCTGCTCCCGCGGGGAACATTCCCCCTAAACGCCGCGGTCGAGCGGCGCCTCCGACATTCCTGGACCCCTCCTGCCGGGGCACCGATATGCAGCAGCGGTTTCTCACCCCGGCAGACGTATCGATGTGCCAATGGTGTGAACGAGCCCACAAGTCTGAAGATTCGCTAACCCTAAATATTGCCGCACTGGACCTGATGTCCATAATATCAGCGCGTTTCAATGGGTTAGAAGAATCGTTTGGCGTTAGGAAAAGGAAGCCTGGGAAATGCGCAAAATGCGGCTGAATCGAAAGAACTAACAGGGAATACACCCTAAATTTACCGCACAGGAGAAAAGCGAAATCGGGAAATTGTTTCTATGCGGAAGTTTTTTCGAACGGGGATCATCTGCGCCTTGCTTGCAGGGCTGCCCGCTGCCGGTCTGGCCGAAGAGGTATCCAGGGAGGAGATTAAGGGACTCGATGAACAGGTGCAGGAGATTAAATCCGAAGCGCTCGGGATCGCGGCTGCACTGAACCGGCTTGAAGAAAAACTGCTGTATCCGTCGAACACCCAGCTGTCCCTCTTTGTCTCCCTTGCGAAAGGTGATGACTTTCGGCTCGATGCCGTAGAGGTCGCGATAGACCGCAAAGTCGTTGCCAATCATCTCTATACCTTCAAGGAGCTTGAAGCACTGCAGCAAGGGGGGGTTCAACGCCTGCATACCGGCAATATCCGAACAGGTGAACACGATCTGCGGGTCACCATGGTCGGAAAATCGAAAAGCGGGGGAGAATACCGCCACAGTGCCGAATTCAAAATCCAAAAGGAGGTTGGTCCGGAACTGGTTGAACTGGTTCTGTCGGGACCGGGCGTGAATGCAGAAAGCATCAGCAAGAACGAGTGGTAGCGCATGTTGCGCCGGATCGTTTGCCTTCTCGGGATCGGTTACCTCACGTCGTCATTGGCGGCGGAGGCGCCGGCATCCGGCGATCTGAGGGATCTCTTTTTCGGTGAAGCGTTTTATCACGCTTATCAAGGAGATTACTTCGATGCCATAGCCCGGCTGGATACGGAAATGGGGCAGTACTACGGGCTGGATGATCCGGAACTGGACAGCTTCCATTTTCATATCGATCAGGCCGAGTTTTCGGTAGGGGATTTTGAACTGTCGTACCGCATGCATCAACGTGCCGGACGGGCCGTTGAGGCCGTACTCGAGGGCGCTGTCGATGATGCTGTCCGCAACGAAGCCGCCTACCGGCTGGCGCGTATCTATTTCCAGAAGAACCAGCCCGTCAATGCGCTTCACGCCCTTGATCGTATCCAGGGAGGGATCCCGGAAAAGCTGCGGGATGATCTGGCCTTTCTCAGGGCACAGGTCTACATCGCGGTCGGACGGTTCGCCGAGGCGGCGCAAATTCTTGACCCTTTGCAGAATGCTGTCGCTTATGCGGGATTTGCCAAGTACAACAAGGGCATTGCCCTCCTTCGTGATGGCAGGGAGGACGAGGGAATTCACTCGCTCGACCAAGCGGGCCAGATACATGGAAACCGCCGAAGTACCGTGGCTATCCGGGACAAGGCGAACCTGGTGCTCGGAAGCAAGCTGCTCGAAGGTGATCGGCCCGAAGCGGCGAAGCGCTTTCTTGATCGCGTACGCCTGAAAGGCCCCTTCTCAAATCGGGCACTCCTCGGGTCGGGCTGGGCCGATGTATCGGCTGAGCGCTATCAGCGTGCGCTGGTCCCGTGGACGCTCCTTGCGAAAAGAGACGTCACGGACAAGTCCGTGCAAGAGGCCTTGCTTGCGGTTCCGTACGCCTATGGAAAGTTAGGTGTTTACGGCAAGGCGGCCTTGGGATACGGCCGGGCTCTGGAGGCTTTCGGAGGCGAAATCGACAAGCTCGATGTGTCGATTAAAAGCATTCGGGAGGGCAAATTTCTCAAGGCACTGGTTCGGGAGGAGCTGAAGCAGGACAGCAACTGGGTGATCAAGCTGCGAAAACTGCCTGAGGCGCCGGAGACCTTCTACCTGATGCAGCTGATGGCATCCCACAATTTCCAGGAATCACTGAAGAACTACCTTGATCTAGAGGACCTTCGAAAGCGCCTTTCGGTCTGGGAAGAGAGCCTTGACGCATACGAGGAACTTATCGCCGTACGCCGCAGCTATTACGAACCGCTGCTGCCCGGAGTCGATGCAGAATTCCGGCAGCTCGATTCGCGGATGCGGCTCCGAATCGAACAGCGCGACCGCCTCGAACAGCGGCTGCAGGCAATGCTGATTGCACCCCGGCCCGAATTCCTGGCAACCGCTCAGGAGCGTGTGGCGAAAAAAACGCTCTCCGTTATTGAGAAGCAGTTGGCCAGGAACGGGAATCGCCGGCTTCGTGACCGTATTCGGCGCATCAAGGGGGTTTTGCACTGGCAGATACAGACCGAGTACGACCAGCGACTGACGGAAGCACATAAGCACTTGCGAGAGTTGAACCAGGTCGTGGAAAAGCTGGAGGCACAATACACGTCTTTCGTGCGTACGAGGCAGGCCGCCCGGCAAAGCTACCAAGGGTATGAGGGAAGCATTCGGCAGCAAAGGGCCCATGTGCGCCGCGCCCGGGAACGGGTTCAGGTACTGATGGCAAGACAAGGACACATGCTCGAAACCATGGCGGTGAATGAACTCGAACGGCGGCGTACGCGTCTCGAGGAATTCCAGGTCAAGGCGCGGTTTGCCATGGCTGACAGCTACGACCGGGCGACCAAGGCTCAAGCGGAAAAGGAGACGGCCAAAATTCAAGCCGAAGCGGCTCGTCAGCGTGCGGGAGGCACGGAAGGGCATTCCGGGTCCACCGACGTTCCGGCGAGCGAGGTTCCATCAGCGTCCGATTCGGAAGCCGCTCCAACAGAAGTCGAAGGCGTAGCCCCGACCAAAGCCGTCGGGGAGAGCGGGGCACCGTGAACTCGGCCCGTCTCCTCATTCTGCTGTTGCCTGTGCTTACCTCGTGCGCCTTTTCCGGCGGGGGAGAGACCTTGGCACAACTACGTAATGTAACGATCGAGATCGAGGAAGAAGAGGTGGAAGGCGGCTTGGAAAAGGCCATGGAGAGCTACGAACGCTTTCTCAAGGAAACACCGGAGTCGGGAATGGCGCCGGAAGCGATTCGTCGCCTCGCAGACCTCAAGGTGGAAAAGGAGTACGGCTATATCCAAGGAACAGAATCCTCCTACATCGAAGCC
The DNA here is from genome assembly GCA_963783235.1 of uncultured Gammaproteobacteria bacterium. Taxonomy (GTDB): domain Bacteria; phylum Pseudomonadota; class Gammaproteobacteria; order Thiohalomonadales; family Thiohalomonadaceae; genus Thiohalomonas. The sequence continues at coordinate 1,063,512 of CAWAMN010000001.1, read as the reverse complement.
CCTGCGCCCAAGAAAGTCGTGCAGCATGGCGCGGCGAATGAAAAGTCAGGAGGCAGGGACTCAGGCGCAAAAGCGGCACCAACGGAATCCGAGCAGGAATTCGAGAAGAGGGCGACGGCAACGAACTCTATCGAGTCGGTGCCTGATGAGCCCGATGCCGGTTTGCCCGGCGAAGCCGGTGCTGATCTGGAACGGGCGGGTGCGCTCGAAGCCATACAGCTCTATAAGAAGCTCCTGGCCAAATACCCTCTCTATGAGCGTAACGACCAGGTGCTCTACCAGATGTCGCGCGCCTACGAAGAGCTGGGTCGGGTCGAAGATGCCATGCAGGTGATGAACCGTATCATCAGGGAGTATCCGGGCTCGCGGTATGGGGACGAGGTTCAGTTCAGAAGGGCCGAGTACTTTTTCACCCGGAAAAAATTTCTGGACGCGGAAGAAGCCTACGACTTCATCGTCAGTATGGGTGTGTCGTCCAGATACTACGAGCTGGCTCTATACAAGCTTGGGTGGACGTTCTACAAGCAGGAGATCTACGAGGAAGCGTTGCATCGGTTCATCGCTTTGCTGGACTACAAGGTCTCTATCGGTTTCGACTTCGAGCAGACTGGAAACAAAATCGAAAAGAAGCGCATCGACGATACCTATCGGGTGATCAGTCTCAGCTTTTCGAACCTGGGCGGGTCCGATGCAGTGAAAAACTATTTTGCCAGATTCGGGGCACGCCCCTATGAAGATGGCGTCTACAGCAGTCTGGGAGAGTATTACCTGGCCAAGCGCCGGTACAGCGATGCCGCCAAGGCCTACCAGACGTTCGTTGGCCTGAATCCGTTTCACGAGAAGTCTCCTCAATTCTCCATGCGGGTGACCGAGATTTACAAGGAAGGGGGTTTCCCCAGGCTGGTAGTGGACGCGAAAAAGGAGTTTGCCCGGCTCTATGGCCTGAAGGCCGACTATTGGCAGCACCATGAGTTGGCCTCCCGCCCGGACGTCGTGGGCTATCTGAAAACCAATCTCAAGGATCTGGCAAACCACTATCACGCCCTTTACCAGGACAAGCGCTTCGCCAAGGAGAAGGCTGCGAACTTCGAGGACTCACTTCGCTGGTACAGGGAGTACCTGGTGTCCTTCCCGAGGGAGATGGAATCGCCGGCGATCAATTACCAACTGGCCGATCTGCTGCTCGAAAACCGATCGTTCGGCGAAGCCGCCATGGAGTATGAGCGTACGGCCTACGACTACCCGCGGCACGAAAAGGCTTCGGCGGCAGGCTATGCCGCGGTCTACGCCTATCGGGAACACCTGAAGAAGGTCGCACCGGCGCAGCGCGGTCGGATCAAACGAAAGACGGTGCAGAGTTCGCTCAAATTCGTCGATACCTTCCCGCAGCACGAGAAGGCACCTGTGGTTTTGGGCGTGGCGGCCGACGATCTGTATGGGATGAAGGACTTTGAAGGCGCGATTTCCGCAGGCCGCAAACTCGTTGCGCAATATCCGCATGCCGAGCCGCCGATTCTGAGAGCGGCCTGGATCGCCGTGGCCCACGCCTCATTCGACACCGCCAAATATCCAGAGGCGGAAGAAGCTTACGCCGGCGTTTTAAAACTGACTGACGGTGATGACCCGACACGCCCGGGATTCGTCGACAATCTGGCAGCCTCCATTTACAAGCAGGGTGAACAGGCAAACGAGCTCGAAGACTATCGGACGGCCGCCAATCATTTCCTGAGGATTTCGGTGGCAGCGCCCACTTCCACGCTTCGAGCTGCCGCCGAGTATGACGCTTCGGTGGCGCTCATCAAACTCGAAGACTGGATCGCGGCCGGTGAGGTTCTGGTCCGGTTCAGGGAGGATTATCCGGGGCACGAACTGCAGGCAGAGGTCACGAACAAACTTGCCTTCGTCTATAGGCAATCGGGCCGTCTGGTGCTCGCGGCGGGGGAGTACGAGCGCGTGGAGAGGGAATCCAGCGACGAGGAGGTGCGCCGCGGCGCATTGATGATGGCGGCCGAGCTTTATGAAGCCGCGGACGACTCGGCCAGTGCCCTGACTGTTTATCAACACTATGTGGACTTCTTCCCGCGACCGCTTGAGCTGGCGTTGGAGAACCGCTTCAAGATCGCGACGCTCCACAAAAAAGCATCTGATAACCAAAAGTACTTCGCTGAGTTGGAGAGGATTGTGTCATCGGATGCCGCTGGGGGGGCGGAGCGCACCGACCGGACGCGTTACCTGGCCGCGACCTCTGCGCTGGTCCTGGCGGAGCCGCTCTACAAGCACTTTGCTGAAATTAAACTCACCAAACCGTTCGAGAGCAACCTGAAAGCGAAGCAGAAGGCAATGAAGACGGCGCTCGACCGGCTGGCAAAACTGACCCACTACGAAGTGGGGAATGTGACGGCCGCCGCCACCTTCTATATCGCCGAAATCTATTACAACTTTTCGCGCTCTCTTATGGAATCGGAACGACCGGACAATCTAAGCGCGTTGGAAAAAGAAGAATACGAATTGGCGTTGGAAGATCAGGCGTATCCATTTGAAGAAAAGGCGATCACCACGCACCAGAAGAATCTCGAGCTGATGAGCATCGGGGTTTACAACGACTGGATTGACAAAAGTATCGGGAAGCTGGCGGCACTGGTGCCCGCCCGGTATGCAAAGTCCGAAGAAACCACCGGATTCATGAAGGCCATTGGCTCCTTCAGTTACGGTATTCCCGACAAGCCGGCCTCGGCTGAAACGGCGACCATGGGTAAAAGCCCGGACGGGCCGGCCATCCAGAACGGAGGGGAATCCTAGTGCGCTGCGTTTTCGAAGCCGGGTTGCCCCGGTACGGATCATCGCTTTCAAACGGGGAACGAACCAGTCATCTCTGGCGAACAGGTTTCGTCGTGATCCTGTGCAGTGCAATCCTCGTAGGCTGCGCCGGTACGCCGACGCAGCCCGTAAAACCGGAAGAGGCGGTGGAGAGCGCCAGTGGTGCCAGCGCCCTTACGATCAAAGAGAGCGCAACGATTGGCCCGAGCGCCCGCTCTGATTTCAATGCCGCGCTTCTCCTTCTGGAGAGCGAAGAATATGAAAAGGGGATAGAGCTTCTGGAAAGCGTGGTCGAAAGCGCCCCGGAGGCGATAGCGCCCTACGTGAACCTCGCGATTGCCTATCAAAAGCTCGGTCAAAGGGGGCGTGCTGAAGAGAGGCTCAAGCAAGCGCTGGCTATCAAGCCTGATCATCCGGTCGCCAACAATGAATACGGGATATTCCTCCGCAAGGCGGGTCGTTTCGCGGAAGCCAGAAGCCATTACGAACGAGCGCTGGACACCTATCCCGATTTTCATCCGGCGCGTAAAAACCTCGGAATACTTTGCGACTTGTACCTGAATGAATGGAGCTGTGCCATCGAAAACTATAAAGCTTATGCAGAGGCGGTTCCGACAGATGAGGATGTGAAGCTCTGGATCGTGGATCTGCAGAGGCGGGAGGGAAATTAGTATGTGTTCCCGTAAGGCTCGTTTGGTGATTTTTATGATTGTTCTGGGTACTTCACCTTTGGCCGTTGCGGAAGAGGATGAGGCGAAAGCGCTCTCGGGAATGTCGATTGTCGGCAATGACGAGACGCCGAAATCGCTCTACATCGTTCCGTGGAAGAGTTCGGAATTGGGCGTCGAGACCGGCCTCAATTCCAATCTGATGGACGACGGAATGGGGCCGGTCGACAAGGAGGTTTTCATGCGGCAACTGGATTTTCATGAAATCAGCAGTCACAACTGACTGCGTCGGCATACTACGGTGCTCAACAATGAGGACGAAGCAATGGGTTTGATTGAAACAATCGTGGAGTTCATCCAGAACGGGGGCGCGTTCATGTACCCCATTCTGTTCGTGGGGGCTATCGGGGTTGGTATCGCCATCGAGCGTTACATCACGCTGAGTCTGGTGAGAAACACCAATAAGAAGATGTGGTCGCGCCTGGAACCGCTGCTCTCGGAAGGCGATTTCGAGGGGGCGCGTGAAATCACCAGTGAAGACAAATCCACGGTCAGCCAACTGCTTGCCCTCGGGCTGGCCCGACAGGGGGCGGTGCGTCGACGCGAGGATATCGAAATCGCCATGGAAGAGGGAATGATGGAGATCATTCCTCAGCTCGAAAAGCGCACTCCCTACGTCGCACTGTTTGCCAACATTTCGACGTTGTTGGGGCTGCTGGGAACGATCATGGGGCTGATATCGGCGTTCAATGCGGTGGCGAACGCCAACCCGGCGGAAAAGGCCGATCTTCTTTCCGCCAGTATTTCGGTCGCCATGAACACGACCGCTTTCGGCCTGATAGTGGCGATTCCGCTCCTGGTTATTTACGCCTACCTGAACTCCCGGACGGGGGAGATCGTGGACAGTCTGGAGATGGCCTCGGTCAAAACGCTCAATATCATCTCCGGCAATACGCGCCGCCAGCAGGATGCGAGTGCCATCCAGGCGGAACCGGTTCCGGCGGCGGGCTGAGACGATGCGGCGTAAACACCACTACAGGCGAACCAAAGAGGCGCCCGAGCTGGATATCACCACTTTTCTGAACCTGATGGTGGTACTGATTCCGTTTCTTCTGGTGACGGCGGTGTTCTCGCGCATAACGATACAGGAACTGAATGTGCCCGAGTCTGCCGGTGGCGGACAGGCGGATAAGCCGGCGGTAACCATCGAGGTGATCGTGAGGAAAAACGGCCTGGAAATCGCCGATGGCCGGAGCGTCACGCTTTCGATTCCCAAGGTGGATGATGCCTACGATTTCAGGAAACTTTCTGAGTTCCTCATGAAGTTGAAGGCAAAGTATCCGGAGAAAGAGGATGCCACGGTGCTTCTGGAGCCCGATATCGCCTACGAGGAGATGATCCATGTCATGGATGCCGTTAAATTCGCCGAAATCGACCCCGATAGTGAAAGCGGGGGCCTGGCGGAAGGTGAGGGGGTGGGAGATGACGCTGGTGAAAGCGGCGATCCGAACGAACGGGATGCGGTGAGCAAGCTGGTCCTCTTCCCGGCAATTTCCATAGGGGATGCGCCATGAAAAACACCCGGCGAATGAAACGGATGGCTCGCGCGAAAAAGCGGGCCAAGGGCAGTGCGCTCAATCTGACCTCGTTGATGGACGTATTCACCATTCTGGTCTTTTTCCTTCTGGTCAATCAGTCCTCGACCGAGGTGCTCAAGCCGCCGAGTGAAATCGTCCTGCCCGATTCGGTGGTGGAATCGAAACCGCGGCAGACGGTGATTCTGCTGGTGAGTTCCGAACAGGTGCTGCTCCAGGGCGAACCGGTGGTTGCGACGGCTGACGTGCTGAAAACCAAGGGAGACAGTATTGAGGCGGTGAGGGACAAGCTGAAGCGCATTCGGGAAAAAGCCATCGGCATCAATACGGCCGCCGTGGCGGAAAGCAAGGAAGTCACCATCCTTGCGGACAAGGGCATCCCTTTCAAGATTCTGAGGAAACTGATGTCGACCTGCACGAGCGCCGGATACAGCAGGATTTCCCTGGCCGTGAATCAAAAATCATCACAAAGCTGATTTAGTCGCGTGAATACAGCCATATCAAAAGAACAGCAAGCCCTCCACGCGCTGATCGGCGAAGCGGAGCGCCACCTTGCCGCCCTGAGGGAATCCTCCCGCTCCATCCAGGCTGAACTCGAGAGCATGGCCGGCGAGCGAGAACGGTACCAGCAACTGGCCGCTGTCTGCGAGTCGCTGGATCGGTTGCATGCGCTGCAAGCCGACGAGCTTTTCTGGGGGAAAAACGGGGCGGCTGGTCATGAATTGACGAAACGAGCCCGGCGGAATTCGGCTGATTTCAATGAGCGGATTCGACGCCGGGAAGAGGCGCTAAAAGAACTCGAAGAGGCGATCCGTGCGGGACTGTGGAAGCTGGATGCGCTGAACGAGGAACTCACGGAACTGAAGGAGGAGGAGCGTCGCCGACTGGACGAGTTCGTGGTGGAACGGGAAATCAGTCAGCTCCCTTTCCGTCCCACGGCGATGCCCTGGTCGAAGCAGGGCGAGGATGAACGCCGCTTCCGGAAGGTGCTCCTTGTAACGCTGCTGGTGAGTGTGCTGTTCAGCTATACGACCTACTACTGGGTCCTGCCGATGCCGGAAGTGGATAAACCGGTCGAAATTCCCGAGCGCCTGGCCCGGCTGGTGAAGAAAGTGGAGCCCCCACCACCGCCGCCGCCCCAGAAGAAGGAAGAAGAGAAAAAGCCGGATACCCAAAAAGAGGAGAAGATCGCCGAGCAAAAGCCCAAGCCGACGCCGTCCGAAAAGAAGAAAGCACGTAAAAAGGCCGAAACTTCGGGGGTGCTGGCATTCAGAAACAGCTTCTCGGATCTCATCGAGAATGCCCCGGATGCCAAATTGGGTGTCGATGCCAGGGTCACCAATGCCGGGCAGAAGGCGAAGGGCGGCGAAAGCCAGCGGGCGATTGTCACGTCCGCAGCCAAGAGCGGCAGCGGCGGAATCAATACCGCATCGCTCAGCCGCAACATGGGGGGCGGTGGAAGCGGCGTCACCGGGGTGGCCTTTTCGCGGGTCGACAGCGCCATTGGGACCGATGCGACGGCGGGAGCTGACCGGCCGCTTAGCGACGGGCCGGGGCCGTCGCGCACGGATGAAGAGATTCAGATCGTGTTTGACCGCTACAAGGCAACGCTCTACCGGATCTACAACAAGGAGCTTCGCAAAGATCCGACCCTGCAAGGGAAGCTGGTCCTTCGCATCACCATCGAGCCGGACGGGCGGGTATCCCTGGCCAGGGCCGAATCCACGGACCTGGCTTCGGAAAAGCTGGTGGCGGATATTGTTGGCCGGGTAAAACGATTCAACTTCGGCCCGAAGGAGGGCGTGCCGAAAGTAACGGTTCTCTATCCCATCGACTTCCTGCCTGCAAGCTAATTTGCACCAACGCCTCCGGGACGAATGGTTCCCGGAGGCCGCTGCGGCTTGCGTGATCACCTACGTGATTTTATGCAGGACGGTTTACTACCGAGACCGCGATGAGAGGTTTTTCGGAATCGTAATGCATCAAAGGCAGAGGTATCGACGGTCGAGTGCGTATGAATGCGATCTGCAAGAGGCAATTAAAATGATAACGGGTACTAATTTTTTGGATACAGAAACGTTTCCAACGAACCCGGGCGCGTAGGGTGCGTGTTCGTTCACGTTTTTGATCGTTGTTGACAACCAAACTAGAAAAAGAACCTAACTACGAATATGTGCTTCCTTGTTAACACGCACGCTGGAAATCATTTATGGCACTTTGCAACGAGTGCCGGGGGTTACCTCGGTCCGCTCTCGTTGGTCTGTTCCTGCCAAAAGCAGAATTTACTGCCGTCAAGATAGGTATTCGAAAGGGGCAAGACAGTTCATTAGGGATAGGGCGGTGGGTTTCGCCCCGGACGGCAAAATTGGATACCGCAGCTTGCCCATTGCGCTGCTATTCGTTTTCCTGTTGTTGCTGGGCACTGTTTCCCCGGTAAAGGCAGCGACAGTCTTCTGTTCCGATTTCGGTGGGGTTATTGACGGCTTTGATCCCGAAGCCAGGGCCAGTATCGATTCCTCTTCGACGATCGGGATCGACATGCACTGCACTATCAAGAATTTTCCGGAGTCGGATCCACTCGACATTACCAACATCAACTTCAATTTCCCGCAGCAGCAGTCCTATTACATCGTTTTTGACAACGTTTACTATCCCGGCAATATGTCGTGTAACGATCCGACCCAGTCGGATTTCTGGATCTACTGGGCGCCGGGCGGCTATAACAACATCAGCGAGAAATGCCAGGCTGCCATGGTGCCGGTGGATGCGCTGATCAAGCACGACCCCGTTGGCCAGCAAACGGCCACTATCGGCACACCCTTCACCTATACGCTCACCCTGCCGGTCATGGGGCAGCTGGATTACACCGGCTTCGTCTATTTCGACACCCCCGACGACACTGACATCACCAATGTTGTCATTGCTGACGATCTCACCGCGTCGGGGGCGGCTCTCAGCTATGTCACCAACGCTGCCTACCTGGTGGAACCGGGAACCGGTGCCCGTACGCCCTTGAATTCGGGACAACCACTGGTGGCGGGGGCGAGCAGTTCATGGCTGGCCGATCATCCGGGTGTTTTGTCGGATACCACCCAACACCTGGTGTTTTCATATGAAAACAACCCCGATTTGGCGTTGATCCCGGCAGGATATCAGCTCGAGATCGAGCTCACCGTCTTGCTCGACAACAATCCGGCGGTTAACACGCCGGCGACACAGTTTTCCAACACCGCCGAATTCTGGTTCGACAAAACGATCAACGGGACCGACATTCCCGACCTTCACGGGCAGCCCGGCAGCACGCTGCCGATGACGATCGTCGCACCGTATCTGAAGGTCAGCAAAGAGAGTACGGTTTCGAACCTCAACGTCGGAACCCCAGCCCCCTTCCAAATCGACGTCGAAAATACCGGGGGCAGTGATGCGTGGAATGCCACGATTACGGACAGGTTGCCCGCCGGGATGTGTGCCTATAACCCCACGGATACCTCGTCGGGGCCCGGGGTCACGGCGAGGATCGAGGCGGCAGACGGTTCGCTGATTTCCGAGCTGGGCGTATCGACGGATTACACCGTCGCGTATGACGCCTGCGAGCTCAGCATCACTCTACTGGCTACCCCCGCCGCCAGGATCGGACCCAACCAGCACTTGATCATCAGCTATGAGGCGAGGTTGGACGCCGGTATTTCGGAGGGCACCTACACCAATGTCGCCGGTGCCACCGAGTGGTTCAATGACGGGCCCGGTAACCCTGATCGTGTCGCCTACGCCAGGGTGCTGACCGACGGCACGCCGGAGGATGATTCGGATCACGAGGATGCCTACACCATTACGGCGGCGGTGGCCGGCTACTACTTCCTCAAGTCGGTAGAGAACCTCACCACCGGTACAGCCCCAGCCGCCGGGGCCTTTCCGGGTGACACGCTCCGCTACACGCTCCAGCTGCAGAACTTCACCTTACCGGAGCTCCGCAAAATTACGATCATCGACGAGCTGGATGCTGTTTTCGTACCGGGCACGCTCTCTCTCATCAACAGTGATCTTCCTGTTACCGCCAATCTGGATGTCGGTTCCACCGGAGGTGCGAATGGAACGGGCTCCGTGACGATAACGGGTCTGACCCTGCCGTCAAATACGCAGTACGAAGTTCACTTCGATGTGACGTTGGCCAGTCCCCTTGAAGGCGTAACGGAAGCTGTCAATCAGGCGAGCCTGGAAGGCACCGATTCAAACGGAGATGCATGGTCGGGCGTCAGTGACGATCCATATACCGGTGGACCGGCGCTTCTCGGCTCATCGGGCGATCCCACCCGCATCGCTGTTCAGGCACCGGGATCCCTGCTGAAGGAAAACCCGTCTCAAACGACCGTGACCGTGGGTGAGCGTTTTGCCTATCGGATCACGGTGCCCGAAGTCCCGGTGGACGTGCCGCTCTATGATGTGCGGATCCTGGATGGCCTGAACGATTCTGCGGCCGATCTGCGCTTTATTCGGGCGGATGTCTTATCCGGCGGCACATGGTCCTTGAGCAACACCGGCCCGAGTGACAAGGATCTGGTCATCGAGGACATCGCCACCGGTATCGATATACCGTCCGGTGGTCAGGCGGTGATTGAGGTTACCGTCGAACTCGAAAACAGCGGGACCAACCAGAGAGGTTTGTGGTTCGGCAATACCGCCACCTACACCTACAGCCGGATCAACGGCAACACCGAGCCCCCACTGGCAGGGGGCGCGGACAGTCCGGACGAAATGATCCAAGTGGTGGAACCGGACGCGATGACATCCACCAAGGATGTGCGTTTCGTTACTCCGGCCGGAAAGGCGGCATCCGATCCTGCGACGGTGGGTGATGTCCTCGAATACGTCGTTACCGTTCCCAACACCGGGGGATCGACGGCGTTCGATGTCAATGTCGTTGACAGTCTGCCGGCCCCTGTGGCGCTGGTTCCGGGTTCGGCCAACGCCACTATCAACGGCATCGACGTGGCGGATTTCAGAAGGGAACCCACCGTTCTCTCCGGCGGTGAGTTGGCATGGGGCCGCCAGAATGGTGACGAATCACTCGATATTCCCAGTGGCCAGTCCCTGGTTCTCACCTATCGGGTGACGGTGCTGTCGGCCGCGGAGCCTTCCATCATCAACGGCGTCCACGTGGACTGGACCTCGCAACAGGATGCACTGGCCGGTGAACGCACCGGGGACGGTTGCCCGAACGTCACCGCACCCGATGACTACTGCTACGTTCCACCCTCTGTCACGGTCAGCACTCTCGACAACACTTCCATTGGCAAAACCTATGTTGAGGACACTTATGCAGAAGCCGTGGCCGGCACCGACCCGATCGTGCGCGTCGGGGACAGCGTCACCTATGACCTGACACTGAATCTGCAGGAGTACACCACGCGCAACGTCGTGGTCGAGGACGTGTTGCCGCAAGGCCTGGCGCTGGAGAGCTTCAGCCTCATCGGCGGCCCCGAGTTCAGCTACACCCTCTCGGCACAGCCGGCGGCCGGCGACACCGGCACCCTCATTTGGAATTTCGGCGATATCACCAACACGCCAAGCGGCGACGACACACCGATCGATCCGCTGGTGATCCGCTACACCGCCAGGGTCCTCACCGACGCGCCGACGGCAGGGGTGGATTATGCCACCGCCATTGCGCGCGATAACGCGGCCTCGCTCGCCTACAGCGGCGGCGATCCGGCGATCCACCCGGAGCGCCTGACAGCGACAGCCCGGATCGAGGTGCGGCAGCCGCAGATGAGTGCGATCAGCAAGGTCGATCGGGGCAGCGGTCGCACCGGTTCCGGGACCCCGGACGACCCGTATGAGGTCAGCCTCGCCACCGACGTGATGGATTTCCAGCTGGAGTCATGCAACGGCGGCCTGGCGCCGGCCTACGGGGTGACCCTCACCGATGTTTTGGCGGATGCGCTGGATGAGACCAGCCTGAGCACGCCGGTGGTGAGCGTTGGCGGGACGGTGCTGACGGCGGGAACGGATTACCTCTATACGCCGCCAGGGGGGCGGGGCGGCACGATGCGTTTCGTGCTCGATGCGCCCGTCGATCCGGGTGAGTGCGTCACTGTCGATTACCGTATCGGCTTTCATACCGATCTCACCAGCGAGACGGCCTGGAGCAATGAGGCCCGTCTGCTCGAGTACGGATCACTGCCGGCCGACGGGCGCCTCTACGAACCGACCGACGTGGCGCGGGTCTGGATGACTAACCGGGTGAGCGTTCAGCCGCTGTCGAAGACCCGGGTGTCGCCCGCGGAGACGACCATCGGTGAGCTGGTGGAGTACCAGATCCAGGTGCCCGCGCAGCCGGTGAATGCGGCACTGGACAATGTCGTAGTGACCGATCCCCTGCACGCGGCGCTGGTGTACGTGAGCACCACGGCGCTCGACAGCAGCGGGGCGCCGGTGAGCCTGACCGAGAGCGTGGTTTCGAATCAGGTGCAACTGACGATTCCCCGCATCCCTGCCGGCGATCAGGTGACCATCACGCTGACGGCGCGTGTGGACAACAACGATCAGGCCAATGCCGGGACACGCATCGACAACAGTGCCTCCTACACCTACACCGGCATGCCGGACGGCTCCGATACCTCCTCCACCAGTGAGCCCTTGAGCATTGTCGAACCGTGGCTGACCGTCACAAAAAGTGTCCCGGCAACGCTCCCCCATGCAGGGGACCTCCTGACCTACACCTTGACCCTGGCCGCCGCGGGTACCGGTGACGGGGACAACTACTCGAACGTTTTCGATATCACCCTCGAGGACACCCTGGGGTTGGGCCTCCTTTATGAACACGGCACCGCGACCATTGACGGCGCGGTACTGGCCGATCCGGCAATCAACGGCGGCGATGGTGTCAGTGGTGAACAGAACCTTACCTGGGCACCGGCGGAGGGCATCGATATCGATATTGTGGAAGGGGATAGCGTCACTATCACCTACCAGGTCCGTGTTCTCGATTCCGTTGTCCCCGGCCAGGCGTTGACCAACAGCGTCATTGGCCGCTGGAGCGGACTGGACGGCGACCAAGGCGCTATCGAGCGTACCGGCTCCGGCACTCCGATCGAAAACGATTACTTTACGCCAGCGGCGATTACCGAATTATGGATCGGCGACAACACCAGTCTCAGTAAAGTGGTGGTCGAGGACAGTTACGCCGAACCCAACCTTGGCCCCGATCCGATCATGCGTGTCGGCGACACCGTCAGCTATGACCTGACCCTGAATCTGCAGGAGGGTACGACCCAAAGCATCGTGGTCGAGGACGTGCTGCCGCAAGGCCTGGCGCTGGAGAGCTTCAGCCTCATCGGCGGCCCCGAGTTCAGCTACACCCTCTCGGCACAGCCGGCGGCCGGCGACACCGGCACCCTCATTTGGAATTTCGGCGATATCACCAACACGCCAAGCGGCGACGACACACCGATCGATCCGCTGGTGATCCGCTACACCGCCAGGGTCCTCGCCGACGCGCCGACAACGGGTGTGGATTATGCCACCGCCATTGCGCGCGATAACGCGGCCTCGCTCGCCTATAGCGGCGGCGATCCGGCAATCCACCCGGAGCGTCTGACGGCGACAGCCCGGATCGAGGTGCGGCAGCCGCAGATGAGTGCGATCAGCAAGATCGATCGGGGCAGCGGTCGCACCGGTTCCGGGATCCCGGACGACCCCTTTGAGGTCAGCCTTGCTACCGACGTGATGGATTTCCAGCTGGAGTCATGCAACGGCGGCCTGGCGCCGGCCTACGGGGTGACCCTCACCGATGTTCTGGCGGATGCGCTGGATGAGACCAGCCTGAGTACGCCGGTGGTGAGCGTTGGCGGGACGGTGCTGACGGCGGGAACGGATTACATCTATACGCCGCCAGGGGGGCGGGGCGGCACGATGGGTTTCGTGCTCGATGCGCCCGTCGATCCGGGTGAGTGCGTCACTGTCGATTACCGTATCGGCTTTCATACCGATCTCACCAGCGAGACGGCCTGGAGCAATGAGGCCCGTCTGCTCGAGTACGGATCACTGCCGGCCGACGGGCGCCTCTACGAACCGACCGACGTGGCGCGGGTCTGGATGACTAACCGGGTGAGCGTTCAGCCGCTGTCGAAGACCCGGGTATCGGCCGCGGAGACGACCATCGGTGAGCTGGTGGAGTACCAGATCCAGGTGCCCGCGCAGCCGGTGAATGCGGCACTGGACAATGTGGTAGTGACCGATCCCCTGCACGCGGCGCTGGTGTACGTGAGCACCACGGCGCTCGACAGCAGCGGGGCGCCGGTGAGCCTGACCGAGAGCGTGGTTTCGAATCAGGTGCAACTGACGATTACCCGCATCCCTGCCGGCGATCAGGTGACCATCACGCTGACGGCGCGTGTGGACAACAACGATCAGGCCAATGCCGGGACACGCATCGACAACAGTGCCTCCTACACCTACACCGGTATGCCGGGCGGCTCGAATACCTCCTCCACCAGTGAGCCGTTGACCATTGTCGAACCGGTGTTGGCCATCACCAAGACCATCACCAACGTGAGTCACCCGGGCTTGCCGCCCAATGCCGGCGATATCCTGCGCTACAGCATCAATCTGACCGCCGGTGGCGGTGCGCAGGGCGATCACTTTTCCGATGTCTTCGACGTTCACATCGAGGACAGCCTGAGTCCGGGACTGGCCTATCAGAGTGAAACGGCCAGCGTGGACGGTACGGGCAATCTCATTGACGAACCGGACATCACGGGGGATGGGACTACCACCGGGCAAACCCTGACCTGGGGTCTTTCCGATGCCACAGCGGACATCGATGTAGTCGAGGGGACGACCGTCACCGTGGGTTACGACGTAGTCGTTCTGGACAGCGTGATGGCAGGGCAGGCGCTGGCAAATACCGCCGTCGCTCAATGGACCGGTCTCGATGGGGATAGCGGCTTCGAGCGTAACGGTAGCGGTACCCCCGAGCTCAATGACTACATTACCGAGCCGGTAACGCAGACGTTGACGACCGAGCTCGCGATCTCGTTCACGAAGTTGGTGGTCAACGTGACCACGGGAGAGGACCCGGGCGTGAATGCCCAGCCAGGTGACGCGCTGCACTACACCCTCGTTGTCACCAACCAGAGTGTCGCGCCTCTGGCCAATGGCGCCCTGGTGGATGAGCTGGCACCCGAGTTTACTCCCGGCAGCTTGCAGGTGATCAGCATTTCGGACGCGGATGCGGATGCCACCCACATCGATGCAACCGGGGGCAGCCACGGTACCGGTCTTCTGGACCTCCGGGATTTGACTCTGGGGGCACAGGGAGAGCCGGGTGATACGCTGATCATCGAATTCGAAGCGATACTCGCTCCATCGATTCCAAGCGGTACGGTCGTTGCGAACCAGGCGCATCTTTCCGGCGACAATCTGACTTCGGTTGCGAGCACCGAAACCGCCACCCTGATCAGCTCCGCGCCTCAATTCGAGTTCTACAAATCCTCGGCAGACATCGATGGCGGTAGCCTGGCGGCCGGCGACACGCTGCGTTACACCCTCACGATCAGGAACATCGGAACGGAAGATGCCACCAACGTATCGGTGCGCGATCGGATTCCGGACTTTACCCGCTACGTGACCGGCTCCACTCGCTTGAACGGTTCGGCCGTGGCGGATGATGCCGGTGTCTCCCCGCTGCAGAACGGCATGCTGATCAATGCGCCCGCGCCGGAAGAGACCACTGCGGGATTTTTGGGTGCCGATGCCACCGAGACCACGAATGTTGCCACCGTGACCTTCGACGTCACGGTCAACGCCGATGTGGTCGAGGGCACGGAGATCGTCAATCAGGGCTTTGTCAACGGCTCGGGCGTGGGTAGTGGGCCGTTCATTGAGAGGCGGTCTGATGATCCCACGGTGAACGGTCCGGATGATCCCATAGTGATCGGAGATGAGGATCCGACCCGCGATATCGTCGGCGATCTGCCGCAACTGGATGCGACCAAGACGGTTACGCTGACTGACAACGGAACCACGCCGGACGTGGTCGATGCCGGTGACACGCTTCGTTACACGATGACCATTAGCAATTTCGGTACTGTTCCGGCGAGCAGCGTGCTGGTGACCGATGCCATACCGGATCTCACCGGTTACGTTGCCGGCACGACCTATCTGAACGGTACACTGGTACCGGACCCGTCGGCCGACGTCTCCGCCCTGGAAGCGGGCTTGCCAGTCAATGCCGCGGGCAGTGAAAGCGGAACCATCCCTCCGGGGGAAAGCGCCACGGTCACCTTCGACGTGGAGGTTGCTGCGAACGTCAATCCCGGTGATCCGATCAGCAACCAGGGCTATGTGAGCAGCCCCGGAACCAACGAGCCGACCGATGCGGACGGCAACGATGCCAACGGGGACGAGCCCACCATCGTCTATGTGGGCAGTGCGCAGCAGGTAGCGATCGCCAAGCGCGTCTTTGTGGTAGATGGCGGTGCCGCACAGGCGGGCGGCCAGCTCGACTATGAGGTGCGTGTGACCAACACCGGTACGGTAACCGCGACCGGTGTGTCCATCACGGATGACCTGTCTCCGCTGTTGGGTCTGGTGAGCTATGTGGATGACGGCTCCACAGCGCTGAGCATCAACGGCGTCTCGAATCCATCGGCTGTGACCTATGCCGAGGCGGCGCAGACGCTTACCGCAGGCATTGGCGATCTCGCCAGCGGGGGCTCGGCAACCTTGCGTTTCCGGGTACAGATTGCCAGCCCTCTGGATGACGGCACGCTGATATCCAATACCGGCGAGGTGACCTGGAACACCGCCTATCAGGCGCAAAGCACCGCCGATGTCGCTATCCAGGGGATGCCGGGTTACGGCACGCTTGGCGGCAACGTCTGGCACGATGCCGACTTCGACAACGTTTTTGATTCCACCGAGAGAAACCTGCCGGGCTGGATCGTTGATCTCTATCGAAACGAGGGGTTGATCGGCAGCGCGGAGACCGATGGCAACGGACACTATCAGTTCAGTGGTGTACCGGTCACCGCGACTGCCGTCGATCAGTACGAAGTGCGCTTCACCGCCCCGGGCGCCACCGCCAGTACGGCCAAGTTGGGTCTGGCCCACTCGCAATTCTCCAACGACTTGCACCGGATCAGTGAGGTCGCGGTCACTGCGGGAAGCAACCTGCAGAGCCTCAACCTGCCGATCACCCCCAACGGTATCGTTTACAACTCGGTGATGCGGACGCCTATTGCCGGCGCGACGCTCACGATGTTCAGCAACGGCGCAGAGGTGCCTTCGAGCTGCTTCGGCGATCCGGCGCAGCAGGGCCAGGTCACCTCGGCCCAGGGCTACTACAAGTTCGACCTCATTCTCAGCGACACCGATCTGTCCTGTCTGGCTGGCGGCGACTACACGATCAGCGTGACGCCGCCGGCATCGGGCTATTCCGATTGGCCGTCCCGTATTATCCCGCCCGCCACGGACGAGGGGACGGATGCGTTCTCGGTTCCGGAGTGTGCCGGGGGGATTGACGATGCGATCAGCGAAACGCCCGATCAGTGCGAAGTGCAGACGTCCGAGTTCGCACCATCCACGAGTGTTCGTGCCCGTTCCGCTGGCACGACCCATCACCTGCATCTGACGCTGGACAATAATCCCACGCTGTGGGAAGGCCAAATCTTCAACAACCACATCCCGGTCGATCCCGAACTCGATAACGCGATCGCCATCACCAAGACCGCCGCGCTGATCAATGTGAGCCGCGGAGAGCATGTTCCTTACACGATCACGCTCAGGAATACGCTCGGCACGCCCCTGCAGGACCTGAGTCTCCTCGATGCCTTCCCGGCCGGTTTCAAGTACGTCGAGGGGTCGGCCCGCATCAACGGCCAGCCGGCGGAACCCGATGTGAACGGGCTCCAGCTCGCCTGGAACGATCTTGAGCTTGGCGCCGACTCACGGCACACCATCAAGATGCTTTTCATCGTCGGTGCCGGGGTATCCGAAGGGGAATATGTCAACCGGGCCTGGGTGATTAACCGCCTGAACGGGGAGGCCGCCTCCGGCGAGGCGAGCGCAACGGTGCGGGTGGTCCCTGATCCGACTTTCGATTGCACCGACATTACCGGAAAGGTGTTCGACGATGCCAACCTGGATGGGGTTCAGGACCCCGCAGAAAAGGGACTGCCCGGGGTGCGCCTCGCCACGGCACGCGGACTGATTGCCAAAACCGATCAATACGGCCGATTCCACATCACCTGCGCCGCCACGCCTGACGAGAGCCGCGGGAGCAACTTCATTCTGAAACTGGATGACCGCTCGCTGCCGACGGGCTACCGCATCACGACGGAAAATCCGCGGGTCCAGAGGGTGACGCGGGGCAAGATGGTGCGTTTCAACTTCGGCGCAACCCTGCACCGGGTCGTGCGTCTGGACGTGGCCGATGGGGTGTTTGAACCGGATGCCACGGAAATGAGGCTGCAGTGGAAGCCGCGTATGGAACGGCTCATCGAGGAGCTTCGCAAGGCGCCTTTGATCATTCGCCTGTCCTATCTGGCGGATGTGGAAGAGCCGGCGCTGGTGGAGCGACGACTGGGTGCGCTTGAGCAGGAAATCGCCACGCGCTGGGAGGAGCTGAACTGCTGCTACCCGCTGATGGTGGAGACGGAAGTCTTCTGGCGGCGCGGAGCGCCACCGGAGCGATGATGACTGCAGGAATCAAAGGGGCGGCCGCGGTTGCGGACCGCCATGTTGCCGTGACCGGGGACGTGGCCGGACCGCATAGGGCCATGGCGGGTTCGGGAGGCTGTATCGCCGCCGGTTTACTGCTCCTGCTAGTCTCCGTTCCGGCACCTGCGGCCACGGAGGGGGAAACGGTCGCGGCCGGCACCATCGGTTCGGCAACCGAAGGGCACCTCCCCACGGACGAGCAGTTTCAGCCCTGGATGCAGGATCCCGGCCTCTACGAACAGCGGCAGGGTGACGAACTCGAGGTGCAGAAGGTCCTGGGCAAGCAGGTCGAGACCCGGAAGCTCCATGACATTATTCCACCGATTCGTTTCGCGTCGGGGGAAGCGGAGATACCGGATCGCTATGTCGACATGCTTCGCGAGAGACTCGAAACGATGAAGGACCGTCTGAATGTGCGCCTTCACTTTGTTGGTCACACCGACAATGTGCCGCTCCGCGGAGCGCTCAAGGGGCAGTACGGTGACAACATCGGGCTCTCCCGCGAGCGTGCCGGCACGACCGCTGAATACTTTCAGCGCGCCCTCGATCTTCCTGCGGAATCGATTTCCTACGAGGGGGTTGGAGAGCGTCAACCGGTGGCAAGCAACGACACCGCAGATGGAAGGGCCCGGAATCGTCGCGTCGAGGTGGAGGTCTGGTACGACGAAGTGAGCGAGAAGATGGTCGAGAAGGAGGTCGTCGTCTCCGATGAGATAAAGCGGGTCAAAATGTGCCGAATGGAGACGGTTTGCAAGCTCAGTTACAAGGATGGATACGCCAGGCGTGCCCGGATCAAGAACCTGGTCGCGCCGCTCCGTTATGCGGAGGATGCGGGCTCAGTACCCTCCCGGTATCTGCAGCAGATCCGTCAGGCGCTCGATGATCTGCGCGGCAAGCAGAATGTCATGGTGAAGTTCATCGGTTATACCGACAATCTTCCCCTGGCGGGTCGGCCGGCCCGTATCTACGGCACCCATGTGGGGCTTTCAAAAGCGCGGGCCCGCCGGGTGGCACTTGCGGTGCAGGATGCTTTGGGCCTGCCCAGTTCGGCCGTCGACAGTGACGGTAAAGGCGCGGCCTTCCCGGTGGCCTCCAATGAAACCGGACAGGGGAGGGCGCTGAACCGGCGGGTTGAAGTCGAGTTCTGGTACGACGATCCGCTGGCGGAGTTGCCCGACGAGCCCCAGCTGTGTCCGGAAGCGGCTGCGGCCGAAACGGTTACCCGGGTCTACGACCCGCCGACGGGCCCCATCAAACCGATCTACCTTGAAAACGGCCAGCTGCAGGTGCCCGCGGGCTATGTCGAACGCCTCGGCCGGATTCTGGAGGAGATCCGCGACAAGACGAACCCGCGGCTGCGTTTCATCGGTTTCACCAGCAACGAGCGTCTCGAACGTCGCACCGCAATGGTTTACGGCGACGATATCGGGCTCTCCGCCGCGCGCGCCACACGGCTTATGAGGCGCGTCGAGGAACAGCTCGGGCTCGATGCCGGGCGGGTGGTGTCCGAAGGGCGCGGCTACGTGCAGTCCCCTGATGTGGTCAATGCGGGATTCGTCGAAGCAAAAGATTCGCGTGTCGAAGTGCAGGCGGTTTACGACGAACTGGCCGCGATGGACGACTCCGATACCATGGACATCAAGCGGCTTACGCGAGAGGTCACTCCAAAGAACCCGTTTGCCTTGAATCTCATGCGCATCACGGTCGATGGCAAGCCCGTCAGCGACCCGAACAAGAGTATCCCGGATGTTCAGCGCTGCACCGACGCTGCCCTGGACCAAGCCAATATCCAGTTTAAATTCGATAATCTTCGAGCTCAAGCCGCGCCTGAATGTCACCGCCTGGCCCAGCAGCGTCCGCTACCGGGACAACGACGACACCGAATACCCCGAGAATCTCGTCCGTTTCAGGCGTTACACCAATTATCCGAGCTTTATCGTGAAATCGGAGGTAAGGATCTTCCGGGCCGACGATTCGACCCGCGCCGAGCCGATTGCCGTGGTGCCGGTGAACGGGGAAGGCATTGCCGAATGGCAGGCCACGTTCGACACCGTCGAGACCCCGAACCGTGAGCTCAAGTACCTGCTTCGGGTCTACGATGCGGCCGGGAATTTTGATGAAACCCAGCCGCAGGCCCTGTGGGTCGTCGATGCGCTGGATGATGATCCCGAGGAGCGTGCGGTCGAAAACGAGTTGCTGGTCGGGTATGGCGAAACTCGCCTGGCGAAGCAGAATATTCCCCTCAAGGGCGGGGCCGTCAAGGTATTCGGCACCGACGTTCCGGATGGGCATTCGGTCTGGCTGGCCGGCCGCCCGTTGCCCGTCAATGACGAGGGGAAATTCGTCGCTGAAGCGATCCTGCCTGCGGGTATGCACACCGTGGAAGTCGCCGTGCTCGATCACGCCGGAAACGGACAGTTGTTCCTTCGCGATCTGGAGTTCAGCAAGAGCGACTGGTTCTATGTCGGCATCGCGGATCTCACCATCGCGGCTGACGACACCAACGGACCGGCGGAGCTGGTGACCCAGGACGAGACTCATTACGACAACGATTTGAGTGTCGATGGTCGGCTCGCTTTCTACACCAAGGGCAAATTCGGTGACGGCTGGAAACTGACGGCGAGCGCGGACACGCGTGAAGGTCCGTTTGAGGATCTCTTCAGCAACTTCATGGAGAAGTCGCCCGATGCCCTTTTCCGCCGCATCGATCCCGACTACTACTACCCGACATTCGGCGACGACAGCACGGTCATCGAGGATGCCCCCACGCAGGGAAAATTCTACACCCGTCTGGAACGAAACCAGAGCTATGGATTGTGGGGGAACTTCAAGGTCGGTTATCTCGGCAACAGTCTCGCCCATGTTGACCGCAGTCTCTACGGCGCCAATCTGCATTACCAGACTCAAGGGACGACCAGTTTCGGGGACGAGCGATTCCTGTTCGACGGGTTCGCCGCCGAGCCGGGGACTGTCGCGAGCCGGGACGAATTTCGCGGCACCGGCGGTTCGCTTTACTTCCTTCGGCACCGGGACATTCTGACCGGTTCGGAACGGGTGCGTATCGAAATCCGGGACAACGATTCGGGGATCGTTACCGCTGTCAGAAACCTCACGCCGGGCCTCGACTACGACATCGACTACCTGCAGGGACGGGTCCTGCTTGCCGAGCCTCTGTCGGCGACCGCGGATGACGAAATGCTCGTTGACAGCGGCGGCCTCGGCGGCAACCGGGCCTACCTCGTTGCCCGTTACGAATACACGCCGGGGTTCGATGAGATCGATGCCCTCGCCGCCGGTGGTCGTGCACACTATTGGTTCAATGACCACATAAAGCTTGGACTGACGTCCAACCGAAACGATGAAAACAGCACCGAAAGCAGTCTCAATGCCGTTGACCTGACGCTGCGAAAGAGCCCCGATTCCTGGTTACGGATCGAGGCATCGGAGAGTGAAGGCGGCGATGTCCTGACGCTCGCATCCGACGACGGCGGCTTCAACTTCGATGCAGAATCGGAGCCAGAGGGGCAGGATGTCAGCGGCGGGGCCTACCGGGTCGACGCCAGCATCGGCTTCAATGATCTGTTCGACAATGCCCGGGGCAAGTTGACGCTCTATACGCAGAATCTCGAGGAGGGGTACTCTTCGCCGGGGCTTACTGCGTCGAGCGACATCGACCAGTACGGTGGTGCACTGGAGATGCCGCTTACCGATCGGATCGGCCTTCGGGCGAAGGCCGACACGAAATCTCGGGAGCGCGGTCTGGAGACGAGTGCGGCCGAAATCGATGTCGACTACCTGCTGAACGACCGCTGGACATTGAGTGGGGGCGTCAGACAGGATGAGAGAACGGATCGTTCGCCGGAGGTGCCGCTGACCCAGGAGCAGGGTGAACGCACCGACGCCGTGGTCCGCGCCGAATACGACTCCAAGACCCGCTGGAGTGCCTACGGTTTCGCTCAGGATACGGTGGAAATCACCGGCAACCGTGACGAAAACAGCCGCATCGGTACCGGTGGCGCCTATCGCATTAACGACCGCTTCCGGGTCCGTGGCGAAGTCTCCGGAGGAGACCTCGGCGCTGCGGGCAGGGTGGGCGGGGATTATCTCTATACCGACCGGACCAACCTTTATCTGAACTACGCCCTCGAGAACGAGCGCACGGACAACGGCGTGCGCGCCAGGAAGGGCACCCTGACGTCCGGCTTCAAGACCCGCTATTCCGACAGCGCCAGCATCTACGTCGAGGAGAGGTATTCCCACGGCGAAGTACCGACCGGACTCCTGCACTCGGCGGGCTTCGACTTGGCGCCCAACGATCGCTGGAACTTTGGCGCCAACCTCGATTTCGGCACGCTGAAGGATCCCGAAACGAGTGCCGAAACCCGACGCGAGGCGATTGGCCTTCGTGTCGGCTACGGGTTCGATGGGATCAGCTTTGCCAGCGCTCTGGAGTACCGCGAAGACGAGACGGAGAATCCCGACAGCAGCTTCGCCACGCGCACCACCTGGCTGACCAAAAACAGTCTCAAGTACCAGTTCACGCCCGATTGGCGCCTGCTTGGCAAGCTCAATCACTCGGTGAGCGAAAGTTCGCTCGGGGAGTTCTATGATGGCGACTTTACCGAGGCCGTGCTCGGCTATGCGTACCGGCCGGTCGGGCACGACCGGCTGAATGCGCTGTTCAAGTACACCTATTTCTATAACCTGCCGAGCGCGGATCAGGTGACGATAGAGAACACGGCCTCGGAATACATCCAAAAGAGCCAGATCCTCTCGGCGGATATGCTCTACGAACTGACCCCGCGCTGGAGCGTAGGAGCCAAGTACGCCTACCGTTTGGGCCAGATCAGTCAGGAGAGAGAAGACCCGGAGTTTTTCGACAGCAATGCGCACCTCTACATCCTGCGCGCCGATTGGCACTTCGTCCGTAAATGGGATGCCACGCTGGAGTGGCGGACCCTGGATTTGCCGGATGCGCAGGATAAGCGCGATGGTGCCCTGGCGGCGCTTTACCGTCACTTCGGACGCCACGTCAAGCTGGGGGTCGGTTACAACTTCACCGACTTCTCGGATGATCTAACCGATCTCGATTACGATTCCCAGGGCGTCTTCATCAATGTCGTTGGCAAGTTCTGATCCCGGCCGGAGCCCGTTTGCGGGCCCCCGCCCCAACCGAAGGAATGGAGCCGGAATGCGCCCGCAGGTTTTTCGAGACGATATTGGTTTGTGCAAGATGCGACTCAAGGAACTTCAACGCCACCAAATCCTTCGCCAGCTCCGATCGATTGCGCACAACCGTTTCGATCAGGATACCCTCAGGCTGCTGCTTATCGATATCCGGGAATTGGCACAGCCGGGCAGTCTCATTCGGGCGATTGGGGACTTCCTGGCCCATCCCCTGCGGGAGGAGGGAATCGTGCTGCCCGGGATCCAGGAGGCCTATGCCGAGCTTGTGCGCCGTACAACTGAGGGTGCCTGGAACGGTGGAGATCGTGAGGCGGGGCTCGAGGCGTGTGCCGTCTTCAACGAGACGGACTTCGGGAAGGAGTTCAGTCAGATCCTCAGGAGCGAAGGTTTCCTTCATGATGAGGAGTTGACGGCCAAGCTGAGACGGCAGATGAAGGGGGTGATGCTCTGTGTCATCTGCCTGCTGGCTGGCGGCCGAATCCGTATCGCTTCGGCTGAGGTATCGGAAATCATCCTGGTGGCCATGTCGGGCGGACCAATGCTGGGGCTCGGCGTCATGGCAAAAATCCGCTACCGCGATCGCCGGGTCGATGTCCTCTGGCCGATAGTGACCTCCTCATGCATGCTCGATCCGGGCGCCGTTAGAAAACTCCGCCCCTATGGCGAGCAAAGCGTCGCCATTGCCCGCCGAAGCGCATTGGGGAAGCTGGTCATGGTGAGCCTGGACCGGGATCGGGAATGGGCGTATTAGGGCGCCGGAGCGGACGGGAACTTCCCCGCCCTGGACAAGAGGTTCGCAGCCAAAGGTCGGGAGCTGCCGGAGGGGGCGTCACAGGCAGACGTCGGCCAGGAGCTGTCAGTCGACGGTTTCCCTGGCATCGGCCGGTTGGTGCCGGACTCCGGCCATTCACGATGAGGGAAGATCGCGGGGCGAATCAAAAATTGACTTCGCATTTGCCCTTAGCCTTCGGGCCCCGCTTCAACACGCAGTCATGCCTTGGTGCAAGTTTTTCATCTGACCCCGAACTTCCGCAATGCCAAGCTCACCGGCAAAGGCTTTCCGGTGCCCACTATTGTGTGTCTTCAGGAGAAGGCCATGAAAGAGAGCTGGTGTCTGGCTGCCAGTGAGCCGGAGGCTTCGGCTGCGCAACTGAAGCGATACTATGCCAAGCGTTGGAGTATCGAGAGCTATTTCCGGGACACCAAAGACATGCGCTTTGGTCTGGGAATGGATGCGATCCACACAAAGAGCCCGGCCCGTCGCGACCGGCTCTTTTTGGTGAGTGCCTTTGCCGTTGTCTTGCTGACGCTGCTGGGCGCCGCCTGCGAGCAGGTCGGATACGACCGCTACTTGAAGGCGAACACGGTCAAGCGCCGCACCCATTTGCTGTTCCGGCAGGGCCAGATGGTCTATGACCTGATGCCGCGAATGCGCGAGCAATGGCTGGTTCCGATCATGGAAGCATTTGTCGAAAAGATTCAGGCGCACCGCGCGTTATCTCAAGTCTTTTTTGTCGTCTGAAAATGAGGGGATGGCTGAGGGCGAAGCTATGTCTACTAAAAAGTAAGTTAATAGAAACAAGAGAAACCGGATATAAAGGATTATGGTTAAATTTAAGACGTTTAAGTTGATGCAAGCATTAAGGAAAGGTGATGGCAGGGAGGCCCTGTTACACTATGCGCCCGGGGCGGTATGGCGCAGGTCGGATTATCGGAGAATCCGAGATTTTTTGGAGGCAAAGGGAGATGATGAATTATTTCTTATTCGTATACCGGCCACAAGGGATTAATCCCGAAGGGAAAGAGGCACGGCAAGGGCCTCTTTGTAGAGTATGACTTACGTCGAAGCTGGAGCTGAATGGGGATGAGTAGCCCGAAACGGCATCACTTTGTTCCAGAGTCCTATTTGCGTGGATTTGTTGATAGTGACAGTGGTTTCCTGCATGTCTACAGCAAGCATTCGCGGATGTGGCGGCGGCAAAAACCAAAGCAGGTGATGGTAAGGAATCGTTTTTATTGCCAGGACTGGGCGCCGGCTGGGGTGGATAAGAACATCTTGGAAAAGAGGCTAGGCGCTGAGTTGGAGCCTAAGGGGCTGCGGAGTTTGCGAAAGCTTGTAGATGCACCCGAGGCGATAGACGATGAAGATACAGCCAATATCCTTATTTATCTTCAGTTTCAACGGATACGGGTTCCTAGGCAGGCAAAAATGGCATCGTCGCTATTGGAGGCGATGTTAACTCGGAAAATTTCTGAAACAGCTGAAGGGCGCGAATACCTGAAGTATGGGCGTGTCGTAATCAAGGACTCTTTCCGTTTCGACTTCATGCGCACTCTAAATGGAGTTTTGACTCCTTTCTTTTCGAGAATGGTTTGGGAGCTGGTCGAGGCAGAGCCGGGCGCTTCGTTCATTACGAGCGATAGCCCAGTTTCTTTTTACAACGTCGATTTTATGCCTCCGCTTGAGGCTGGGCCGGCCTTATATGGAACCTTTGTGCTCTTCCCAATAGATAAAAGGTTCCTGTTGGTTATGCGTCATCCCGAGTACGAGTCAGGCGATAAGGAGGCTTCGGAGCCTCTGCATTTAGACCTTGATGTTGAAGATGGGGTGATTAGACCTTGATGTTGAAGATGGGGTGATTGAGATACGGAAGGATATCGTTTGGAAGGAAAAGCAGGTACGGCAGCATAATTGGCTGATGTTGCAGCTATCGCAAGACCTGATTGTGAGCGAAAGTAGGTCGGTTCTCGAAGGGGCGGTAGGGGATGCTCTCAGCGGTCACAAGTGACATATGTTCCGATGCCGACTTTGCCCTTTAAGGAGAGCATGTTCACTCACTTTTCGTTCACTTGATTTTCTAGGCGAGATGTTCCGAAAAGAAAAAACCCTTGCGAGACTTTGACCTGCAAGGGTTTTGTTTGGTGGGCGGTACTGGGATTGAACCAGTGACCCCTGCCGTGTGAAGGCGAAAAGGGGCGATTTTGACCCAATGCCAACCCCCTGAAAAATCGACAATTAAACATTGTTAAACAATGGCTTGTGTTTAACAAAGGTAGTGTGGGCTCCGCGTCGATTCCCCCCGCATTCCATCCGGTTTTGTCCCAGATTTGTCCCAAATCCGGCGCCCGGTCAATTTGATAAGGTTTCAGTAATCGTATTGTTGCTACGACAGCGGAGCACTATTCAAATTCTGGCTTTGTTTGGAAAAGATGCGATAATCGCAGCATGGCTACGACAAGACGAAGTAAGATAAATTACCTCTATACTCGGTTGCCGGCAGGTAGCCCCGTCACTTCCGACGAGCTGGCGGACATGGGGATATCTGCCGATCTGGCGGTCCACTACGTCCGATCGGGTTGGCTGGAACGCCTTGCTAGAGGCGTCTTCTGCCGGCCTGGCGAGAAGCTGTTGTTGGAGCCCTCACTTAGGTTGCTCGAGCGTAGGATTGAAGGGCTGCACGTCGGCGGCAAGTCGGCTCTGGAGTGGTACGGTATCCAGCACTACGTCTCTCAGAAGGAGGTCCTGCACCTCTATGGATGGACGACGGCGAGGCTGCCTGAGTGGTTTGTCGCACGGTTTCCAGCAGAGTACCACCGCAAGCGGCTGTTCGAGGAATCGCCGGGCTCGCTGCTGCATATCGGTCCATTCGAAGAGCGTAACGGGAGCCCCCGGGTGTCAGCTCCCGAAAGGGCGTTGCTTGAGTTGTTGAGTGAGGTGAATGTGCGTCAGCCCCTTCAGGAGGCCAAGGAGCTGATGGAAAGCACGTACAGCCTGCGTGCCAAGGTCCTGCGGCAGCTCCTGCAGCACTGCACCAGCGTGAAAACGGTGCGGTTGTGTCTGCAGCTTGGCAGAGAGCTGTCATTGCCATGGTCCGGAAAGCTCGACCCCGATGAACTGCCCACAGGCAGTGACCGCCCCTGGGTATCGAAAGGCAGGGATGGTGTCCTGGTGCTCAAAAAATGAATAAGGCGTTTCTCGATACAGCGCGTTTGCTGACTCAGGTCGCCCCTGTCGTTTTCGAAAGCGGCTTGTTTGCCTTGAAGGGCGGAACGGCCCTCAACCTCTTCTTCCGTGAACTGCCCCGGCTGTCTGTTGACCTGGATTTGGTATTTGTCGACCACACCGTGCCACGCGAACGGGCGCTTGGCTTGATCAACGACGCACTCAGGAGGGCGGAGGCCCGCTTGAGGGACCGTGGCATGAATACCCATATGATCGCGCCACCCGGACTCGGAGAGACCAAGCTACTGGTGCGCCGCGGTGCTGTTGAGGTGAAGATCGAGGTCAACGTCGTCATGCGAGGCACGGTTCATCCGGTCAGCGATGTTGCTCTGTGCGAGACAGCAAGCGACCTCCTGATGGCGGAACTGGAGCTTCCACTTGTTTCGTTGGCCGACGCCTATGGGGGGAAACTGGTGGCTGCGCTGGACCGGCAGCATCCGAGGGACCTTTTCGACGTCATGCAATTGTTCAAAAACGAGGGGATCACGCCCGAGATTCGGCGGGCTTTCGTTGTCTATATAGCCAGTCATAACCGGCCCCTGCATGAAGTGTTGGTGCCGAAGCTGAGGGACATTCGGCAAGATTACGAGCGTACCTTCGTGGGAATGACTGCGGAGCCCGTGGCACTGGAGGAGTTGCTGGGTATTCGAGAACGCCTTGTTCGCGAAATGACGCAATCGCTCGACAATGCCGAGCGTCGATTCCTGTTCTCATTGGTTGATGCCAAGCCGGAGTGGGGGCTGCTCGGCGTTGAACATCTTGAGGCGCTGCCGGGTATCCGCTGGAAGCTTCATAATCTCGAACACCTGAAAGCCAAGGACGAGCAGAGGTTTTCAGAACAGTACGGACAGCTTGAACGCGTGCTGGGTTGATGGTGTACCTCAACCGGAGTGCAGTTGCTGTTCTTGGACTCTCCATGCAATGACGTTATTGAAGTGCTCTGGCACCGATGTGGGCGGGTAGGAACGAACGACTGGAGGGCAGCCCATTGGTCGACCCAATACGACATACCGTGACCCGAGAAGAACTATTCGAGCAGGTCTGGAACACCCCCATGACGCAGCTCGCGAAGGAGTATGGGATATCCGACGTTGGTCTCGCCAAGGTTTGTAAACGGATGGATGTGCCGAGGCCGCCCCGGGGTTACTGGCGGAAGCTGGAGGTCGGAAGGGCACCCCCGAAGCCGAAACTCAAACCCCTGACGAAGCACGGCATCGACAGCGTGGTGATAACACCTGTTGCGGAGGATTACCCGGCGAGCCAGCTGAAGGGGGAGACTCCAGAGAAGATTCCGGTACCCACGGTCGTCGAGGAACCGCACCGGTTAATTCAGAAGACGCAAGTTGCCTTGGAAAAGGGGAAGGCGGACGAGAAAGGGATCGTCCAACCTCGAAACAAGATCTGTCTCGATATCGCCGTAACCCGTGACCAGGTCGAACGTGCTTGCCGCGTGATGGATGCGCTGGTGAAGGCGCTCGAAGCCCGGGGATACCCGGTGACCGTGGCCGGGGACCCCAAGGCCAAGACCACTGTGAACATCGATGGTGAGTCGTTCGAGTTCGGAATCGATGAAAAGATTAGTCGGAGCGACCATCTGCCCACCAAGGAAGAGCGGGCAAGGTATGGAAAATCCTACTGGATGATGCCCAAGTACGATTACGAACCAACCGGGTTGTTGTGTCTGCGGATCCGGAACGCTCCATACGGTTGTCGCCAACAGTGGGCCGACGGAAAGCGGCAGAAGATCGAGGACTGCCTCGGCGAGTTCGTGCTCGGGCTCCGGGCGGCTGCCCAGCGTGAGAAGGAGTTGCGGGAGGAACGCCGGCTCCGAGAGATCGCTTGGGCTGAGGAAAAGAAACGTAGGGAAGAACTTGAGCGGCTGGCCCGTCTGGACAAGATGCGTGCCGAGAAGTTGACCAAGGATGCTGCCGACTGGGAGTTGGCAAACAGGATCCGGGGATATGTCCAGGAACTGGAGAGCCGCCCCTACAGAGTCGAAGGTCTGGCGGAGTGGATTGAGTGGGCAAAAGGCTATGCCAACAAGATCGATCCCCTAATGCGGCCGGATGAGCTGGGGTTCAATCCCAGGTCATCGTATTTCTATTGATGGTGATATTGGCACCACCCTACGACCAACGACTTCCCCGACGCGGCAGGTAATGGGTGAACGTGATTGGTATCGATGGTTGTCGTCGGGGTTGGGTCTTTGTCCAGCTCACGGACGAGATAAGCGGTTTGCAGGACATTCAGGGCTATGAGAGAAAACGAGTCAGACGAACTGATCGGCTGCGATGTGATTGCAGTTCCTTCCTTTGAGGGTTCTCAGCGCATCAGGTGGTCTTCACCACGGCAAGCAAGATTAAGTTGCTGAGATTGGGTTATCGCTAACTGTTTTCCTCCGCTCACAACTGAGCCAACAAACCGAGGGCGGTCTCGGGGGCGACTTTAGAATTGTCCCAAATTGCCACAAACCAACAAAAAAGGGCTACCGATTGCTCGGTAACCCTTCGATTTTACTGGTGGGCGCGACAGGGATTGAACCTGTGACCCCCGCCCTATGAAAAAGCGAGCCGCTCGTGAACGGTCACGGGGATGGACGAATATCTTTTTGTGTGGATAAATTCCGTACATATTAGTATGCTGTGGGCAAGGAGGTACGCTATGGCTAAAGCAGATCGTATTGACTTCCGTGTGGCGGAGGAGTTGAAACAGCAGTTTGCCGCCGCTGCGGACGCTTCCGGTATGAACCTGACGACTTTCATCGTCGCTGCAGCAAAGGAGCAAGCGGAGCGGGTCTTACGGACGAAGAAGACCGTGATGCTTTCTGAGCGGGATCGAGACATCTTTCTCTCGGCACTGGACCGTCCGGCACGGCCGATCCCGGATTCAGTTCAAAAAGCCAAAGAGCGATACGGTAGTCGGGTTCAGGAATGACTGACCTGCAGTATCGCATTGAGAGTGTCCGAAAAGACCACGACCGGGAGCATTTCGATTGTGGTCACCCCTTCTTGAATGAATACCTTCGGCAGTTTGCTCGTCAGAACAATAACAGCGGAATAGCCAGGGCTTTCGTTTTGGTGCCTGAGGTCGGAAATTCCGTAGCCGGGTACTACACCCTTTCGGCCGGTGCCTTAGCCTTTGATGATGTGCCTGAAGCTATCCGCCGTCGCTTGCCGAAATATCCTATCCCCGTTGCACGTATTGGTGAACTGGCTGTGGATGCGAGTCACCAGGGGCAAGGTTTGAGCGGACTATTGCTGGTTGATGCCTTAAAAAGGATCGCCGGTGCATCGCAGGCGCTAGCGGTTTGGGGGGTAGTGACCGATCCCATCGACGAAAAAGCGGCGAGCTTCTGGAACCACTTTGGCTTCGAATCGCTCCGCGATGATAAGACGATGTTTTTGACCATGCGAGATGCCGAAGCCTGGCTCCAATAAATGAACTGTGCCCAGATTGGCGGGGAATCAGTAGCTATTCACTCAATGATTAGCTAAATAGCTGTTCCGAAATGGTATCCATTACTCCCCCTCATCCCAACCTTCTCCCTGAGAGGGAGAAGGGACCAAGTGGTGACCATTTCGGAACAGCTATTTAGCGTCTGCGCTATTCACAGAGTGGACGCTGTAGCCCATAGCCCTGTATCCACGAAGCCTCTTATCCCACATGCGGGCCAGCTGCGCCTGCTCGGTTTCGATGTAGTCGTAGATCCGGACGTTATCCTTGCCAGCGTGTTCGCGATGCAGGCGTCCGGCATATTGCTGAAGCGTTCCCTTCCAGGAAATCGGCATCGCTAACACCAGCGTATCCAGTGGTGGGTGGTCGAAGCCTTCACCCACCAGCCGTCCGGTCGCAAGCAGTACATGGGGTGTCTGCTCGTCGAGTTCAGCCAATTCATCCAGGACGCTGGCCCGTAGCCTTTTTGATAGTCGTCCATGCAGGACATAACAGTGCTCGACTCGGTCTTTCAGGAGGTGTGCCAGCACTTGCAGGTGATCGGTGCGTTCTGTCAGTACCAGAACTTTTCGCCCCTCATTGACAGCGTTGAGCGTATCTTCCGTGATCCGACGGTTGCGCTCGTCATCGTGAGCAAGGGTTCGAAAGACCTCTTGGATGGCCGCTTCCGACGGGATAGTTGGAGTCGGGAGGTATCTCGGGCAGACCTCCAAGCGGGCCGGGGTGGTTTCCGGCCGAGCGGCGGTGTGCCGAATCGGCCCACACTGCATGAAGATGATGGGGTGATGTCCGTCGCGCCGAATGGGCGTTGCGGTCAATCCTAAGACGTAGCGGCTCTTGGCCTGTTTGAGAATGGACTCGAAGGAAAATGCGGAAAGATGATGGCACTCGTCTACGATGATCTGCCCGTACCCGTCGAGGAAGGCGCCCAGGTTGTCGCGGCGGGACAGAGACTGCATAACGGCGATATCGATGTCACCACTCGGCTTCTTCTTGCCTGCGCCAAAGACTCCGAGCCCGCCACCCGGCAGGTCGAGGAAGCTCAGTAAGCGTTCCTGCCACTGCCGGAGCAGTTCGGCGCGGTGAACCAGGATGAGAGTACTGACTTTGCGGCGGGCGATAATAGCGGAGGCGGTAACCGTCTTGCCGAACGCGGTCGGCGCGCACAGGATCCCGATATCGTGTCTCAACATTTCCCGAACAGCAGACTTCTGATCTTTGCGGAGGGTTCCGGAGAACTTAGCTTTGATCTTGTGTCCGGCGATGCGCTCGTCCTGGAATCTGGCAGCGATTCCGTTGCGGTCGAGCAGATTCCGGACGTCTTCCAGACATCCACGCGGCACGCTGATGTGCTGGGGGAAGTTCTCGGCACAGCCGATAACGCGAGGTTTACTCCAGACCGGCAGGCGCATGGCCTGTGCCTTGTAGAACTCGGGATTCTGAAATGCCGCCAGACGGATCAGGCGGTTGGTCAGGGGCTGCGGTAGGTCGGCCTTGGCAAAGAAGAGTTGGTTAGCCAATACGACGTCGAGCGAATTCGGCAGCGCACCCGGGATCTCGTCCGGCATCGGGGAGCGCCGCTGCCATGGTTTCTCCTCCTCGTCACCGGCGAAGCTCACGTCCAGCGGATGTCGGCCTCCGCTTGCACGGAGGATGGCGTCTTCCAGGTCTCGCGCGGAGAGAGTGCGGATTGAGGTGAGATAGGCCCACTGGTCACTGTAGGGAACGAGGTTCTCGTCCACAAAGACACTGTGTCCGTGCTCTCGCGGTTTCTTCTGCAACGGGAGGGCTATCAGGTTTCCAAAGCCGCCTTTGGGCAGGGTGTCCTGGTTGGGAAAGAGTCGGTCGTAGCTGGTGAGCGAAAGCTGCCGGGTACGGCTGCAGGTGTGGCTGATCAGCGCCGCGCCAAGCTGCCTCGCCTCCCGCGCCGGCACGGGTTTGGAGAAGAAGATCCAGACGTGCGCCCCGTTTCCCGAACGGGAGATCTCCACCGAGGCGGGGACATCCAGCGCCTGGCAGGATTGGATGAAACCCTTGGCATCATCCTGCCAATGCTCCTTATCGAAGTCCACGGCGAGGAACCAGCAGCGATCGTCGGCCAACAACGGGTAGATGCCAATCGTCTGCTTGCCCGCGAGATGGCGATAGATCACCTCATCGGTTACAGGGAGGAGTTGGCGCTGGTCGCAGCGGCCGCACTTGACTCGGGGCTTGTGACAGATACCGGGCCGCCACTCGTTGGCGCAGGCGGGGCCGTAGCCGGATTTTCCCTTAGCGGACTCCCAACGCACGGGATAGACATCGGTCCGGCCGCGGAAACGGTTTCGGAATAGCGCAACCTTCTCCGAGGCGGACAGTCGTGAGTTGATGGTTGGCGGTGATTCAGGCCGGGTAAGTGTGGAGGGCGATACGGCTTTCTGAGCCTCGCAGGCGACGCCGTGCTCCGCGAGCAGCGCCTTCAGTCGCGCGTTCTCTTCGCGTAGGCGCTGGATCTCGTCCAGGTATTCCGTGTCGGTGTCTCGGTTGTTTCGTGCCATCAACCCAGTACGACCTCGGGCAGCATTTTGGCGTCCACTTCAAGCCGTTCGGCTTGGGCCAGCGCGAAGTCACCGATCTGATCGACGACCGCACGTTCGCCCGCTGTGTACCCCGCCCAGTCCTGTAGGTCGGGCAGCAGTTTGCGGAGGCTCTTGACCATCCGGTTCATCTCCCGCATGACGAGCCTACGGTCTAGCCCGCAAACCGATGCCAGCTCGGCCCAGTCATACGCACGCACTTTGCTGATATCGAATTCATCGCCGATCGCCATAGCCAGTTCATGATCGACCTCGGGGTAGATGCAGACGGAAACCAGATCGTACGAAGGGGCGAGACGCAATCCGCCCGGCTCGACGAAGAAGGAGAGGTTCTTGCCGTGGGCATCGGAGTTGCCAATCAGGTACTGCACCAGAATCCAGCGCAGCAGCCCGAGGCGCATGGGCGCGGCCGCGATGGCATATTCCGCGGCCGAGAAGAGCCGTTCGACGCTGACGCCGTCGCGGATCTCGGCCACATCGCGGACGCTGCCGAAATTGCGTTCGTACTTGTAACTGACCGGGAGGTCCAGGGCCTGGCAGGCATCGACGATATGCAGGCGGTCGACCGAATCGTCACGCCACCGACGGTCGAAGCGCTTCACCGCGAGGACTGGCTCGGGCACCCGCACGATGTCGACGCCGGTCGCCGGCAGGCGGAGAGCCGAGGCGAGCCGCAGGCAGAAGTGCTCGTTGGCGACCAGGTGGGGGAGGTTGGGACTCAACGGTTCGGGTTTGAGGATGTGCGTCGAGGCCAGCCAGCCTTCCACCAGATACAGCCGGTCGCCCTCAAGGTACACGGCGAGCTTGTCCTGGTAGCCGGCAATTGACATGCGCACCCGCCCATCCCAGACGTTGAACGGCTCATGGTTACGGTTGCGGATCCGTTCGGCGAGTTCCTCCCGGGTGACTTCCCGTCGGGCGTCGGTGAGTTGTTCAGGCCGGGTGCCTTCCGGGAGTAGGCTGATGGCGCCGGTGCTCTCCCGGCCGAGAACGCGAAGCAGGCCATAGAGGTTCGCCTTGGAGAGCCGGTGGGCGGCGACGGCGTCATCCAGCGCCTTCCCTTCCGGTAACAGGTTCTCGAAGAAACGCCGCACGCTGACCGAGTGGTGTTCGTCACGAACCTCTTGGGGGCGCTGAAGCGGCAGGGCAGGGGAGAGGGGAAAGGCGGTTCCGGACGCCACCCACTCGGGGACATATTCAAAAGCGAACCGGCCGGTGGCACCGTCGTAGATCAGTGTCCCGACCCGCCGGCCGGCGGCCCAGGCATTAAGGCGGTGAATGCTCATTCGTCATGCGCCAGGTAGGCCAACGTGGCCGGTAGATCACCCCGCGGAACCGCCAGGAGGGCCAAGCCCAACTGGTGGGCGATCTGCAGCGCCTTGTCCAGACCGACCCCCCGGGGCTTGCCGTTCTCCAGAGCTGATAGCAGGGCGACCGAGACACCACACAGCGAGGCGGCGTCGTCGATGCGCAGGCCCTGCTGTGTGCGCAGGCTGCGGACGAAGGCGCCAAACTCGGCGACCGATGTAATCGTCGGTTGCTCTGGCAGCGGGGTAGGGGTGATTGTGCGTGCCATAATTTCTCCTCTGGGAGAAATTATCAGCCCATTAATCGGGGGTTGTCAAAAGTTTATCGAAAATGGCGAATTAAGGGCTCGCGTTCGTGTAGAAGTAAAAGTTGCTTATAAACGGAAACAAACGGGGCAACCAAGTTTCCCGCACCGAGGTGCGTGCAGGGAAGCGAGGCAGGAAGTTCGATTGGTCACTGGGTGACCGGTTGGTGAAACAATGCCGGACTTGTCCGAGCGGATAATCGTGGGATTTTAGCGGTTGTCCCAAAAATGTCCCAAAAATGTCCCAAAAATGTCCCAAAAAAATAAAAAAGGGGTTACAGAATGCTCTGTAACCCCTTGATTTTTTGGTGGGCGGTACTGGGATCGAACCAGTGACCCCTGCCGTGTGAAGGCAGTGCTCTCCCGCTGAGCTAACCGCCCTGAGAAGGCCGCAGATGATATACATCCGGGCTTTTGCGGTCAAACCCTTTGGCCGCGTTTTCGCGGATGGGTGGGGTTCCGATGTATAATCGCGGTTTTTGCGCAAGGGGCGGACATGAGCCAAGGGCAGGGGATGGGCCGCCTGGGCCAGCGGGCGGTGGGGATGGTCGAGGATATCGGCCTCCTTATCATTTTGCTGGCCACTCTTGTGGCCGTTGGGCAGGAGATCTGGCATATGGTGGCGAATGTCACCGTTCGCTTGGCCGATCTGCTGCTGCTGTTCATCTATCTGGAGGTGGTGGCGATGGTCGCTGCCTACTGGAACTCCGGCCAGCTCCCCGTGCGCATGCCCCTTTACATCGGCATGGTGGCGCTGGCGCGCTACCTTATTCTTGATATGAAGGCGATGGATGAGTGGCGGATTCTCGCGGTCGCCGGCGCCGTGCTGGTACTCGGGCTGGCGGTGCTCGTGGTGCGTTACGGACATGTGCGCTTTCCCTATGGCCCGACCGACAAGAAACTGACGGACAAAAAATAGTCTCCAACAACGACGGATTTTATGAGCATCAAAACACGCTTTGCCCCCAGCCCGACCGGTTATCTGCACATCGGTGGCGCCCGTACGGCGCTGTTCTCCTGGCTCTATGCGCGCCATCACGGTGGCAAGTTCGTGCTGCGCATCGAGGACACCGACCTGGAGCGCTCCACCGCCGAGTCGGTCAACGTGATCCTCGAGGGTATGACCTGGTTGGGGCTGGAGTACGACGAGGGGCCGTTTTTTCAGACCCATCGCTTCGACCGCTATAAAGAGGTAACGGAGAAACTGCTCGAAAAGGGCCTGGCCTACCGTTGTAATTGTCCCAGGGAGCGCATCGAGGCGTTGCGCGAGGAGCAGATCGCCAGGAAACAGAAGCCGCGTTATGACCGCCGCTGCCTCGGAAAGAAGATCGATCCCAATGAGCCCCACGTGGTCCGCTTTCTGAATCCGACCGAAGGCAGCGTGGTGGTGGACGATATGGTGCGCGGCAAGGTCGTATTCAGTAACGCCGAATTGGATGACCTGATCATCCGACGCAGCGACGGCAGCCCCACCTACAATTTCGTGGTGGTGGTCGATGACATGGACATGGAAATCTCCCATGTGGTCCGCGGCGACGATCACCTCAACAACACGCCCCGTCAGATTAACATCCTGCGGGCGCTGGGGATTGAGCCGCCGACCTATGCCCATTTGCCGATGATCCTCGGCGAGGATGGCCAGAAGCTCTCCAAGCGCCACGGTGCCGCCAGCGTCACCGATTACCGGGAGGAGGGCTATCTGCCGGAGGCGTTGATCAACTATCTGGCTCGCCTCGGCTGGTCCCACGGCGACCAGGAGATCTTCGAGCTGGAGGAGATGGTCCGCCTGTTCGACATTTGCGATATCAATCATTCGGCCTCGGCGCTCAACCTCGGCAAGCTGCAGTGGTTGAATCAGCACTATATGAAGAGCCTCGATCCGGCCTATGTGGCGCGGCACCTGAGCTATCAGCTTGGCAAGCTGGACATCGATCCGTCGACCGGTCCCGATCCGGTGGAGGTGGTGATTGCCTACCGCGAGCGCACCAGCACGCTGGCCGAGATGGCGGCGCAGAGTACCTACCTCTATCGCGATTTCGACGAATACGACCCGGCAGCGGCCAAGAAACACCTGCGTCCCGTCGCCCAGGAGCCGCTGGTCAAAATGCGTGAGGCACTGGCGGCGCTGGAGGATTGGACTCCCGAGGCTCTGCACGCAACGGTCGAGCAAGTGGCCGCCGCCCTGGAGTTGAAGATGGGCAAGGTGGCGCAGCCGCTGCGTGTCGCCGTGGTCGGCACCGCCGCCTCGCCCGGTATCGACGACACACTGAAACTGGTAGGACGCGAGGCCTCCCTGCGCCGCATCGACAAGGCGCTGGAGCTGATCCGCGCCCGCGCCGAAGACAACTGAAGCCTGCAGTGAGGGAATCCACGAGTATGGGCAGCGAAACCACCGCGCCGAAGAATTTCATCCGTCAGGCCATCGAGCAGGATATCGCCGCGGGCAAGAACGACGGCCGGGTGGCAACCCGTTTTCCGCCGGAGCCGAACGGCTATCTGCACATCGGCCACGCCAAGTCGATCTGCCTGAATTTCGGTATCGCCCGGGACTACAACGGCGATCTGCAACCTGCGCTTTGACGACACCAATCCCAGCAAGGAGAACAGGAGTACGTTCGACTCCATCCAGGAGGATGTCCGCTGGCTAGGGTTTGATTGGGGCGACCGGGTCTTCTACGCCTCGGACTATTTCGAGCAGCTCTACGAGTTCGCCGGTCGAGCTGATCGAGAAGGGCAAGGCCTATGTCTGCGACCTCACGGCCGAGGAGATCCGCGACTACCGCGGTACGCTGACCGAACCGGGCAAAGAGAGCCCCTTACCGCGAGCGTTCGGTCGAGGAGAATCTCGATCTGTTTCGCCGCATGCGGGCCGGCGAATTCCCGGACGGCGCGCGCGTGCTGCGGGCCAAGATCGACATGGCCTCGCCGCAATATCAACCTGCGCGACCCGGTGCTCTACCGGATCCTGCAGGCGCAGTCCATCACCGGACCGGCGACGGAGTGGTGCATCTACCCGATGTACGACTACACGCACCCGATCTCCGATGCGCTCGAGGGCATCACCCACTCGCTCTGCACCCTGGAGTTCGAGGACCATCGCCCGCTCTATGACTGGGTGCTGGACAACATCAGCGTGCCCTGTCACCCGCAGCAGATCGAGTTCGCCCGCCTCAATCTGCACCTACACGGTGATGAGCAAGCGCAAGTTGACGCAGCTGGTGGACGAAGGTCATGTCGAGGGCTGGGACGACCCGCGCATGCCGACCATCTCCGGCATGCGCCGGCGCGGCTACACCCCGGCGGCCATCCGGGATTTCTGCGATCGCGATCGGCATCTGCCAAGCCGAGAACACGGTCGACATGACGCTGCTCGAGAACTGCGTCCGCGACGACCTCAACGAAAAGCGCCCCGCGCCGGATGGCGGTGCTCCATCCGCTCAAGGTGGTCATCGAGAATTACCCGGAGGACCAGGTTGAAGAGGTCGAGGCCGCCAACCACCCGCAGAATCCGGAGCATGGGCAGCCGCCGCATTCCCTTTTGCCGGGAGCTCTACATCGATGCGGACGACTTCCTGGAAGAGGCGCCCAAAAAGTTCTACCGGCTGGCCCCCGGCCGTGAGGTGCGGCTTGCGTTATGCCTATGTCATCAGCTGTGACGAGGTAATCAAGAACGCGAAGGGGAGATCGTCGAACTGCGCTGCAGCCACGATGCGGCCACCCTCGATGCCCCTCCCGAGGGACGCAAGGTCAAGGGGATGATCCACTGGGTCTCTGCCCGCCATGGCGTAGAGGCAGAGGTGCGCCTGTACGACCGACTGTTTGGCGTTCCGAGCCCCGACAATGCCGCCGCCAGAGAGGATAAGGACTACAAGGCGTTTCTGAACCCGAATTCCCTGCGCACCCTGACAGGCTGCATCCTGGAGCCCTCCCTGGCCGACGAACCGGCGGGAGCGCTCTATCAGTTCGAGCGGGAGGGTTACTTCTGCCGCGATGCTGCGGTGAACGCGGCAGGCAAGCCGATCTGGAACCGTACTGTCACCCTGCGTGACTCGTGGGCCAAGATCGAACAGCAGGGCGGTTAGTCGCGGAAAGAGGCACGACTCGGCCGCAGGATTTTTGGGGCTTTGGCTCCTGCGGGACAAGCCCGGCCATCATCCCGCGTAGGAGCGGCATCCTGCCGCGATGCAGTGTCGACCGGGGCCTTCGCGGCTGGAAGCCGCTCCTACGGGACCAAGCCAGAGCATCATTCCGGTGTAGGAGCGGCATCCTGCCGCGATGCAGTGTCGACCGGGGCCTTCGCGGCTGGAAGCCGCCCACGGGACGAGCCTGATCATCATCCGGCGTAGGAGCGGCATCTTGCCGCGATGCAGTGTCGACCGGGGCCTTCGCGGCTGGAAGCCGCCCACGGGACGAGCCTGATCATCATCCGGCGTAGGAGCGGCATTCTGCCGCGATGCAGTTTTCGACCGGCGCTTTCGCGGCTGGAAGCCGCTCCAACGGGACGAGCCTGATCATCATCCGGCGTAGGAGCGGCATTCTGCCGCGATGCAGTTTTCGACCGCCGCTTTCGCGGCTGGAAGCCGCTACGGGACAAGCCCGGTCATCATCCGGTGTAGGAGCGGCATCCTGCCGCGATGCAGTGTCGACCGGGAGCCTTCGCGGCTGGAAGCCGTTCCTACCGGACCAGCCCCCTCACCCATCCCGTAGGAGCGGCATCCTGCCGCGATGCAGTGTCGACCGGGGCTTTCGCGGCTGGAAGCCGTTCCTACCGGACCAGCCCCCTCACCCATCCCGTAGGAGCGGCATCCTGCCGCGATGCAGTGTCGACCGGCGCTTTCGCGGCTGGAAGCCGCTCCTACGGGACGAGCCTGATCATCATCCGGCGTAGGAGCGGCATCCTGCCGCGATGCAGTGTCAACCGGCGCTTTCGCGGCTGGAAGCCGCTCCTACGGGACGAGCCTGATCATCATCCGGCGTAGGAACGGCATTCTGCCGCGATGCAGTCTCGACCGGGAGCCTTCGCGGCTGGAAGCCGCTCCTGCGGGACAAGCCCGGTCATCATCCGGCGTAGGAGCGGCATCCTGCCGCGATGCAGTGTCGACCGGGAGCCTTCGCGGCTGGAAGCCGCCCACGGGACGAGCCTGATCATCATCCGGTGTAGGAGCGGCATCCTGCCGCGATGCAGTGTCGACCCGGCGCTTTCGCGGCTGGAAGCCGCTCCTGCGGGACAAGCCTGATCATCATCCGGC
Organism: uncultured Gammaproteobacteria bacterium; assembly: GCA_963783235.1. Lineage (GTDB taxonomy): Bacteria > Pseudomonadota > Gammaproteobacteria > Thiohalomonadales > Thiohalomonadaceae > Thiohalomonas. The sequence goes on along the minus strand of CAWAMN010000001.1, from coordinate 1,023,632 downwards.
GTAGGAACGGCATCCTGCCGCGATGCAGTGTCGAGCGGGGGCCTTCGCGGCTGGAAGCCGCCCCCACGGGACGAGCCTGATCATCATCCGGCGTAGGAGCGGCATCTTGCCGCGATCGACTCCTACCCTATCGCGCGGGAAGCCACGGCAAGGGGGCTCGAGAGCGCCAAGTGCCAAATAAAGAGACACGACTAACCTCGATTGTGGCTGTTGGTGCTTGACACTCAGCCGTATTTCACTACAATCGTCGCCTTGCTTTTCGGGGCTATAGCTCAGCTGGGAGAGCGCCTGCATGGCATGCAGGAGGTCGGCGGTTCGATCCCGCCTAGCTCCACCAAACATGATCGCCGGGACCGTGAAGGTCCCGGTTGTCTTTTGGGCAATACGGTTTTTGTCCCCATCGTCTAGAGGCCTAGGACACCGCCCTTTCACGGCGGCGACAGGGGTTCGACTCCCCTTGGGGACGCCAATTCGAGAAGCCCCGGCTCCGCTTGGAGCCGGGGCTTTCTTTTTTCGACCGCTGTGTTTGTGTCGCGGATCGGCCCCTCGGTCTTTCAGCGTGCGATTGGCCTGAAGGCCTTGGAGTTGAAAAAGAAGGTAACCGGCGGGTTGGGTCGTTGCTTTCGGGCGGGGATTTCCCTATACTGGCGGGCCTTTCGGGGCTATAGCTCAGCTGGGAGAGCGCCTGCATGGCATGCAGGAGGTCGGCGGTTCGATCCCGCCTAGCTCCACCAATTTTTCACCGAGACCTGAGTGGTTTCGGCTTTTTGAAGATGGTTATCCGTCCCCATCGTCTAGAGGCCTAGGACACCGCCCTTTCACGGCGGCGACAGGGGTTCGACTCCCCTTGGGGACGCCAAACAAAAGCCCCGGCTCTGAAAGGAGCCGGGGCTTTTTATTTTCTATCCGCTTAATCGAAATCCCTTGGTGTTCCTTGCGTTTCCCGCCCATGTTCTGCTGAGAAACGGCTTAGCGGTTTTCGGTGCGAAGTGCGGCGTAGTAGGCGGCCAGGTCCCGGATTTGCTCCTGAGTCATTCGGTCGACGCTTTCGTGCATGATGGGCGCGAAGGGTGTTCCGCCGCGGTGGCCTTTTTTGAATAGCTCCAGCTGCAGGATGAGGTAGTCGGCATACTGTCCGGCCAGTTTGGGATAGTAGGGATTGCGCGGGGGCGAGGTCAGGCCGTGGCAGTGGACGCAGGAGGGGACGCCCTTTGCGGGAATACCCCGCCGGGCGATCTGTCTGCCCCGCTGGGGCGAGCCCGGCAGGCGCTCCTCGGGAGGCGGAAGCGGGGCCGGTTGGCGGGCGTAGTAATCGGCGATTTGGCGCCGTTCCTCTTCACTCAGTCCGGCGGCGATCGGTTGCATGATTCCGCTGTGGCGCTCGCCTTCGGCAAAGGCTTTCAGAGCGGCTTCCAAATACACGCGACTCTGGTCGGCCAGGCGGGGAAAGGCGCCGGAGCCGATACCCGTGCCCTCGGTGCCGTGGCAGCGGGCGCAGTTTTCCACCGTGCTGCGAACCGGTTCGCTGAGTGTGCGCAGGCGCGCACCGCCGGTCGGTTTTTCCGTGATCTCCGCATAGTCGTCCGGCGTCAGTTGCGGCAGACGTCGCAGAAAACCGACCACGGCCCAGACCTCATCGTCCCGATGCTGCGTCGGCCAGGCGGGCATGCCGGTGAACTTGATGCCGTGCTTGACGATCCAGAACAGCTCGTCGGGTTCCCACTCGGGGACACGGGTCTGCAGATCGGGTGGATGTGGCGTCATTTGCTGAGCGATTTTCGAGGCCGGCATCCCGGGGGCGCCGTGACAAGGGGCGCAGCCGGTAGCGTAGTGTTTGGCCCCTTTGAGGACCAGCGCGGGGTCGTCCAGCGGCGGCGGCTCTTGGCTCCCGAGGGTATGAGTCTGTACCGACTGGCGCATCGTGAAGTGAAGAAACCAGGCGGTAATCGGCCAGTGTCCGGAGCTGGCTGATATCGGTATGAGTCCGGCCCATGCCGCCAGAAAGCCGACAAACGCCAGTCCAACGAGGACGCTGCCGCAGCGAACCAGCAACTGTTTCACTGTCGCTCCCGAACGGGTTGGTGGTAAAGCAGCCGGGCAAGCAGGAAGAGCCCTCCGGCCAAATACGACAGGCCGGCTCCCGACAGCATGATGATTCCGCCTATCTGCTGATCCACCAACGGCGGCAGCCCTGAAATACCCAGGTGTTCATAAAGCGGGCGAGGCGATGTCGCGATCAGGACCCCGAGCAGGGTCATATGGGTGGAGGTGAACAGTAGTGCTGCCACACCACCCGCTGTACGGTGGGTGTCGTGGGGTTGTCCGAAAGCGGCCAACCAAACCAGCAACCCGGCACAGAGATAACTCACTTGCTCAAGGCCAAACAGCCATCCGCTATTGAGCGCCGCCTGGTGTGGTACCGGTAAATGCCACATCCAGACGACCAATACCTCAACCAGCGAAGCGGGGAACGGCGAGAAGATAACACTCCCGGAACGCACGGGGTCGTATCGCGTGCCCGCCAGACCCAGGGCGATCAACGGTGGAGCGACGGCCACCACGACGACATGAAGGAGCATGTGGGCGGCAAAGGTTGTTTCCGCCAGTTGCGGCAGGGGGCCACCCCAAACCGCCAGCAACAGAATGAGACCCGCGTACGCGACCCAGCGCCTGGTCATCGACACCCTCCGGGGAACATGGCGACCATGGCGACATAAAGGACCGCCACCGCGCTCAAGCCGGTGAGAAGAACGGAGGCAAAGCCCAGAAAGCGGTGCCGATCGGCATCGGTGTCGAAATCGTGAGGAACCGTCGCCCGTCCGAAACTGTGGCGACGAAAACCGATCAGGCCGGTTGCGACGAGTCCGGCCAAGGCCAAGAGCGTATAGACGACGATGGCGATGCGGATGGAGTCGACCGAGCCTTCCGGTCCGGAGAATTTCGCGCACCAGATCGCCGCAGAGATGTAACACAGCAGAAAGTGAACCGCCCAAATGGTCGGACCGGTGATGAGCAGCCAAAGGCTTTCCCTGCTTTCAGGTATGCGTTCCATCGTCTATTCAGCCGTCCCGGATGTTGCGCCTGTATTCAGGTAAGCAAAGGAACGCCGGCAATGACCAACACCGTGATCAGCACGGTCACCAGCAGAAAGTGCCAGTAAAGCGTCACGTTCTGGATATCGATGTCGTACTTTGCACTGAGCCGGCCGGCGAAACTCCCGGCCATGCAATAGAGCTGCATGATGATTCCCAGAGCAACGTGCAGGGCGGTCCAAAGTACCAGCGTCCATACGATTGCCGGGTAGACATGCCGGGTCGGATCCATCCCCGTGACCCAGGGTCCGGCAATCAGTGCCGCGCCACCGGCGACGGCCAAGAGGATGGCCGCTGCCAACGCCGCGCGGAAATTCCCCGACTCAGCCCGGCCGTTTCGCTGGCGACCCACAAGCATCAGAAGCCAGGCGCCGATGAGTAGCAGCGCAGCCGCAACGGGCCAAAAGGCACCGGGTCCCACTGCCGATTCCGGCGGGAACTCTTCGTGGACCGTCCAGAAAAAGAAATAGCCGAAAACGAGGCTGATGTACGCGGTCAGATCACCAATCAAGGTGATGAACATCGCCCACCAGCCGACCGAGTCGGGACCCGAGCCGTACAGTGGCAGCGTGGTTCCGAGACCCACATTCTTTTGGGCTTTCTCCGGAATCACGGCGGTGCCGGTCCAAAGCCAGGTGAGGATGGTCCCCAGGGCAAGGACGCCGCTGCCCAGCGCGAGCCACCACAGGTGATAGGTGCTGAAGATAAATACGCCCCCGGTAAACAGGGCGGCGAAAAGGGTCAGGAAAGTCGGACCCGGGACGCGCAGGCACTGGATCGGGCGAGCGTCGATCGTGGTGGTGACCAGGGTTTCGCGCTTTCGCTCTTCGGCATCCGGCAGGAAGAATCGGCCCTCGTCCACATCCCGCACGAAATTGGGTTGGTCCCAGAGCGGATAACGCCCTTTAACCAGGGGCACGGTGCGAGTGCCCCAGGGCTTGTCGGGCATTTCGGCCAGCCACTCCAGGGTGCCCGCGTTCCAGGGATTGCGTTCGGAGTAGGGCTGGCGTCCCTTGGGGCGAACGACGTCCCAGACAAAAACGGCGAGTCCGGCGGCAAGGATGAACGCCCCGATACTGGAGAGGAGGTTGGGCAGGTCGAAGCCAATGTCCGGCGGGTAAGTGAAGATGCGTCGGGGCATGCCTGCCAAGCCGCTGATGTGCATCGGGAAGAAGGTGATATTGAAGCCGACGAACATGAGCCAAAAGGCGATGCGCCCGAGGCGGTCGGAGAGCTTTTTGCCATTGGCGAGCGGGAAGAAATAGTAGAACCCGGCAACGACCGGAAAGACCATGCCGCCGACCAGTACATAGTGCAGGTGGGCCACGATGAAATAGGTATCATGAGCCTGGAAGTCAAAAGGTGCGAGGGCGACCATCACACCGGTAAGCCCGCCCAGAACGAACACGGCAAAAGCGCCGGAGACGAAGAGGATCGGCACCGAGTTGATCACCCGACCCGCGAGCACGGTTGCCAGGAAACAGAAAAGTTGAACGCCGGTCGGGATCGCCACCGCCTCGGAGGCGGCCGAGAAAAAGCCCAATGAAATGGACGGAAGCCCGGTGGTGTACATGTGGTGAACCCACAGACCGAAACTGAGAAACCCGGTGCCCACCGCCGCCAGAACAATCCAGCCGTAACCGACGATCGCTCGCTGGGCGAAGGTGGGGATGATCATCGCCGCCAGTGCGATCGCCGGCAGGAAGATGATATAGACCTCGGGGTGGCCGAAAATCCAGAACAGGTGCTGCCACAGAAGTGGATCGCCTCCGCGCTCCGGATCGAAAAACGGCCAGTCGAGCATCCGGTCCAGTTCGAACAGCAGGTCGCCGGCAATCAAGGGCGGGAAGGCGAACAGGATCATGCCGGCAACGACCAGTACATACCAGGAATAGAGTGGTATGAGATTGATCCGCATCCCTGGCGGACGGCACTTCAGGACGCCCACGATCAACTCGACGGCTGCGGCGATCGCCGCCACCTCGATAAAGCTCAGGCCCAGCAGCCAAATGTCATTTCCGTAACCTTCCTGAAAATCCGTGGTCATGGGGGGGTACATGAACCAGCCGCCCTCAGGGGAGGCGCCGAAAAAGATGGAACCGCAGACGAAGGTGCCCCCGATTACGAAGCTCCAGAACCCGTAGGCCGAGAGCCGCGGAAAGGGCAGATCGCGGGCACCCATCATCTCCGGCAGAATCATGATGGAGAACGCTTCGAAGATCGGCACGGCGAAAAGGAACATCATCACCGAGCCGTGCATGGTGAAGACCTGGTTATAGGTGTCCGCCGAAAGGAAATCGTTGTCGGGCACCGCAAGCTGTACCCGGATTAGTAGTGCGAGAATGCCGGCAAATATGAAAAAGACAAACGCCGCCGTCGTATACCAGGCCCCCACCTCGGAATTATTCACGGCCGACCAGTAGCGCCATCCCTGCGGCGTCTTCCAGGCCTCCAGCAAGCGCTCTGCCTGCGCCTGCCGGTGTTTGGGATCATCCTGAGCGTCCCGGTTCATTCCAAACCTTCCAGGTACGCGGCGATCATTCGGATCTGATCCTCAGGCAGCATCCCAAAGCTCGGCATGTGCACGCCGGGCTTGATGCTTCCGGTATCGCTGATCCAGCGGCTGAAAGAGGATGCTGTGTTGGGAAGAATGCCGGCGCCTAAGGTCAGCCGACTGCCCACGTGGGTCAGGTCGGGACCGACACGGCCGTCGGCCTCAGTGCCGCGGATTGTGTGGCAGGCACCACAACCGTTACCAAGAAAGGCGTCCCGCCCTCGCCGGGCGAGGGGAGTCTGAGGGGGTAACGCCGGTGAACCCTGGTGCTTCAACCATTCCAGGAACGCCTTCTGTTCCATTACCACGACCGGAAAGGACATGAGCGCATGAGCTGAGCCACAGTACTCGGCACAGGTTCCCCGGAAACGTCCGGTGCGCGTGGGTTCGAGCGTCAGTCGGGTTTGGCGGCCCGGAATCATGTCGATTTTTCCGCCCAGCGGCGGTATCCAGAACGAGTGAATGACGTCCGGACTGCTCAGGTGAAATTCAGTACGTTGGCCAACCGGGAGGCGGATTTCGTTGGCCAGGTCGACTGTCCCGCCCGGTGTGCGGTAATGGACACGCCACCACCACTGTTCACCGGAGACGTCGACGTCAAAATCGGCATCTGCCGGTGAGCGCAACTCGGGCATCATGGAGAGTCCGTACCCGAGTAACGCTGCGAGCACTACCGAAGGAAAGATTGCGCCACCGCCGACAATAAGCCAGCGTGAAAGAGCCGGATGGTGTTCGCCGGGGCGAACTCGCGTGGCATAGATCGCGAGGCTTACGACGAAGAGCCAAATGATAGCGCCCCCGAACGCCATCCATCCGAATAAGTCAGCAATCCTTTCAGCACCGCGGCCCGCGGTATTCAGCGTGGACTGCTGCGTGTCGCACCCGACCAGAAAAAACGAAGCAAGCACGGGAGATCGACCGAAAACGGTGCTTCGGCGCCAGTGACCCCGGCGGTGGTGATGGCAATGGATAGGCAGCTCCCTCTGCAAACCTGCGCGCAAGTCCGATGCACCATTTCAGTGTAATCCGCGTCGGGGAAAACTGCAGAGAGGGTAGTGAGAAGACCTGGCAGTTCCGCGACCGTAGAATTCCGAAGAATCCCTTAGGCCGGTAACTTTGCGCCCCAACCTTTCGATTGGTTTGCCCTTATCAGGCCCGTTCTGTAAGACCTGGAAGCTCCGCGACCGTAGAATTCCGAAGAATCCCTTAGGCCGGTAGCTTTGCGCCCCAATCTTTCGATTGGTTTGCCTTTATCAGGCCTGTTCTGTAAGACCTGGCAGTTCCGCGACCGTAGAATTCCGAAGAATCCCTTAGACCGGTAACTTTGCGCCCCAACCTTTCGATTGGTTTGCCTTTGTCAGGCCTGTTCTGCAAGACCTGGTAGCTCCGCTGCCATAGAGTCCGAAGACTCCTTAGACCGGTAGCTTTGCGCCCCAATCTTTCGATTGGTTTGCCCTTATCAGGCCCGTTCTGTAAGACCTGGCAGCTCCGCGACCGTAGAACTCCGAAGAATCCCTTAGGCCGGTAACTTTGCGCCCCAATCTTTCGATTGGTTTGCCTTTATCAGGCCTGTTCTGTAAGACCTGGTAGCTCCGCTGCCATAGAGTCCGAAGACTCCTTAGACCGGTAGCTTTGCGCCCCTGACTTTCGTCAGGTTTGCCCTTATCAGGCCTGTTCCGTGACCTGGTAGCTCCGCTGCCTTAGAACCGAAGTTCCTTAGGTCGTTAGCTTTGCGCCCCTGTCTTTCGACTGGTTTGCCTTTGTCAGGTCTCGCTTAAATATTTAGTCCACCCCGGGTGGGTGTCAAAAAACTTTCAAAGAAAATTTTCACTCTTGTTTTTTCAGCGATCCAGCGGAAAACATCCTGAAGCTCGGCGGCCTCGGAACGCGACAGACTATGTTTTTTTCATGGAGCCGAATCGCAGTACAGAGCTGAAAACCCAGTACGGGGCCTCTTCCGGTCCGTGGACGGCGCGCCTTGCGGTGGCCCTCTTGTTGGGGGGGGTGCTGCTACTGACCTATTGGATTCTCCGCGATTTTCTGGTTCCTCTCTTATGGGCATTCATCCTCGCCTATGTCACCTGGCCACTCAACTGTCGCCTGAGACGTATGGTGTCCCGGCCGGGCTTGGCATCGCTGCTGATGACCCTACTGCTGGCGGTGGTTATCATCCTGCCGGTGCTTTTGCTGATTGCCTCTTTACGCCAAGAGGCGGAGGCCGCGTTCGAATGGCTGCAGAACGCACTGGCCGGTGGCGCCCAAATGCTTCCTGCCTGGCTCCTCTCTTTGCCCCTGATCGGTCAGCCCATTGGTGTAATGGCCGATCAGGTTGCCCGCGACCCGGAAGTCATTAGCAACTGGCTGGCCGGTCAGGCCCCGAACATTGCAGGCGGTGCCGCGGAGGCGGCAGGGGCGGTTGGGCGCAACGCCATGAAGTTTGGAATGGCACTGCTTGCGGTTTTCTTTGTCTATCGTGACGGCGAAACGATCACTGCGGAATTTCGAAGAGGGGCTGGAAAGCTGCTGGGGCGCCAGTCGGAGACCTACTGGGTGGCGGCCGCGGAGATGACCCAGGCTGTTGTTTACGGTCTGGTCTTGACGGCCATTGCACAGGGCGCGCTGGCGGGACTCGGATACTGGGTGGTCGGAGTTGATGCTCCGATACTTATCGGTGTTCTGACCGCACTGGCGGCTCTGGTGCCATTTGGAGCCCCTGTGGTTTGGGGGACGGTAACGCTCTATCTGCTCTTTACCGGGAACCTTTGGGCCGGTCTGGGGCTATTGGCCTGGGGAGCGTTGGGGGTCAGTTCAGTTGATAATCTGGTTCGGCCACTGGTGATCAGCGTCTCTGCTCATATTCCCTTTCTTCTTGTTCTGTTCGGCGTGCTCGGCGGCCTCAGTGCTTTCGGCCTGGTGGGGCTTTTTCTGGGGCCAGTGGTGTTGTCCGTCCTGCTGGCTGTCTGGCAACAGTGGCTGGGACGGCGTGAAATTCCGCAAGGGCCACAAGAGACTTCATCCGCGGAGAAGGCATCGGGATCATAGAACGCGGCCGCTAGCCTTGCCGCGGGCTAAACAGGTGTTCCAAACCTCGGAACACCTCTCCGGAGGCGGTGAAGATGGGCTCTTCGGGACCGTTGGCGGCAGGGATGCCGCCAGCGAGCCTACAAGGATGTATTCATTGCGTGTCCCGGAGAGCCCATCTTTTTCGCCGGTTGTGTAGCGAAGTTACGAACGGCTATTTAGGCGGCGATCAGCTGCGGGATTTGCCCCAAATGGTGAGCAATAATACCCACCGCCCGATCCACCTGCTCGGCGGTCGGCGGCACGACACCCCGCAAGGGATAACGAAGTCCCATAGCGGCGTATTTGTGAACGCCGAAGGTGTGATAAGGGATAACCTCAACCCGTTCCAGGGTTCTGTAGCCTGAAAAATGACGGGCCCATGCCTCAATGAACTCGGGCTGATCCGTCCAGCCGGGGACAAGGACATAGCGCAGCCACAGCGGCTTTCCGGAATGCTCGCGATAATCGGCATTGCGCAGGGTATTGCGGTTACCGGCTCCGGTGATCTTTCGGTGCCAGGCATCGTCGATATGTTTCACATCGAGGATGACCAGATCGGTGAGGTCATAAAGGCGGTTGACCGCCGGTGACCACACCGCACCGCTGGTATCCAGCGCGAGATGGAAGCCGCGCTCTTTGGCGGCAGCGAACAGCGTAATCAGTTCATCGGCCTGCAGGGTGGGTTCGCCGCCCGAAACGGTCAGGCCGCCCCTGTTCCTGAAATAAGAGCGCTGTTTCTCCAGCAACCTCAAGACCTGCTCGGTGCTATAGGGAGTTCCCTGATCATTCGCGCAACTTTGGGTGTCCGGATTGTGGCAATAGACACAACGAAACGCGCACCCCTGGAGAAAAAGCACCAGACGGATGCCCGGCCCGTCATGGGTTCCGAACGTTTCGACAGAGTGAACCTTCAGCATCGCTTTTCCCTGAAAACAGTTCCCTTTCACTTACCCCGGCAGGGGAGCGGATGGTGATCCGCTCCCACTGCATAAGGGCTCCCGTTTTACATCGCCTCGTGGAATGTCCGGGCAATCACCTCCAACTGGTGCTGACGGCTCAACCGGGTGAAATTGACGGCGTAGCCGGAAACGCGAATGGTCAGCTGCGGGTACTCCTCGGGATGCTCCATGGCCCGCATCAGCACGCTGCGATCCAGCACGTTGACATTCAGGTGGTGAGCATTTTGTGCGAAGTAACCATCAAGCAGCGACACCAGATTACGCTCCCGCTCCTCATCCATCATGCCAAGGGACATCGGCACAATCGAGAAGGTGTTGGACACTCCGTCCCGTGCGTCGTAGTAGTCCAGCTTGGCGACCGAGTTCAGTGAAGCAATGGCGCCGGAACTGTCGCGACCGTGCATCGGGTTGGCGCCCGGTGCAAACGGTTCGCCCTGTTTACGGCCATCGGGCGTCGCACCCGTCTTTTTGCCATACACCACATTGGAGGTGATGGTCAGCACCGACAGGGTCGGGGTGGCATCGCGGTAGATGTGGTGTTTCCCAAGCTCCCGGTTAAAGGCCTGCACCAGCTCTTTGGCGATACTATCGACACGATCATCATCGTTTCCATAGAGCGGGAACTCCCCCTCGGTCCGGAAATCGACAGTCAATCCCTCCTCGTTGCGTACGGGGGTCACCTTTGCATACCGGATGGCGGACAACGAGTCGGCGGTCACGCTCAGCCCGGCGATACCGAAAGCCATATTGCGTTTCACCTGGCTATCCATGAAGGCCATCATCGATCGCTCGTAGTAGTACTTGTCATGCATGAAGTGAATGACGTTCATGGTATTCACGTACGACTCGGCGATGTGGGCCGTTGCCCGATCGAAGCGGCGGCGCACCTCCTCGTAGTCGAGCGGGCCATCCGGCAGCGGCTCTATGCCGGGGACGATGGACATCCCGGTCACCTCGTCGCGCCCTTCGTTGAGAGCCAACAGCAGGGCCTTGGCCAGATTGCAGCGCGCACCGAAGAATTGCATCTCCTTGCCCGTCTCCATCATCGATACGCAGCAGGCCAGGCAGTAATCATCGCACTGACCGGCTTCGCTCATCAGCGCGTCGTTCTCGTACTGCACGGAGGAGGTGTTGATGGAGACCCGGGCGCAGAAGCGCTTGAAGTTCTCCGGCAGCTTGTCATTCCAGAGCACCGTCAGGTTCGGCTCCGGCGCAGCGCCCAGATTGTAGAGCGTCTGCAGGAAGCGGAAGCTGGTCTTGGTGATCTTGTGTCGGCCGTCACGGAACACACCGCCGATCGACTCGGTGACCCAGGTGGGGTCGCCGGCGAACAGCTGATTGTATTCGTCCATTCGCAGATGCCGAATCAGCCGAAGCTTCATGATGAACTGGTCAATCAGCTCCTGTGCCTGCTGCTCGGTGAGAATACCGCTCCTCAGATCGTGTTCGAGGTAGATATCGAAGAAGCTGCTGACGTTGCCAAGGCTCATGGCGGCACCGTCCTGCTCCTTGACCGCGGCGAGGTAAGCGAAGTAGGTCCACTGGATCGCCTCGCGGGCATTTCGGGCCGGTTGGCTTACGTCGAAGCCGTAGGAGGCGGCCATCTCCTTGACCATCTCCAGTGCCTTGATCTGCTCGGCCACCTCTTCGCGCAGACGGATCAATCCATCGGTCATGGTGCCGACCAGACGCTTGCGATCGGCGTGCTTGGCAGCGATCAGCCGGTCGGTTCCGTAGAGAGCGAGACGACGGTAGTCGCCGATGATGCGGCCGCGGGCATAATTATCGGGTAGCCCCGTAATGATTCCGCTTTTTCGGAGCTTTTTATTGTCATCGGTATAGGCGTCGAAAACCCCGTCATTGTGGGTCTTGCGATAGTCACGGCAGATCTCGACAACGCTCTCATCGAGCTCGTAGCCCGCCTGTTCGCAGGCCTTTTGCACGACACGCCAACCACCGAAAGGCTTGATGGACCTCTTAAGGGGAGCATCGGTCTGCAGACCGACGATCTGTTCCCGATCTTTGTCGATATAACCCGGCGCATGGCTGGTAATGGTGGAGATCGTCTTCGTGTCGATATCGAGAACGCCACCCTTGTCCTGCTCCTGCTTGAGAAGGAAGCGACACTGTTCCCAAAGCGCCCTGGTAGCGGTGGTCGGCCCGGTCAAAAAGGCGTCATCACCATCGTAGGGCGTGATGTTGGTGTAGATGAAGTCCCGAACATTGACTTCCTCTTGCCAGAGACTCTTGGCAAAGGGAGACCGTTCGGCGCTGAAAATTGTGTCTGCTTGTGCTGCCATTTTCCCGGCTCACCTGGTTGTCTGTGGAACGCTGATGTCGATGGCGCCCGCGAATGCCGAGTCGGGGATTCGTCCCGCTGCAATCGGACACTATCGTCAATAGGTAAGACCGCCGGAACCAGGAGAGGTTGCGCGGAAAAATGCCAAAGCGATACGCCTTCGGTGGGCGAGGGAGAGGTGGAGGGGGAGCGCGCTGTATCGGCATAGAGCCGCCGTCCAGTGCGGCCCTGCCGTGTCTGCGGAAAACCGGTCCGGTTTAGGTGATCATTGTCTTAGCGGCCGTTCCGGGCCTCTTCCAGCGATTTGCAGTCGATGCACAGGGTGGCGACCGGGCGTACGTCGAGCCGCTTGATGCCAATATCGAGACCGCACGACTCGCAATAGCCGTACTCACCCTGGTCGAGTCGTTGCAGAGCCGCTTCGATCTCGCGCAGCAGGTTACGCTGTCGGTTGATCTCCTGAAGCTCCATCTCGGTCTCCGCTTCCCTGGAGGCCTGGTCGCCTTCGTCAGGGAGCGCCTCGGGGTGGTGTTTGGGTTCCTCCAGCGCTCGGTCCAGCTGTGCCTGTACTTCTTCCCGATGGGTTGTCAGCAGTTCCCGGTAGTGCGCCAGCATTTTGTCATCCATGTACCTATCCGCCTTTTCTTCGGCCGACCGCGGGTTGGCCGGGACGGTTTTGCTCGCTTTTCGGGCCATGCTATTTCGCCTTTTTAAAAGTTGAGAAAGCAAATGTAGAACCCCGGAAGGGAATCGGCCACTGGAAACAGTCTAATTACGGAGTCTCCCTCCGTGTCACTGTGATGCGGGGCCCTGGGACACGCGTTTTTAACGGAGTGCAATCAACGGAGTTTAGTTCCGTAGACATGCCGACCCGGCCTTAAGCGCTTGTAGTTTCGGATCATCACCACGGTTTTCCGCACGGTGGGCAAGGTAATGGCCGGGAAGGGAAGGGCTACCGTCAGTTTCTGACCGCCGGGCCCCGGTTCTGCGATCTCAATGAAGCTCTCTTCGGCACCCGCGGCCGCCAGGGTCATAATCGTGGCGTCCCACTCGACAGGTTCGTTATTTAGCCGCCCCCGAAAACGAAGACGCACGATGGGTCCCCCCGGGAGGTCGAGAAGTTCAAAATCATCGTTCATGGCAGAGCGCGTCGCTAAAAGGAGGGGGTGGGAAAAATAGCAGACGCCCGGAGGTGTATCCAAAACGGACCGAAGGAACCGTTGCCAAGGGCGCGGGAGTTACCTATAATGCGCGGCCTTTCGGGGCTATAGCTCAGCTGGGAGAGCGCCTGCATGGCATGCAGGAGGTCGGCGGTTCGATCCCGCCTAGCTCCACCAAATTAGAAGAAGGCAGATTATCTGTCCCCATCGTCTAGAGGCCTAGGACACCGCCCTTTCACGGCGGCGACAGGGGTTCGACTCCCCTTGGGGACGCCAACTTGAAAAAGCCCCTGTTCCGAACGGAACCGGGGCTTTTTGCTTTCGAAGGGTCTCTTCGGAAACCGGGCGACTGGAAGCAAGGGAGCCGTCTCAACGGCTCCATTGCCCTTCTATCTGATGGCAACGGCGAAGAGCACGGGTCAGCGTCCGGCCCCTGACCTGGCGAACTCTTGCGGTACTTCCTTGGGTTCCCGGGTGAGTTCCGCTACCGGGCGCCGGATTGGAATTTGCTCGAACAGCTTTTCGGAGTACGGGTATTCGCTGCCGACTTTTTTCCCTTTGACTCCGCTGGTGATGATGAGCCTCTCTTTCTCCAGGCGCATATCGGAAGTGGGTACGGCGATGAGCATGCCGCCTAGACCCAGAAAGCCTCCGACCTTGACGAGGACATACGGTTTTCGGCTCTTCGCGTCGACAACAATCCCTTCGACCTCCCCGAGGTTCTCATCGAACTGCGTATAGACTTCGCGCTCGGCAAGTTGGGCGGGTGTGAGTGCATGCAGGTTCGGGGCGGGGATGGCTTGTTTCGTGTTCAAGGTGGCGGGAGCTGCCTGGACACCGCTGGCAAAAGCAGTCAGTGCCCCGGCTATCAGCCAGGCTTTCATCGGTCGGACCTCCTTGTCCGCGGTTGTCTACCCGGCAGTTTAGAACAGAATTGCTATTGCCCCCCCCCCGGACGGAACGGCAACAGCCGAAGCTGACGCATGCGGTGCTGCGCGCGGGTTAAATCAGCCCAACCGTTTTACGGCTGAAGATCAATCGATGGTGCTTCAGACACGTCGGCAGACCGCTCCGGATTCGGATGCTATGAAACTGCCGGGGATGCACTCGGTATGTACTGGCGTTCGGAAGGCTTGGATCTGCGTCCGTCTGCGCTGAATCAGTTCTTTCAACAGACGTTGAGCGACGATGTCATCGGGTAGTCCACGCGACTCCCTGTGGGCCCTTTCGAGGAGTTGGTGCAGCTCTTTCAAATCCTGCTCCAACCGTGCTTCTGTCCATTGTCGGTTAGCCATAAGCTTCCTGCCCCTTTTTCGTCCATAAAAGCTCCTAACGAAGAAGTATTGTCGAACTAACCGCATTTTTCACCCTGATCACGGTTAGAAGTTGGCCGATGCTGGTAAGTCCTTGTTTTTACGCACATGGATTTGTAAAAAAATCGGTTTTTTCTTTCGGTTGTCTACTGCAATGGGGGATTTACGCCCCTGAACAGGGGAGAAAAATGCTCTTTGTTGACGGACTCCGATAGGAGTACTAGTCAGTCTTGCCGAAACCGCGGCCGGGTCATAACGGTTGGTTTAACGGTAGCGTCCCCAGCGGGGGAGTTTCAACGGGATCTCATCGGCCGGGGGTTCAGCTTCGAGCCGGACAGCGAAGCAGTCGGTTCCCTTCTCGCGCAGTGAACGGCAGGTGCCACGGGCGGCCGCCCAGCTGTCGAAGGGACCGAGGCGAACGCGGGTGCCATCCTTGCTTTGAAACAGGCGGATATCCCGGTTTCCATATTTTTGCGCCAGATCCTTGCGGTGAGCCGTCAACGTTTCCTCCGATCGGAAAAAGCCGGTTTGCACCCAAAACGTCTCATTTGGTAGTGCTTCGGCCGCGGCCAGGCGCGCCATTTCTGCCTCTCGGCGTCTTTCCGCTTCCCGACGCTCCTGAGCTTCCCGTTCGAGACGGGCAGTCTCGACCGCCATCAGCTCGTCCAATCGGCGCTGCGCTATCGCTGTTATCGACCGTGAGGATTCCGCAGGATAGGTGCCCCTGGGCACCTCTTCGGTCGAACCCAGCGCAATCACACGGCCGTAAAGGTGCCGGGCATCATCATGACGGCCGGTATTGTGGTAGAGAGCGGCAAGGTTGAGCAGGGTGTAGGGATCCCCGGGATCCCGCGCCATCGCCGCTTGCAGCAGCTCTTGTGCCTCCCCAAGCTGACCCGCCTTCACCGCCTCATAGCCCCGGTGGGTCGATGGGGCATGCCGCTCAGGGCCGCTGGCGCAGGCGGTGAGAAGAAGCATGGGCAGCAAAGATAAGATGAGCAGAAGGCGCATTGCTGTTGGGCTCGCGCGCCGCAGAGCGGCTTCCAAGAATACCCCGTCAGAATGCCCCCACGGTATCGGGAGCGTCAACCGCGCTGGAGCCCAAAAGAGTGAGGAAGTTTTCGATTCGCAAAAAAACGGGCGCCCGGAGGCGCCCGCGGTACGGCTTGGCAGTAACAGCTTAGCCGGCTTTAGCGGCTTGTTTCTCAAACCACTTGGTGGCTTCCTCGTCCCATCCATCGGTGCGGATGTACGGGTTTTCACGCGGCCGCTCGATCATGTTGGGGTCGAGATCGAGGCCGATGCCTTCGAGGAAGTTGACCAGACCGATGCGCTCGATCATCTCGCCGGTACGCTCGTGTTCCAGCGCATTCTCGGCGAAGAAGTCGATGATTTCACCGGCAATCTCCTCCAGCTTCTCGTATTGCTCGTCCGTGTCGAGCTTCATGAAGGGAATGATGACGGTGCCCATCAGGTCGCCAATCTTCAGCGTGCGCTTGCCGCCGATCAGCACCGAAACACCCTTGTCGTCGCCCGGGGAGAGGGCTTTGGTCAGGACGTTGACGCAGTGCATGCAGCGTACGCAGTCCTGGTTTTTGACATCGAGGGTGTCATCGTCATTGATGGACAGGGCCTGGGTCGGGCAGCGGGAAACGACGTTATCGACGATCCACTTGCGGCCCTTGGTCTCGACGTAGTTCTTGAACTCGCCCTGATCCACCTTCATGTCATCGCGCCAGGTACCGATGATGGCCATATCGGCGCGCTGAATGGAGTTCATGCAGTCGTTACCGCAGCCCGAGACCTTGAACTTGAACTTGTAGGGCAGGGCCGGGCGGTGCATGTCGTCCAGGAAGGCGTTGACCAGCATGCGGTGGATACGCTGCTCGTCGGCACAGGAGTGCTCGCAGCGGGCGGAGCCGACGCAGGACATGCCGGTACGCACAGCGGGACCGGCACCACCCAGGTCAAAGCCCATCTCGTTCAGCTCGTCGAACGCAGGCTGGACGTTTTCGGTGCTGACACCCTGGAACATAATATCGCCGGACTGGCCGTGGAAGGCGATCAGGCCGGAACCATACTGCTCCCAGATGTTGCACATCTTGCGGATGGTCTCGGTGTCGTAGTGCATACCTGCCGGCGGCTGTACACGCAGGGTATGGAATTCCGCCGCGTCGGGATAGAGTGCCTCGCCTGCATCGCTTTTAAGCTCGGTAAAGCGCGGAATAACGCCGCCGCCATAGCCGATCACGCCGACCGTGCCGCCCTTCCAGTAGCCTTTCTTGGTGGTATACGAGGTCTCGAGCTGGCCGAGCAGGTCGACCATCATATTGTTGTCTTCGGCCAGTCGCTTCAGACCGGTCACGAAGCTGGGCCAAGGGCCGGTTTCGAGCTGATCGAGCATCGGCGTTTCGTGCATCTTCTTAGCCATATCCGTCTCCCGTTGCTTTGAACGTGTTTTCCTGGGGCCGCCGCGGGTGTCCTCCCCAAGGCAGCAATAGATAGACCCATTCTTAAAATGACTCTAGGAAAGTAGACTAGAGCGCTCAGGAATTGGTGCAATAGTCCAAAAGGGATAGGTGAGGTCTACCCGGCGGGCAATCCGCACGTTTTTACCCATAAACTCAAATTTAGTCGAATATTCAGGCATTTAAAGCCTTCTATTGGTGGGGGTATAGCGCCGACGGGGGAGTCGGTTGCTATCATTGGAGAAACAGCGCAAGCCCCAAACTCCAGGGAGGAGGCGCCATGCAACTGCCGCTGGAAATCACGTTTCGTGACATGGAACCGTCCCCGGCTATCGAGCAGCGGATACGCCAAAAGGCATCGAAGCTGGACCGCTACTTCGACCGGGTCATGAGTTGCCGGGTGATGGTGGAGGCCCCCCATCGCCACAAGCACAAGGGCAAGCTGTACCACGTGAGAATCGACGTGACCGTTCCCGATGGGGAATTGGTCGCCAGCCGCAGCCCGGATGAACACCACACCCATAGCGATATGAATGCCGTGATTCGGGACGCCTTTGACGCCATTTACAAACAACTGGACGGCTATGTCGGTCGTTTACGGAATGAAGTGAAAGTGCATGAGCCGCCGCCACATGGCCGCGTAGCGGAGCTGTATGCCGATCATGGCACCATCGATGCGGCTGATGGCCGGCAGATCTATTTCCATCGGCATTCGGTGGTGGACGATGCGTTTGAGCATCTCAAGGTCGGCTCGGAGGTCTGGTTTGCCGAGGAGAACGGCGATGAGGGTCCCCAGGCATCGACCGTGCATGTGCTCGATCAGCATCACCTTTACGAGGACCCCGGTCACAAGCATCCGAACCTTTGAGAGAACCGGGAAACGCGGTTCGAGATACGAGGGAACGAGCGCGCATACGCGCGACCGAGTCCTTATCCAAGGTTGCGTCGCGACGCCTCCCCTCGAATCTCGAGCCTCGAATCTCATATCTCCATTCAGGTAGAATGACCGCTTTCGTCGCAAGGTGGACTGGCCGATGTCGCAGGCGCTCGCCATCGCCGGCGGCGGCGCCCTCGGGGCGCTGTTGCGGTTTTGGATTTCCGGTTGGGTTTACAGCGTTGTCGGACGCGATTTCCCCTGGGGCACGCTGGCGGTAAACATAGCCGGTTCGCTGGCGATGGGCTGGTGCTTCGTGTGGCTGGTGGAGCGTTCGATGCTGGCCCCTGAATGGCGTGCATTTCTCATGGTCGGCATGTTGGGGGCGTTGACCACGTTTTCCACCTTTTCCATCGAGACCTTCAACCTGCTTGAGAGTGGCGAGCCGATAAAGGCGCTCGGCAATGTGGTGGTCAGTGCCGTGCTGTGCGTGGCGGCAGCCTGGGCAGGGGTACTGGCAGGGAGGGAGTGGCTATGAGTGGCAGCGAAGTGACGGTGGCTCGGATCTACCTCACCGAAGGCAACAAGCAGGCCGAAGCCTTGCTCAAGCGGCTGCACGACTGGGAGCATGTCCGCGGCGTCACCCTCTTCCGGGGTATCGCCGGCTTCGGGGAATCGGGGAAGATCCATACCAGTAAATGGGTCGATCTCTCCCTGGACCTGCCGGTGGTGGTGGAGTTTTTCGACACCCCGGAAAAGATGGAAGCCATCATCGAGCACTTGGGCGACTCCGTAAAGCCGGGCCACATGCTCACCTGGGGCGCCCGGGTTAACGACTAAAGAAAAACCCACGGGGTGCACGGGGAACACGGGGGTTAATTACTGGTAACCACAGAGTGCACAGAGCCCACAGAGTTCGGACGAAAATAGCTGTTCCAAACGGGTGAAATGCCTGTAGGAGCACACGTTGTCCAGGAGAACTCCGTGAACTCAGTGACCTCTGTGGTTAGATTTTTTGAATTAGACCCCGTGCGCCCCGTGTCCCCCGTGGTTAACAAACACAGAATTAAGGGTAAAAAATGCTGGATCCGAAACTGTTACGTAGCGAGTTGGACGAAGTCGCCCGGAAACTTAAGCGCCGCGGCTTCGAACTGGATACCGACGCGATTGTCCGCCTGGAGGCGGAACGCAAAGCGATCCAGACCCGGACCCAGGAACTGCAGAAAGAGCGTAATCAGAGCTCCAAAGCCATCGGTCAGGCGAAGGCCAAGGGCGAGGATATTCAGCCGCTGCTCGATGCGGTGGCGGATTTGGGCGATAAATTGAAAGCGGCCGAGTCGCGCCTATCGGGTATTCAGGAGGAGCTGGACGGGATCCTCATGGGCGTGCCCAACCTTCCCGATGCATCGGTGCCGGAGGGTAGCAGACGAGAAGACAACGTCGAGGTTCGCCGCTGGGGCAAGCCCCGCGAGTTCGACTTCGAGCCGAAGGACCATGTGGACGTGGGCAACGCCCTCGGCCAGATGGACTCCGATACCGCCGCCAAACTGACCGGCTCCCGCTTCACCGTCATGACCGGTCCGCTGGCGCGCCTGCATCGGGCGCTGATCCAGTTCATGCTGGATCTGCAGACCGGCGAGCACGGCTATCGGGAGACCTACGTCCCCTATATGGTTAACGCCGACAGCTTGCGCGGCACCGGCCAGCTGCCCAAATTCGAAGAGGACCTTTCAAGCTGCGAGGGCGATCTGGGTTATTACCTGATCCCCACCGCCGAGGTGCCGGTCACCAACATGGTGCGCGACGAAATACTGGCCGCCGATGACCTGCCGCTGAAGTTCGCCGCCCATACCCCGTGCTTCCGCTCCGAGGCCGGCTCCTACGGCAAGGACACCCGCGGCATGATCCGCCAGCACCAGTTCGAAAAGGTGGAATTGGTGCAGATCGTTCGTCCCGAAAATTCATACGAGGCCCTCGAAGAGCTCACCGGCCACGCCGAAGACGGTCCTCAGCGCCTCGAACTGCCGTACCGGGTGATGGACCTGTGCGCCGGCGACATCGGTTTCTCCGCCGCCAAGACCTACGACCTCGAAGTCTGGCTGCCGGGGCAGGGCAAATACCGCGAGATCTCCTCCTGCAGCAATTTCCTCGACTTCCAGGCCCGCCGCATGCAGGCGCGCTGGCGCAATCCCGACGACGGCAAGCCGCAACTGGTGCACACCATAACGGCTCCGGCCTCGCGGTCGGCCGCGCCCTGGTGGCCGTTCCTGGAGAACTACCAGGATGAAGGACGGCCGCGTTCCGGTCCCGGAGGCGCTGCAGCACTACATGGGCGGCCTCAGGCATGTGGAGCCCTAAATAGCTGTTTATATGGACTCCCCCGGTTTGCAAGATGATGTGTTTAGGAAGAAAGGTGCGGAGATAGCTAAGCGAAGCAGGCCAACAGTTTGCCCCGGCTCAACTTCTTTCTGAGCACAGTTTTCTCGCTTCCATCGACGCCGTGGACCTGGAAAACGCTCTTTGCCAAATCGATGCCGATCCGTTTAACTTCCATTCGGGCTCCCCCACCTTGTGATTGATTGTGTGAAGCCTTCAATCTGGCACATCCGACGTGAAGGGAGGGGGAGTCCATCCCACTTCGGAAATGGTGCCCGGCTTGCGACGGCGGGCTATCCGGGACAGATATTATGCAGGAGCAATTATCTCCGTCCGTGTAGGCTCGACAGCAGGCATCCCTGCCGCTACGGATTAGCCCTCCGCCATAGCCTCGGATGACCGGACACCCATTCGGTAACTGGCTGGCGCATGTTCAGCTTTCCACTCCCTGAATCTGCTTATCGGTGAACTCGGAGAAGTCCACTCCCTTCGGCGGCCGCTCAGGGGGAAGTGCTCCTGTCCCGAGAAGTAACCGCCCAGTTGACGTGGTCATTTTTTACAAGTTAGCATCGGCGCACACCGAACGGAACATTGTGTTGGACGCCTGCCGGATTGGCGGGCACGTGAAAAGGACCCACGACATGGAACGAACCGCCTGCCCGCTTGGCTTCCTCGTCCGTATATTCGTCTTCGTCTGCCTGATGCTGGCCCATGGGGCGGTGAGCGCCGCCTCCGGGCTGGACTGGCTGCTTTCCCATTCCCAGCCGGACGGAGGGTTTTCCGCGGCGGGGGATACGGCCACACGGTTTCAGTCGTCGGCAGAGGCGGTCAGGGCAATCATTGCCCAGGGGCATCCGGATAGCTCCAGCCTCTCCTCCACTCTGCAATTTCTCCAGGCCGATGGAAGCGTCGGCACCGAACACCTCTCCCGCAAAATCATTGCGCTCGCCGAGACCGGCGGTGATCCCGTCGGCATCGTCGCCGAGTTGGCCGCGAGCCAGGACGTCGAAGGCGGGTTCGGCGAGTCAGTCGGCTTCAATGCCTCCGTCGTGGATACGGCCATGGCCTTGGAGGCCTTGGCGCTTGCAGGTCACGGCGATAGCAGCACCTTTGCTGCGGCGGTGGCATTCCTGGCCGACCGCCGGGTGCCGGACGGTGGCTGGGGACCGGGTCCCAAACAGCCGGCGTCCGCTTATGTAACAGCCCAAGTGCTCCGCGGGCTTTGGCCGCTACGCCACCGCCTGGATGTGAGTGCGCTGCTCACCGGGGCGCGCAGCTTCCTCTTTTCGGCCCAGGATGCAGATGGCGGGTGGAATGCCAACGCCTTGGAAACGGCTGCCGCTCTAGCCGCCCTCTACCCGACACTCCAGGACAAGACGCCCCTGGATGCCGCCCGGCAGCGCCTCCTTGGCTGGAAGCACTCCGACGGAAGCTGGGGGCACGACGTTTTCGTTACCGCCCTCGCGCTCAGGGCACTTGCCGCAGCCGATGAGCCATTCGCCGATCTGGGCGTGGTGGAGGGCAGCGTCATCGACGGCGATACCGGCTCGCCTTTGGCAGGGGTCTCGGTGACCCTGACCGGGGAGCAGTCCTGGTCGACGGTTACCGGTGCTTCCGGCACATTCCAGCTTGAAGATCTGGAACCCGGTACATACGAGTTGCGACTCTCCCTTGAGGGGTACGCACCGTTGACGGCCTCTCTCCAGTTGCAGGTGGGGACGCGGGCATCCTTTGGTACGCTGCAAATGCTGCCAGCGGTCGGCAGTACACAGACAGCGACCGTCACCGGGCAGGTTACCCGCGCCGATACCGGTGCGGGACTGTCAGACGTGACGGTTCGGGTCAGCGGGACGGAGAGTGAAACCGTTACCGATTCCGAAGGCCGTTACCAGCTGGTCGGTCTTGCCCCGGGGACGGTCACGCTGGTGGCCTCCAAGGCGGGTTTCCGCTCCGCTTCGGCCAGTGCGGCCCTGACGGAGGGTCAGGTGGCGCTGTTCTCACCGGCGCTGTCGGTGGCGCAAACGGGCGTCTCAGTCGAGGGCACCGTCACGCGAGCCGCCGACGCCACACCTGTCCCCGGCGCAACCATCAATATCCAGGACGTGGAAGGTACGGCCTGGAATGCCACGACCGACGCATCGGGCTATTACCGCATCGACGGGTTATCCACCGGGTCCTACACGCTGACGGCCGAGGCCGAGGGTTACTGGCCCGTGAGTGGTGAGGTGAGCGCCGACAGCGAAACAGTGATTCGCTTCGCACCGACGCTCACGGAACTGTCATCGGAAGCGCCCGTTCCGGAGACCTCCGGCGGGGTGCGCGTCACGGTCCGTGACGCGGCAACCGGTCAAGCGGTGGCGGGTGCGACCGTGGCCGTGGAGACTGACGAAGGGACCGTGACTCAAGCGACTTCTGTCGAAGGGGAGGCGACCCTCACCGGCGTGCCGGACGGCCCGGCAATTCTGAGCATCGCCGCAACCGGCTTCGATCACTGGCAGTCTGCCATCGAGGTGGCTCCCGGTGTACTACTCGACTTCAGTGAGATTGAGCTTTATCCCGTAGGCTATCGGGATCTGGCATCGCTGTCCGGAACGGCCATCGACGCGGCCACGGGGTCGCCGCTCGAAGGCGTCAACGTGACGGCCAGTTACGCCGATGGCAGCACTACTACTGTGACCGGTGCGGATGGATCGTTCCTGATTGACGGTCTCACCGAGACCGAAGCCGAACTGCAACTACAAAAGGCCGGCTATCGTCCGGTCCAGCTTGGTCTGGTGATCACCCCGGGGACCGTGCTGGAACTCGGTTCGCTGAGAATGCGTCCGGAAGCGGTGAGCGAACTGAAACCCGACTTGGTCGTTGCTGAGCTGGATGTGACCGGTACAGAAAGCGATCCCCTGGACTTCTCTTTTTCCGGTGAAGTCGCGGTTCGGATCGCTAACGAAGGGACCGCTACCGCTACCGGTCCGGTGACCGCCCTGGCGTTCCACGACGTCGACGGGGACGGTCTCTATTCCTCGGCAAACGACCTCCTTCTGGGCACCGGAGCCTTCTCGTCCGACCTAGCAGTTGGGACTGACGTCTCCGTTGCCATCCCGGTTGACGGAACAGTGCCGTTCCGTGACGCCCCGATCCGCGTATGGATCGACAGCAGCGAAACCAGCGTGGAACTCTCCGAGCAAAACAATTATGCAGGGAACGCCGGGCAGTGTGCCGGTCCGGAAGAGGCCGTGGCGCTGGATCTGGCGATGTGCATGGACGCCTCCGGCAGCGTCAGTTGGGGCGAATTCCAGCTTCAACTGGAAGGCACCGCCGCCGCCATTGAGAATCCAGAGATCGTACCGCACGACGGCTCGGTGCGGCTGAGCGCACTTCAGTTCTCCAGTTGGACGCGGGTTGAGGTACCGCCCACCATCATCACCGAAGAGAACGCAACTCAAGTTGCTAAGCGAATTCGCAGCATCCGCAAACTCGGAGGCGGTACCAGCATCCATAGCTGCATCAATACGGCGGTCTCAAAAAGCACATCCGCCTCTCCGTCGAGTGCGATAAAGGTGATCGACGTCTCCACCGACGGCGACTCGAGCCGCTATTACGCCATCCAGGCATCGGAAAGGGCCGCGAGGCCGGTATCGATACGCTGAACGCGATCGGCGTGGGCAACGGGATCGACCACTATCTGCTCGAACAGATCGTGTTCCCGCAGCCGGTCGGCGGAGAGCGCGGCTTTGTGCTGACCATTAACAACTACGCCGATTACGGTGCGGCCATTGCGGGCAAGGTACAGCGTGAAGTCCGCGTAGTGGATCTGACGGCGGGGGCCCTGGCCGTGAGTGACGGCGGGGTGGGGCAACCGGCCACGCTGGACCTGGTGGTCGGCAATGCCGGTACCGGCGATGTACCGGCCGGTACGGTATTGAGACTGCAGGGCCTGGGGGCCAACGGGGCCTTGCTTTGGGAGGAAGATATAACACTGGAGGCCGTCACGGCCACCGGCCATGTCGACGTCAGCGTGTTGGCAGACCTTCCCCCGGGAGTGGCCGAAATCGTCGCCACTGTCGACCCGGCGCAGACGGTCGGCAAGTGTAACCGGGAGAACAACCGGGTCGCGCGGCCGGTGGGCACCGATCTCGGCGCCATCGACGCTGCCACCGATGCGTCGCAATACGGCGCTTCGGTCGACGTGTTGTTGACCGGTGACTTCGAAAACCAAGGCGCCTTACTCGGTGAATTCCAGCCGGTGCTTCTCGTGGAGGATACCGTCGGGAACACCCTTGCGAGCTTCGACGACTTCGACGCCATGGTGATGGCGCCCGGTGAGCAATCCTCCGTGACGGCTACCTGGAATACCGGGAGCTATCTCGCGGGGGCCTATCGGCTGCGTGGTCTGTTGAACGGGGCCGACGGCGGGCCGGTGGCCGAGGCTGTCGCCCAGTTCGAGATCGTGCACGACACGGGTGGCGACCCCGCGGCGGGACTGCGGCTTACCACCGATCGGGCCACCTATCACACCTCGGATCGCGTGGTGCTGGAGAGCCTGGGGCGGAACCTGACTGCCAACCGGATTCTGGAAACACCCATGGTCACCCTCACGGTGACCGGTCCGAACGGGGCCGATTGGCTGCAAAGCGAACTTCCGCTGCCGTCGCTGATGCCCGGTGGTGAAGCCATGGTCTTTGATGAATTACTGCTGAACGCGGCGTCGGAAGGACAGTACCGGGCCCGGGCGACACTGCGCGATGCCGACGGGCCGGTACTCGCCACCAGCACCACCGCCTTTGCCGTGCAGGAGGTGCTGGCATCGGCACTGAGCGGAAGCGTCGCCATCACCTATGAAGAGCTGTATCAGGGGGATTCGCAATCCTGCACGTTCGAATTGACCAACGGGGGAGCCAAAACCGCGGCGGACGTCCCCGTCCGCTACATGAGCGCCGGTATCGATGACGGGAGCGCCGTCATTCACCAGGAGCGCTTCCTCTCCATCGGCTCGGGCGAGTTGGACGTCTACCACAGCAGCTTCGATACCGGCGCGCTTTCGGTCGGCATGCACGCCTGTGTGCTCAGGGCGCAAATCGGCGGCGAGTGGCGCACGCTGGATTATGCCCTGTTCCGTCTGTTGGAGCCGCCTCCGCATCGACGCGAGCGTCGGGGAGGGGCCGAGGGGCCGCGTACTGGTCCTTCTCGACGGCGAAGAGGTGCCCGGCACCGCGAACGGGCGAGACCCCCATGGCCCAACCACGGCGGCCGGGGTAACGATCCAGCAGGAGCGCCTTGAGGGCCTGCTGGAGCAGTGGGGCTGGTCGTATACCGTCGTGACCGACAGCGATGCCTTTACGCGTGAGTTGCGCAGCGACGGCTATGTTGCCTTCCTGCTGCTCAATGAACAGGTGCGGCTCGCCAATGTCGTTCAGAAGGAACTGCGGGAGGCGGTGTACCGGGGCGCCGGTCTGGTTGTCGCCGGCGATCACGACCAGCGTAACCTGTTGCTGGACGAACCGCTCGGTATCGCGGCACGGGGCACGGTGAACGCCTCCATGGTGACCTTCACGGACCTTACCGAGCCGGGACAGAGCCTTCTTGCAGCGGCATCGCGCAGCGTGCGCGTGCAGACAGACGGCGCCGAGACCGTCGCCCGCTTCGGCACGGGTACGCCCGCCGTTACCGACCACCGCTATGGTGACGGGCAGGCCGTCTACGTCGCCTTCGACTGGCTGGCGGAGATAGGTACCACCGACAACAGCGTGCTCCAGCGCTTCATGCAGGATGCCCTGGCGCATGCGCACCCCGAAGCCTATGAAGTCCGACCCGGAGGTGTGTTGCCGATTCGGGTGCAACTTATCAACCAGGGAATCGCCACCGGCGGACGGGTGAGTGTCGCGTTACCGCCCGGCGTAATGGTGGTGGATGCGGCGGACGGGATCGTCGGCGAGGCCGATATCCAATGGCCGTTCCATCTGGAAGAAGAGCAGGTGCTGATGTTTGATGCGTGGGTTCGGATCGATACCACAGCAGGTGATGCTGTCGAGCTGATTACCTCGATTAAAACCGGGGAACCGGAGGCCTACGAGCCCTACGGCGAGCCCATCCATACGGTAGTTCCGATCGCGCCGGCCCTATCGATGAACGAGCTTCAGGCCGCGTTCGCCGAACATGAGTCCGGCCGTAACGATCAGACCCTCGCCAGGGCCGAGCGGTGGGTGGCCAGGGCGGCCCGTGCGCAGAGCGCGGACGACCTTTCGGCCGCCATCAGCGATCTGGTCGAAGCATCGGACCTGCTTATGGAAGAAGCCTACGCACCGCTTCGACACGTCAACGCCGGGACCTTGCGCACGTTGGCCACCGCTGGTGGTCTTCCGAACGCAAATGAGAAAACGCGTCACGAACGCCAGGGAATCACTGACCGACCGGCTGTCGGAGCGACAGCCGGGCAGGGAGAGAGAAGGGAAAACACCATGCTGCACCCATCTCGGCTCAGCTTCGCCATGCCGGCGCCTTTATGCGCACCACCGCTGTAGTGGTCGTGCTCACCTTTTCGGGTCTGATTACGGCACCGGCGGTGGCCGCGATCCGTACCGCGCCCGAAACACCACCCGGCCAGACCCTCAGTGCGGAACGCCAGCTGTCCAACACCGTCCGGCATATCAGAGCCCGTCTCGGACATCTGGCTGACAAGCTGTCGAAGGCGAAGCCTCATGCCAACGAACGTGCCGAGCTGGCCCAGCTGAACGCCGGACTCGATAAGCTTACCCGGAAGGTGCGGAAAGGGTTCGAGCGCACGGGGCTTCATCGGCGAAGGGCTTTCCGAAGCCATTGTGCAGCTATGATACCGAAGCTGTGGCCGAGTTCGACAAGCTCCGCCTTGACCTCGTTGCAGAACTCCTCGATGCGATTGAGGGCGCGAAAGATGAGAACGCCCTCCTCGACGCGGTTGCGGCCTTGAAGGCTCAAACTCGACGCGATGAAACTGGAGCGCAGGCATCAGCAGTTCGATCCCGAGGCCCCGCTGCCGCACCACACCCGCCAGCCGGATGAGCAGAACAAGCCGAAGTCCCGCAAGGAGCAGTTCGGGGAAGCGGGGCTGGCCAGCTACCCGCTGCCCAAACTCGCAGCGTTGGGCGACTTCACATTCGACAGCCTGCCCGACGCCTCCGAACCTGCCTACCTGGGCGAAAGTCCCGAGATTGCGCTCACCCCGGCGCTCCGGGACCAGGCCGCCGAACTGGATCACGACCGGGTCGAGATCTACCACTGGTGCGCAACCACATCGAGTGGCTGCCCAGCTGGGGCGCCGTGCAGAGCGCCGAGGTGACGCTCTCGGCCCGCCGCGGCAACGCCATGGACATCGCCGGTCTGACCATCGCCCTGCTGCGCGCTTCCGGCATCCCGGCGCGCTACGTCCACGGCACCATCGACGTTCCGCCCGAAGCCTTCCGCAACTGGGCCGGTGGTTTTCGACGACATCCACGCCGCGATGGACTACGCCAGCTCAGGCGGGATCCCGGTGACCGGCATGGTCAGTGGCGGCAAGGTCGCCAAAGTGCGAATGGAACACGTCTGGGTGGAAGCCGCCCTGGACTACTCCCCTCCCGCGCGGCGATTAACCGCGATGCCGACAGCTGGGTGGCGATGGGCCCCAGCTTCAAGCATTACGAGTATCAGGAGGGGCTGGACGTGGCCGAGATCGCTGGGCTGGACCCGGAGGCCCTGGGCCAGTCCTTCCTCGACTCTGGCACCCTCAATGAGGCTGAAGGGTGGGTCCAGGGCTTCGACGCGAGCGTTATCGAAGGTGCGCAAACGGAAGCTCAGGCCGCCCTGGAAGAGCACATCACCAACACCATGACCGACCCGACGGTGGGGGCGTGGTTGGAGGCCGGAAGGTCATCGTCAAGGAATACCCCGGCGTACCCTCTTCGCTGCCCAACCCGATTGTGGTCGAGGGCGCCCGCTACGCCGAACTGCCCGACGCCCTGCGCCCGCAGCTGGCGCTCGGCTTTGGGACCGACTATTTCGGCTATCTGGTCAACCGTGTCAGTTTCCCCTGGGCCGAGGTCAACAACCACAAGGTCACGCTGAGTTTCCGCCCGGCCACCGCAGCCGATGAAGAGGCCCTCGCCAGCCTGCTGCCGGAAGGGGAGATCACCGACATCAGCCAGTTGCCCCAGTCCATCCCCAGCTACCTCATCGAAGTGGCACCCGAAATCAAGGTGGACGGCGAGGTCAAGCTGACCGGCACCGCCATGAGCCTGGGCGAAGACCTGGACTTTGCCTTCGAAGTCACCGACCCCGTTTTCGGCACCAAGAGCTACCCATCCCCCATCGTCGCCGGCTCCTACCTCTCCATCGCCGTGGCCGGCGGCAGCGTCTCGCCGAAGGCCCTGACGGATGTGCAGGCAAAGCTGGAGAGCACCAAGACCACCCTGGAGAGCCAGGACCAGGCCCTGATTGCCGGCCTCGGCCGGGAGGACATCCTGGGCGACATGTTCCACGCCGGCACTCTCGGCTATTTTGCCGAGTACAGCGCCCTTGCAAACATCATGGCCATGCAGCAAAAAAGCCATGTGCAGCTGGCGACCTCCGTCGGTACCTACGGCTATGTCCCGCGTGTAAACTACTTCTTCGGCTTCCCGCGCTCCATCGAGCCGGGCGGGGTGGAGATGGACCTGGACCGCGTAGCGAACGCGGCGAGCGTGGACGGCAAGGGCCAGGAGGCGAAGTTCAACTTTATCTTCCAGCTCGGTGCCTTGGCTTCGGCGCTGGAGCATGGTATCCCGGAGCAGATGTTTGTCACGGAAGAGAACCCGGGCGAGGCTGTCTCAGCGGTCAAAGCACTGCAGAAGGCCAGCGCCCAAGGCCAGCGCATCTACCACATCACCGCGGAGAACCAGGCCACGAGCCTGCCGAACATCCGGCAGAGCGCGGATACCATGAATGAGGTACGTCAGGCGCTGGCCGTGGGCAAGGAGGTCATCACCCATACCGATCCGATTTCCGTGCCCGGCTGGACCGGTGCCGGGTACGTGATCTACGACCCGGACGTTGGGGATGGGGCTTGGAAGATTGGGGGTGGGGCGAATGGAGGCTTTCTGACGGCATTTGGTATCACAGCAGCTGGGCTCGCGATCGGGGCTTTGTTGATGGTTAGTGGCGTATTTTGGCTGGGGTTGGCAATTTTTGCCTGGGAATTCTTGAATGCGGTTATGTGGATTAATGCAATCAATTCAGCGAATAGCCATGATGATTTTAACGAAGCAAATGCCGGACAGGCGTTGGTAGGGTTGTTGGGGTTGATGCCATTTGCGATAGCAGAGGCTGTGGTTGTTCAATGGTTCGGGATATTCTTCTCATGGTTGCTCGTAAATACGCTATAAATGTTTCTGATTTCTTAGCATTGCTGGCTGGGATGGTGCTCGTCTGGAGCTTTTTATCTTACCAGTTCCCAGATATCCGTTTGGTATCCAAAGTTGGCTGGCTAGTTGGATATGTTGCCCTAATCTTTACCGTGCTTATTGGCGTCTCTGCGTATCTGGATTACCTTCGGGGTCTCCTCCGTGGAGCGGCCCTTTCTGTCGCGCCATTGTTGATAGGGTTAGCTTTCGTTCAGTTCATCCTTTTGCAGGATGCTAGAGCCTTGGTCGATTCCGGTGTTGTACGGCTGAGTGCGCTGGCTTTGGTCTTCTGGTTCTGGGTTAGCGGATATCGTATAGCTGAGATAATGACTTCAAAGTTTCCCATTTCGGAAAATGAGATGCGCAAGGTGATGACGCGGTTTCCACCGCAGTCATTCCACGATATGTGGCCTTTCCATATATTCATAATATTTCTACTTTTGTTCATGCCTTTTGTTATTAGACTGATCTGGAAGGCGTGAGTGAAACACATTGGCTCGTTGGGACTCAGCCATCCCCTCATTTTCAGACGACAAAAAAGACTTGGGATAACGCGCGGTGCGCCTGAATCTTTTCGACAAATGCTTCCATGATCGGAACCAGCCATTGCTCGCGCATTCGCGGCATCAGGTCATAGACCATCTGGCCCTGCCGGAACAGCGAATGGGTGCGGCGCTTGACCGTGTTCGCCTTCAAGTAGCGGTCGTATCCGACCTGCTCGCAGGCGGCACCCAGCAGCGTCAGCAAGACAACGGCAAAGGCACTCACCAAAAAGAGCCGGTCGCGACGGGCCGGGCTCTTTGTGTGGATCGCATCCATTCCCAGACCAAAGCGCATGTCTTTGGTGTCCCGGAAATAGGTCTCGATACTCCAACGCTTGGCATAGTATCGCTTCAGTTGCGCAGCCGAAGCCTCCGGGTCACTGGCAGCCAGACACCAGCTCTCTTTCATGGCCTTCTCCTGAAGACACACAATAGTGGGCACCGGAAAGCCTTTGCCGGTGAGCTTGGCATTGCGCAGAGTCCGGGCGCGCCCACCTCGCCCAACCCACTGGGCAGCCGTGCGCTTTTCCCCTTTGGCGTCGGTCACCGTGACATTGCCCCGAAGCCGAACGATGTAGCCAAAGTCCCAACTGTCGCGCATGATCTCGAACAAAGACGTGTCCATGAAACCGCGGTCCGCGATAACCGTCACTGCCACCCCTTCGGGCAACGTATCCCGCAACCGTGTCAGAACACTGTCCTCGAAGTGGTTGCGGTTGTCTTTCAACTCCGACTTGCGCACCGTGCGCCAGACCAGCGGGATCGCTCGGCCGTGACTGGTCAAAAGGTTCAGCGCAATGGTGGATTGCTTGTCCCGGTCGAAGTCCGTCCAGTCCAATGCCACGGCGATTTCTTTTCGCTCGCTGACCACGTACGGCACCCAATAGGCGAAATAGCTCCAGACGTCGATCTTGGCGTTGCCCAGCAACCGATCGACCTGTTTGACTGTGTGTTTCGGATCCAACCCACACACGTGGGCAAGCCCTTGGCCAATCGCCGACACCGCCAGCGAACCCGCGGCCAGTACCCCCGTCGTTGCATTGGCCAGCGAAAGGATGCGTTTGGCATGGATATCTTCGTCAAAGACGTCGCCCAAGAATTTCTGGATGTCGTTTCGGTCGAATCCTTCGCGCATCGTCGCGTTCATGGCTGGCCTCTGGCTGAAAAAGTTTCCCGCCTAGCTTGCCAGAGAAAACATGGTTCGGGGATCGAATCTCTTTATGCGGCGATCGAGCCATTTACTAACGAACGATCTGTCCTCTTCTTGCTGCGAATGGCATAGAAAATGAGGGGATCCTTGAGTCGTTGGGAGGGAATGGGGTTTTTCCGTAAACGGTAATTTTTCCCCGTACTTCTCTCCAGCATTCTGAGGGGCAACACTGTGCGCCGGCAGTCAAGCAAACCGGAACACAACATGGACCTCACGGAAATCTCGCTCACCGACAAGCAGCGCTTCTGGCTTGATCACCTCCGGGCCTGCGAGCGGTCCGGACAATCGATGAGCCAGTACGCCAAGGCGCATGAGTTGAACGTAACGGCGTTCTACAACTGGAAGGCCACGCTACGGCGCAAAGGGGTCCTCGGCGAAGCGCCTGCAGCGTCTCGTTTGTTTCGCAAAGCCCATGTGGTGGACGGGCGCGCCTTGGGCCGCTGCCGCGTTGTATTACCCACCGGCCTGACGCTGGAGTTCGATAACAGCACCGAACCGTCCTGGGTGGCGGAGCTGGTAAGGGCCTTGGCCGGATGATGCGCCCGAGTAACGACCTGCCTGAGGTGTACGTTTGCCTCAAGCCGGTCGACTTCCGAAAGGGCATCAATGGCCTGACGGTGCTGGTCGAAGCCGAGCTGGAACTCAATCCGTTCTCCGAGCGGCTGTTCGTCTTCGTCAATCGACGCCGCGACAAGGTCAAGGTGCTCTATTGGGAAGGCTCCGGTTTCTGTCTGTGGATGAAGCGCCTGGAGAGGGAGCGCTTTAAGTGGCCGGTATTCCTCGGCGGCGAGCTGGCCACCCTGACCGGCCAGCAGCTCAACTGGTTGCTCGACGGCATTGATCTGCGCTATGTGCAGCCGCATCAGGCGCTGCACTACAAGTCGGCTCTATAGGCCGATCGAAAACTTCGATCACGAACGCCGCGCCACTCAAGTACCATGGGCCCCATGGTGGCTAAGACGGACAATTTGCCGGACGATGTCGAAGCGCTGAAGGCGCTGCTCGTGAAGCAGCAAGCGCTGGTTGCCAAGCAGCAGACGCAGCTGCAGCGAAAAGACGCGCAGATTGTCGCGCTTCAGGAAAAGCTGAATATCCTGGTTGCCAAGCGCTTTGGCCGCTCCTCGGAAAAGGCCGACAAACACCAGCTCGGCCTTTTCAATGAGGCCGAGGCGCCGGAGCAAGCCGGCGCCTCGGAAAGTGAAGCGTTTGAGGACGACACCCTCACGGTCCCGGCCCACCAGCGCCAAAAGCCCGGTCGCAAACCGCTGCCGGATTACATCGAGCGGGTCGAGGTCCTGCATGACCTGCCTGAAGCCGAGAAGGTCTGCCCGCACGACGGCACCGCCCTGGAGCGCATCGGCGAGGAGGTCTCCGAGCAACTGGATGTGATTCCGGCCAAGGTCCAGGTGCTGCGCCACATCCGCCCCAAGTACGCCTGTCCCTGCTGCCGCCAGGGGGTGAAGACGGCCAGGCTGGCGCCGCAACCCATTCCCAAAAGCATCGCCAGCCCCGGCCTTCTGGCCCACGTGTGTACCGCAAAGTACGTCGATGCCCTACCGCTGTACCGACAGGAAAGCATTCTGAGGCGTGCCGGCGTCGAGATCCCCCGGGCCACCCTGGCCGGCTGGATGCTCAAGCTCGGGGATTTGGTCCTACCGCTGGTTAACCTGCTGCGCGACGCACTGCTCGGTTACGACATCGTGCAGATGGACGAGACTACGGTGCAGGTACTGAAGGAGGACGGCAAAAAGGCATCCTCCAACTCCTACATGTGGGTCCAGCGAGGCGGTCCGCCCGACAAACCGGTCATCCTCTTCGACTACGATCCCTCAAGGAGCCAGTCGGTACCGCTTCGTCTGCTTGAAGGCTTTAGCGGCACTTTGCAGTGCGATGGCTATGACGGCTATAACGCCGTGGCCGAGCATCAGAATGTGCGCCTGCTCGGCTGCATGGCCCATGCCCGGCGCAAATTCGACGAGGCGCTCAAGGCCCAGGGCAAGAAGGCCAAGGGCAAACCGACCGGCCGCGCCGGCAAGGGCCTCGACTTCATCGGCAAGCTCTACCGAATCGAAAAGCAGGCCAAAGACCTCAGCCCCGAGGAGCGCTACCGGCTGCGCCAGGAGAAGGCCCTGCCGGTGCTGGAAGACATGCGAAAGTGGCTGGAGCAGTCGCTGCCCGAGGTACCGCCCCAAAGTGCCATCGGCAGGGCCTTGGGCTATCTGGCCGGTGAATGGACGAAGCTGGTGCACTACGTCGAAGACGGCCGCCTCAGCATCGACAACAATGCCGCCGAGCGCGCTATCCGCCCCTTTGTCATCGGTCGTAACAACTGGCTTTTTGCCGATACCGCCAAGGGTGCGCACACCTCGGCACGCCTATACAGTCTCATCGCCACCGCGAAGGCCAATGACCACGAGCCCTACCGCTACCTGCGCCACGTTTTTAAAGAGCTACCCGCCGCCGAATCGGTCGAGGATTTCGAGGCGCTACTGCCTTTCAATCTCGACGCCGACAGCTTGAGTTAGACCCGCCGAAACGTGCAATACGGGTGTCGCTAATCGCTTACGTTTTTCCGTAAGCTTCCCCCCTCAGTAGACAAGTAAGAAGTAGAGCCTTCTGGCAAAATTCTGAGCTAGGAGGTTGCTATGAAGAAGTCGAAATTCTCTGAACTGCAGATTGTCAGCATCTTGAAGGAGGCCGACGCCGGGGTGCCGGTCAAAGAGGTTTGCCGCAAATACGGCATCAGCTCGGCGACCTGTTACAACTGGAAATCGAAATTCGGCGGAATGGACGCCTCAATGAGGTCCGAGAAGCCACCCACTGGTGGATGCTCGAATACAACGAACAGCGCCCGCATGACTCTTTGGACGATCGGACGCCACTCGAATGTTTCACTGACTACGTCAGAGGCTCTACTTTCGAGATGTCTACTTGACGGGGAAGCTTACGGATTCCTCTTGGCGTTTCGTCCAATCGGCCCGCACAGGATTGAATTCCATACAGGCCGGGTCGGCGGCCGATGCCTTCTCATCCAGCTGCTGGCCCTTGCCGTGGCTCGGCCCTATAGATAACATCACCTTATCTTTCTGGGCCACTGGAAAACCCTCCGAATTCAGCTTTTTGTAGCGAGTTTCAAGGAGTCGTAGATCCTTGAATTTAAGTGAACGGCGGTGGAAGTCGACTCCGACGGTCCGCTCACTGGCCCCTCGATCAGTCGCGTGCACCAATATCGCCTATCTCCAAAGGGGGACTGGGTTATCCCTAGTCAACCGCTAAACT
Organism: uncultured Gammaproteobacteria bacterium; assembly: GCA_963783235.1. GTDB lineage: Bacteria > Pseudomonadota > Gammaproteobacteria > Thiohalomonadales > Thiohalomonadaceae > Thiohalomonas. Next base: position 989,057 of record CAWAMN010000001.1, on the reverse strand, counting down.
ATGTTGCATATTAGACTTTTTGAATATTGATATGGATCTGCTACCGGTTTTCATGAATATCCGCGACCGCCGTGCCCTGGTGGTCGGCGGTGGTGAAGTGGCAGCACGCAAAGCAGGCGTATTGCTGGAGGCGGGCGCCAAGCTGACCGTGGTGGCCCCGGAACTGACCGATACCTTAAGCCGACAGGCGGACGAAGGGGTCATCGAACACCGTCAGGGGCGCTTCGAGGCGGCCGATCTGGATGGGATCACCCTGGTGATTGCGGCCACGGATGACGAGGCGGTGAACCGCGAAGTTTCGAGCTTGGCCCAGGCGGGCAATATCCCCGTCAATGTGGTGGACAATCCGGAGCTCTGCAGTTTCGTGATGCCCTCCATCATTGACCGTTCGCCGGTACAGATCGCCATTTCAACCGGTGGGGCATCGCCTGTACTGGCGCGGATGCTGCGGGCCAAGCTGGAGTCGGCGATCCCCATCGCTTATGGGCGGCTGGCGGCGATGCTGGAGCGCTTCCGGGATCAGGTCAAGGCGCGTTTCTCGGACGTCAACGCCCGGCGCAACTTCTGGGAAGGCGTTCTGGAAGGACGCATTGCCGAGCTGGTCTTCGCCGGCAAGGACAGCGAGGCGGAGCAGGCCCTGGAACAGGCGATTGCGGAGGGCGAGGACCGGGAGGTGGGCGAGGTCTACCTGATCGGCGGCGGCCCCGGCGATCCGGATCTGCTGACGTTCCGCGCCTTGCGGCTGATGCAGCAGGCCGATGTTATCGTCCATGACCGACTGATCTCCAAAGAGGTGTTGGACCTGTCTCGCCGGGACGCCGAGCGCATCTACGTCGGCAAGGAGCGGGACAACCACTCGGTGCCTCAGGATCAGATCAATCAGCTGCTGGTGGACTTGGCCAAGCAGGGCAAGCGCGTCTGCCGGCTGAAGGGCGGTGATCCGTTTGTCTTTGGCCGCGGCGGCGAGGAGATCGAGACGCTGACGGCCGAGGGCGTCAATTTCCAGGTGGTTCCCGGAATTACGGCGGCTCTGGGGACGTCGGCTTATGCCGGTATCCCCCTTACACATCGGGATTATTCTCAGGCGGCCGTGTTCGTGACCGGCCATCTGAAAGACGGTTCCATGAACCTCAATTGGCAGGCGCTGGCGCAACCCAATCAGACCGTGGTGTTTTACATGGGGCTGAAGGGGCTGCCGGTGATCTGCAAGAAGCTCATGGAGAGCGGTATGGGCGGCGAGACGCCGATTGCCCTGGTTCAGCAGGCGACCACCCCCAGGCAGCGGGTCTTTACCGGCACGCTGGAGACGATGTCCGACGTCATCCGCAACAGCGACATCAAGCCGCCGACCCTGATTATCGTCGGCAATGTGGTGAAGCTGCACGAAAAACTGGGGTGGTTCCGTTCGGAAGAGATGAGGCGCCGCGGCGAAAGCGCTCAGCGCGGGGTGACCGCCGAATAAAAGATTGAACCACGGGGAACACGGGAGGCACGGGGGAGAAAAAACTGTACAAACCACAGAGGGCACGGAGGTTTGAAGGAAAGCTACTTAGTGTCCTCTGCAGTTGGGTTAAACCCCGTGTACCCCGTGTCTCCGTGGTTAGCCCTTCGGCCGCTGCTGTTCCGGCTTGACGTTGGGCGCGAAGTAGTCGTCGGCGTCGTCGATATCGACGGGATTGCCGTCTTTGTCCTCGAGCGGCTGCTCGAAGTCATTCCAGCCGCGGACGCCGGTTTTGAGGGAGAAGACGTTTTTGTAGCCCATGCGCTGCATCGTGTGCGCGGCAAGCACGCTACGGTTACCGGAGCGGCAGATCGCGATGACCTCGCGCTCGCGGGCCTGGACCAGCTCCGGGACGGTCTCCTCGAAGTCCCACTCGCAGGCGGTTTCGAGGATGCCGCGGGGCACATTGATGGAACCTTTGATGTGCATGGCGTCGAACTCGTAGGGTTCCCGTATATCCAGCAGCAGGAGATCGGGTTTCTCCTCCAGGCGATCGACGAGATCCCAGGGAAAGAGCTCATCGACATCGGAAACGTGTTCCGCAATCAGGTCGGTAAAAGTTTTCATATCCGTAGGCCTATGGGGTAATCGAACCCAAAACGGGGTCTTTCGGAAACGGCGAATTTTATCTGCTTTGACCGGTTAGCTCAAAACGCCGTTCTTGGCAAAACGGAGTGAGATATGGCAGTCGAGAAATTCATTCCCATCAAGTCGGAAGGCGAACCCGAGATTGACGAGCGTCTTCGAGGCGTTCAGTACCCCTTGCGAGGGCAAGGAGCCCTACGTGCTGATGGTTTTGGGCGACTCCATGGCTCCGGAGTTCGAGGATGGCGACATCGTGGTGATAGAGCCACATAATGCCGTCAAAGACGGCTCCTACGTCATCGCATCCCATAACGATGAATATATTTTCCGTAAGCTAAGGATAGTGGGCGACAAGTACTATCTGGAGGCGGAAAACCACAGCTATACCGCCCAACAGATCGACAGCCTGGAGCAGGTCAAGGGCGTCATTACCCAGCGCAAACGTCCGGGTGGCGGCCGGAAGAATATGAAGAACTACACCTGAGTCTTGGTTGCGGAGTAGGAAGAGGCCTCCGTCGCTCGAAATCGCCCCCGAGGGGGGCTCCTACCCGAACGGTGGTTGCCGATTCCCGATTCCTAGCTGGAAATAGTCGGTGTACTTTCTGCGGAGGTGCTGTATAGTTCGTATAGTCGCCGCACATCCCCGGTCAGCGTTGCGACGTTCGCGGTCAATCCCCGATTAAACCTCGAAACACCCCATATCCGATTTGCCTGGACCGGGCCGGTTTGTAAACCGGTTGGCCCAACTCAAGAGTTTTCATTCCAATATGTCATTTGATTCGCTCGGTCTTTCGGCCGACATTCTTCGTGCCGTGGCCGATCAGGGCTATAGCGAACCCACTCCCGTGCAGCGCCAGGCGATTCCGGTCATTCTGGATGGCCGTGACATCATGGCCGGCGCGCAAACGGGTACCGGCAAGACGGCGGGCTTTACGCTGCCGCTGCTGCAGCGCCTCTCCACATCGCAGGGCAACAAAAAACGTGCCGTACGGGCATTGATTCTGACGCCGACCCGCGAACTGGCGGCCCAAGTCAGTGAGAGTGTGGAGACCTACGGAAAACACCTGCCCCTGAAAAGCGCAGTGGTGTTCGGGGGCGTCAGCATCAATCCGCAGATCCAGAAGCTGCGGCGCGGCGTGGATATCCTGATCGCCACCCCCGGTCGGCTGCTCGACCACGTGAGCCAGGGCACGGTCGACCTTTCCGCGCTGGAAGTGCTGGTGCTGGATGAGGCCGATCGGATGCTCGACATGGGTTTCATTCACGATATCCGCCGTGTTCTGAAGCTGCTTCCAAAGGAGCGGCAGAACCTGCTGTTTTCCGCCACTTTCTCCGATGAGATCAAGACGCTGGCGCAGGGCATCCTGAGAAAACCGGAACTCATCGAGGTCGCCCGGCGCAACACCGCCTCCGAACAGGTGGAGCAGATCGTGCACCCGGTCGATAAGAGCCGTAAGCGGGAGTTGCTATCGTTCTTGATCGGCTCCCGGGACTGGCGCCAGGTGCTGGTCTTTACCCGCACGAAGCACGGCGCCAATCGGCTGGCCGGCCAGCTCGAAAAGGATGGGATCAGCGCCGCCGCGATCCACGGTAACAAGAGCCAGGGCGCGCGCACGCGGGCCTTGGCGGATTTCAAACAGGGACGGGTTCGCGTGCTGGTTGCCACCGATATCGCGGCGCGGGGGCTCGATATCGATCAGCTTCCGCACGTGGTGAACTTCGAGCTGCCGAACGTACCGGAGGATTATGTCCACCGGATCGGCCGAACGGGCCGTGCGGGCAGAGAAGGTGAGGCCGCCTCCCTGGTGTGCGTCGATGAAGATAAGCTGCTGCACGGCATCGAGCGGCTGTTAAAGCGCGATATACCGAAGGCGATCATCGAAGGTTTTGAGCCGGACCCCACCATCAAGCCCGAGCCGATCGAGAATGGACGCCGGGGGAAAGGAGGACCGGGTCGGGGCAACAACAACCGGGCCCAGCCGGGCGAGCGAAAAGCGCGCAATGGCGGCGCCGGGCGACCGGCTAACCGAACCCGCCGCAAGGGTAGGGTCGGGGCCAGAACTTCCGTCTGATTCGAAGAAAAGGCCATGGAGACATGGCCTTTTTCTTTATGGGGAAATACGGGGGTGGCCCCAGGCGAGGCCGCGGCCGCCGCTGACCCTCAGTCCTTCGGGCAGAGGTTCTGCTCCACGGCCATGACGGCCGCTTCGACGCGCGAGTGGACATCCAGCTTGCGAAGAATGGCTTTGACGTGGAGTTTGACCGTTCCGTCGGAAATACCCAGGTTTCGGGCTATTACCTTGTTGCTCTGGCCTTCGGCCAGCAGACAGAGGATTTCCTTCTCCCGCGGGGTGAGCTCGTCGAACGGGTTGGCTTCCGCCTTGGGGGCCTCCACGGCCAAACCGTCGCCCTGTACGACGCGGGCAAGCACACCGGCCAGTTCGGGGGCGACGATGGTCTTGCCATCGACAATCTCCCGCAGGGCTTCGACCAGTTCGGTGGGCTCCATATCTTTCAGCAGGTAGCCCTGAGCGCCATTTCGCAGGCACTCGACCAGATCCTCCTCCTCATTGGAGGTGGTCAGCATGACGATGGGCATAGTCAACTCTTCACGGCGCAGGGCGTTGAGTACCTCGAGCCCGTTCATGTCGGGCATGCGCATGTCCAGAAGGATGATCTCCGGGTCCAGCGCCTTGGCCTGTTCCAGGCCTTCCCGGCCATCGCCAACCGCGGCGGCGACTTCAATGCCGTGACGTTCAAGCAGGGTTTCCAGGCCGCTGCGAAAAAGAGTGTGGTCATCGATCAACAAGACGCGCATGGCAACATTCCGTTAAACCCCAGTGGCGCTAAAGAGCGCAAAGACTGAAAAGCACAGCCGCGTATTCGGTTTGTTCTTGGTACCGCTCCGTTGTCGGTGCCGGCAGCCGTCGTTACTCTGCGCCCTTCGCGTCCGTTGCGGATTGAAGCTTTACTAGATTAGGGCGAACCGCTGGTTATCGCGGTCGGCATTCGGATCCGGATGACGGAAGCTGAGCTGCACCCGGGTGCCTTCGCTCGCTTCGGACTCTATGCGTAATTCACCACCCAAATAGCGGGCCCGCTCCTGCATGATGGACAGGCCGATGTGTTCGCCGGGATGGCCGGTGAAGGCCGGTCGGCTCATGCCCACACCATCATCCTCGACCAGCACGTGGTACTGGCCTTCATTATTACATTTGAGCATGACCCGTACGGTATGCGCACGACTGTGCTTGCGTATATTGGCGAGTGCCTCCTGCACGATGCGCAATACCTGCATTTCCATATTGGCCGGCAGCCGGGTGGATTCCCACTCCTTCTGCAGCAGGATATGCATGCCGGTCTGCTTGCGGAAGGTACCAATCAGGTCCTCCAGGGCCGGTAGCAGGCCGCGCGCGTTCATGGGGGCGCGGAAGTGTGCCAGCAACTCACGAAGCTCGGTGTAGGCCTCGTCCAGCCCCCCCTTGATTTGCTGGATCTCCGAATGGATGGTTTCCATGCTCTGCTGGTCGACGGTTTCATCCAGCATGGAGGTCTGGAAACGCAAAGAGGCGAGGGTCTGGGCCAGGGAGTCGTGTAGTTCGTGGGCCAGGGCGTTTCGCTCCTGCATGATCGACAGGCGCTTGGCCTCGTTGTCGAGGTGGGCCTTTTCAATGGCCATGCCCAAGTGTCGGCCGATGCTGGTAAATAGTGCCTTCACCTCATCGCGGGCCTTGAATTCTGCACGGTTCACGAACAGGTTGTAGACGCCGAGATTCTTGCCCCGGTACTGGAGCGGAACGGCAATCATTTCCAGCGAGGCGTCATCCAGCATGGGACGCCCGACGAACTGGGTACACGGTTTCAGATCCTGTTGGAACAGAATCTCGCCCTCGGAAAGGGCATTGCCGCACAAGCAGCGCTGGACCGGAACCATGCGTTCGCGTTCGACCACTTCGTCATCGAGGCCGATGGAGGCCACCAGCTCCATCTGGCTGTTCTCCGTCAGCAGGCGCACCGTTCCCGCCTTGGCATTGACGATGTCGCGCATGGTGTAGAGAAAGCGGGTGAGCAGGTCCTTGAGGTCCCGGGAGGCGTTCAGGCTCGCCGCCACATCGTACAGGACCTGCAACGAATTGGTTTTCTGCGCAATGCGTTCCGTTTGGCGCCGGACCTCTTCATCAAGGTTGTGGGAGAGGGTTTCCAAGAACTGACCAATCGCATTGAGATCATGGGAGAGGCCATCAAATTCGCCGTTGCCACTTTCGGGCAGGCGGGCCTCGTGATCGCCGCTTCGGATACGAGCCACCCAGTCCTTCAGGCGCCAAACGGGCGTCAGTACGTGACCGTAGAGGGCATTGAACAGGAGAAATACGAGGCCGATCCCGGCTATTGTCGAGAGCAACAGGGCGGTGAAGAGGGCATCGGTGTAGGAGGGATAACGGGCCAAAAAGAAAACCGATCAGCCCCATTAGCGGCACGAGAAACCCGATGCCGGCCAATGGCAGCACAAAGCGCTTGTACTTCAGCACGCGGTAGTTCTCCTGCTGCTGAGCCGCCTTCTCGTCGTGAGCGGCGATGGGATCAAGACGGCCAGCATCGCCGATATCTCGCGCCTGGGTCATGGTCATCTATGGATCGGTGTATTTACGCCGAAAAACGCACGAATATTACCACAGGGGGCCCCATTCCGGGGGACAGTTTCGGCGCAGGGACCCTAGCACTTCGGGGGCGGCAGTCAACTACCGCCCCCGAAGTACCGGCTTACGCCTCTTTCGGCGGTGTAAAATTAGCGTCATTGGGGTTCATGACGATTAGACGGCGTTCGCCCGGCTCAATTTCCACGAAATCGATAGTTGCGCCCGACAGAAGGGGGCTATGCTCGGGGGCCATGACCACTTCGATGCCCTCGCAGTTGAAGACCATATCGTCATCGGTGGATTCGTCGAAGCCAATCCCGTAGTCCATGGTGCCATCCGGCTTCTTTTTGGCGGCGACCCGAAGTGACAGGTTTTCGGCATTTGCCTGTTCGGCGGAGTTGCGGACCTGCTCGGCAGCCGCAGGCGTCAATTTAATCATTCGATTCCTCCTGGTGCTATTTGATTTAGTCACGGGAACTCGGGGCGCTCGGGAAAAGCAGGTAAGCCCGGGCTCGGTCTCGCCCAAGCACCGCTACCGGCTGCCCTTGAACCTTCAAGCTCCCCCGTGTACCCCGTGGTCGGTTTTCAGTCTCGGTGTTCTCTGTGGTTTTTGCTCTTCTTCACCCGCCGGACGAAGTCGACGAACCGGCGGGTCCAGTGGTGGCCCTCTACGTCCTGCAGGTGCACGTAGTTGGCCAGCAGATTGCGATAGACGAAACCGTCGTGGTGCCCGTCAATACCGGCTCCGCGGGTCACCTCATAGGCATAGGTGAGGCCGGATGCCAGGTTCTCAAGCGATGAGTAGTGAAATTCATGCGCGCGCAAGGTGTCGGGCGCACCGGCCCACTTTTCAAGACCGGTTGTCCTGAGACACACATAGCCGCGACCGACAGGCCGGTTATGCATGACAGCATCCGCCGGCATGACACCCACCATGTCGGCCTTTTTATTGCCCCACCGTATGGAACGGCAGAGATACATCAAACCGCCGCACTCGGCATAGACGGGCATATCCGCCTCAATGGCTTCGCGTATCGCCTCGCGCATGGCCCGGTTGGCTGAGAGTTCGTCCAGATGTGTCTCCGGGAACCCACCGCCGATGAACAGCCCGTCCACTGCCGGCAAACGGGTATCGCGGGAGGGACTGAACGAGACCAGTTCCGCTCCCGCCTCCCGCAGCCGTTCCAGGTCGCGGGGATAATAGAACCCGAAGGCGCCGTCCTGGGCGATGCCGATGCGTACATCCGGAACGGGAAACTCGGGCCCGGGCATGGCGGAGCACGGCGGAAGAACGGCCTGCCCGGCCAGTTCGGTGAGCTGCTCCAGATCCACCTGCCGCTCTATATGATCGGCAATGCGGGAGAGAATACGATCGGCAGTCGCGGTCTCGTTGCTCGGTACCAAACCCAAATGACGCTCGTCGATCGCCAGGTTTTCGTCACGCTGAATCGCCCCGACGATAGGGATATCCAGATAGTGCCCAATTACCTCACGCAACCGCTTCTCATGCCGGTCGCCGGCAACATTGTTGAGCAGAATGCCCGCAAATCGAACTTTCGGCTCGAAATCGAGAAAACCGCGGATAAGTGGAACGATGCTTCGGGTTGCACCTTTTACGTTGACCACGAGCAGCACCGGAGCGCCGAGCAGGGCGGCCAGCGCCGCATTGCTGTATTCCCCGGCCACATCGAGGCTGTCGTATAGCCCCATGTTACCTTCAATCAAGCTAATCGCCGCATCATCGGAATAGCGGCGGAAGGTCCCGAGAATTTCCTCCCGCTCCATGGTATTGAAGTCGAGGTTGTAGCAGGGGCGACCGGCCGCCCGACCCAGCCACATCGGATCGATGTAGTCGGGGCCTTTCTTGAACGGCTGCACGGCCAGTCCGCGCCGGGCGAGGGCGGCACAAAGGCCCAGAGTCAGGGTTGTCTTCCCCGACGACTTGGAAGGTGCACCAATCAGTAAATGAGCCATGGTCGTTCGTCGTTAACCACAGAGGGCACAGAGAACACGGAGAAACTGCTTGATAACCACGGGGGACACGGGGGAGTAGAAAGAAATCGAGCTTGGGACATGACCTAGCTCAGTTATCTCTGTGTCCTCTGTGAACTCTGTGGTTTAACGCCTTCCCCGTGTCCCCCATGCTCCCCGTGGTTTTATTTACGCGGCAGCCAGGAGGCTGGACTTGTTGCGATTGTCCCACATTTCCCAGGCCTGTTTTTCCGCCTCTTCCCGACTGCCGGCGCGACCCATCAGGTAGAGGGCGATGGCGACGGTACCGGCTACGGAGGCGGCGCCGTATTCATCATCCTTTTCACCGCGCCAGACGGCCAGGAGGTCATCGGCATTGAGCTCGTCACCGCGGGTGTGACGCTTGTCGAACATCGGTGGCCACTCCTCCTCGGAAAACTGACCGTTGTGGAGCATGCGCACAAGACAGGCAATATCGGGATTGCGTTCGATTTCGCCACCTTCCCCCTTGATGACCGCCATGTGCGGTTCTCCGAGTTCCTGCCCGGCTTCCAGATGAATGTCCCGGTAGCCGGGGTGGAAGATCCCCTGCATTACGTAGTCGGCGCCAAAGGGGTTCAGTTCCCGGGCGATGGTATGCACCGGCGAACGAAGACCGAGCAGCGGGCGCATTTCGATGATCTCGTGGAGCCGGGGCGACAGGTGCTTGAGATCCAAATAGGCAAAATTGCTCTCGGCCATCTGCCTGGAGGCCTCGTCAAGGCTGGAAGCCACGGGGATACCGATTTCCGGAAGGATGTTCTTGGTATAAATGCGCCCGGCCGTGTGGCCACTGGCCCCGTGCATGAAGATACGGACACCGTTTTGAGACAGCAGCAGGGCCGCGAGCAGATACCAGGGCAACTGGCGTTTTTTGCCGGCGTAAGAGGACCAGTCCAAATCGACCTTGGGGGCGTCCGCCGGCACGTGCAGGGACTCCCGGATCGCCCTTACGAACGCAGCCACCTCTGGACCGGTTTCCTCTTTGACGCGCATCAGCATCAGGAACGCACCGAGCTGAATCGGCTCGACTTTCTCAGCCATAATCAGGCGCATCGCTTCGAAGGATTCTTCAGGATTCAGAGCCCGAGAGCCGTTACGGCCCTTGCCGAGGATACGGACATATTGGGCAAAGGGATGTTCTTGCTGGCTCATGCCACTACCTCTGTTCAATTCGTTTAAAAGACGGAATATCTGTGTAGTTTACTCGGGTATAGTCGATTTTGCGACGTTGGTTAGAATCATTCCGCTTCCAATTGGCGCTCGGCCGTTGGCCGTTATGCCGGGAATTATCAAAAAAGGTACACCGAGAAGGCAAGTACTGGGGGGGCCGGGATCAAAGCCATGCCCCGCAAACACAAACACCGATGCCCCCTCTCGGGAACATCGGTGTCGTGCGGGTTATTTCCGCGGTCGGTCAGGCGGCGTGAGGATCCGTTTCGCCATCCGCCAAACTGGCGGGGAGGGCACGCAGATTCCGTACAGCAACCGTGACAGCGGCCAGTGCAATCGCAAACCCGGAGATGCCCAGCAGCACTTCGGGCAGACTCGGGCTGTAAGTGGCTACCATACCGTCACCGAAGGAACTGCTGACCTCGTAGCCCGGGAACGTCTTCATCGGGTAGGCCTGGCCGCCGATGAGAAGAACGTAGAGCTGCGAGAGACCACCGAAGATGACCAGCACCGAGGCGATGGAGATCCAGCCCCGGGAGTTACCCGTGGCGGGATGGTAGAGGATCGCCAGCGGGGCGAGCGATCCCAGCAGGATCTGCCCGACCCAGAACAGGGTGGTGTAGATACCGCCGTCTGGTCAAAACGAACGTCTCAACGCCGTGGTGTTCGGTCGCATACAGATTGGCCAGGTGGTAGACCAACACGAAGTAGAGCACGCCGGCGACGAATACGCCCAGGAGGTTCTTGAGGCGGCGCACGACATAGTCGCCCAGCGGACGCCCGGTCATCCGATATGCGGCGAACAGCACCAGCAGGAATATCGCCAGCCCGAAGGAGAAGGACATAGACGATAAACATCGGCGCCATCAGGGCGGCATCGTAGGCTTCACGAGCCACGAGGAAACCGAAGATGGAGCCGGTACCGGTGGTCAGGAGCAGACGCCAAACGAAGGCGAACAGGCCTACCGGCGTGCTGAACTTGTTGTGCGCCGCTCCATCAGCATCCACAGGTACACGGCGACGATTGCCATGAACCCGGTGTAGAGGATGATGTTCCAGGCGAAGATCGATTTGAAGTTGTAGTTGGTCATCGCGACGATCAGGCGGTCGGGACGGCCCAGATCGAGAACCAGCACAGCCAGGCCGCCCACCAGCAGGGCGACGGCCAGCATGCCGGAAAGGGGGGCCAGCGGCTTATACAGGCGTTTTGCCGAACACCGAACCGATGGAAGCCACGTTGAGGGCCCCGGAGGCGGCGACGATCAGGAAGACGGCGAAGACGTGAGGCATACCCCAGACGACCTGGTTGTTCATCCCGGTCACCCAGTGGCCGTTGTGCTCCATGTAGTAGCTGGCAAGCAGGCCGGCCGACAACCACAGCCGAACACCGCCGAGCAGGGCCCAGTAGCCCGTCCGCTAATTGCCCTTCGTATTTCTCCGGTAATTCGAATCTTGCGTTTCATGGATCTTCGAGTCGGTTCTCTGTTATCGGGGTCGTTGTCCGCTAGATGCCGCGGTAGCGCACACCCGGGTTCAGGCCCAGGTCGTCGCGGATCTGCGTGGTCGTCGTACTGGGCAGAGCTGCTGTGAGATCTCGCTGTTGGGATCTTTCAGGTCGCCGAAGATGATTGCCTTGTGCCCGTCCGCGTCACAGGCCTCGACACAGGCGGGATTCCTCGCCCTCGTCCACGCGGTGCACGCACATGGTGCAGCTCTCCACACCGTGCCCTTGCCGCGCGGGGCTGTCGGGGTACCTGGTCGTGCAGGTCCTCGTGGACGAATGAGCGCGCCTTGTAGGGGCAGGCCATCATGCAGTAGCGGCAGCCGATGCAGATATGCCGATCGACCAGCACGATGCCGTCGTCGCGCTTGAACGAGGCGCCGGTCGGGCATACGTCCACGCACGGCGGATTTTCGCAGTGCTGGCACATCATCGGCAGGGAGATGCGCGTAGCCGGTCTGCGCGTTCTGTCGGACGCTCGACCTTGCGGATCCACTGCGCCTTCTGGGTCGGTCCCGAATGGGGCTCGCTGCATGGCCCATGCCGTTTTCCTTGCCACAGGCGGTGACGCAGGCGTCACAGCCGTTGGCGCACTTGTTGGTGTCGATCAGCATGCCCCAGCGGAGTTGCGCTGGACGCGGGCTCCTCGGCGGCGGTCGGGCATCGCCGCCTCGGCGGTGCCGTAGACCAACAGTACGCCGGGGGCGACCGTCAGGCCGGCGGCGGCAGCCGGCACCGTACCGATGAATCGCGGCGTCGAGATCAGTGTCTTATCCGTTCGGCTCATTGATTGCTCCTGTCCTCTTCCTGCTGATGGGCCTCGGCAATCCGGTTTACGACTGTTCTGACGTGAGCGCCCGGCATGCCCGTATCGCCAGCCCGGTGTCATCGTGGAACGTGCGCTGTCCTTGGCCGGGTAGGTCCGATGACATTCGAAGCAATCGATCTTGCACGCCGGCGTACTCGTGGCAGGCCTTGCAGAAATGCTCCCGGCTGTCGATGCGGATCGCTTCGCCGTCCGCTCGGGCGCGACATGGCAGTCGATGCACTGCTCCAGACTGAACTGGGTGGTGCGGATGCCCGTCTCGCAGAGCCTCGTCGCGGTGGTGCAGAAGGTACTTCATGTGGTTCTGCGCATGTCCTCGACGTCGGCCGAACGCAGCCTGCTGGGCCTTGGATCGCGCTGGGCCGGCGGATCACCGGGCCCGGCGGCGCACCGTCGCCGCCAGGGCGACGCCGACAGGGTCAGCGCCAGACCGCCAGGACGAGCGCGATCTGCATAGAGATTCCGCTCGCTATCACGCGTGATGACCTCTTACTCACCCATGCGCCATGTCGATGTAGCCGGTCGGGCAGACGTCGGCGCAGATGTGGCAGCCGATGCACTTGCTGTAGTCGGTGTCGACGTAACGACCGGTGGTGCGCTGGTCCTTCTTGACGCGGTAGACGGCATCCTGCGGGCAGTAGATCACGCAGTTGTCGCACTCGAAGCACATGCCGCAGCTCATGCAGCGCTTGGCCTCGGCCGATCGGCGTCCTCTTCGGAAAGCGGCTGCAGACGCTCCTGGAAATGACCCAGCACTTCCTTGGCGGACACTTCGCATGCTCGTCCCGCTTGTAGCGGGCGTGTACTCGAAGTGACCCAGGAACAGCTTGGTCGACGGGATGATCTCCTGCTGTGCGAACGGTCTTCGTAGTTGTGAATCGCGTAATCCGGCATCGGAGGTGCCGCACGTATCGATCCTGTTGCTCGTCGGCTCGGCCTGGAACTGCTCCGGGCTCAGGCCGGTCTCCATGAGCTTGTGCATGCAGGTTGAAGTGGTGCTTGTCGACCTTCGGACGCTTGCACCATGCGGCTCGTGCTTCAGGTAGTGGTCGATGCTCTCGGCAGGCGATGGACGCCTGGCCGATGGCGGTGGTCAGCAGGTGAGGACGGACGATGTCGCCGCAGACGAAGTAGCCGCTCCGTTCGGGACCTGGAAGTGCTTGTCCGCATCCATCAGGCCGCGGTCGTTGTCCAGCTCTTCCATTCCTTGCCAGATCGCCGGTCTGACCGATGGCGGCCACGATCAGGTCAGCTTCGATGTCGAACTCGAACTCGCCTTCGATCGGGGTCTTGCCGTCAGCTTCCATTTCTGGCACGCGAAGGGCCTTGGCGCGACCATCGTCGCCCTTGATGACCTCAGCGGGATTCAGCTGGCCGCGGATGTCGACGCCTTCACGGGTGGCATCCTCGACCTCGTGCTCGGCAGCCGGCATTTTCTCGACACGGGAGCGGGAGATCAGCGTCACATCGGCGCCTTGCGGTTCGCCGACCATGGCCGCATCGTGAGCAGTCTGGCCGAGGATGACGTGTCTCCGGACGATCCTTCTCGTTGATCGACCGGTGATGTGACCCAGGCGACGGGCAACGGAGGCCACGTCGATGGAGGTGTCACCACCGCCGATGACCACAACGCGGCCGGAGACGGCTTTCAGGCGGCCTTCGTTGAAGGCAGCCAGGAAGGCCACACCGGTGATGCAGTTGGGGGCATCGGCGCCCGGGACCGGCAGGGGCCGGCCGGACTGTGCGCCCATGGCGCACAGAACGGCGTCGAACTCTTTCTCGATCTCGTCGAGTTTGACGTCTTTACCGACCTGGTACCGGTCCTCACTTCGACGCCCATCTCCACGATGCGGTTGATTTCGCCATCCAGAACGTCGCGCGGGGTACGGTAGCCGGGAATGCCGTAGCGCATCATGCCGCCCAGTGATCATAGGCTCTCGAAGATGGTGGCGCCATGGCCTTTGCGGCGCAGCTGATAAGCCGCCGCAAGTCCGGCCGGACCGCCGCCGATGATGGCGACCTTCTTGCCGGTGTCTTCGGCCGCTTCGAATTTGTAGCCTTCACGCAGGGCGGTGTCGCCGATGTACTGCTCGACGGCGTTGATGCCGACGTGGTCCTCGACCTATTGCGGTTACAGCCGTCCTCACAGGGAGCGGGGCAGACGCGACCCATGATCGAAGGGAAGGGGTTGGCGTCGGTGTAGCGGCGGAAGGCGTACTCCTGCATGCGTCATTTCGCCTGCCGGCTTCTCGATGCCGCGGACGATATCCAGCCAGCCGCGAATATCGTCGCCGGACGGGCAGCTGCCCTGGCAAGGCGGGGTCCGGTGGACGTAGGTCGGGCACTTGTGGGTCCAGCTCGCCTGGAAAATCTCCTGGTTCCACGGACCGTGCTTGTCGTCACCGTCCTGATAGCGGCGGTAGGTAAAATCGTTTTTCATATCGTCACTAGAAGTCGCCATGTCTAGTCTCCTATGCCATTAACCTAGCTTCGCCGGTGAGTTACCTGTCTACGAAGCCCGTCGTTTGGGTTGTTCTTACTCGGTAGCTTCGGCGGTTTCTTCGTTTTTCTCGGAAGAATCGTTCCCGCCGTCGAGCGCCTTTTCCTGCGTCGAACCCGTCAGCACCAATGCATCACCCACCAATTGGTGCGTGGAGACGATCGTGTCCATCGGGATGTTGAAGTAGGGCATGATCTTGGAAACTGCGCTTTACAGATCGCGCAGATCGCCGCCATGTTTGTTACGCCCTGGTTTTCCATTACGTCCTTGAGCGCCTCCATACGGGGCAGGGCGCCTTTGACACGGATTTCCATCAGGTCATCGGTGAGAAGACCGCCGCCGCCACCGCAGCAATAGGTGTTTTCACGGATCGTGTCAGGCTCCATGTCGAAGTAGTTGTTGCACGACGCCTTGATCAAGGCGCGCGGAATATCGAACTGCCCACCCGGTTTGTCACCCATCCGCGAGGCACGCGCCACGTTGCATGAGTCATGGAAGGTGACGGTCCGGTAATCGTTGGCTGCAGGATCAAGCCGCAGCTTGCCTTCCTGCATCAGGCCGTAGGTGAACTCGCAGATGTGCTGCGGGATCGGATAGCTGTGATCCAGTTGCTTCTGCAGTTTCTGGCCGTACTCGTCATCCGCGGCAGCACCTGAGCCAACGCCGGCAACGGTATTCCAGAAGCTGTAGGCGACACGCCAGGCGTGGCCACACTCGCCGACCATGATGCGCTTGACCCCGAGGTCCAGCGCGGCCTTGCGGATGCGCTCGGCAACGGTCTTCATGTTGTCGTAAGAGCCGATGAACATGGAGAAATTGGCCGCCTCGGCCGCGTAGGAGGAGAGCGTCCAACTGATGCCCGCCTCATGGAACACCTTGGCGTAACCCATCAGACCGTCGATGTGGGGCTCGGCAAAGAAGTCGGCGGATGGCGTGATGAGCAGCACTTCGGCGCCCTCGACGTCGATCGGCAGCTTGATCGGCACGCCGATGTCGTCTTCGATCTCCTCTTCGAACTCTGCGAGGGTGGCCCGGAGTGCCGGTCCAGGCAGGCCCAGGTTGTTGCCGACGGTCTGCACCTTACCGAGGATCTCGTTGCAGTACTTCTGGCCGTAGCCGACCGTATCGAGGATCTCGCGTGCGGCCATGGAGATCTCGGCGGTGTCGATGCCGTAGGGGCAGAACACCGAACAGCGGCGGCACTGGGAACACTGATGGAAGTAGCTGTACCACTCGTCCAGCACTTCCTTGTCCAGCTCGCGGGCCCCAACCAGTTTGGGGAAGTACTTCCCGGCGAACGTGAAGTAGCGGCGATAGACGCTACGCAGCAGATCCTGGCGTGCCACAGGCATGTTTTTCGGATCCGAGGTGCCCTGGAAGTAGTGGCACTTGTCGGTACACGAGCCACATTTCACGCAGGCGTCCAGGAAGACCTGCAGGCCACGGTACTTGCCCAGCAGGTCGCCCATCTTTTCGATGGCCTTATCGTGCCAGTCGTCTACCAGTTCACCCGGAAAGCCGAGTGATTCCTGGTGATTGGGTTTGGCGACGAACGGGCTCAGGTGCGCCGTTGCGTCGGGAGCCAGCTTGTTGGGAACAGCAGGGTATTCCCTAAATTCCGGTGTCTGGAAATCAGCGGCCACGCGGATTCTCCTCGTTCTTTCGTCCGATTACGACTTGTCCAGCTCGGCAGCCCACGGGACCACGTGCCGGCGTTCGCGCGGGTTGTCGACCTGATTACGGGTCGGGCTGAAGAATATGCCCGGCGCATGCAACAGCTTGCTGATGGGGAAGATAATCATCAGCAGGGCCACCAAAGCCAGATGGACCAACAGCAGCGGATCCGTCGGCAGCGGCTGCAGACTGAAGCTCATCAGTCCCAGGAAAAAGGTCTTCACGGCGACAATGTCGGTGTGGGCCACGAACTTCATTGTCAGACCACTTCCGCCAATGGCGACGAGCAGCGCCAGCATCAGATGGTCCGAAGGGTTCGTGATGTAGCGGATACGCTCGACGAAGAAGCGACGGCCCCACAGGCCGAGTAGCCCAATCGCCATGGCGAAACCGGCGTACTTGCCGAACGGCTGCAGAAACACGATCACACCCGGGATCGGATCCATGAAGTAGCGCAGATGGCGCACGAGCACCAGCGCCAGTCCAACATGGAACATCCAGCCGAACAGCCAGGTCCATTTGTTGCCTTTGAACAGGCTCTCGAAGAACACGACCTCGCGGGCCATGCGAGCCACCACGCCGCTCTGGGTCGTCGGGGCGGGTGTGGTCGGAATCTTCAAGGGCGCCGGCGTTTTCGGCATATTTATAAATTTTGTAGGCGAGACCGCCAACGAAAAACGCCGTCGCGAAATAAAACAGTGCGGCATAAAGCCCCGTCATCAATCGACCCTCCGAACTACGGACAGTAAGGGTGGGGAGGCCGCGAACGGCCTCCCCGATCCTGGCTTAGATGCAGCCGGTCGGCTTCGGCAGACCAGCGATCTTGCAGGCCTGCTTGGCCGGGCCGTACGGGAACAGCTCGTAGAGGTACTTGCTGTTGCCTTTCTCCGGCCCAAGCTTTTTGCCGATGGCTTTGGTCAGTACGCGGACCGCCGGAGCGATCTGGTACTCGTTGTAGTACTCACGCAGGAATTCGATAACTTCCCAGTGAGTCTCGGTCATTTCAAGGTTCTCGGACTTGGCCAGTTCGATAGCCACATCCTTATCCCAGTCATTGATGTTGGTGAGGTAGCCTTCCTCGTCGACTTCAACGCTATTACCTGCAACGTCCATCGTAGCCATGACACTATCTCCTTTGAGATTGATTCGTAGTGGGTTTACACCAAATTACAGCCAGGCCTGAACCTTGTCGTTTTCAACGGCAAGGTCGACAAAACCCGCGTAATCCACCAGTTTCACGCCGTCCATCACCTTGTCGGCAACGCCACGCAATTTGACGTCCGGCTCAAGGGCATAAACGGTGAACTTGCTCATTGCTTCCTGCAGTTTATCCGATACGGCAGTGCCTTTCGTGGCGCCGTACACGCCGTCCTCAATCAGCAGAATGGCGCTGCCCTCTTTGGCGTGAGCCAGGCAGGTGTCCAGACTGTTCTTCTCGAACGGCGACTTGTTGACGGTATGCAACATTTCTCTTCCCCCGGTTAGAAGCTAAGGACGACGTCCTGCTCTTCCATCAGGTCGCGGATCTCGTCGGCGGTTTTCACCTCGACATCCACCAACAGGTCTTCTTCGGTCAGACCCCGCATTTCCAGAGCTTCTTTGCCGACATAGAGCTTCTCCACGTCGTACATCTCCAGAGCGCGATAGGTCGGAGAGAAGTTCTTCATTTCCGATCGCTGTTGTCCTGACCTTTGGTGAGCTGGTAAACACCGTCATCCAGGAAAACCAGGCTCACGTCCTGCTCGAAAGCGGCACCGATCAGCACCACTTCCAGAGATTCGAGGGCGTAAACCGTTCCGTACGGAGCCTTGCGGTTCACGTACATGAACTTCTTGACGTCTCCCCCCATCATTTCTTCACTCATCGTCTACCCCCAATCTCAGTCACCAAACACGACCAGACGATCGGACTGGATGCCGCCTTCGATGAGCTGGCCCAGGCCCGAAATCCGGAAGCCCGGGGCGATGTTGTCAGCGTCTTTGCCATTTCGCTTCGCCTCGTCGGCGTCGGCGATGCCGCGGCGCTGGGCCGCGGCAACGCAGATAACCAGATCGAGGTTGTGCTGTTCGGCAAGTTCACTCCAACGATTGACGATATTGCGATCGTCCTGCGGAGGCGTGGTCAGGCGCGTTCCGTTGTTCACACCGTCGTGGTAGAAGAAGATACGATAGATCTCGTGTCCCTTCTCCAGAGCGGCCTTTGCGAACTGGTACGCGCTGTCGGACGCCTGATGCTGATAGGGTCCTTCGTTGACTTGTACCGTGAACTTCATTAGCTCAACCTTTTTCTTTTGGTCCGTTCTTAGAAGCGGATGTGCGCAGACGCGTTCAGGTTGGCACGACCACCGCGCCAGTTATCGATGTGGTACTTGGTGAACGGCAGGCCGGTCTTCTCGAAGAACCGCGGCCAACCGATACGCTCGACCCACTCGCTCATGCGCTCCCAATCCTTCCGTCTTCCTTGTAAGCCTTGAGGATCTTCTTGACGACCTCAGCGACTTCCGGCCAACGCGGCGGATTGTTCGGCAGGCCGGCAGCGACCAGCTTGTGGAAGGTCGGCTTGCTGCGGGCGTTGGAGTTCTTGCCACCGACCCAGATCGCAATCTTGGAGTGCTCGGGATCGTTGATCTGCATCGGCGGGCAGGGCGGGAAGCAGGCGCCGCAGCAGACGCACTTCTTCTCGTCCACTTCCAGCGAGGGCTTGCCGTTGACCATGGCCGGACGGATAGCCGCAACCGGGCAGCGGGCCACAACCGACGGACGCTCACACACGTTGGCCACCAGATCGTGGTTGATCTTCGGCGGCTTGGTGTGCTGGATGTTGATGGCGATGTCACCCTGGCCGCCGCAGTTGATTTGGCAGCAGGAGGTGGTCATGCTTGCACGCGGTTCGGCATTTCGCTCGTGAGTGAACTCGTGGTACAGCTCGTCCATCAGGGCCTTGACGGCACCCGGAGGCGTCGGTGCCGGGATGTCGCAGTGCAGCCAACCCTGGGTGTGCGGAATCATGGACATGGAGTTGCCGGTGCCGCCGATGGGGAAGCCTTCGTCCTTCAGTGCCTTGATCAGCGGCTCGACTTTGGACTCGTCGGACACCATGTACTCGATGTTCGAGCGGATCGTGAAACGCACGTAACCATCGGCATACTCGTCGGCGATGTCGCATCAGCTTACGGATGGTGTGAGACGTCCATCTGACGCTGGGTACCAGCCCGAACGGTCCAGACCTCGTCGCCGCATTTGGCGACGTGATGCAGAACACCCGGACGGGGGCATCTGGCAAGCCCACTTGCCATAGTTGGCTTCAATCATGGGGTGCATGTACGGAAACGGATCCGGTACACCGGATTCGATCGGGCATGCGAGGTGCGTTCATGTTTACCTCCAGTGATCAGATTCTTTATCTCTGTGCGGAACGGTCCTGACAAGACCGCTCCGCTATCCATTCAAGTCGAGGCGCTTGCGCTTAGCCGGCTTGTGCTCGAACCACTTCTCGGCTTGCTCGTCCCAATCGTCGGAACGGAAGTAGGGGTTCGAACGCGGCTGGTTGATCATGTTGGGATCGACCGGGATTCCGATGCCCTCGAGGAAGTTGATCAGGCCGATACGCTCGATCATCTCACCGGTACGCTCGTGCTCCAGCGCGTTCTCGGCGAAGAAGTCGATCATGTTACGCGCCAGTTCGTTCAGCTTTTCGAACTCCTCGTCGGACTCGAGCTTCATGAACGGAATGATCACGGTGCCCATGGTGCGCCGATCTTCAGCTACGCCCTTGCCGCCGACCAGGATGGTGACGCCCTTGTCGTCTCCCGGGCAGCAGGCCGCCGGGGATGACGTTCAGGCAGTGCATGCAGCGCACGCAGTTCTTGTTGTCGATGCACAGAGTGTTGCCGTCGCCCAGTTGGCAACGGACATGCTGGCCTGGTTGTCGGGCAACAGGGTGATGGCCTTGGTCGGGCACTGCTGATCACGTCGTTGACGAGCCGTTCATGCCGTGACCTTGTAGTAGTTCCTGAACCTGCGCTCCTGATCGACGCGGATGTTGTCGCGCCAGGTGCCGATGGTGGCCATGTCGGAACGCTGGATGGCGTTCACGCAGTCGTTCGGGCAGCCGGAGAACTTGAACTTGAACTTGTAGGGCAGAGCCGGACGGTGCATGTCGTCCAGGTTGTTGTTGATGACGGTGCGCAGCGCGCGTGGCTTCGTCGAAGCAGGACATTTCGCAGCGGGCCGCACCGACGCAGGACATCGAGGTACGCAGCGCCGGGCCGGCGCCGCCGAGGTCGAAGCCCATTTCGTTGAGCTCGTCGAAGGCCGGCTGGACGTTTTCGGTCGTGATGCCCTGGAACATGATGTCGCCGGACTGGCCGTGGAAGGCGATCAGACCCGAACCGTACCGTTTCGACCAGACATCGCACATTTTGCGCAGCAGTCGGAGTTGTAATGCATGCCGGCGGGCGGCTGCATGCGCAGGGTGTGGAACTCGGCCGCCTCGGGGAACAGCGGCTTGCTGGTTTTCGTCCTTCAGTTCGGTGAAGCGGGGGATAATGCCGCCGCCGTAACCGAACACGCCGACCGTACCGCCCTTCCAGTAACCTTTCTTGGTCTGGTAGGAGGTTTCCAGCTGACCGATCAGGTCGACCATCATATCGGGTTTCCTTATCTTCGCCAGACGCTTCAGACCGGTCACGAAGCTCGGCCACGGACCGCTTTCCAGCTGGTCAAGCATCGGTGTGTCTTGCAATTTTTTCGCCATCGGTTTCTTCTCCCGTACAGTCTTCAACTTGGGTTTCTGGCCTCCCGGATTCGCCTGAGTCGATGTCGGCTAGGCCAGGTCCAGGCTGCAGGTACTGCTCACGAAACCCTGCATATTCCTAAAGACGTTATTGAAGCAGGAAGTCCTACTATCAATTGACGTCAAAGTTTAGGAGTTCCTAATGAAGTGCAATATCCTCACGATGGGGGGTTAGGGGGGGATATAAGCTATCCTAAAAGGGATATATAAAAAATCATGCTGCGGCAGGTTCATAATTTCATAATCTGCTAAAAAGCCACTTAAAACATACGCATGCAGTTGAAATGAAAAGTAAAATGTTAAGACATTAGATCCATCTTAAGGGGTAGGGGGGTATTTTCCGCCTTTTTTCGGGGCTTGTCAGCAGGTAGTGTTCCCGGTTCAATATTCTTTAGCGAATAAGTGAGATATTGCTCGGGGAAGGGTTGAAAAATTTCGTTTTGCCGACATTTATCTTCCTCAGGTACTGCCGGATAATACTCCATGGATACGAGACAACACAACGCCTCGGTGGGTAAGCGTGCAAAATTGCCCTGTCGCATCGGGGATGGCCAAGGGCTTAGGCCTGAACGGCACATCGTCGTCTTACCGGTATATATATAAGGTGAATTGTGATGCTCTATTTGAGCGAGATACTGATACAGAATCCACAACTTGAAAACTTCGATCAGCTTCTTGAGGTCGTCGAGGAGCGCTCCAAGACGGAGATGTTCTTTCGCATCGACGTAAAACCGCCGTTCTCCGACACCCCGGAGAACTGGGAAGATCGCCTGGAGGCGGTATTTACGTAGGATTTTTCGAACCGCAAAGACGCCAAGAGCGCAAAGCTGTATATGGCCCAGGGATAGAGAACCTTCCCCCGGCCCTGCGTTCGTTTGGGGCATCGCCGCGGGGACGCGCCTCCTTCCCCCGTTGTTTGACCTGCCGTGCAGTGTCTTTGTGCTCTTTGTGCTCTTTGCGCCTTTGCGGTTAACGAATCAGAATTAGGAGTGATTTGGCGTGAAATATCTGAAAACGGAAGCGAACCTCGGCGAAGCGGAGTGCTCGACCGATTCGCTGAAATCGAGCGAGCGGCTTGAGCAACAGCTGCAGTCACTGCGGGCGGATCTGGAAAGCCTTCCCCCTGAGGCCGCAACGGATTTCCGGTTGAAGTTGCTGCTGGATTCCGGCTACGTGCTCCTGGATTTGGAGCGCCGCGAAGAGGCGTGGGAGACGGTTAAACCCATATTCGATGAAGCGATTGCGTCCGAGAACTGGCTCCGGGCGGTGGAGGCGGCCGATATCCTCTTCCAGACCGACCGGCCCGACTCGATCAAGGCCCTGGCGCACGGGATCTGGCTGGGGGTAACGTTCCCGATCGATCCGGAGCTGTCGGTGGCAATGTTACAATACATGGTTGAAGAGACCCCGGATAACTCCGACGGCGCCGCTGTGGCTGCGGCAACGGCCCGTTATATCACCGACCTGCGGGCGGAAGGGCAGCAGCGGGATGATCTCCAGTTCTTCACCATGCAGCTGCTGGGCGATGTCGCCCGCCGCCATGGTCAGGTGGACGAGCAGGAGGTTTTCGATTTCTGGTTCGAACGCCTGGAGCTGAACGATCCCGGCAAGTTCCTGCCGAGATTGGCGACGATTCTCGATGTGCTGGTCGAAGAATCCTGGTGGTTCGACCGTGACGCACTCAGGGCGAAGATCCCCGAAGACTCATGAGCATTTACTGGCGCGAAGATGAAGATCGGGAAGAGTATGTCGTTCCCGATGACATAGTGGACGTCGTGTTCGACATGCGCTGTCGGGCCTTGCCGGTGGACCATGCCGATGCGCTCTACCGGGCCATCAGCGATGCGCTTCCCTGGTTTGACGAGGAGGAGGCGAGCGGCCTTCATCTCATCCACGGCGCGGAATCCGGTAATGGCTGGGAGCGTCCCGACGATGGCGATGAGCTTCTTTATCTATCGAGGCGCACCAAACTGACTCTGCGCCTTCCCAAAGAGCGCGTGGAGGATGCCGGGTCACTCTCCGGTCAGACCCTGCGGGTGGCCGGTTACGATCTCACCCTGGGTAGGCCCAAGCAGCGACTCTTGAGTACCCATTCGGCGCTTCACGCCCGCTATGTCGTCTCCGATCAGGCGGAAGAGGAAGAGGAGTTCCTTGAGCGCAACGTCGAAGAATTAAAAAACGCCGGCATACGGTTCAAAAAGATACTTTGCGGTAAACTACACGGTTTTCGGACCGCGGACGGAGAGGTGATTACGCGCAGCCTGTTCGTTGCGGACCTGTCCCGGGAGGACGCAGTGCGACTCCAAAAGCAGGGCGTCGGTCCTGGCCGCAAGCGCGGTTTTGGGGTTTTTATTCCCCATAAAACGGTTACTAAAAAGTAACTTTTTATTTTTTAATCAACCCTTTGAAAGTTAGTCATAGAACTACATTAAGGAGAAGAAAATGCCTTACGAAGTCAACGGCACCACGATTGAGTCCGACGCCAACGGCTACCTGACCGACATCAATTCCTGGAACGAGGAGGTTGGGAAGGTTATTGCCGCAGCGGAAGGCGTGGAGCTGACCGACAAATCCTGGGATGTCGTCAATTTCCTGCGTGACGAGTACATCAACAACGGCGGCAACCAGCCCAACGATCGCAACATCGTTAAAGCCATGTCGGAAAAGTGGGGCGAGAAGCTCTCCTCGAAGGATCTCTACTCCCTGTTCCCGATGCAACCCTCCAAGCAGGCCGCGAAGATCGGCGGTCTGCCGGAGAGTCGTCGTAAGGGCGGTTACTAAGACCGTTTGGCGCCCCGCACCGGTTCGGGCGGGGCGCCGCTTCCTTGTATTTATTTAAAATTCCTTCCGATCTTCCCTTGGCCGCTTCGGCCCCACACCGCTGCACGGAACTGCCTTACCGGCCCGACAGTACTGAACTGTTTGAGGCGGTAGCTGATGACGCCTGGTCGATGCTGCTGGACAGCGCCGGGTGCGGGCGGTTCGACATCATTGTTGCCGATCCTTTTCTGACCTTCGTCACGGAAGGGGAAGGGACCACCATCACGCCCCGCGGAGGGAGGTCCGAGGTGACGGATGGCAACCCGCTCCCGTTGTTGAGACGCTATCTTGATGAACGAGCGGTTTCGCTGCCCGATGGAATCCCTTTCACGGGTGGTGCGCTGGGATATTTCGCTTATGACCTTGCGTGGTACCTGGAGGAGTGGCCGCGCCGGGAGCGCGCAGCCGCGGCCCTGCCGGAAATGGCCGTCGGATTCTACGACTGGGCAGTGGTGGTCGATCATGAAAGGCGGAGGTCGCACCTGGTCTCCGCAGGCCGTGATCCGCGAACGGATCGCGTATGGCCCGATCTGGTGGATACCTTCGCGCTGCCGTCCGCAGCCAAACTTCGCCGCTTCGAGGCCTTGGGCGCGGCGCAATCGAACCTGACAAGAGGGGATTACCTGGCCCGCCTGGCGCACGTTCAACGCTATCTTGCAGAAGGTGACTGCTACCAGGTTAATCTTGCGCAAACCTTTACGGCACCGGTATCGGGCGACGCCTGGGTGGCCTACCGGCAGTTGAGGCGGATTAATCCTGCACCGTATGCGGCCTATCTCAATCTGCCCCATGGGCAGATACTCAGTGCGTCGCCGGAGCGCTTCCTCGAAGTGCGCTCCGGCAGGGTGGAAACGCGACCGATCAAGGGAACCCGTCCGCGCCACGAGGCGATCCACCGGGATCGCGAACTGGCAGCGGAGTTGGCCAAAAGTGTCAAGGATCGCGCGGAGAACCTCATGATCGTCGATCTCCTGCGTAATGATCTCGGGAAGAGCTGCGCTATCGGCAGTATTCGCGTTCCGGAATTGTTCAAGGTGGAATCATTTGCCTCGGTGCATCACCTGGTCTCCACTGTAACGGGTCGACTCGCCGCCGATAGGGATGCCTTCGATCTGTTGGGGGGCTGTTTCCCGGGGGGCTCCATCACCGGAGCGCCCAAACGGCGGGCGATGGAGATCATCGATGAGCTGGAACCGGACCCGCGCGGGCTCTATTGCGGAAGTATCGGCTACATCGGTTTTGACGGTGCCATGGACACCAATATCGCTATCCGCACCCTGGTGCATTCTGATGGCGAGGTCCGCTTCGCCGCCGGCGGCGGTATCGTCATGGATTCGGATCCCGAAGCGGAATATCAGGAGAGCTTCGACAAGGCTGCCCGCCTGCTGGCGCTGCTGGAGAAGCCGATCGGGGAGGTTAACCACGGGGAACACGGGGAAGAATAACTGCGCTTGTAAGCCACAGAGAGCACAGAGAACAATTTGTGAAAAGGGCTCAGTGCCGGATTTCAAAGCCGATTGCGGCAGTGAGGCTCCGTTCTAAAGGATTAATCCCCGTGCTCCCCGTGGTTTTATCTTTTAGCTCTGTGAG
The DNA here is from genome assembly GCA_963783235.1 of uncultured Gammaproteobacteria bacterium. GTDB lineage: Bacteria > Pseudomonadota > Gammaproteobacteria > Thiohalomonadales > Thiohalomonadaceae > Thiohalomonas. The sequence continues at coordinate 963,446 of CAWAMN010000001.1, read as the reverse complement.
CTCTGTGAGCTCTGTGAGCTCTGTGAGCTCTGTGCCCTCTGTGGCTAACCCAGACTAATCAATGCACCTCAACCCGACGCGGCCGGATGGGCTCCAGCTTGGGTAGAGTCAGTTCAAGAATCCCGTTCTCCAGGTGGGCATGGGTCTGGTCCGGGTTCACAGCCACCGGAAGCGCAACGGTACGCTCGAAGCTTCCCAGCGCTCTTTCGTGACGGAAGTAGGCGCCATTTTCCTCTTCCAGTGGGCGGCGTCCACGCAGGAAAAGGTGCGATGCCTCGACGGAGATATCCAGGCACTCTTTGGGTAGTCCCGGGACCAGGGCGCGCACGATCAGAAAATCACCCCGATCGATGATATCCAGCGGCGGGTAGGCGATCGATGCACTGCCCACGTCGCCACCATCGCCATTTCCCCCAATCTTCCTCGCCATGAAGGGCTCCTTCCCCGTCCCGTTCCCGCAACTATTAACTATGATTCTAGTGTACTGTTGCATGCTCGGCGGTGCATTCAGCGAGCCGCTGGTCGGCCAGATGCAAGGCGCGTTTGCGCAGGAATGGCGGGTCCCTTTCAAGCAAGCGCAACGCCGCAGGTGGCCGACCAGCGGCTCGCCCGAAGGGAGCCCCCAAAAACGCCATGACGGCGTTGCAGCGCTTGACAAGGGAATGACCATTGCCTGCGCGCTGCGCCTTGTCCTGACTTTTTTGGGGGGCTCTGAAAGTATCGCCAAGCATGCAACAGTACACTGGCAAGTCGGGGCGAGAAGCTCCGGGCTCATGCTTTCCAATGGCCGGGCCATACAACCGCAAAAAACTGGACCGGTCATTCGGTTTTCGGGGAGAGCTTTTTTCAGCCTGACCCGAGCCGGGCCGGCAGAGAAGGGATCAAGCTGCTGAAACCGACCCGGTAGCGAGGAGGGAGAATGCCCCAATCGGAGGGATTGCGAGCGCCCGACAACGGGCGGGAGTCGCTGGTCGAACACTATCGCGGAGTTCGTCAGAGCACGGTGGAGCTCTGCCAACCGCTGGTCACCGAAGATTATGTCGTACAAACCATTCCCGAGGCGAGTCCGCCCAGATGGCACCTTGCACACGTTACGTGGTTTTTTGAGACCTTCCTGCTAAAGCCCTTCGGCACGAACTACCGACCGTTTCATCCACTGTTCGAATACCTGTTCAACTCCTACTATAACAGCGTCGGCGCTCAGTGGCCGCGCCCTCGGCGCGGAGATTTATCGCGCCCGACAGTCGAAGAGGTCTACGCGTACCGCACCTATGTCGACGAGGCTATCGTCGCGCTTCTCGGGTCGGCTAAGGCTTCCGAGTGGTCCGAAATCACCTGGCGCCTGCAATTGGGATTGAACCATGAGCAACAGCACCAGGAGCTTCTGCTGACCGATGTGAAGCAGAACCTGTCTCTTAACCCTCTCCACCCTGCCTACAGTGAGGCGCTGCCGGAGCCCTCCAGGCGGTCGGCACCGGCCCTGTCCTGGATCGGATTCGAGGGAGGAGAGACCCGCGTTGGGTATTCCGGCGGCGGCTTTGCCTACGACAATGAAAAGCCCCGACATCGGGTGCTGCTCGAGGATTTTCGCCTGGCATCCCGGCCAATTACCAACGGCGAGTTCCTGGCCTTTGTCGAGGAGGGGGGCTATTCCGAGCCGACTCTCTGGCTCTCGGATGGCTGGAGCGCCGTTCAGGCCCATGGCTGGAACGCTCCTTTGCACTGGCAGCGGATCGATGGGGAGTGGCTTGAGTATACCCTCGCCGGGTTGCGTCCGCTGAATCCCAACGAACCGGTGTCGCACGTCAGTTATTTCGAGGCCGACGCCTATGCGGCGTGGGCCGGGAAACGGCTGCCGACTGAACAGGAGTGGGAACACGCCGCCTCCGACCGAAAAACCGAAGGAAACTTCCGGGAGCGCGGGAGGCTCCACCCGGAGCCGGCGGAGCGTGGCAAAGACGGCCTGCTTCAGCTCTTCGGCGATGTGTGGGAGTGGACCCGCAGCGCCTACAGCCCCTATCCGGGTTACCGCCGGGGTGAGGGCGCTTTCGGTGAGTACAACGGCAAATTCATGTGTAACCAGATGGTCGTGCGGGGAGGCTCCTGCGCGACGCCTCAGGAGCATTTCCGGCCGACTTACCGAAACTTCTTCTATCCCCACGATCGCTGGCAATTCCTCGGGATCCGACTGGCGGAGGACGCATGAACACCGCAATTTCCTATCCGCGTTTTTTCGATGCCGGCCCTGAACCTCTCCATCTGCGCGAAGAGGTCGTCGGCGGACTGGCGCGGCGGCCGAAAATGCTATCGCCCAAGCTCCTTTACGATGCCCGCGGCTCGGCTCTTTTCGATGCCATTTGCGAACTGCCGGAGTACTATCCGACCCGTACGGAAACGTCGATTCTGCGTGACAACGCGACAGGCATTGCGAACCTTATCGGTGAGGGAGGGATACTCATCGAACCGGGGGCGGGAAGCTGCCACAAGGCGGAACTGCTGCTGTGCCATCTTCCTGCGGCAGCGTATGTGCCCACGGATATCTGTGGTGATCACGTGCGTGAGGCCGCGGCGCGGCTGGCTGTGCGTTTCCCGCGGCTCGAGGTGGCTTCCGCCTGTGCCGATTTTTCGCAATTCGAGGTGCTCGCGAACTTTGTGCCTCCGGGACGTCGGGTGATCTTCTTTCCGGGCTCCACCATCGGTAATTTCGAGCCGCACCAGGCCGGGCGCTTTCTCGCCGAAGCCGCCCGCTTCGTGAGGCCCGACGGCGGTATGCTGATCGGCGTCGACCTGAAGAAGGAGCCGGAGCGGCTGCACGCGGCCTATAACGACGCCCGCGGGGTCACGGCCGAATTCAACCTGAACCTCCTCGACCGACTCAATCGCGAACTGGACGGCGACTTCGACCTCAATCGATTCCGCCACCGGGCGTTTTACGACCCGAGCAAAGGGCGCGTCGAAATGCACCTGATCAGCGATGTCGCGCAGGAGGTTTCTGTGGCCGGCCTTCGATTTCGGTTTTTGCCCGGGGAGACCATCCATACCGAGAATTCCTACAAGTACACCATCGAGGAGTTCCACCGCCTCGCCGCAAGCGCTAATCTCGTGCCGAGCGGTCTCTGGACCGATCCTGAACACCTCTTTAGTGTGCACTATCTCACTCCACGGATTGCAGCTACCGGGCCGGCGGGTTAATGTTGGCGGCGGTCGAGGCCGAAGACGTGGGGAACGATGCACAATACTGTCGGGATTTTCGAAGAATTGAAGGGTGTTTACCTGTTCAACGGTTTGACTGAAGAGCAGACCGAAACACTACTGGAACACGCCACCGATCAGGAACTGCAGCACGGCGAGACACTGTTTTCCCATGGCGACCCGTCGGAGCGCTTCTTCTGGCTTCGCCGCGGTCTCATCAAATTGACGCGGCTCTCGGCGGACGGCGAGGAGAAGGTGGTGGAGCTGATTCGAGCCGGGCAGGTGTTCGGTGAGGCGATAGCCTTCATGGAACGGCAGGAGTATCCGGTCAACGCCGAGGCGATCGAGCCGAGCGAGGTGGTGGGGTTTGAGAACCGGCGCTTTCTGAACCTGTTGCGGACATCACCGGACAGCTGTTTTCGGCTTCTGGCCGACCTTTCCATGCGCCTGCACAGTCAAATCAACGAAATCGACCGCCTGACCCTGCATAACGCCACGGCCCGGGTCATCGGCTACCTACTCGACCAGCCCCGCGACGGCGATCGTATCTTGCTCGGTTCACCGAAACACCTGCTCGCCTCTCGACTGTCGATTCAACCGGAGACGCTGTCGCGGATCTTCAGCCGTTTGAATCGTGACGGGCTGATAAAGGTCGAAGGACAGACAATTTGCCTCCGGGATGCCGAAGAGCTACGGCGCTTTTTCGAACGCCAGTAGGGTGAAGCCGATATGGGGCCAGCGTTTTGTGCATTGGGACAGCGTCGAGCGTCAACTGCTGGCCTTTCACAATACGCGCTTTGATGTCGCCGTCCGCGCCGGGAATGGGCGCCTGGAGATCCAGGACGAACTTTTCGTCAGCCAAGTCAAAGAAATCACGGAATAGCTTTGTGGTTTGCCCGGGTCATCTCCGAGGGCAATCAGTAGTCGTTAATCCCCATCAGGGCTCTGATGTGAAGCCCCACGCTTCGGCTCAGTGCATCCAGCACATAGCCGCCCTCCAGTACGGAAACCACGCGGCCGCCGGCATGGCGGCGTGCCACATCCATCGTCCTTTCGGTGACCCAGCCGAAGTCGGCGTCGGTCAGCTTCAGCTGTCCAAGATCATCCTCGATATGGCTGTCGAACCCGGCGGATATGAAGATCATTTGCGGCGCGAACTCCTCAAGGATCGGCAGCCATTTGGTCTCGATGCCTTCACGGAAGGCGGCACTGTTACTGCCCGCCGCCAGCGGGACATGGACCATGTTCGGTTGTTCGACCGCAACCTCGGTCCAGGGGTAAAAGGGGTGCTGGTACGCCGACACCATTAACACCCGCGGGTCGTCGCGGAACATCAGTTCGGTGCCGTTGCCGTGGTGGACATCGAAATCGACGATGGCGACCCGTTTCAGCCCCAGTTTCTCCGTGGCATGGGCCACCCCCACAGCCAGGTTGTTGAAAAAGCAGAAGCCCATCGCCCGGCCCGGCTCGGCATGGTGGCCCGGTGGCCGCACGGCGCAGAAGGCGTTTTCCACCTCGCCGGCGACGATAATCTCCGTGGCCTTGACCACGGCCCCGGCGGCGCGCCGGGCGGCTGCCAGCGTGTAATCGTTCATGGCGGTGTCCGGATCGATCTGCACCAGGGCGCCATTAGGGCGAATCGCCTCCAGCTCATCGATGTAGGAGGCAAGATGAACCCTCTCAAGCTGTTCGCGTGTGACATTCGGCGCCTCGACCTGACGCAGGAAATCCATGAGGCCGGTGGCGATCAGGTGGTCCTGAATGGCCTGCAGGCGGATCGGAGCTTCGGGGTGGATATCGCCCATGTTGTGCAGTAGACAATCGGGGTGTGTGATGTAGGCGGTGGCCATGGGGCGGTCCTCGTGCGTTGTCGGGCTTCGAGGGTTCTCTGAAAAGGGTAATCCGGGGTGGTTCGACTGGCTAGTGTACTGTTGCATGCTTGGCGATACTTTCAGAGCCCCCCAAGAATGTCAGGACAAGGCGCAGCGCGCAGGCAATGGTTATTCCCTTGTCAAGCGCTGCAACGCAGTCATGGCGTTTTTGGGGGGCTCCCTCCGGGCGAGCCGCTGGCCGGCCATCTGCGGCGTTGCGTTTCTTGGAAAGGACGCGCCATTCCCTGCGAAACGCGCCTTGCATCTGGCCGGCCAGCGGCTCGCTGAAAGCACCGCCAAGCATGCAACAGTACACTAGCCCGGGAACGCACTCTGCTAGGCTTCCAGCAACTATAAGAAGGGAATCACACATGGCGCAGCATTATCTCAAAAAGCTGTTCGAACCCGAGTCGGTGGCGGTTTTCGGGGCCAGTGACCGGCCCGAATCGGTGGGCGCCCTGGTATTCAGGAACATGCGCGAGAGTGGGTTCAAAGGGCCGGTTTTCCCCATCAATCCGAAACACGATGAGGTCCAGGGGGAGAAGGCCTATGCCACCATCGATGACGTGGGCCATTCCGTGGATCTGGCCGTCATTGCCACGCCGGCCTCGACCGTGCCCGGCATCATTGAAGCGTGCGGCATCCACGGGGTCCGCGCCGCCGTCATCCTCTCTGCGGGATTTCGTGAAGTGGGACCGCAGGGCCGCAAGATCGAGCAGGCGGTACTGGAAAATGCGCGCCGCTACAACATCCGCTTTCTGGGCCCGAACTGCCTGGGATTGATGCGACCCGGTTTGGGCCTTAATGCCACTTTCAACAACGGCGGTGCGCAGGAGGGTCGTCTCGGGCTGGTTTCGCAGTCGGGTGCCCTGTGTACGGCGATTCTCGACTGGGCGGCCGCCAATGATGTGGGGTTTTCGACGGTCGTCTCCACCGGGATCTCCGCCGATCTCGACTTTGGTGAAGTGCTGGATTACCTGGTCGCGGATCCCAGGACCAACAGTATTCTGCTCTATATCGAGGGGGTTCATAACTCCCGCTCCTTTGTGAGCGGCCTTCGGGCGGCAGCCCGCGTCAAGCCGGTCATTGCGCTGAAGGTGGGGCGACACGCGGCCGGTTCCAAAGCCGCCGAATCGCATACCGGGGCCCTGGTGGGTTCGGATGATGTGTTCGATGCCGCCCTGCGCCGTGCCGGGGTGGTTCGCGGCGTGCGTATCGGTCACCTGTTTGCCGCGGCACAGACCCTGACCTCACGCTACCGGGCGGAGGGGGAAAGGCTGGCCGTGGTGACCAACGGCGGAGGCCCGGGGGTAATGGCCACGGACCGGGCGGAAGACCTCGGCATTCCCATGGCCGAACTCTCCGAAGAGAGCCTCGATGCACTGAATAAGGTATTGCCGGCCACCTGGTCCCACGGTAACCCGGTGGACGTGATCGGGGACGCGACAGCGGAAAGGTATGTAAAGGCCTTGGAGATTTGTCTCTCCGACCGGGGTATCGACGGCGTTCTGGTGATTCTGACTCCCCAGGCGATGACCCGCCCCATGGAGGTCGCCGAAGGCGTTGCGAAAGTCGCTAAAAAGGCGAAGAAACCGGTTCTGACCTGCTGGATGGGCGAGATACAGGTCGCCGAATCCCGTGAACGGATGCGACGCTCGGGACTGCCCAGTTTTCACACCCCCGAGGCGGCGGTGGAGGCGTTTTCCTACCTGACCGCCTATTACCGCAACCAACAGCTGCTGCTACAGACCCCGGGCCCGGTGGGGCGGCGCCGACAGCCGGACGTGGAGGGCGCTCGTCTGATCATCGAAAGCGCCTTGGCCGACGGGCGCAATGTGCTGAGCGAAGCGGAGTCGAAGGCGGTTCTGGGGGCGTTCCACATTCAGACCGGCCAGGCGGTGGTGGTGCGGTCGCCGAGCGAGGCGCTGGTGCAAGCAGAGTCGATGGGTTTCCCGGTCGCGCTCAAAATCAACTCGCGCGACATCACCCACAAGAGCGATGCCGGCGGGGTGCGGCTCGGCATCAGCAACGCTCAGGGGGTTCGCTCAGCCTACAACGACATCGTCAGCGAAGTGAGCCGACGGCGTCCCGAGGCGCGCATCGACGGGGTGACCATCGAGCCGATGGAGATGCGGCCCAACGGCCGCGAACTTCTGGTGGGGCTGATTACCGATCCGCTCTTCGGACCGGTGGTCACCTTCGGTTCGGGAGGGACTGCGGTGGAGGTGATGGCGGACCGGGCCGTCAGTCTGCCGCCCCTAAACCATTTCCTTGTCGAGGATCTCATTCGCCGCACCCGCGTGTCGAGAAGCCTGGGGGCGTTTCGGCATATGCCCCCGGCTGACATGGAGGCGCTGGAGAACGTGCTCATGCGCATCTCGGAAATGGCCTGCGAGTTGCCCTGGATCCGGGAGCTCGATATCAATCCGCTGATTGTCGACGAAAACGGCGCCACCGCCGTCGATGCCCGGGTGGTGGTGGATTATCCGGCGGTCGGACAGGGACCCTACGGTCATATGGCCATCTATCCGTATCCGGTACACCTGATCAAAAACTGGCAGACGCCGGACGGCATCGATGTGGTGATTCGGCCTATTCGTCCCGAGGATGCCTATATCGAGCAGGAGTTCGTCCGTAATCTCTCCGAGCGGGCCAAATATTTCCGTTTTATGCAGACGCTCAAGGAACTCACCCCCTCGATGCTGGCTCGCTTCACGCAGATCGATTACGACCGGGAGATGGCGCTCATCGCGGTGCTGGAGGAGAAAAAAGGTGACCGGGAACTGGGCGTCTGTCGCTATATCACCAATCCGGACGGTATCAGTTGCGAGTTCGCCATCGTGGTGGCCGATGAGTGGCAGCATCGCGGCGTGGGGCACCGGCTTATGGCGCAACTTATGGAGGCGGCACGAGAGCGTGGTCTCAGGCGAATGGAGGGCGAGGTCCTTGCCGATAACCACGAGATGATTGCACTGGTGCGATCCCTCGGTTTTGAGGTGACTACCAGTGAAGAAGATCCCAAGATCAAGAGCGTCTACCGGGGACTCTAAATAGATGCTCCGAAATGGTATCCAGTCACCTCCATATCCGAATCCTGGCTTCTGGTAGGAGCCCCGCGCCGGGGCGATTGCCGACCCTATCGCGGCGACGCGCCGCTCCTACCCGGGTGGATACGAATTTGGAACACGTATTTAGAGTAACGATCGGATAAAAACCCTGGAGGATGTAAATCCTTGATAGTGGGGCGTGGCCGCAGGGGTGTATTTACGGTCTCCCCAAAATCGATGATTTGCAGCCACCTCCCACGTAACCTGTTCGGTGCTCCAGGGGCCAGGAAGGCCGCGTCGGCGGCCGGTCTCCAACCGCGGAAAGAAAGCTGTTAATCTGGGCGGCCTCTTTTTCACTTGCTGCCGCCATGCGCAGGTTTGCCGCTCTTCTTCTCGCATCGTTGCTGCTGCTGTCCGGCCCCTCGGCGGCCGAACCCGACACCGTGCGCATCGGCGTACTCAGCCACCGGGGCGACGAGGCCACGCATCGAATGTGGAGGTCGACTGCCGACTATCTGACCGGCTCACTCCCGGACTTCCGGTTTCAGATCCTTCCTCTGGATTTTGACGAGGTTCTACCCGCGGTGGAGCGGGGTGAGATCGATTTCGTTCTGACCAATCCGGGAATCTACGTCAACCTCGAAGTCCGCTATCGAGTCTCTCGCATAGCCACGCTCAACAACAGGCGCGGGGGGGTCGGCTACAACATTTTCGGGGGAGTGATCTTTACCCGGGGTGACCGATTCGACTTGCAGACGCTCGATGATCTGCGTGGTGTTCGGTTTGCGGCCGTCGACGAACGCTCCCTGGGCGGTTTTCAGATGGCCTGGGGGGAGTTGGCCCGGCAGGGCATCGACCCCTACAGGGACTTCTCGGAGTTGCGCTTTGCGGGCACCCACGACCAGGTGGTGCGGGCCGTGCTCGCGGGCGATGTCGATGCCGGTACCGTTCGTACCGATATCCTGGAGAGAATGTCACTGGCGGGGACCATTGACCTCGCCCGCATTCGGGTGATGCACCAGAAGGAAAATTCCGAGTTCCCGTTCGTCCACAGTACCCCCCTTTACCCCGAATGGCCTTTCTCCAAACTGCAGCACACGCCCAACGCCCTGGCGCAGCGGGTGGCGGTGGCGCTGCTGGAGATGCCGGAGGAGCATCCGGCGGCGCTGGCCGGGCGCTACTCGGGTTGGACCATTCCCCTCGACTACCAGCCCGTTCACGAGCTCTTTAAGGAGCTTCACCTCCCGCCCTACCCGGAACGGCCGGTCACCCTGTGGGAGGTCATCCACTACTACGGCCAGTACCTGCTGGGGGGGATCGGTGCCCTGCTGGTCATGGTTTTCATGAGTACCTGGGTATGGCGGCTCAACCGCCAGTTGGAAAACGCCAAAACCTGCCTGGAACAGCAGCACAATCTTATCCTCAACTCGGTCGCCGATGGTATCTACGGCGTCGACCTGGAGGGTAACTCGACCTTTGTGAACCGGGCCATGGAGGATATAACCGGGTGGAGCGCGGCCGACCTCATCGGAAAGAATCAGCACGAGTTTCTTCATCACACCAGGGCCGACGGCTCCCCGCACCCGCCCGAGGAGTGCCCCGTTTACGTCACCGCCAGGGACAATGTGCCGCGCTATGTGGAAGATGATGTTTTCTGGCGCAGGGATGGCTCCAGCTTTCCGGTTGACTATACCAGCACACCGGTTCATAACGAGCGCGGCGAACCGGTGGGGGCGGTTGTGGTTTTCCGCGATATCACCGAGCGCAGGGAGGCGCAGGAGCGCCTGCGCTGTCATCAGATGGAGCTGGCCCATGTAGGCCGCCTTTCGACAATGGGGGAGATGGCCTCGGGGATTGCCCACGAACTCAACCAGCCCCTTGCCGCCGTGGCCAACTACAGCCGCGGCTGTATCAACATGCTCCGGTCGGGTAAATGGAACTCGGACCAGATGATCGAGGTGATGGATCGGATGGCCAATCAGGCGGAGAGGGCCGGAGAGATCATTCGACAGCTGCGCGCCTTTGTCCGTAAGGACCAGAGCGAGCGAAGCGTTATCGACCTCAACCGGCGCATTTCCGATCTGGCGGTCCTGATTGGACCCGATGCCCGACGCGAGGGCGTCGCTTTTCATCTCGACCTTGATTCCGCCCGAGCACGGGTTCAGGGCCACGGTATCCAGATAGAACAGGTGGTGCTCAACCTGGCGCGCAATGCCATCGAGGCCATGCACGGGACGCCCGCCAATGAACGGCGCCTGGTGATTTCAACTCGGGTGCAGGATAACCGGGTGGCGGTGCGGGTCGAGGACACCGGGTCCGGAATCGATGGCGAGTTGGCCGATAAGCTCTTCGACCCGTTCGTGACGACCAAGCGGGAAGGGATGGGACTGGGCCTCTCCATCAGTCGTGGCATAATTGAGGCCCACGGGGGCACCCTGTCAGTTTCTCCCGCTTCGGGACAGGGCAGTGTGTTCCATTTCAACCTGCCGCTGCACTCTGACAGGTAATGCCCATGAGCACCGAACAGCCGACGGTATTCATCGTTGATGACGATGAAGCCGTGCGCGATTCCCTCAGCTGGTTGATGAGTTCCGTTGGCCTGGCGGCGGAGAGCTTCTCTTCGGCCCAGGGGTTTCTCGATGAGTATGTCCCCTCGCGTCCGGGATGTCTGGTGCTCGACATCCGGATGCCGGGCATCAGCGGCCTGGATCTGCAGGAACAGCTTCCCAGCTACAAAATCGAATTACCCCTCATCTTCATCTCCGGACACGGCGATGTCCCCATGGCGGTGCGGGCGCTGAAATCCGGGGCCTTTGATTTCATCGAAAAGCCATTCAATGATCAGGTCTTGCTGGAGTGCGTGCAGCGGGCCATCGAAAAGGACGCCGAGTATCGCCGCAAGCGGGCCGCGAAAGCCGATGTGACCGCCCGCATGGACCTTTTGACGCCCCGAGAGCGGGAGGTCCTCGAGCTGGTGGTGGACGGCGCCTCCAACAAGGTCATCAGCAATTCGCTGGGAGTCAGCCTTAAGACAGTCGAGGCCCATCGCTCCCGGGTCATGGAGAAACTCCAGGCCGGCTCCCTGTCGGAACTGGTGCGGCTTGTGCTCTCGCTGGAAGTGGGCTGAACAGCGGCTCGAATCGGATCTTCCTCTCGATGTTAGGGTAAACCCTAACCACCTTGGGTGATCTCCCCAATTTCATTCCCTTTTCGTGTGGGCTTTAATTTGTTCACCGGCGAAGAGCACGGTTTGTCGCGCCGGATTCCACGAAAACGACCGGAAATACCCGGAGGATGGAGGATGAGGCCCAAGGGCGTTCTAAAAATGATCCTGCTGGCTGTACTGGCTGCATCGGCACCGGTGACGGCACGGCAGGCGCCGGATGCCCTGGAAAGGACCTACCTGCACGCCATTACTTCCGCTGAAGACGCCTGGAGTCGTGCGGCGTCGGTGGGCGGGCAGTGGCGTGATACCCGCGAAGTCCTGCTGGCCGCCGTGGAGGCGGCCCAGCAGGGCGACTTTCGCCGAGCTATCGAGTTGGCCGAAAAGGCCCGCAGCCAGAGCGAGTTCCGCTACGGTCGCGTTGTTGCCGACCAGCGAGACCGCTGACTCGAAGCGAGGCTATCCCAGAATCGAGGACGGATCTGACCGTCCCTTGCCCGGCCCATGGCCCGGGATTGGTGGAGGAGTTTTCCCTATGAACCAAACTCGCAGAATCTTTCTCAAAGGCTCGCTCGCCGGCAGCGGTGTTGCGGTTGCGCTAAGTGCAGGCCTGTTGAGTCCGGCACGGGTACTGGCCGCTTGGCCGGAAGGCGCCTTCAAAGCCGAAAACGTCCCCGCTGCCATGCAGGGCATCCTGGGCACCGAGATGAGCGAACCGAGTGACCAGATCGAAATTAAAGCGCCCGATATCGCCGAGAACGGTGCCGTAGTGCCGGTGACGGTCAATACCGGTATCGAGGGAGCGGAAAGCATTGCCATTGTCGCGGAAGGAAACGGTACACCGCTGGCGGCCAGTTTCGTTCTGGGGGCTACCACCGCTCCGACCGTCTCCACCCGTATCAAGATGGGCAAAACCTCCAACGTCATCGCCCTGGTCAAGGCTGGAGACAAAGTCTACAGCGCCCGTAAAGAGGTCAAGGTGACCATCGGCGGCTGCGGCGGCTGATTACCGGAACCTATCAGGAGAATCGACATGGCTTCGAAAACGATCAAAATTCGTGCGCGCCTGAAAGGCGATATCGCTCAGGTCAAAGCGCTGATTAAGCATCCCATGGAAACCGGACTGCGAAAGGACAAAAAGACCGGGAAGGCGATCCCTGCACACTTCATTCAGGAAGTGACTTGCGAACATGCCGGAAGAAAAGTCCTGACCGGCCTGTGGGGAACCGCCGTATCCACCAACCCCTACCTCTCGTTCGAGTTCGCCGGCGCCAGGAAAGGCGACACCCTGGTGATGAGCTGGGTTGACAACAACGGTCAATCGGACAGCATCGAAACCCAGGTACGCTGAGACGCCAGTCGCATTTTGCCGCAGTCGTTTAAGACTCCCTCCTTGTCTTAAGGGGCGGGAAATCGCCCCTCTCTTTTTGGGCGGAAAAGGGCGTCTTACGGGAGGTGGCATCTCCTTGGTTTTCCTTCGATAGCACCCCTTTTACCGGCCCGGCGCCTGCCCGATCTCCCCCCCTTTTTGGCAGGAACAGCGCCCGGCCGGTTTCTTTTTTGTACCCTCTTTGAGCCTTTCGCGCCGCCTTGCATTAACCCTCCCAACGGCTAGATTCAAAGTGTCAATAGGGGCTATACCCCAGCTTTCGCTTCCAGAGCCGGTATCTCCCCACATACACCACTTCCAGTCCGATACGAGGCGATCGCCGTGAACCTGATGTCCAGGGAAACTGAAGTGCTGCTATCTGTCCTTGAACAGCTAAGCCATTTCCGCCAGACCCCCTCATCCCCTGAAGAATTCCTGGAAAGACTGCTGAACGGGATCGGTCGGGTCCTGGCTGCCGATCAGCTGGTTGCCCTCGTCTTCGATGCAAACGGGCGGGAACTCCGCGTCGTGCAGGGAGCCGCCGTAACTCCGTGCCAGGAACGCTGGCTGCGACGGCGGGCCATGGATTCGGACGGGGGATCGGAGGCGGCACTGATCGGTCGGGAGTACTGGGATGAGACGGCCGGAGACGAACGCTGCCTCGGAAGTCACCTTCGTAGCGGTGCCCTGATGGAGATGCCGTGTGGTGACAATAGGGGGATCCTGCTGGTGGCCTTCAATACCGATCACCTCTTTTCGGACCAGGAACTGAGCTGTCTGCGGATCTTCGCCAATATGGGAGGGGGTTATCTGGCTAACCGCATGTCGGGCGGTTCGGATTTGCCTGGACGGGCTACCCGGGCCAATCGGCTCTTGAAAGCGGAGGTCAGGGAGCACCGGCGCGGCAAGCAGGCCCTGAAACGCTCGGAGCGCGAGCTTCAGAATCTCTCACGCCAGCGCCTGTCAGCGCAGGAGGATGAGCGTCAGCGCATCTCAAGTGAACTCCACGACAGCATCGGCCAGAGCCTGGCGGCCATCAAGTACTGGCTGGAAGGAGCGTTGCAGGAGCATGAGAAGTCAAACGGGAGGGTTGCACGGGCAACCTTGCTGACCACACTCCATGATGTGCAATCGACGATCGACGAGGTGCGTCGTGTCGCCATGGACTTGCGGCCGGCCATGCTGGACGACCTCGGCCTGCAACCGACACTGGAATGGTTCTGCCGCCAGTTCGAGAAAACCTATCGGCCGCTGCGGGTACGCATGCAATTCGCATTGGGCGAAGAGGAACTCGATTCCGGTTTGCGGGTGCCGATCTATCGGATTTGTCAGGAAGCGCTCAACAACGTCGCTAAACATGCCAGGGCCGAACACGTCGAGGTCACGCTGAACTCCGACGATAATCGGCTGGTTCTGCGCATAGCCGATAACGGGGTGGGTTTGAACGCTTCCGGCGGGAGTGGTTTTGGCCTCAAGAGCATGCGCGAGCGGGCAGAGCTCTCGGGTGGCCGTCTGGCAATTACGGCCGGTGAACCCAGTGGCCTCTGTGTCGAAGCGAGCTGGCCGTTGCCGGAGCGGGATCTGCCGCACCTTCCTTTCTCTGTGACCGGAGCCGGCATTAGGGACCGAGCCCTGGATAATTCCCGTCCGTAGCCTGTACCGTTTGCGAGCGACCCTCGCCGCCGGTGCAGGCCGCAAGGGAGATCACCCCTTTCAGAACAGGCTATCCCCGCAAGCCCATCAACGGGTGATGAGCCCGTTGTTAATCGCGTAGGCAGTAAGCTGCGAGGCGCTATGCAAATCCAGCTTCTTCATAAGGTTCGAACGGTGCTTCTCGACGGTTTTTTCGCTCAACGAGAGGTAGGCGGCAATCTCTTTGTTGCGTGAGCCTTCGGCGATTAGCTTGATGACTTCCCGCTCGCGATGAGTCAGCGCCTCCCAGGACGCCGGAGCGCGGCTCAAAGGGGTGTTGTCCAGATAGTCGGTCACCACATTCTGGCAGATGGCCGGGCTCAGGTAGGTTTTTCCATTCAAAACGCTGCGAATCGCCACGAGAAGTTCGATATGCGTATCGTCCTTGAGGACGTAGCCATCGGCTCCCGCGCGCAGCGAAGCCCGTATATACTCCTCGGTCTTATGGACCGTGAGTACCAGAACCTTGACGCCCGGATGGCGTTTTTTGATGTCCTGAATCGCCTCGGTTCCGTTGGTGCCGGGCATGGAGAGGTCCATCAGCACCAGGTTGGGTTTGGTTTCAGTGGCTTGCAACAGGGCTTCGCGGCCATTCGCCGCTTCGCCGGTGACGTTGAGATCGGGTTCGGTGGCCAGCAGTGCCCGCAATCCTTCGCGCAGGATCGCGTGGTCTTCCACCAGCAGTACACGGCTAGCAGTTGCCATACAGCTCCCTTGTGTGGTTCATGGCGTTCCTTGCCTTTGATACCAGTTCGTCCGCAGACGTACAGCAAAGCATAGATCACCGGTTACATGAATTCATTGAGCGGGTTGCGTACACTTCTTGGCTAAGGTTGAAATAGTGGGGGATATCCCGACCGGGAACTACCGGGAACCCCTCTACGGATATAATCGACCGATGGAGTATCCAATCCAGGGAGTGCCTACGCAGGTGCATTTCAGCGGGGTTTAAAACGTGGCATCGTTTGCCGTTAAATTGCCGTCCCAGGAGCGATTGATCCCCTGGGTCACCGGCGCACTCGTGGTCCTGTTGGCCTATGTCTTGGCCCAGGGCACGTGGCGCCTCATTCCCGACCCGGAACTGCCGGACGCGCCGTCGGTGGCGAGCGGAGTGTCCCCAGCGGCCTCCCCTGAGCAGACCGGCCTGGAGGAGATTGCCAATCTGCACCTGTTCGGTCTGCCGGCCAGCAAACCCACGCAGGCGGCGGCCCCCATCGATGCGCCGGAAACACGTCTGAACCTTACCCTGCACGGTGTCTTTGCCGCTGAAAGGCCCGATGAGGGGGCAGCGATCGTTGCCGATCCCCGGGGAAGTGAAGAGTTCTACTTCAGCGGTGATCGGTTGCCGGGCGGAGCGCAGTTAAAAGAGGTGCACGCCGACCGGGTAATCCTCGCTCGGGGAGGGCGGTTCGAAACCCTGAAGCTGCCGCAGGCCTCCCAGTCCGGTATTTCGCTGGATAGTGCACCCGGGGGGGCGTCAGGGGCGGAGCCCCAGGTTCGGCAAGTGCCGGAGTTGCGCGGCTATCGCGAAAAGATCCTGAGTAACCCGACCAATGCCTTTGATTTGGTACGAATGCAGCCGGTTAGCGAAAATGGGCAGCTGAAAGGCTATCGGGTAAACCCCGGCAGGGACCGGGAACTGTTTCGCAAGGCGGGGCTGATGCCCGGCGATGTGGTGACCCGGGTTAACGGTGTGGGTCTCGATGATCCTGCGCGTGCCCGTGACGTCTTCAAGCAGTTGACTTCCGCCGCGCAGCTGAATCTGGTGGTAGAACGAGGGGGCATGCAGCAGCAGATTGTGCTGAGCGTCCATTGAGCATCGCCCTCAACGGATTAACCAACAAGAAGAAGACAGAATGCGATTTTGGAATTTTGCTGCGGCGCCTGGGCGCCGCAGGGTGAGACTCTGGGCCTTTTCGGGCCTGCTGACGGCCGTTCTGTTGAGCGCCTCGCCCGCACGGGCCGAGCAACTCACTCTGAATCTCAAGGATGCGGATATCGGTTCGGTCATCGCCACAGTGTCGAAGATGACCGGCAAGAATTTCATCGTCGACCCTCGGGTAAAGGGAAAGGTGACAGTGATCTCCTCGGAGCCGATGAATGCCCAGGAGATCTACAACGTCTTCCTATCCGTTCTGAGCGTGCACGGTTTCGCGGCAGTGCCCGCGGGGGAAGCGATCAAAATCGTGCCGGAAGTCAACGCCAAGCAGGACGCCATTCCCACCGTGACGCCCAAACAGCCCGGTACCGGGGATCAGTACGTCACCCGGGTCATCAAGGTGGAGAATGTGGCGGCAGCCCAGCTGGTACCTATCCTTCGGCCGCTGTTGCCGCAACAGGGGCACTTGGCGGCCATGCCCTCGGCCAATGTCCTGGTCGCCTCCGCCGGTGCCGCGAATCTGAAGCGCCTGGTGGAGATCATCGACCGGGTGGATCGATCGAGTGAGGGCGAACTGGAGGTGATTCGGCTTGAGCACGCCTCGGCAAGCGAGGTGGTGCGGGTGCTGAACTCGCTTGCGCAGGGGGCCGGTAGGCAGGCGGGCGAAACGGCCAACTTCGTGGCGGACGAGCGGACCAACAGCATCATTATCTCCGGAGGGGCCAACCGGCTGCAGCTGCGGGCGATCATCGGCCACCTGGATACGCCGATGGACGCCGGCGGAAATACGGAGGTGATCTACCTGCGTTATGCCAACGCGGCCGAAGTGGCGACTGTCCTGGAAGGCATTAGCGCCACGATCGGTAAAACAGGCGCTGAAGCCCAGGGGGCCGGCCAACAGGAAGTCACCATTCAGCCTCATGAAGCGACGAACGCGATCGTGATCAATGCGACGCCCGACGTCATGCGATCATTGAAATCGGTGATCGCCAGGCTGGATGTCCGACGGGCGCAGGTCTATGTGGAAGCGGTTATCGCCGAGATTCGCACGGATGACCAGGAGCGGCTTGGAATCCAGTGGGCTTACGACGGCTCGCCGGAGAACGGTCCTGTGGGCATCGTCAATTTCCCCACCGCCGGGCAGGCCTCGCTGGGCAGTGTCGCTCAGACCGTAGCCGGCGGCGGGATTGCCACCCCTCCGGGCCTGTTGGCAGCGGTCGGGGATACGGCGTCGGACGGTGCTCGCGGAGGGGCGCTACTGCATGCGATAACGTCCACGACCGACGCCAACATTCTCTCCACCCCGACCCTCGTTACCCTCGACAATGAGGAGGCCGAAATCGTCGTGGGCCAGAACGTGCCCTTTGTCACCGGCTCCTATACCGCGCCGGGCGGGACGGGCAGTACGCCAACCAACCCGTTTCAAACCATTCAGCGCGAGGATGTGGGCCTGACATTGAGCGTGAAGCCGCAGATCAACGAAGGCAATGCGGTCAAACTGGAGCTCTTGCAGGAGGTCTCCAGCGTTTCGCCCAGCGCCACCGGGGCGGCGGATCTGATTACCGACAAGCGCTCGTTGAAGACCACAGTGATGGTGGATGACGGGCAGGTGGTGGCCCTTGGCGGACTGATTGATGAACAGCTGGACGAGGGGGAAAACAAGGTGCCGGGGCTGGGGGACATTCCCGGATTGGGCTGGCTGTTCAAGTATCGAACCACTTCCAAAGTCAAGCGTAACCTTATGATATTCCTGAGGCCGATCATACTGCGCAACAAGGAGCAGAATGCGGCCGTTGCCAATGCCAAGTACACCTACATGCGCAATCGGCAGCTGGAGGTCCGTGAGGGCGGCGTAGCGCTGATGGAGGATGAGGTCTCCCCGTTGCTGCCCGAATACGAGGATTTGCTGGAACTCCCGCCGCCCTTCGAAGTCTGGAAAGAGGGTCGTGGCGCGCGGCCTCCCGAGGAGGACTTCTAGCCCCGATGTGTCAGACATTGCTCACGCCTTCGCCGACGCCCTGCGCGTCCGTTACGCCAACTCAGGAACTCTTCGGGTCAGGCTGATGGCAACACCTGAACAAGTCATGCGGGAGCTCCAGGAACCGGCGCCCGAGGAGCGCGGTTCCGGTAGACTGCCGTTCGCCTTTGCCAAGCGGTTCGGCGTGGTGGTGGTGGAAGAGGGCGACACCGGCCTGAAGGTGCTTTACCGCCCGGGCCTTGACCTGCAGGCGATGGCGGAGGTTCGGCGCTTTCTCGGCCGTCCCGTGAGCTGGGAGAAGGTGGCCGCGGAGGATTTCGAGTCACTCCTGCAACACACCTACGAGAAAGGCCCCAACGACGCCATGCAGGCGATGGGGGAATTGGGCGATGAACTCGATCTCAAGCATCTGGCCCAGAGCCTCCCGGAGCCGGAGGATCTGATGGAGAGCGAGGACGATGCTCCCATCATCCGGCTCATCAACGCCCTGCTGACCGAGGCCATTCGGGAGGGCGCCTCCGATATCCATATCGAACCCTTCGAGCAGCACCTGGCCGTGCGCTTCCGGGTCGATGGCGTGCTTCGCGAGGTGCTGCGGCCCCAGCGCAAGATGGCCCCGCTGCTGGTCTCGCGCATTAAGGTCATGGCCAAACTGGACATCGCCGAAAAGCGCCTGCCCCAGGATGGCCGCATTTCCCTGCGCATAGCCGGTCGTCCCGTCGACGTACGCGTCTCGACACTGCCCTCCGGCCACGGCGAGCGGGTCGTGCTGCGCCTGCTCGATAAGCAGGCGGGGCGCCTGGACCTGGCGCATCTGGGCATGGACCCGGAAGTGATGCGCGAGGTGGATCACCTCATTCACCAGCCCCACGGCATTCTGCTGGTCACGGGCCCGACCGGTTCGGGTAAGACCACCACCCTCTATGCGGCGCTCACCCGGCTGAATGACAAGAGCCGCAATATCATGACGGTCGAGGACCCCATCGAATACTACCTGGAGGGGATCGGCCAGACCCAGGTCAACAGCAAGGTCGACATGACCTTCGCGCGCGGTCTGAGAGCCATTCTCCGCCAGGACCCGGACGTGGTGATGGTCGGCGAGATCCGCGACCTGGAGACCGTACAGATCGCCGTGCAGGCCTCCCTGACCGGGCATCTGGTGCTTTCGACCCTGCACACCAATACCGCCGTGGGTGCCGTGACCCGTTTGCGGGATATGGGGGTGGAGCCGTTTCTGCTCTCTTCCAGTCTCCTGGGGGTCCTCTCTCAGCGGCTGGTGCGTACACTGTGCCCCGAGTGCAAACGTGGCTATCAGGCCGATGCCGCCGAGGCCCGACTGCTGGGGTGCAGTGAAGGTGATTCGCCGATTCTCTATTCACCGGTCGGCTGTCCGGCCTGCAACGAGACCGGTTACCGAGGCCGAACCGGTATCTATGAGCTGGTGATTCTGGACGATAGCATGCGCTCCATGATCCACGACGGTGCGGGCGAGCACGAGCTGGAGACCACTGCGCGCAGGCATACACCGGCCATACGCGAGGACGGCATGCGCCGGGTTCTCGCCGGTGACACCGCCCTGGAAGAGGTGCTGCGGGTCACCTACGAAAAATAGGTTTGAGATACGAGATGCGAGATACGAGGACGAATGCCGCGATATCCGACGTTCGAGGTCTGCGAACGTCCTCGCCTGTTGGCTCTGTCCGATCCCCTGGTGCCGGGAAGTTTGCCGGGGCCTACGCGGTGGGCGCGCCTTATCGCATCTCGCAACTCGTATCTCGTTTCTGACATGGGAGCTTACGAATACACCGCTCTGGATGCGGCCGGCCGGCAGCGCAAGGGGGTGCTGGAGGGCGACACCGCCCGCCAGGTGCGCCAGCTGCTGCGCGAGCGGGGGCTGATCCCGCTGAACCTCGAGGAGGTGGTCCGGCGGGAGGGTAAGAAGCGGCGCGGACGGACTCTGCGGGGCGGCGTCAGCGCCACCGATTTGGCCGTTGTGACCCGTCAGCTCGCCACCCTGGTACGTTCGGGGCTGCCGCTTGAAGAGGCTTTGACGACGGTTGGCGAGCAGACGGAAAAGCCGCGCCTCAAGAGTCTCATGCTGGGGGTTCGCTCGCGGGTCCTTGAAGGACATTCGCTAGCCGATGGCTTGGGCGACTTTCCCTCGGTCTTTCCGGAGCTCTATCGCGCGACGGTTGCCGCCGGCGAACAGTCGGGGCACCTGGACGTGGTACTGGAGCGGCTGGCCGATTACACCGAGCGACGTCAGCAGATGCGTCAGAAGATGACGCTGGCACTGCTGTACCCGACCCTGCTGACGTGTGTGGCGATGGGGGTGGTTGTATTGCTGTTGACCTATGTCGTTCCCCAGGTAGTGCAGGTGTTTGAAAACGTGGGTCGCGAGCTCCCCTGGCTGACCACCGCCCTGATCGCGGTCAGCGACTTCATGATCGAAAACGGTCTACTGCTGCTTCTGATGGGCGGCCTGTCCGGGTTTGCATTCTGGCGGCTTCTCAAGCGACCGTCATTTCGCCACCGTTTCCATCGTTTTCTCTTGCGTGCCCCGCTGTCCCATCGCTTGGTGCGGGGGTTGAACACCGGCCGATTCGCGCGCACCTTCAGTATCCTTGCCGCCAGCGGTGTCCCGGTACTGGAAGGAATGCGGATTTCGGCCCAGGTCCTGTCGAATATGCCCATGCGCTCGGCCGTCGAGGAGGCCTCGGAGCGGGTGCGGGAGGGCAGCAGTATCAGCCGGGCGCTGGAGCGCAGCGGTCTGTTTCCGCCCCTGACCCTGCATCTGATCGCCAGTGGCGAGGCGGGGGGACGGCTCGAAGAGATGCTTGAGCGTGCAGCGGACAATCAGGAGCGGGAAATGGAGACGCTCATCGCGGTACTGATGGGGGTGTTCGAGCCGGCCCTGTTGTTGGCGATGGGGGGCGTAGTTTTGATTATCGTGCTGGCGATTCTGGTTCCGATTCTGGAGCTGAACCAGCTGGTCATGTAGGAGCCCCGCCCCCGGGGCGAATGAACGAAGTATTCGTGGCGAGGGCGACCCTCCTGCTCCGGCAGGACCTGTTGATTCGCCCGTTTGCCCCTTTGCGGTTAGTGAAGTTTTTAGGAGAAAGGAAGGAATATGAAGATTGAACAGCATCGCTTTGGCCGAAACCTCCAGCGCGGCTTTACGCTCATCGAGGTGATGGTCGTGGTTGTGATCCTCGGCATCCTTGCCGCCATTGTCGTGCCCAAGGTCATGGACCGCCCCGATGCCGCCCGAATCACCAAGGCCAAACAGGATATCCGGGCTCTGGAGAGTGCCCTGAACCTCTACAAGCTGGACAACTACCGCTACCCGAGTACCGATCAGGGGCTCGAAGCACTGGTCAGCAAGCCCGCGGGCTCCCCGGAACCGCGCAACTGGAAGAGCGGCGGCTATATGGACCGTCTTCCGAAGGACCCCTGGGGCAACGATTATCGCTATCTCAGTCCGGGCAGCCACGGCGATATCGATATCTACACCTTCGGCGCCGATGAGCGTGAAGGCGGTGAAGGGATCGACTCCGACGTCGGCAATTGGAGCCTCGAGTAATTCTCTGTCGGGCCCATCTGCGATCGACGTCGCCCAAGCGCGTCGAGAGCAGCCGTATGCGGCAAGGACTCCGGCATGTCCCTGGTTGAACGGCGTTGTCGTAACAGCGGTTTTACCCTTCTGGAGCTGATGGTGGTGCTGGTCATCATCGGCGTCATCATCGGCTTCGCCACGCTCTCCATCGGCGATGCAGGCCGCGGTGAGCGGATTGAGACCGAGGCGCGCAGACTGGCCGCCTTGATACAGCTGAGCGGCGACGAGGCGATCCTCAACGCGAGCCAATTGGGACTGCTGCTCACGCCGGAGGGTTACCGTTTCCTGACTCTCGGTGAAGAGCAGTGGCAGCCGGTGGAGGGTGACCGGCTGCTGCGCGCCCGAAAACTGCCGGAGGGGGTGGCCGTTGAACTGCGGGTGGAAGGCCTGCCGGTCGCGGTCGAAGAGGACCCGGAAGAGCTCAAACCTCACCTGATCTTCGCCTCCAGCGGTGACCGAACCCCCTTTGAAATGGAACTGGGCCCGGCGGACCGCTTCGGAGAGTTGGATGAAGAGGGTACGCCTTATCACCTGGAAGGGGGCCCCTTCGGGCCCATCGCGCTCAGCGGTCCGGGCATCGAACCGCCCGACTTCGAAGAGCAGTAGAGGTGAGGGTGAAGAGGCTCGTGTGCCGGGTGACACCTCACGAGCCCTATGCCAAGCGTCGTTTGACCCGACTCGATAGAACCGACCCCGCGATTCGTGGATAATGTGCCACCTTTTTCCGGGAGGCCGTTATGTGGTTCAAGAATCTGCGTCTCTATCGCCTTGGCGGGCCGTTTACCCTCTCGCCTGAAGAATTGGCCGAACGGCTCCGTGAGGATGCCTTCCGGCCCTGCGGGAGTCTGGAGACGGCCACGCTCGGCTGGGTGCCTCCGCTGGGTCGGGGGAGTGAAAACCTGGCCCACGGTGCCGCCGGTGCGGTGCTGATTTGCGCCCGCAAGGAGGAGCGGATCCTGCCAAACTCGGTGATAACCGACGAGCTGTCCGAAAAGGTGGCCGAGATCGAAGAGGCCGAGGGACGTCCGGTGCGGCGCAAGGAGAAACAGTCCCTGAAAGAGGAGATTGTCCAGACCCTCCTGCCGCGGGCCTTCACCCGCTCCAGCTACATCTTCGCCTACCTGGTCCCGAAGGAGGGCTGGCTGGTGGTGGACGCCTCCAGCGCCAAGAAGGCCGAGGAAGTGGTCTCCCTGCTGAGAAAGTCGGTGGGTTCGCTGCCGGCCGTACCCCCGCGGGTGCAGTCCTCTCCTTCCGTGGTGATGACCGCCTGGATCTCCGGTGAGCCGGTGCCGACCGGCGTCGAACTGGGCGACCAATGTGAACTCAAGGAGCCGGGCGAGCAGGGCGGTGTCGTGCGGGTCAAGGGTCTGAACCTGCTTTCCGAAGAGGTGGGCGTTCATCTGGAGGCCGGCAAACGGGTCACCAAACTCGCCCTGCAATTCGAGGAGCGTCTCAGCTGCGTCATCGATGAGGAACTGGCCATCAAACGTCTCGCCTTCGAAGATACCGTTCTGGAGGCGCTCGATGATACCGAAGCGCACGATCAGGCGGCCGCTTTCGATGCCCAGTTCGCCCTGATGACCCTTGAACTCGGCCGCTTCCTGCCGCAGGTCCTGGAGTGGTTCGGCGGCGAAGAGGCGGGCGTGTCTGCGGCTTGATGATTTAGCCACAGAGGGCATCGGGTGATTTTCGCGGCTTTTGCCTCATCGGTTTCAAACTGAACGCGCACTGGCCTATTCCACTGTGGGAAATATCAATCTCTGTGTTCTCTGTGGTTTTCCTTAAAAAAAATGAAGTTCTACATACGCACTCTCGGCTGCAAGATGAACGCCCTCGACTCGGCGCGGATTGCCGCTGCCTTGCAGGCCGCTGGGCATGAGCCGGTCAGCGAAGCGGAAGCGGAGTATGTGTTCGTCAACACCTGCACCGTAACGGCGGAGGCGGATCGCAAGTCCCGCAAAGAGGTGAACGCCGCCGGCCGTAAAGTGGAACAGGTGGCCGTGATGGGCTGCGGCCCGCGGGTGGATACGGTGCAGTGGCGGGAGCGGGCGCCGGAGACGATGGTCTTTACCGATGAGACCGTGCTTTACGAGCGCTTCGGGGTGAAGTTGGACGATCTGCCGTTTCCCCTGACCTCCCGGACCCGGTTGCCCGTGGCCATTCAGACCGGCTGCGATAACCTCTGCAGCTTCTGCATCACCCGGATCGCTCGCGGGCGCCACGCCAACCTTCCCGCCGAGCAGATTGTCCGCCAGATCCGCGAAGCGGAGGAGGCGGGCATTCGCGAAGTCGTGCTGACCGGCATCAACCTCGCGGCATGGGGGGCGGAGGATTCCAATCGTGCCGAACAGGCCCGTTTGCACGCGCTGATTGAGCAAATCCTGGAAAAAACCGAGATGCCGCGCATCCGCCTCTCCTCACTCGGGCCCCAATACCTTCACGACGGCTTTTTCGATGTCTTTTCCGACTCCCGTCTCTGCGCCTATCTGCATCTGTCGCTGCAGAGCGGCTCCGACTCGGTCCTGGAGCGGATGGTGCGCGGCCATGGCACGGAAGAGGCCAGGCGCATAGGCCACAGGGCTCGGGCGGTACGACCGGAGGCGGCACTGGCGGCGGACGTGATCGCCGGTTTTCCGGGGGAGTCCGATCTCGAACATCACGAGACGCTCGCGTTCATAGAAGAGATGGAGTTTGCCAAGTTGCACGTCTTCCCGTACTCGGTGCGTGAGGGGACGCCCGCAGCGGAAATGGCGCAGGTGGAAGGCAATATTCGCAAACAGCGCGCCACGGAAATCCGCGATTTGGGACGGCAACTGCGCCGTCGGTTCGTGGGGAGTCAGATGGGGCGGTGCTTCGATGTCCTGGTTGAGAGCAAAGAGAGCGGGCTGACGGGCAACTACATTCGCCTGCGTGTGCCCGGCGGCATGGAGGGCACGATACAGCAGGTCCCGGTCTCGGAGGAGAGTCTGGCCGAAAGGCTTTGAAAAACCACGGGGGGCACGGGGATCACGGGGTAGAACCCTTCATGTGAGATCTTTCCCTCAGGTCGCGAGCACGACGGACTGGCTCGCTCCCCAACCGAAGTACCCGAATCCCGGTGTGCCCCGTGTCCCCCGTGGTTATTTCCGTTGTTAGTCCACCGTCAGCACGACCTTGCCCGTCATTCCGCCGGCCTCGATCAGGCGGTGAGCCTCCGGGGCCTTTTCTAAGGGCAGGGTGTGGGTGACGTGCACATTGAGCTCTTCCCGATCGAACAACTGTGCGCACTGCTCCAGGATCCACCCCTGGTGCTGCAGAGCGTTCTCCCAACCGAAGTACATGGGGGAAAGCATCAATTCCAAGCTGATCTGCAGATTTCGCATTCGCGCCTGCTTCCAGTCGGTGTCGGGACCCGGTTGCAAAAGGGTGACAATCTTTCCATAGGCCCGGACGGCACTGAAGGTCTGTTCGAAAATGGCCCCGCCCACCGTGTCGAACGCAACGTCCACGCCTTCTCCGTCACTCCAGTCCATTACGGCCTGGGCGAAATCCCGATCCTTGTAGAGAACCGTTTCATCGGCGCCTAACCGTTTGGCGAACTCTGCCTTTTCTGCATTACCCACGGTGGTGATGACCCGGCAACCAGCGGCTTTTGCGAGCTGAATGGCCATATGGCCGACGCCGCCCGCGCCGGCATGAATGAGGACATCCTGGCCATCAATGATCTGGGCCCGGTCGTGGAGCGATTCCCAGGCGGTGATGAGGACCAGGGGGACGGCGGCGGCCTGGACGAAATCCAGAGAGGCGGGCTTGACCGCGGCCACCCGCTCGTTCATGACGGCATATTCGGCGTAATTGCCGGGATCGGCCCCGATGCCGCCGTTGCAGAAATAGACTTCATCGCCCAGCCGAAAACGGGTGACTTCGCTCCCTGCGGCCTCCACCACGCCGGCGCCGTCACAACCGAGAATGGCTGGCATATTGTCGGGATAATAGGTGCCGCGCCCCCGCAGCTTGGTATCAATCGGATTGACTCCGGCGGCCTTCAGCCTTACGAGGATATCGTGTTCGGATAGAAGCTCGGGTTCCGGTACTTCGCCCGGCTGCAACACTTCGGGGCCGCCTGGCTCCGTCATGAGGATCGCTCGCATTTTTTTCCTCCCTCGCATCGCTCGTTCGTTTCATTGCCGCAAAAGGCCCCGGGACAGGCTCCCGGGCCGGGAGGCCTCTGGCCACCAGTGCAACCTCCAGACCGGTCGGCGGGCCAATCGGTTGCAGCTACGGGAAAATAGGTTCTGTTTCGCGCAAGTGCAAGCCTGGAGGTGCATGGCGCGGACGGCCCGCGTAGGATCGTTGCTTGGCAGGCTGTTGAAAAAGGGTTTGTCCCTTCTCCCTCAGGGAGGAGGCTAGGATGAGGGGGAACGAAAATCAGGCAGTTATCATGCGTTGAACCCCGTCACCCCGAACCTCTCCCGCTGGAGAGGGGGGGGTCAACGCCTGTTAGGGATCTTATCGGAAAAGTATGCCATGGGGACTGAAATAGAACGTAAATTCCGGGTGCGGGACGACAGCTGGCGGAATCAGGCCGACACGGGGACCCGCTTTCGGCAGGGTTATCTGGTGGGTTCGGAGAGGGCCTCCGTCCGTGTGCGCATCGAGGGCGAAAAGGCCAATCTGAATATCAAAAGCGCCACGCTGGGAGTCACCCGCAGCGAATACGAGTACGCGATCCCGCTGGAAGAGGCGGAGGAGTTGCTCGATGAGCTCTGCGAGAAACCGCTGATCGAGAAGACCCGGCATCACATCACCTTTGCCGGGATGCTCTGGGAAGTGGATGTGTTTGCGGGAGCCAATGAGGGGCTGGTGGTGGCCGAGGTGGAACTGCCTTCCGAGGAGGCGAGCTTTGAGGTACCGCCCTGGGCCGGCGAAGAGGTCTCACACGATAAGCGCTATTACAATGTCTGCCTCGTAAAACACCCCTACAAGGATTGGACGTGACCGACAGCCATATTGAGGTCAGCATCGGCGAGCAGCGCCTGCGCCTGTTTGAGGGGGAGCGCATCGCAATGGACGTGGCGGTCTGCACCGCAAAGAACGGGCCGGGTGAACGCAACGGCAGCGAATGTACCCCGCGGGGGCGACATATCATTCGCGCCAAGGTCGGGGCCGGTTGCCCCGAAAATACCGTCTTTCGGGCTCGCCGCCCGACGGGTGAAATTTACTCCCCGGAACTGCGCCGCCAATTTCCACAACGGGACTGGATCCTGACGCGGATCCTATGGCTTTCCGGGACCGAGCCGGGCCGGAACCGATTGGGTGATGTGGATACCATGCGCCGATATGTCTATATCCACGGCTGCCCGGATGACGATCCCATGGGCGTGCCCTCGTCACATGGTTGCGTAAAGATGCGCAACCGGGAGGTGGTCGAATTGTTTGAACGCGTGCCAGTCGGTACGACGGTCATTATCAGGGAGTAGTGTGGGGCCGGATGGTCTCTGATTCTGCCCGGCACCCCCTCGCTCGATCCTCGTGGAAGCGGCATTCTTCCGCTTGCCCCCGACTGCGGCAGTGTGCCGTTCCCACCGCCAGCAAAGTCCGCTGATGGCAACGCTGCCGGAAGCTGCGGCAAATCCGTCGTCAATGGCTTAGAATCGGGCCGATTTCTTTTTGAGGGAAAGATGATGTCTCTGGGCCCCGTAATGGTCGACCTCAACGGTACCGCGCTCGAGCCTGGCGAGCGCGAGATGCTGCGTCATCCCCTGGTGGGCGGTGTCATCCTGTTCAGCCGCAACTACCACGATGTTGACCAACTCAGGGCGCTTGTCGCCGAGATACATGCCGTACGCGAACCGCACCTGCTGGTTGCGGTGGACCATGAGGGCGGGCGGGTACAGCGTTTCCGATCAGGCTTCACGCGGCTTCCCAACGCTCGCCGGCTGGGGAAAGTCTACGAGCGTGACCCTGCCCGTGCACGCCGGCTGTCGCGGGCGGTCGGTTGGGTAATGGCGCGAGAGTTAAGGGCTGTGGGAATCGATTTCAGTTTCGCACCGGTGCTCGATCTGGATCGAGGTGTCAGTGGCGTAATCGGTGATCGTGCCTTTCATGCTGATCCCGAAATAGTGGCTGACCTCGCCGGCGCGTATGTCCTGGGGATGCGGGATGCGGGGATGGCGGCTACCGGTAAGCACTTCCCCGGCCATGGGGCTGTGGTGGAGGATTCCCATGAATCGGTGCCGGTTGATGAACGGCGTTTCGCAGATATCTCCGCCGAGGATGTTCTGCCATTCGAGCGCCTCATCCGCCACGGATTGGCGGCCGTGATGCCCGCGCATGTAATCTATTCTCAGGTTGGACCGGAGCCGGCGGGTTTTTCTCCCTTTTGGCTCAAGGATATCCTCCGCGAACGGCTCGCATTCCAGGGGGTAGTGTTCAGTGACGACCTCAACATGGAGGGAGCCAGTGTGGCGGGCGGGTATCCGGAACGCGCCAAAGCGGCACTGGATGCCGGCTGCGACATGGCGATTATCTGCAACAATCCAACCGCTGCGGCCCAAATCCTGGATGGCCTCGGAGGAGACAACGACCCCGTTCTCCATGCCCGGATGGCACGAATGCATGGTCTTCATCCGGTGACCCTAAGCGAACTGCATCGTGACCCCCACTGGCGACGTGCCGCCGACGCGCTCCATGCGCTTGAGGACGACCCCAGTCTGGAACTGGATATCTGATGATGGAAGTCGAGCAACTGCTGAGCGAACTCGAAAGAGACAATATCACCCTCTTTCTGGCCGGCCAGGTGTTTCTGGTGGTGTTCGTCGCCCTGTTGGCGGACTTCCTGCAGAAGCGGCTTCTGGAGCGCCTTCGGCCCCGCATCGAGAAGACGCCGACTCTCTGGGACGACGCCCTGCTGTTCGCGGTGGGACGACCGCTGACGGCCCTCATTTGGCTGACGGGGATCAGTTTTGCGGCCGAAATCGTGGGGCAGCATACCGGTGCGGTGATCTTCGAAGCGGTAGCACCGCTACGGGCGGTGGGGATCATATCCATCATCGCATGGGCCCTGATTCGCTTCATCCAGGCCATGGAGGCGAATGTCCTGCGCTGGAAGGGCGACGAGTACGACCCGACGACCGTCGAAGCCATCGGCAAGCTGCTGCGGATCTCAGTGGTCATTACCGGTGCGCTGATGGCCCTTCAGACGCTGGGTTTTTCCATCTCGGGCGTGCTGGCGTTTGGGGGTGTCGGTGGTATCGCCGTCGGCTTCGCCGCCAAGGATATGCTGGCCAATTTCTTCGGCGGTCTCATGCTCTATCTGGATCGGCCGTTTGCGGTCGGCGACTGGGTTCGTTCTCCGGATCGGGATATCGAGGGGACCGTGGAACGCATCGGCTGGCGGCTCACCGTGATTCGCACCTTCGATAAGCGTCCACTCTATGTGCCCAACTCAACGTTCTCCAATATCGCGGTGGAAAATCCCTCGCGGATGCACAACCGCCGCATCTTCGAGACCATCGGCATTCGCTATGACGATGCCGACAAGATGGAAGCGGTAGTTGCGGACGTCAAACGCATGCTGCGCCAACACCCCGAAATCGACCCTGAACAGACGCTCATCGTCAATTTCAACGGGTTTGCGCCCTCTTCCCTGGACTTCTTTATCTACACCTTCACCAAAACCACGCAATGGGTGAAGTACCACGAGGTGAAACAGGACGTCCTCCTCAAGGTTGTGGCCATCATTGAGTCCCACGGTGCCGAGATCGCATTCCCGACCTCTACCGTGCATGTGCCGGAGGGGTTGGTATTTCGGGGTGGGGAGAGCGCAGATACGGGGGTGGAACGGCGGTCGGGCCTGGAGCGGGCATAAACCGCGGAGACACGCTTCAGCTCGCAATGAAATGCCTCGAGGAGGGCGCGAGCACCGTTGGCTTTGAATCCGTCGCGGCATATACTCGCCGTTTGCGGGCTGGCCCGATGCTCTTTCGCGCCACGATTGCCATCATCGGGAACACCTGGCCGCCCTCTAAAGACCCGTTGGCCCATTGAGATCCATCGCTGCCTATGTCGGTAACTCCAGCAGAAGCGGAACGCGTCTACCGCGAAGCCGATCAGCTCTATAGCCTCGAAGAGGTGGAAGCGGCCGTCGATCGTATGGCGGGCGAAATCACCGAGCGTTTGCAGGACCGCAATCCACTGATTCTTTGCGTACTGACCGGCGCGTTGATACCGACCGGCAACCTGCTGCCACGACTCGATTTCCCGCTGCACATCGACTATGTCCATGCCACCCGCTATCGGGGTAATACCACCGGAGCGGGGCTGGATTGGATTGTGCGCCCGGCCACGCCGCTTTCCGGACGGGTCGTACTGGTGGTCGACGATATCCTTGATGAAGGGATTACGCTGGCGGCCATTCTCGAGGAGTGTCGGCAGGCAGGGGCGGATGAGGTCTACAGCGCCGTGCTGGTCGAGAAGCGCCACGAGCGAAAGAATGGCCTGGTGGCCGATTTCATTGGTCTCGAAGTCGAAGACCGCTATGTTTTTGGTTATGGCATGGATTACAAGACCTATCTGCGAAACGCCCCGGGAATTTTCGCAGTAAAGGACTGAAACGACTCACGGGATCATCTATGAACTCAGGCATGCAGGGCCGCCATGTTGACGGAAGTCTTCAACCGCGCAAATTACGGTTTTTCAGGAATCGGGAGGCTTAAGTGGCAAAACTGGCGATTATCGGCGGCACCGGCCTCACATCCCTGAAAGGGCTGGAAATCATCCAACGCGAGGTCAGTCACACCCCTTACGGCGAACCGTCGGGCCCGCTGGTCCATGGCGAGCTGTGCGGCAACGAAGTCATGTTTCTGCCGCGGCACGGCTCCGGTCACACCATCCCGCCCCACAAGATCAACTACCGGGCCAACCTGTGGGCGCTTAAGGAAAACGGGGCCGAAAAGGTGATTGCAGTGAATGCCGTTGGTGGGATCCGCGCCGATCTGACACCCGGGCGGCTGGCCTTTCCGGATCAGATCATCGATTACACCTGGTCACGGGTAAATACCTATTTCGAAGAAGGTCTCACGCACGTCACCCATATCGATTTCACTTCTCCGTACTGCGATGAATTACGGCAGCTCCTTTCCGAGGCCGCAAAGGATGCCGGACTCGATGCGGCCGGGGAGGGCACCTACGGCGCCACCCAGGGGCCGCGCCTGGAGACGACCGCCGAAATCGACCGTCTGGAGCGCGATGGCTGCGACATGGTGGGTATGACCGGCATGCCCGAAGCGGCGCTCGCCCGGGAACTGGAGCTTTGTTACGCCTCCGTCGCGGTGGTGGCCAACATGGCCGCAGGACGCGGAGAGGGCGAGATCACCATGGCGGAAATCGAACAGCATCTGATGAGCGGCATGGAGGATGTTCGTCGCCTGCTGGAGACCGCAGTGCCGCGTTGCTGAAGTTAGTTTGAAGGTCGATATCCCACCGCCTATGAATCCCATGCCCTAAAAAATCAGTTCGGCTTCGCGGCGGCCGGGGGAATTGGGCACTTGACGACTAACTTCCGATATGGGCTAATAGCCGGACAAAAGGAAGGCCATCAACAGGTAATACGAGCGCTAGCTTGGTGCTCAAGGGAAGGCAGCCATCGTCAAGGTAGGCATTTCTCGCGCCCTAGGAGTTGGAGCATATTGCGGCGCAGACCTCTTAGGTAGATGCTCGTTCAAAGCGATTTTGTTCGGAGCTTTTTTCCTGTCGCATGGCCCCTCGTGGGCCGGTCCATCCGATCTAGAAAAATCGTCTGTCGGTTCAGCTCTCTCTTGCGCCGAGAGCTTCGAAATAAAATCACCGCACGCGATCAACCCAAAAGGAACCCGCCGTTCCGCAAAGTCCTATGCGGATCAAAAGGGGTGCTTGAAAACCTTCAGCCAAATCCGTCGGCTTGTTAGGAGCGGAAACGCTTACATCGTGGATGTGCGCGAACCGAAAGAATTCGAAAGATTTCACATAGCTGACTCCTTGAATATTCCTCTATACGCAGTAAAAGCAAAGGCATTCTTGCGCAACAGACCAGTCATTCTCGTTGGTAGCGAAATGCGGCGAGACGATCTCGTAAAGAGGTGCGTCGACATCCGAAAAGCCGGAAATAGAAACATTTTGGTTTTAAATGGAGGGGTTCATTCTTGGGCAGGAAAAAGTACAGGAAAACGTGATTACAAATTTCTTCGACCGCTTTCTCCCCGGGATTTGGTTTCCTCTTTGTCTTCCAGGGAGTTTGTTGTAGTTGCAGGTCCCCTTCTGAATAATCTGGAAACCCTTCACGAGTTATTCCCAACCAAGAAGATCGTCTCTTTCCAAGTTGCAAAACGAGAACACGAAGGCCGCAAAACCGCCCGTATTCCGTACTTGCTAGTAACCCGGGATGGGGGCGAGCGCGAGAAACTGCAGTCGGAACTCGAAGCTCGTGAACTGATTTTGGACTTTTTCCTTGTCGGTGGCTTTGAAGGGTATCGCCGGTACTTGCGTAAACGTGAAGCACTACTGGCAAAGGTTCGCCGGGGGCCTTCGGTGACTGTTAGCTGTAATGGCGCCTCATGAGAAAAAACAAAAAAACACAGGGGGTAATACTAACAACAGCTTTGCTCGCAAGCTTGGCCGCGGTTTCTTTTTTCCGAAGCCCAGAGCCGCTTCCGGCCAAGTATCCGATCGAACGCATGGTTCGCTATGTATTCACTGTAGAAAACCCAACTTCTTGAGTAGTTAAAGATGCCGGATTTATTGTTTTTGCTCCTTTGTCAAAGACTTCTACTCAAAGACGATTGGCAGTGACTGCATCGCATCCCTTCGAAATGAAGGGTGACGAGCTCGGCAACGAGCGTATGCATTTTTCTTTCACTCGACTACCGCCGCATGCAACCAAAGTCATAGCTATTGAGGCGAAACTCGCCATGGCGAATAAACCCAACCGGACGGAGCTTGGATCTGGATCCAAAGATCGGTTTACCAAGGCGGAACCGTATATAGAAGCGGATGACAAACAGATAGTCAGCCTAGCGACCGAACTTCGATCGGACGGGCCTCGCTCTAGCATAGAAAAGATGCATCGGTGGGTAAAAGAACATATGAGCTATGCCGGTTATGTTAATAACGATCAAGGGGCGCTGTATGCTTTCCATGAAGGGCGGGGAGACTGCACCGAATACGCCTACTTGACGACGGCTTTGGGTCGGGCACAGGGCTTCCCGGTGCGGACAATGGCAGGCTTTGTTGCGCAACACAATTCGGTTCTGTCGCCAGCTGCCTATCACAACTGGACAGAGTTCTATCTTGATGGTGCGTGGTGGTTGGTAGACACGCAGAGAGACGTTCTAATGCGTAATGCGTCCCACTATATTGCCACCCGCATTCTCACGGGCAGCCGAACAAAGAAAGACATCAATTCACATCTATTTTTCCGAAGCTTTGGCGGTATCGAAGTTCAGATGGATACGCCAAGTCGTTCCTGAACGTCCGAAAGCCTGGGAACGGCTAGAGTAACTTGCCGTCACGGATTGAGCCTTACTAGGGAGAAGGTCCGGAATGCAACCCGATGGAATTTCAAAGGTGCTGAGCCGCGTGGTGGTGGCTTCCGTTGGGTTAGCTATACTGCTGACCCTTCCCCTCCAAGCTTCTCATGCCCGGGAAGTTACTATAACCACCCCGATCTCTATCGCCTCGGACGATATCTCCTACGATGGTCAGGACGTCGTGATCAGCGGCGCGACGGTCACTATTTCCGGTGCACATACATTTACCTCGCTTCGGCTCCTCGATGGTGCCGTCATCAATCATCCTATTGGCGATGACCACTTCGTCTCAATTCAAGCAGACCTGATTGAGGTAAGTTCGGCCTCTTCAATAGACCTCAACGGTTTGGGCCGGGGTCCGGACAGTGCGACGACGGGGCGCTCGGGGGGCAGCCACGGCGGCCGTGGTGGCAGCGGCAGCGGAGGCGTCTCGAATCCGACCTACGGGGACTACCGCCAGCCGATAGAGACCGGCACGGGCGGTACCGGCAACAGCACCTCGCGCGGCGGCGGCGCGGTGAAGCTGACGGCGGACGAGCTGGTGCTGGAGGGGCAAATCCGGGCCAACGGCGGTTCGAACGTTAGCTACACCGGCGGTGGCGCGGGGGGCTCTATCTGGCTGGATGTCGGGGTGCTGCGGGGCGCCGGCCAGATACGGGCCGATGGCGGCCACGGGGGTAGGTACCACTCCGGGGGCGGAGGCGGCGGCCGGGTGGCGGTGTACTACGCCGATGCGAGCGGATTTGACCTGGCAGGGAAGGTGCGTGCGCTGGGCGGCAGCGATTCTTCCGGCC
Source organism: uncultured Gammaproteobacteria bacterium (assembly GCA_963783235.1). Lineage (GTDB taxonomy): Bacteria > Pseudomonadota > Gammaproteobacteria > Thiohalomonadales > Thiohalomonadaceae > Thiohalomonas. The sequence goes on along the minus strand of CAWAMN010000001.1, from coordinate 929,302 downwards.
AGTCCGGCGGTGCCGGGACGGTCTACCTGAAAGACAAGGCCGCGGCCGAAGGTGAAGTGCGGCTGATCAACGGCGGCACCAACACGGCGGCCACGGAATTCGGCGGCAACTATCCGCAAACGCAGATCACGGTCATCAACGCCCGGGTGGCGCTCAGCGCCGAGACGGTGGTCTCGGGGGTGAGCGGCGAGGGGGGCCGGATCGAGCAGCACGGCGGCACGCTGAGCCTCTCGGATGGCACGCTGGTGGTGGATGGCTGGAGCTACGCCGTGGATGGCGCGCCCCATCAATGGACGGAGCTGTCGGTGGTCAATGGCGGGCGGGTGACAGCGGCGACGCCCGGCCAGGGAGTGACGCTGACGGCGAAGCAGATCAGGGTGGATGCGGCCTCTTCAATAGACCTCAACGGTTTGGGCCGGGGTCCGGACAGTGCGACGACGGGGCGCTCGGGGGGCAGCCACGGCGGCCGTGGTGGCAGCGGCAGCGGAGGCGTCTCGAATCCGACCTACGGGGACTACCGCCAGCCGATAGAGACCGGCACGGGCGGTACCGGCAACAGCACCTCGCGCGGCGGCGGCGCGGTGAAGCTGACGGCGGACGAGCTGGTGCTGGAGGGGCAAATCCGGGCCAACGGCGGTTCGAACGTTAGCTACACCGGCGGTGGCGCGGGGGGCTCTATCTGGCTGGATGTCGGGGTGCTGCGGGGCGCCGGCCAGATACGGGCCGATGGCGGCCACGGGGGTAGGTACCACTCCGGGGGCGGAGGCGGCGGCCGGGTGGCGGTGTACTACGCCGATGCGAGCGGATTTGACCTGGCAGGGAAGGTGCGTGCGCTGGGCGGCAGCGATTCTTCCGGCCAGTCCGGCGGTGCCGGGACGGTCTACCTGAAAGACAAGGCCGCGGCCGAAGGTGAAGTGCGGCTGATCAACGGCGGCACCAACACGGCGGCCACGGAATTCGGCGGCAACTATCCGCAAACGCAGATCACGGTCATCAACGCCCGGGTGGCGCTCAGCGCCGAGACGGTGGTCTCGGGGGTGAGCGGCGAGGGGGGCCGGATCGAGCAGCACGGCGGCACGCTGAGCCTCTCGGATGGCACGCTGGTGGTGGATGGCTGGAGCTACGCCGTGGATGGCGCGCCCCATCAATGGACGGAGCTGTCGGTGGTCAATGGCGGGCGGGTGACAGCGGCGACGCCCGGCCAGGGAGTGACGCTGACGGCGAAGCAGATCAGGGTGGATGCGGCCTCTTCAATAGACCTCAACGGTTTGGGCCGGGGTCCGGACAGTGCGACGACGGGGCGCTCGGGGGGCAGCCACGGCGGCCGTGGCGGCGGCAACGGAGGCGTCTCGAATCCGACCTACGGGGACTACCGCCAGCCGGTAGAGACCGGCACGGGCGGTACCGGCAGCAGCACCTCGCGCGGCGGCGGCGCGGTGAAGCTGACGGCGGACGAGCTGGTGCTGGAGGGGCGAATCCGGGCCAACGGCGGTTCGAACGTTAGCTACACCGGCGGCGGCGCGGGGGGCTCTATCTGGCTGGATGTCGGGGTGCTGCGGGGCGCCGGCCAGATACGGGCCGATGGCGGCCAGGGGGGGAAGTACAGCTCCGGCGGCGGCGGTGGCGGCCGGGTGGCGGTGTACTACGCCGATGCGAGCGGATTTGACCTGGCAGGGAAGGTGCGTGCGCTGGGCGGCAGCGGTTCTTCCGGCCAGTCCGGCGGTGCCGGGACGGTCTACCTGAAAGACAAGGCCGCGGCCGAAGGTGAAGTGCGGCTGATCAACGGCGGCACCAACACGGCGGCCACGGAATTCGGCGGCAACTATCCGCAAACGCAGATCACGGTCATCAACGCCCGGGTGGCGCTCAGCGCCGAGACGGTGGTCTCGGGGGTGAGCGGCGAGGGGGGCCGGATCGAGCAGCACGGCGGCACGCTGAGCCTCTCGGATGGCACGCTGGTGGTGGATGGCTGGAGCTACGCCGTGGATGGCGCGCCCCATCAATGGACGGAGCTGTCGGTGGTCAATGGCGGGCGGGTGACAGCGGCGACGCCCGGCCAGGGAGTGACGCTGACGGCGAAGCAGATCAGGGTGGATGCGGCCTCTTCAATAGACCTCAACGGTTTGGGCCGGGGTCCGGACAGTGCGACGACGGGGCGCTCGGGGGGCAGCCACGGCGGCCGTGGCGGCCGTGGCGGCGGCAACGGAGGCGTCTCGAATCCGACCTACGGGGACTACCGCCAGCCGATAGAGACCGGCACGGGCGGTACCGGCAGCAGCACCTCGCGCGGCGGCGGCGCGGTGAAGCTGACGGCGGACGAGCTGGTGCTGGAGGGGCAAATCCGGGCCAACGGCGGTTCGAACGTTAGCTACACCGGCGGCGGCGCGGGGGGCTCTATCTGGCTGGATGTCGGGGTGCTGCGGGGCGCCGGTCAGATACGGGCCGATGGCGGCCAGGGGGGGAAGTACAGCTCCGGCGGCGGCGGTGGCGGCCGGGTGGCGGTGTACTACGCCGATGCGAGCGGATTTGACCTGGCAGGGAAGGTGCGTGCGCTGGGCGGCAGCGGTTCTTCCGGCCAGTCCGGCGGTGCCGGGACGGTCTACCTGAAAGACAAGGCCGCGGCCGAAGGTGAAGTGCGGCTGATCAACGGCGGCACCAACACGGCGGCCACGGAATTCGGCGGCAACTATCCGCAAACGCAGATCACGGTCATCAACGCCCGGGTGGCGCTCAGCGCCGAGACGGTGGTCTCGGGGGTGAGCGGCGAGGGGGGCCGGATCGAGCAGCACGGCGGCACGCTGAGCCTCTCGGATGGCACGCTGGTGGTGGATGGCTGGAGCTACGCCGTGGATGGCGCGCCCCATCAATGGGCGGAGCTGTCGGTGGTCAATGGCGGGCGGGTGACAGCGGCGACGCCCGGCCAGGGAGTGACGCTGACGGCGAAGCAGATCAGGGTGGATGCGGCCTCTTCAATAGACCTCAACGGTTTGGGCCGGGGTCCGGACAGTGCGACGACGGGGCGCTCGGGGGGCAGCCACGGCGGCCGTGGCGGCGGCAACGGAGGCGTCTCGAATCCGACCTACGGGGACTACCGCCAGCCGGTAGAGACCGGCACGGGCGGTACCGGCAGCAGCACCTCGCGCGGCGGCGGCGCGGTGAAGCTGACGGCGGACGAGCTGGTGCTGGAGGGGCGAATCCGGGCCAACGGCGGTTCGAACGTTAGCTACACCGGCGGCGGCGCGGGGGGCTCTATCTGGCTGGATGTCGGGGTGCTGCGGGGCGCCGGTCAGATACGGGCCGATGGCGGCCAGGGGGGGAAGTACAGCTCCGGCGGCGGCGGTGGCGGCCGGGTGGCGGTGTACTACGCCGATGCGAGCGGATTTGACCTGGCAGGGAAGGTGCGTGCGCTGGGCGGCAGCGGTTCTTCCGGCCAGTCCGGCGGTGCCGGGACGGTCTACCTGAAAGACAAGGCCGCGGCCGAAGGTGAAGTGCGGCTGATCAACGGCGGCACCAACACGGCGGCCACGGAATTCGGCGGCAACTATCCGCAAACGCAGATCACGGTCATCAACGCCCGGGTGGCGCTCAGCGCCGAGACGGTGGTCTCGGGGGTGAGCGGCGAGGGGGGCCGGATCGAGCAGCACGGCGGCACGCTGAGCCTCTCGGATGGCACGCTGGTGGTGGATGGCTGGAGCTACGCCGTGGATGGCGCGCCCCATCAATGGGCGGAGCTGTCGGTGGTCAATGGCGGGCGGGTGACAGCGGCGACGCCCGGCCAGGGAGTGACGCTGACGGCGAAGCAGATCAGGGTGGATGCGGCCTCTTCAATAGACCTCAACGGTTTGGGCCGGGGTCCGGACAGTGCGACGACGGGGCGCTCGGGGGGCAGCCACGGCGGCCGTGGCGGCGGCAACGGAGGCGTCTCGAATCCGACCTACGGGGACTACCGCCAGCCGGTAGAGACCGGCACGGGCGGTACCGGCAGCAGCACCTCGCGCGGCGGCGGCGCGGTGAAGCTGACGGCGGACGAGCTGGTGCTGGAGGGGCGAATCCGGGCCAACGGCGGTTCGAACGTTAGCTACACCGGCGGCGGCGCGGGGGGCTCTATCTGGCTGGATGTCGGGGTGCTGCGGGGCGCCGGTCAGATACGGGCCGATGGCGGCCAGGGGGGGAAGTACAGCTCCGGCGGCGGCGGTGGCGGCCGGGTGGCGGTGTACTACGCCGATGCGAGCGGATTTGACCTGGCAGGGAAGGTGCGTGCGCTGGGCGGCAGCGGTTATTCCGGTGAGGCCGGCCAAGAAGGAACAAAATATTTTGAAAAGAAAAGCGATCCGCCCTTTGTGATTCGCTCCGAGCCCAGCGGCCCGGTTGGCTCAAGCACCCCGCGGGTTGAGCTGTACTTCAATATCGAAATCGAGCCGGCCTCATTCGATAGCTCGGATGTTGGTGTGGTCGGCCCCGATGGCTCGGCGGTTGGTGCGACTATAGAGCGCATTGACGGCATCACCTACGGCGTGTCGTTTGCCACGGCGCTCAGCGACGGGCTTTATAAGGTTGCGGTAGGGCCGCAGTTGAGCGGTGCCAATGGGCTTGGGATAGATCAGGACCGGGACGGGATTTACGGGGAAGACCCGGATGATGTGTACCGGGGTTCATTCACGGTGGATACGGTGGCGCCGGCGGCGCCGCGGATCACAAACTTCGAGACCGATAGGCTTAACTACGTCTCATCGCAGCGTATCAGCGTGCGTGGTGAACGCGAGGCGGATGCGGCGATCGTGATCGACGGCGAGCCGGTGCTCGGCATTGGCAGCGGGCTGTGGAGTGCGGACGTTTCGCTGCCGGAGGGCGAGTCTGAGCTTTCGGTTCAGGCCCGCGATGGGGCGGGCAACCTGTCGGCGCCGGTTACGTTACGGTTTGTGGTGGACCGCACCGCCCCGTTGCTGGCGGCGATAGAGCCGGCCGATGGAACGTTTTTGGCGGCGGTGCCGGCAATTCGGGTTCCTTACACGGAGAGCGGGAGCGGAATCGACCTGCCGGGCTCAACGCTCTCGGTCAGTCGCGACGGCAGCGCCGTTGGCGGGGGCTGGAGCGATGAGGGAGCGGCGCTCACCTTCTCGCCGACGCTTTCGCTATTGGATGGGGCCTACCGCATCGAGGTGGTACTGGCCGACGTTGCCGGCCTGCAAACGACAGCGCAATCCACCTTTACCCTGGACACCGAGCCGCCGCCGGCCCCGCAGTTGGCCGCCCTTGCCGAGGTGACCACACTTTCGAGCTTTACGGTATCGGGCACCAAGGTGGCCTATAGCGGGATTTGGCTGAACGGTGCCGAGTCGGTGGCCAACGATTCGGCGACAAGCTGGAGCGTGGAGGTGGCGCTCACGGAGGGCGACAACGCACTGAGCTTTACTGCCCGGGACCGGGCCGGCAACGAGAGCGAGCCGGTGGTGCGCACCGTCCGTTACGATAATGATGCGCCGGGGCCTGTGAGCCCCCGGGCCGTTAACGTCGGCGACGGCACCGGCGTTGATCTGGAGTGGTCCGGTTACGACGAGCGACTCGAAGGCGACGATATTGCCGAGTACCGCATATACCAAGGCGCCAATGCCTTTGATACGGTCGCCGAGGGGGCGCTGATTGCCCGTGTGGAGGCAGGGACGAAGCGCTACCGGGTCACGGGCCTGGAGCGGGGCCAACAGTACTACTTCGCGGTGGTGGCGGTGGATCGAACCGACAACGCGCTTATTGCCGTCACCGCGGTGAACATCACGCCGAGCGATGAGCAGGCGCCGGAGGATGCCGCGGCGCTCGAGGCGCAATCTTATGCCGAGCGTCTGGAGCTTAGCTGGACACCTTCGCCCGATACTGCCGGAGATTTGGCCGGTTACCGACTCTATGCCGAGGGGGTATTGGTGGCCGACATCGCGGCGGATGCCTTCAGTTATACCCTATCCGGCCTTCAGCCGGACAGCGGTTATCGGCTCGCCCTGAGGGCGGTCGATACCACGGGCAACGAAAGCCCGGGTGTCGAGGTGACCGGTGCCACTCTGTTGCCCAACCCGGAGGGTCTGAGCACCGAGGCGCTCAGCGGGATGGTCGATCTGAGCTGGCAGCCGGTCAGCCCGGGCGAATACGTCGAGCACTACGCCATTTATGTGGCCGGTGAAGCCTTCAGCACGGTGCAGGGGATGGCGCCCGAGTTGGTGGTCGACGGCACCCGCTCGCAGGCCCGGGTGGCCGGGCTGCTTGATGATGTCACCTACTATTTTGCTGTCACGACGATAAATGTCTCCGGCGGTGAGGCCTCATCGGTCAACGCCGTGGCGGAGACTCCGCATCCGGATCGGGACGGTCCGGAGCTGACCGGACTGGCCTTTGACGGTGCGGCGCTGGCCGAGGGCGCGACGATCACCCGCTCGGGCGCCATTAGCATCAGCGCCCGTGACCCGCGAGGTGTCGGGCGGGTGGAGTTCCGGCTGGGGGGAGAGGTCCTTGCGATCGACACTAATGCCTCGGACGGGTACGGCTTCGGGCTCGATCTGCTTGAGGTGGCGGACGGGCCCCAAGTGCTAGAGGTGGTCGCCTTCGACACACTGGAGAATGAGACGGCGGTCGTGCGAGAGGTGACGATAGCGCTGGCGCCGCCATTTGCGCCGGTGCTGAGTGCGCCGACGGACGGTACGACGACCAACGAGCCGGCGCAGGTTGCGGCGGGCGTTGCAGAGCCGGGAAGCGAAGTGGTGCTATACCGAAACGGCACGCAAGCGGCGATCGGCCAGGCGGGTCTCGAGGGGGATTTTCAAATCGGATTCCGTCTCGAAGAAGGTATAAACCGCCTAAGCGCTGCCGCGCGTAACCGCGGCGGTCTCGGTCCCCAGAGCGGGACCGCCTCGGTGACGCTGGATGCGCGCATCCCCGAAGCGCCCGGCCGGCTGCTGGCCGAAAGTCGGGAGCAGGGGCAGATAGCCCTCAGCTGGGACCGCTGAGCGATGAGCGGGTTGTGGGGTATGAGATCTACCGGTCGGGCACAGCGTTCACCGACCCGGACCAGGCGGTGAAGGTCAACGCCGCCCCCCTTGCCGGTAACCGCTACACGGACCTGCCGGTGCCGGACGGCTCTTATCACTACCGTGTCGTGGCGGTGAATGCTTTGGGCACCGCGAGCGCGGCCTCCAATGAAGCCAGTGCCGTAGCCGACAGCGTTGCGCCGAAGGCGCAGGCGATCGACTACGCGCCTCAAGGCTCTGTGGATGAGAGCGGCCGCATGGCGCCGGGTCCGGTCTCGGTTTCGGTGCAGGTGAGCGAACCGCTGATGACGACCCCGTTTTTGAGCATTAGTCCTGATGGGGGCCTACCCATCACGGTAGACCTCAGCCCAGCCTCCGAAACCACCTATACGGGCCGGTTCGACATCACCGAAACGACCAAATCAGGTACCGCCTACGCGGTTTTCTCTGCGCGGGACCGCGCGGGAAACCGGGGCACGGAGGTGGAGCGTGGGGCCACCCTGGCGATCGACACTGCCGGGCCGAGCGTGGTGCGGCTGGTGACCGAACCGGTGGCGCCGATCCGCGCCGACGAGGCCAGTCCGTCGGAGGTGCATTTCGAAATCGAACTGGACCAGCCGGTCCGGCAGGGGAGCGTCCCGCAGCTGGCCTACCGGCTCTCGGGCGAGGGCCGCTCCGAGGTGCCCCTTGAGCTCTCGGCGGTTAGCGAGGTGATCTGGCGGGGCCGGTTCACGCTGCCGGGCGATGCCGGTGGGGTTGGGGTAGAGACGCTGAGTTTTGTATTCGAAGCGGTTGATGATCTTGGCAACCGCAGCGATCGCATCACGGCGGCCAACCGCTTCCAAGTCTACCAGGGCGAATTGCCGCCGCTGGCGACCCCGGCAGGCCTGAGCGCCGAGGCCAGGCCGGGCGGGGCAGTGGAGCTGAACTGGGAGCCGGTGAATGGCGCCGGGGAATACCTGCTTTACCGCCAGGCGCCCGGGGAGGCGGAGCTCACACGTTACCAGCGCAGCGAGTTGGCCCCCTGGAACGACAGCGTCGGTGACGGCACCTACCGCTATGCGGTGGCGAGCGTGCGCCAGGAAAACGGCCAGGAGGCGCTGAGCGCGCTGAGTGAAAGTGTGAGCGTCGAGGCCGATGGCACGGCGCCGCCCGCCCCCCAACACCTCACGCTCGAGCTGGTGGGTTCGGGGGTGAAGGCGCTGTGGCAGGCGCCGGAGGGGCTCGATGAGCCGGTCACCTACAACCTGTACCGAACGGGCGGCACGGCTTTGGGTGATCTGAGCGGCCTGAGTCCGGTGCAAAGTCACATCGTCGCCAACGACCAGGGGCGGCTTGGGTTTATCGATACCCGTCCCGATGAGAACGAGCCGACCTACGCGGTCACGGCCGTGGACAACGCAGGCAACGAATCGGCCCCGAGTGATTCGGTCTACCTCAATGTTGATCTACTACCGGTGGCCAGCCTCGAGGTGAGCCTGGACGGCGAGGCCTATCCGGTGGTGCGCTGGAGCCATGGCGGGCAGAACATTGCCGGCTACAATCTCGTGCTCGACGATGGTACCGAGCCGGTCAATGAGGCGCTGCTCAGCGATATGCACTTTACCGACAGCGGCTACACCGGCGGCGAGCGCCGCTACACGGTCACGGCGGTGGACCTCAATGGCAAGCACAGCGTGGGGCGCAGCGTCACCCTGCCGGCGATTGAGGCCGCTTTGCCGCAGAGCGCCCCGCTGAAGCGGGGGATTTTTAATCAGCTCGACTATACCGTCACCCACAGCGGCACCGAGGCGCTCAGCGGCATCGACGTGCAGGCGACGCTCGGCGGGCGAACGCACCACTCGGCCCCGCTTGAGCTCGCGCCGGGCGCCAGTGCCCGGGCGCCGGTGGTGGTCGGTGGCTTTGCCGATCTGCCCGGGGTGGTCACCCTGACAAGCCGGGTGGTGTTCGATGCGCCCACCGGCGAGCGATCGGAGATCGTGCGCCACGAAGAGCGGACGGTGGGCGACAGCGCCCTGGTGCTGGGTGTGCAGACCCGGGAGCTGACCCGCGGGACGGCGGGGCAGGTGCGTTTTACACTGGAGAACACCAGCGCGGTGGCCACCGAAATCGTTACCGCGCGGGACAGTGGGCGATCGGCCTCCGATGAGATCCGGGTGCACCTTCTCGATGGGGACGGCAATGTGCTGTCGAGCGTGCCGTTCAAGCAGGCCCTTGGCGAGGGGGTGATTACGCTTGCCAACCGCACCAGCATTGCCCGGGTGCCGCCGGGCGAAGCCTTCACCTCGGCCTGGCTGGACTTGCCGATCCCCTCGGGCGCGCCGGATGCGGTGAGCGTGGAGCTGGCTATCGAGCGGCTGCACTACCACCTGGGGCGCTCGGATCACGTGGCCATCGAAGGGCTGCGAAGCGGCCGCGAGGCGGTGCTGGCGGATACGGCCTATGCGGCGACGGTGGATACGGTATCGCCGAGCGACTCCTGGGGCGATGAGCCGATTGTCATCGAAGGCCGGGCGCTGGCCCGGGACGGTGGCGAGGCGCTGTCGGGCGTGCCGGTGAAGCTGGTCATCGCGGTGAAGGGTTTTGAGCGCCAAACCGAGGTCTTTACCGATGAGGCGGGCCGCTACCGGTACACATTCACGCCGCTGGCGGGGGAGTCGGGGGTGTTCAGCATCTCCGCCATCCACCCGCAGGTGCTTTCACGTCCGGGGCAGGGCTCGTTCACGCTGCGCAAGCTGACGATAAACCCGGACGTGTTCAAGCTGCGCCTGGCCTACAACGTCGAGGAGACGTTCGACGCGCTTCGGGTGACAAGCGGTGAGGGCACAACGGCGACCAACCTGCGGCTGATCTATGAGGCGACGGAGCAGCCCACGGGGATCCTGGCCGAAGCGCTCAGCGTAAGGCTGCCCGAGCCGCTCACGCTGGGGCCGCAGCGCAGCACGCGGCTGCCGTTTTCAATCGTCGGAGCCTCCGCGGCCGAGCCCAGCGGCACCCTGGTGCTGAAGCTGGTCAGCGACGAGCGGGTGCACGGGGAGGTGCGGGTCCACTACGAGCTGTCCGAGGCGCGCCCGGCGCTTTACGCAAGCCCCCACTACATCGAAACCGGAGTCAGCCTGGAGGGCAGCGTCAGCGAAGCGCTCACCCTGGAGAACCGGGGGTTGGCGCCGCTCAATGACGTGACGGTAAGCCTGCTCGGATCCGACGGCACCGAGGCGCCGGGGTGGATTTACCTGAGCAGCCCGGGCGCGCAGGGGAGTCTTGCGGTGGGCGAGAAGCGTCAGGTGAGCTTCACGGCGGCACCGGACGGTGCGGTCGCCGAGGGGATCTACCCGTTTGTGCTGCGGGTGAGTGCAAGCAACCACCCGGTCAGGGAGATCAACCTGTTTGTGGCCGTGACCCGCTCGGGTAAAGGCAACGTTCTTTTCAAGGCCTCGGACATCTACACCGCCACGCTCGATGAGAGCGGCAAGCCCATTGCGGGGCTTTCGGGGGCACGCATCCACGTGCAAAACGAAGAGGTGCTGTCGGTAGAGCGCACGCTGAGCACCGACGCCTATGGCGAGGCACTGTTCGAAGGCTTGCCGGCGGGGCGCTACCGTTTCCGGGCGAGCGCCTCGAACCACCAGGACACCCTGGGGCGCTTTAGTATCAAGCCGGGCATTACCACCAGCGAAGCGGTCTTTCTCGACTACAACCTGGTGACGGTGGAGTGGTCAGTCACCGAGATCACTCTGGAGGATAGCTATGAGGTGAGCCTGCAGGCGACCTACGAGACGGACGTGCCGGCGGCGGTGGTGGTAGTGGAGCCCTCGAGCACAAGCCTGCCGGCGATGGCCCCCGGGGATGTGTTCCACGGGGAGTTGCGGCTGACCAACTACGGGCTAATCCGGGCCGACAATCTCACCTTCGAGCTGCCCGGCGAGGACGCCTATTTCCGGTACGAATTCCAGCAAGGGCTGCCCGCGCAGCTGGAGGCCAAGCAGAGCCTCGTCATTCCCTACCGGGTCGTGGCGGTGGCGCCGCTTGAGCCTGACGGCAGCGGCTCGGGGGGCGGCTGCGGCAGCTACCTGCAGAGCATGAAGGTGACGTACGAATACGACTGCTCCAACGGCAGCACCACCCGCGGCGCTTCGGGTCACAGCTGGACCACGCCGATCGACAGCAGCTGCAGCAACGGCAGTGGCGGCACGGTCGCGAGCGATCCGGTGACCTACTTCGGCGGTGGCAGCGGCGGTGGCAGCTACGGCGGAAGCTGGAGCGGCGGCGGGAGCGGCTACAGCTCCATCCCGGGCGCCCAGTGCATCCCCAAGCCGCCGGAGTGTCCCGTGTGCGAGGCCCTCAAGCAGGGGGCCGGCTCGGGCTGAGTCCCTGTTGGAAAAGCAACAACTCGGGGGAGGGCGTTTGCCCTTCGCCTAACCCGAAATAAAGGAAAACGCTGATTATGACCGTGCGTACAACCCACAGGCTAAGAGGAATTTGGTGCATCGGACTGATGCTGGGCCTGGTGCTGTGGCTGCTCGGCGCTCCGGCCCGGGCGTCGGTGGAGCTTCCTAGCGGGCGCTATCACACCACGGTCGAGGAGTTTCGGGTCAAGGTGCCCGGGGGCGAAGTGAAGGTTGAGCGCACCTGGTACAACGGACGCTGGTATTTCAACAGCGCCTGGTCGGACCTGGAGATAGAGCACGATACCCTCGGTAGCGGCAACGGCACGGCGACAATCGCCCGGTTTACCCGAAACGGCGACGTGTATAAACCCACCGCCGATGCCAGTCGCTTCGTCTACAACGAGCGCTACTCGATTGCCGTATTGGAGGGCGGCGGCTACCGCTGGGAGGACCGCAAGGGCAACTGGATTGAGTACAACGCCGAGGGCAAGGTCACCCGCTACGGCGATCGTAATGACATCGAAGTGCGCCTGACCTACAACGGCGATGGCGAGCGAAGCGGTGTGTTCGACCACAACGGCCGGCAAATTCTGTGGTATGGGCACGATGGTGACGGGCACATCACTGAGGTCAGAGACGCCGCAGACCCGGCCGAGGCCCGGCGGGTGCAGTACCGTTACGATGAGGGGCTTGTCACTGAAGTGATTGACGTGCGCGGTGAACGCTGGCGTTACAGCTATGAGGTGATCACGCTGGATGAACAAGGCGGGACCGTCACCCACTCGGTCAGCAGCGGCAGCCCCAGCGCGAATCTGTCCCTGAATAGTGCCCGCACGGTGATGGTCCAGCGCACCGACCCGCTCGGGCAAAGCGAGCGCATTGACTACAAAAACGCCCGGGTTGCGGTGGTCACTCACACTGACGCCACTACGACCGAGTACGAGTACGACTACGACAAAAACCGCAAGGAGTACTACACCCGCACCACCTTGGCCGGCGGAAAGGTGATTGAGCGCTGGTACGACAGCGAGGCGTCCGTGCTGCGCCGCGATGTCAACGGGCGCACCGAGTACACGATGGCCAAGGACGGACGCGAGAAGACCTTCACCGACGCCCGGGGTTTGAAGACTGTCAAGCGCTTCGATGCCTGGGAGAACCTAATCGGCATCACCTACCCCGACGGCAGCACGGTCAGCTACGAGGTCGAGACTGAGTACTCCAACGTGCTGCAGGCGGTGGATGAGAACGGCACCGTTACCACCTATGCCTACGACGACAACGGCAACCTTATTCGCAAGACCGAGGCCAAGGGGGCGCCGGCCGAGCGCATCACCGAATATGTGTACGATGAGAAGATGCGCCTCGTGGCCATCCGCCGCCTCGGCGATAACGCTACCGTCGAGGCGGTTACACGCTTTTCCGACTTCGATGCCGGCGATAGCCCCCGTACCCTTATCGACGCCGAAGGGTCGGTACACACCTGCACCTACAACAACGCCGGCGAGGTGCTCACCCACACCGATGCGCGCGGGGCCACTTGGCGCAACGTCTACGACGGGGCCGGCCACCGGCTCAGCGAGACCGACCCGCTGGGCTACACGACCAGCTACCAGTACGATGCGCTCGGTTATCGCGAAAAGCGCATCGGTCCGACCCCGTTGAAGGCCGAGACCACCTACAGCTACGATGCGCGCGGGCGGCTGACGGCCATCACCGATGCCCTGGGCGGCGTGGTGCGCTTTGACCGGGACGCTACGGGGCGGCTGGTGGGGCTCACCGACGCCTCCGGACGCGTGCTCAAGCAGCTGAGCTACGATGGCGAAGGGCGCGTGGCCCAAACCCGCGACGGGGCCGGCAACATCACTAGCTATGATTACGGCTCCGAGGAGGAGGACGCCTACCAGGGGCTTTTGAGCGCTGTCGAATACCCCACTTACACCGAGCGCTTCGCCTACGACAAGCGCGGCCGGCCCACCGCAATCACTGAGCAGTTTGACGGCCAAAGCCGCCGGCAGTTGCTCGGGTACGCTCCCACCGGCGAGCTCGAGACCTTGACCGATGCCAAGGCGCGCACCACCGACTACCGCCTCGACGCGCTTGGGCGGACCATCGCCGAGGCCGACCCGGGCGGCGGCATCACAACCTACCGCCGGGACGACCGCGACAATCTGCTCGCCGTCACCAACGCCCGGGGCGTGCTCATACGCCGCTATGCCTACGACCGCGAAGACCGCTTGGTGAAGGAGACCCGCCCCGACGGTACTTTCTATGAATACCGCTACAACGATGCCGAGGGCGCCATCATTCGCATTGATGCCAAGGGCCAGAGCACCCGCTACGAAAAAGATCCCGCCGGGCGGCTTATCGCCATTTCCTACTACGCGGCCGGGGCTACCGAGCCGCAAAAGATTATCAAGTTGAGCTACGATGAACGCGGCCTTCTGAGCGGCTATGATGATGGCACCACCGCCGCCCGTTACACCTACGATGCCCTCGGGCGCAAAACGAGCGAGTCGGTCGACTACGGCCCCTTCACCCTGAGCTACCGCTACGCCTACGACAAAGCCGGTCGCAAGACGGCCTTCACCGGCCCGGACGGGGTCACGGTCACCTACCGTTATGACAGCGCCGGTCGGCCCGCCACCATCACCCTGCCCGAGACCGGCACCTTCGCCTACGCCGACTTCAAATGGCGCGAGCCGACCGAGCTGCTGCTGCCTGGCGGGGGGACCCTCCAGTGGGTCCGTGACGGGCTGCTGCGCCCCAAGGCCATCACCGGCAACGACCCGGCCGGCAACCCCGTGCTCAGCTACGCCTACGCCTACGATGCGGTGGACAACATCCTGCAAAAGGCCACCGAGCATGGCGACTACCGCTACAGCTACGATGCCCTCGACCGGCTCACCGGCGCCGACAACCCCACCCTGAGTGACGAGGCCTACACCTACGACGGCGTGGGCAACCGCCTCACCGACGCCAAGACCGAAGGGGCGTGGACCTACACGCCGTCCGATGAGCTTACGGGCTACGACGGCGTCACCCTCACCTACGACCAAAACGGCAGCCTCATCCAAAAGGACGACAACGGCACCGTCACGCAATACACATACAACCTGGAAAACCGCCTCAGCGAGGTCCGGGACAGCGAAGATACGCTTATCGCCCGCTACAGCTACGACCCCTTCGGGCGTAGACTTTGGAAGGAGGTAGAGGGGAAGCGCACCTACTTTCTCTACTCCGATGAGGGCCTGATTGCCGAGGCCGATGCCACCGGCATCCTCACCCGCCAATACGGCTGGGAGCCCGAGGGCACTTGGGGCACCGACCCGCTGTATTTGAAAACCGGCGGGCAGACCTATTTCTACCAGAACGACCACCTGGGCACGCCGCAGAAGCTGGTGGCGATGAACGGGGCGGTGGTGTGGTCGGCCCGCTATGAGAGCTTTGGGGCGGCGCGGATTGCTAATGAGCAGGTGGAGAATCCGCTGAGGTTTCCGGGGCAGTACGTGGATCGCGAAACTGAATTCTATTACAACTATTTCAGATACTACGATTCATCCCTTGGGAGATACATTCGAAGAGATCCAATTGGACTCGTCGGCGGCATAAATGTGTACCTCTATGTGCAAGGGTCGCCCTTGGCTTTTTTTGATAATGACGGACTGCTTGTCAATATATTGGTTGGGGGAGTTATTGGGGGGGTTTGTGGTTATTTGAACGGAGGAACTTGCGAAATGGTGATGGGAATTGTGTCTGGCGCCTTACCTGGGTTAGGCGGTTTCGCGGCCGGGTCTATTGCTGGACAGTGGTGTGCACCCCGTGATGCTTGCGTTCCTGAGCGAGCTATTCAATTAGGAAAGGATATGGCTAGTGGAGGCACTGGTTACATGAACAATAAGATTCTGGACGATTCCGAAAGATATCGGAGCGCAGCGGAGAGAGCATCGCGGAATACTGCGCGTGATGCTCTTACCCGCGTTAAAAATCAGAGGTACTTCAATGCAATGGCGGGCAGGAGTGCGAGGAGAGCTACCCGCCGTGGAGGTTTGGCAGGGTGTGGCGCTGCGGTAATCGCAAACGTATTGACTAAATAGACCTGCATAAATGGGGTCGTAGTCTGGAGGATTGGTCGTCGTAAAATATCCGCCAGTAGTCGGTTCGACTACCAATAGACAAGAAGTAGACGCAATAAGAGCAAAGGGTCCCTCAAACACTTGGTTTAACGAGCGTCGTAGGCAGCGAGGAGCGATAGCCGCCTGAATCCCCCTGAGAAACCGTTTTAAAAATTACTGATAACTGCCACAACTCTCAAAGCGCTGACTGAATTCAGCGTGTTTTTTCCGAAAATAGACGACGTCGCCCCCTTTAATTTCTATAGAGTTTCTGGTCCCATAAGGGCTGGGAATTTAATTCCAGGATATTTCAGTCGCTTTCAGGCCAAAAAAACGATCGTGGTGTTTAGACCCCACGGGAAATGGACGCCAGGACGGGCAATAAAAAGATGGACGCGGGAAAATTTGGTGTGAGTGGGCTGCGGCAACTTTCGGAACGGGTCGGGCTGCTTCTTTTGTTTGCCGCCACACTGATGTTTGGGCCAACTCACGCCGCTGAGTCGGTCTGCGCCCAAGTCAAGATTGAAATCCAGCAAGAATTGACGCTGGAACGCCAGGGCTTCGATGCCATGATGCGCATCAACAACGGACTGGACACCCTCGCCATCGAGGACGTCAAAGTATCCGTGCAGTTTGCCGACGAGAACGGCGTCAGCGTCCTTGCAACCTCCGATCCCAACAGCACCGATCCCAACGTCAAGTTCTTCATACGCATCGACTCCATGGATGGGATTGAGGATGTATCGGGCAATTGGAAGGTCGCACCTTCGTCCACCGGTGAAATTCATTGGCTGATTATCCCAGTCCCTGGTGCCGCCGAGGGCGCGCCGACAGGTAAGCTCTATTTTGTCGGTGCAACGCTGAGCTATACCCTGGGTGGAGAACCTGAGACCGTCGAAGTCACTCCCGACTTCATAACCGTAAAGCCGCTTCCTCGGGCGAATAGGGTCTACCATCGAATTTGCATAGTGACGGGGCCCCTTGAAGCCAGTTAGGATTGTTTTTGGCGGGGGTGTGGCCCACGGGGTCGGTGGCCGGTTTCCGGCTCGCTTGGACCTGAAATGCCGCCCCCGCCACCTTGCATCATCCGATTAGGCGAATAGGGTCAGGTCTTTCATCGTGCATGTCAATCGGTGGTGACCAGCACTCACCCCTCGAAGGAGTACCGGGGTCACCCATTAGCCGCCCCCGATCAACTGGCAATACCGTATCCCGAAGCCCCAGGTTGCTCCCTTAAAAGCAGCCCGATGAGCTAGAGCTGCCGAAAACGCGCCCAGTTTCTCGTTCGTTTGAGGTCGCGGTCAGAAAGACTCATCCGCGCCAGTCACCCGTGGATCAAGGTATCTGGGAATAGATGGGGTCGTCGGGCGAATAGGGTCAGGTCTTTCATCGTGCATGTCAATCGGTGGTTACCAGCACTCACCCCTCGAAGGAGTACCGGGGTCACCCATTAGCCGCCCCCGATCAAGGCATCTGGGAATAGATGGGGTCGTCGTAAAATAGTCACCAGTAGTCGGCTCGACTACCAATCGGCACGAGTAGACGCAATAAGAGCAAAGAGCCCTCAAACATTCGTAACCGGTAATTCTTCCCCGTACTTCTCTCGCGCATTCTGAGGGGCAACACTGTGCACCGGCAGTCAAGCAAACCGGAGCACAGCATGGACACCACGGAAATCTCACTCACCGACAAGCAGCGCGTCTGGCTTGATCACATCCGGGCCTGCGAGCAGTCCGGACAGTCGATGCGCCAGTACGCCAAGGCGCATGAGTTGAACGTAACGGCCTTCTATAACTGGAAGTCCACGCTCCGGCGCAAAGGCGTCCTCGGCGATAATCCCGCGCGGCCTCGCCTGTTTCAAAAAGCCCGTGTCGTTGACGGTCGCGGACTGGGCCGCTGCCGCGTTGTCTTGCCGACGGGCGTGGCGCTGGAGTTCGATAACAGCACCGAGCCGGCCTGGGTGGCGGAGTTGGTAAGGGCCTTGGCCGGATGATGCGCCCGAGTAACGACCTGCCTGAGGTGTATGTTTGCCTCAAGCCGGTGGACTTTCGAAAGGGCATCAATGGCTTGGCGGTGCTGGTCGAAGCCGAGCTGGAACTCGACCCGTTCTCCGAGCGGCTGTTCGTCTTCGTCAACCGGCGCCGCGACAAGGTCAAGATGCTCTACTGGGAAGGCTCCGGCTTTTGCCTGTGGATGAAGCGTCTGGAGAAGGAGCGCTTCAAGTGGCCGGTCTTTCTCGGCGGCGAACTGGCTACGCTCACCGGCCAGCAGCTCAACTGGCTGCTCGACGGGATTGATTTGCGCTATGTGCGGCCGCATCAGGCGCTGCACTACAAGTCAGCTTTATAGGCCGATCGAAAAGTTCGATCACGACCATCGCTTTGGCTCGGTACAATGGGGCCATGGTCGCTGTTACGAACAATTTGCCGGACGACATCGAGGCGCTGAAAGCGCTGGTTGCCAAGCAGCAGACGCAGCTGCAGCGAAAAGACGCGCAGATTGTCGCGCTTCAGGAAAAGCTGAATATCCTGGTGGCCAAGCGCTTCGGCCGCTCTTCGGAAAAGGCCGACAAACACCAGCTCGGCCTTTTCAATGAGGCCGAGGCCCCGGAGCAGGCCGAGGGCACAGTCGATGAAGCCGAAGAAGCCTCGGTCACTGTCCCGGCCCACCAGCGCCAAAAGCCCGGTCGCAAGCCGCTGCCGGATTACATCGAGCGGGTCGAGGTCCTGCATGACCTGCCCGAAGCCGAGAAGGTCTGCCCGCATGACGGCAGCGCCCTGGAGCGCATTGGCGAGGAGATCTCCGAGCAGCTGGATGTGATCCCGGCCAAAGTCCAGGTGTTGCGTCACATCCGGCCCAAGTACGCCTGCCCCTGCTGCCGTCAGGGGGTGAAGACGGCGAAGCTCCCGCCCCAGCCGATTCCGAAGAGCTTTGCCAGCCCCGGCCTTCTGGCCCACGTGTGTACCGCCAAGTACGTCGATGCCCTGCCGCTGTACCGACAGGAAAGCATTCTGAGGCGGGCCGGCGTCGAGATCCCCCGGGCCACCCTGGCCGGCTGGATGCTCAAGCTCGGGGATTTGGTCCTGCCACTGGTTAACCTGCTGCGCGATACGCTGCTCGGTTACGACATCGTGCAGATGGACGAGACTACGGTGCAGGTGTTGAAGGAGGACGGCAAAAAGGCATCCTCCAAGTCCTATATGTGGGTCCAGCGCGGCGGTCCGCCCGACAAGCCGGTCATCCTCTTCGATTACGACCCCTCAAGGGGCCAGTCCGTACCGCTTCGTCTGCTTGAAGGCTTTAGCGGCACTGTGCAGTGCGATGGCTATGACGGCTATAACGCCGTGGCCGAGCAGCAGGATGTGCGCCTGCTTGGCTGCATGGCCCATGCCCGGCGCAAATTCGACGAGGCGCTCAAGGCGCAGGGCAAGAAGGCCAAGGGCAAACCGACCGGCCGCGCTGGCAAGGGCCTCGACTTCATTGGCAAGCTCTACCGTATCGAAAAGCAGGCCAAAGACCTCAGCCCCGAGGAGCGCTACCGACTGCGCCAGGAGAAGGCCCGGCCGGTGCTGAAGGACATGCGAAAGTGGCTGGAGCAGTCGCTGCCCGAGGTACCGCCCCAAAGTGCCATCGGCAGGGCCTTGGGCTATCTGGCCGGTGAATGGTCCAAGCTGGCCCGTTACGTCGAAGACGGCCGCCTCAGCATCGACAACAATGCCGCCGAGCGCGCCATCCGCCCCTTTGTCATCGGTCGCAACAACTGGCTCTTTGCCGATACCCCCAAGGGCGCGCACACCTCGGCACGGCTATACAGTCTCATCGCCACCGCCAAGGCCAGCGGCCATGAGCCCTACCGCTACCTGCGCCACGTTTTTAAAGAACTACCCGGCGCCGAATCGGTCGAGGATTTCGAGGCGCTGCTGCCTTTTAATCTCGACGCCGACAGCTTGGATTAGGCCGGAACCCCGCGCAATACGGGTTTCGCTAATCGCTTACAAACATTCGGTTCAACGAGCGTCGTAGACAGCGAGGAGCGATAACCGCATGAATCCCCCTGAGAAACCGTCTTAAAAGTTATTGATAAAGGCCACAATTCCTGAGGCGCTGATTGGATTTAGCGTTTATTTTCCGAAAATAGACGACGTCGCCCCCTTTAATTTCTATGGAGTTTCTGGTCCCATAAGGGCTGGGAATTTAATTCCAGCGATATTTCAGTCGTTTTTCAGGCAAAAAAAACGATCGTGGTGTTTTAGACCCCACGGGAAATGGACGCCAGGACGGACAATAAGAAAATGGACACGGGAAGATATCGTGCGAGTGGGGGACTGCGGCAACTTTTGAAAGGGGTCGGGTTGCTCCTTTCGTTTGCCGCTACGATGTTCGGGCCAACTCACGCTGCTGAGTCGGTCTGCGCGCAGGTCAAGATTGAAATCCAGCAAGAATTGACGCTGGAACGCCAGGGCTTTGATGCCATGATGCGCATCAACAACGGACTGGACACCCTTGCCATCGAGGACGTCAAAGTATCCGTGCAGTTTGGCGATGAGAAAAGGGCGAATAGGGTCAGGTCTTTCATCGTGCATGTCAATCGGTGGTGACCAGCACTCACCCCTCGAAGGAGTACCGGGGTCACCCATTAGCCGCCCCCGATCAAGGCATCTGGGAATAGATGGGGCGTCGTAAAATAGTCACCAGTAGTCGGCTCGACTACCAATCGGCACGAGTAGACGCAATAAGAGCAAAGAGCCCTCAAACATTCGGTTCAACGAGCGTCGTAGACAGCGAGGAGCGATAACCGCCTGAATCCCCCTGAGAAACCGTCTTAAAAGTTATTGATAAATGCCACAATTCCTGAGGCGCTGATTGGATTTAGCGTTTATTTTCCGAAAATAGACGACGTCGCCCCCTTTAATTTCTATGGAGTTTCTGGTCCCATAAGGGCTGGGAATTTAATTCCAGCGATATTTCAGTCGTTTTTCAGGCAAAAAAAACGATCGTGGTGTTTTAGACCCCACGGGAAATGGACGCCAGGACGGACAATAAGAAAATGGACACGGGAAGATATCGTGCGAGTGGGGGACTGCGGCAACTTTTGAAAGGGGTCGGGTTGCTCCTTTCGTTTGCCGCTACGATGTTCGGGCCAACTCACGCTGCTGAGTCGGTCTGCGCGCAGGTCAAGATTGAAATCCAGCAAGAATTGACGCTGGAACGCCAGGGCTTTGATGCCATGATGCGCATCAACAACGGACTGGACACCCTTGCCATCGAGGACGTCAAAGTATCCGTGCAGTTTGGCGATGAGAACGGCCATAGCGTCCTTGCAACGTCCGATCCCAACAGCACCGATCCCAACGTCAAGTTCTTTATACGCATCGACTCCATGGATGGGATTGACGATGTGTCAGGCAATGGGAAGGTTGCACCTTCTTCCACCGGTGAAATTCACTGGCTGATTGTGCCAGTCCCTGGCGCGGCCGAAGGCGCGCCGACGGGTAAGCTCTATTTTGTCGGTGCAACGCTGAGCTATACCCTGGGTGGAGAACCTGAGACCGTCGAAGTCACTCCCGACTTCATAACCGTAAAGCCTCTTCCTCAGCTTGCGCTGGACTATTTCCTCACCCGTGATGTTGTAGCGGACGACCCTTTTACTGAAGAAGTGGAGCCGTCGGAGCCTTATTCGCTTGGTGTACGAGTACGGAATAAAGGCACCGGTTTAGCGGAAAGCGTTAAAATCGATTCTGCCCAGCCGGAAATCGTAGAAAATGAACAGGGATTGTTGATCGACTTCCGAATTACAGGAAGTAGCGTCAATGATCAGCCGGTGGCACCGACTCTTCTGATAGATTTTGGGGATATCGAACCGGAGACCGCGAAAATCGGTCGTTGGACAATGGAATCCTCATTGTCTGGCGAGTTTGCCGATTTTACCGCCAAAATCTCCCATACCGACGAACTTGGCGGCGCCATCACCTCTCTTATTGATCCAAACGACCTCAATACCCATTTTCTTTTACGCAATGTACAAGTCGACCTGCCCGGGCGGGACAGCGTGCGCGATTTCCTCGCTTATCCCGAAGGCAGTGACGGCAGTGCATTGCAGGTTTACGAATCCGAGTCGGTCGATTCTCCAGTGAGCGACTTGTCCGGGTCGGCACAATTTGTATTGGATAGCCAGAGCGGCAGCGAGGCATACCACACCCTGAACGTGCCTGTGACTCAAGGATTTATCTACGCCAGATTGCCCGATCCTTATCACGGGGTGAAGGCGATTAAGGAAGTCGTTCGAACAGACGGGAAGCGTATTCCCCTGGATAACGCTTGGACGTCTAAGACCCGAAATCGGAACACGAACCCTCCAAGCTGGAACCATTGGATCAATATTTTTGATGTCAACACAACTGGTGCATATGCCGTTCGGATGGGGGATCCCGAGCTAGGGGAAACTGCACCCGAGATCCAATTTGTCCCGGAGCGCATAGCAGCGGAAGGTGAGCCTATCGGGTTTGTCGTCGAAGCTTCTGACGTCAATGGGGATACGATTAGTCTAAGTGCTTCGCCACTTCCGGAAGGTGCGATATTCACCGATAGCGGCGACGGAACCGGCTATTTCAACTGGACGCCGGCAGAGGGGCAGGCCGGACTCTATGCGATCACTTACAAGGCAAGCGATGGCGGTTTGAGCGGCACTCGGACCTCTACAATTAAGGTCAATCCCTGGTGGGATACAGACGGTGATGGTATCGAGGACGAATGGGAACGGCAGCACTTCGGTACGCTCGACAATGATGGTTCGGGCGATGCTGATGGAGACGGGCTTTCCGACATGGAAGAGTACCTGCTGGAATACGATCCCAATCTGCCGCCGCCTCCACCGCCTACGGATCTCGTCGCCCTGTCGGGAAATGCCAAAAGCACCCTGGTTTGGAGTGATGTCGAAGGAGCTACCTCTTATCATGCCTACTGGTCGAAGGCCCCGGGCGTTGATGTGGATGAGGGAGCTTTGCTAGATGATGTGAAAAGTCCACTTGAACATTTGGAACTGCTCAATGGCACGACTTACTACTATGTGGTGACTTCTGTTGGTCCCGGTGGAGAATCGGTCGAGTCGGGTGAAGTCAGTGTCACTCCTGGACAGAGGGATTGGGGAATTCCGGGTTGGTTGGAAGGAACCAACGGAACTGTTGAGAATCTGCGGGTGGCGGTCGCGGATAGCGGCAATGGCCTTGCCGTGTGGACACAATCGTCTGCCAGTGGAACCCATCTTTGGGCCAGCCAATTCGCAGTAGAAACCGGTTGGGGAACTCCTGCCCGTGTGGATGTCAGTGATACGGCTGAGGCCGGGGCGCCGCAACTTGTTATCGGCGCCGATGGAAAGGGGATCGCGCTTTGGAAGGAGTCTGATGGTATTCAGGATTCGCTTTGGGCGGCGGGCTTTGCCATGGAGACCGGTTGGGGGACGCCCGGCAAGGTATCTGATGCCGTGTTCATTGGCGATGCTGCTATACAACGCAGCAGCGATGGACGGGCAATGGCGGTTTGGTCCCAGGGCGAGGTTTCGGGTAACGCCTCCAGTGTCTGGAGCAGTAGTTTCGATAACGGAACTTGGAGTGCGCCGCTAGCTATTGAATCCGGGTCGACTGCAAACATCGCCGGGCTGCAGTTCGGAATAGACCTTGCCGGCAATGGCCTGGCTGTTTGGTCTAGGACACCTGACGGCAGTACCTACGACCTCGTTTACAGTCGTTATGAGGATGGTGCGTGGCAAGCCATTCAGGTATTGCGCGCCGGCCTGATGGGCGATTCACAAGAGCCGGTCGTCACAACCAAACTCGCAGTCAGCGATTCGGGTTCTGCGCTGTTGGTTTGGGGCGAAGCAGCGAGTCCCAACAGTATTTGGGCATCTTCATTTGATCCGGACAATGGATGGCAGAACGCCGAACTACTCGAAAACAACAGTAACGGTGCGTATCGGCCGGTAGTTGCGATTGACGACAGCGGCAACGGTGTGGTCGCGTGGGAACAGTCTGATGGGGCAGCTGCGGCCATCTATGCCGTTCGCTATGGCCAAGATGCAGGCTGGGCGGCGCCGACACGGCTCAGCATTGCAAGTAGACCCGATCTGCCCGGTGAGGCTGGAGCACCAGTGCCGGCATTTGATGGTCTAGGTAATGTCACAGTGGCTTGGCAGCAGGGAGATGGTATCCAGACGAATGTATGGACGCGGCAATTCAACACCGAGGATGGAGCTTGGGTAGACCCAGTCATTATCGAAGATGTCAATCCGGGTGATGCGTCTGAAGTGGCTCTCGCCGCCAACGACTCAGGTGACGTTTTGGTGGGTTGGTTGCAGGTCGACGGCGACGTAAAGAGCGGAGCATTCAACAGGTTCGCGTCCGGCAACGAGGGCATGCCAAATATCGAGCCTATTATCGATATAGAGAATAGCCTCGCAGTAAATGAACAAACCACAGTAACGCTGAATGCAGCCGCGTCGTTCGACCAGGATGGAGCCGTAGCAGGATATGCTTGGAAGCAGAATAGCGGTACCCCCGTTGCACTGACCGGTGCAAATACTGCAAACGCGACGTTCACTTCTCCCTCCAGGGTTTCTGAAGAAACGCTAACGTTTGTTATTTCGGTAACTGACGATTTGGGTGCGGTCAGCAAACAGTTGGTGGACGTGATCGTGAAACCCGTTAACGCTCTTCCTGTTTCGGACGCCGGTACTGACGCGATTATCGATGAACAGTCCGAACTGATCCTGTCCGGATCGGGTACTGATGCAGACGGCGAAGTCGTTGATTACGCCTGGAGACAAATAAGCGGTCCTTCAGTTGTCTTAACTGAAGCGGGAGCCGCCACATCTCACTTTACGGCGCCGACGGTGAAAACCGATACAGTGTTGTTATTTGCACTCACCGTCACCGACAACGAAGGCGGAGAAAGCGAAGACCAAGTGCAAATTACGGTCAATCCGGTCAACCATCCGCCGGAGGTCAATGCCGGGCTCGATCAAATTGTGGACGAGCAGAGTGCCGTGGTGCTGGCCGGGACCGCCGCCGATCCCGATGCGGACGGGACACTGGAGCGTTACGTCTGGGCGCAGGTGAGCGGAACGCCTGTTCAGATAACCGCTGCCGACACTCCGAATGCCGGGTTCACTGCGCCGACTCTAAAAGAGCAGACGTCACTGCTCTTCCGCCTCAGCGTCACGGACGATGAGGGTGGAGTCAGTGCGGATGACGTTCAGGTGACGGTCAATCCGGTCAACCACCCGCCCGAGGTTAATGCGGGCCCCGATCAGGTTGTGGACGAACAGAGTGGCGTGGCTCTGGCCGGGACCGCTACCGATCCCGATGCCGACGGGACACTGGAGCGTTACGTCTGGACGCAGGTGAGCGGAACGCCTGTTCAGCTAACCGGTGCGAGCACCCCAAATGCCGGGTTCATTGCGCCGACGCTCAAGGAGTCGGCATTGCTGCGGTTCCGCCTTAGCGTCACGGACGATGAGGGCGGGTTCAGTGGGGATGACGTTCAGGTAATGGTCAATCCGGTCAACCACCCGCCCGAGGTTAATGCCGGTCCGGATCAGAGTCTCGATGAACTGACGCAGGTCACACTTCGCGCATCCGCAAACGACCCGGATGCCGACGGTATTTTAACGAGTTACCAATGGGAGCAGTTGCCGTCGTCAGGGCAGACCAGCATTCCGCCTGAACTGGCCGTCTCTCTGAATGAAGAAGATCCTGGAACAGCTCAGTTTGATGCTCCGCGGCTGAAAGAGGCCGCAGTACTACTGTTCCGGATTACAGTGACGGACGACGAAGGAGGAGTCGCCGGCGACGAAATCGAGGTAACGGTCAATCCGATCAACCATCCGCCGGAAGTCGATGCCGGCGTAGATCGGCATTTACCCGAGAATGAACCGGTGGTGCTGAAGGGCGCTGTAACCGATCCAGATGAGGATGGAATTATCGAGCAATTTGAGTGGACGCAAGAGGGAGGCCCGAGTGTTGTCTTGACTGGAAACATCACCGAGACAGCGGCTTTCACTGCGCCAGCGGTGTACCAGGATACGAAGCTGACATTCCGACTTCTGGCCGCCGATGATGAAGGCGGTACTGATTCCGATACGCTGGACATCACCATCTACAGCACCGATCCGGATGACGACGATGACGGAATGGACGATCTGTGGGAGATCGGTTATTTCGGAAGTCTCGATCATGATGGAACACTCGACAGTGATGGGGATGGGGCCACTGATCTCCAAGAGTTCGGATTTGATACCGACCCAACTGTCCCACAGGGCCCTGGCCAGCCGATGATCGATTCTCCGGATGGAGTCGAAGTCGCTACGCTCTATCCGCAAATTGCCGTCGCAAATGGGGAGCACCACCCAAGCTTTGAGGTGAGCTACGAGTTCGAAGTGTATGCCGATGCGACGATGACGCACCGGGTCGCACATGGCAATTGGATTCCGGAAGGCGACCAAGTTACAAGCTGGAAGGGGGAATCCGCACTCGCCGACAATACTTGGTACTGGTGGCGTGCTCGCGCTGTCGGTTGGACTTTGGTCAGTGAATGGGTTGGCAGCAGTTTCTTTGTGAATACAGCGAATGATGCGCCGTCGGACTTCGAGATTAGCAGTCCCTCCGATGGCGTATGGGTGGATACCTTCAAACCTCAATTATCAGTCACCAATAGCGTGGACATCGACCAGGATGCTCTCTCATATGCCTTCGAGGTCTATTTGGATGGCTCGATGACGCAGATAGTCACCGCCTCCGAGGGAATCGAACCGGGCAATGACGGAACCACTTCCTGGATTGTCGATATCTCATTAATGGAAAACACTTGGTACTACTGGCAATCGATAGTGACCGACGAACACGGCGCCAAGACTGCATCCGGCGTTGGACAATTATTTGTGAATACTGTCAATGATGCGCCAAGTGCTCCGCGTATCGAGGCACCGCTCGATAACCAGGAGCTGACCAGCCCAACAGTGACTCTTCGTGCCGAGAATGCTATAGAACCCGAAAACGAGCCGGTTACCTACCGCTTCGAGGTCGATTCGGTAAACACTTTCGATAGTGCCGATAAGAGAGCATTGGCCTTCGTTACCGAAGGGCATAATTTCACTGAATGGACGGTCGATAACTTGGAGGACAACACGCTGTACTATTGGCGTGTCAAAGCTTCGGATGGGCGTGCCGAGAGTGAGTGGTCATCCAGCAGCTTCTTTGTCAACACCGTAAACGATCCGCCGAGCGTGCCGGTAGTGCGAAACCCAGGGTATGGAGCTTGGGTGGGTTCTCTGGATCCTACCCTTGAGGTATATCCCGCGAGTGATGTCGATCGGGATGCAGTTACCTATGAGTTCCAAGTTTTAAAGTCAAACAAGCGCTGGTTCATCAATGAGGTACTGAGCCAAGGAGCTTCTGGGGAGCCTTGGTGGCAAGTTGCTCCCTCTTTCGAAGAGGCGGGATGGTTCTACTGGCAGGCGCGTGCCATCGACGAGCATGGCTTGGCAAGCGAATGGTCCGAACCGAGCATTTTCTATGCAGATGATGATGGTATTAACGATCCGCCAACAGCAAAACTGAAAAAACTCAAGATCATCAAATCGAAAGGCCGCGTACATCCTCATGGTGATGTGGATATACACTGGACCGATCGCGACAGCGACAGCAATGCGTCTATCGCACTTTATTACGATAACGATTCCCTTGGTTTCGATGGCCGTTTGATTGCGGAAGGGATATCTGAGGATCCCGATGGTCAGGGCGATCGATATTCATGGAACACCGAAGCCTTGTCACCTGGGGTGTACTACGTCTACATCGTAATCGATGATGGCAATAGCCGCGTGGTTCATTATTCTCCGAATGCAGTACTTGTCGGTGATGGGGGAGGGAAGCCGTTTATAGAGCTGCTTAGCCCTACTGTAAAAAATGGGAAAAAACAGCAAACGGCAACTATTCGCTGGAAGGACATGGATGCAGACAGTGACGCGTCTATCAGTCTTTTGCTCGACGATGACTGTGAAGGTGCCGATGGGAGATTGATCGCTTCCGGTCTGAGGGAAGACCAAGGCGGAGAAGGCGACCATTACAAGTGGTCACTCAAAGGACTGTCCGCTGGTGACTACTACATCTACGCAATCATCGACGACGGAAGGAGCCGGTATATCGATTACGCCGACGGACCATTACGCATAAGATAGCTAGGCGACGAAGCTTTCGACGTACCTATTCCGACTAATTTTTGCTGGCGAACTGCGGCAGCTCCTTTCCCAGGCCGCAAAGGATGCCGGACTCGATGCGGCCGGGGAGGGCACCTACGGCGCCACCCAGGGGCCGCGCCTGGAGACGACCGCCGAAATCGACCGTCTGGAGCGCGATGGCTGCGACATGGTGGGTATGACCGGCATGCCCGAAGCGGCGCTCGCCCGTGAACTGGAGCTTTGTTACGCCTCCGTCGCGGTGGTGGCCAACATGGCCGCAGGACCCGGAGAGGGCGAGATCACCATGGCGGAAATCGAACAGCATCTGATGAGCGGCATGGAGGATGTTCGTCGCCTGCTGGAGAGCGCAGTGCCGTGTTGCTGAGCTAACGTTTTGCACAGGGAGCGCTTAGAAGGCTGCCCGGCGGGAGAGGGAGTCTTTGAAAGCCTGTCAGGTTGCACTTTCAGGAACCTGTCTATTCGCGGCAGAGCTCCTCCCTCTTGCCCTTTGGCCATTCCAACGGCGAAGTCCGCTTAGCGTTCAATGACACCGCCATTGGTCGGTACCGGAGCCACTTCGGCGGGTTTCCGGGGAGGCTTGGGCATTTCGTAGGGGGTGATCAAGGCGATCACGCCCACGACCGGGTGATCGAGGTAATGCAGTTCCTTGCTGCGCATGCGCCGGGAGCTGTTGACGACGATCTCGAAATACTGGGGTTCGGCCACGGAGGGGCCCGGATCGAGTAGGATCTCTCTGCGAGTTCTTACGCCATCGAGGCCCGGTGCGCCCAGGTCTATTACTGCCGGGTCTCGATGGACCTGCGTGGTCATCGGCGAAACGGCTTTGACGCGGTAGACCAGGTCGGTATTCAGGTGCAGATAGCGCGATAGGACAACCGTTATCGTTCCGTCCAGGCGCGGTAAATCGAACCGTCTGAGTCCAGGCTGGGCCATTTCCGCCTCTTCACCCGGCTTCAAAGGGGCACCATCGGCATCCAGCGTGATCCGAATCGGCACGGCTTCGCTCTTTTCCAGCCCCGGCTGGCGCCAGCCGAGATGAATCAGAGGCTCGAACTGCGATGAAGCCTCCAGGCGGCGGTAGGCCCCTCCCAACTGCAACTCGGCGGGCGTGAGACTCTGAAAGGCCTTGACCTCGGCCCGAGTCCGGGGCGGTCGCTTCGGAGCCGGAAGTAGTGCCCTGGCGTTCTCGGTTTGCGGCAACGCGACATCTTGGGGCCACGCTTCGGCATCCAGGAATTCATCACCACTTGGGGTGAATACAATTAGCTCCACATCGTACCAGGTCGTCTCCTCACCATTGGCAGCGGCTGCCGGGAGGGCGATCAGGGTGCCAAGCAGGATGAAAAGGATTCCACGCATCTTTCGGCTCGTATTCGAACAGTACACTAGTTTACCATTCCCTTCTTTGGTTTCCGTTATTCCCGGCCCGTTTCTCGAGGAAGCCTCAGGCCGGAGCTGCCGGGTTTCCTCCCCCCCTTTGGCCAGGACAGTCAGGCTGCCAAGTGATCAAGCAGTGACTCCAGTCGCTGTATGCGATCCTCGACCGAGGGCATGGAACGCACCACCCGCAGCCGTTCGCCGCCCTCGAATCGGTAGGTATCCGACTCTTTCTGCACCAAATCGATGATTCGCATCGGGTCGACATTGGGCTCGGCAGCGAAGGTCAGTCGCCCGCCGGCATCACCGAATTCCACCTTGACGATACCGAGCGGACTGGCCTTGAGCTTCAGTTCCGTAAGCCGGAACAGGGTCTTGGTGGCTTCCGGCAGGAGGCCGAAGCGGTCGATCATTTCGACCTGAAGTTCTCTGAGTTCGTCCTTGTCCGCTGCGCTGGCGATGCGCTTGTAGAGCATCAGGCGGCTATGGACGTCGGGCAGGTAGTCGTCAGGGATGAGGGCGGGGGCACCGAGCTCGATTTCCGTACCCTGGTGCAACGGTTTATCGAGCTCCGGTTCCTTGCCCGCCTTGAGGGCCTTTACGGCACGCTCCAGTAGTTCAGAGTAAAGCGTAAAGCCGATCTCCTGCATCTGGCCGCTCTGCTCATCGCCCAGCAGTTCGCCGGCGCCGCGGATCTCCAGGTCATGGGTGGCGAGCGTAAACCCGGTACCCAGCTCCTCGATGGACTCCACGGCCTCCAGGCGCTTGACGGCGTCCGGCGTGATGGCCTTTCGCGAAGGGATGAAAAGGTAGGCATAGGCACGGTGATGGGAACGGCCCACGCGGCCACGCAATTGATAGAGCTGTGCCACACCGAAGCGGTCGGCGCGGTTCATGATGATGGTATTGGCCGTGGGCACGTCGATGCCGGTCTCGATGATCGTGGTGCACACCAGGATATTGAAACGCTGGTGATAGAAATCCGACATGACCCGCTCGAGTTCCCGCTCCCGCATCTGACCGTGTGCGATCTCCACCGTGGCTTCGGGCACCAACTCCTTGATTTCACGGGCCATTCGGCCGATGCTGTCGACGTCGTTATGGAGGAAATAGACCTGACCGCCGCGGCGGATCTCGCGCAGGCACGCTTCCTTGATGAGACCGGTATTCCACTCGTTGACGAAGGTCTTGACGGCGAGACGTCGGGCGGGCGGGCTGGCGATCACGGAGAGTTCGCGCATGCCCCCCAGTGCCAGGTTGAGCGTACGGGGGATGGGCGTTGCGGTCAGCGTCAGAACATCCACTTCCGAGCGCAGGGCCTTGAACTTGTCCTTCTGGCGCACGCCGAACCGGTGCTCCTCGTCGATGACCACCAGCCCCAGGTTTTTATAGCGGATGGTCGGCTGCAGCAGCTTGTGAGTGCCGATGACGATGTCGATGCTGCCCGCCTCGAGCCCGGCCAGCGCCTTGTCCTGCTCCTTTTTGGAGCGAAAGCGTGAGAGGGTTTCGATCTGAACCGGCCAGTCGGCGAAACGGTCGCGGAAGTTCTGGAAATGCTGCTCGGCGAGCAGCGTGGTCGGTACCAGGACCGTGACCTGTTTGCCCCCCATGACAGCGGCAAAAGCGGCCCGCATGGCCACCTCTGTCTTACCGAAACCGACGTCGCCGCAAATGAGGCGGTCCATCGGCTGTGGGGAAACCATATCGGAGATGACCGCATCAATGGCATCCTGCTGATCGGGGGTCTCCTCAAAGGGAAAGCCCGCGGCAAAAGCGGCGTACTGGCCCTTGTCCAGCGGATAGGCGAAGCCTTGCCGGGCCGCACGCCGGGCATAGATATCCAATAGCTCCGCCGCCACATCCCGCACCTTTTCCGAAGCCCTGCGCTTGGCTTTCTCCCACTGGCCGCTGCCGAGCTTGTGCAGGGGCGCGGTTTCCGGGGAAACACCGGTATACCGGCTGATGAGATGCAGGGAGGAAACGGGCACGTAGAGCTTGTCATTGCCCGCGTATTCCAGGGTAAGAAACTCAGCTTCGACGCCTCCGACGGCCAGCCGCTGCATCCCGGTATAGCGGCCAACGCCATGGTCCTCATGGACCACGGGGGCACCCACCTGGAGTTCGGCCAGATGGCGCACCACGGCATCGGCATCCCGAGCCCGTCCCCGCTTTCGACGCCGTCGCTGCACCACATGCTCCCCGTAGAGCTGCGATTCGGCAATGACCGCAAGGGCCGGGTCGTCCATGACCAGTCCGTTTTCCAGCGGCGCGGTCAGCATGCCCACCGGTTGCCCGGATTCCACGAATGCACGCCAGGTCTCTACCGGAGTCGGTTGCAGGCCGCAACCGCGCAGCATCTCCAGCAGGGTTTCCCGACGGCCGGGGGATTCTGCGCTGAAAAGTACCCGGCCCTCAAAGCCGTTTACGAATTGCATCAGCCGATCGGTCGGATGTTCGGTGCGGATGTCGAAGGTGAGGTTGGGCGGCGCCTCGGTGGCGAAATTGATGCCGCGTTCGCCTTCAGTGATCTCGAAGCTCTGCAGTCGGGTGCGGGGCAGGCGCTTGAGCTCCCCGAAGGTTTCGGGGATCTGAGAAAGACCCGTTTGGGTTCCAGAGGCGGGTAATCCGGGTTGTAGCGGCCCAGTTCGTAGCGGTCCCGCGCCTCTTGCCAGAAGCTCTCCACACCTTCATCCACCGCCTCGGTCGTCAGCAGCAGGGCGTTTTCGGGCAGATAGTCGAAAAGGGTTTCGGTTTTTTCGAAAAACAGCGGCAGGTAGTACTCGATGCCGGGCGGGGCGATGCCCTGGCTGACATCGCGGTAGACTACACTTTTTTTCGGATCGCCTTCGAAAGCGGCGCGATAGGCCTCCCGGAAGTGCCGGATTCCGTTCTCATCCAGAGTGAACTCGCGGGCGGGCAACAGACGAATGCTCTCGACCCTGTCGATGGAACGCTGATTCTCCGGGTCATAGGTGCGAATGGTTTCCACTTCATCATCGAACAGTTCGATGCGATAGGGCAGGCGGCTGCCCATCGGGTAGAGATCCAGCAGGCTTCCCCGGACGGCGAATTCGCCATGTTCCATGGCCTGGGAGACACAGCGATAGCCGCTCTCCTCAAGGCGCCTTCGCATTGCATCGATGTTGATGGTATCGCCGACATCCAGCACCAGGGTGCGGCTCTGCACAAACTCCCGCGGGGGGAGCCGGTGCATGAGGGTGGAGACGGGGACAACCAGCACGCCCCGGCTCAGCCCGGGTAACTGGTGAAGGACCGTCAGCCGTTCGGAAACAATGTCCTGATGAGGTGAAAACTTGTCGTAGGGCAGTGTCTCCCAGTCGGGAAAGGTAAAAACGGGCACATCGCCGTCGGGCCCGTTGTAGAAACGCAGCTCACTTTCAAGGCGCGAAGCGGCGCCCATATCGGCGGTGACCACAACGATGATGCCGTCCTGGCGGCGGGCGGCGGCGGAGACCACCAGGCCGAAGGCGCTGCCATAGAGATGACCCCAGCGGGTCTGTTCACCGGGCTTTCGGGCCGGCTCCGGGGTAAGAGGCGATGCGTAAGACATGGACATTTAGATTCGAGGTTCCGCCGGCGAAGAGGTTCAGTCCGAGCGAAAAAGTCGGCTATTGTAGCAGCCTGCGGGCCGGAAAAAACCAGCCGATGTCAGCACATATGGTAAAGACCGGTCGAAATTGTTACATTTCAGCCTTACGATTTTCGTCTAGCTCGATCAATAAGAAAATTACAAGCCGCCCTGTCGGCATGCCCCAACCTTTTTTCTAGGAGGAGTCCTGAATATGGCACATATCGTCGTTCTTGGCGCCAGCACCGGCGGTCTTCCAGCGGCCTATGACGTGCGCGCGGCGCTCGGCAAGGAACACGAGGTTACCGTCGTCAACATCTCGGATCATTTCAGCTTTGTACCGTCCAACCCCTGGGTTGGCGTAGGCTGGCGCAGCCGGGAAGACATCTCATTTCCGCTCGAGCCCTACCTGTCGAAGAAGGGCATCAATTTTGTCGGCAAAAAATGCACGGAAATCAAGCCGGACGATAATACGTTGGTCCTGGCCGACGGTGAAACGGTTCAGTATGACTATTTGATCATCGCGACAGGCCCGAAACTCGCCTTCGAAGAGGTTGAGGGCACCGGTCCGGAGAACGGCTTCACGCAGTCTGTCTGCACCGTGGATCACGCAGAAAAGGCCTACGGCAACTGGAAGGAGTTCGTCGACGAGCCTGGTCCGATTGTCGTCGGCGCGGTACAGGGGGCATCCTGCTTCGGTCCTGCTTACGAATATGCCTTCATCATGGATACCGACCTGCGCCGGCGTCGGATTCGCGATAAGGTGCCGATGACCTTCGTGACGTCCGAGCCCTACATCGGGCATTTGGGTCTGGGTGGCGTGGGTGACTCCAAGGGCATGCTGGAGTCAGAGCTGCGCAACCACCACATTAAATGGATCTGCAACGCCAAGGTCACCAAGGTCGAAGAGGGCAAGATGCACGTTGCCGAGCACGACCAGAACGGTGAAGTGGTCAAGGAGCACGAACTGCCCTTCAAGTACTCCATGATGCTACCGGCGTTCAAGGGTGTTGATGCCGTCGCTGCCGTCGGCGAAGACTTGGTCAATCCTCGCGGTTTCGTCAAGGTCAACGAGTTCCAGCACAACTCCAAATGGAAGAACATCTACTCGGTGGGTGTGGGTATCGCAATTCCGCCGGTGGAGGCGACTCCGGTGGCAACCGGGACGCCCAAGACCGGTTACATGATCGAGTCGATGGTCACCGCAACCGTTCATAACATCCAGAACGAACTGGCTGGCAAGGAGCCGGATCAGAAAGGTACCTGGAACGCTATCTGCCTGGCCGATCTGGGAGATACCGGTGTCGCCTTCGTGGCTATGCCGCAGATCCCGCCCCGTAACGTCTCCTGGATGAAGAAGGGCAAGTGGGTCCATATGGCGAAGGTGGCCTTCGAGAAGTACTTCATCAGTAAAATGAAGAAAGGTTCCAACGATCCGCTGTTCGAGAAGTACATCCTCAAGGCATTGGGGATTCAGAAGCTGAAGTAAGCTTCCCCAGCTCTGCCGGAGAAAAAACGCCGCGGTCACGCGGCGTTTTTTTTGTTGTTCTCCCGAGGGCTGGGGTTCCCGGAAAGTTCTCTCTGTTCTGTCCGGGCACGATTGGCACGTGCCCGAATTTCGGCCAGGTCTCCGGCTTCAATCGGATCGGTGTTTCTGCGGATCCCGTTAAGCGACTGATGTGATGCAGAGTTTGGGCGAGATCTTCTCATCATCGCTGCTGCGCTGAAGCAACCAGTGCGTCACAGCCCGCGAATCCAGGGGACGACTGATATAAAAGCCCTGGACGACATTGCACTTCATTGCGATCAGTCTCTCCCAACAGGCGCGATCCTCTACACCTTCCGCCACAACGTCGAGACCGAGATTATGGGCGAGATCGATGATGGCGCCGACGATCACTGCATCATCGGGATCCGATTCCATATCCCGGACGAATGACTTATCGATTTTTATCGTATTTATCGGCAGCTTCTTGAGGTGCACCATGGAGGAGTAGCCGGTACCAAAGTCATCCAGCGCCACGGGGATCCCCAACCGGCTCAACCGGCCCAACATGAACTGGGCGCGCTCGGGATCTTCTATGGCAGCACTTTCGGTGACTTCGACTTCGATAACGGAGGGTGGCAAATCCCAAGCGTCGAGGAGTTCGGCGAATTGCTGCTCAAGGTAGGGGTCCTGCAGGTTCAGCACCGACAGGTTGATGGCCACCGGCATTTCGATGCCCTGATTTCGCCAGGACGCGCATTGGCGTAGAACGGCGTTGAGGACCCACAGCGTGAGCGGACGAACCAGACCGGTCTGCTCGGCCAGATTGATGAATCTCTCGGGGCTCATCAGCCCTTCACGGGGATGATGCCAGCGCACCAGTGCCTCCAATCCGACCACCTCGCCCCGGGCAAGATCGACCTTCGGTTGGTAGTGCATCAACAACTCGTCACGGTCGAGCGCCTGCCGAAGCTCCCCGGCGAGTACGAGGTTGCTCTTGGTATCCTGTCGCTGGGAGCGATCATAAACAGCGAAATCGCTCTGTTGGCGCTTCGCACAGTACATGGCGATCTCGGCGAACCGCAGCAGGTTATCGGCATCCCGGGTGTGCTGCGGATAGTCGGCAATCCCGATACTGGCCCCGATGCTGATCGGCAGGCCCTTGGCCAGGAAGGGGCGGGAAAGTGCCTCATGGATTCTCAAGGCGAGGGTCTCCGGCGAAACCGCATCGTCGGAAATGGGCTGCATGATGGCGAACTCATCGCCACCCAAATAGTAGATAGTGTCTGTGCCCGCCGTCTTTTGCAGACGTACACCCACCTCCTGCAGCATCGAATCACCGATATAGTGACCGAGAGTATCGTTGATGGCCTTGAATCGATTGAGATCGATCAGCAGCAACCCAAAGGCCCTTTCATCCCGTTCGTAGGTCAGGGTTGCATGGGTCAGCCGCTCATACAGCAGTGTGCGGTTGGGCAGGTCGGTGAGGGGATCGTAAAATGACAACTGATGGAGCGCATGGCTGCGATTATCAACATGGCGACGTAATTCATTGCGCTTGCGCGTCAGCGCCGTTTCGGCTGAAAGGCGTTGATGCTCTTCATCCTTGAGTTTCTGTTTTAAGCGGCGGTTGGAAAACAGAAGGAGCAGTGTCCCGCCGATAACAATGATCAGGGCGGTAGCCAGTGTACTGCCACCCGTCACGCCGTTGATCGCTGCGGCGTGGGCCAATCCAGGCAACAGCGTAACGGGAGCAAGCCTCAGCAATAGTGAGAATGATCGGGAGCGCATAGCAGGTGCGTCAGGCTGCCGCCACGATAACTCGGTTTCGGCCGCCGTTTTTGGCCTCATAGAGCGCCTGATCGGCCTGCCGCACCATTTCATCTATTTCTTCTACCCCGGTATCGGGGTGACCGGCCACACCGACGCTGATGGTGATGCGCTCATCGCCCATTCCCGGGATTTTGAGATTCATTATCGAATTGCGCAGCTTTTCGGCGGTGGTCGAGGCGTCCTCGACTGTTGTGTGCGGCAGAACCACGACGAATTCTTCGCCGCCATAGCGGCCGAGTCGGTCCGTTTCCCGGAGTGCGTTGTGCATGCAGGTGGAAACGCCGATCAGTGCCTGATCGCCCACCTGATGCCCGAACCGGTCGTTTATTCGCTTGAAGTGATCCAGGTCGATAATCAGTATCGACATCGGGGTGTTGTAGCGAAGCGAATTGGCGAAAGTTTCCTCCATGACCCGACTGATATGGCCGCGATTGTAGGCGCCGGTCAGGGCATCGGTAATCGAGAGACGCTCGACCTTCTCATGGGTCAGGGCATTTTCCAGCACCACGGCGATCTGGTTGGTCATGTACTCCAGCAGCGACAGCTCGTTAGGCCGGAATTCATTGATGGTACCGAGCACCATGACGCCCAGGCTGCTGTCACGGTAAACGATCGGGAAGACCGCCACTTCGTTCGGCAGTGCATCCGCAAACCCGAAGTTGACGTTGAGACGACACTTGTCCGGAATCCCGCTGATCGCGATGGAACGTTTTTTCAGTGCCGCCTCACCCGGCAGGCCTTCACCCATACGCAGGGACTCCATTCGCTCCACGTTGACGGCGTGCGCCACATAGGGGATGAGGATACTCTTCTCGTCTTGTTCTTCAGTGAGGTAAATCAGGCCGGATTGCGAACGTGTGAGCTCTACGACTTTATCGAGCACGTTCTGCATCAAATCCCTGGGCTTCAGGCTGGTAATGAGGAGACTCGATAGGGAATTGAAGCTTTCGACACGCTCCTGATGCTCCTGAATGGCATCGGCCATGCGGTTGAAGCCGCCACCCAATTCCTCGAACTCGTCCTTCGTGACGATCTCGGTCCGAACGCCCAACCGGCCCCCGGCGAATTCGTCCATGGCTCTCATGATCGCGCGCATCGGCGTCATCGTGTCGCGATGGGCGAGAAAAGCGATGAGCAGCGAAAGCAGTACACCCACGCCCATAAACACATAGATGTTTCGGGTGTTGCTCCAGAGCAGTTCGTCGATTTTGCTGCTCTTGACCCCGATTGAGAGTGCCCCGATAGGAACACCCTCGGCATTCTCGATGGGTTCGGAGATCACAAAGACCGGGATATCGTTAATCTCGAGATTACCGCGGTAAACGGAACCGGTCCGAATGTGTTCGCGCAACTGTGTGGGCGCCAGCAGTCCCGCAGCCCAGATGTTGTTGGGCCGGGAGGAAGCAGAAATAATCCGGGATTCCTGAATCACCGAGCCGAATACAGCGGCATCGATGCTCAAGTAGTCGTGGATGGCATTGGGGAGCCAGTGATCTTCGTTGAGAAGAATAAGTCCCACGAGTGATCCGAGGAGCTGTCCATTTTGCTGCACGGGCACAACGACGACCTGGGCCATGACCTGCACATTCAAATTGGAGTATTTAAGCGGGTTCTCGTCGATAAACAGCTGGTTCGGAATGACCTCGGTAGAGGTCACCGATTCCTGGAACGTATAGGCGCGAGTGATCAGATTGTTGAGTATCACACGCTCCCCAAGTGGACCGTGACGTTGACCCAACGCCTTTTGCTCGGGATCGAGCGCCAGCCAGGCATCGGTATAAGGCAGCAGGGCGGCGTGCCGTTCCAAAGTGGCGGAGAGCGTCTTTGAATCCTTGTCCGACATCGCCTTTTTTATTTCAGGCGAGGCCGCCGACTGCAGCAGCGCGGCACGGACATTATCCATACGGCTGTGGTAAACCCGCCATGCGCCCCGCAAGTTGGCTTCCAGAGAACGGAGCGTCTCCGTTTCCATGGTGGTGCGGAGCGTGTATTCGGTGATAAGGACCAACCCGGACATCGGGATAACGACGACCAGGGCGAAAGCGATTAGCGTTTTCCAGCCAATCGAAAGGTAGAAGCGTTGTGGGCCCCATACGACCCGGTAGGCGTCGCGACGCCTAAAAATGGGCTGGTTAGGCTTTGTGATCTGCATCGCGACAGAATACCCAAGGGATTAGAAAGAGTCCATTCGGGATGTGGGGTGTTACTGCAGACCCGGGTGCATGCGCAAGGGTCGCCGGTTTCGTCGCAGAAAGCTGTGAGGCGCGTAACAATGCACAGGGAAATGCAAGTGCACTGTAGGCGATCAGAAAGGTGGGAGGTATTTGGCGATGGGAAAAACCGTGCGCCCGAAAATAATGGGCGCACGCCAAAAATACCCACGGATGGAGGAGAGATTCGTCCCGCTTGCGCAGGACTACTCCCACCGGCGGAAGTTTACTGCGATTAACGAAAGATTAAAAGACCCTTGTTAGACTATGCGTTTTCGGGCGCCAGGGTTTCGAACCGCGGCGGGACCAGAATAGTGGTTTCCGGCCGTTTGCGATCATCGGGGGTGGGATAGTCGAGCGTATAGTGAAGCCCACGACTCTCCTTGCGGGCTGCTGCGGATCGGATGATGAGGTCGGCTACCTGGACCAGGTTTCGAAGTTCGAGCAGATCATTGCTCACCCGGAAGTTACCATAGTATTCGGCAATTTCGCCGGAAAGCAGGTCAACGCGGCGCTTGGCGCGCTGAAGCCGCTTGTCGGTGCGGACGATTCCGACGTAGTCCCACATGAACCGACGCAACTCCTCCCAGTTATGGGAAACTACGACTTCTTCGTCGGAGTCTGTGACGCGGCTTTCATCCCAAGGGGTGAGCGGTTCGGGAACAGCGATGCCGGCCAGCGATTCGCGAAGATCTTCGGCGGCCGAGCGGGCGAAAACCAGACATTCGAGCAAAGAATTGCTGGCCATGCGGTTGGCGCCATGAAGGCCGGTGAACGCCGTCTCGCCGACGGCATAAAGTCCCGGCAGATCGGTGCGCGCCTGCCTGTCGATCATCACGCCGCCGCACGTGTAGTGGGCCGCGGGTACCACGGGAATCGGCTCGCGGCTCATATCGAAGCCGAACTCTTTGCAGCGGGCATAGACTGTAGGGAAATGGCTACTGATGAATTCCGCCGATTTGTGACTGATGTCCAGGTAAACGCACTCGGCGCCCAGACGCTTCATTTCATGGTCAATGGCCCGGGCGACGATATCCCGCGGAGCCAACTCGCCGCGCGGATCGAATCGGTCCATGAAGCGGCTGCCATCGGGAAGGCGCAACTTGCCTCCTTCGCCCCGCACGGCTTCGGTGATCAGAAACGACTTGGCTTTCGGGTGGTAGAGGCAAGTGGGGTGGAATTGGTTGAACTCCATGTTGGCCACCCGACAGCCGGCGCGCCAAGCCATGGCGATGCCATCGCCGGTGGAGAGGTCGGGATTCGAAGTATAAAGGTATACCTTGCTGGCGCCGCCCGTGGCCAGCACGACGGCTCGGGCCCGGTAAGCCTCGACGCGGTGACGTTGGCGGTTGAGGACGTAGGCTCCGAGCACCCGTTCGGGATCCCGCCCCAATTTCGAGGCGGTGACGAGATCGATGGCGATTCGGTGTTCGTGGAGTTCGATATTCGGGTGGTTGCGGGCCTTGGCCAGCAGGGTGCCCTCGATCGCCCGGCCCGTGGCGTCGGCCGCATGGATGATGCGGCGATGGCTGTGGCCGCCTTCCCGGGTCAGGTGGAAGTCGCCGCCGTTGTTGGTCGTGAAGGGCACGCCGAGATCGATCAGCCATTGAATGGCCTCGGGCCCGTGTTCAGCGGTAAAGCGGACCACCTCCGGATCACAGAGGCCTGCCCCGGCATTGAGGGTGTCCTCGACGTGGGAATCGATGGTGTCGCCCTCGTCAAGCACAACCGCGATGCCGCCCTGGGCGTAGAGCGTGGCCCCCTCATCCTGACCCGCTTTGGCAAGCACGGTAACGCGGGCGAAGTCGGCTGTTTCCAGGGCCAGCGTTAACCCGGCGGCGCCGCTGCCGATGATCAGAATGTCGGTATTGTACTGGAGTGACGGATCCATTCGAGGGAGCTAATTTATTGGTAGCATTGAAAAAAAGCGGGGATATCCCTATATCGAGAGGGATGGCCGCGCTGGTGGTCGGCAATAACCGAGTTGTTCTATCATATTTGGCGACTATACCGAAAACCCGCGCGGCTTGGCGAACTCATCAGTTTCCGCCCATCGGCGGCACCGATTTGCGAGCGCCCCGGGCACGGCGTCTTCGAGCCGCAAGATGCAGGGGGAAAGTAATGAGTATATCCACAACATCTTGCGGCCAAAATCTACCGTATCCGGAACACTCTCGCGACATAATCATCATTCGGCGGGAACTGAATAGCGGCATGGATTGTCCTAACATACAAATGCTAGGGAATGGCCTGCACGCAATGGGGTTAGCCTGATGGGTCGGCAGAACGTCGATCAGGAATTGGTCGAGCGGGTACAGCGCGGCGACAAGCAGGCGTTTGATGTATTGGTACGTAAATACCAGTACAAAATCGTCAAGCTTATCTCGCGCTACGTCCGCGATCAGAGCGAAGTCCTCGATGTGGCCCAGGAGACGTTTGTCAAGGCCTACCGGGCCCTTGGCCAGTTTCGGGGAGAAAGCGCGTTTTACACCTGGCTTTACCGGATAGCGATCAATACGGCGAAAAACTATCTGGTGGCCCAAGGGCGCCGCCCTCCCGACACGGACATCGATGCAGAGGAGGCGGAACAATTTGAAGGCCAATCCAATCTCAAGGAGAGCGATTCGCCGGAAAGGCTGGCCCTCAGGGACGAAATAGAGCGTACCGTATATGAGGCGATTGACGAGTTGCCCGAAGACCTGCGCTCCGCTATCACCCTGAGGGAAATGGAGGGGTTGAGTTATGAAGAGATCGCTCAGGCCATGTCGTGTCCGATCGGCACGGTCCGATCGCGTATCTTTCGAGCAAGGGAGGCGATTGATCGGAAGCTGCGGCCGCTGCTTGAACCGTAACGAAACGGCACGGCCTTGAGCCCATCGGGTCTGGGGGTAACTGATGCAAGACAGTGTGAGTGAACAGATATCGGCGCTTGCCGATGATGAGCTGGAAAAGCGCGAGATAGGTCGCGCCCTGGACAGATTGCGCGATCGTGACGCACTCGACGCCTGGGAACGCTACCACATCATCAGCGACACGCTCAGAGGTGATCGGCGAACGCCTTATCCCAGCGGGCTTGCCCAGGCGGTCGGAAGCCAAATCGAGGCCGAGCCGGCCTACCACGTACGCGCTAAACCGGGATTCCGATTTCCGAGGGATTATTGGCGTCAGGCCGCCGGGATGGCCGTAGCGGCCTCGGTAACCGCGGCGGCAATCCTGGGGGTCCAGACCCTGGACCGAACGCCCTTGGACGTCGCCCGAAAAGGGCAACTGGCCGAGGCCGCGCCTCTCGCCGAGAATCCCGCCCCGCAGGACTCCAGGTTCAACGACTATCTCGTCGAGCACAGTGAGTACTCGGCTTCGCCAGGCGTGCGCGGCATGCTCCCCTACGTGCGACTTGTCAGCCATCGGTAAAGACAATGGCTATACCCGAAAAAGCGATCACCGCGGCTCTGTTGTTCTCTTTCGTTAACCCGCTCTGGGCCTTTGAGACGCAGGACCCCGTCTCCTGGCTGGAGCGCATGTCGCGCTCTGCACAAGAGCTCGATTATGAAGGGACTTTCGTCTACCGTTCGGGCGATCAGCTGCAAACGCTTCGAATCATTCACAGCTCCGGTCCCGATCAGGAAAGAGAGCGCCTCATTGCCCTTAGCGGGCCACCCCGGGAGGTGATTCGGGAAGGTAACCGTGTCGCCTGCCTTCTCCCGGGAGATGCGTCGGTGTTTGTTAACCCGGACGGGGAGCG
Organism: uncultured Gammaproteobacteria bacterium; assembly: GCA_963783235.1. Classification (GTDB taxonomy): domain Bacteria; phylum Pseudomonadota; class Gammaproteobacteria; order Thiohalomonadales; family Thiohalomonadaceae; genus Thiohalomonas. The sequence goes on along the minus strand of CAWAMN010000001.1, from coordinate 887,305 downwards.
GGGCACACTGACGCTGAACCTACCCTCGCAACTTCAGGCACTTCAACGTTATTACCAGATCGGTTTCGATGGCGGAGGGCGAGTGGCAGGGCGGGCGGCGCGCAAAGTGGCCATACGTCCGAAGGACCGATTCCGATACGCTCACAACTACTGGATTGCGGGTGATTCGGGGCTGCTGTTGCGAGCGGAACTGCTCGACGATGAAGACAGAGTGCTTGAGGAGGTCATCTTCACCTCGATCACGCTGCACGAGCACATCCCGCCAGAGATTCTGGAGCCGGAGACCGCCGGGGGCCGGCCCGCCTGGCAGGAACTCGAACAGGGCGATGTCCAAGGTGTGGCTGGTGGTCGCTGGCGGTTGGAGGGCGCGCCTCCCGGATTCGAGAAGACGGTGCACCGGCGAAGAGCGGCACAACAGGACGCCCCTTCGGTCGAACACATGGTTTTCAGCGACGGCCTGGCTTCGGTTTCCGTGTTCATAGAGCCGGTGGATGAAAATAGCAACCCGGGGCAAATGCACCGCGGACCGTTGAATGCACGGGTGAAGATCGTGGATGATCATCGCGTGACCGTGGTCGGCGAAGTGCCGGCGGTAACGGTCGAGCACGTTGCCAGTGGGGTGCATCCCGCGCGAGAGAAGTCGCAATGATCGAGGAAACCGGCGTGGTGGCCGAACTCAAGGGTAGGCACGCCTGGGTGGAGACCGAACGCCGGAGCAGTTGCGGCAGCTGTTCGGCAAAGGGCTGCGGAACGGGGGTGCTGGCGAAAGTGGTGGGCGCCCGGCGCCAGCGGGTCCGGGTAGAAAATACCATCGGTGCCGAAGCCGGCGACACCATCGTTCTGGGTTTACGGGAGGATGCGCTGCTGCGCGGTTCTTTGGCTGTTTACATCGTTCCGCTTCTGGCCATGTTGGCGGCTGCGTTTTTCGGAGAGGCCTTGGCACCTCAATGGGGAGCCACTGATTCCGAGGCCTGGGCCGCTACCGCGGGCCTGTTGGGTTTCGGGGGAGGGCTACTGTGGCTGCGCGGCTTCGGCCGACGAGCCGCCAGCCAGGAACGCTATCAGGCGGTAGCGGTACGAGTTACCGCCAAAGCCGGTATTACTCACGTCAATTTCGACAAACTCGCAAAACGATAAACTTCGGAGTCACGATGAGAAATCGATCGACCGGGCTTTTCCTAACCTGGATTACGGCCTTTGCGTTTTGGCTGGCCACCGGAATCGCCACGGCCGCCGAATTGCCCGATTTTACGGAGCTGGCGGCAGATAACGGGCCGGCGGTGGTTAATATCAGCACCACCCAGAAGGGCAAAAAAGCGGTCTTGCCGCCCGGCATGGAGATGCCCGACATGCCCGAAGGCCCCTGGGGCGACCTTTTCAGGCACTTTTTCGGTGACAAGGGCGCTGTTCCCGAGCGGGAGTTCGAAGCACGCTCCCTGGGTTCGGGTTTCGTGGTGGACAGCGGTGGATACATCATCACCAATAATCACGTCATCGAGGGGGCGGACGAAATCGTCGTTCGTCTGAACGATCGCCGTGAACTGGTTGCCGAGGTGGTGGGCTCCGACGCACGAAGCGACATCGCGCTGCTGAAGGTGGATGCGCAAGACCTGCCGGTGGTCGAGCTGGGCTCGGCTGATGAGCTCCAGGTGGGCGAATGGGTCATGGCCATCGGTTCGCCCTTCGGATTCGACCACTCGGTTTCCGTCGGTGTCGTCAGTGCGATGGGTCGCAGCCTGCCCACCGAGAGTTATGTCCCGTTCATTCAGACCGATGTGGCCATCAATCCGGGGAATTCGGGTGGCCCCCTATTCAACACCGACGGCGAAGTGGTTGGGGTCAACTCCCAGATTTACAGCCGTACAGGCGGTTTCATGGGGCTATCGTTCGCCATCCCCATCGAAGTGGCGATGAATGTCGTCGAACAGCTCAAGGAGCATGGTCATGTGACCCGCGGTTGGCTCGGCGTTCTTATCCAGGATGTTACCCGGGACCTCGCAGAGTCCTTCGATATGGAGCGTCCGGTGGGCGCACTGGTCGCGCAGGTACTGGAGGATTCCCCGGCGGCCGAGGCCGGGTTCGAGCCCGGTGATGTCATTCTGGAGTTTGCCGGTGAACGGCTGGAGCGCTCGTCGGATTTGCCACCGCTTGTGGGCAGTACGCGTGTGGGTGAAAAGGTCGAAGTCAAGGTTCTGCGAGATGGTCGTGAGCGCGAACTTCGAGTCATGATCGGCGAACTGCCTGCCGAAGAGGCGCTGGCGCAGGCCGCTCCCGGGGGAGATGCCCAAACGGACCGATTGGGTCTGCGTGTGACCGAACTCAGCCCGGAACGGCGCAAACAGCTTTCCCTGGAGAAGGACCAGGGCGTCCTGGTCGAGTCGGTGCAGGCCGGTCCCGCCCGCGAGGCGGGCATCCGGCGGGGCGACGTGGTCCTCCGCGTCGGCGGCGAAGATGTGACCGACCCCCGGCAGTTCCGCGCTCTGGTTCAGGAGCTGCCCGCCGGAAAATCGGTTCCGCTCCTGGTGCAGCGCGATGGCGGACCGCTGTTCCTGGCCCTTCGGGTTCCCGAAGAGTGAACGATACCGTCACGCTGACGATTTACCTGCGTGCCGGCTGTTCGCTTTGTGAAGCGATGGTGTACGAGCTGGCTCCGCTGCAAGCGCACTACGGGTTCCGGACCGAGGCGGTCGATATCGATGCCTCGCCGGAACTCGTCAGTCGCTACGGGGAACGAGTGCCGGTTCTGGTCGGGCCCGAGGGTGAACTCTGTCACTACTTTCTGGATCCCGAGGCGCTGCACCGCTATTTCGCAGCCCCTTGATTCCCTGATAGAATTCAAGGCTGGCCAGGGGCTATGCCGCTCGTGACAATTATGCGGAAGCCCTGCCGAGCCGGTAAGCGAGGCGCCCACGGGCGCCTTTTTGTTTTATGATGTGCGGATTCGACCGCGAAGCTGAGATTGTGACCGACCTCCAACATATTCGAAATTTCTCCATCATCGCCCATATCGACCACGGTAAGTCGACCATTGCGGACCGGTTCATACAGGTCTGCGGGGGACTGACCAACCGGGAGATGGCCGAACAGGTCCTCGATTCCATGGATTTGGAACGGGAGCGGGGCATCACCATCAAGGCCCAGAGCGTCTCCCTCGTTTACAAGGCGAAAAGTGGCGAGGAATACCTCCTTAATTTCATCGATACCCCGGGACATGTCGACTTCTCCTATGAGGTCTCCCGCTCTCTGGCAGCCTGTGAGGGCGCGCTGCTGGTGGTGGATGCCTCTCAGGGTGTCGAGGCCCAGACCGTGGGCAACTGCTACACCGCTATCGATCAGGGGCTCGAAGTGGTCCCGGTGCTCAATAAGATCGACCTGCCGGCCGCTGATGCTACCCGTGTCGTCGACGAGATCGAGGAAATCATCGGGTTGGAAGCCCATGATGCGGTACTGGTCAGCGCCAAAACCGGGCGGGGCATTGAAGAGTTGCTCGAGCAGCTCGTGGTCCGTATTCCACCGCCCCAAGGCGACGCCGATGCGCCGCTGCAGGCGCTGATCATCGATTCCTGGTTTGACAATTACCTGGGGGTCGTGTCTCTGGTGCGCGTGGTTCAGGGGACCCTGAAAAAGAAGCAGAAGATCACCGTCATGGCGACCGGCCGTAGCCATCAGGTGGACCGCGTCGGCATCTTCACACCAAAGATGAAGGATACCGACAAACTCGGTGTCGGAGAGGTGGGGTTTGTCATCGCCGGCATCAAGGAGATCGACGGCGCACCGGTGGGCGATACCCTCACATTGACCGAGCGACCGGCCGAGAAGCGTCTACCCGGTTTCCAGGAGGTCAAACCGCGGGTATTCGCCGGCCTGTTTCCGATCAATGCCGACGATTATGAAGATCTTCGCGATGCGCTCGGCAAACTTCGTCTGAACGATTCGGCGCTTTTCTACGAACCGGAGACCTCACAGGCGTTGGGATTCGGGTTTCGCTGCGGCTTTCTCGGTATGCTGCACATGGAGATCATCCAGGAGCGACTCGAACGCGAGTACGATCTGGACCTGATTACGACCGCCCCGACGGTGATCTATGAGGTGTTAAAAAAGTCCGGTGAGACCATCTACGTGGATAATCCCGCGGAACTGCCGGAACCCAACCTCATCGAAGAGATCCGTGAACCACTGATCGAAGCCAACATCCTGGTGCCACAGGAGTACGTCGGCGCAGTCATCAACCTCTGCGTTGAAAAGCGCGGCGTTCAGAAGAATATGCAGTACGTGGGGAAGCAGATCTCTCTTACCTACGAATTGCCGCTGAACGAGGTGGTGCTCGATTTCTTCGATCGGTTGAAGTCCGCCAGTCGCGGATTTGCCTCCTTTGAGTATCAGTTCAAGCGCTTCCAGGAGGCGGACCTGGTCAAGCTGGATATTCTGATCAACGGTGAACGGGTCGATGCGCTGGCTCTGATCGTTCACCGCGACCAGTCCCAGCCGCGCGGCCGGGAGTTGGCGGAAACGATGCGGGGACTGATCCCGCGACAGATGTTCGATGTGGCCATTCAGGCGGCTATCGGCAATCACATCATCGCCCGAACTACAGTCAAGGCGTTGCGCAAGAATGTGACCGCAAAGTGCTATGGTGGCGACGTCTCGCGCAAACGCAAGCTGTTGGAGAAGCAGAAAGCGGGCAAGAAACGGATGAAACAGGTCGGCTCGGTAGAGATCCCTCAGGAGGCCTTCTTCGCCGTGCTGCATGTAGGAAAGGACAAATGAATATTGATTTCCCCACTATCCTGGTCGTCGCCACCCTGGTCACGGGTCTCATCTGGGCCCTGGATGCAGCGCTATTGGCGCCGAGGCGGCGGGAGCGCGTCGCGGCCCTGGAGTCTGCCGGTCAGCCTCTCAACGATGATGCGCGAGAGCAGGTGACGCGGGAGCCTCTGCTGGTCGAGTACGCCCGCTCCTTCTTTCCGATCATCCTTCTGGTTCTGGTTGTCCGCTCTTTCATTGTCGAACCGTTTCGTATCCCCTCCGGTTCGATGATGCCGACGCTGGAGGTCGGCGACTTCATTTTGGTGAACAAATTCACCTACGGGCTGCGGCTACCCGTGCTGCACAACGAAATCATCGACTTCGGCGACCCGGAGCGGGGCGACATCATCGTCTTCCGATATCCGGAAAACCCCGAGATCGACTACATCAAGCGTGTGGTCGGGGTCCCTGGTGACGAGGTGGTTTACCGCAACAAAGTCCTTTACGTTAACGGCAAACGGGCCGAACAGACGCCATTGGGCGTCTATAGCGGCGATGGGGGCGGTGCCGTGATGACCGGGGCCAGCGAACTGCGGGAGGACTTGCCGGGGGCGGAGCATTCCATCCTCGTATGGTCCAACCGGCCGGATCGGGGCTTTGCCTTTACGGTCCCGGAAAACGAATATTTCGTTATGGGCGACAACCGCGATAACAGCAAGGACAGCCGTTTCTGGGGAACGGTCCCGGACCGTAACCTGGTCGGCAAGGCCTTCTTCGTCTGGATGAATTGGGATTCCAGTGCGGACAGCGTCGTCGGCCTGGATCGGATTGGCACCCAGATCGACTGATTATATTGAAGATTTCATTAGGGGGAGAGTAGCTATGCGGGTAGGAGGGCGTCAGCAGGGGCTAACCATGATCAGCTGGATCATGGTTCTGGGTGTCATTGCTTTTTTGACGATGATCGTCCTGAAGCTTTTCCCCACCTATATGGAGCACATGGCCGTTGCCTCCTCTCTGGAGAGCCTGGCCAGCGAAGCAGAACCGATGGGGCCGACGGAAATCCGCAGCAAATTGATGAAACGTCTGAATATCAACGACGTCGAAAATGTGAAACGAAAGGACATAAAAATCGAACGCGGGCGGGGCGTTTACAAAGTCGGGATCGCTTATGAGGTCCGCACGCCGTTCATATCCAATATCGATTTCATGGTTACGTTTGATGACCGTGTCGAGGTGAAGGCACCTTGAGGGGCGATCTGGAACGACTGAGCCGGAGCTTCGGGCATACGTTCGGTGACCAGCAGCTTCTGGAAGAGGCCCTGACCCATCGCAGTGCGGGTAGCGCAAACAATGAGCGCCTGGAATTTCTGGGCGACGCGGTTCTGAGTTTTGTGATCTCTGCCGAACTTTACCAGCGCTTCTGCGATGCGAATGAGGGAACGCTGAGCCGACTTCGGGCGGCGCTGGTCAAGGGAGAGACGCTGGCCCGCCTGGCTAAAACGATCGAGCTCGGCGAACACCTGCGGCTTGGCCCCGGGGAACTCAAGAGCGGCGGATTTCGACGTGAGTCGATCCTGGCGGACGGTTTCGAGGCACTGATTGGCGCCGTTTACCTCGATGCCGGTATCGAGGCAGCCCGGGCACGCATTCTGTCGCTCTTCGATAAGGAGCTGCAGGGCGTGTCACCATCGGAGGTGCTTAAAGATCCCAAAACGCGCCTTCAGGAGATTCTGCAGTCCCGACATGAACCCCTCCCCAGCTATTCCGTTGTCTCGGTGGAGGGCGAGGCCCATGAACAGACGTTTGTTGTCGACTGCCGCATCTCGGGGATCGATGCACCGGTAAAGGGGAAGGGGGGCAGCCGGCGCAAGGCCGAACAAGCGGCGGCAAAGGCCGCTCTGGAGCAACTGGAAAATGGTTGAAGCGGCACGTAGCGGATTCGTCGCCATCGTCGGGCGGCCCAATGTGGGCAAGTCGACGCTGATGAATCACATCCTCGGCCAGAAGATCAGCATTACCTCGCATAAGCCTCAGACCACTCGTCACCGGATCCTCGGCATCAAGAGCGAGGATGGCTTGCAGGTGATTTACGTGGATACGCCCGGTCTGCATCTGCAGGCGAAAAAAGCGGTCAACCGCTATATGAATCGGGCGGCCAGCTCGTCACTGAGCGATGTGGACCTGATTCTGTTTGTGCTCGAGGCCGGAGGCTGGACCGATGAGGATGAAAATGTCCTCGCCCAGCTAAAACACGCCCAGGCTCCGGTCGTGGCCGTCGTCAACAAGGTGGATCGGCTTAACGAGAAGAGCGAGTTGCTGCCGTATCTGGCGCAGTTGAGCGGGCGCTACGACTTCGAAGAGGTGATGCCGGTCTCGGCCTTGAAGGGCGATAATATCGACGCCCTGGAAGCCGCCGTGGCCCGGCGGATGCCGGAGGGACCTCCTCTTTTTCCCGTCGATCAGGTCACCGATCGCAGCGAGCGCTTTCTCGCGGCCGAACTGGTCCGGGAGAAATTGATGCGGAACCTCGGCAAAGAGATTCCCTACGCGCTGACCGTGGAGATCGAACAGTTTCGCGCGGAGGAGGAGCGGTTGCGCATCAACGCCCTGATTTGGGTCGAGCGCGATAGTCAGAAACGTATCGTCATTGGCAAGGGCGGCCGGGTCCTCAAGGAGGTCGGTCGGCAGGCAAGGTTGGATATGGAGCGTCTGTTCGGTCAGCACGTTTTCCTCGAGCTTTGGGTCAAGGTCAAGGAAGGCTGGTCGGACAGCGAGCGCGCCCTGCGCAATTTCGGCTATCGGGATGAGTACTGAGAGGCGGACTTCTCTCGAACCCGGATTTGTTCTCCACCGTAAACCCTATCGCGACACCAGTCTCCTGCTCGAGATCTTTACCGCCCGACAGGGGCGGGTGGGATTGGTGGCAAAGGGTGCACGTCGCCCCCGCTCGATGCTCAAAGGACTGCTGCAGCCCTTTCAGCCGCTGCTGCTGTCCTGGACGGGAAGGGGGGAGCTTCGCACTCTGATTGGCGCCGAACCGGCGGAGCGGCCGCTATTTCTGGCCGGTGCCGCTTTGGCGGGCGGTTTCTATCTGAATGAAGTACTGCTGCGGCTGGTGGAGCGGCACGATCCCCAACCCGAACTCTATCCCGTCTACGCGCGAACCCTGTCGGCCTTGGCGGAAACCTCCGACATGGAATGGACGCTGCGCCTTTTCGAGCGCGACTTGCTGCAGTGCCTCGGATACGGACTGCTGCTGGGGGATGAAGCCGATGGCGGCGGCACCGTACAACCGGGGTACCGCTATTGTTACCATCTGGAGCGTGGCCCGGTTCCCGACCGGGGAAGCGGCGGTATTCCGGTGCGCGGCGAAACACTGCTCGCGCTGGAGAGCGGTAACGCCCCGCCCGATGCGGAGGGCCGGGTCGAGGCGAAAGTGTTGATGCGGACCGCTCTTCGACTCTATTTGGGTGACAAACCCCTGGCCAGCCGGGATTTGTTCCGGCAGATGGCAGGCAAACCAGTGCAACCATCAGGAGAATGAGGGAAGTGGGCGAGATTCAGGAAATCCTCCTTGGCGTCAATATCGATCACGTGGCCACACTGCGTCAGGCGCGCGGAACCCGGTATCCCGATCCCGTCCAGGCGGCTATCGAGGCGGAGCAGGCCGGTGCCGACGGGATTACGCTGCACTTGCGGGAAGATCGTCGACATATCCAGGATCGCGATGTGGAGATCCTGGCGGGTATCCTCCAGACCCGGATGAATCTGGAGATGGCGGTGACCGATGAGATGCTGGGGATCGCCGAGCGGATCGCGCCCTCGGATTGCTGCCTGGTACCGGAGCGGCGGGAAGAGCTCACCACCGAAGGGGGGCTCGATGTGGCGGGGCAGGTACCGCGAATGCGCGAGGCCTGTAAACGGCTGGCCGAGGCCGGCGTTCGCGTCTCACTCTTTATCGATGCGGATCCGCAGCAGATCGATGCAGCCGCCGAGGTGGGTGCACCGGTCATTGAAATCCACACCGGCCATTTTGCCGACGCGCAAGGGGCCGCCAAAAGGGCAGCCGAGCTGGCGAGAATCGAGGAGGCCGTTGTCCGCGGCAGCGATAATGGACTACAGGTAAATGCCGGTCACGGGCTGCATTATCACAACGTGGCGGATATCGCCCGACTCACCGCTATTCGCGAGCTGAATATCGGCCATGCGATCATCGCTCGGGCGATCTTCGGCGGCCTTCAGGAGGCGGTTCGCGAAATGAAACGGCTCATGGTCGAAGCGCATACCCGGGCCCTTCTTCGAAGCGGCCAATGATCATCGGTATCGGAACGGACATCGTTGCTATTGCGCGTATTCGCACCAGCATAGAGCGCTTCGGCAATCGCTTCGTCGAACGCATCCTGAGCGAGTGCGAACTCGAGGGTTATCGACGGGCGGGCAATCCCGCCGCATTTGTGGCCAAGCGCTTCGCGGCGAAAGAGGCGGCGGCAAAGGCGTTCGGCACGGGATTTCGCGACGGCTTGACCCTGCGCCAGATCGCGATCGCGAACAACGCCTTGGGGCGGCCCGAACTGGCCTTTTCGGGACGGGCCCGCGAGTTGCTGGCGGAGCAGGGGGTGACCCATACGTTTGTCTCGCTTTCCGATGAGCGCGAACAGGCGATTGCATTCGTAACCTTCACACGCCAATAAATCCGGAAGCATTGTCCGTCCCGGGCGGCCAGGCAAAAGGCTTCTGGTTTTTTGGCCCCGCAACATGGTAGCGTTTCGCCACGGCCTGTCGGCCTCCTTTGGTGAACGCCTTCGAGTTCCCGGCGTAATCAGCGATAACATCATGCAATATCGGGCTGAACGGGCCCGGAAGGGGCCAGATAGTGGCAGTAAGGCACTTCGGTCGCATTCTGCTCATTCTGCTGCTGGGCATCGGCATAACACTGGCGGTGGTTTATCGTGGCCAGTTCGGGGGGGAGGCACTGGAAGCGTGGGTTCGGGCCGCCGGAGGCGCGGCGCCATGGCTCTTTATCGCGCTCTTTGCGCTCGCTACCGTACTTTTTGTCCCTTCTTCCGTCATGATGCTGGCCGGCGGGGCACTATTCGGCCCCTTTTGGGGAACCCTCTATAACCTCATCGGAGCCACTACGGGTGCCGTTTTCGCGTTTATCGCCGCACGTTACATCGCCTCCGGCTGGGTGCGACAGCAAACGCATGCGAGACTTCGCCAAATCATGCGCGGCGTAGAAGAGGAGGGCTGGCGATTCCTGGCCTTTGCCCGACTCGTGCCTGTTTTTCCGTTTGACCTGCTCAACTACGCATTTGGTCTAACCCGAATCCCCCTTTTCATCTATACCGTGGCCACCTTTGCGTTTCTGGCTCCGGGCGCCTTGGCATATGCCTATCTGGGTTTTGCCGGGCGGGAGCTCGTGGAGGGCGATGCGGCGCCCCCCCAAGTGATACTTGCCTTCGCCATTCTGGGGGCCATCACACTTCTGCCTATCCTTGCACGTCGACGTTATCGCCTCCCCAAAAAAACCGGGGAAAGCTGAATCCTTTTCACGGAACCACGCGGCGCCCGGTCGAAATCGGACTCGTTACCGGTTCTCGGATGGCGTAAGGCACCCCCCTTTTGGCACAATGGGGTCAACCAATTCGCACACCGGGCTGTGTCCGCATCCAATGGAGCAAAATATGCTCGAATACATGTTTTTCGACGCAGGGATAAGAAAGCAATTCGGCGAATTTCTGAAGGGAAAAGAGGTCGAATACCAGTTTTCCGATAAAGACGGGCTGGTCGTCCTGGTACCCGAAGACCTTCCGGAAGAGCTCGACGATCTCATCGACGAGCGGTATGAAAAGCTGCTTCAGGAGACGGCCGAATTACTCGAGGATGAAGTCGTCGACCAAAGCGCCGCGGGTGTTCGGGTCCAACTATCGGATGGTACGCCCTGTCAGGTTCGCCTTGATCCGGATCTGATGGCGCGCATGCTCGGCTGTATCACCCTCGAAGAACTTCGTGATCTGGTTCAGGATATCGCGCTTGCGGTAGAAAACCCCGACGATGAGCCCATTTGTCATAAGCCCGGGACAGCGGATTAGTGGCGTGTTTTTGCGAGCCGATGTTGTTGCGGCAGAGATGAGAGGAAAAGGATGAGTCAGCGGATAACGGTAGTCGGAACAGGCTTTGCGGCAGTCAGCGCAGTGGAACGCATGCGCGCCTTGGACAAGGAAGCGGAGATCACGGTCATCGGCCCTAAAGCCGAATTCGTGTTCCTGCCAAGTCTGATTTGGATTCCGTCGCGCCAGCGCCGGCCCGAGGATTTGACGATTTCCCTGGAACGGTTTTTCCAACGCCACAATGTCCGTTTCCATGCCGGTACGGTGACCGGTCTGACAGATGGCGGGCGCCGCATCCTGACCGACAACGGCGAGGTGGAAAACGATGCGTTGCTGATCGCCTCCGGCGGCCGTTTTATCAAGAAACTGCCCGGTATCGAGCATGCCATCACTCCCTGCGAAGGCATTCCCGCCGCCGTTCGGATCCGCGATCAGCTGGAAGCCATGGAGGGCGGTACGATTGCCATCGGTTTCGGCGGCAATCCCAAGGAACCCTCCGCCATGCGTGGAGGGCCGATGTTTGAATTTCTGTTCGGCATCGACTCGCTCTTGCGCAAGCAGGGACGGCGCGACAAATTCAAGCTGGTTTTCTTCAGTCCGGCGCCGGAGCCGGGCAAGAGGCTGGGGCCCAAGGCGGTCAAGGGTTTATTGGAAACCATGGCGAAGCGGGATATCGATACCCACCTGGGTCACAAGATGACCGGTTTCGAGGCAGGCAAGGTGATAACGGAGGGGGGAGAATTCGGTGCCGATTTGATCCTGTTCATGCCGGGCATGACGGGTAACCAGTGGTTCGATAACACCGATCTGGTTCGTTCCGAGGGCGGGCTGCTGAAGGCCGATGCCCAGTGTCGGGTCGAGGGCAGCGAGCGGGTTTATGTCGCGGGTGACAGTGGCTCCTTCCCGGGGCCCGAATGGATGCCTAAACAAGCTCACATGGCTCATCTCCAGGCCGATGCCGCGGCCGTTAATCTCATAGCGGATCTCAACGATCGTGAACCGCAGGAGAGATTCAAGGTTGAACTCATGTGCATCGTCGACAGCATGGATAAAGGGATGCTGGTCATGCGCAACGCCCAGCGCAGCGTGGTTCTCCCTAACAGCCGGTTTTGGCACTGGTCAAAAATCGCTTTTGAAAAATGGTATCTCCGCAAGTTCCGTTAGTCGCAGGTTTGCCGGGTGGTCCGCACCCGGCCGGCTAAAATGAGAACGAAAGCCCCCCGTTTGTGATCGGATTGAAACGCACCAACCGAGTCTCTGAGAAATTATGGAAATCACCCCCTTCACGATTGGAAACCTGCCGCGGATTGTCTTCGGCGAAGGCCGCCTTTCCGAATTGCCCGACTTGGTTAGCGGCTATGGCAACCATGTCTTGCTGGTGACCGGCGGAAAATCGTTTCGGAGCGGTTCCCGCTGGGAGGAATTGAAGCGCGGTCTGGCGGAGAAGGGCGTCCGCTTCGAGAGCGTTGCCGTGGCGGGAGAGCCCTCGCCCCGTCAGATCGATGATCTGGTGGCAGAGGCCGGGCGTGACATCGATATCGTGGTGGGGATCGGGGGCGGCAGCGTGCTCGATGCCGCGAAGGCCATTGCAGCTCTGTTACCCCGGAGGAATTCGGTCTTCGACCATCTGGAGGATGTAGGTCGCGGGCTGCCTTATGAGGGAGCGCCATTGCCGTTGGTGGCGGTGCCTACGACCGCCGGAACCGGGAGCGAGGCGACGAAGAATGCGGTCCTCAGCGAGCGGGGTGCGGAGGGCTTCAAGAAGTCCTTTCGTCACGACTCCATGGTCCCCCGCGTGGCCTTGGTCGACCCGGCTCTGTTGACGGGCTGTCCGCGTGAGCTGATGGCGGCGCAGGGCATGGATGCCTTTACTCAACTGATTGAGTCCTACGTATCGAAGCGGGCCAACCCGGTGACAGACGCACTGGCCTGGAGTGGGCTCGAAGCGGTTGCTGGCGGGTTTTTCAACGCCCTGCAGGGCGGCGAAGGGGAGGCGGCCCGAAGCGGGCGTGCCGCGATGGCCTACGGAGCCCTGATTTCAGGGATTACGCTGGCCCAGGTCGGTCTCGGTTCCGTGCATGGACTGGCGCAGCCGTTCGGGTCGCTGTTTCCCATTCCGCACGGCGTCGCCTGCGGTACCGTTCTGGCGGCCGCTACCGAGGTCAATGTTCACGCCCTGGAGGCGCGCGATCCGGAACACCCCGCACTGGAAAAGTATGCCGCAGTCGGTCGACTGCTGAGCGGCGAGGATGTCGGCGATGTACGCTCTGCCTGCCGGCGTTTGGTGGAGACCCTGGATGAGTGGACTCAGAGGCTGGAACTGCCGCGTCTGTCGGCCTACGGGGTCCGCGAAGCGGATATCGCCCGCATCGTCGCGGCTTCGCGGGGTAACAGCATGAAAAGCAATCCGGTAAACCTGACCGATGAGGAGATTGCCGCAATCGTGCGCAAGCGGCTGTAGCCCGGCCGGGACGGACAATCACTCCGGGGTGATAGACCCTTCGGCGAACCTCCGGTTCGCGTTCGGCCACAGGGTGGCCTTCTACCGGTGTAGAGCCTCGGCGGGATCTCATTTTTGTAGGAGGCCAGCCTTCTGGCCGAACATGGCCTGAAGGGCCGTCGCACTCAGCGGCGCAGGTAGAAATATTCCCACGGTGTCCCGCTCATCGCCTTCAACCGCGCCAGCAACTCATCCGAGGGGACCGCCTCACCCTCGAACACCCCCCAAACCTTAATGAAAACCCGGGCATACCCGGCGCTTTGACGCCAGTCGAGGCGGCCCGAGACGGTCTCGTGGCCGCAAGCCGGACACTGCCAGGGTTCACCCGCTGCGGTGCTTTCCGGAACCGATCGGGGCTCCACCCGCTTGCGGCAATGCGGGCAGCGGGGTTGTTTGATATTGCCGGCAGCCATTAGTGTGGGGGATTCGCCCATCGTCTCGATCGCCAAGTGAGCGAATTCGTCGCCGGTCACGCCCGGCTCACCGAGCGAGACGACCGGGGAGCAGCCGAGGAAGGTGATTAGCTGCAGATAGCGTTCGCCGGGGCGGTAATGGCGCTCCTCCTCCCACTCGAATTCATCGGCCGCCAGGCCGACCTCACGCAGGGTCTGCAGAATCCTGGCGGTGGAAGGGACGGAATCGGGATCGGCCGGGTGAAGGATCAGCAGGTTTTCAGGCATTCGGTTAGCGGTTGGCAAGGAACGGGCCGGTAGTATACTGCAGGCGGGCCGAACGTCCGATAAGGGGAAAAAACGAATGCCCAAGCGGGATTTTCCGGCAGTCGGGTGGCGCGAATGGGTAGCACTGCCGCAGTTGGGGATTGGCCACATCAAGGCGAAAGTCGATACCGGCGCCCGCACATCGGCCCTGCATGCCTTTTCGGTGAAACCTTTCCGGGAGCGGGGAGCCTTACATGTCCGGTTTGCGGTGCATCCGCTGCAAAAGCGCCAGGAACCCGTGGCCGAGTGCTCCGCCGAGGTCAGCGACTACCGGTGGGTCAGCGATTCGGGTGGTCATCGGGAGAAGCGGTTTGTGATCATTACCCCGGTCCTCCTGGGTGACTTCGAATGGCCCATTGAAATGACCCTTACCAATCGGGATACGATGCAGTTTCGCATGCTACTGGGACGCACGGCGCTAAAAGGCCGCTTTGTCGTGCACCCGGGCCGCTCGTACCTCATCGGCAAACCGCCAGGTTCAAGCTGAAAGCCCGTTTTTTTGTGCCGGTTGTCTCTGAATGTTCCGCTAAAGGCCGCCAATGAAAATCGCCATACTCTCTCGTAATCGAAACCTCTACTCCACCCGGCGCCTCGTCGAAGCCGGTGAACAGAGGGAGCATGAAGTCCATGTCTTCGATACCCTGAAATGCTACATGGATATCGCCACCATGCGGCCGGGTATCAACTACAAGGGCGAACGTCTGGAGCATTTCGACGCCGTGATTCCCCGTATCGGCGCCTCGATTACCTTTTACGGTCTGGCAGTCCTGCGGCAATTCGAAATGATGAGCACGTTTCCCCTCAACGAGTCGGTGGCAATCGGTCGCAGCCGCGATAAATTGCGCTCACTGCAGTTGCTTTCCCGCAAGGGGATTGGGCTCCCGGTCACCAGCTTCGCCCACAGCGTGGAGAGCACCGAAGACCTCATACGCCTGGTGGGGGGCGCGCCCTTGGTGGTCAAGCTACTGGAGGGGACCCAGGGCAAAGGGATTGTGTTGGCGGAGACCAAGAAGGCCGCCGAGAGCGTCATCGATGCCTTCCGGGAGCTCAAGGCCGATTTCCTGGTGCAGGAATTCGTCAAAGAGGCAGGCGGTGCGGACATCCGCTGCTTTGTTATCGGAGAGCGCGTGGTTGCGGCGATGATGCGACAGGCGAGGGAAGGGGAATTTCGTTCTAATCTTCATCGTGGAGGTACCGCCTCGGTCATCAAGCTGACCCCCGCGGAACGCTCGACCGCCGTGCGTGCAGCCAGAACCATGGGCCTGAACGTGGCCGGCGTGGATATTCTGCGCTCCCGGGAGGGCCCAGTGGTGCTGGAGGTCAATTCCTCCCCGGGGCTGGAGGGGATCGAGACCGCCACCAACAAGGATGTGGCCGGGATGATCTATCGCTTCATCGAAAAGAATGCCCGTCCGAATCGGACCCGAACGCGGGGTAAGGGCTGATGGCCCGCGGCCCCTACTGCTTCTTCTCCTGCTCCGGTGACGGGCATGGCGTTGGCGAAGGGATACCGGGGACACTGTAAGTGGGGGCACCAATAAAGATAAACGGCCAAACCGTAAATCCGGGCGAGCGCCAGACCATCAACATGCCGGTCGCCAAGCTCTATACCCACACCAACCTGGCGATGCCTGTACATGTGATAAACGGTCGCCGTGATGGTCCGACACTGTTCGTCTGCGCGGCGATCCACGGGGATGAGCTAAACGGGGTCGAGATTATCCGCCGGCTTTTGAAATACCCGGCGCTCAAACGGTTGCGCGGCGCGCTCATCGCCATTCCCATCGTCAACGTCCACGGCTTTCTGGATCGCTCCCGCTATCTTCCGGATCGGCGTGACCTCAATCGAAGCTTCCCCGGCCTGGAGCGTGGTTCACTGGCCGCACGCATCGCCCATCTGTTCATGGACGAGATCGTCGACCAGAGCCAGTACGGCATCGATCTGCATACCGGTGGCGTGCATCGGACCAACCTGCCGCACATTCGCGCCTATCTGGACGACGAAGAGACCGCCCGGATTGCCAAGGCCTTCGGCACACCGGTGATGATCAATGCGGACCTGCGTGACGGTTCGCTGCGACAGGCCGCGGTGGAGAAGGGGGTGCCGATGCTGCTCTATGAAGCCGGTGAGGCCTTGCGTTTCGACGAGGTCTCCATTCGCGCCGGTGTTCGGGGGGTGATCAATGTCATGCGGGCCCTCAAGATGCTGCCCTCGACCGGGCATCCTCGCAAAAAGGAACCCCGTTCCGTGGTGGCGCGTACCAGCAGTTGGGTCCGTGCGCCGGAGAGCGGAATTTTCCGTGCTTCGGTCCCGATTGGTGCTAAGGTTGATAAAGGGGGGCTGCTCGGAATGGTTTCCGACTCCTTCGGTGAATCCGAACTGGAGGTCCGCGCACCGAACGGCGGAATCGTCATCGGCCGAACCAATCTTCCCCTGATCCATGAGGGCGAAGCACTTTTTCATCTGGCCCGTTTCCAAAAGGTCGAAGCGGTCTCTGCCCGGGTGGAGGCCTTTCAGGAAGATCTGCTTCCGGAAGATGTGCCGGATGAGGGAGCCGAAGGTCCCATCGTGTGATTGCCGTCACGGCTGGTGAATTCATTCGACCGCCAGCGTGAACCCCGCCACGTCATCTTCTACTTTCTCCAGTTAGGCTCGTTGAAAAATGTCAGTCAAAACGGAGAAAAATGATGCGTACATCTCATGCACTTTGGGCTCTGCCGCTGCTGCTGGCGGGCTGCGGAGGCGGTGGCAGTTCCAGCGGCACGGGGACCGTTGATGTTTCGGTGACCGATGCGCCCGTGGATGGTGCCACCGCGGTGGTCGTTCATTTCGATAGCGTGGAGCTCAAACCGGCGGACGGGGAATCCGTGACCTTCGATGCGCTTTCCGAACAGACCAATATGCTGACCCTGCAAAACGGAGAAACGGCGTTCCTCCTGGATGGCGTGACCGTGGAGGCGGGGCGCTACAACTGGATTCGGTTGCATGTTAACGATGAGAATAGTGCCTCCTATATCGAGCTGAATGACGGCTCGATTCATCCTTTGATGATCCCCAGTGTTTCCGAGAGTGGCTTGAAGCTGAATCGCGGCTTCACGGTGGAGGAGGGAGGCGCGGTCGATCTGACCATCGATTTCGACCTCCGCAAGTCGGTGCATAAAGATGCGGGCGACTATAAATTGCGCCCGACGCTGCGCATCGTGCAGACCGAGGCCGCGGGCTCCATCAGCGGTACGGTTCCCCACGCTTTCAGCGTCTCCGGCACCACCCCGGCCGACGCCGATGCCGATCTCAATGCCAGCTGTGCGGCCTACGTGTATGAGGGGACGGACGTTACGCCCGATGATGAAGGCAGCGCGACGCCGCCGGTTGCCAGCGGCTCCCTGGCACTTGACGGCGAAACCAGCTTTTACACCTACACGGTTTCATTCCTCGAAGCCGGGGCGTACACCATTGCATTGACCTGTGATGCCGCCGACGATCAACCCGACACGGATGACCCTGTCACTTTCAGTGCCACGCACAGTGTCACCGTCACTGCGGGTGAAACCGTCGCTTCGGACTTCCAGTAGTCGCCTGTGCCGGACCGGCGCCGCCGGTCCGGCCTCCTGCCGGTTTCAAGTCAAAGTCTTCGCTTACGGAAGCTGGACCGCAGACGATCTTTGTCCGGTGGCTTTGCCGGGCTGTTGCACATCGTCGACAAACTCAGACCAGGCCACCGGGACCGGTCGGCCAAAGGCGGCCCAGAATGCCTCGGCAAACGCCTCCCCGCCAAAAAGGCGGTTCAGAAGAGCGTTGAATTTGAAGGCGCCGTAATGGCGTTTCAGAAACTGCACGAACATGGCGCTCTGGCGATAGAACATGTGCGGTTTCAGACCGTGCGAGCGGGTGTCGCTGGCGAACAGCGTCTGGCGGTCGCCTGAGAGGCGGAGTTGTTTGCCCTCGCCAATGGCCCGGGTCGCTTCCAGTTCACTGACCCGATCGGCGCCCGCGCCTGAGACAGCGACGGCGAAGCCTTCTGCGAACCAACGGGGCAGTATCTCGTAGGCTCTTCGTGTACCCAGGTACTGCGTGAAGTGCTGGTGGGCCAGTTCGTGAGTCAGAATGCCACGGAGCTGCTCCGGGGCTTGGGCGAGCCGGGGCGATAGATAGAGCTCCCCTCCGACGGTAACCCCGGCCGCATCGGGCGAGGGGCTTTCCCGGGCAAAGCTCCTCGGATCAGCGAACACATGGACGCGAACGGGACGCAGAAAAGGACGTCCGTGGTGATGTTCAACGGTGGCAATGGCATCGTCCAGCAGCCGCTGAATGCTTTTTGCGAAGGCCTCTCCTTCCGGTTCATAAAGGATGCGCCCGTCGCCCTCCAGGGCAACAAACCGGTCTATCGGGGTGATGATCGCTTTCGGGGAGGTTTTCGGGGCCGTGCCGCAACCCGGCAGGAATATACCCAGGACGAGTACGGCGGCGAAGGAGGAGATGGCCAGTCGGATAAGGGTAAAAGCGGCCATCGTCCCGTTCCCCTATCCGCCGCCCCGAAGCACGGTCAGGCCCCGCCCAGCCAGTGCTGTCGTCGCCGGAGGGTTTCACCCTCGGCTTCGTCCAGCGTCAGATAGCACGTGTCCTCAGGGGCTTCCCGGAGTTCCACCTCGAAGACCATCAACTCGTCACGACGGAAAGCGTGAACGGAGAGCGTATCGCCGGCACCGTAGCGGCTGAGGAGTTTGTCAAGGTTACCGCGGGAGGCCTTGACCCTGTCAATTGCCACGATCACGTCCCCCGCAGAGAGCCCGGCCCGCATGGCCGGTCGGTTCTCGAAGGCGAAGAGGATCTTCGCCTCCTCCGAGCCGGGTGCCAGGCGGATACCGAAGTCGGGGCGGCCGGCATCGGGGGAGGGCGGCTTTCCGCCTTTGTCGGTGTCGGACTCGGCGCCGCGCAGGTGATAACCCACCCCTACGGTGGAAAGCAATTCGGCCAACGGCAGGTCCTCCGTACCGCGGAGGGCCTTCTCGAAGAAATCGCCGAGTGACACTCCCGTTACCTCCTCGACAAAGCTTTCATATTCGCGCTCGTCGATACCCCGATCAGGGCTCCCGTATTCACTCCACAGGGCACTCATGACGTCGTCGAGAGAGCGCTTGTCCTGGGTCTCCTGGCGGATAGTCAGGTCGAGCGCCAGTGCCACCAGTGCGCCTTTGCTGTAGTAGCTGACGATGGCATTGGGGGCGTTCTCATCCTGTTTGTAGAGCTTTGTCCAGGCATCGAAGCTCGATTCCGCCACCGTTTGCTTGTACCGGCCCGGCACGCGCACCACGCGGGTGATCATCTGTCCGAGCATTTCCAGATAGTTTTCCGGACTGATGAGCCCGGCGCGAACCAATGCCAACTCATCGTAATAAGAGGTGATTCCCTCGAAGGCCCACAGCAGGCGCGTGTGGACCTCCCGGGAGAGGTCGTATTCCTGAAAGACCTTGGGACGGATACGCTTGACGTTCCAGGTGTGAAAGTACTCGTGGCTGCAGAGCCCGAGGAAGTCCCGGTAGTCTTCGTCCGGCTCCACCATGCCGGTTCGGGGCAGGGCCTCGCGTTTGCACATCAGGCTGGAACAGCGGCGGTGCTCCAGTCCGCCATAACCGTCGCCCACGGCCATGGTGAGAAACAGGTAGCGCTCCGTGGGGAACTCCCCGAACAGGCCAATGTGGTAATCGCATATCTTCTGCAGGTCCGTAGCGAGCCGTGCCGTATCCGCCCGGTGCCGGCCGGTCAGTGCCATGGCGTGGGGTTTACCCCTGACCTCGAATTCGATGAGGTCGAATTCCCCCATCTCCACCGGGTTGTCCACCAGCTCCGCATAGCTGTCGGCCCGGTACGTGCCGAAGCCGTAGGGTTCGGTACCATCGGTTTTCAGCGTCGTGGCGACACGCCAGCGCCCGTAGGCCTCTCCCTCGGGAGCCTGGATATCGACCGTGCAGCGGCTTTTTTCAGCGCCATGGACCTTCAGAAATACGCTCGTACCGTTGAAGTAGCCGTGGGTGGGGTCCAGATGGGCACCTCGCACCGAGAGGTCCCAGCAGTACACCTCGTAGTGCACCTCCAGCGGCCCCTCACAGGGGGCGCTGCGCCAGGTTTGTTTGTCGAGTTTCTCAACCGCCACCGGTTCTCCGCCGCTGGCAGCGGAGAGACGCACCACGCTCTTGGCGAAATCGCGGATCATATAGCTGCCCGGGATCCAGGCGGCCATGGACAGCTCCTGACCCTCGGCGGCGGGAGCAGCGATGCGCAGGGTGACTTCGAAAAGATGGGCCTCGGGACGGGCCGCTCGAATCGTGTAGTGAATGGCAAAATCATCAGCCATTTCAGTCACCCCCTCGCTGGTCGATCGTGTCCACTCGCAGGAAAACCTGTCGGGTAATTTTGTCTTTCTCCTGGGTGGAATAAATGGTGCCGTGCCGCCGGTCCCGACGGGTATCGATACCGCCGCCGAGCGCGATCCACTCGCCCAATTTGCCCTCTGTCGTGGTGACGATCTCCTGCTGTTCGATAACGCCTCCGCCGGAGGGCGAGCGGCGCTGTCGGAACGGTCGGATATCGACGGCGACGCGGTCATCGCCAATCAGCCGCGGTCGCACCTCGAAGCCGCTCTGCACATCACGATATTCGATGGACTGCTGCACGGTGGTGCCGCCGGGGCCGGCGGTAACGGTCTGTTCCGGTATGGGGACGGCTTCTCCGGCACGGATTTGAGCCCAGCCACCTTCACTGACCCGCAGCCGCTGGGCGATGCGATCGTCCCGTCGCCCGTTGGTGCTGTAAATCCGAACCGATGCCCCCGGGCCGCCTTTGCCGACCTCGACCGAAACGTCATCATCCCCGAATTCACCGGAGACGCTTCCGCCCCGCCTCACGGTACGCTCGCGGGCACCCTGACGCACCGTGATCATCAACTGGCGCCGTGCAGTGTCGAGGTCTTTGATGGCCGGCTCCAGTTCCGCCAGGTTCTGGAGTGTGGAGCGGATTACCAAAACCTGGCCCGAACCGCTGATGGCCCCTTCATCGTCCACCAACGGGCGCAAAACCGGAATCAGTTCATCGGCGGTACGGTGCTGTAAGTTAAAAGAGCGGACCTGGGTCATCGCAGCGAATGCGGGCAGCATCACTCCCAGCAAAACGAGCGTGATGAGTCTGCGGAGTTTGCCGGTCATCAGATATGGACCCGCCTCAGCTGCCGATCCCCGTGGGAACGTTGCCAAATCTCATCGAAAAGGTTGATGAGCTCACGACTTTTCAGCGGATCGCGAAAGCGAGCCTGGCCTTCGTAGCGGCTCGGTCTCAGGCGGTGAAAGTAGCCTGTGCCGTCCACGACCATGAAGGTTTCCTTGCGATCGCTGTATTCAGCGATCGGTTTGCGGATTTCCACCCGGCTGCTGAGTCGCTGCGCCAATTCCACCAGACGATGCCCCCGGTTGACCGCCTTGCTCGAATCCTGGACCAGGATGTTGACCCTTGCCCGGGGATTTGCGCGCGCCATTCGAGCCACCGCTGCGATGAATTCCGCCTGGTCAAAAACCGCCGGATCGAGGTCGGTGGTAAAGATGTGGATAGTGCGGCCTGCCTGCTCCGCAAAGGAGCGGGCTATTTCGCGGTTCTCTTCGGCCGTTGTGAAGTCGATGACTTCCTCGTTTTCACCGAGGACATAATCCGTGTACGCCATGGGACCTCCCGCTGAATCTGCCGCCTCATCATAGCGTATCGTCCCGGCCACCTCACACAACGTTTAGCAGGGATGTCCGTTGCCCGTTACCAGGAATTTATCGCAGAAAAGCCGAGCGCGCAGAAAAGATCGGGGCCGGACCGCTGACGGGTAAAGCCGTTGGTAACGGTGGGGATTATAAGTTCCGCCGCATTCTCCGATGCGGGATGCCGGCATCGAGGAATTCGCCGCCTTCGGTATGGAAACCCAGCTGCTCATACAGGCCTACGGCGTTCACTTGCGCATCAAGCCAGACCTGGTGCAGACCGCGGTTGTGGGCGATGGCGAAAAAGCGCTGCAACAGCGCGGAGGCGATACCGCGCCGGCGCCAGGCAGGGAGTACCGCCACCCGGCCGATGTGGCCGTCGGCGAGCATGCGGGCGGTGGCGATCGGCTCACCCTCGGGAGAGCGGACGAGGAGGTGAGTGGCATCCGCATCCTCACCATCCCACTCCAGTTCCACGGGAACCTTTTGCTCGATAATGAAAACCTGCTCGCGGATCCCACGCAGGGATGGCTGGGTATCGGAGTGCCAGCGGACCTCCTCCAGGGGGAAGGGCTCGCTCATTCGGGGAAGAACAGCCCGCCCTGGGCATAGAGTTCGGAGATCAAATTGCGGAAGTCCGGGGCGCTGGCGACCGGGTCGAAGTCGGCAGCGGTAAAGCGCCGTTGACCGGCCAGAAGGTCGGCTGCGGAGGTGAGGGCTTCGGGAAGCGAATACTCCTCACCGGCGACAAACAGCCGGACAGTGCCGTCTTCATCGGTGAAATGGGCGAAGCGGGCGTATTCGCTGCGCCACAGTGCCTCGCCGGCATCCATGCGGTGGTAAATGGCGTCGAAATCGAGGGGCTCTTCCGGCTCGGGCAGCCAGTGTCCGGGACGTACCGATGTGGTGAAGCGGCCAAACCAGCGATCCAGGGCGCTGTCATTCATCGCCATCTGGCGAATGATACCGCGCACTTTTTCCCGCGCGGAGCGGTCGATTTCACCGGGTACGCGGGCGGGGGAGAGGCCCGGGTCACGGTAGAAGCATTCCGGGTCGAGGGTGTCGAGAAACTGTGCGGCAAAGGCAGCGACGAGCTCCGCCTCGGCCGGTGCCCGGAAGCCCACGGAGATGGTGATGCACGCCTCCAGAGCGACGCCATGGTGGGGAACCCCCGGCGGGAGGTAGAGCATGTCGCCCGGCTCCAGCACCCACTCCTGCTCCGGCTGGAAATCCCGCATGATGCGAACGTCCAAATCCGGGATCAGATCATCCTCGGTGGGCATCTGGGAGCTGATCTGCCAGCGGCGCCGACCGGGCCCCTGGATGAGAAAGACATCGTAGTTGTCGGCGTGCGGCCCCACCGTCCCTTCGGGGGGCGCGAAACTGACCATGACGTCGTCCAGTCGCCAGTTGGGGATGAAACTGAAGCGATCCTGAAGCAGCGCGAATTCCGGAACGTGCTTGTTGATCTCCTGGACCAGCAGTGTCCAGTGACTCTCCGGCAGTTCAGGGAAGCGCTCTTCGGAAAAGGGGCCGTGCTCCACCTGCCAGGGCTTCTCGCCGCCCCGCTCCAGCAGCAGCCGCGACTCCACCTCGTCGTCACAGGCGAGTCCCGCCAATTCCTCGGGGGAAACCGGGCAGCGGAAATCGGGCACCGCCTGACGCACCAGCAGCGGCTTCTGCTGCCAGTACTCTTTTAAAAACTGACCGGGCGTGAGCCCACCAAGGAGGTTCATTTGTATTCCACGCAATTTTGAATCGCCCAGAGGGCTGGGCTCCTACAAGAAACGGAGGCCATCACCCGTAGGAGCCCACCCCGTGGCGAAGAAGTCGAGCCGAAGCCCTATTCGCCCAGAGGGCTGGGCTCCTACAAAAAACAGAGCGCCATCGCCTGTAGGAGCCCACCCCGTGGGCGAAGAAGTCGAGCCGAAGCCCTATTCGCCCAGAGGACTGGGCTCCTACAAAAAACGGAGCCCCATCACCTGTAGGAGCCCACCCCGTGGGCGAAGAAGTCGAGCCGAAGCCCTATTCGCCCAGAGGGCTGGGCTCCTACGAAAACGGAGGCCATCACCTGTAGGAGCCCACCCCGTGGGCGAACACGGCGCCAGCCGTCCCGAGCCTATTCGCCCAGAGGACTGGGCTCCTACAAAAAACGGAGCCCCATCACCTGTAGGAGCCCACCCCGTGGGCGAACACGGCGCCAGCCGTCCCGAGCCTTTCGCCCAGAGGGCTGGGCTCCTACAAAAAACGGAGCCCCATCACCTGTAGGAGCCCACCCCGTGGGCGAAGAAGTCGAGCCGAAGCCCTATTCGCCCAGAGGGCTGGGCTCCTACAAAAAACAGAGCGCCATCACCTGTAGGAGCCCACCCCGTGGGCGAACACGGCGCCAGCCGTCGCGAGCCTTTCGCCCAGAGGGCTGGGCTCCTACAAGAAACGGAGCGCCATCACCCGGCCGGTCTTCGATCACTAAATCTTCTTCGCCTGCTCCGCCGCATTGCCGATGTAGGTGGCGGGCGTCATCGCCTTTAGGCGCTCTTTGGCTTCCTCGGGCATATCGAGGGTGTCGATGAAGGCCTGCATGCCGGCCTGGTCGACCCGTTTGCCGCGGGTGAGCTCTTTGAGCTTCTCGTAGGGTTTTTCGATGCCGTAACGGCGCATGACGGTCTGGATGGGTTCGGCCAGGACTTCCCAATTGGCATCGAGGTCGGCCGCCAGCCGTTCCGGATTGGCCTCCAGCTTGCCGATGCCCTTGAGGCTGGACTGATAACGCGATCACCGAGTGGGCGATGCCGACGCCGAGATTCCGCAGCACGGTCGAGTCGGTCAGGTCGCGCTGCAGCGGGAGATGGGCAGCTTGGCGGCCAGGTGATCGAACAGCGCATTGGCGATGCCCAGGTTCCCCTCGGAGTTCTCGAAGTCGATGGGATTGACCTTGTGCGGCATCGTGGAGGAGCCCACTTCGCCCGCTACGGTCTTCTGCTTGAAATAGCCCAGCGAGATGTAGCACCAGACGTCGCGGTCGAAGTCGAGCAGCACGGTGTTGAAGCGCGCCAGGGCATCGAAGAACTCGGCGATATAGTCGTGCGGCTCGATCTGTATGGTGTAGGGATTCCAGTCGAGGCCCAGCGAAGTGACGAACTCCTCGGCGAACTGCTCCCAGTCCACATCCGGGTAGGCGGCCAGATGGGCATTGTAATTGCCCACGGCGCCATTGATTTTGCCGAGCATCGGCACGGACTTGAGTTGGCCCGCCTGACGCTGAAGCCGGTAGGCGACATTGGCCATCTCCTTGCCCAGCGTGGTGGGGGAGGCGGGCTGGCCGTGGGTGCGCGAGAGCATCGGCAGCTCGGCGAACTTGTGGGCCAGATCCGCGGACCGCGTCAATCACCTCATCGAGCATCGGCATGACGACCTGGGTGCGCGCTTCGCGCAGCATCAGGGCGTAGGCGAGATTGTTGATATCCTCGGAGGTGCAGGCGAAGTGCATGAACTCGCTGATCGCCTCCAGCTCGTCATTGCCGGCGATCTTCTCCTTGATGAAGTACTCGACCGCCTTGACGTCGTGATTGGTGGTGCGCTCGATGTTCTTGACGCGCTGGGCGTCCTCGACATCGAAATGGTCTACGATCCCGTCCAGAACATGGTTGGCATGCTCGCTGAGTGTCGGGACTTCAGCGATTGCCGGGTGCGCCGCGAGCTTTTGCAGCCAGCGCACTTCCACCTTCACCCGATGGCGGATAAGGCCGTATTCGCTGAAAATGGGGCGCAGGTCTGCCGTTTTGCCGCCGTAGCGGCCGTCAATGGGGGAAATCGCAGTCAGTTCGGAGAGTTCCATGCCGGCTCCACACAGGGTCACGTGAAGCCGGCGATCATACACGAAATGGGCCGGAAGCTGTCCCGCAACGAACCGGTAGCAGGCGTGCACCCGGGGCGACCAACGGAAACGAAACCATCGCGCCGGGGCGACGCTCCTACGGGAACGCAGACGTATCCCGCCGGTAGGAGGCGCCCCCGCAGCGATCAAGGAAACGAAATCATCGCGCCGGGGCGACGCTCCTACGGGAACGGAGACGTATCCCGCCGGTAGGAGGCGCCCCCGCAGCGATCAAGGAAACGAAATCATCGCGCCGGGGCGACGCTCCTACGGGAACGGAGACGTATCCCGACGGTAGGAGGCGCGCCCCGCGGCGATCAAGGAAACGAAATCATCGTCCCGGGGCGACGCTCCTACCGGGAAGTTTGAAGCGTTCAGGCGTTCGGATCGCCTCCGGCGGCCAGCAGGGTGCGCTTTTGCGTCGGCGCTTTGGCCTTGACCTGGCGCAGTGAACGCAACCACGTATTGGTAATGCGAATGCGCTCGCGCCGGGCATCCAGGCGATCGCCACTCTCCGGGGTCGCCTGTTCGACCTGAGCCGTCGGTTCGGTGTAGGCGCGCTCCATTTTAGGCACGTCGGATACGCTGAGAACGCCAAGTGTGACTAGAAATGCTATGAGGGAGCTCATGACTACCTCCTTTCCCCTTATCGACGAGGTTAGGCGGGATGGGCAGGGACTCGCCATTGGGGATTAACCGTAATTACACGTTATAAGGACTGTAAGTCTCCGTCCGGGAAACACTTCACGTAACGGGCGTGAGCGGGTTCGCGGTTGGGGAAAGATCACATCGGGCCGTCGTTGCGGTATCCTTAACCGTTTCGGTGGTCGAAAACTTCACGTCGTTTCGAAAACAAAGTTTCTAGGGTATTGAAATGCTGGATAATTACCGAGAGCACGTCGCCGAGCGCGAATCCCAGGGTCTGCCGCCGCTGGTGCTGGACGCCGCCCAGACGGCCGAGCTGGTGGAACTCCTCAAGAATCCGCCGAAAGGGGAGGAGGAGACCCTCGTCGAGCTGCTGACCCACCGGGTTCCGCCCGGCGTGGACGAGGCCGCCTACGTCAAGGCCGCCTTCCTGGCCGACATCGCCAAGGGCAACGCCGAATCACCGCTCATCGACCGCCAAAAGGCCACCGAGCTGCTCGGTACCATGAAGGGTGGCTACAGCATTCAGCCCTTGGTGGACTTGCTGGACGACGCCGATCTGGCCCCCATCGCCGCCGACGCCCTCGCCGTGACCCTGCTGGTGTTCGACGCCTACAACGACGTCATGGAGAAGGCGCAGGCCGGCAACGAACACGCCAAGCGCGTGGTGGACGCCTGGGCCGAGGCCAAGTGGTTCACCGACAAGGCGCCCATGGCCGAGGAGATCACGGTCACCGTCTTCAAGGTCGCCGGCGAGACCAACACCGACGACTTCTCACCCGCCTCCGAGGCCTGGAGCCGGCCGGACATCCCCCTGCACGCCCAGGCCATGCTGCGCAGCAAGATGCCCGACGGCATGCGACACCATCGAGGAGCTGAAAGTGGAGAAAAGCCTGGGCATCCGCTCGCCTTTGTCGGCGATGTGGTCGGCACCGGCTCGTCGCGCAAGTCCGCGATCAACTCGGTGCTCTGGCATATCGGCGACGACATCCCCTACGTGCCCAACAAGCGGCAGGGCGGCGTGGTGCTGGGCGGCAAGATCGCCCCGATCTTCTTCAACACCGCCGAGGATTCCGGGCGCGCTGCCCATCGAGTGCGACGTCGCCAAGCTGGAAATGGGCGACGTCGTCACGCATCCTGCCCCACGACGGCCGGATCGTCGAACGAGCCGGCGAGAGCTCGGCCAGCTTCAACCTCAAGCCCGCGACCCTGGCCGACGAGGTCCGGGCCGGCGGCCGCATCCCGCTGATCATCGGCCGCGGCCTGACCGACAAGGCCCGCGCACAGCTCTGGGCCTGGCGGCCAGCCGAGGTCTTCGTCCGCCCGGTCGCCGCCGCCGGACACCGGCAAGGGCTTCACCCTGGCCCAGAAGATCGTCGGCAAGGCCTGCGGCTCTGAGCGGCGTGCGCCCCGGCACCTACTGCGAGCCGCGCATGACCACGGTCGGCTCCCAGGACACCACCGGGGCCATGACCCGCGACGAGCTCAAGGAGCTGGCCTGCCTCGGCTTCAACGCCGATCTGGTGATGCAGAGTTTCTGCCACACCGCCGCCTACCCCAAGCCGGTCGACGTCAAGCTGCAGCACGATCTGCCCGACTTCATCGAGCACCCGCGGCGGCGTCGCCCTGCGCCCGGGCGACGGCATTATCCACTCCTGGCTCAACCGCATGCTGCTGCCCGACACCGTCGGCACCGGCGGCGACTCCCACACCCGCTTCCCCATCGGCATCAGCTTCCCGGCCGGCTCCGGCCTGGTGGCCTTCGCCGCCGCGCTGGGCGTGATGCCGCTCGACATGCCCGAATCGGTGCTGGTCCGCTTCAAGGGCGAGATGCAGCCCGGCGTCACCCTGCGCGATCTGGTCAACGCCATTCCCTACGTCGGCCATCCAGCAGCGGCCTGCTCACCGTCGGCGAAAGACGGGCAAGAAGAACGTCTTCTCCGGCCGCATCCTCGAGATCGAGGGGCTGCCCGACCTGAAGGTCGAGCAGGCCTTCGAGCTCTCCGACGCCTCGGCCGAGCGCTCCGCCGCCGCCTGCACCGTCGAGCTCGACAAAGAGCCGATCATCGAATTCCTCCGCTCGCAACATCGACGCTGCTGAACTGGATGATCGCCAACGGCTACGGAGACAAGCGGACCCTGGCCAGCGCCGCATCGACGGCCATGGAGGAGTGGCTGGCGAACCCGGAGCTGCTGGAGCCCGATGCCGACGCCGAATACGCCGCGGTCATCGAGATCGATCTGAACGAGATCAACGAGCCGATCCTCGCCTGCCCCAACGACCCCGACGACGTCAAGCTGCTCTCCGAGGTGGCCGGGCGAGGGATCGACGAGGTGTTCATCGGCTCCTGCATGACCAACATCGGCCACTACCGCGCCGCCGGCAAAGCTGCTGGACGGCCGCCGGCGCCACGTGCCGACCCAGCTGTGGATCGCCCCGCCCACCAAGATGGACGAGCACCAGCTGGTGGAGGAGGGCTCTACGCCATCTTCGGCCAGGCCGGCGCCCGCACCGAAATGCCCGGCTGCTCGCTCTGCATGGGCAACCAGGCCCGGGTAGCCGACAGACGCCACGGTCTTCTCCACCTCCACCCGCAACTTCCCCAACCGCTTGGGCAAGGACGCCAACGTCTACCTCGGCTCCGCCGAACTGGCGGCGGTCGCCGCCATCCTGGGCAAGATCCCCACCGTCGGGGAGTACATGGAGCAGGTCAAAGACCTCAACACCATGAGCTCGGAGATCTATCGCTACCTCAACTTCCATGAGATTGAGGAGTATAAGAAGGTGGCGGATAAGGTGATTCCTATCGCTGCGGCGTAAGGAACAGGGCGCCCGCTCTTGCGGCGGGCGCCCGCCCACAAAGGAAGTCGACTATCGATGGCACCGGTTCGGCTATTGCTCGACCGGACCAGCGGCCCTAAAGTACACCCATGCGCCTGACCGATGAACAAACCGGGTTGATCCACCAAACGGCGGAACAGATGTTCGGCCCCGGTGCCCGCGTCTACCTCTTCGGTTCCCGCACGGACGACACCCAGCGGGGCGGCGATATCGACCTGTTCATCGAAACAGACGAGCCGCTGCAAAACCGTGCTTCCGCGGCGGCCCGTTTTGCCGCCAAGCTGCAACTTCGAATGGGTGACCGCCGCATCGACGTCCTGATCGTCGACCCGCAGACGGAACGCCAGCCTATTCACCAAACGGCGAAGGACAACGGGATTCGTCTATGAAACCCGCCGCATCGGAACGCCTGCGTTTTCTCCTGGAGACAGTCCGCAAAGAGCGTAAACACCTCCTTCAGACAACCGAGCGTCTGGCCACCGAAACGATTGACGCGGAATGGGTGGCCGCGCTGGAGTCTCGTCCCGAGCTCTCTGAACGCCTGGACGCCTTTGTCGCACGCTTCAACCGCTTGCAGGACACGCTCGGCGACAAGCTCATCCCCGAGCTAATGCGGAATATGCTGGAGACGCCCGGCACTGTGCTGGACAACCTGAACCGTATGGAGAAGCTCGGGTTGGTCAGTTCCGTCGAAGAGTGGGTGGAGGCGAGGAATCTCCGCAATCGGCTGGTCCACGAGTATATGCACGACCCTGACGAGTTTGCGGATGCCTTGCAGCGGGCGATGGAGTTGGTGCAACTGCTCGTGGATACGGAGGCCGCGCTGAATACGTATTCGCGTGAGCACCTACACGAGGGCGAGTAGTTTAAGTTACTCTGATAATCATCTAGCCGCCTCCTCCCGACGGCGATATCGTCAAGAGCGACCAAGCACAAGACGATCGCCGAGAGGAGACGAGCCATGAAACTGTATTCCGGTATTGACCTGCATTCAAACAATGCAGTGGTAACGGTGCTCGATGAGCAAGACGAGGTGGTGGCCGAGCGCAGGCTCAGTAACGACCTGGGACTTATCCTGTCGTTTCTGGCGCCATATTCGGAGTCGCTTGTCGGCATCGTGGTCGAGTCCACCTATAACTGGTACTGGCTGGTGGACGGACTGATGGACGCGGGCTTCGATGTGCAGTTGGCGAACACGGCCGCCATTCAGCAGTACAGCGGCCTGAAGCATACCGATGACCGCCACGATGCGCGGTGGCTCGCGCACCTACTACGGCTTGGCCTGATCCCCCAAGGGTATATCTATCCTCGGGAGCAGCGGGCTATCCGCGACCTGGCCCGCAAGCGGGCCCAGTTGGTCCGTCAGCGCACGGCCAACATCCTAAGCATCCAGAATCTCGTCGCACGGGAGACCGGGCGCTCGATCAGCACCAACGAGGTAAAGAAGCTGTTCGGCGGCAAAGAGCCGCGCTGGCCTACGCACTCGCCCCTGGGGCTGGCGATCGGCGCTCACCTGACGGTCCTGCGCACCCTGGAAGAGCAAATCGGCACGTTAGAAGTACAGATTGTGAAGCACGCTCGTGACGATGAGGCCTACCAAGCATTGCTGAGCGTGGCCGGGGTTGGCAAGGTTTTGGGGTTCACCATCCTTCTGGAGACCGGCGACGTCGGGCGTTTCGCCGGGCCAGGGAACTTTGCCTCTTACTGTCGCTGCGTCGAATCCAAGCGACTGAGCAACGGCAAGAAGAAGGGCAAGAACAACGCGAAGAACGGCAACCGCTATCTGTCTTGGGCATTCGTCGAGGCAGCCAACTTCGCCATTCGCCACTACCCGCAGGTCAAGCGTTTCTACGAGCGCAAGAAGGCCAAGCGAAATGCCGTGGTCGCCATCAAGGCGGTGGCGCACAAGCTGGCGCGCGCCGCCTACTACGTCATGCGTGACCGTGTCCCGTTCGACATCCAGAAGGCCTTCGGATGAACAGCGACTGACGATTTCGGCCGGACGGACCGAACCAGCATTGGGGTCTGGCACAACCATCACTCTGATTGGACGGTTCGTCGGGCCACCTGATTCGCCTGAGAGGGCACACGAGCTGGCTGATACGCCTCTGTCCTGAGCCCAACGGGGTTGGAGCCGGCACCAACCGGCAGCCACAAAATCTGTCCGCGGCTACTGAGTCGCATCACTTGGACAGGACAGGGTACCAATGGTTTTCTGGGGCGCCGTAGGGCGCCAGGGGCCGGGTGCCGAGCTTCCCATCGAAGCGGGACCCAATGCCTTGATCCAGATGGGTGACTGGTGCGGATCAGTCTTTCTGACCGCGACCCGAGATGAACGAGAACCCGGGCGCGTATTTTGGCAGCTTTGTGAGCTGATCAGGCTCTGTTCAACGGGGCGCGCCGGGGCTTCGGGGTGCGGTATTGCCGACTTGAACGGAGGCGGCTAATGGGTGACCCCGTTTATTGCTGAATACGTATTCGCGTGAACACCTACGCGGGGGGGAGTAGTTTAAGTGACTCTGACCCCGTTTATCTGAATAGGCCATCTGCGCCATCTGAAAACGAAGCAGGTTGTAGGCCAGCAAAACGTCCCACAGTTCCTGGGGCACCATCTCCGGTTTCTTGCTCCGAAGCGTCAGCTGATTTCTCTATGCGCTATTGGTCGAGGCCTTAGCCCGTCCTGTGGTTCGGGTAGGGAATATATCCAAGAGTACCTTCCCAAAGTGCTTTCGTGCGTCAGAAAGCAGACTAATCGTGGAGTCGACCGTTTTTATAACCGACTCAGCAAGTACGGCAGCCGCCTCGGGGGAAATCTCGCGCTTCATTTCATGCCAATGACCGATCATGTCGAAGCAGTTTCGAAGCGCCTCTTGGGTGTTGGCGAGATTCAACAGACATGCTACTCCCTCTTCGTGTTGATCCAAGAGGAACGAAAGCGAGTCGATGTCAACGCGCAGGTTAGAAATATCATGAGGCGGTGGGGCCGGCATTCTTTCGCCTTTGGTCGGGTCATCTCTGTAGGGCTCAAAGACTCGCTTATGAAACTCTTTAACGAGCCTATTCTGATACGTGAGAGTCAGCAAAGCTCGGTTTCCCGCAACCCGGTTCCTTTCATTCTCTTCATGCTTCCGTTTTTCGACTTCCCGTCGATAAGCGAAAGAAGCGCCATAGTAGGCGGCAGCCAATGTGGCAATTGCGGTAATGATCCCTGGCAGGACGACTTTCATGTCGGGAACGTATTTGCCATCTATTCCAATGCCAATTACAGCGCCAGCAATGAAGAAAACGAGGGCCAGCACCTCTGCATGGTCCACTTTCATTCCTTTGAGCCTCTTGCGGGGTTAGTCAGACGAAAACTTACCTGCTTTGGAAGCATCGGAACAAGAGTGACATCGAATTCCGGCCTCGGCATTAGGCGCTTTAGACGAATCAACATGAGCGCCCTCATGCAGTTTCACAACGCGGCTTGCGGCTTTCACCTTTCCCTGGTTCGGAACCACACCCGCCTAGCCGCCGAGGGAAAGGGCACAGTCTGGCGGTGGTGGTGGAAAGGTTGAGCCTTACTCTGGAGAAGAGCTGTGAATCTACTCGGTCTCTTTGACTGCCGCTTTGGCTGTAGCGAACGCTTCTGCGATAGCGGGATTCTGGGCGGAGGGCGGTGCCTCTTCTTCTGCGAGTTTGTTGTGGTTAACAACGCGATAGCCGTAGATACGGTATCCGTCGAGGCGACCTTTACTGCGGAACTGGAGGGCCTCCAGTTGAGGCCAGTATTTCGCCATATGGGAGTAATCGAGCGCGCCTTCAATTTCGCTGCAGTTGTTCTGATAGAAGTTCGAATACAGGTTAGCTGCAAAGATGTCCGCTATTTGGATGCCGGAGCTGATGCTCGAATCCGCAAACATGGGCGGCTCCATCAGATTCATGAATTGCTTCCCTGTTTCGTTTCCGAAGACGTAGCTCATGTGGGACTTGGCCACCGTAGCATCCAAATTCTTCTTCGGATTTTTTCCCATTCCATTCATCCGTGCATCCAGAATGAGAACGGCGTTCTCGAACTCCTCGCTCTCAGCAACATACATGCTGATCCGCTCGATGAGGATTTGCAGCGCACAGGTATAGATGGCGTTCTTCGAGGCAGGGTTTTCCGGATTCTTGAGAAAAACCACACCAAACCCAGCCCCGCCCTGCTGCTCGATGAAGCGAAGCATTTCTTTGTTGAAGGCATGGCGCCGAGCACTGTCCCGATTCCTCGGGGCCGCCAATTCGTTCCCTTTGATTTCTACGTACTCGTCCCGATCCTTCTTCTGGAGCAGATCAGGGAAAAAGTGGCGTTTCTTTCGCAGGAAAGCTCGGTCGCGTTCCCTCCACGCGTTGAGAGGAAAGGCCACACCAGCCAAAACGAATATCGGGCTGCAACTCGGGTCGATAGGTACTTTGTGTCCGTTCGGATCACCGGCCTCATCAATGTAGACAACGCAAGTGGTCATTTCTCCTACCCCAGAAAAACAAAGGCGGCCCTTTAGGGGCCGCCTGGTCGCGCATAGGCTCTTTCGAGCTATCACGTCGCGAATCGCGTGAACTATGCGCACGGAAAGTGTCCATCAGGTTTAACCGTTTGTCAAACATTTTACACTCAGAACGGAACGAACGGGGTCACGGGGTCACCCATTAGCCACCGGGTCGGGTCACGCCAGAGGGGTCACCCATTAGCCACCTCCGGTCAACTGGCAATACCGGATCCCGAAGCCCGAATAATTATTTAGGGTCAGAGTAAATTAAATCGATATCTCGGCAGGCGTAAGCAGGATCCAGCGCGGTACATGCAATACGCCATATGTTTAAGTCAGGGCCAGAAAACGATCAACGTTCTCCGGAGTGATGACGTCAATACCCGTGTCAATCCTCTCGGGGATCGGAACCCCGAGCGAAGCCTGCCACAGCATCAGGATGGACATGGAACCCTGCATTCTCGGGATCGTGGAGGAAGAGGATTCGAGAATGCCTTCCTTGATGGATTCCAGAATCGGTTTAATCCCGTCCATGCCGACCACTTTCACCTGACCGACCTTCTTGGCCTCTTTGATGGCTTGGGCAATTCCAACCGGGCCGGAGGCGTCGCAGCACAGATATCCACGGAGATCGGGGGTCGCCGCGAAAACGGCGGCGGCCTGCTGCCTGGCGGCGGGAATATCGTCGTTGTCGATTCCTCCGTCGACAATCGAAATGTCCGGGTATCTTTTCAGGACAGCGAGTTGTGCCTCATAGCGCTCCTTGTGGTTGGGCGCGGTCGGAAATCCTTGCATTACCGCCACTTTCCCTTTTTCCGCAATCAAACTGACCAGACGCTCAGCCGCAATCACTCCCTGCCGAGTGAAATCGTTGCCGACACTGGTGATCCCCGGTTCCGGGGATGGCGAATCAAACAAGATGATCGGGATACCTTGCTCCTTGATTGCATATGCTTCCGGCATGTTTCGGAGGGCGTCGACGGGGTCAATTGCGATGCCGTCCGGTTGTGAAGCTGCGGCGCTCATAAGAATCGAAGTTTGGTCGGTGGAGCTGGCCCGCGGGGGCGCCAGGTAGTCGATCGAGACGTCGGTGTTGAGCTGTGTCTTCAACAGTTCGGCCTGCTCCAGAGCGCCTTTGTGAACTTCCTCGAACCAGGGGTGTGCGACCTTGGGGATGATGGCAAAGCGAAGGGGCTTGTTCATGGTTCATTCGGCTCCTCTTCGTTCACGGCCGAATTGGCTGTCTCGCCAGCAGTCCCCGGGATACCCGCCTTGCTTCGGTGGCGATAACACCATCCCCCGAGATCCGCACGAAGTGGAAAAAGTCGCCCGAAGGAGCGATGTAGAAATGGTTGACCGTTGTGACGTCCAGCGTCATCGAACCAGAGCAGTTGGCGCCCATCGTGTACGAACCGGTGGTGAACCGTTGGGCTCGCTCCACGGAACTCGTCCAGAGGACGGTGGCTTTCCCGGCCCCGTCGAAGGCCAGGAATCCGCTGGAGGCGTATGGCTTCCCGTCCCTATAGCCTTGAAGTGAATAGAGATAGCTGCCCTGGAGGGTTTGGAGTGAACAGCGGTCGGGCGGCGTTTCGTCCTGCGCTGCCAACACGTTGAAGCTGGTGGCTGCGAGCAGAGTGGTAACAAAGGCGAGCAACGCGGATTTGTTCATGTCGCATCTCCTTCGCGCATGCCGGTTCGTGGCTCGGTTGATCCTCTTGCTGCCAACCAGTTTAGCTGTTTGGTATTAAAGGGGTCGCCCATTAGCCGCCTCCGTGCAATAGGCGGGCGGGCCGGGGTCTCGCATTGGAATAAATGGGGCAGAGTAAAATAAATTGGCGGGAGTGTTATTGGGGGAGATCGCAAGCTTGAATAATCGCGGAAATATCAGCGTTTCGGCCCTGAGCGGCAGCGGCGGTTTCCGGGGCATAGGATTGTCTCTAGGCGCGAGCACGATGTTTGACATCATGTGATGTATATTTGGATGCATCGAGTTGCGAAGGGTAAAGGCCATGCGTACGACTTTGAACATCGACGACCAGCTGCTGGCGGAGGCCCAGCGCCTTTGCGGGGTCACCGAAAAGGCCGCACTGGTGCGTGAGGGGCTGCGGGCCTTGATTGAGCGCGAAAGTGCCCGCCGGCTGGCTCGGCTGGGGGGGAGCGAGCCGCAACTGGAGCCGATCGCCCGCCGTCGCCCTGAAACAGAATGATTCTGGTCGATACCTCTGTCTGGGTGGATCATCTGCGCGTTGGCGATGAGACCCTGGCTGGATTGCTGAACAGCAGCCGGGTGGT
The DNA here is from genome assembly GCA_963783235.1 of uncultured Gammaproteobacteria bacterium. Lineage (GTDB taxonomy): Bacteria > Pseudomonadota > Gammaproteobacteria > Thiohalomonadales > Thiohalomonadaceae > Thiohalomonas. The sequence continues at coordinate 851,332 of CAWAMN010000001.1, read as the reverse complement.
GATGCACCCATTTGTGCTGGGTGAGCTGGCTTGCGGGAATCTGCACAATCGGGCGGAGGTGCTGGCTCTGCTTAAGGACCTGCCCCAAGCCACGGTGGCCCGTGAAGAGGAGGTCCTCTTTTATATCGAGCAGAAGGCGTTAATGGGCCGCGGCATCGGCTACATCGATACTCACTTACTGGCGGCTGTGGCTCTGGACGGTTCGTCGCGACTCTGGACACGCGACAAGAGGCTGCATGGGGTGGCTGAGGAATTGACGATGGCGTACTCGCCTATTTAGTAGCGGGGCGCAGCGCTTTGGGTGCGTTGCATTCGCTGAAGCTCTAACAGCTGTTGAAAAACACCCTCTCCAGAGGGAGAGGGCTGGGGTGAGGGGACTCAATAAAAGGTAAGTTACTGATTTTGTCCCCCTCATCCTAACCTTCTCCCTCAGGGAGAAGGGATAAAAACCTTTTTCAACAGCCTGCTAAGAGGGGATGAAAGATGCGGATGGATACTATCGCCATTGTTGACTCGGCCACGGATGTGGATCTGACGGATAAGCCGTTCGGCAAACGGTGGGGGCAAGAGAAGTTAATCCTGAAACCAGAGCACCTTGAAGCGCTGCGTTCGGGCAAGCTGTTGGCGCTTGACGTGTACAGCGAGTATGTGGTCTTTCTTGAACTCGACAACGGGAATTAGCTGCGCACCAACCACAACCAAGATTTGCGCATTCAGCACAATCACTGCGACCGCTGGGGGGCACGGCAACCGTCGGGGACAGGATTTAAGGCCTGGCCAGTCCGCCAGGCCTACATCAACGGTTTGATCCCCTCAGGCGAGAGGGCACGGTGCTCTCCTTCGACAATCTGCTCAGCTCGAGCGGCGCCGTGGTGCTGCAGCCGGCGCTTGGCCGGGCGGCCGATGTCTGGAGCTATGGCATCTCCTACATCGTGGGTGCGGGCGTGTCGCTCCTGGCGCTGCCCTTCGTGCTGCTGGCCCGCCGGGAGAGGGCGGTTTCGGATAAAACCGCGGGGGAGGAGGGTTAGCGCGAACGATGGGTTGATCCCGATAGGGCTTGTTTCCACGTGGGCTACTCTGAAAGTGAGGAGTCGTCCCGACTTGCCAACCTCCCACTCACCTAGGAAACCCATGAAGGAAAACGATCAGCCCTCAGGGCATGAGCCCGGTCATGAGCTCCACCTTGAGCACGAAGACCCGACCATCCGTTTTCTGCACAAAATCATCCGGGTGGCCGTCAAGGTATTGGCCGTTCTGATGGTGCTGGTGATCGTTTGGGGCATTGGTGACGTGATATTCGTGCTTTACCAGCGACTGACCCAACCGCCATTCCTTCTGCTTCAAATCAACGACATCCTGGCGACATTTGGCGCCTTCCTGGCAGTGCTGATCGCCATTGAAATCTTCATGAATATCAGCATGTATCTCAGTACCAGCGTGATACCCGTAAGGCTTGTGGTGGCAACGGCCCTGATGGCGATTTCACGAAAGGTGATCATTTTCGATTTCGATCAAGTGACGCCACCTTTTATTTACGGCACCGCCGCTTCCGTGCTGGCGCTGGGGATTACATACTGGTTAATCACCAAGAGGAACTGAGACCCCGGGGAGGGAGTTAGTAGCAGCTTTTTCTGAGCAAGAACATCTGTTCTACGGACTTATCCGAGGGGTGCGCAACGTATGGGACTGCCCCGGCACGGGTATGGCGTTAAACAACCCCTCGAAGGTGTCGGTTCGGGCCTGCATGCCCCCCTGTCGCGGCAGTGACTGTTCATGACCAAGCCGTTTATCATTGCATTCGAATGCGCTGGTGCCCTGAGGGAGATGGGGACGGTGGAATTTTATCTTTTAAAAAGTCAGCCACTGAAGGCTTGGCGGCTTGACTCCTCCATCCCCCCAAAGAAAGAAACGGGGCAGCTTGTATAAGTTAAAAAAACAAGAAAAGGGGGCAAAGTGAAAACAAGGCAAATTCTCCTCACAATCGCCGCTGTGGCTATTGCCGGCTGCAGCGAACCCAACAAGTTCGAGCAGACCTTCGCCAAGCCGGCTTGGTTCGACTCAGTGGATGCTCCCGAGCTCAATACCGTCGCGCAGTTGGACGCGTTATGGCAGTCGAAGAAGCACTGCTGTGGTGGTGACGAGGGCGTGCTGGAGAACAACCGGGTCTTCTACAAGGCTTGCTACAACGCCATCACCGACCACTACGAGAACGAGGAAATGGTGGTGAAATGCCTGTGGCTGATGGACGTCGGCGCGGAGTCCAAACAGCGCGTCGAGCTTTCGCGGTTCCTGATCGAAAACTACCCGGATCACAAGAGTAGCGTCGACAACTGCGTCAACTGCATGCCCGGCGATACGATCGCCCGGGAGACGCTGGACGTGGCGCAGTACGAGAGCCGCATGAGCCAGTCGAAGGCGCAGCCCATTGGGCGCATCGAGGCGCTGATGGATTCGCGGCGGAACGAGATCAGCTACTGGGTGCAGGCGGAAATCTACGAGTTTCTTGGAAAACTGTACCTGGAGGACGGAATCACCAAGGCTCGGCTTGAGCGGTTCGAGGCGGCATACCAACGGCTCGACAGGGCCAAGGACTTTAACGATCCGTTGAAAGATCGCTTCCCGGCGGTCGAGAAGATGCACCGCCTGGTGCGGCAGCATGCGCCCGTTGCGAACGGATGAGGATCGTTGCGCGCACTCTCGCATTGGGTAAAGGGGGGTTCCCTATTGGAACTCCGGGGGCTGTCTACAAGAGCTTTACTTCTCATCGCTCGCCGCCAATAGCCCCGCGTTACCACCTACGGCGGCCGTATTGGTCGAAATGACTTTTTCCTGTACCAGCGGCTTTAGGTAATCCGGGCCGCCGGCCTTGGGGCCGGTGCCGGAGAGGCCGCGGCCGCCGAAGGGTTGCACCCCGACCGTGGCACCGATGATGTCGCGGTTGATATAGATGTTGCCCGCATCGATGCGCTCGGCGACGCGCCGGGCGGTGGCATCGACGCGGCTGTGGATGCCGAAGGTCAGGCCGTAGCCTTTGGCGTTAATGGTGTCCACCAGCGCGTCCAGGTCGGCGCTGCGATAGCGCACCACGTGCAGAATGGGACCGAATACTTCCTCTGTCAGTGCAGCCGGGTTGTCCAGTTCGAACACGCAGGGCGCGACGTAGCAGCCGTGATCGGCAGAGGGTGGGAGTTCGGAGTGGGCCACCAGGCGCTGCCGCTTTTCCATTGTTTCGATATGCTGGTTGAGGGTGTCACGCGCGTTTTCGTTGATGACCGGCCCGACGTCGGTTTCGGGGTCGAGCGGATCGCCGACGCGCAGTTCATTGACCGCGCCCGCCAGCAGTTCCAGCACGCGGTCGGCGCACTCCTCCTGAAGGCAGAGCAGGCGCAGGGCCGAGCAGCGTTGGCCGGCGCTGTTGAAGGCCGAGCGCAACACGTCGGCCACTACCTGTTCGGGTAGCGCGGAGCTGTCGACCACCATGGCATTGAGGCCGCCGGTCTCGGCCACAAACGGCAGCAGCGGCCCCTCGCGCCCGGCGAGCGCACGCTGGATGTGGCGGGCGGCGTCGGTGGAGCCGGTGAAAAGAACGCCGGCCAGTTTCAGGTGGGCGAACAGGGCAGGGCCCACGGCACTGCTCGGGCCGGGGAGGTATTGGAGCGCCTGCGGGGGCACGCCGGCCCGGTGCAGCAGACGGCAGATCGGCATCCCTACGAGGGGCGTCGGGTGGGCCGGTTTGGCCACCACGGCATTGCCCGCGGCGAGCGCGGCGGCAATCTGGCCGGTAAAGATGGCGATGGGGAAGTTCCACGGGCTGATGCAGGCGATGACGCCCCGTCCCTCAAACAGCAGACGGTTTTCCTCGCCGGTCGGTCCGGGCAGCGTGCGCGGGGTGAGGTCGCGCTCCGCCAAGCCGGCGTAGTAGCGCAGGAAGTCCACCGCCTCGCGCACATCGGCCAGCGCGTCGGGGACGGTGCGCCCGCCTTCTCGGACACACAGGGCGATGAGGGCGGGGTATTCGGTCTCCATCAACTCCGCGGCCCGGCGTAGCGCCGCCGCGCGTGCCTCGACGGGGGTGGCGGACCACTTCGGCGCCGCGGCTGCGGCACTCTCCAGGGCGCGTTCGGTCGTCTTTGCGTCCGCTTCGAGGACGCGTCCGATCCGGCAACGGCGGTCGTGGGGGCTGGTGACCGGGCGCTCGCGGCCCTCGGTGGTCTCGCCGTCGATGAGCGGCGCGGCCTCCCATTCCGATTCAAGTTGCTTCCTTACGGTGTGGTAGAGGACGGCCTCGTCCCGGCAGTTGTCGAGGGCGATGCCGCGGCTGTTGCGCCGTTCGTCGTCGTAGAGGGCCTCGGGCAGGGGAATGGCCGGATGGGGGAGGGCGCCGCGGCGGCGGACCTTTTGCACCGGATCGGCGGCGAGGGTTTCGATTGGGACTTCCGGGTCGGCAATGCGGTGGACAAACGAGGTGTTGGCCCCGTTTTCCAGCAGCCGGCGCACGAGATAGGGCAGCAGTTCCCGGTGGCTGCCGACCGGGGCGTAGACGCGGCAGGGTGCCACGCCGTCGCGCACCAAGGTGTGGTAGAGCGCCTCGCCCATACCGTGCAGGCGCTGGAACTCGAACGGGTGCCCCCCGGCCAGCTCCAGAACGGCTGCGACCGTATGGGCGTTGTGGGTCGCGAACTGCGGGTACAGCCGGTCATGGCCCAACAGTCGCCGGGCGCAGGCAAGGTAGGCGACGTCGGTGTGGGCTTTGCGGGTGTAAACGGGATAACCGGGCAGTCCGAGTTGCTGAGCGCGTTTGATCTCGTAGTCCCAGTAGGCCCCCTTGACCAGGCGCGCCGGAATTTGGCGCTGGTGCGCTTCGGCCAGGGCGTTCAGCCAGTCCAGTACCGCCGGGGCCCGCTTCTGGTAGGCCTGTACCGCCAGGCCGAGTCCGTCCCAGCCGGCAAGGCGCGGGTCGGCCAGTGTCCGCTCGAACACCTGGAGGGAGATCTCCAGGCGGTGCGCCTCCTCCGCATCGATCGCCAGCGGCACGTCGTGTTGGCGGGCGAGTTCGGCCAGTTCCGCCAATGCCTCAGCCAGTTCCGGCACGACCCGTCGGCCCTGCGCGAACTCGTAGCGCGGGTGCAGGGCCGAGAGCTTGATGGAGATACCCGGTCGCTCCAGCAATTCGCCGCCGGCCGTGCTGCCCGCGGCGGCGATGGCATGGGCATAGGCGTCGCGATAGCGGCTGGCATCAGCGCGGGTCATGGCCGCTTCGCCGAGCATGTCGTAGGAGTAGCGGTAGCGGGCGGCGTCACCTTCGGCGGAGCGATGCAGTGCCTCTTCGATGCCGCGCCCCATGACGAATTGGCGCGCCAGCAGGTGCATGGCCCCGTAGAGCGCCCCGCGTACTGCGGGCTCACCGCTGCGGGCCAGGAGCCGTGAAAGGAGTCGACCCGGACTCGGATCGTCCCGGGCCTCTCCCAGCCCCACAAGGCGTCCCGTCAGTATCAGCCCCCAGGTGGAGGCGTTGACCAGGGGCGAGGGGCTTCGGCCGATATGGGCGTCCCAGTGGGCGGGGACGAGCTTGTCGCGGATCAGCCGGTCGGCGGTGGCGGGATCGGGGATGCGCAGTAACCCTTCCGCCAAACACATGAGCAGAACGCCCTCGTCGCTGTCGAGCCCGTACTCGGCAAGGAAGGCGTCCAGCGGGAGCTGGGGCCGGCGGCTTTCGCGGACTGCCCTGACCAACGCCGTCGCCTGCGCGCCGATGCGCCGGCTCGCTTCGGGGGGAAACGCGGCGGCGTCGAGGAGTCGCTCGATGCAGCGGGTCTCGTCCTGCAGATGGGCTTCGCTAAGCGTCGGGGGAAGCGGGCAGTGATGGATCGGGTCTTCGGTAGAGAACATGGCGGAAATTCAGCCTGGGGTTTACACCGAAATATAGACCGGCGCCCGAACACGTCGGGAGACCCGAGGACGAAAGCACACTCCTGGGGAGAACCACATGGGGAACTACTTGGACACCCATGGTAAGAGACGGCCGGCAGCCATGGCATCATTCCTGATGGCAGTGCGGGTTTACGGGCTCTCAGAACTGGGCGAGGATGACAATGTCTTGGGATCGGTATCTCAGGAACTACTTGGACACCCATGGTAAGAGACGGCCGGCAGCCATGGCATCATTCCTGATGGCAGTGCGGGTTTACGGGCTCTCAGAACTGGGCGAGGATGACAATGTCTTGGGATCGGTATCTAGGACAAGGCAAAAAGAACATGAGTCTGAAAGCGCAAAAAATCCGTAAGGCCTTAAACAAAACCGCCAAGAAGGGCTATCGCGGCTATCCAGTAGCGACGGTTGCTTTCTATGGACCAGACGATAAGAAGGCGACTAAGGTAGTCGCCAGTATCGTTCCTGACGAAGATGCGGAGCCGGAACCGATGGAGAAGTGGTACTCCGACAAGGATGTAAGAAACGACGAATCGATTTTACGTGGTATCAAGGAGTTCATCGCTGCTCACAACGCGCGGTCTGTTGTGATGCCCGACCGCATCATCGGATGCCCGCACGAGGAAGGAGTCGACTACCCGGAAGGGCAGGAATGTCCGCTCTGCCCTTTTTGGAAAGGCCGCAACCGTTGGACAGGAGAAAGAACCCACTAGGCAGCGCAGCCTGGCTCGGGTAAAAACCAACTCGGTCGAGCTGGTGCATTATCTTTCCGTGACGCCGCAGGGCAATCCGCAACTCACGTCAAACGAATGTCAAGAAATGGCTTTAAGCGAATTTGAGATAAAGAAAATCGAAAAGGAAGTCGGCGCGTTCATCGAAAAGCGTCGTCCATCGCCGCATATTCGCGGCCAAGTCGATCTCGGATACCGCGTTAGCGGACAGAGCGTGGAGATCTTCGAAATTCGTCCTCGGTGGGATGACCCGGAAGAGAAGATTGAGGAGGCCGTGGCGAAAGCGACCTACGTGAAAACTCAGAAGGTATGGAAAGTCTACTGGCAAAGGGCAGATCTCAAGTGGCACCGGTACGATCCCGATCCGGAAGTCAAAACGCTGGCAGAAGTCTTGCGCCTGGTAGATGAAGACGAATACGCATGCTTCTTTGGGTAAGGGTGTGAGAGCAATGGCTTGGGATGGGTGTCCGGGTAATAATCATTATCTGTCTCCAATTGTCTCCAATACCGGTTTGATGGGCGAATACCTGTTCCGGAATGGTGCTCATTACTCCCCCCTCATCCTGACCTTCTTCCTGAGGGAGAAGGGACAATCGGTGGGTACCATTTCGGAACCCTTGCGGTGTGTGCCCGGTAGTCCGATTCGCAGCAACGAAATCGCGGCGGCGCGCCGCTCCTACCGGTTCGGCTGCAATCCCGAGCTGTTTCAGTGGTTGCCATTCCGGGGCGGACAGGAGAAGGTTGGGATACAAACAGTTCGAGGATAGGGGTGGGGGGGAACCGAATGAACTACCAGGCGGCCTACGAATGGTCGATGTCGGACCCGGAGGGGTTTTGGGCCGAGGCGGCCGAGGGGTTGCATTGGGACACGCGCTGGTCTGAGGTCCTCGACCGGCGCAATCCGCCGTTCTATCGCTGGTTCAGCGGCGGGATGCTGAATACCTGCTACAACGCGGTGGACCGGCATGTGGAGAACGGCCGCGCCGAGCAGGCCGCCATCATCTACAACAGCCCGGTTACCGACACCCAGCTCACCATTACCTATCGCGAACTGCAGGAGCGTGTCGCCCGTTTTGCCGGTGCGCTGACGAAGCTCGGGGTTGGCAAGGGCGATCGGGTGATCATCTATATGCCGATGGTGCCGGAGGCGCTGGTGGCGATGCTCGGTTGCGCCCGCATCGGTGCGATTCATTCGGTCGTGTTCGGCGGCTTTTCCTCCAAGGAGTTGGCGACGCGTATCGACGACGCCCGGCCCAAGGTGGTTGTGGCCGGCTCCTGCGGTATCGAGCCTATGCGCATCGTTCGGTACAAGCCCTTGCTGGACGAGGCGATCGCGTTGGCAACCCACAAGCCCGAGAGTTGTATTCTGCTGCAGCGCCAGGAACCGGGGGAATTGATCGCCGGCCGCGACTACGACTGGCACGCCCTGGTCGACAGCGCCGAGCCTGTCGAATGTGTGCCGGTCGAGTCGGATCACCCGCTTTACATCCTCTACACCTCCGGGACCACGGGCCAGCCGAAGGGCGTGGTGCGCGACAACGGCGGCCATGCGGTGGCGATGAAGTGGAGTATGCAGTACGTCTACGGCATCGAGCCGGGGGAGGTCTACTGGGCGGCTTCGGACGTGGGCTGGGTGGTGGGTCACTCCTACATCTGCTATGCGCCGCTGCTGCACGGCTGCACCACCGTCCTCTACGAGGGCAAGCCGGTCGGCACACCCGATCCCGGGGCGTTCTGGCGCGTGATCGCCGAGCACAACATCTCTGTGATGTTCACCGCGCCGACGGCGTTTCGAGCCATCAAGCGCGAGGACCCGAATGCCGAGTACCTGCAAAAGTACGATCTCGCCCATTTCCGTTCGCTGTTCCTGGCCGGGGAGCGTTGCGACCCGGCGACCCTGGAGTGGGCCCGGGAGAAGCTGCAGGTGCCGGTGATCGATCACTGGTGGCAGACCGAGACGGCCTGGGCCATAGCGGCCAATTGCCTCGGACTCGAACCCCTGCCGGTGAAGCCGGGCTCGCCGTCGCGGGCGGTTCCGGGGTATGACGTGCAGGTCCTGGACGAGGAGGGCGAGCAGGCCGCCGACGGGGATATCGGCCGGATCATGATCAAGCTGCCGATGCCGCCCGGCTGCCTGCTGACGCTCTGGGGGGACGATCGGCGCTTCGTCGACTCCTACCTGGGCGCGGTGGACGGCTACTACCTGACCGGCGATGCCGGCTACAAGGACGCGGACGGCTACCTCTGGATCATGTCCCGCATCGACGACATCATCAATGTCGCCGGCCACCGGCTCTCAACCGGGGCGATGGAGGAGGTCCTGGCGGCCCATCCGGATGTCGCCGAGTGCGCGGTGATCGGCGTTGCCAACGCTCTGAAGGGCGAGATCCCGTTCGGATTGGTCGTTCTGAAGGCTGGAGTCGACCGGGACGAGGCGGAACTGGAGAAGGAACTGGTCGCGCTGGTGCGGGAGAAGATCGGGCCGGTGGTCTGTTTCAAGCATGCGGCGGTGGTGCAGCGCCTGCCCAAGACCCGCTCGGGCAAGATCCTGCGCAGCGTCATGCGCAAGATTGCCGACAAGGCGGAGTACGCCACGCCGGCCACCATCGACGATCCCGCCATCCTCGAGGAGATCGAGGGGGCGTTCTCGCAGCGGGAATTCGCCCAGGCTTGAAGCCGCGGCAGCGTGTACGAAGGGGTCGCAGGGCCCCATCACGAGATTGCGTTCCGGTTATCCGTAGCGTCCATCGACCCGCGGGGCTGTAGCCGGTGGCGAACAGGCCGAACGGCGCGCCGCATCCCTTTTCCGGCGGGACGTCATCGGTGTCGCCCAGATCCTATCTTTAGTTCGTAAGGAGCGTTCGTGTATGGACCCGTGCAGTCATGGATGGCTGCAGTCCAATTCAGCCAGGGAGGTATCACAATGCGCGTGATGGTGATTGTCAAAGCTTCCAAAGATTCCGAGGCTGGCGTAATGCCAACCGCCGAAGAGCTCGAGGCAATGGGGCAGTTCAATGAGGAGCTCGTCAATGCTGGGGTGATGCTCGCGGGCGAGGGCCTGCACCCGACCTCGAAAGGGGTGCGGGTGCGCTTTTCCGGCAAGGACGCCACCGTCATCAATGGGCCCTTCGACCATCCGGAAGATCTGATTGCGGGCTTCTGGCTATGGAAGGTGGATTCAATGGAGGAGGCCATCGACTGGATCAAGCGCTCATCCATGCAGGAAACCGAGATTGAACTGCGCCCGGTGTTTGAAACGGAAGATTTCGGAGCGGAATTCACGCCCGAGTTGCGGGCGCAAGAGGAGCGGCAGCGTGCCCGTGCCGAACAGATTGGGAAGGGTACACAGCACTAGAATACCCTTCGGGTATGGTGCCGATCATTCCCCCTCATCCTGACCTTCTCCCTGAAGGAGAAGGGAGTTTGGGGGATACTGTTTCGGGACTTCTATCCAGGTCGTCATGGCGACGCGGACAAAAAACGATCAGCCCGGTGGTACCTTGGACGCATCGAACGGGCCGATGTTGGTGGCGAAGGACCAAAAATACCCGTCCAAATCACGCAGTCCCACCCAGCGGTCACCCCAGAACATGTCCTCCGGTCCCTGCAGGATCACGGCGCCGGCCCCGCGCGCCTGCGCAGCCAGTGCATCGACGTCGGGACAGTAGACATAGAGATTCATCGGGAGCTCCACGCCCATGTGCACCGGTGTGCGCATTTTCTGATCACCCATGGCCCCTTCCGGTGCGAACATGATGACGGTGGAGCCCTGGTATTTCATACTCGCATGCATGATGCTGCCGTCGGGCCCGGCCACGGTTCCCTCGGACTCGAAGCCAAAGGCGCGGTGATAGAAATCGAGGGAAGCCTCGGCATCAGCGACAGTAAGATAGGGGATGAGCCAATTCATCCCTTCCGGGCGTCCTTTTTCCGTGGGCATAGCACTCTCTCCCTGTGTGGCTTGTTGCCAGTTTAGGCCACGGCCGGGGCATGGATGCCGTCATCGTGCTCATCAGTGGGGAGCCCAGCCTCCGGGCGACTGTGGCGATGACACCACCCCTGTGGATGAACTTGGCGGATACTGCAGGTAGAAATTGAGCTGGATAAAGCAACGGCGGAAGCGCGGGCGGAGCTGCCGGTCGATTGATTTCGCAAGTGAATCGATGAAGCTCACCACTTGGAATTTGGGGCGAGGAATCGAAGCGGGCAGGGCAGTGACTACTTGGGCCAGGTGATGCGAACAACGGTGCCCCGCGGATGGTTCGCCAAGGCTTCCACCTGCCCCTCATAGCCGAGTACGAGCTTTCGGACTACCGCCAGACCGATTCCGGTGTGGGCCTCTTTGCTGCCGGTGGCAAACATACGAAACACCCCCTGCCGCTCCCACTCTGGAATGCCCGGCCCATCATCCACCACCTCAAGGTGCCAATATTCGCCCGCGTCGCGGGCACGAACCCACACGTGGCCGGTGGGCCGGTCGTGGTGCTGGACGGCGTTGGCGATCAGGTTTTGGAAGATCTGCCGTACATGTAAAGGATCGGCATTCAGGTGCGGAAGCGGCTGCTGCAATTCCAGAACGAAGCCCACAGGCAGCGGCAGGTCAGCGATAAGGTCGTTCAGGACATCGTCGAGTGCGACGCTACCCCGCCCGGTAGTCGGCTGGCCCAGTCGGGCATAGGTGAGCATGCCTTCGATGAGGGCATCCATGCGCCGGACCCGCTCGCGCATAAGCTTGAGGCGGCGCCGGTTTTCGGGGTCCAGTCCTTCGGAGACATCTTCGTCGATGACCAGTGCGAGATTGGCTATCGCGCGAAGCGGTGCCTTCAGGTCGTGGGAGGCGACGTAGGCGAACTGTTCCAGTTCCCTGTTCGCCGCGCTGAGGTCTGCGGTTCGCTCCTCGACTTCACGTTCGAGGTGCTCATGTGATCGTCTGAGTTCAGCTTCCGCTTTGAGCTTGGCATCGATCTCCTTCACCAGCTGTGCGTTCAGCGCTTCCGCGTGCTCTTTCGCCGCCTTCAGCCTGTCGATCATCTCCCGGTTTTCAAAGCGCAGGAGCAGTGATGTCTTGCTGACCGAATAGTTGTGCAGAGACATCCTCCAGAGCAGTGCGCCATACAAAAGGACCATCGCTGCCATGGCGTAGTGAAAGGTGTCCTGTAAATAGACAAAATGCACGGCAAGGGGGATAAGAACCGGGACGCTGTAGGTCGCGTAACCATACTTCACCATGGCGAAGGAGGAAGAGGCGCCTGCCGCCATGCCTCCGAGCACAAAGGCAAGAAAGACTTGGTGGGCTAAGGATATCTCCCCGAGCGGGAAAAGGCCGATGCTCCCCCAAGAGAGTCCAGCGAGGAAAAGCGAAGCCAGGAACCGTTTCTTCCAAAGTGGCGCCGTTTCGGACTCGGATGGAACGGAGCAAAACCGTACCCTGAGGGCAATGCGCAGGAGGGTAATAATCCAGACACCCACAAGCCAGGGGACGATGACGGAGTAGCCGATCACATTCTTGATGACAAAAAATACAATCAGCGAATTGAGCAAGCTTGCCACGAAGCCAATCGGGGCGATGGCGTAAACCTGTCTGACCTGCTCAGCGAGGATCAACGCATCGTGCGGCGCGTGGTCACGGACTGACTGGTCCCTCTGTTCGTTCCGTCCTGCCATGGCTCCCGCTCGGGCTTAGCATGGGAATGTCCCTTCCCTGGGGCGCTCCTGCGTGAATGATGCCGCCGATTCGGAGCACTCAGGTAATAGTATCAACTGTCGCTGGAGTGTCATTTTCTCGGCCTCGGAGCGACTCCGGGGAGCCGCAGTGCGGCAAGGGCGGCGATAAACAGGTCCGGGCCAGTCCAGAAAGCTTTCGCCTGGGAGTGGCCTGGGGAACGGAGAGCCGAGCACTCTATACTGGAGCAGATGAGAGTTACGGCCGGGCAGATCCTCACCACCTACCTCACGCTCACCGTGCTCTCGACCTTTTCCGCCTCTTTCATCTGGGGCATCAATACGCTGTTTCTCCTGGATTCGGGCCTGAGTATCACCGAGGCCTTTGCCGCCAATGCCTTTTTTACCGTTGGTCAGGTGCTCTTCGAAGTGCCCACCGGCGTTATCGCCGATACGCTCGGCCGGCGCATCTCCTATCTGCTCGGGGCGCTTACGCTGTTCGCGTCGACGGCCCTGTATCTCCTGCTCTGGGAAATCGAGGGGCCATTCTGGGCTTGGGCCGTGGCTTCGATGCTCCTGGGGCTCGGTTTCACGTTTTTCAGCGGCGCCACCGAAGCGTGGCTGGTCGATGGCCTGAGCTTCGCCAACTATCGGGGAACACTCGACGCGGCCTTCGCCAAGGGGCAGATCGCCGGGGGCATCGCCATGCTGACCGGGACCGTGACCGGCGGTGCGGTGGCCCAGCTCACCAACCTTGGCGTTCCCTACCTGTTACGGGCACTCATGCTCGGACTGACCTTCGTGGTGGCCTATGTCCTGATGCATGACTACGGCTTCACCAGGCGGAGTGGTGCCTCTGTGTCAGGGGAGGTGCACGGGGTTTTCAGCTCTTCCCTGGAACACGGATTTCGTAACCCGCCGGTGCGCTGGATGATGCTGGCGGAACTGTTTGTGGCCGGTGTTGGCTACTACGCCTTCTATGCCATGCAACCCTATCTGCTCGCGCTCTATGGCAAGGAAGAGTCCTACGCCATCGCCGGGCTGGCGGCGGCCATCGTTGCCGGGTCGCAGATTGCGGGCGGTTTTCTGGTGCCTTATGTGCGGCGGGCGTTTGGGCGTCGGACCACGCTGGTTTTGGTCGCCTACCTCACAGGGGCGGGGGCCCTGGCGCTGATCGGCTTTACCCCGGTGTTCCGGATCGCGCTGGTATTGCTGGCGCTGTGGGCCATTGTGGATGCGATCAGCTTTCCGGTGCGGCAGGCCTACATCAACGGTTTGATCCCCTCCGGGGAGCGGGCGACCGTACTCTCGTTTGATAACCTCCTCAGCTCCAGCGGCGGCGTGGTGTTGCAGCCGGCGCTTGGCCGGACGGCCGATGTCTGGAGTTACGGCATTTCGTATATCGTCGGTGCGGGCGTTTCGCTCCTGGCGCTGCCGTTCGTGCTGCTGGCCCGTCGGGAGAAGGCCGTGTCGGATGCGACTTCGGGGGGAGGGGAAATAGGATGAGGGGCGGGTACAATGGCCGCTCGCCAATCGGGATACCGCGCCATGACCGAAAGTGTTCGCCTCGCCAAACGCCTCGCCCATCAGCTGCCCTGTTCCCGCCGTGAGGCGGAGCTTTACATCAAGGGCGGCTGGGTTCGGGTCGATGGAGTGGTGGTGGAGGAGCCGCAGTTCAGGGTGACCGACGAGACAATCGAGGTCGACCCGCAGGCGAAGCCCGAACCCCAGGAGCCGGCGACCCTTCTGCTTCACCAGCCGCCCGAGGCCGATCCGGAGAGAGCGGTGCAGCTGATTTCACCCGCCTCACACGCGCCGGATGACCCGAATGACAGGCGTATGCTCAAGTGCCACTTCACACACCTCTCTCCGACCCTGCCGCTGCAGCCGGGCGCCGGGGGACTTGTGGTCTTCACGCAGGATCGGCGCGTGCTGCGTAAGCTTACCGATGATGCCGACCGACTCGAGCAGGAGTACATCGTGGAGGTAGCCGGGGAACTGGCGTCCGGCGGCTTGGAACGACTTCAGCACGGGCTCAGTTTCGAACGGCGGGCGCTGCCTCCGATAAAGGTCAGCTGGCAGAACGAAACCCGGCTGCGTTTCGCCCTCAAGGAGCCGAGGCCCGGTCAGATTCGTGACATGTGCGAGCAGGTGGAGCTGCGGGTTTTGGCGATGAAACGCATCCGCATCGGACGGCTTCCGATGGCAAAGCTGCCCCCGGGGCAGTGGCGCTATCTGGGGCCCCGGGAGCGGTTTTAGTACGGAGGGGCTCACCCGCGCTGGCCGATCTGTCGCCGCGGGGGCGAGCTTCCTGTCTGGCGGAAAATTACATATACGCGGAGGAGATATGAAGGCGTTTATCGTACAACTGCCGCAGGCATTGGCAGCGTGGGGAACGTCCCGATTCGAGACCGCACTCAAATCGGATCTGGAGCAACTGGAACCCGCATCGTTACCCCTGCAAGAGGGGTTGTCGAACGGCAGCTATGTCAGCGGTGATCGATTCGAGGCGATGATCATTGGCACATCGGATGCTGGCAGCACGATCCGCGCAACCGCGGGTGTGCACTATTCGAGCATCATCGCCGGTTGCAGTTGTGCCGATGATCCGACCCCGGTCGATGAACTGAGTGAATACTGCGAACTGGACATCGAACTCGATAAAACCTCGGCTTCGGCGCAGGTGAGATTGCGGGAAGAGTGATCAATTCGCGCCTTCGCGACCTGACGCCCTTGTTCATGTCGCCACGATCACCCGCTGGGCATCCAGCCGCAGGTTCGCCGAGGCGATCGCCTTTTCCGCCGCATCTCGTTGCCGTTCCAGAAAAAGGAGTTCCTCCTCGCGGACATTCGGGTTGACTTGCCGCAGGGCGCGCATGCGGTCGATTTCCCGATCCAGGGTCTGGTGAAGACGGCCGGTGGCCTGCTTCAGCCGTTCGGGGACGCGGCGTGTTGCCGCCGCTTCGCCAATGCGGATCAGATCGCGTAGCGGTTGCTGGTAGGCGCGCACGATCTCCCTGGCGGTTTCGCTCTCCACCGGTGCCCCGTTAATGTTCAGCGTCGCCTCGGAAAGCTCGGCGGCGTGGTCGCGTCCCTCCGGGTCGACCACGACCCGTATGCTGGAGGGGGGCAGGTAACGGCCGGAGTTGACGGCCCGGCTCGATGCGCTCTCCAGCACGTAAAGGCCTTCGAGCAGCAGGGTGCCCGGTTTGAGCCCGGGGTGTTTTACCGCGGTGACGGCCGTATTGCCGCGCTCGCCGCTCAGAACCATCTCCAACCCCCGCAGCACCAGCGGGTGTTCCCAGGTGAAGAACTCGATGTCTTCGTTGGCCAGGGCGGTCTCGCGGTGGCAGGTGAAGGTGAGGCCGTCCTCCGGCAAGCCGGGGAACGGCTCCTGCATTTGCGGGCCGGGGCGAATGATGAACGCGTTTTCGCTATGCTCCTCCAGCTCAACGCCGAAGACGTCGAAAAGCACCTCCAGGTATTCCAGCAGCTCGGCCTCGCTCGCGTCGGCCTCGGTTTGTGCCCGCAGGGTCAATGCCTCCGCTCGCTGCGGTCGGCAGGAGCTGTATTCGAGCAGTCGGTCGCGGCCACGGTGCAGGGCATCCAGCAGGTGTTCATTGAGTTGCCGGGTGGCGGCGATCAGGGTGGGGAGGCTGGATGCCTCGCCATCAAGATTCCGCACCGTCTCCTGGAGCGCCGGTTCGACCTGAACGAACACGCTGTGTCCGGTGGGGCACGTGTGCTCGAAGGCGCCGAGCCCTTCGTGGTACCAGTGAAACAGGACCGACTGGGGGCTCTCCTTGAGGTAGGGGACATGGATGTGGACAATCTCGCCCTGGCCAATGCGATCGAGCCGCCCGATGCGCTGCTCCAGCAGGTCGGGATTGAGCGGCAGGTCAAAAAGAACCAGGTGGTGGGCAAACTGGAGGTTACGCCCCTCCGAACCGATCTCGGAGCAGATCAGGACCGGGCTGCCGTATTCCCGGTCCGCAAAGAAGGCGGCGGAGCGGTCCCGCTCCAGCAGGCTCATGCCTTCATGAAACAGGGCCGCCTGGATGCCGGCACTGACCCGTAGCGCCTCGGCCAGATCGCCGGCGGTCTCCCTGCTCGCGGTGATCACCACCACTTTCTCCGGCCGACACGCTTTGAGCTTGGCGATAAGCCACGCGACGCGCGGGTTGATGCGGGTCCAGGGTTGTATCGCTGCGCTTGGGTAGAGCCGTTCCGGGCAGAGCAGGGGCTGCGTTGGGGGAGAGTCGGCGGCTTGGGCGAGGGCAAGGGGCTCCCCATAGGCCGCGGGCAGCGGGAGCGGGACGGCGTGAAGCTTCCGTTCGGGAAACCCTTTGACCGCGGCCCGGGTATTGCGAAACAGCACGCGCCCGGTGCCGTGCCGGTCGAGCAAATGCTCGACCAGCTGCTCGCGGGCGGTGGCCGATGCCTCGGCATCGCCCGAGGCGAGGATATCGACGAGAGGCTGGTTGTCGCCCTCTTTCAGGGTCTTGCGCAGAGTGCGCTCGGCCGCTTCGCTCAGGGGAGTGCCGGCCAACAGCTCTTCGACGGCTACGGCAATCGGCTCGTAGGCCTGCTCCTCGGCAACGAAGCGCTCGAAGTCGGGGAAGCGATCGGGGTCGAGCAGGCACAGGCGGGCGAAGTGGCTCTCCTTGCCCAGTTGCTCGGGAGTGGCGGTGAGCAGCAGGGCGCCGGCGGTGCGCTCGGCGAGTCGCTCGATGCAGCGGTATTCGCGGCTGACGGTATCCGCGGACCATTGCAGATGGTGCGCCTCGTCAACCACCAGCAGGTCCCAGCCGGCCTCCAGTGCCTGCTCGAAACGGGTCGGCTGTTCGACCAGAAAGGAGAGGCTGCACAGGATGAGCTGTTCGGTCTGGAACGGATTGGCATCCTCGCTCTCCTCGGCGGCGCGGCAGCGCTCCTCATCGAACAAGCTGAAATTCAGGTTGAAGCGGCGGCGCATCTCCACCAGCCACTGGTGTTGGAGATTCTCGGGCACGACGATCAGCGCACGCCGGGCGCGATCGCTGAGTAGCTGGTAATGCAGGATAAGCCCGGCCTCGATGGTCTTGCCAAGCCCCACCTCGTCCGCCAGCAGCACCCGCGGTGCATAGCGGCCGGCCACCTCGTGGGCGACGTAGAGCTGGTGAGGGATGAGGCTGGTGCGGGCGCCGGTGAGACCATGCAGATCGGAGGCGGCCAGGTCCGCCATTTTGTCCCGGGTACGCTGGCGAAGGACGAACCATCTGTCCGGGTCGATCTGGCCGGTGAAGAGCCGGTCGGCCGGGCGGTTCAACTGCATGAGGTGATCGAGTTCCCCCTCGGGCAGTTGCGACTCGTCACCGTTTTCGCGCCGGCCGCGGTAGGTGAGCAGCCCGTCCTGTTCGTCCACCGAATGCACGTCCAGCGACCAGCCTTCGTGACTGCGTACCCGGTCGCCGGGCGAAAACGCTGCACGGCTCAGCGGGGCCGTTTGCCGAGAATAGGTACGGACCTCCTCGGTGGCGACGAAAAGGAGCGTCACCGTGCGCGCGTCGACCGACAACACGGTGCCGAGCCCCATCTGTAGCTCGGTCTCGCTGATCCAGCGCTGACCGGGTATGAAATCGTGCACTTCGGGTGCCTCGGGGAAAAACGGGCCGGTATGGTAGAGGAATTCGGCCGCGCAGTCGCGGAGGTTGTACGCCTGCACCCCGTCGCCTGCTGTTATCATGTCGCTCCCCGGGCGCCATCTCGGCTCGCCTGGACAGCCCGATGAGCATCACGTGACAAATTTTTCTCGCCTTAAGCTGGAACCGGCCGTTGTGGCCAATCTCGAATCGCTCGGCTATCAGCATATGACGCCGATCCAGGCGGAGGGGCTTCCGCACGTACTCGCCGGCAGGGATCTCATTGCCAAGGCGAAGACCGGCAGCGGCAAGACGGTTGCCTTCGGGCTCGGCCTCTTGAACCTGCTGAATCGAAAGAGTTTTGCGGTTCAGGCCCTGGTGCTCTGTCCCACCCGTGAACTGGCCGATCAGGTAGCCAGGGAGTTGCGCCAACTCGCACGCGCCAGCGCCAATACCAAGGTGATCACGCTCTGCGGCGGCGCCCCCTTCGGGCCTCAGGTCGGTTCGCTGGAGCATGGCGCCCATATCGTTGTGGGGACACCGGGGCGGGTACTGAAACACCTGCAAAAGGGCACCCTTACGCTTGAAAGTGTCCGTGCGGTGGTGCTGGACGAGGCCGACCGCATGCTCGAGATGGGCTTTTACGACGATATGGCGGTCATCCTCTCCGCCACGCCGCCGCAGCGCCAGACGCTCTTCTTCTCGGCGACCTATCCGGCGACGATCCGCGAGCTGAGCAGTGCCTTCCAGCGCGAGCCGGTAGAGGTAAGCGTCGAGGCGCAGCACAGCGAACTGAAGATCCGGCAGCGCTTCTACGAGGTGGAGAAGGGCAGGCGCACCAGGACCCTTGCGGCGCTGCTGGCCGAGTACCGGCCGGCTTCGACAGTGGTGTTTTGCCACACGCGCCAGCAGTGTCAGGAGGTGACCGAGGAGCTACAACAGCGCGGCATCCAGGCGCTGGCGCTGCACGGCGATTTGGAGCAGAAGGAGCGTGATTTGGTGCTGGTGCGTTTTTCCAACAAAAGCGTACCGGTGCTGGTGGCCACCGATGTGGCCGCGCGCGGTCTCGACATCAAGGAACTCGAGGCGGTGATCAACTACGAACTGCCCCGCGATCCGGAGATCTACGTCCACCGCATCGGTCGTACCGGCAGGGCCGGTAGCAAGGGCGTGGCACTGAGCCTGTTTATCCCCTCCGAGGCCTACCGCGTCAATGCCATCGATGAGTATCAGGGCAGCAAGGCGCAGCTGGAGCAGGTGCGCAGTCTGGAACTGCCGGAAGGCTTCACCCTGACCCCGCCGATGGTCACCCTCTGCATCGATGGCGGGCGCAAGCAGAAGGTACGTCCCGGCGACATTCTCGGTGCCCTCACCGCGGATGACGCGGTGCCCTCGGACAGGGTCGGCAAGATCGATATCTTCGATCACATCGCCTATGTCGCCATCGATCGCACCATTCGCAAAAAGGCGCTGCGCGTCCTCTCGGAGGGAAAGATCAAGGGACGGCGCTTCAAGGTGCGGGCATTAAACCAGCTGTAGCCCCAGGATCCCCTCCATCTTTTCAGCCGTCTCCGACTTGCCGGTGCGGCTGTCGCCCACCAGCGCAACGGTAATACTTACCTCATCGGTGGCGCCTGTGCGGTCACGCTTGGCGCGGGCGAGTTCCTTGATGCTGTCGATGAGGTCTTCAGCGAGGCGCACGGGTCCCTGCTGCTCGACGTCATTGCGGTCGTCGTAGCCGCAGCGTGCCACATCTTCGTCGCTGTTGTTCTTGTAGACGCCGGCCATGAGTTGGCTATAGGCGACGCCGACCCGCATCTCGTCGCGCGAGACGGCCTCCTTGAGTTCGGCAATGAAGGCCGCTTCGTTCTCCTGGAATTTCTCCTGCAGCGTGGGATGAAGCACAGCACCGTCGTTATCGATCAGAAGCGGGAAGGGATTGGCCCAGTAGCTGCTCTCCTTGTCGCCGCGGTGGGTGCCGGTGCTGCCGGAGGCAACACGCTCGCCGAGGCGGAAATGCTCGATTGCTTCCTCGATACTCATCGTCGCATGGAGGGTGGAGGCGCCTTGTTCGATAAGGGTGAAATTGTTCATGTAGAGCAGCATGTCGAGCGCATCGCCGTGGCCGATCTCGGCTTCATCGGTGACCGGGACGATCTGTCGGGCATTGGAGCCGGTGTCCTTGTTGTAACCCACCTCGCGGCCGGCCATTTGCAGTTTGGCCTGTTCCGAGAAGCCATCCAGGCAGGCGAAGGCGCCCGTCTCGGTGCCGTAAAAAATCGGACGGCTGCGATTGTCGGGGCCGCGTTCGAGCCGTACCCGGCCCATGTCGTCCGCCTTGATCAGCATGTCTGCGATGTACGGTTCATCGTTCTCGTCGAAACGCACCACGTAACGGGTACAGCCGCAGTGCAGCGGCATCTCGCCGGCGCGGATCGCAAGGACGTTATGAAGGGTCAGGATGGGCTTCTTGCAGTAGCCGAAGTATTTCAATTCGTCCCGGTTGGGCACCATGCCCACCAGGACTTCGTGGCGATCGTCCCACCAGTAGCCGAGATCGTCATCGGCGGCATTCGGGTCGCCGAAGATGAAGATGCCATCGGGGCGGCGGTGGTTTCCGATGTCCTCGATGGGGGCGAAGGGAAAGATGTTGAGAAGCCCCGGTTCCATTTCGATGCAGCCGCGCGACTTATGGATATAGGCGACGATGAGCCAGGCGCCCACCTGCAGCGGCACAGCCACCCAGTGGTCTGGGTTGAAACTGGTTTCGTCCAGGGGGTTGTGGTCCAGTTCGTAAAACGGTTTCGCCCGCCGGTTGGAGGGCGTGGCGTAATCGACGCCGGTACGGATATCGGCGGCAATTGTGAGCGGTACGTGGGCGAGGGCGACGTAGCCGGCTGGCAAATTGAAGTAATGGCCCGAGATCTCTCCGGCGGTCACGTTGGGGGCCGCATCGGTGCCTGGCGTGCGCCGAACGCCGCGCTCAAGTCCGACTCGCAGCAGGAGTCGGCGGCGTGACTCGTTGATAAGGTCCGAGAGGTGTAGTGCCTTATCGGTCACTTTATCTTTGACGGTTTCCGGGGTCTCGGTGCCGGTGGAGACGACGTCGTTCTGCAGGCGCACCAGACGGGAGTAGGCGGTGCCCCGAAAATGGTGGAAGGCACCGTCGAGAAAGCGCACCAGCGAGCGTGCCCGCTCCTCCGAGACCGGATCGAGGAAGCGCTCGATACCCAGGATTTCGAGGAAGTCGCGGGGCTGGATGTCTTTGATTGCGGCGATCTTCTGCTGCGCCTCGTGCTGCTGGCGTCCGCCACGCTGGCGTAGATCGTCGATGAATTCCTGCTTGTAAATTTTCAGATAGCGGGCGAAGGCGAGGCTTTTCAGGAGCTGTTCGGGGGTACTGCAGCCGTCACGGATTTCGAAGGATCTCTTCCATAGGTGCGTTCTTTCTCAGGGGCGCCGAGGTGGTCCGGAGAACCGGCCCGCGTGGAGAGGCGCGAGGCTTTGTTTTTCGATACGAAAGTTTGAGCTTCCGCCGGCTCGGCAGAATACACGAGCAGAGGGAAACCCCTATTGATATAAGTCAATGCGCCGGGATTGCACAACATGCTTTCAGCTCTACCGGGCGGGCCAGTGCCGTTAAAAATTGCATTTTGGGCAAAAATCTTTTTTCAACATCGTCCGGTGCCACGTGGTTGGTTGTTAGTAATGCCGTATACTTCAAAAAGAGTTCATGCTGCTATTCAGGGACGTGATTGCAGGAGGTTAAGTGAGAGACTTTCTTTCGCGAATGACATTGGGACGGCGCTTTGCCCTTGGGATTGGAGCGATGTTCCTACCGCTTTTGATCGTCATTGTGATTGCCGCCGGGATCATTCGCCCAGCGGTGATGGGGACGGTCGATGAGGTTGTACGCAACTGGCCGCCCCACTCGGTAGCCATCGAAGATCTTGAAAAGCGCCTGTTAAGGACGGTGGTGTCCATCAACCAGCACCACACGACCAAAACGACAATGCCGCAAAAAAGCCTCGCGAAATCCCGCGAACTCCTGGATGGGAATTTTTCTTTCCTGATTGCACGGGCCGCGGAGAGGAGCCAGGAACAGAACTTGCTCCTGGTTGCGCGAAAAGACTGGGAGCAAGGATGGTCGCTGGCCATGGCTACCCTGCAGACTGCGGTTTCGGAACGGTCCAGTGATGGAGGCGAGGGGTTGGTAAAAGCCAACCACCATTTCCTGGATGCTGTCGATCGTTTGGAAGTACTGCAAAATTTCTATGCCGAAGCAGCTTATCAACGTCTGCTTCAAGTTGGTGAACGTGGAGCACAGGGGCCGCGTTTGCTGATTGGGGCATTTGCCTTCGCGCTGCTGTTGGCGGCCGTCGCGGGATTCGTCCTGGCTCGTTCCATTCTCCGCCCGGTCGCTGCGCTACACGAAGGGGCAAAGCGAATTCGGGAGGGCGATCTGTCGAGCCGCGTCACGATAGACTCCGGCGATGAACTGGGTCAGCTCGCACAGACGTTTAACAACATGGCACAGGAGCTCAACAAAAGTCAGAGAGAGCTTCTCGACCAGTCCCTGCAAGATGAACTCACTCGGGTGAAGAATTACCGTGGGTTTTTACATCGCCTCAATGATGAGTTGAATCGCTGGTTTCGCTACGGGGATTCCTTTTCGCTGCTACTGCTGGACCTCGATCATTTCAAGACGGTCAACGATACCTACGGCCACCCCGCCGGTGACGAAGCACTCAGAAGGGCCGCCGATACCCTCCGATTATCGTTACGCGACAATGACTGCGTGGCCCGCTACGGCGGTGAGGAATTTGCGGTTGTCCTGCCGCAGACGGATGCAGAGGGCGCAGTAGCCATCGCGGAACGGATGAGAGAGGCGATCGCGGCCATTAAGGTTGATGCATCGGGGAGCACCTTCGGGATTTCAGCGAGCATCGGCGTGTCCAGTGTATCGGATGAGTGCTGTACCGAAGAGCGGCTGGTTAGCGAGGCGGACCGCGCCCTTTACCAAGCCAAGCAGATGGGCCGAAACCGCGTCTGTCGTATGTGAGCTTTGGCCTCTTAGAGGAAAACCGATGGACACCGAAGGCGCAGCGGGATCATGAATGCCTTCTGCCCCTCGACGCAGGCTGTCGAAAAAAGGTGGCCCTTTTCCCGGAGAAGGCCGGGATGGGGGGATCCAAAATCAGGCAGTTTCCCCGCATTGAACCCCCTCACCCCGATCCTCTCCCGGGGAGAGGGTTTCTTGTGCTCGCTCGGGGTGGATGTGGCGACCGGTATCGCGGAGCCGAGCCGACCCTTATGGAGCTATCGGAAGACGACTCAGAGCTGTTGGACAGCTCGTTCGGCTTCCGCCTGAATATGTTCTTCCAGCGAATTGAGCCCGGCCATTGAACGCAAGGCGTCGAAGTCCAGAATCCAGGCATTTCGTCCCCGAAGGTTGGCGACGCCGCGCTGATTGAATTGGGTGAGAAGGCGGCTAATCGTCTCTACCGCCAAGCCCAAATAGTTCGCGATGTCATCGCGCAGCATCGGCAGGCGGAATTCGGCCGCTGGTTGGTGACCGGGATTCAGGCGTGAGGCCACACTGTACAAAAAGGCGGCGAGGCGCTGTTCCGAGTTCTGCGCCCTGACCAGAGAGCATATTTGCTGATCGTGCAGCATTCGCCGGCTCATGGCGTGAATGAGCTGTTCCTGGAATTGGACCAGGCGTGGTCCGAGTCGGTGCAGGCGGGAGAAGCTGAGTTCACACACGCTGCTGTCTTCCAGGGCCTCGACGGTGTCGAGGTATCGGCCGCCTTCAATCGTCTCAAGGCCGATCAATTCGCCCAGAAAATGGAAACCGGCGACGCGATCGCCCTGTCCGGCGCCGCTCAGGGTCCTGAAGGCCCCCGATTTAACCGCAAAGATCCCGCGAAACGGCGTGCCGGGGACCAGCAGCTTCTCGCCCTTGGCAACCTGGCATCGTCGTGAGACCACACTTTCCAGCAGAGAATCGTCGATTGAACCCAGGCCGGCAACCCGACAAATACCGAAAAGTTCACAATCGCGACACTCAACTTCGGGCCTGCGGCGACATGTTCTTCGGGTCATGAACTCACCTTATTTAGAATCCCTCTTAAGTATCGTGCCGAGGTTAGGCAGCCTCGTAAAGAGGTCCAACCACGAATATGTCTTAGCAAAATACCACAGCCGGGTAGCACAACAATGAGAAAAAGCAAGTTTAGGGAGCGCCGGGACGCCCCGAACCCTCCTGGAAGTCGAAGGGAGCGACCTTTTCAGGCGGTCGATATCAGGTATCTGCAGCCAGACTGCACGTGGGATCGGTTGAACTTTCCGGAAGAGGGGAACGCATACGGAAGCCCGTCCATCGCCTAACCTAGTGGTGGATAGCGCGAGTTTGGACCCGCATGGAGGTGTACCCGTGGCAGAGACGGATTTTGCCGGCAAGTTAGAACGCTATGACGTGGAACTGGGACAGTTGCGCCGGAACTGGGGCTGGCTGCTGGGGCTTGGGGTGTTATTTACCATCCTCGGCCTCATCGGCCTGGGGATGACTTTTTCCCTGACCATCGCCAGCGTGATGGTTTTTGGCATCCTGCTCATCGTCGGCGGTGGGGCACAGCTGGTTCAGGCCTCCAGGGCCGTCGGCTGGCAGGGAATGGTACTGCACCTGGGCATGGCGGCTCTTTATGTAATCACCGGCATTGTGGTGGTGGTGGACCCGTTTACCGCAACCGGTGTTCTGACCCTGGTCCTGGCGGCGATGCTGTTGGTAGCGGGGGTTCTACGCATCGGAATCGCAACGCGGATGCGCCGGTTTCGGCAGTGGTTGTGGCCGCTCGTGAGCGGTGCACTCAGTGTTCTTCTCGGTACGCTGATTTTCTTCGGATGGCCGAGTACGGCGCTCTGGGTGATTGGGATGTTCGTGGCCCTGGAACTGCTACTGAATGGGATCGGCCTGATCGCAATGGCTTTGGCCGTAAGGCAGGCCGACCGGGAACTGCACAAGGCCTAGCCGGAAAAGGGTTTGTGCCTTCTCCCTCAGGGAGGAGGCCAGGATGAGGGGAACAAAAATCAGGCAGTTACCATTCCCTGTAGGCTCGACGGCCGCATCCCTGCGGCCGACGCCCCAATATCAATGATTTACACCCTCCAAGATTTTTATCTGTTCGGTGCTTGGAGGAACCCGTGGGGAGGTTGCTTCCTTGTCGTCTTGAGCGGTTCTAAATTGGCGCAGGAGAGATTGATCAGGCCCTGGGATTGGCCCATGATATTCACTCCCCAGGTATTCGAATATGTTCATGGAAGCCAGCAGTACGTACCCCGAGGCCCCTTCGGGGCATTCGGTATATAACCGTTTTACTCTCGCAGTCTATGACTGGTATGTGCTCGGTCTTTCCAATCGCTTCGTCTGGAAGTGCCCGACAGACAGGCTGGTGGCTCACTTTGACCGGCACGTGACGGATAATCACCTGGATGTCGGCGTGGGCACCGGTTATTTTCTCGATGTCTGCCGGTTTCCCTCTGACTCGCCGCGCCTGGGACTGCTCGACCTGAACCCGTGCAGCCTTGCCCGAACCTCCCAGCGGGTTGCCCGCTATAAGCCCGAAGTCTTTTGGCGCAATGTCCTGGAGCCTGTCGAGCTGAACGGCAACGGCTTCGATTCCATCAGCCTGAACTATGTCCTCCACTGCCTTCCCGGCACGATGATGGAAAAAGCGGCTGTGCTCGACCACCTGCGGGCCCACCTCAACCCGGGCGGCACCCTGTTCGGTTCCACCCTCCTGCATGCCGGGGTCGCACGCAACGCCGTGGCGCGGCGCCTGATGGCTCTCTACAACCGCAAGCGGATCTTCAGCAATCGGGAAGACGATCTGGATCAGCTGAAGCGGGCCCTGGAGGAGCGGTTCCCCCACAGCGGCATCGAGGTGGTGGGCTGCGCGGCGCTGTTCTGGGCGCGGGGCTAGAAAAGAAACCGCCGCTCGGCACAGCGCCGGCTGCGACCAATCCCCCCGTCACAACCGCTCGGTGAGCTATGCAATGTCTCGGGCGGTCAGTACCGGCGTGATCGTTCGGTTCCAGCGGTTGCGGCTCCGGGGGCGGGACGTGGAACTAAGGCTGAATGAGCAGCCGCTGCGCCTCCTCGAGAAAGGCCTTGCGCCGCACAAGCAGTTGCAGGCGACCGCCGCCGCTCTGCTTCCAGAGCACCGCTGAACGGATGGCGGCGAGGAGTAGCGCGCGCACGCGATTGGCGTTGGCGCTGTGATTGAGGTGCCCGTGTTGGCCCGCGACCATGATCCGCGGCGTGAGGGTACTGACCGTATTTACGTAGGTGTCGGCCAGGCTCGCAATGACATTGTCATGCGTGAGCGTGAAGTGCTCCGCCTGCCGGCGGGCGCGCTCAACCCCCTTGCCAATGATGTCGAGATATTTGGGCTTCCGGGAGAGTTTTCGCTCCAGGTGGAGAATGCCAATGGTGTAGCGGGTCAACTCCAGGTTTCTCGGCGCCTTGCCGAATCCGAGTTGCGACTGCAGGCACTCCAACCCATATCGCAGCTGGCTGCTGCTCCCGTAGACATCCTCACAGGTTTTCGGCGTCGTCGCGAAAAGGCTGCGGATAGAGGTCTCGAAGGCCGCCGGATCGGCGGACCCGCGTCGGGCCACCTGGTCGACCAGATAGACCGCCTGGAAAATGCCGGCGAGGGCGAGTGTCTTGTCGGTGATGCTCTTGCTCATTGAAGGTTCACGGACGGATCCGGTAGGAAGATAAGGGTGTGGACCGTATCACTCAATCCCCGGGTTGGGAATCGGTGAACGGCGTCTCGATCACCGCGCCGCCCAGGCAGACGTCGCTTGCATAGAATACCACCGACTGGCCCGGCGTAACTGCCCGCTGGGGCTTGTCGAAACGAACGCGCACAGTGGCCCCTGAGAGACTTTCCATGGTGCAGGTCTGATCGGATTGCCGGTAACGGACCCGGGCGGAGCAGGGCAGCGGGACCGCGGGGGCCTCACCGCTGATCCAGTGCACCGCACCGGCAACCAGTCTTTCACTGAAAAGCCGCGGGTGATTGTGTCCCTGTGCGACGACGAGGATGTTGTTCTCCAGGTCCTTGTCCACCACATACCAGGGCTCCTCGGGGTAGCCGGGGACGCCGCCGATCCCGAGTCCCTGCCGCTGTCCCAGGGTGTAGTACATGAGCCCTTCGTGCCGTGCGATCGTCTCGCCCTCGGGCGTCTGCATATCGCCCGGCTGGGCCGGGAGATAGCGTTTCAGGAAGGTGCGAAAGTTGCGCTCGCCGATGAAGCAGATGCCGGTACTGTCGCGTTTGGCAAAGGTGACAAGCCCCGCCGCCTCGGCCATTTTTCTCACCTCGCCCTTGTCGAGTTCACCCAGGGGGAACAGGGCGCGGGAGAGTTGGTACTGATTGAGCCCGTGCAGGAAATAGCTCTGATCTTTTCCGGCGTCCAGCCCCTTCAGGAGCTTAAACCGGCCGTCATGCTCGCGCACCCGGGCGTAGTGGCCGGTGGCAATGGCGTCGGCCCCCAGGTCGATGGCGTGCTCAAGAAAGGCCTTGAATTTGATCTCGGTATTGCACAGGACGTCGGGGTTGGGGGTTCGACCCGCCCGGAATTCGTCAAGGAAATGGGTAAAGACGCGGTCCCAGTATTCGGTGGCGAAATTGATGGTGTGCAGAGGAATACGCAGGGCGTCAGCAACCGCCTGGGCGTCGGCCAGGTCTTCCGCGGCCGTGCAATGGTCGGCGGTATCGTCCTCCTCCCAGTTCTTCATGAACAGGCCCTCGACGTCATAGCCCTGTTCTTTCAAAAGGAGTGCGGCAACAGAGGAATCCACGCCGCCGGACAGGCCGACGACGACACGTTTGGGATGGGGCATCGGGTCTTCAGGTGATATCGGTCAAAATACTCAATGGGTGGCGGTGTCCGGCCAGGTAGTCATCGACAGCGCGCAGGACCATCGGACTACGCAGCTTATGGCGCTGTGACCAGATCTCCACCCGACTTAGCCAGAGCGTTTCGATGATTCTCTTTATCGAGCTCATGGGATTCGTCGGCTTCCGAAGCGTGGCCATGGACTGCGAATCGAACGAAGCAGACGCCGGTACGCGGATTGGTCCACGTATAGATACCGACAAGGGCATCGGGGGTAAAGTGCCGGCCGGTCTCTTCAAAGGTTTCCCGAACGACGGCATCGAGGATCGACTCTCCGGACTCCACGTGTCCAGCGGGCTGATTCAGGACCACCGCCTCTTCGGGCTGCTCCTCCACAAGGAGGAAGCGATCATCATGCTCAATGATCGCGGCGACGGTGACGTGCGGCTTTTCGATACTCATGGCTATCTCCTCGTTGCTGCCGAGGAACCGGCCGTCGGGTCGGCTTCCGCGGAACTATACCCCGATACTGACTCGGATCAACCTCGCGCCACTCGCCCGGGGCCAGCCCATCCAATTCGAAGGGACCGATGGCCACCCGGAGCAATCGCAGTGTGGGGTGCCCCACGGCCGCCGTCATTCGCCGGACCTGCCGATTGCGACCCTCCGTGAGGGTCAGTTGCAGCCACGCGGTCGGTATCGCTTTACGGTAGCGCACCGGCGGGTCTCGTGGCCAAAGATCCGGTTCGGCCATTCGCGTTACCCGTGCCGGCCGGGTTCGGCCATCTTTCAATGCCACGCCCGTGGCAAGCCGCTGTAATGCCTCTCTATTCGGTTCCTTCTCCACTTGGACCCAATATGTCTTCGCAAGTTTATGACGCGGATCGGCTATCCGGTGCTGCAAGGGGCCCGAATCGGTTAGCAGCAGCAGTCCTTCGCTGTCCCGATCCAGCCGTCCGGCCGGATAGACCCCTTTGATCGGAATGTAGTCCGCCAGGGTGGCGCGGCCTTCACTATCCCGGAATTGGGTCAGGACGCCGAAAGGTTTATTGAACAGGATGAGACGCGTCATTTTTCAGTAAATCAATCGCTTGAGCAGTTTTATTAAATCTTTTTATTAAGTTGTGACGTTGGCCTCGCAGCAATGCCGTGCGGAAAACTACCGGAAAAACCGGGCGAAATGCTAGAATTCGCGACTTCTTTTTGGCTTACCGGAAGTGGAGTGAGCATGGCCTACGACAAAATCCAGGTGCCCGAAAGCGGCGAGAAGATCACCGTCAACGCCGACTTTTCCCTGAACGTCCCCAACCGCCCCATCGTGCCGTTTATTGAAGGCGACGGCACCGGCATCGACATCACTCCGGTGATGCGCAAGGTGGTCGATGCGGCTGTGGATAAAGCCTATGGCGGCGAGCGCTCTATCGCCTGGATGGAAATCTATGCCGGCGAGAAGGCCAACGAGGTCTATGGTGAGAACACCTGGATGCCTGCCGAGACGCTCGAGGCGGTCAAGGACTTCTCCGTGGCCATCAAGGGCCCCCTGACGACCCCTGTGGGCGGCGGTATTCGCTCCCTCAACGTAATGCTGCGCCAGGACCTCGACCTTTACGTGTGCCTGCGCCCCGTGCGCTACTACGACGGTACCCCCAGCCCGCTCAAGGAGCCGGAGAAGACCGATATGGTCATCTTCCGGGAGAACTCCGAGGACATTTACGCCGGTATCGAATGGGCGGCCGGCACGCCTGAGGTCAAAAAGGTCATCGACTTCTTCCGGAACGAGATGGGCGTCACCAAAATCCGCTTCCCGGAGACCTCCGGTATCGGCGTCAAGCCGGTCTCGGAAGAGGGGACCAAACGCCTGGTGCGCAAAGCCATCCAGTATGCCATCGACAATGATCGCGACTCGGTGACCCTGGTGCACAAGGGCAATATCATGAAATTCACCGAGGGCGCCTTCAAGAGCTGGGGCTATGAGTTGGCCGCCGAAGAGTTCGGTGCCGAGCTGCTGGATGGCGGTCCCTGGATGACTCTCAAGAACCCCCGGAGCGGCAAAGCGATCGTCATCAAGGACTCCATCGCCGACGCCTTCCTGCAGCAGATCCTGCTGCGTCCGGCCGAATACGATGTCATCGCCACCCTGAACCTGAACGGTGACTACGTCTCGGACGCCCTGGCCGCACAGGTGGGCGGTATCGGCATCGCTCCGGGGGCCAATATGTCGGATACGGTCGCCATGTTCGAAGCCACCCATGGCACGGCGCCCAAATACGCCGGCAAGGACCAGGTAAATCCGGGTTCGCTGATTCTCTCTGCGGAAATGATGCTGCGCCACCTGGGCTGGATTGAAGCGGCGGACCTCATCGTCAGGGGCATGGCCGGTGCCATCGCCGCCAAGACCGTCACCTACGATTTTGAACGGCTGATGGAGGGAGCGACTCTGCTGAGCTGCTCCGGGTTCGGCGACGCGATGATCGACAACATGTAAGCGGAGCCGAGCGGACCGAACGGAAAGGGGGCGAAGCCGGGGCTTTCGCCCCCTTTTTCGTATCGGGGCGGAGGTGAACCGATGGGTTCGCCCATCCCTTGAAAAATTCGTGGTTTTACCCGTGGCCGGGCATAGTACACTTATCGACAAGAGGTTCGGTCGGGAACTGCCTGGGTTCGAGGGAACCCGGGATGAGGCGTGAAATCTCTAACATCTTAATGGTTTGCCCGAGTCCAGGCGTTGGAAAAGGCTTTCAGGGCCTATATGTCGGGTTAATCAGTCAATTTTTGCAAGCTTTTGGGGAACAGGTCATGTCGAAAAAGGACAAGACCCAACACGAACACGACGAGGGTCTGGCGGTCGAAGAGAGTAAGCCGGAACTAAAACGGCCGCCGATGTACAAAGTCATTTTGCTAAACGATGACTATACTCCAATGGACTTCGTCGTCCATGTACTGGAGCAGTTCTTCGGCATGGATCGCCATAAAGCGACGCGGGTGATGCTGGCGGTACACACAGAAGGCAAAGCGGTTTGCGGCACCTTTGCCAGGGACATAGCGGAAACAAAAGTGGCCCAGGTCTGCGAACATGCACGCAAGCACGAACACCCGCTCCTTTGCACAATGGAAGCTGCCTAAGCCCACGAGGTAATCATGCTAAGTAAAGAGCTCGAGTTCACCCTGAATCTGGCTTTCAAGGAAGCACGGGCAAAACGTCACGAATATATGACGGTGGAGCATCTGCTGCTCGCACTGCTGGACAATCCGTCGGCGGTGGAGGTGCTTCGGGCTTGCGGTGCGGACATGGACACGCTGCGCCGGGAGCTCTCCGCTTTCCTGGATGAGACGGTTCCCTTACTGCCTGAGAACAGCGACCGCGAAACCCAGCCTACGCTCGGGTTCCAGCGGGTGCTTCAGCGCGCGGTGTTCCAGGTTCAGTCCTCCGAGAAAAAGGAGGCCACGGGTGCCAACGTTCTGGCTGCCATTTTCAGCGAAAAAGAGTCCCAGGCGGTGTTCTTCCTGAACAAACAGCAAATCACGCGCCTGGATATCGTCGACTACATCTCCCACGGGATCTCCAAAAACCCGGGAGAGGAGGAGGCGGACGACGAGGAGCTCGGAGCGGCCGAAGCCGAACAGGAGTCTTCGCGCAGCCCTCTCGAGTCCTACGCCACCAACTTGAACGAAATGGCGCGCAAAGGGCGCATTGACCCGCTCATTGGCCGTAAGCAGGAGCTGGAGCGCACCATGCAGGTGCTCTGCCGGCGCCGCAAGAACAATCCGCTGTTCGTCGGCGAAGCCGGGGTCGGCAAGACCGCCTTGGCCGAAGGGCTGGCAAAACGGGTGGTGGACGGCGAAGTCCCGGAAGTCTTGAAAGATGCCACCGTACACTCTCTGGATATGGGAGCGCTGCTCGCCGGCACCAAATACCGGGGCGATTTCGAAAAACGCCTGAAAGCGGTGCTCGCGCAGCTCAAACGGGAAAAGAACTCCGTTCTGTTCATCGATGAAATCCACACCATCATCGGTGCCGGTGCGGCATCGGGTGGAGCGATGGATGCCTCCAACCTGATTAAACCGGTCCTGGCCTCCGGTGAGCTCAAATGTATCGGTTCGACGACTTACCAGGAGTATCGGGGTATTTTCGAGAAGGACCATGCCCTGGCACGGCGCTTCCAGAAGATCGATGTGCCCGAGCCGACCGCCGATGAGACCTTCCAGATCCTGGAGGGGCTGAAGAGCCGCTTCGAGTCGCACCACAGCGTGCGCTATACGAAGCAGGCCCTGAAGACGGCAGCGGATCTGTCCGCCCGGTATATCCAGGAGCGGCACCTGCCGGACAAGGCCATCGACGTTATCGATGAGGCCGGCGCCCAGCAGCGGCTGAAACCGGCATCCAAGCGCAAGAAAACGGTGGGCGTGAAGGATATCGAGGGGGTGGTCGCCAACATGGCCCGCATCCCGCCGAAGACGGTATCCAGCTCCGACAAAGAGAGCCTGCGCAACCTGGAACGGGATCTGAAACTGATGATCTACGGCCAGGACGAGGCGATCAGTACCCTGTCCACCGCGATTAAAATGGCGCGTTCGGGACTCGGTCAGGATCAGCGGCCCATCGGTTCTTTCCTGTTCTCCGGGCCCACCGGGGTCGGCAAGACCGAGGTGACGCGTCAGTTGTCGCGGGTTCTCGGCATCGAACTGGTTCGGTTCGACATGTCCGAATACATGGAGCGGCACACGGTTTCGCGCCTCATCGGTGCGCCGCCGGGCTATGTCGGCTTCGACCAGGGCGGTCTGTTGACCGAGGCCATCACCAAGCATCCGCATGCGGTGCTGCTGCTCGATGAGATCGAAAAGGCGCATCCGGAAGTGTTCAATCTGCTGCTGCAGGTGATGGACCATGGGACGCTGACCGACAACAACGGTCGCAAGGCGGATTTCCGCAACGTGATCATCGTCATGACCACCAATGCCGGTGCCGAACAGCTGGCGAAGCCCTCCATCGGCTTCGCGCCGCAGGACCACACCACCGACAGCCTGGAGGCGGTCAAAAAGATGTTCTCGCCGGAGTTCCGCAACCGGCTCGATGGCATCATCCAGTTCAAGCCGCTTGAATCGGACACCATCAAGCACGTGGTGGAGAAGTTCATCATGGAGCTGGAGGCGCAGCTGGAAGAGAAGGGCGTCACCCTCGATGTCGACGAAACGGCGAAGGCCTGGCTCGCCAAGCGGGGCTACGACCCGGCGATGGGTGCCCGTCCGATGGCGCGGGTCATCAAGGAGCATATCAAGAAGTCCCTGGCCGAGGAGTTGCTGTTCGGACGGCTGGAGGGCGGCGGTCACGTTACCGTTACCGAGCAGAACGACGAGCTCGCCTTCGAGTTCGAAGGGAAGGAGGAGGCGCTGGTCCACTAGACGCCCGGCTCGACGCTCCCAAGGTAAAACGCCTGGCCCGGGAAACCGGGGCGGGCGTTTTTTTGCTCCTGTGAAGCCATAAAGGCAAAGGCCAATCGCGGCAGGATGCCGCTCCCACACGCTCACCAGGGTGACTGCCCGGTGTGAGCGGCTTCCAGCCGCGAAGGCCCCCGCTCGACACTGCATCGCGGCAGGATGCCGCTCCTACGCGATGCTGATCGGGCCGGGCCTGTGAGCGGCTTCCAGCCGCGATCAACAAGAGCCAAGGGGAGTGTTGCGGCGGGATAGCGATACCGCGCTTCCATCTCGATCGGGTGCGCACGCGAAAGCCCCGGCCGGTTGCCCGGTCGGGTACTCTTCCCTCAGCGGTGCGGCGCCGGGCCGCCGGGACTTAACGGGTGCGGAAAGTGATACGCCCCTTCGACAAGTCGTAGGGGGTCACCTGAACCGTGACCTTGTCGCCGGTCAGGATGCGGATGTAGTGCTTGCGCATTTTGCCGGAGATATGGGCCGTCACAACGTGGCCGTTTTCCAGCTCTACGCGGAACATGGTGTTCGGAAGGGTCTCAATGACCACCCCTTCCATCTCGATGCTCTCTTCTTTCGCCATGCAGTCTTCGTTTTTTGTTTGAAATGAGAGGTAGGCGCTTAGACCTACATTTTAACGGCGGCTTATAGTGCCCGATCTGGCCGCAGGAATCAAAGTGGAAGTATAGCCGGAAGCTGCGCGGTCAAATGGGAAATGTGCGGGCCACTGCCCCGGGCTCTGTTTTCAAGGCGAAGCCGGGTTTTCCATCGGCTTCCACTCTCCATCCACGAGGATTTCCAGGGGACGATAATTATGCTTGTAAGCCATCTTCGGTGATTCGGCGATGTAGTAGCCGAGGTAGACGTAATCGAGTCCGAGCCGGCGTGCTTCTTCCATTTGCCAGAGTACGGCGTAGGTGCCGAGCCCGCGTTTGCGCTCGGTTGGATCGAAAAAGGTGTATACCGCCGAGAGGCCGCGCTCGAATCGGTCCACGACCGCAACACCGAGCAGGCGGTCAGCACTTCGGAATTCCACGAAATCTGTCTCTGACCAACTGCTGGTCAAAAAGGCCAGGTACTGTTCGACGCTGTCGACGTCCATGCCGCCTTCGGGATGGCGGGTGTGAATATATTCGCGATAGAGTCGGTACTGCTCTTCGTCGTACTCGGCCCGACAACGTGTGATCTCGAGGTCCCGGTTTTCTTTCCAGGTACGCCGTTGACTGCGGTTGAGACGAAAATCCCGGACAGGGATGCGTGCCGGCTGGCAGGCACTGCAGTGCGGGCAGCGAGGACGGTAGACATACTCTCCGCTGCGGCGAAAACCGAGCGGGGCCAGTACGCCGTAGAGCCGACTGCTCATCGGTGTGTGGGGATCGGCAAAGAGGGTGACCGCCCGCCGCTCGGAGAAGTAGCTGCACTCATGGGGCGGTGTGGCGTAAAAGGCCATGTCGGGCGGAATGAAATTCATCAGATCATTCATCATCAGGGCTTCTCCGCCGCATTTGCATCGAAACGCCAGGGGGACGGGCCCCCGGCGCGCTCGCAGTAATCGTCCAGAAGCGCCATGAATTCCTGGCGCGGTATATCTATCGCGCCAAGACTGGCCAGGTGATCCGAGGCCACCTGGCAATCGATTAGACCGAATCCCCACTTCTGCAACTGGCGCACCAGATGCACGAAGGCGATCTTCGAGGCATCGGTTCGGCGAGTGAACATCGATTCGCCGAAAAATACCCGTCCGATGGCGATGCCGTAAAGCCCCCCAACCAGTTCGTCACCCTCCCAGCTTTCCACCGAATGGGCGAAGCCCATTTCGTGGAGTTGGCAATAGGCGGCCTTCATTTCCGGGGTTATCCAAGTGCCCAGGCCATCTTCTCGCGGCGCGGCGCAGCCTTCGATGACGTCCTCAAAGGCGATATCCAATGTCACCTCAAAGGGGCGTTTGCGCAAGGTCTTGCGAAGGCTGCGGGAGACCTTCAAATCCTTTGGAAAAAGCACCGCGCGGGGGTCGGGGGTCCACCACAGAAGCGGCTGCTCCTCGCTGTACCAAGGGAAAATACCCATGCGATAGCCGGTAAGCAGCTGTCGGGGCGAGAGATCGCCGCCAATGGCGAGCAGACCGTCGGGATCTTCCAGCGCCAGTTCCGGGTCGGGAAATCCGGGCCTTCCGGGCTCCAGCAGAAAAGGGGCTCCGGTCTCCCTCATTTCCCCGCCGTCTCCTGCTTGAACGGCAGGTGTTCGGTGAGCTCTGCCATATAGTCGCGCATCAGCCCTTCTTCGTTTTCCACGTAACGGCGAACGGCCGCGCTAAACCCTGCGTCGGCCAGCCAGTGGGCGGACCAGGTAGGAACCGGTTCGAAACCGCGAGAGACCTTGTGTTCGCCTTGGGCGCCCGGTTCGAATCGCGCCAGTCCGTTCCGAATGCAGTACTCGATGCCGGTATAGTAGCAGGCCTCAAAATGCAGGCTATGGAAGTCTTCGGCACAGCCCCAATGACGGCCGAAGAGCGCGTCGCGCCCGCGCAGATTGAAGGCGCCGGCCACGTATTCACCACCCTTGCGTGCGAGGACGAGGACAATCGCGTCCGATATCGTTTTGCTCAGGTGGCGGAAGAAACCCTCGGTGAGGGTCGGGTGGCCGCTGTGCCTGGCGAACGTATCGCGATAGAAGCGATGGAAGACCCGCCAGTGTTCGTCCGTCGCTTCATGGCCTGAGAGTACCTTGAGCTCTATCCCGGCCTCGACCACGCGCTTTCGCTCGCGTTTGATCTTCTTGCGCTTCTGGGCGGTAAAGCGATCAAGGAAATCATCGAAGTCACGGTACTCTTGATTGTGCCAGTGAAACTGAGTGCCCAAGCGGCGCATCAGGTCCCCTCCCGCCAGGTCCATGAGCTCGTCCTCGGTGGGGAAGAGCCAGTGCAGGGAGGATACCCTCAGCTTTTTTGCCAACTCGACTCCCCCGGTCGCGAGCATCCGGCGCACGGCTGAGGCATCGGCCTCCTCGGACGTAAGGAGGCGGGGACCGGTCACGGGCGTATAGGGGATGCCGGAGACCAGTTTGGGATAGTAACGGCCTCCGGCCCGCTCCCAGGCATCGGCCCATGACCAGTCGAAAACGAATTCGCCGTATGAATTGGTCTTGACGTAGAGGGGGGCGGCACCGACCAGTTGCCCCTCTTCATGAACCAGGAGGTGGTGGGGCAGCCAGCCCCAGCGCTCACCGAGACAACCGAAGCGTTCCAGTCCTTCGAGAAATTCATGCTGAAGAAACGGATTACCGGTCGGTTCGGCAAGACGGTTCCACGCCTCGTCTTCGACTTCGGTAAGACTTTCAACGACAGACAACTGCATGGGCGGTCCTGGTGGGGTTACTCCTCAGGGAGTGTAGTGCCGCGCCGTACCCTGTACCAGCTGAGCGCCTTGAGGGCATCAAACCGCCGGGTCATCATCTTCAGGTTTTCGGGCGAGGGCAGGGGGGCTGTCCCTGTTGGCAACTGCCAGATACGAGGCGGTTCGGTCTGGGAAGCAATGAAGTCTTCTCCCACCATGAACCGGTATCCCTGCCCGTAGCTGGGGTGTGGTTTATTCAGCAGGTCGTGGCCGAAGCTCACATAGTCGAAGCCCGCCGGGGCCGCCAGTTCAAAGAGGGTTGGCGGGATATCGATGTGACTCCCGGCGGTCGATAAGGTGCCGGGGCCCGGCAGAACGTTCGGCCCGTAGAGTACGAAAGGGACGGCGTATTGCTCGAAAACGTTGTCACCCGGAAAACGGATGCCGAGACGCGAAGTGTGGTCGCCGGTCAAAGCGAACAGGGGCTTGTCCAGACGCTGTTCGGCGGCTTTTACGAAGCGGCCGATTTGCTGATCGCTGTACCAAAGGTGTCCGAGCACCCTGAGGGTTTCAGCCTTGGTCGCCATGAGCGGGGCAGGCAGAGCCTCAAGCGGGAAGCCGAGGGCATCCAGGTCCAGGTCATAGGGCGGGTGGTTGCTGGTGGTCAGGATGAAATTGAAGCTGGGGACATCGTCCTTGACGGTCTCCAGGATAAAGTCGAACAGGTAGCGGTCATCCACCCCCCACTCGTTGGTCCCATCGGCATCGGCACTGCTCATTTTGCCGCCGCCGTAGACCTCATCGAAACCCTGGGCCTGGGCAAAACTGTCCAGCCGCTGCCAGGAGAGAAAACCGCCGTAGAAAAAACGGGTTTTATAGCCGAGGCGCCTGAAAGTGGCCGCGGTCCCTGAGGGATAGGGCGTTAGCGACTCGGGTTCGTAATTGATGTTGAGCCCGGCATCGGGCAGACCCGTGATCAGGGCATTCATGGAGCCGACGGTGCCGTGCGCGGCCGGCAGGAAATGGGGGAAGTAAAGGCCCCGTTCGGCCAGTTGCGTCACCTCCGGGGAGAGGCCGATATCCCGGTAGGCGGGAAGCACGGGCCAGCCGCTGTGGCTCTCATTGAGAATGATAAAGACGTGCCGGGGCCGCGGCCCGGGGGGGCCGCCGGCCGCCACGGTCATCAAGTCATCGAGGTCGACGCCGGGCCGGGCGGATTTGCCGAGCGCGGTAGCCACCGCCTCGTGGACGCTGCCATCCCAAAGGGTCTTGAACCCGCCGCGCCGCTGCGCCTCATAGTGGCTCTCCAGCGTATAACGGAGCGCGGTGAAGGGATTGACGACCGTACGGTTCAGGAACAGGTCGTTGACCACGAAGGCGTGCTTCAGCCGAATCGGCTCGCCCCACAGGGTTCCCCCCCGACCGAGGGCAATCAGCAGCAGAAAGAGTGCGAAACCGAGCGCCAGACGCTTGGGCCATCCGTACCTCTCCGGTGCCAACGTGGAGAGAAGCACCGGTGTCCAACTCATCCAGCGCCGGGCCAGCCAGAGGCTGGAGGCCACCGCCGGCAGCGCCAGGGCGCCGAACAGGAGCGGGTGGTACTCCTTCCAGATAGTGATCAGGATGGCGACGGTGTCGTCGTGAAACAGGCCGAACAGGTGCTGGTTGAACTGGTCGTTATATTCGTCGAAGTAGACCAGATCGACGCCGAAAACGATGACCGCCAGGGTCGCGTAGAGGCCGGCGGAAAAGCGCCGCAGGGACGTGAGGCTCCGATCGAGCGGCAATGGCGTCAGCGCCAGGCTGAGCAGAAAGGTGGGCAGCACCCATACCGCGGCAGTGGAGACATCGTATCGCAGCCCGGTGCCAAGGACCGTGAGCACCGCACTCGGGGTAGAGTCGGCGGCCTGACCACCAAAGGAGGCAAGCAGAACCAGTCGAAACAGTTGAAGCGAGAGCGCGATAAACACAAGGAGCTGGAAGTCTTTTCCCCAGTGACGAATCAGCATCGCCCAGCCCCGGTTGTGATTCATTTCGCGCCCTGATCTATTCGTGTTTCCGGAAAATCGTGCGAGGTTAGTGCGGTTTCCGGGACAGCTTTGCCGCTTTCCCGGAAACGCGCCCTCCTACAGCCCGCAGGGGGCGGCTAGCCGTCGAGGCTTTCGAGATACCGCTCGGCATCCAGCGCTGCCATGCAGCCGGTGCCTGCCGAGGTAATGGCCTGACGGTAGATATGGTCGGCGACGTCGCCGGCGGCGAAGACGCCCGGCACGCTGGTTCCGGTGGCATTACCGGCAGTGCCGCCTTTAACCTTGATGTAGCCGTACTCCATTTCGAGCTGGCCTTCGAACATGTCGGTATTGGGCTTATGTCCGATGGCGACAAACATACCGTGGGCCTTGAGGTCCTTGATGGCACTGGTTTCCGTGTTCTTGATGCGAACGCCGGTGACGCCGCTGTTATCGCCGAGTACCTCGTGCACCGCGTGGTTCCACTCGATGGTGACATTGCCATTTTCAGCCTTCTCGATCAGCTGATCGGCCAGGATTTTCTCGGAACGGAATTTGTCGCGTCGATGCACCACGGTGACATGGTTGGCGATGTTCGAGAGGTAGAGCGCCTCTTCCACCGCCGTGTTGCCGCCACCGACCACGACCACGTCCTGATTTTTGTAAAAGAACCCGTCGCAGGTAGCGCAGGCGGAAACCCCGCGGCCCTTGAACGCCTCTTCGGATTCCAGACCGAGGTACTGGGCCGATGCGCCCGTGGAGACGATCAGTGCATCGCAGGTATATTCGGCGGCATCGCCTTTCAGGCGAAAAGGACGGTTGGTGATGTCCACTTCGTTGATGTGGTCGAAAAGCATCTCGGTGCCGAAGCGCTCGGCGTGCTGACGCATACGATCCATCAGCGCCGGACCCTGCACGCCGTCGTTGTCCCCGGGCCAGTTGTCCACGTCGGTGGTGGTCATCAGCTGACCGCCCTGCTGCATGCCGGTGATCAGCACGGGGTTGAGGTTGGCACGGGCGGCGTAGACGGCGGCGGTATAGCCTGCCGGACCGGAACCGAGGATGAGAAGACGGCAATGTTTGACTTCACTCATGTGTTAGACTCCGAACGCAATTCGACCGTGTTTATGTAGGTGCTAAGAGCACCGTTTTAAAGGCCAGCTATGGTACGTAATGCGGTACACAGGGTAAAGGAGACGCTATGCGCATCGGCATTCCCACGGAAGTGAAGACGCTGGAGAAGCGTGTCGGGTTGGTTCCCGCTGCGGCGGCGGAATTGGTGCGTCGCGGGGAAGAGGTTTTCATCCAGAAAGGTGCGGGTATTGCCAGCGGTTACGATGATGAACAATACCGTGCCGCGGGTGTGGGTATATTACCGGACGCCGAAGCCGTTTATGAACGGGCGGAGATGGTTATCAAGGTCAAAGAGCCGCAGCCGCAAGAGTTGGAACTGCTGCGTCGCGACCATTTACTGTTTTGCTATCTGCACCTCGCGGCCGAACCGGACCTGATGGCCGGCCTGCGCGAGATCGGCCTGACGGCTGTTGCCTTTGAAACCGTAGAGAAAAATGGCGGACTGCCGCTGCTGGCCCCCATGAGCGATATCGCCGGACGGGTGGCCGCGCAGGTCGGTGCACACCTGTTGCATTCGCCGCAGGGGGGCAAAGGTCTGCTGCTGGGGGGGCTGCCGGCCGCGGAGCGGGGGCGGGTCGTCGTTCTCGGCGCCGGTGTGGCGGGGGGGAATGCCGCCCGCGTTGCTGCTGCCTTGGGTGCCGAAGTGACGGTGTTCGATCGGAAGCGGGAAAAGCTTGAGGCGATGCGCGAGTTGGGGCCGAACGTTACCGCTCTTTACCCTTATGCGCACGAATTGGAAGAGGCCGTGGTGGCAGCGGATCTGCTCATCGGGGCGGTACTGATTCCCGGCGCCAGGGCGCCGCATCTGGTGTCGGGCGATATCGTCCGGCAGATGTCGGCAGGTAGTGCTGTCATCGATATCTCGGTCGATCAGGGGGGGTGTATCGAGACGACCCGTCCCACCACCTATGCCGATCCGACCTTTATATGGGAAGGCGTCGTGCACTTCGGTGTGACCAACATGCCGGGCGCCGTGCCGCGTTCCGCCTCGCAGGCCCTTTCGGCGGCACTGATCCCGTATGCCGAGCGCCTCGCCGCACCTGGCTGGGAGAATGATCCGTCGCTGGCGGCGGGGATTAACCTGCGCAATGGCGAGGTCATTCACCCGGCGCTCAAGGGGTAGACGGTTGCGCTGAGTGTCACTGCAGAAGCGGTGAGCGGCAAACGGACTTTGTGCTCTGCGTCTCTGCGGTTATCATGAGTTTCCGATACATTTACAAACACTTGCACTGTAAATCTAAAGTTAGAGATTAACTGTTTGGCTCAGGCGACCTCCAAGAATGAGAGCGGAATCGGGCTCGGAAACCACCTCCATCGTGGACTCCGTGAGGGTGCGTTGTATCTGACGGCTGCCTTGGCGGCGTATCTGCTGATCTCGCTGGCAACCTACCACCCGACCGATCCGGGTTGGTCCCACAGCGGGGGGGAAGGTCCGGTCGCCAACTGGGGCGGACAGGCAGGCGCCTGGTTTGCCGATATCTTCCTCTATCTGTTCGGGTATATGGCCTTCCTGTTTCCCATCATGGTGGGCTATGCCGGGTGGCTGCTGTTCCGTGGTCGAAACGATGACGATGTGCAGGCCACACCGCTGCAGCTCGGGTTTCGAGGGCTCGGTTTTGTCGTCACCCTTGCCTCCGGAGCCGGTTTGGCTTTTCTGCATTTCCAGTTCGACCCGGCCTCGGTCCCTTTGACCGCGGGCGGGGTGTTGGGCGATGTGGTCGGCCGGGGATTGGCGGGTGTCGTCAGTTTCCTGGGGGCCACGCTGTTTCTGCTGGCTCTTTTCCTGAGTGGTGCGACCCTTTTTACCGGCATTTCTTGGCTCCGGGTCATGGATGCGACCGGGGCGCTTACGCTGCGGGTTGCCGGTTGGATCCGCGAACAGGTCGCGTCCATTCCCGACCGTATCGCGGCCCGCAAGGCGCGGCGCCAACGCGAACAGGTGCGAGAGACCGCGCAGAAGCGTCAAGCGAAACGTAGTGCTCCCAAGATTGAGGCGCCCCCCAAACCGAAGGCCGCCAAGCCCAGTGAGCGTGAACAGAAGGAGAGGCAGGTTCCCCTGTTCGAGCCGAGTGCCGATGCGGCACTGCCATCGCTTTCACTGCTGGACGCCGTGACCGGCCCCGAGCACAGCATCTCCAAGGAGGCGCTGGAGGCCATGTCGCGTCTGGTGGAGATGAAGCTGCAGGATTTCGGCGTCGAGGTGGAAGTCGTCGCGGTGCATCCCGGGCCGGTGATCACCCGCTTCGAGCTGCAGCCGGCGCCGGGGGTGAAGGTCAGCCAGATCAGCAATCTGGCCAAGGATCTGGCCCGCTCGCTTGTCGGCCATCAGCGTGCGTGTGGTTGAGGTCATTCCGGGCAAGTCCACGGTCGGTCTTGAGATCCCCAACGAAAACCGGGAGATCGTGCACGCTCGCCGAAGTGCATCAAGTCAGCGGCCTACGACAGGCCCGGCTCGCCGCTGACGCTGGCCCTCGGCAAGGACATCAGCGGCGATCCGGTGGTGGCCGATCTGGCCAAGATGCCGCACCTGCTGGTTGCGGGCACCACCGGCTCGGGCAAGTCGGTCGGCGATCAACGCCATGATCCTCTCGCTGCTGTACAAGGCCAGCGCCCGATGATGTGCGGCTCATCATGGTCGACCCCAAGATGCTGGAACTCTCCGTCTATGAGGGTATTCCTCATCTGTTGGCCCCGGTCGTCACCGACATGAAGGAGGCCGCCAACGCCCTGCGCTGGTGCGTGGCGGAGATGGAGCGGCGCTACAAGCTGATGGCGGCGCTAGGTGTGCGCAACATCGCCGGCTACAACCGCAAGGTACGAGGAGGCGATCGAGGCCAGGCAGCCCATCAAGGACCCGATCTGGCAACCGATGCTGCCGGATGCGACCGGAGCTGGAGGCGCAGCGTCCCGAGCTTGAACCGCTGCCCTACATCGTCGTGGTGGTCGACGAACTGGCCGACATGATGATGGTCGTCGGCAAGAAGGTGGAGGAGTTGATCGCCCGGCTGGCGCAGAAGGCCCGAGCCGCCGGCATCCACCTGATCCTCGCCACCCAGCGGCCTTCGGTGGACGTGATGACCGGCCTGATCAAGGCCAACATCCCCACGCGCATCGCCTTCCAGGTCTCCTCGCAAGCATCGATTCGCGCACCATCCTGGACCAGATGGGCGCGGAGGCCCTGCTGGGGCACGGCGATATGCTCTATCTGCCGCCGGGCACAGGCGGTTCCGACGCGCGTGCACGGGGCCTTTGTGGACGACCACGAGGTCCACAATGTGGTCGAGGACCTCAAAAAACGCGGGGAGCCGAATTATCTGGATGAAATACTCGACGGTAATAGCGGCGGTGCCGAAGTGCTGCTTCCCGGCGAAAAGGGCAGTGGCGGCGATGACGATGAATCGGACCCGCTGTACGACGAGGCGGTCCGGGTCGTGACCGAGACGCGCCGTGCCTCCATCTCCGGGGTCCAGCGGCGGCTGAAGATCGGTTATAACCGTGCCGCCCGGATGGTGGAAGATATGGAGCGGGCCGGCATCGTCGGGCCGCTCCAGTCCAACGGCTCCCGTGAGGTGCTCGCGCCGCCGCCACCCGAAGATTAGGACGACAGGGTTTTACCTATACTCGTCCTGAACGCGAGCCCTCGTCCCCTTGAAATTCGAGAAAAGAATGAAACGACTGGCAAACCTCTTACTGTCCCTCTCCCTGCTGACCGCCACCGCCGTTGCCCACGCCGGAGAAGGAAAGGCGCGTCTGGAATCCTTTCTGAGCGGTCTCGATACCATGCGGGCGGAATTCGTTCAGACGCTGATGGAGGCGGATGGGCATGTGCTCGAGGAGAGTCGGGGCGAGCTGCTCATCAAGCGGCCCGGCCGGTTCCGGCTGGAATACCTCAAGCCCTATCGCCAGACCTATGTGGCTGATGGCGAAAGGATTTGGGTGTACGATCGCGACCTCGAACAAATCACGGTACGCAAGCAGGGAGAGGCGCTGGGTTCCACGCCGGCCATGCTGCTGTCCGGCACTCGGCCGCTGGACGAGAGTTTCAATATCAGAGAATTGGGTAACCACGAGGGCTTTACCTGGCTGGAGCTGCGCCCCAAAAAGGGGGATGCCACCTTCGAATCGGTGCGACTCGCTCTGGAACCGAATGTGCTTCGGGCCATGGAGATGGTGGATGGCCTCGGGCAGGTGACCCGTCTCTATTTCGAGACCGTGGAAACCAACCCCATTATCAAGCCCGCGGCTTTTAATTTCGAGCCGCCGGAGGGGGTGGATGTCGTGGGCGAGGGGTATTAGGGCCTGTTGACGTTTCATCTTCACCACTGCTGGCGGCCATTTTTTCGTCCAGCGAGGCAGAAGGAGCGTAGTTTGGTTATTCCAAATAAGCGACTGATAACGAAGCTGGGCGGAAAAATGGCCCCAGCCCGAAGGGTTGAGGCTGAAAATCCACCACTCTTCGTTGTTCGTCGTTCATTTGGAATAACCAAACTTCTCTCCTCTCGCCTCGATTGGTGAATTTTCAGCCTCAACAGAGGCGAAGATGAAACGTCAACAGGCCCTAGTTCCGGACACCGTCAAGTAACCGCAGAGGCGCAGAGTACGCGGAGTTGGATTGCATTCAAAAACCGAGGAAAATGGAAAAGAAAGTAGCCCGGATGGAAAGCCTTCCATTGCCCTTCTCCCGCCC
Organism: uncultured Gammaproteobacteria bacterium; assembly: GCA_963783235.1. GTDB lineage: Bacteria > Pseudomonadota > Gammaproteobacteria > Thiohalomonadales > Thiohalomonadaceae > Thiohalomonas. The sequence goes on along the minus strand of CAWAMN010000001.1, from coordinate 806,892 downwards.
GCGGATTCTATCATTTTCCCCGCGTACTCTGCGCCTCTGTGGTTAACCAACCAGACCATCCATGAACGACCTGTTTGAAGAAAGCGCGGAAGGTTCGGAGACCGAGCCCCTGAGGCCCCTCGCGGACCGCATGCGCCCGCATTCCCCCGATGAGTTCTTCGGGCAGACACACCTGCTGGGGCCGGGCAAGCCGCTGCGCACCGCCATCGAGTCGGGGAATCTGCACTCGATGATTCTCTGGGGCCCTCCGGGGACCGGGAAAACCACCCTGGCGCGCCTGGCCGCCGGCCGGGCCCACGCGCTGTTCCTTTCGATCTCCGCCGTGCTCTCCGGGGTCAAGGATATTCGCGCTGCCGTCGAGAAGGCCCGCACGTTCCAGGCCAAAGAGGGACGGGGGGCAGTACTGTTCGTCGATGAGGTGCACCGCTTCAACAAGGCCCAGCAGGACGCGTTCCTGCCCTACGTCGAAGACGGGACGGTCACCTTTATCGGTGCTACCACCGAAAACCCCTCGTTTGAACTCAACAACGCGCTCCTCTCCCGGGCCCGCGTCTATGTGCTCAAGGCGCTGGGGGCGACCGATATTCGCACGATTGTCGACCGTGCCCTGGAAGACAGCGAAAGAGGGCTCGGTCGGCAGCCGCTGGCGTTGGCACCGGCCCTTCGTGACCACTTGGCGGAGGTGGCGGACGGGGACGCACGGCGGGCGCTGAATCTTCTGGAGATCGCCGCCGACCTCGCCGAGCCCGGAGAGGACCGCGATGTCATCAGCGAAGCGGTCCTGAAGGAGGTGCTCGCCGGTGGGGTACGCCGCTTCGATAAAGGTGGCGAGGCCTTTTACGACCAGATTTCGGCGCTGCACAAATCGGTCCGTGGTTCGTCGCCGGATGGCGCTCTGTACTGGTTTGCGCGCATGCTGGACGGCGGCTGCGATCCGCTCTACATCGCCCGTCGGGTGGTGAGGATGGCCTCGGAGGAGATTGGCAACGCCGATCCCCGCGCCATGGAGATCGCCCTCAACGCCTGGGATGTCCAGGAGCGGCTGGGCAGTCCGGAGGGGGAGCTGGCGATCGCCCAGGCCATCCTGTATCTCGCCGCTGCGCCCAAGAGCAATGCGGCCTACAAGGCCTTCAACGCCGCCATGGAGGATGTGAAGGGGCATGGTTCACTGGAAGTCCCCATACACCTGCGCAACGCCCCCACCAAGCTGATGAAGGAGTTGGGCTACGGGCGCCGCTACCGCTATGCCCACGACGAGCCGGACGCCTATGCCGCCGGCGAGCACTATTTCCCCGAGGAGCTCCCGGCCCGCCGCTATTACCGGCCGGTGGCACGCGGTCTGGAGGTCAAGATTAGCGAGAAGTTGGCCCATTTGGCCGAGCTGGATCGGAAGGCGGGAAAGAAGGGTTAACCACGGGGACACGGGGATTTATTGGGCAGGCACCGCGAAGCGTTCCGGTCTCAAGATGCACCGGCCCTCCCAAAAATGCAGTGATGGCCCTGCGGGCCATTTTCGGCCGGAGGACCGACCTCCTGCACCTATCCGATCCAGCGGAGTTCTACACCGGTAGGAGGCCACCCTGAGGCCGAAAACGGCGAAGCCGTCATGACCGCGGGGCTCGCCCATGGGTGTTTTCCCCGTGCACCCCGTGGTACAACCTACAACGCAACCTCATCGACTTCCATCGCCTCGGGTTCGGCCTGCTCACGGTAGGTGGCGAGGAGCCGGCGGGCCACCTTTTCCCAATGGTTCTGTCCCTTTTCCACCGCTTTCAGCAGCGGCTCGATGCGCCCCTCCTGCAGCCACATCGCATTGGCGTTGCGCAGGGAGGGGAACAGTTCGCGGCGGATGCCGGAAAGGTTCGCCATGTAGAAGTGCAGGGCGGCCGGGTCATCCCGTTCCAGAAGACCGGGGAGGGTGATCAGGGTGTCAGCCAAGTGGTCGCGTACCGCCCGGGCCACCAGTTCGAAACGGGTGCGGCCGCTTTGCGCCAGCATATGCTCCCACTCGCTTCCGAGGCGCTTCCCGGCCTCGATTTCGCCGAGTTCGTGCAGAATCAGGGTCTCGATTTCGTCATCCGTGAGCCTGTCGATACCCGAGTCGATATCATCGTTCAGCCGATAGGCCCGAACCAGATGCGCCATGGGGTGCTCATCGTCCTTGCGCCACTGCCACTCCTCGACTTTTTCCCAGATCATGCGACGCAGTGACTCGCGGCGGACGAAGACATTGCCCTCCCGGCTCATGGCCGGCGGTGCGGTGATGTCCCGGGCCCTTTCGCGGCCGGCGATGAAGACGGTGCGGCCATCCAAACTCTCGCGACGTTCGAGATCGGCGAGAAAGAAGTGCGGTTTTCGCCAGGCACCGATACCGCCGGAGTAGACGAGTCCGAGCCCGGAGAGCTGGGCATTGATGGCTTCGTCGTCGAACGGGTCGAATTCCTCTCCCTTCAGGGACAGGGGCGTATAATCCTGGCCGTCAAGGGTCTCCCAGTGGGCCTCGCGGGCCACCAGCCACTCGCCCAGATCCTCTTTGGGCAGGCGGTCGGCATAGCCGAAGGCCTGCTCCCAGCGGAAGAGTTCGCGCATTTTCAAAAGGTAAATGCACATCGTGTATTCGCGGGCGTAAAGGGCGTCGGAGATGTCACAATTGTGCTGCACGGTCGCCACAAGGGCATTCAGCGTTTCGTCGCTGGCAGTTACCATGGTTGACTCCGTATGGCGTGGAGTTGCCTCCAGTTAAATGCTGAGTAAAATACTAAGCTATCGCTAACGCTAGCATTTCGCATTCCGGCTGCCAATTCGCGCGGCCACCAACCCAGGGAGTTTTCCCGTGCGCGTCAAGAGCAAATGGCACAACAAAAAGCGTGAGAAGTCGATAGAGGAGATCGCCGGCGTCGTTGCGTTCAACGGCTGGCGAATCGCCCAGGACACCGTCAACAAAATGTATAGCGAGGGTTTCAACTTTCGCTCGAATGAACAGCTGTTGGACACCATCGGCGAATTCCTCGGCTTTTTCATCATCATGACCGATCGCTGGGTCGTTGAACGCGTTTCCGACGATGATGAGCGTCAGCGTTTCACCAACACCCTGGCGCTGAAGCTCGTCGACACGATGAACGATAACCGCATCGAGGAACTCGGGCCGGGCGATTACCGTGAAGCGTTCCTCGAACTGCTGAATGCGCGTTTGGCCAGCTATTCCGAATACAACGTCATCGATGGCGAACCGAGTTACCCTTTGCTGCGTCTGTTCGGAAGTCATGTCGAGGAGGTGATGGGCGCCGAAAACAAATGGGTCCAGGAACAGGTGATGGAAGTGGAGACCCCGGCCGCACTGAAAAAGTTGCGCACCGCCTTCGAGGGGCCGTTCAGCTGAGAGGTCCCGGGATACGCGATTCGAGGGACAAGGAACGGTGTCGCTTCGCGACGATTCCATCAATTAACGGACGCGCAACGCGCTTCCCCTCGAATCCCGCCCCTCGAATCTTATCCTTGCATTTGCCCGACCTGCGGGTGCCCGGTACGATTGCGGGGTTTTCTCCGTGAGGGCGTCCGATGCGAGGCCGGTTTATTACCCTGGAAGGCTCCGAAGGTAGTGGTAAGAGCACCAATTTGGCTTATGTTCGCCAGCGACTGGAAGAGGCCGGCATTGATGTCGTATTGACCCGCGAGCCCGGCGGCACGCCGCTTGGCGAGTCAATCCGGGACTTGCTGCTCGATCACCGCAATACCGATATGGGCACGGACACCGAGTTGCTGCTGATGTTCGCCGCCCGGGCCCAGCACCTGCACGAGCGGATACTTCCCGCGCTCGATGCGGGCCGTTGGGTGCTTTGCGATCGCTTCACCGACGCTACGTACGCCTATCAGGGGGCGGGTCGGGGGTTCCGGAAGAGCGTATCGCCACCCTGGAAACCTTCGTTCAGGCGGGACTCCAGCCCGATCTCACCCTGTATCTCGACGTTCCGGTTGAGGTGGGGCTGGCGCGGGCCGGCGCGCGAAGTGAACCCGATCGCTTCGAGCGCGAAGCGGTCGCCTTTTTCGAGCGCGTGCGCCAAGGCTATTGCCGCCGCGCCTCGGCGGATCCGGAGCGGGTTCGGGTGATCGATGCCTCCGGCCCGCTCGAATCGGTCCAGAGAGGGCTCGACACCGTTCTCGACGACTATCTGGGGGGAGGCGCTGCGTGAGTCCGGAATCTCTGAAGCCCTTTCCCTGGCAAACGGATACCTGGGATGATCTGGTGCGACGATACCGTGCCGACCGTCTCCCCCATGCCCTGCTGCTGACCGGACCGCAGGGTATCGGCAAGCGCTCGTTGGCCGCCGCATTTGCACAGGCGCTTCTTTGCGAGCAGCCCGGCGACGACGGCACCGCCTGCGGTCGGTGTCGCGGTTGCACCCTTTACGCCGCGGGCAGCCACCCCGATTTCCTCCTTATTGAGCCGCTGGAGGAGGGCAAGGCGATTACCGTCGACCGGGTCCGAAGCGTGGTGGCGTTTCAAGGATTGAAGGGGCAGTACGGGAACCGGCGAGTGGCCATCGTTTCGCCTGCGGATCGGCTCAACATCAATGCCGCCAATGCCCTGCTCAAAACCCTCGAGGAGCCCACCGAGGGTACCGTTCTCCTGCTATGCAGCTCCCGGCCCACGGCACTTTTGCCCACCATTCGCAGCCGCTGCCAGCAGGTTCTGCTGCCGCCCGCGACACCGGAGCAGGCCGGTGAGTGGCTGCAGGCCCGCGTTGAGGAAGCGGGCGGCGCCGCGGATTTGCTGGCCATGAGCGGAGGCGCGCCTCTGGCGGCCCTCGAACTGGCCAGCGGCGATCAGCTGGCGGTACGTGAATCCGTCATCGAGGCGCTGCAGACCCTGAGCGAGCGGCGGGAACTGCCTCTTGTCGTATCCGAACGCTGGTTCAAGGGTGGGGCGGAACCGGTACTTCGATGGCTCTCGAGCTGTCTGGCTGACCTGATCCGCCTGCGCTCGGCGCCACAGGCCTCGCGGCTGTCCAATCCCGATCTGCGCGGGCGTTTGCAACCCCTCGCCGAGAAGGTAGACTTGGAAGCACTCTACCGGCTGCTGGACCGCACCCAACAGGGAACGCGGCAGATCCAGCGTCAGGTGAACGCCCAACTGGTGCTGGAAGAGATAGTGATAACCTGGGCACGCTATTTTCGTGCCGCGCACCGGTAAAATAGAAGCGGTTAGATACTAGTGAGGCGAACATGATCCCAGGTGGAGGCCGACAAGGCATTCTTTCGCTGGCCATCAAAGATAAAAGCGCGCTCTATGCCGCTTACATGCCGTTTGTGAAAAACGGCGGCCTGTTCATTCCCACCAACAAGGATTATCAGCTGGGTGATGAGGTGTTCATGCTCCTGACTCTGATGGAAGAGAAGGAGAAACTGCCTATCGCCGGTCGGATCGTCTGGGTGACACCCAAGGGCGCTCAGGGCAACCGTGCCGCGGGCATCGGTGTCCAGTTCAGTGAACAGGACAAGGGCACGGTTCGCAGCAGGATCGAAACCTATCTGGCCGGTGCCCTCAAGTCGGAACGCCAAACCCACACCATGTAAGCATTCCGGGCTCCGGGATTCCGCTTGCGGGATACGGGGCTATGGACTTTATCCATGCAAGCGAAACTCGTCGATTCCCACTGTCATCTCGATCGCCTTGACCTCGAACCGTTCGACGGTCATCTGGACGGGGTCCTCGAAGCGGCGGCCGATAATGGCGTCGAGTCGTTCCTCTGCGTCGGTATCGGCCACGACAATATCTCCGACGTCATCGACATCGCCGGCCGCTACAGCAATGTTTCGGCCTCGGTGGGTGTGCATCCCAACGAGGAGGAGCGTTCGCCGGACGAGGAGGAACTGTTGAGGTGGTCCGATAATCCGGATGTGGTCGCCATCGGCGAAACCGGGCTGGACTATTTTCGCAGCGAAGGGGATCTGGAATGGCAACGGGATCGTTTCAGGACCCACATCCGGGCGGCCCGAAGAGCCCAAAAGCCGCTCATAATCCACTCCCGTGAAGCGCGCGAGGATACGCTCCGCATCATGGAGGAGGAGAAGGCGGATGAGGCCGGCGGCATCATGCACTGTTTCGTCGAAGACTGGGAAACGGCCCGCCGGGCCATTGAACTGGGCTTCCATATCTCCTTTTCCGGCATCGTCACCTTCAACAGCGCCCGGGAACTGCGCGACGTTGCCAAACAGGTACCGGATGATCGCCTGTTGGTGGAAACCGACTCCCCCTACCTGGCTCCGGTGCCGAAACGCGGCAAACCGAACTATCCCGCCTACGTGCTGCACGTGGCCGAACGGGTTGCCGAAGAGCGGGGCGTCGACCTCAAGAGTCTCGCTCGACAGACGACGGCCAATTACCGGCGTCTTTTTCCCAGCGCCGGATAGCGTCGTCGGCCAACGGCGATGCTAAAGGGAAAATTCTATCCGGTCGTCGTCGGGCTTCTTCTCGCCTCAGTCATCCTCTCCCTGCAGTTCTCCGAATACCCGCTGGTGCGCGAGGCAATGCAGCGCCTGGATTACACCGCATATGATCTTCGTCTGCGCGCCACCCTGAAGAAAAAGGAGCCGGATCCCCGCATCGTCATTATCGATATCGACGAGAAGAGTCTGCGGGAGGAGGGGCATTTCCCCTGGTCCAGGGATCGCCTCGCTCTTCTGGTGGAGAAACTCTTCGGCCTCGGGGTGGTGGTCGTGGCGTTCGATATTGTCTTTCCGGAAGCGGAGCGCAATGCCGGTGAAATGGTGGTGCAGCGGCTGAGGGAGAACCGACTGGAGGCCCCCGGCGTGGCAAAACTGCTATCGGGCCACCTGGGAGTCTTCGATAACAACGCGGTTTTTGCCGAGGCGCTGCGCGGCGGTGATGCCGTCATGGGCTTCATCTTCGACTACGAGCAGAACCCGCCGAAAGGCGTTCTGCCGCAACCGGTACAGTTTGCCGACCCTGCCCAAGCCGCTGCGGTGGACCTGATCGAGCCCTCGACCTACACCAGCAATATCGCACAGTTGGGTGAGGCCGGCGGAAACGGCGGTTTCTTCAGCCTGCGGCCCGACGCCGATGGCATTTTTCGCCGAACACCGATGCTCCAGCGCTACAAAGGAGCGATCTATCCCTCGCTCGCCCTGGAGGCTGTCCGACGCTACTACCTGCTGGATAAGTTGCAGCTGAAGATCTCCATGATTGGGGAGCGAACCGTGGTCGAAACCATTCAGCTGGGTGATCGGGCGATCCCGACCGACAGCCTCGGCAGATCCATGGTGCCATTTCGGGGACCGCGGGGGAGCTATCCGTACATTTCGGCCACCGATGTGATCAGGGATCGGCTCGAAGGGGATATGCCGCTGGCCGGCACCATCGCCCTGGTGGGAACCACCGCCCAAGGGCTGTTTGATCTACGCGCCACGCCGGTGGATGGTGTTTATCCCGGCGTCGAGGTTCACGCCAATATCATCAGCGGCATTTTGGACAACGAGTTCCCGGTGGAGCCCACTTGGGCGGAAGGGGCCAATTTCTCAATGACCGTGGGGGTAGGGATCCTGCTGGCGCTGACCCTGCCCTTTCTCTCGCCGCTCTCGATGGTGATGTTCAGCGTTGCGGTGGGCGCCGCCGTGATCGGCTTCAACTTCTGGTCGTGGTCGGAACAAGGCCTGATCCTGGATTTGGCCCCCTCGCTTATGCTCGTTGTGGTTCTTCCGCTTTTCAATGTGGCCTACGGGTTCTGGCAGGAATTCCGGGGGCGACAGCGGCTAAAGGGAATGTTCGGCCAATACGTGCCGCCGGAACTGGTGGAGGAGATGAACCGACGCCCCGAGGCCGATTACGGGTTCGAAGGAGAGAGCCGGGAGCTTTCGGTGCTGTTCTGCGACATTCGCAGCTTTACCACCATTTCGGAAAGCCTCAGCGCGACGCAGCTCAAGGAGATGCTGAACGAATTCTTCACGCCGATGACGAAGATCATCTTCGAAAACCGCGGCACCATCGACAAATATGTGGGCGACATGATTATGGCCTTCTGGGGGGCCCCGGTGGAGGATCCCGGACATGCCCGTCACGCCATCGATGCGGCCCTGCAGATGCTCGCCGCCTGCGAGGCGCTCAAACCGGAGTTCCGTCGAAAAGGTTTGCCGGAGGTCAACATCGGCATCGGCATCAACACTGGCCTGATGAACGTGGGCGATATGGGTTCGGAATATCGGCGCGCCTACACAGTGCTGGGCGATTCGGTGAATCTGGCCTCGCGACTGGAAGGGACCACCAAGTTTTATGGCGTCGGCCTGGTTGTCGGTGAGGAGACCCGCCGGCAGGCCGGTGATGCCTTCCTCTTCTGTGAACTCGATCGCGTGCGCGTAAAAGGAAAGGCACAGGCGATCACGGTGTATGAGCCCGTGTGCCGGGCGGAGGAGGGCAGTGATGCCCTGCAGCAGGAACTCGCGGCCTATGGCGATGCGCTCAGCCGTTTTCGGAGTCGCGACTGGTCCGGCGCCCGGGACGCCTTCACCCGGTTGCGGGACGCCTGCCCCGGCCGACACATCTATGAGCTCTATCTGGAGCGCATCGAGGAGCTGAGCCAAAACGACCCGGGTGAGGCCTGGGACGGTGTCTACGAGCGGACAACCAAATAGCCGTACGGGAAAGAGGAATCTAGGCGGTTTCGGCCTGTTTGACCGCCATCAGTCCACCGTCGAGGACGAAGGCATCGAAGCCCCGCTCGTTGAGCAGGTACGCAGCGGAGGAGCTGCGCCGGCCGGTATCGCAATAGACGATATAGGACTTGCTCGCATCCAGGCCCTTCGCCTTGATGCGCAGCATGTAAAGAGGAATGTTGAGACTGCCCGGAAGGCTCGCGTTCCGATGCTCGCTATCGAGGCGGACATCGAGGAAGACGGCGCCTTTCATCACCATGGCCTGAGCCTGCTGGTAATCGACCGTTTGCAGGACCGGCGACTTGAGCAGCTTTTCAAAGTGTTCTTTGGCCAGTCGCATGAGGGAGCCATCGGTCAGCATGGTGACATTGGCGTTGCGCTTGGAGTTGGAGATCAACGCCTCCTCTCCGAAGCCCTGACCCGCTTTCAGCTCCGCCAGTTTGATGACCTTGCCGCTTTTGGCCGATGTGTGGGTTACCACCGCACGGCCGGATGTGAGGTGATAGTAGTAGTCTCCCTCTTCACCCTGCTTGATGACCACTTCACCGGCACGGACAGGCATCGGCTCCATATGCATGAAAACGGCCTGGATATTGGTTGGAGGAATGCGGTGAAAAATGCTGGAGCGCAGCATCTGCGTCATCCAGTCGCTGTCATCCTCTTCCGTGGCGACCTGTTGCTGGGAACTCTTGCCGGCATCGATCTCATTGACCATATAGCCGGCGTTCTGATCCCAGGTGAGGAGAATATCCAGCAGATCGTTGTCGATCCGGCAGAAGCGAATATCCGTCCGGGCGGTTGCCGTGGCCTGGCGTGGGTTGTGGTGATCCAGCGGATAGCGCGCCTGGGGCGTGTTGCCCGCCACCACCTTTTCGGGACCGGCCCCGCTGGCGAGCGCAACTTCCCCCGAGAGCAGGTAGAACGACTTATTGATCGCCTCGCCCTTTTTGAACAGGACCCGCCCTTTGGACAGTTCCTCAACAACGGCCTTTTTCGACACGTCAATGAGGTTTTCGTGCGTCAGTTCCGCAAGGGGAATCAAGCGTCTCAGTTCCTGGACGTTGACGTGCTGTCTGCTCTCGCTCATCTCTGAAAGGAAGTCGGGTGGTCAGGGGTTCCGGCATGGATAGATAAGCCGGAGTGCTGGAAAGCCAATGCTAACACCTGCTGTGAAACCTCACAATGGATAGAAGCTCAGTAACCCCGGGTCAAGCAAAAACAGGTGTAATTTCAAATTATTAGACGAGTCTCACACTTTGCATTCGGCAATCCGTTGCAAGGTTTTGTCGATGGCTTCAAAGGGGGTGTAAAAATGCGGGGAAAGCCGTACTCCTCCGCCTCGACGGGCACAAAAAATCCCCTGTCGGCTAAGGGATTCGTGCAGGGTCTCATCCGACAGGTGACGGTGGCGGAAGGTGATGATGCCGGAACGCCTTTGCGGACGGAGATCCGACAGTACCTCGATATCCGGCATCTCCCGCAGGCCGGTCACCAGTCGATCCGTTCGCCTTCGGATTGCCTCCTCCACTTCAGTGATGCCCCTCTCCAGGAGCAGAGAGAGACTGGCACCCAGCCCGTGTACCCCGAGCATGTTGGGGCTGCCGCACTCGAAACGACGGGCGCTTTCAGCCGCTTTCCACTCCCGACGATCATATTCGCCAAGGGCTTCGACCATATGCCAGCCGTACTGCGTCAACTTCAGAAGGGGACGGATTTCGGAGCGGCAGTAGAAAACGCCGAGGCCCTCGGGACCCAGCATCCACTTGTGTCCATCGGCGGCCAAAAAGTCGGCATGGACCGCCTGGACATCCATCGGCAGCGCGCCGACGCTCTGAATGGCATCGACGCAGAACAGGACCTCCCGCTCGCGGCAGAAGCGGCCGACCCGGGCCAAATCCATCCGAAGGCCGCTGGCGTACTGAACCGAGCTGATCGCCACCAACCGCGTGGAACGGTCGATCTCGGCGAAGATCGCATCTTCGGGAGATTCGTGCCGGTGGAGTTTGGCCTGCCGGACGGTCACGCCCTTGTCCTGCAGCGATTCCCAAACAATGCGGTTGGAGGGAAACTCCTGATCGGTGGTGACGATGGAGTCTCCGGGGTGCCAATCGAGACCGTAGGCCACGAATGACAGGGCTTCGGAGGTGTTCTTCACCAACGCAATGTCCTCGACTGCCGGCGCATTGATAAGGGTTTGCAGTTGTGTCCTCAGCAGCTCTTCGGTTTTCAGCCAGCGTGGGTAGCCGAGTGAGCCCTCGGCTCCGTTTTCCTCGGCGAAGGCCTTGACCGCCGCGACGGTACGGCGGGGCCACGGTGAAACGGCCGCATGATTGAGGTGGATGAACCCCTCTTTCAGGGGAAACTCCTGTTCGGTCACGTTGGAGCCCTTTTTGATGAAGTAGACCTACCTTAGCGCGGGTAGCGCGGCGCTTTCCACAGAGAAGGGCCGGCCTGATGGCTGAGTTGAAATTCACTGTGCCGCTGCTTTGCTTAGGGGAGCTTGCGATAACTTCCCGCACTTAAAGACCCGGAGAGCCTATGGACGCCGCGTTCATGCCGAAGGAAGGTCTGGATGACCTGATTCAACTTCTGTCCGATTCGGGATATAAAGTATTTGGACCGACTGCCCGGGCCGGGGCGGTGGTGTTCGACGAAATCGATTCGTCGGCACAGCTGCCGGTGGGATTGGCGAGCGTTCAGGAGCCGGGGCGATACCGGCTGAAGGAAAACGGCAACGGCCGCTATTTCGACTTCGTCAACGGGCACGAGTCCCTCAAGCGTTTCACCTTCGCTTCTCAGGAAACGCTGTGGTCCTTCTCTGCCGACGACACCTTCCAGCCCGGTCTATCCGAATCCCCCAAGACCGCAGTGATCGGAGCCAGGGCCTGTGATATCGCCGGAATGAAGGTCCAGGATCGGACCTTTCTGAAAGGCAAACACTCGCCCTACACGGACCCGTACTACGCCCATCGGCGGGAAAACCTGTTTGTGGTCGCGGTCAACTGCACCCGTTGCGTCAGCACCTGCTTCTGCGCCTCCCAAAATGCCGGACCCAAGGCCTCGGATGGTTTCGATCTCTCCTTGACCGAACTGGACGACGGGTTTGTCGTCGAGACCGGCAGTGCCGCCGGCGAGGCCATCGCAGCGGAGCTAAAACTCCTACCGCCGCAAGGCGCCGAGGATCGCGCCGAAGGTGCGATTGAGGCCTGTGCCCAATCCCAGGTCCGCTTCATCGATAACGAGGGGATCTACGAACTGCTGTTCAGTAACCTCGACCATCCCCGCTGGGATGATGTCGCCGAACGCTGCCTCTCCTGTGCCAACTGCGTCATGGTCTGCCCCACCTGCTTTTGTCACCGCGAAGTGGAAGTGCCATCGATGGACGGCGCTGGCAGTGATCACGTGCGGCAGTGGGATGCCTGCTTCACACTGGAGCATGGAAGTACCCATGGCCAACGTCTCAGACCCGAGGTGCGCCAGCGCTACCGGCAGTGGCTCGCTCACAAGGTGGCGGCGTGGTGGGAGCAATTCGAGACCTCCGGGTGTGTCGGCTGCGGTCGCTGCATCACCTGGTGTCCCACCGGGATTGATCTGACCGAAGAGATCGCCGCCATCAGGGCCGAACCGGGGGTGAAGGCATCATGAGCGCACTAGTGCAGAACAACCCCTATTTGCCGATGGTGGCCGAGGTAGCCGAGCGGGTCGAGGAAGCCCCCGATATCGTCACTTTGCGGTTGCGCCTGACCGATCAACAGGAGCGCGATACCTTCCGCTTCGAGCCCGGCCAGTTCAACATGCTTTATCTCGGACGGGTAGGGGAGGTGCCGATATCCATTTCATCGGATCCGGCCGATCCGCAGATCATCGATCACACCATTCGTGCGGTCGGGCGGGTGACCGAAGGCTTGGTTCGGCTGGGCCCGGGTGACAGGGTCGGGCTGCGCGGCCCGTTTGGCACCGGCTGGCCCATGGAGAAGGCGAAAGACAGGAATCTTCTGGTCATTACCGGCGGTATCGGCTGTGCCCCGACCGCCTCGGTGGTGGGCTACGCCCACGAACGTCGCGATCAGTACGGAAAGGTAACGGTACTGCACGGGGTGCGTCAGCCCCAGGATATGATCTATGGCGGGCGGTTCGATGCCTGGTGTGGTGCCAGGGACACGCAGTGCCTGTTCGCCTCTCAGGAGTCGGGGCCCGACTGGAAATGGCACCTGGGGCTGGTCACCGAACTGCTCGATGAGGTCGAGCCCGACGCCATCGAGGGTATGGCCATGATGTGCGGCCCCGAGCCGATGATGCGTGCAGTGTCCGAGGAGTTACTGAGACGGGGGCGCCCCATCGACGATATCTATGTCTCGATGGAACGGAACATGCAGTGCGGATTGGGACACTGCGGGAACTGCCAATACGGCCCCGATTTCATCTGCAAGGACGGCCCCGTCTTCCCTTACGAACGGGTTCGCAAACTGCTGAAGGTCAAGGGATTTTGAGCCATGGACAAGCCGAAGATCTCCGTCCACAAATTCTCCTCCTGTGACGGCTGTCAGGTCCAGATATTGAGCCTGGAAGAGGAGCTGCTCCAGCTGGCCGACCGGGTGGATATCGCCTTTTTTGCCGAGGCCACCAGCCGTATGGATCCGGGCCCGTACGATGTTTCGTTCGTGGAGGGGTCGGTTTCCACGCCCCATGAAATCGAGCGAATCAAGCACATTCGGGATGTCAGTAAAGTCGTGGTCTCCATCGGCGCCTGCGGTCAGGCCGGCGGCCTCCAGGCCCTGCGTAACTGGGGCGATCTCACCTATTATCTCAACGATTTCTATACCGAACCCGAATACATCGATTCGCTACCTCAGTCCATGCCTTTCCACGACCACATCAGAGTCGATTGGGAAGTACCCGGCTGTCCCCCGGATCAGGGACAGCTCAAGTATGTCATCAATAGTCTGCTGGAGGGGGCCAATCCCAATCTGCCCTCCGAATCGGTATGCCTCAAATGCAAGCGGGACGGGAACGTTTGCGTTCTCGTCGCCCAGGATCAGCCCTGTATGGGGCCGATTACCCGCACCGGCTGCGGCGCCCTCTGTCCTCATCAGGAGCGAGACTGTTACGGGTGCTTCGGCCCGCAGGGTGGCGGTAACATCGACGCCCTCGGACGGCGTTTCAACGGCGCCGGGCTCTCCTCTGATGATGTCGTGCGCCGTCTGCGCCTGATCTACAGCTGGGCCGAGCCCTTTCGTGAAGCGTCAAAACGCTGGGAGAAGGGTGCCCCCGAATCCCCGCTGCCGCCACCGCCCCATAAACACGGAGGGATGCGGTCGTGAGCGAAAGGAAAATCGAAGTCCCGGTCCTCGCCCGGGTCGAAGGTGAAGGGGCGCTGCACGTAAAAATCCGAGACGGCCAGATCGAGGACCTGAGGCTGCGCATCTTCGAGCCGCCGCGGTTTTTCGAAACCTTTCTGCAGCAGCGCGAGTGGCGGGAAGTGCCCGATATTACCGCCCGAATCTGCGGCATCTGTCCGGTGGCCTACCAGCTGAGTGCCTCACGGGCCATCGAGGCGGCGTTCGGCGTCACTCTCACGCCGGAGATCCGTGCCCTCCGTCGCCTCTATTACTGCGGAGAGTGGATCGAGAGCCATGCGCTCCATATTCACCTGCTGGCGGCGCCTGACTTCTTCGGCTTTCCCGATGCCATGTCGTTGGCGAAGTCGCATCCGGCGGAGGTCCGCCGGGGCTTGCATCTACAGGCCCTGGGGAACGATCTGATCAAGATCTTCGGCGGCCGTGCCGTCAATCCCGTGGGGGCACGACCGGGAGGATTTTACCGCGCTCCTTCGCATTCGGAGATGCGTTCCATGCTGGAGCGGTTCCGAGCAGCCCGTGAGGATGCGGCGGAGCTCATCGCCTGGACCGCCTCATTCAATTATCCCGAGGTTCATCGTGGCGCCCCCTGGGTCAGTCTGCGCCACGGAAGCGACTACCCGATGGCCGAGGGCAATATCTTCTCCAGCACCGGGCTGGAAATCGATGTCGCGCACTTTGAACAGCACTACCAGGAGTTCCAGGTCCCGCACTCGACAGCCCTGCATGCCCATCTGCATGGCGAACCCTACTGGGTGGGGCCGCTGCCGCGTCTCAATAACAATCTGGACCGGCTGCCGGATACCACGGCCGAACTGCTCGGAAAAACCGGCATAGCATTTCCGAGCGACAATCCGTTTCACAGTGCGGTGGCCCGCGCCGTCGAGATTCACGTGGCAGTCGAAGAGAGCATTCGTATCATCGAGGCTTACCTGAAGCAGCCGGTTCCCAAACCGTATGTCGAAGTCGTCCCCAGGGCGGGTGAGGGCGCCGGTTGCACCGAAGCCCCGCGGGGTATGCTCTGGCACCGTTACCGGTTTGACGAGGCTGGCAAGGTCATCAAAGCCGTTATCACGCCGCCGACGAGTCAGAACCAGGCGCAGATGGAGGCCGATTTACGCCAGAGTGTCCTTGATTCGCTGGACCTGGATGACAGCGCGCTGCAGTCGCATCTGGAAGCAGGGGTACGAAACTATGACCCGTGCATTTCCTGTTCGACTCACTTTTTGAAGATTTCGATAGAGCGCGGTTGATCAACCTCACTCAGCCCCCTCTCGACCACTTCGGTTGATAACGGACAGCTGAGCGTCATCGCCCTTTTGGTCCAAAGTCCTCGTCACCTGTTAGCCACCTGGAGACGCATTACCCACAGTTGCCGTGGCGGTGCCTGAACAGCAGTATCCCGCTACACAGGGCGACGGCGATGAAGGTGATCAGCGTTACCGCCAAGAGTTGGGGAGAGAGTTCGTCGGTCCAGAGCAAGGGGAGACTGCTCAGCACGGCAAAGGGCCACATGAAGGTAAACGCCCGATATTTTGCCGACTTCACAGCCGGGCTCGGGGAAAAGGTAGCGTGGAGCATCGGCCCCAGGGCGGCGATTAAAATGGCCCCCAGCCATATCACATCCGTCATTGCCCCGACCTCCCATCGTGTCGCGAGCTGGATAAATCAATTTTAGAATGATTCCGATCGAAATCATCCGCGGAACACTCCGTAGTTCGACGGATAGTCCAAACCATGGATCGAGGTCTAGTGGTTTGAATAGGTTAGCTTGAAGGAGACAGTCATGGACTGGAATAAGATCGAAGGCAATTGGAAGCAATGGAAAGGCCGGGCGAAAGAGCAGTGGGGCAAGTTGAGCGATGACGACCTGGATCGCATCGAAGGGAAACGCGACCGTCTGGTCGGCTATTTGCAGGAACGCTACGGCATGGCGAAGGATGAGGCTGAACAAAAGGCCGATGAATTTGGGAGAAAGCACTAATCCCCGGAGCGCGGAACGGCCCGCCCACGCTTCCCCAGGCGGGCCGTTCCGTTTACGGCAGGTTTTTCTTTGAGTCGCCACTGAAACATCCGGGGGCCGGCCGTGTAAGACGGGTGAGCAGACCGGCAAACCAGTGGGGAGACTTGGGGGAAATGACAGCTTATCGTTGGGGACGGTAACGCTGCTGAATCCGGTTTTTTTCTTCGGGGAAACGAGTTCAGCAGTGGTTGGGCAGTGCCGTAAGAAAAAGGCTTAGACCTCCAACCAGGTAACGCCGGGATCGCGTTCGACTGTTACTGTTCCACCGCGGAGTTGATAGGTGAGAAAGCAAGCCGTTCGCGGATCGGAAAGCACGTTTGGATTGAACACGTCAAAGATCTCGCCCGCACATCTTGCCGAGCGGCTCACCACGCCGGGATGCCCCTCCCGGTGCAGCCGGGCCCCGAGCTGTTGCGTCAGGGTGTAATCACGAGGATGAACAAGTCCTGCGTGTTCATCGACCAAAGGCCGGAAATCGAGCAGCAGTGAGGAGCAATGAACCCAGTAGACCCTGCGCTCGATGACGCCTTCTGCATCCCAGCCGGCATCTGCAAGAAAGCGCCGCCAGTGGTAAACGGTCTCGTGGACGGTTGTCTCGATGCTTTCGGCACCGTACCAGACACCGAACCGCCCGGTGGAATAGCGTGATTCGCTCCAGTTCTCGAAGGGGTAGCCGATGGCGTTCTGCCACTCGGCTTCCTCAAAAGGGCGCTGGACGGCTGGCTGATCCGAGGTATAGGGCGGTGGCTTGGTTGCCATTTCGTGCTCGATAGCGATCTGCTGATCGGCCGGGTCGTCGCTCAAATCGTCAAAGAGGTCTTCCGATACGCGCAGCGAAACGACGTTGCGGGCGAGATCGTCATTGAAATCAGCCACACCCGCCCGAGAAAGGAGGAGGCCCTCCATCAGCGTCCCCGGGCCCGATCGAGGTAGGCCCGCACCATCAGGAGACCGTGGAAACCGAATTCGGCAACAGCCTCGGCCGGCGTGCGCCCCTCGAACGCCCGGTTGCGCTGGCGCATCCAGCCGTAGAGGCGCTCTGGCTGATTGGGAAACAGCAGTCGAAGATTCTTGTGGATTGCCAATAGGTGCCCGACCCGGTCGAGAAGATCGCGGTTGTTGCCCAGCGGTTCACCTCGTCGGTAGCGGGACAGGGCGGCACGGTTTTCCGGGCCCATACCCAACAGCGCCAGCTGCTGGTCGGTCGGCAACTGCCAGTGATCGAACAGGCGCATGATCATACCGGCCAATGCACTGCGCTTCTCACGGGGTACGGATTGGGGAGCGTGTTTATTCATGGCGATCGTCTCCCGATGGTATTGGGGCAATTGTACCAATAAACGGGTCAAATGCAACGGAACAGCCATGCGTGCCTCCTGATGCACACAGGCTTTGGCGATGAGCGCCAAGTCCCTTTTCCAAAAGCTTGCGGGCTGCAGCAGGTGGGAGAGAGGGCGAACGGCTGAAGAGAACGCTTTCATCTTCTTCCAGAAGGGCCGTTTGCCCTGCAAGGTGCGCCTACTTCCGAATCTATTCGTCACCTCCCTGGCATTATCAGGAATCCCGTCGAAGCGACCGCATGGGGAACACAGAACTCATGCACGGCCCGACGGCCACAAAAACTGAGACAGGGTTCTCGGAATCTGGTCTTTAGTTAGGTAGCGTCATCGTGTCGAAGCTTGGATTGCGCCAGAACATGCTTCGATACCACGGCAGGCCTCTACCAGGGACAAACAGGGATAATGCCTCACAACCCGGACGTTCCCACCGATACCTCCCTCGCATGTTGGTTACGATGGCGAGACTGCACGGCTTGCCTGCCGATGCGGGACAGCTTCGTCGCAGTACTGCGGCTGGTGCGTGCGGCAGAACACCTCGGCTTCAACCCAAAGCAGTCGCGAGACAAGGACATCGGCTTTGTCCGGGAGGGGCAGGAGGCCGAGGTCAAGGTGGATGCTTTCCCCTTTACCAGTTACGGCATCATCGATGCCGAAATCCTTAAGATCTCCAACGACGCCATCGAACACGAAAAGCTCGGCTGGGTGTTCGGCGCGCGGGTGTCGATGGCCAAGTCCGCCCTGTTGGTGGAAGGCAAAGAAGTCAACCTCAGCCCCGGCATGTCCGTCGCGGTGGAGGTTAAGACGGGCAAGCGAAGGGTGATTGACTATTTCCTGAGTCCGCTTATGCGGGGGTTGGATGAGAATGTGCGGGAGAGGTGATATGTACGAACGAGATCGACGAAGGAAGAACGCGATGACGATGCGGCTGGGGAAGATATTTATTTTTGTGGCGGCGTTGGTGCTTGCCGATGCGGCGTGGGCGGTGCGCTATGAGCTGGAGGAAGGTCAGCAATATGCACTTTGCCGGGATTATGTGAAAGCCCTGAATGCCGCCGACCGAGAACTCCCGATGGCCTGCGAGCGGCGTTTTCCGCCCGAGTTTGAGAAATTCAGCAAGCCCAAATGGGAGCCGATGAAGCCGAAGACGCAGTCAATGAGTTTTTATCGGCAAGTATACGACATCCGGATGCGGGTGCTGGATAAGGACAAAAACACCGATAAGACTTGGCTCTTGGCAAAGGAAAGGACGTATGAGCCAGCTCTTGAGAAAGACCTGATCGAACTGGCTAAAGCGAGGGTAGATATCGACGCCAGTGGGGATTCCGAGACGTTGATACGTGTTCGAGTACGGCTTGGAGCAGGCGGCTGCGAAGCTGAGACCGACGATTGGTTTAGGGAGGGGCGTGGGCCCATGCCAAACGAATTCAGATATTACGTACTGGACCAGGAAACCGGAAAACTGGACGCGCGTTACGGGACGATAGCTTTGGTAGGAGGTACACAGGGGCTCTTTTATTACGAAGGTCGCACCTATCTGGATAGCTTTACCGGTATCTCCGTGAAACGCAAGCTAGAAAAAGCGGCCAAATTTCAGTTTAGAACTCGGGAGGACCCGGAAGGCCATATTTCCATTGGAGAGCCAGGGGGTGGGTCACGGGACAGTTTTGGTACACGGTGGGTGTGCAAGATAAATGTCTTTTATGAGATGGACGAATAAGTTCAGAAGTAAGGAAAACGGGAGGAAGGGGGTCAGGTCTTTCATCTTGCATATGCCTCTATTCAGAGCGAGGATGGGGGTCAGGTCTTTCATCTTGCATATGCCTCTATTCAGAGCGAGGATGGGGGTCAGAGCGAGGATGGTGGTCAGGTCTTTCATCTTGCATATGCCTCCTATTGGGGGGCGTTTCGGCCATGGTGCGACCGCGACGAGTAGAGTTTGCAGGCGCCCTGTACCCGGGCAACCTCACGGAGGGATAGCCAGGAGGACATCTGCCGGGTTGATGAGGCCCGGCGTCTTTTTTGTCGGCATCATGGAAGAAGCATGCGAGCGCTTCGGCTGGGTGGTGCATGCCTACTTCCTGATGGACAACCACTGTCATCTGGTGGAAACGCCGAACGGCAATCTGTCCCTAAGGGATGCGGCAGCTCAACGGCATCTACACGCAAGCGTTTAACCGGAAGCATAAGTGGGTGAGGCACGTCTTCCAGGGGCGTTGTTTGTGCATTGAAGTCGCTGCCGCCGAAGGCGGAAACGGCTTCGTTCCATCGCTTGGCCAACCCGGGTCAGTCGTCATCATCCCAGTGCCTTTTCCGGCGATACGATGATGCGCCGAGCGGGTCCCTTTCGCGCATTCGCCATTTGGCTTCATCCTCGTCGCCGCTGCGGTGACACTCTACGCAGTTCTCGAAGTCACGGATTCCCTCTTCCAGGTGTTCGCCCCGAACGTTCCAAGGGGTGTGTTCGTGACAGCCGTAGCACGTGTACTCGCGGTAGTCGCCGTCTTCGTGACAGGTCGTGCACTCGGTGTCATGGTGACGGTCGAAGCGGAAGTATTCGGCATGGTCGAAGGTAGCCGGGCTCCAGCCTGCGGTCTCGTGGCACTGGCCGCACTCGTCGCCAGGGTCCGGGTGTAGCGAGTCGTCGGGCGCCGCGTGGCAGGATCCGCACCGCTCCAGTACCTTGCGATCCAGTTGGCGATGGTCGAACTCGGCGGGCGACCACCGTTCGGTTACATGGCACTGCTGGCAGTTGTCCGTGAGTTTTTCGTGGTTCCTGTCAGAAGGTGCGGAATGGCAATTGGCACAGGCTTCCCTCATCTGCGGTTCCAGCAAGGCGTGGGAGAAACGCTGGGTGGTGCGCAGGGTGGCGACGCCGCGGTGTTCGCTGTGGCAGGCGACGCAGTCCTTCTCCAGCAACTCCTGGTGAAAACCCCGTTTCGTCTTCGGCTCGGCAATCGGCTCGCCGGCCGTGGTCAGGACCCCGATGCTATCGACCTCATGACATTCGGCGCAGCGGTCGGAATCGGCGCCGACTAGCGGGGCGTGGCAGGCGAAGCAGTCGGTGCCGAAGTCGTGATGCCCCTCCTTGACTGGACCTGGACTCACCATGAACTCGGGATAGACGAACAGCAGTCCGACCACTGCTGCGAGGTTGGCGAGAATGATCTTCGTCAGTGTTTTCATTGCCAGCGCCAGAAAAGGAAGATGCTGAGGATGTGGGCCACTGCCAGCACAGCAAACAACAGGGTTATGGGGAAATGAACCGCCCGCCACCGGTTCATCATGTCGACTGTCACTGCGTCCCAGAATACCTTTTGTTCCAGTTCCCCGGCATTCATTCCCTGCTGCTCGAAAGCTGCTTTTTTAACCGCGAGCTGCCGGCGGGCGCGGTTGAGCACAAAGCGGCCGGTCAGGCCGCTGATGATGTTCACCATCATGGCGGCGGTGGCCAACCAGGGCAGTATGGCGTTGAAGTGCACGCCGGCGTGGATCAGGATCATCAATGCGCCGAGCAGGGTCAGGCCCTCGTGCAGTCGCAGCAGGCTCTTCGGCTTGCCGGTATGGATGAGCTTGCGCTTGCGCATTGAATAAAAGAACGACAGCAAGATGATGAGCATTCCCGGAATCCCCAGGTAGCGGCCGATCCATACCAGGTCGAAGCGGTGCAGCAGCCCATCGATGAGGTAGGTGGTCCCCAGCAGCAGCGCGATCAGCGCCAGGAAGGGAACAATCTCTTTTCGCAGGAGTGAACGGTCCATGGCCTCTTACGCGGATAAGGTGAGATCGCCCTTGGGGGTCGAGACGCAAAGCAGGCAGCAGCCTGGCTCCACCTCGGCCTCGGGCGGTTGGGGATAGGTCACTTCGCCTTTCTCGACACGGGTCTGACAGCCGCCGCAGGCGCCAGCCCGGCAGCCGGACTCCACTGCGATGCCGTTGTCCTCGGCGAAATCCAGCAACGAGCCGGCACTTGGGTCCCACATCAGATGCTTGCCGCTCTTGACGAAGGTGACGGCAGCGGGTGCCGAGCCCTGCGGCTCGACTGTCGACCGATGCCGCTTTACCGAAGCGGGACCGAAGGCCTCGTAGTGAATCTGAGAGTCGGGAATGCCCCACTCTTCGAGGGCCGGTACCAGAGACTCCATCATCGCCGGTGGGCCGCACACATAGAAGGTCGCCACCCGGCGGGGCAGGGTCAGCCGCAGCCGATCGATATCCACGCGACCGCGCTGCTGGTAGTCGGCGCCCGGGGTGTCTTCCTCGCGGGGGCGGCTGTAGCAGAGCTGCAGATGCAGATTGGAGTGCATCTCGGCAAGCTCCGCCAGGCGGCGCTTCATGGCTTGCTCGGCACCGTCACGTACGCCGTAGAAGAGCCAGATCTCCCGCTCGCTGCCCTCGTCCAGGAGGGCTTCGACCATGCTCAACATGGGCGTGATGCCGATGCCGCCGCCCACCAGTGCGATGGGGGAGGTGCCGCGATCTCTCAGATGAAACGGTCCGGAGGGCGCCTTGACCATCAGGACGTCTCCCTCTCGGACCGCGTCGTGCAGGTGGTTGGATACCCGCCCCGGAGGCAGGTCGGGCCGGTCGGCAGGCGCAGCCACCCGCTTCACGGTGATGCGGTAGTAATCCGGGCGCGGGCGATCGGAGAGGGAATAGCAGCGGGTCGCAAGGCTCGGCGCTTCATCCTGGGGCCCCGTGGCATCCAACTGAAGCGTGAGGTATTGACCGGGCTCGAAGGCGGGCAGCGGCGCCGCATCCACGGGGACCAGGTAGAAGGAACAGATAGTGCGGGCCTCGTCCTCGTAAACCTTGCGATCGACGAAGAAGGGGTGAAAGCCCTGCCGCGACGGCTCCTTTGCACTCGGAGGTGGTGAGGGTGTTTTCGCGCCCTCTCCCGCGGCGGGTTGGCCGAGCGCGGCATACTCGCGCCAGCGCGGACGCAGCACCATAACGGCCCATAGTCCCGCCTGGGCGGCTATCGCCAGGACGATGATCCAGGTGAGCGAGGATAGCGTCATTGTGCGTTCTCTTTCTGCGGGACTGTTTGATGCAACTCCAAGCTAACAGGCGTGCCTGAAACACAACTGAATGCGCGGCGATGGCTGCCGGCTGGCCCCGCCATCGCTCACTTCTCGGGACCGTCCACCGGTTGCCCGGGAAGGAGTTTGTCGCCGGTGATCATCGCGGACACAAAGCCGGTGCGCTCCTTGAACTCGGCGACGACCACACCCGCGACATGCAGGAGTGCCGCGACCGAAAGTGTGAAGAACGCCAGCACGTGAAGTGAGATGAACGGCGAGCGGAAGTCGCGCATCTGCGCCCAAGCGGTCGCGTCGACCATCGACTTGTCGCCGGGGACGAGGCTCGCCGGATCGCTGCCTGCCGGCGCCACCCAATCTGCCATCCAGGCGCCCAGAGGTGGGTAGTAGAGATCGGTCCCGGCGAGCACCAGACCGGTGACAGCCTGGGTCGTCAGTAGCGCGAACAGCAGCAGGACCATAAGTTTCCCCAGCGGGTTGTGGCCGAGGTAGTGGCGGGGCTCGCCACGGCGCAGGCCGCCCAGGTAGGCGCGCAGTTCGCCCGGGTAACCGCGACCGAACGGCAGAATGGCCCGCCAACGCGAAAAGCGGCTGCCACGGAATCCCTGAACGATGCGCCACAGGAGGTTGAGCGCGAAGAGATAACCGGCCCAGACATGCAACTCTTTCATCAGGATCTTGGCGTCGCCGGCGATCCCGAGGGTACGCCCGTTGTAGATCACCAGGCCGGTGCCCAGCAGCGCGAGTAGCGACACCAGATTGATCCAGTGGAACCCGCGCACGCTGCGATCCCAGACCCGGTATGTTTTGTACTCGATCGATTGCATGATTTTTCTCCTGATGGATTGTTTCGAGGGAGCCTCAGCGCAGCTCGAACGCTTCCTGATGAAAGCGAACCTTGCCCGGAAAGACGTTGCGCAGCCTCTCACTCAAGGTTTTCGCAAGACCTTTCGGTCCACAGAACCAGATTTCCAGCGGCCTGTTGTCCGACTGAGCCGCCAGGGTATCGGCCGACAACGGCCCGCTCTGGCGGTCGTGGAGATAGAGGTGGACTTCGGGCAGCGCATCGGACAGGCGCTGCAGCCGCTCGACGAAGGGGTCGTTCGCGAGGTCACGCACGCAGTAGTGGAGGTCCGCCGTCACCTTCGCGGCCCTCTCGCCCTGCAGGCATTCGAGCCAGGCGAGAAACGGCGTGACACCGATGCCCCCGGCGATCCAGATCTGCCTTGCCCGGGCACTGGCGCGTTGGAGGTCGAAGCGGCCGTACGGACCCTCCACCTGGACCGGAGCCCCTTCCTTCAGACGGCGGGAGAGGGTGCTGGTGTAATCGCCAAGCGCCTTGATGGCGAAGACAACCGTGCGATCGCCGCGGTCGGCACTGGCGATGGTAAAGGGGTGCGCACCCTCGCCGGCATCGAAGGTCACCAGGGCGAACTGGCCCGGGCGGTGGCCGCGCCACTGCTCATCCAGGCGGCAGGTCACCTCGGTGACGTCCGGTGCGGGGTTGCGCAACGCGACGATCCGACCGCCCACCCGCCGGCCCCGGCCGATACGGGAAGTGAGCGACTGCACCGCGGCCATGCTTCCGGCGGTGAACAGCACGGCCAGCAGCAGGCCTAAGGGTTGACGCCAGTAGCCCGCCGGTGCGAGGACCACTGCGTGAAATGCGAGCGTCAGATAGAACACCGGCATGGCCCGGTGCAGCGGGCGCCAAAGTCGGTAGGAGAAGCGTTTCCAGAGGGTCAGTGCCAGAAGGGCAAACAGCAGGTAGATGCCCCATTCGGCCAGACCTTCACCCAGATCGCGCACAGGCTCCGGGAAAGCCGAGAGGTCGTCGACCTTTGTGCGGCCGGCACGCCCGTACAGCTCTTTCAGGATGTCGTCGGCCATCTCGACCAGCCAGTGAATGGCGGCAAAGGCGATCGCGAGAATGCCGCTCCACTTGTGCAGTCGATAGATACGATCCATCCCGCCCAGCGGCCGCTCCAGCCAGGCGGGGCGGGTGGCCAGTACCATGGCGAGCGACATCAGGGCGATGGAGAGGAGACCGCTCAGGAGGAGCGCCTCCTGGTAGACCGCCCACGGCAGTGAACTGGCCAAGAGATGGCCGGGTGATTGCAGTTCCACCGCCCAGCCCAGGGCGACGATGGCGAGAAAGCTGGCTAGTAAGGTCTTCATGGAGAAACTCTTCGTTTTTGCTGCGTGCGTCCTAACAGGCTGTTGAAAAACACCCTCTCCGGACGGAGAGGGCTGGGGTGAGGGGACTCAATAAAAGGTAAGTTACTGATTTTGTCCCCCCTCATCCTAACCTTCTCCCTCAGGGAGAAGGGATAAAACCCTTTTTCAATAGCCTGCTAAAGAAGAGGAGGCAGCCGGGCACCTGTCTCCTCCTCAGCAGGCGAGGAGACAGGCGGGCTGTGCAGGCGTTAACGGCCGGTTCGGTCGTAACGGTAGTCGCCGTCGCGTCCGCGGGAGCCGTCAACGCGGTCGGCTCGCTGCTCTTCCCATTGGCCTCTCCGTGCGCGCTTGTCCCGTTTGGCACGGACATCGAGCACCTCTCCGTTGGTCGGATCGACATAGAGCTTGACGCGTTCGCCACCGGGGCCGATGGCCTTGACCTCGTAGCCATTCCTGTCGCGTTCGATTTCGTTGATGTCGTGGTAGCCGGCGGCCGTCACGCTGTCGTAGACGGCGGGGATGGTCAGCCAGCTGTCGGCGCGGAAGTTCTGCCGATTGGTGTCGCTGCCCGATGCCGCGAAGGCGGTCCCGGTGAGAACAACGGTGCCGAGGGTGATGGCGAGGATGTGTGATTTTTTCATGATGAACTCTCCAGTGGGTTTGTGCGGGTGGTTCAGCAACCACCGTGAGCGCAGTTTGCAACGACCTGCCTGAACTCACCCTGAGTGCGCTGTTCATCTCCCGTTCAGAAACAAAGAGAGTAAAATGGTTCGCAGTTGGCCGCGATCACGGTTTCTGTCTTTCCCCTGGAGTCATCCGCATGAATGCCCGCCTGCGCCCCTTTGCACTACTTGCCTCGGTCATCTTGCTGCTACCCTTTTCGGCCGCACTCACAGCGGGCGGTGACCACGACCATGATCGGGCACGCCGAGCGCTAGAAGCGGGCGAGATCCTGCCGCTCGGCACCATCATTCACCGCCTGGAGCGCACCTATCCCGGACAGATCATCGAGGTGGAACTGGAGCGTGACGACGGCGTGTGGGTTTACGAAATCAAGCTCCTCCGCGATAACGGCTCCCTTCTCAAACTGAAGGTGGATGCCCGAGACGCTGCACTGCTGGGCGTGAAGGGGCGCGATCTCCGGCCGGCACCGGGCGAGCAAAGGTAAACCGATGCGGATCCTGGTGGTTGAAGACGAACCGACGCTGGCCGCCCAACTGACCGACGCGTTGACGGGTTCCGGATACGCGGTCGAATCGGTGGACAACGGCATCGACGCCCACCACCTGGGCGAGGTCGAGCCTTTCGATGCGGTCGTACTCGATCTCGGCCTGCCGCAGATGGATGGCATTACCGTGCTCAAGAAGTGGCGCGCAGCCGGTCGCGCGATGCCGGTGCTGATCCTCACCGCACGCGACGCCTGGCACGAGAAGGTTGACGGGATCGACGCCGGCGCGGATGACTACCTGGTCAAACCGTTTCATATGGAGGAACTCCTGGCACGCGTGAGGGCACTGCTTCGTCGCGCATCGGGCCACGCCAGTGCCGAGATCGCCTGCGGGCCGGTGGTGCTCGATACCCGCAGCGGACGGGTGAGGGTGGAGGGCAGGATACTGAAGCTGACCAGCCACGAGTACCGGGTTCTCGCCTACCTGATGCATCACCAGGGTGACGTTGTTTCGCGCACCGACCTCACCGAGCACATCTACGCCCAGGAGTTCGACCGCGACTCCAACACCATCGAGGTCTTCATCGCCCGTCTTCGAAAAAAAATGCCCGCCGGGCTCATCAAGACCGTACGCGGTCTCGGCTACCGTCTCGCATGTGGCGAATAGCGGACCGTGCAATGGCCGGCCGCTCCCTGCGCGTGCGGCTGCTGGCCGGAACGCTGGTCTGGATCGTGGCAAGCATCGCCGTAGCCGGCTGGGGCCTGGCGAACCTGTTTCAGCAGCACGTGGAAGAGCAGTTTCAAGCTGGCCTTGCCGTTCACCTGCAACAACTTACCGCCAGTCTCATCATCGATGCTGAGGGCGCTCCGGGACTTGCCTCGGCGCTGAGCGACCCGCGCCTGAACCGCCCCTATTCCGGCCTGTACTGGCAGGTCGACCGACTGGCCGTGGAGGATGAATCCG
Source organism: uncultured Gammaproteobacteria bacterium (assembly GCA_963783235.1). Lineage (GTDB taxonomy): Bacteria > Pseudomonadota > Gammaproteobacteria > Thiohalomonadales > Thiohalomonadaceae > Thiohalomonas. The sequence continues at coordinate 780,156 of CAWAMN010000001.1, read as the reverse complement.
CCTTGCCGGGCGTGCTGCGTTCCCGGTCGTTATGGGACAGCGTGCTGACGTTATCGGATGATCGCCTTGCCGCTGGGGAGATCCACGAGCACCGTGTATCCGGGCCGGAGGGCTCACCGTTGCGGTTGATCGAGCGCGTGGTCTATCCCGCCGAACGGCCCGAGCAGAGCTACCGCCTGATCGTTGCGGCCGACACCCGCCTCATCGAAGAGCCCGTCAGCCGTTTCAACGGTATGCTGGCCTGGTCGCTGGGGGTACTGGGGTTCGGATTGATGGCCGCCGCCGTCATGCAGGTACTGATCGGGCTACGCCCGCTCGGCGCGTTGCGTCGGGCGCTGACCATGGTGCGGGCCGGTGATTCACAGCGCATCGAGGGGCACTTTCCAATCGAGGTTCAGCCGCTGGTCGATGACTTCAATGCGGTCTTGAAACACAACGAACGTATCGTGGAACACGCCCGTACCCAGGCGGGCAATCTGGCCCATGCGGTGAAGACGCCATTGAGTATCCTGGCCAATGCCGCTTCGCAGCGCGACCGCAATCTGCCGCAACTCGCCGCGGAACAGGTTGCCGTGGCACGGCGCCAGGTCGACTTCCATCTGGCACGGGCCCGGGCCACGGCCGCCGGCACCGTGCCGGGTAAACGCTGCGCGGTCGTCCCTGTGGTGGAGTCGCTCGTCCGGGTGATGGAGCGCCTGTATCGCGACAAGGGGGTGGATGCCGCCATTTTGGGTGGGAGCGATGCGGCATTTCGGGGCGAGCGGCAGGACCTGCAGGAGATGCTCGGTAACGTGCTGGACAACGCCTGGAAATGGGCGGAAAGCCGTGTCGAAATCCATCTCGAATCCGACGGCAATTGTCTTACGGTACGGGTTGATGACGATGGTCCGGGGTTGGCGCTGGAGATGCGCCAGGCGGTGCTGGCTCGCGGGGTGCGGGCCGATGAGCAGGTCCCCGGCACAGGCTTGGGTCTGGGCATTGTCAGCGACCTGGCTCGGTTATATGGCGGCTCGGTGGACCTCGACGAGTCGCCTCTGGGAGGGCTTGGGGTGTGCCTGGTGCTCCCGAGTTAGGGGAGCCGAATCCATAGATGCGGGGCGTTACGCTCTGCCCGCTGCGGCAGCCCCCAACCGCTGGAAGGGGAGAGTGGTTGTTCCCCCGGAGGCATCACGCTTGTACCACTTAGCGGTTCGTGTATCCTCTTCGGTTATGCGACGCCTTTGCGCCATCGTGCTGATTGCCTCCCTGTTATTCTCCGGCCTGGTTTCTGCCGCCGGGGGGCATCCGGAGGTATTGCTCGGCGATGGCGATTTGGTGCTCCATGTTGACGGCGGGACGCATCCCACCGGCCTGCTCGACCACACGGGCGACGACCATTGCTGTCACAGTGTGGCCCACTTCGCAGGTGTTCTCTCGGAAGCACCATCCGTACCTCTTCCACCCGCAGGCACTCAGCTTTCGGCTCCGCCAATAACGGCCTTTGTCGGCCTCACCTACCCACCGCTGCCCAAACCTCCACGAGCCTGATTCGGTCGTTGACGCATCCACGGCGCACCGGCTGCACCGTGTGGTTCCGTATTGCCGAAAAGGAAAGGCTCTTTATGTCTGTGTTTCTGCGAAAGGTCGCAGCGGCGCTGTGCGCTGTCATGCTGCCGTTTTATGCGGCATTTCCCCTAGCGGCTGAAACCGAAAGGGTGCCGTCCGCCCTGACTGAATGGGTGAAGGGCGCCTTGCGCATCAGCCCGGAGTTGGAGCGTGCGAAAGCTGTCCTGACGGCCGCCCAGGCCCGGTACCGGGCCGCAGGACAGCCGTTGTACAACCCCGAATTGGCCCTTGAGGCCGAACGAACGGACATCGACACCATCGCGGCGGGCATCGACCAGACCCTCGACTGGAGCGGCAAGCGTGAACAGCGCAGCGCCGTTGCCGAGGCCGAGTTGGCTGCCGCCGGGGCGCGGCTGGCCGAAACCCGCCTGACCCTGGCCACCCGTCTCCTCTCGGCATTGGCGGCGTACCGGACGGCGGACGAGGCCGCTGCGCTGGCACAGCGGCGCGTCGAACTGATGCAGCGTTTTGCCGAATTAGCCGAGAGGCGGCAGCAGGCGGGCGATGTGAACCTGGTCGATTTGGACCTCGCCCGACTCGCCCTATCCGAGGCGCGGCTCCAGCAGTCGGCGGCGCATACCGCCGTAGCCGAGGCCGAGGAGACCCTTGTCGCCCTGCTCGGCCGGCCGGGCCCCTGGCCGGAGTTACCCGCGAAGTTGCCGGCACCGGAGGCGGCCGGGCACCAGGGCGTGCGCTCGCTGCCGGCCATCCGGGCCGCCGAGGCCGAGGTGCTCGCGGCTCGCGAGCGTGTGGCGGTGCGCCGGCTCGAACGCCGCCCCGATCCAACCGTGGGCCTCCGGGCCGGCAAGGAAGATACCGAATCCCTGATCGGGCTCTCCCTCTCCATACCCCTTTTCGTTCGCAACAGATACCGGGCCGAGGTGCAGGCCGCTGACGCGGACCTGACCGAGGCCCATCAGGCCGCCCGGGCGCTGGTGCAGCGGGCCGAGGCTCGCCGAGAAGCCGCTCGTCGCCGCTACCGCGCCGCGTTCGACGCCTGGCGGCAATGGCAGGCAACGGGAACGGCCGCTCTGGGCCGGCAAGGTGAGTTACTGGAGCGACTTTGGCGTGCCGGGGAGATCGGGACCGCCGATTATCTGGTGCAGCTGCGCCAGTCGCTGGATACGCAGGAGGCGGCAGCCGTCCATCGCGGTCGGGCTTGGCGCGCGTGGTTCCAGTGGCTGGAGGCGACCGGCCGCACTCTTGATTGGTCGGGAATCGAAGATGATTTTGAGGCGAACTGACATGAAGCGAAGCGTATTGCTTTTGTTGATACTTCTGGGGGCCGGTGTCGCGGGCGCGGCCGGTTCGGCCGATCACGAAAACGAAAAGACGAGTGCGCCGGCAATCGCCGCGGAGCACGGAAAGGACCGGCATGCTGAAGAGGGCCATAAATCTCAGGATGGGCATGACGCCCATGAGGGACACGAAGAGGGTGGGGTCTCGCTCACCGACGGCCAGCGCCGGACGATCGGTCTGCACGCCGAAACGCTTACGGCGCAACAGGTAAACGTCACTATCGAGGCACCGGGTGAGGTGCGGCTCAACGGCTACGCCACGGCAAAGGTGGCCCCCCGTATTGCCGCCCAGATCGTCAAACGCCACGCGCGGCTCGGCGAACGGGTCACCGAAGGGGCCGAACTGGTCACGCTCTCCAGCGTGGAGATGGCAACTGTCCAAGGGGATTTGAAAGTAGCGCGTCGCGAATGGGAACGCTCGCGCCGGCTAGGGAAGGATGTCGTCTCCGAAAGACGGTACACCGAAGCCAAGGTGGCGTATGAGCTGGCCCGGGCCAAAGCACTGGCGTACGGCATGACCGATGCGCAGGTCACTGCGCTGCTGGCCGGCAAGGCACCGGCCTCGGGCGAGTTTGTACTGCTGGCCCCGCGTGAGGGGACCGTGATTGCCGACGATTTCGTCGAGGGCGACGTGGTTGAGCCGGGACGTTTACTGATGACGCTCACCGATGAGTCGTTGTTGTGGGTGGAGACACAGCTTACGCCTGAACAGGCGGCTTCCGTGGCTATCGGGGCCGGAGCCCGCATCGATACACCCCATGGCGAGGTCACCGGCAAGGTGGTACAGCTGCGCCATGAGGTCAACGAGGCAACACGCACCCTGGACGCCCGTCTGGAAGTGAGAAATCCCAGCGACAAGCTGCATGCGGGTGAATTCGTGACCGTGCGTATCGACAGCAAGGCAACGGAAAAGGCTTTCGCCGTGTCGGAAGAGGCGGTCCTGCGTAGCCCCGACGGCCACTGGCAGGTATTTATCGAGGAGGAGCCCGGCCACTATCGGCCCCGCGAGGTGGAACTGGTCCGGACGGCCGGCAGCCGCGCCGTCGTGAAGGGGCTGCCCGCCGGTACGTCCGTAGTCACCCATGGCGCCTTCTTTCTCCAGTCCGAACTCGCCAAGGGCGGGTTCGAAGTCCACCAGCACTGAGAGAACCCTTTCCGCATACCCTCTGAGAGGCTACCCATGCTGAACCGAGTGATCGATTTTGGCGTTCACAATCGCCTGCTGGTGGTGCTCGCGCTACTGGCCGCCCTGGTGGGCAGCGCGTTCCTACTGCCGAGACTCAATCTGGACGCCTTCCCGGATGTCACTAACGTCCAGGTCCAGATCAACACCGAAGCGGAGGGGCTGGCGGCCGAGGAGGTCGAACAGCTCATTACCTATCCGATCGAGGCGGTGATGTACGCCCTGCCTGACGTGGAAGAGGTGCGTTCCATCTCCAAGAACCGGGCTGTCGGTGATCACTGTGGTGTTCAAGGAGGGTACCGACATCTATTTCGCCCGCCAGCTGGTGTTTGAACGCCTGCAAGCGGCGCGCGAGCAGATCCCCGAAGGGGTCGGCGTTCCGGAGATGGGGCCGAACACCTCCGGCCTGGGTCAGGTGTTCCAGTACATCCTGCGGGCCGAAGAGCCGGGGCGGTGGGATGCGATGGCGCTGCGCAGCCTTAATGACTGGGTGGTCAAGCTGCTGCTGATGCCGGTGCAGGGGGTGACGGAGGTCCTCTCCTTCGGCGGCGAGGTGCGCCAGTACCAGGTGCAGTTGCGGCCGAAGCAGTTGCTCGCCTATGGCCTTGACGTGCCGGCCGTCACCGAGGCCATCGAAGCCAATAACCGCAATGCCGGGGGTTGGTACATGGACCGCGGCCCGGAGCAGTTGGTCATTCGCGGTGTCGGTTGGGTGCGCGGTGGCGAAGAGGGCGTGACCGACATCGGCAATATCCCGCTCAAGAGCCACGACGGTGCAGTGGTTCGCGTGCGCGATGTGGGTGGCGTTGCCTTCGGCCCCGAAATCCGCCAGGGGGCCGTCACCATGACCGTGCGCGAGGAGGGCGGCGAGCCGCAGCGGCTCGGCGAGGTGGTCGCCGGGATCGTGCTCAAGCGCATGGGCGCCAATACCAAGGCCACCATCGACGGCGTCAAGGCCCGTCTGCCGACCATCCAGCAAGCCTTGCCCGACGGGGTCCGGCTGGAGCCGTTTTACGACCAATCCGAGCTGGTGAACAAGGCGGTAACCACGGTGGGCAAGGCACTGGTGCAGGCCTTCGTGCTGATTGTGGTGGTGCTGCTGCTGTTTCTCATCAACCTGCGCGCCACCCTTCTGGTGCTCGTCTCCATCCCAATCTCCGTCGGCCTCGCGCTGATGGTAATGGCACAGTGGGGTGTCTCTGCGAACCTGATGTCGCTGGGCGGCCTGGCCATTGCCATCGGCATGATGGTGGACGGCTCGGTGGTGATGATGGAAAACATCTTCCGCCATTTGACTCACCCCGATGCGGAGCACGAGGAGGAAATCGTAGAGCATGTGGCGCCGGACGACCCCGATCCATTCAACGCAGGAAACGATCGTCGCGGGATTGCCCTGCGCATCCAGGAGGCGGCACGGGAGGTCGGGCGTCCAGTCTTCTTTGCCGTGATGATCATCGTCATCGTGTTCGCCCCGCTGTTTACGCTGGAAGGGGTGGAGGGCAAGCTGTTCCAGCCCATGGCCATCTCCATCGTGTTGGCCATGCTCGCCTCGCTTGGCGTGGCGCTCGTCGTGGTACCAGCACTCGCGACCTATCTCTTCCGGCGCGGCCTCAGGGCGAAGACAAGCCCGCTGGTGTCGCCGGCGGAGCGTGCGTACAGTGCCGTGTTGCCCACCGTGATCGCCCGGCGAAAAGGTGTGATTGGTATCGCACTCGCCTTGCTGGTCGGGGCGCTTGCCCTGGTGCCACAACTCGGTACGGAATTCGTTCCCGAATTGGAGGAGGGCACACTCAATGTCCGCGTGACGCTCGCCCCTTCCACCAGCCTGGAGACGGCGCTGGGAGTGGCGGATGTCCTGGAGGAGCGCCTGATGACCTTTCCCGAGGTGGAATATGTCTCCAGCCGGATTGGTCGCGCGGAACTCGGCGGTGATCCGGAGCCGGTGTCCAATATCGAGTTATACGTCGGGTTGAAGCCCGTTGCGCAGTGGACCACGGCACCGGACCGGCCGGCGCTGGAGGCGGCGATGGAAAATGCCATGTCGGTGCATCCGGGGCTGCTATTCTCCTTCTCCCAACCCATCGCCACCCGCGTTGACGAGTTGCTCTCCGGCGTCAAAGCCGATCTGGCTATCAAGCTTTTCGGCCCGGAACTGGACGTACTGGCGGAGAAGGGCAAAGCCATCGAGCGGGTCGCCAAGGGAGTGGCGGGAACCCACGGCGTGGCGCTGGAGCCTATCGCCGGCGAGGCGCAGCTTGTCGTGCGCCCGGACCGCGATCGCCTGGCGCGCTACGGTGTACCGGTAGCGCAGGTCATGCACCTCGTTGAGGACGCCATTGGCGGCACCACGGCGGGGCAGGTGATTCGCGGTAACGAACGCTACGACATCTATGTGCGACTGGCGAAAACGGAGCGGAGCAACATCGATGCTGTCCGCAATCTGCTGCTCCATGCCCCGAACGGCGCCCTCGTGCGCCTCGGCGAGGTGGCGCAGGTAGGGGTGGAGTCGGGCCCGCCTCAAATTCGTCGTGATGATGTGCAACGGCGTGTGGTCGTTCAGGCCAATGTCGAAGGAAGGGATATGGGCTCAGTGGTGGCGGACCTGCGCGAGGCCATCGCCCGGGAGGTCGATCTGCCGGCCGGCTACTCCGTCGTGTTTGGCGGGCAGTTCGAGAACCAGCAGAGGGCCCAGGCCCGCCTGATGATTGTTGTTCCGCTTTCGCTTGCCCTGATCTTTCTGCTGCTCTATTTCGCCTTCGACTCAGTGGGTCAGGCGCTTCTTATCATGCTCAACGTACCGCTCGCGCTCATCGGCGGCATCGTGGCGCTGTTTGTCTCGGGGCAGTATCTCTCGGTGCCGGGATCCATCGGCTTCATTGCGTTGCTCGGCATCGCGGTGCTCAACGGCGTAGTCATGATCAACGCCATCAATCAACGACTGACGGGAGGCCTGTCGTGGCGAGAGGCGGTCCTGCATGGGGCGGCATCACGCCTGCGGCCAGTGTTGATGACCGCCCTCACCACGATGCTCGGACTTATGCCGATGCTGCTTGCCACCGGTGTGGGTTCCGAGGTGCAGCGGCCTTTGGCGACGGTCGTCGTGGGCGGATTGCTCTCATCGACCTGTTTGACCCTGTTCGTTTTACCCGCGCTGTACCGGGGGTTCTCTCGCGCCCGTATAGCTTCCGAAGCGGTTTATTCGCGCCCCTCACCAGCGGAGAACACTCAATGAAAAGAGCTGTTTTAGGTGCTCTTATGTGTAGCTTGGGCGCTTGCGCTGCACCGGGCACCAATCCGATTTCCCAAGACCGGATTGGTGTCGAACGGATCGACTCATCGACCGCCCACATCGGTTACGTGTTCGCAACCGAGAACGACACCGGCATACGCGTCCGGGGTAGCGTTCGGCGCTCTCCGCCCCTACGCGGGCCCATCCCCGGCCACATCGATTTGAGCATCATCTCCCCAGAGGGTGCGCTCGTTGAACGGAAGCTCGTCGATTACCGGCGCCGGGACGTCCACTCACGCGAAGCGCACTTCTCGACCCTGCTCACGGCGGAGTGGCCGCCAGGGACAACACTGCGCCTGCGCCATCATGGGAAACCGCATGCCCAGTAGCAGGCTGTTGAAAAAGGTTTTGTCCCTTCTTCCTGAGGGAGAATGTTAGGATGAGGGGGATAAAATCAGTAACTTACCTTTTATTGAGTCCCCTCACCCCAGCCCTCTCCCTCTGGAGAGGGTGTTTTTCAACAGCCGGCTAGGGGCTGTCACTGAATGCCAGTGCGGGCCAATCATTAAGAGACAGTGGGCGACAGGGGAGAAGCCCTTATCGTGGTGATTCCTGCGGGGATACGTTGGTTGGTGGTGCCTGCCGTGGTTTCGCTGGCTTCTGCCTGTGCCGGAACGGTTACACTCTCCGAGCGTGGCGGTTCACTTGAGACAGCCGGTTCGAGGTCTTCGAGTCGAGCCCTTCGCCGCGGCTTCGATTGCGCAGGTCCACCGCGCCCGGACGCTACGACGGGCCCGGCGCGAGGACTTCGCTCTGCCGCTTCATCTGCGTGAACTGGACTCGGCCGCTGCGCGGCTGGAGCGGGTCGGCAACCGCTTGGCGCGGGCGCTTCTCATCGTCGGGCTGTTTCCGGCTGCATCACTGCTGATGCAGCACAGTCTCGGCCCGCGCCTGGCCGGCTGGCCGCTGTTGGCGCTGCTGGGCTACGCCCGGGGGCTATGGTTGACAGTAGGCCTCCTCGCTGAACTTCGCCGCTGCGGGGAGCACGACTGAACGCCGCCTTGCACCACGGGAGGGTGCGCCCGACACGAGAGGAGAGGAGATGGACGGACGCGAACCGCACCGGACCGCCTCGGCCGGTGAATTCCTCGATGCCTTTATTCATCAGCCGCGGGTTGCCTATTTCTCCATGGAGATCGCTCTGCAGGCCGATATTCCCACCTACGCCGGTGGTTTGGGCGTACTGGCGGGCGATACGCTCCGTTCGGCCGCGGATCTGGAAGTGCCGTTTGTGGCCGTCACGCTGATCAGCAAGGCGGGCTATTTTCGTCAGACTATCGAGGGCGAGGGCCGACAGGTCGAGCAGGAGGACCCCTGGGAGCCGCACTCAGTTACCCGGACGCTGGGTGCCAAGGTGGCGGTCAATCTGGGAGGGCGCGAGGTCTGGGTACAGGGACGGCTTTACATTGTCGAAGGCCACATGGGCGGACGGGTGCCGGTGGTCCTGCTCGATACCGACCTGGACGAGAACCACCCCGATGATCGCACCCTCACGCACTGGCTCTATGGAGGCGATGCCGACTACCGGCTGCGCCAGGAGTGTATTCTCGGCTTCGGTGGCGTTCGGCTGCTCCACGCTCTCGGGTTCGCCGTGCGCCAGTACCACATGAACGAGGGTCATTCGGCGCTGCTGGTCCTCGAACTGCTGCGCCGCTTCTCCTACAGCCCCGAAGAGCTGCGACCCGGCGAGCGCGCCTATGATCTGCCCCGCGTTCGCGATCTCTGCAATTTCACCACCCACACCCCGGTGGAGGCCGGACACGACCAGTTTCCGTATGACCGGGTCGGCCGGATCATGGATGAGTTTCGCGACGAAACCATGTTGAAGACGATGGCCGGGGAGGAGCGCCTCAACATGACCCGCCTGGCGCTGAATGGGAGCGAGTACATCAACGGCGTGGCCAAGCGGCACGCACAGACCTCCCGCGGGATGTTTCCGGGTTATCAGGTTCGCGCCATCACCAATGGTGTCCACCCCTGGACGTGGGTGGGCGAGCCGTTGCGGAAGGTTTACGATGCAGAGTTGCAGGGCTGGTGTCACGAGCCGGAGTTGCTGGTCAATGCCGACCGGATCGCCGACAGCGTGGTTTGGGAGGCGCACTGCGAGCAAAAGAGCCGCTTGTTTGCCTACGTCGCCGAACAATCAGGGATCGCGCTGAACGCCGACGCCCTGACCATCGGGTTTGCCCGCCGCATGACAGCCTACAAGCGCCCGGCGCTGCTTTTCTCCGATATCGAGCGGCTGCGAACGATGGCGGCGCGGTTCCCGCTCCAGGTCGTGGTGGCCGGCAAGGCGCATCCCCGGGATTACGGCGGCAAGGAGGCGATTACCGCTATCCACCGGGCCGCGAAACAGCTCGGGGCGGACGTTCCGGTCGCCTTTATTCCCGACTACGATATGGCGATTGCCGGCCGCATGGTGGCCGGCGTTGATGTGTGGCTAAACACACCGCAACCGCCCCGGGAGGCCTCCGGTACCAGCGGGATGAAGGCGGCCTTTAACGGCGTGCCCAACTTCAGCACCCTCGACGGATGGTGGGAGGAGGGCTGGGTCGAGGGGATTACCGGCTGGGCCATTGGTGAAGGCGGGCAGAGCGATCACGCCGCCGCGCTCTATCAGAAGCTCGAAGAAGAGCGTGCTCCCGCTGTTTTACTACGACAGGCCCGGTTGGATTCGGTTGATGAAGGGAGCCATCTCGCGCAACGCTTCGGTTTTCAGCAGTCATCGGATGCTCCGGCGCTATGCGACCGAAGCCTACATGCGCTGATGGAATATCCGTTTTGTCGGCCGCTTCGATTGTCGCCTGTAAGCCGGCTTCCCGGCCGTGACGGTACGGTTTATCCGTTCGATACCGCTCGGCATCCAGGGTATGGAATGTAGATCGTGCCCGGTGAGGTGACGTCTGCTGCGGACACCGTCATAGAAGCCCTCGGTGCAGGCCCGACGTCATGACGGTCAGTGCAAGGGGACTTCTACGAGCAGAACCGTGTCGGATTATTAGAAGTGCCCTTCATGCGGACTGGGGTTTGCGTCCTAACAGGCTGAAGAAAGCTGGTCTGCCAGATTTGGGACGACTTCCCAAATAGTTTTTCCAACGTGCGCCTGCACGGGGAGGCCGTTGATATCGGCGAACTGCTGATTGACGCGCTGGTAGCGCAAGCTCGGATCCAGAATGGCCAGGCCCACCGGGACACTGTCGTAGATAAGCTTCAACTCGGCCGCCTGCTGGCGATAGCGAGTCTCGCTCTGGCGCAGGGCCCGCTCGGCTTGCTTGACCTCCGTGATGTCGTGGGCGATGCCTCAAAAAGTGAGGTCGGCTCTGGCGATCAGCGGCCAGCAAAGACCTCCGCCGGTTCCAGCTTGAGGACGCTGCGCACACTGATCGCGGCGGCGGTGACGCTGATCACGAGTACCCCCAAGCCGCCGGCCAGTGGCGTGAACCACATCATCCGAAACGGGTATCCCGCACCGGCGGCGATTTCGCCGACGATGCCGCAAACGCCTAGCCCCAGCCCGGTACCCAACAGGGCGCACAGTGTCGCCTGGGCGAACACCATACCGAGTAGCAGGTGCGGGGTGGCGCCCATGGCTTTGAGCACCGCGTATTGCTTGAGGCTCTCGTAGGTAAACATGTAGAGCATCACGCCGGTGATGCCGAAGCCCACGGTCATGGCAAGGATCAGCATCGAGGCCATGTCGCCGACGTCCTCGGAATTGGACAGATACCAGCGCACGGTGTCCGCCTTGAATTGCGCGGAAGAGCGGGCGCGAAGCCCGGTGCGCCGCTCGATGCGCCGTGCGAGGTCCTCCGGATTCAGGCCGGCCTTGGCACCGACCAGCACGAAGGTCAACTGGTGAGCCTCGCGCGGCAGGATGCGGGCGGCATTGGCGTAGCTGGTATAGAGGAGGGGGCGTGGCGGGAAGCGCGGTATCGTCTGGGACTGTCCTATCACCTTGACCCGTTGGCCATTGACCTGCAGTTTGTCGCCGGCCCGCAGCGGCCGTGTCGGCACATCAAGGCGGGCGCCGTCATAGGGCCACTGGTCGGATTCAGAGGCCGGGGTTTGCAGTTTCCCGCTAGTGCCGCCGGCGTCCACGATGGCGGCATCCGGAGCCCGCAGGCCCACCGGCGCTCTGTCGCCGATCCGCGGCGCGCCGATAAGCGTAGCGTCATCGACCCCGATCACCTGGAAGGACTGGAACTGTCCATTCGGAAAGCGGGCGTCGGCGCTGCCGAGCGCAAGCGGCACGGCGTAGGCCACCCCGGCGACACTGCGAACGCGAAGCAGGGCGGAATCCGGCATGTTCATCGTCTGTTCTGCAGAGTGAACCGCCGGGTCCATGACCCACACATCGGTGCTGCCGTTTTCGGTGATGAGGGCGAAGCCGCGGGTCATGAAGCCGGCGAAATAGGAGGCGGCGAAGGTCACCAGAAAGGCGGTGAAGGTGATGCCCAGGAGCAGCCCGACGAATTTCGTGCGGTCGCCCATCAGCATCTTCAATGCAAGCCGCAGCATCCTCTACCGCTCCGTATTTGCCGCCGTGACCGGCGGGGCCTGGATGTAGACATCCAGTTGCTGGCCGGCATAGACGGGTCGCTCACCCCGCGAGAAGCCGTAGAGCACTTCAAGGACCCGGGTATCGGTGCGCTCGGTGGGCCCGCCGGTCAGGTTCCGTTTGGGGACGATCAGCGGTTCGATATAGGCGAAGTCGAGCGGAATCCGCAGCTGCGGATTGCCGCGATCGAAGGCAATCGCCGCCGCCCCCGGACGGACCCGCCAGGCGTCCTGCTGGTCGACCTCGACACGCACATGGAACCGCTTCGTATCGCCCAGGATCAGCATCGGTTCGGCGCTCTCACTCGCCTCCACGTACTCTCCGAGCCGCAGTTTGCGCTGTAGAACGCGGCCGGCGACCGGTGCGCGCACGGTCCGGCGCCGTATCTCAAGCTGAAGGCGTTCGACCTCCACCTGAGCTCTGTTCAGGGCGGCGCGGGCAACCGCCACCTGATCGCGAAGCACCGTCAGCTGTTGTTCGCTGAGGGCCTGGGGATCCTCCTTTCCGAGGTTTTCGGAATAGGCCAGTTCGTGGCGGTTCTTCTGCAAGGTGGCGTCCGCTTCCTCCACCTTGGCCCTGGCGGTTAGCAATTCGGCCCGCAGGTCGCGATCATCGATCTTGAACAGCGGCTGCCCCGCCTGCACCGTGTCACCGACCGCCACGGAAATATCGGTCACCAGACCGGCTACCGGCGTGCCCACGACGATGTTGCCCGTGCTCGCCTCGACGAGACCCGAACCGGCCACGTACGAATCGAAGGGGGGAACCGGAGGTCGGATAGGCGGCGGCGCTATGGGCGCCGCCCGGTTGTTCTGGACGATGACAGCGACCGCGATCAGCAACCCGCCAAGCGCCAGTATCGGCAGCAGATAGCGGCGACTCATGGCCGCTGGCCTCCCGGAGAAATGCCCACGATACGGCCATCGTCCATGCGCGCGACGCGATCGGCAAAGTCCAGGATCCGGGTGTCATGGGTGACCACCACCAGGGAGCGGTCCGGCTCCCGTCCCAGGCCACGCAGCAACGCCAACATCCTGCGCCCGGCTTCGTGGTCCAGATTGCTGGTGGGCTCATCGCAGACCACAAGCCGGGGCCGGTGGACCAGCGCCCGGGCGATGGCCACCCGCTGCTGCTGTCCGCCGCTTAGCTGCGCAGGGAGGGCGTCGGTTCGGCCGCCGAGTCCGACGGCCTCCAGCAGGCTCCGGGCACGGTTCGCCGCACTGTCCGGGGCCACGCCGTTGAGCAGCAAGGGAACGGTCGCGTTTTCGAGGGCGGTGAGTGCCGGCAGCAGGTTGAAGGCCTGAAACACGAAACCGACCGCCTCGCCACGAAACCGGATGCGCTCGCTTTCGCTCATCCCGCGCGGATCGCGGCCGAATAGCTCACAGCTGCCCGCGTCCTGATCGAGGATGGCGGAGAGAATAGAGATGAGCGTCGTCTTGCCGCACCCGGAGGGGCCGACCAGCATGAGCAGTTCGCCGCGGTAGAGCTCGAGGTCGATGCCCCTCAGGGCCGACACCCGTGAGGCGCCGGAGCCGTACGATTTCACCAGTCCGCGGCAGCGGACCGCCACATCGGCCGGGGAGGCGTTCACCGCCCTGTAATCCTGTTTCCGTAAAGCCGCGTCACTGGAATGTCACCGATGGTGTGCCCGGCACCGAGGTGCCGATAACGAGGTTCACCACGCGAAGGATGCCAGGCTCATCCTGGCGGCGTTCCATTAAGCTAGCGTAGCAAAGAGCCGAAACGGCGACGGGCCCGAAGCAACGAACAAACGGCCGCGAACGGACAGGACATGCTGGATTACCTTGGGGACGTGGTCCATGGTGATCCGCTTACCCTCTGGGATCGGCGCATCGCGGCCTGGTTCCATGTACACCAGAATCCGGCGGTCACGCAGTTCATGCGTGGCGTGAGCCGGTTCCATGACCTTTCTGTCCACCCAGACGGCGGCGTGGCGATGGCGCGTTCTGGTGGTTCTTGTGGCGCTCTTCCTGGTCCTGCTGGTGGGACTGAGCCGCATCTATCTGGGCGTCCACTATTTCAGCGACGTGCTGGCTGCCGCCGCCGAGGGATTGGGGTGGATGGCGATCTGTTTCACGGCTTTGAATACCTACTGGCAGCGGAGGGCCCGCCGCCATTAAGTTCATCACCAACGGACCATTGCGCCCGCATCCCGGCGGGTGTGGGGCTCTCGGCTTCGTCAGCCTGCTGATGGACATCTCATCCGGGATGATCCACAGCCTCCTGCCGGTCTTCCTGGTCACTGCTCTCCGGAAGTACGCATAATGTATATTATGTAAAGGTTCGAGCGCAGGGGTCATTTGTTGGCTTTTTCTTCTTTCGAAACAGTGCCTTGCGGTTTTCGAAGAGGTGCCGATATTTGACTCTACCCTCACCTGAACGCACTTATGGTCAACTTCTGGAGCGGTACGATTGGTACCTGCAGGCACGCGGGTTGGCTGAGAAGACGCGGCATGACCGGCGGCGCATTCTCGAGCGGCTTGCGGCTGCTGTCGGTGATCTCGTGTCCGTTGATCGTGCATCGTTTGCGGCTCGCTTCAGGGCTTTGCTCACCGCTGAGCTGTGAATGTGGTGGCGTCGAATTGCACCGGTGCGCGGGCATGGCCCGAGGCGGCTGGCCGGAAAAATGAACTGCCACCGAAACTCTTTTGCGGTGTTTACTGGATCTAGAGTGGGACGTGTTCAGCAATCTTCTTTGCCGCATCGATTCCCCAGGGGGATATCTTCCCGCCGTTGCGGTAGAACATCCGTTTATATTCATTCTTCAGCGCGTGTTCCACCATTCCGAAATGTAACTCCGAGACATCTCCCCCAAACCAGGTATTTGAATGGATATAGAACGCCTGTTTCATACCCATACTCCCTATACAGAGAACTTCGGGACTCAGCGGCTGATCCGCTTGCTCCGCATCCATGCGGCCCACGTCCTTCGCCACTTGTCGACCAACGATTTCCGCCTGCGTGTGGCCAATAGCTCCCAGTTTCGGCACCGTCACAGCAGCGGCATCTCCAGCCGCCAGGATCTCTGGATAACTCGGGTTGCGCATCAAAAGATCAGTGACGACAAAGCCCTCACTATCGGTAATTGGCAAGTCGCGCACGCAATCCTGGGCTCTCCAATCCGGAAAGATAACTTTAACCTCTGCTTCGAGGAATTCTCCGTTGGTAAATTCAATACCATCCAAAGTGAGGCGCTTGATATCTTCCGTGCTGTGCATATAGCCAAAGCCCAGACTGCCGGCGATTTTGAGGAGCTTTTCCACTACTGCTTCACCGGCGTCTTCGGCGATCATGTCTGCGGGCGTAAATACGGTAACGTTCGATGGATTTCCCTTACCATGGGTGGTCAGCCATGTGCCGAGGGACAGCATGACCTCCACAGGGGGCCCTTCGCAGGCCGCAAGTGATTTTGGGAATTCATGGCCGGAATACAGGTGGATGTCACCGGCCCCATCACCCTGATGGAAACGGGCCGAACCCACCGCAATGGGCCCGCCCTTATAATCTTCATGCAGGTAGCGACGAAAGGCCTCGCCATGCCATGTATCAGAGACCGTGTGGCCATACTCGGCAAACCCTTCGACGCGATCGTAGGCAAGACGATTTCCCAGAGCGATCACGAGATAGTCATAGTTCAGCACCAGACACTCAGCGCCGTCCCGCTCACTGGGGATGCACTCGACGCGGCGTGTTTCCGGATTAATGGACATGACCTCTGCCTGGATGAACCGGACATCGTCCTTGTCCAAAGGAGCGACGATATCCATGCGCATAGTCACCATGGGATTGCGGTTGGCGAAGACCTCCTCGGGAATATTCGGTATGTAAGCCAAATAGGGTTTACGGTCCACCAGGGTGATGTCTACCGCATCTCCCGCCATCGCCCGAATCTGCTGTGCGCAACCCAGGCCGGCAAAATTTCCACCAAGGACTAATACATGGGGCTTCCCGTCCCTCATGACGCACCTCCTGTGCAATCGTCAAATCCACGCCCGCAGGGCGGGCGTGGATACCCCAATCGGCTACTCCTCTCCTTCGCGCCCACCACCAGTGGATTCACCCGTTTCCAGGGCGCTGAATTCCGACTGCAATGCCTTGGCCGATTCCGGTACCTGGACTTTGCCGTTGATGATCTTACGGGCGCTGGCGGTCTTCTGGTAATAGGCTCGGTTGGCCTCCTCGTCCCAAAAGATGTCGGTGGCGGTGATCGCCAGATCGCCGTAAAGACCCGCGGTGTCGGACCACACGATCACATCGGGCTTTCCGGCCGATGCCTGGGCCCGGTTGGACCAGTTGATGATAGTCAACCCGGCATCGGCATTGAGCGAAAAGTTGTTCTCTTTGCGGAAGCCATCAAGGGCATCATCACTCATCAGCAGGAAAGCGATGGATCCTCCCTCGGCGCCCGCCTCCAACCCAGCGCTGATGGTCCCGATGTTGTAGAAGGCCGGAGGCGACCACTGCCCCTGATTGTTGGCAACCAGCACGCCTTGTCCGCCGGAGCCACCGACACCGAAAGCCGCCCGACCGTAATCGGATACGATAAATACACCCTTAGCGCTCTTCAGCATCCGTTGGATCTCAGGGTCGGCCCGGAGATGCTGGACGACATCCGCGGCCTCTTGCACGACTTCTCTGGCATTGGCCATCTCTTCGGTCGCCGTGATGTTGCCTTTGGTGGTCGCTGCCCCTTGCGCAAAAGCGGCAGGCCCTCCCAGTATCAGGCACATCATTCCCGCGCAGAACACGGTGATAACGCGATAGTCCATGACCGTCCCTCCTTGGATTGCCATCGTGGTAGTGTCATCGACAAGACTAGACCACGCGGGACCAGTCAAAGCGAGATTTGAGTTCGATCGCTGTTTCGATCTTAGCCGGCCTATTCGCACCCTTGCGAAAGATCCGTTGCCTATACTCGGACCCGATTCTGAAGGGCCTTTTTCACCTGCCAATCGATGCCCCCCCCACATTATCGAGTTCATCAAAGCTGCGAAAGTCGCCCATTGACCCGGTAATGGATAATGGTCTCGGCCAGCCTTTCATCAATAAACGGAAGTTCGACCAGTTCTTCACGGCGGACGTGATTGAGATCGATTCTGGCGTTGTGATCGCTTCGTTGGTTCACGTGAATTCTCCGCAATCATCAAAAAGGGAACGGTCGGTTCGTCAACTCTTTCCTCACAGGTCTAGGCATCCGGAACAAAATTACGCCAGAAGCCGCCGTTCCCCACTTCTTTTGTTTGCCAATGCCAGCAGGGAGGTGTGGGCCTAGGACGGGCGGGAACCGCCCAAAGCGGAGGGTCAGCTGTGCAGGCTCCGTGGTGCGTCCCCATCGTCCCCCCATTTTTACATCCCCTACCCTCAGGCCATGTGCTAGTCCCCGGAGGATCAACTGGCCCTGCGGAACGACTCGAACTCGGCCGGGACGTACTGACCCGTTTGCTAAGCGTCCGCCGCGCCGCCCTTGAGCGGCTTCGCCGTCTTCGCCGCGGTAATGGGAAAGGAGCCCCCTCGCCGGGCGCTGAATACCGCGGCGCGGGAGTGGGAGGCGATCACCGACCAGTTGGGCCGCGAACAGCAGGCCAGCTATTATCGGCAGTCTCTGAACCTCCCGGGTCAATAGCGATGGCCTCCCATAGGGCATTTCCAATAACCGACACGGTTCTGCTCGCGGCCGTTTTGTTCGCTGGCAAGGCGCAGCGAACGGTGTGTGGTTGTTCCCCATGAGCGAGCTGAAACGCAGTCCGGCGGGCGAAACGGCCCAAGCCCGGAGGGTTGGCCGCCAAAATTGCCGATCCCGTCGTTGCGCTGCTTGATCGGGAGACCACCCCGGCGCTGCGCAGCGCGCCTTGGCCCTCGGCGATTTTGGGGCCAACAGAATCCGTGTGGGGATATCAGAAATGCCCTATAGCATCCGGCGGATTTCCCGGGTCGGCTTTGCCGCCTTGATCGCGGGCTCGCTGCTTTCCGGCGGGGTGCTGGTCACGCTGCTGTTCACCCTGGACGGCGTCCGCCAGGAGCAGCAGATCACCGACGACGCCTACCAGGCGCTGGTTCAGCTCAAGTACTACACCGAGCGATTGCTCACCACCGGTGACCTGGAGAGCGAAAAGCGACAGTGGCACGCTTCCGGCCAGGATTTCGGGGCGCGGCTGGACGCGTTGCGCCGGGTGCGGGGTGAACAGT
Organism: uncultured Gammaproteobacteria bacterium; assembly: GCA_963783235.1. GTDB lineage: Bacteria > Pseudomonadota > Gammaproteobacteria > Thiohalomonadales > Thiohalomonadaceae > Thiohalomonas. The sequence continues at coordinate 762,013 of CAWAMN010000001.1, read as the reverse complement.
CGCAGGATCGGCACCGGCTACTCTTCGCTCGCCTACCTCAAACGTCTGCCGATCCATCGCCTCAAGATCGATCAGTCGTTTGTCCGCGGGCTCCCCGACGACCCCGATGATGCGGCAATCACCCGGGCGGTGATCGCCCTGGCCCACGAAATGGGCTTGGCCGTGATCGCCGAAGGTGTCGAAACCCCCGAGCACCGCGAATTCCTGCTCCGGGAGCGGTGCACCGTTGCGCAGGGCTACCTCTACGCCAAGCCGATGCCGGCCAGGGAAGCCGAGGCACTGCTGTACGAGGAGCGGCGGCACGCCTTGCCGGTGACCGGGGCCTGAACGGCAGCAACCTGAACCGGTTGGGCGATTTCATTCTGTCCGCCCCCACTAAAATACGTGTTCCAAATTCGTATTCACCCGGGTAGGAGCGGCGCGTCGCCGCGATAGGGTCGGCAATCGCCCCGGCGCGGGGCTCCTACCAGGAGTAGGATTCGGATATGGGGCAGTGAGCGACCTAGGGCTGGCTCAACAACCTCAAGCCCGGTGGCAACGATTCACCAAAAGTCCGGCTCTGGTCCGTCTCATTTAGATCACTGACCTCACGGACCATCCGGCTCCAGGCCGGGGATGCCCTGGCGGCCTCCAGCCGGGCGGCGACCCGCTCGCGCAGTTGCGGCTCCAAATCCCGTTCACGGTCGCCGGTACAGCGGGCGATTTGGGCGGCGGCGAAGGCAGCGGCAGAGTCGCCTCGCCAGTCACGTCTCATTAATTGCTCCAGCCAGTCGACGGCGACCGCCCGCGGCACCACCATATGGGCACTGGCGTAAAAGGGCTGCCGGGCCCCGATGCGACCCAGAGCCCATAGCGACTGTGGCCCTTCGCTGGCCTTTTGCGAACGCTCCAGCAGCCAGCCGCCGATTTCCACCTTGCGCTCGATGGCGACCCGCTCCAGCGACCCCGCGAGTCGAACCATATCGTCGTAGGCGAGCCTTTTAGGGCCGGGCGGACGTTTGCCCTGGAGCCGTTGCGGCTGCAGGTGCCAGGCGATTTCATCGATGACTTCCTCTTGCGCTTTGCCACTGAGGCCTCCGGCCAGCCGGCGCCAGAAGATCCACCATTCGGACCAGACCTGACTCTCCTTGATGTGTTGAAGACCCTTTTCAAACAGTGGCCAGGCCTGGTCAAGGCGCCAGTCGTCAAGGGGATGACCAAAGCCGGGCCGCAAACAGTAGCCGGACAGGTTGAACCAGACTCGCTCGTGGTCCACCGAGCGGCGCCGTCGGCCAGCACCTTCCCACAACACCTCGAAAAGCTCCCGTAGCAGCACGGGATCCCATTCGCCGCGAGGCCCCAGAATTTTTTCGAGATCGCTGCGCAGACGTTTGATGGCCTTCGGGTCGACGCCCCTTGAGGGCGGGCCGTAGAGCTTTTCGATGTGCGAGGCCGCCTGATCGAACTGGGGATGCAATTCGCCGAGACTGCCCGACGGCTCGCCTCCGCCCTCCTGAGTTTCGCGGAGTTGAAAAGCAAGTCTCCAGCGCGTCGCCGGATCATCGGCGCTCAGGCAGTAAAGGTCCAGCGTGCCCACCTCGGTCAATCGTGTCGTTAACTCAACGGGGATCTCTCCGCGCCGGTCGGCTTCGAGCACGGTGGCAACCGGCGGCAGCGGTGCGAAATCGTCTTGCGAAAGGTCGACCAGTTCGCCAGGTTCATAGTCGGTGTCCCCGGTACTGGAGAGGAGGTGAAAACGCACCGGCTGCTTCAGCCGCAATGCAAAAGTGCGCTGCGTCAGCCGCACCTCTTTGCCCTCCTCTGTGCCTCGCGGAAGTACGCAAACACCCTGGCGAACGCCCTCGCCACCCAGGTCCAGAAAATAGCTCCGCCCCGAACCGCCACCGATGCGCGGCGCCCCTCCCCCCCGGCCCAAGCCATAGGCGACCGCGCCCCGGGCGACGGCGAGCTCCGGGGCGACACTCTCCAGAAGCCGGAGCGGCTGCCCGCGCCATGAGCCCAAGGTCTCGAGCAGACGCTCGCTCAAGGTGGCCGAGTGGAAGACGCCGCCATTGAGAAGAACCGCATCGGGCACCGCCAGTTGCCCCGAGGGCGGCGCCAACGCCCCGAGCGCCTCGCGGGCGGCACGGCCGTGGAATTCGAGAAAGGCCGCCACATGTCGGGTGACCGCCGGATCCGAGACATAGGGCAGGCCAAACTCCACCAGCCCCCCGCGCGTTCGCTGCGGCCGTTCATCCGGCTCCGCCCGGGGGAAGAAGCCGTCCACCACCATCCGAGCCACCTCGTCGCGGGTCAGGTTTACCGAGCGGGCGCCTCCCACCACTTTTGCGCCGGCCCCGAGCACGGTCACCTGTGCCGTTTCCGGCGCATCGGGTGCCAGCAACTGCTCCTTGGCGCGGCGGCACTGCTGTACCAATTGCGAAAACCGCGCGGCATCCAGACGCGTACCTCCGGTCGCGAGGCGGCTCTCCGCCACATGGGCCAGCGCCAGATCGATATTGTCGCCGCCGAGCATGAGGTGGTCGCCGACGGCAATGCGAACCAGTTCGGGCTCCGGCTCCCCTGGCATCACCCGAATCAGGGTCAGGTCGGTTGTGCCGCCGCCGACGTCGCAGACGAGCGCGAGGTGAACCCCGTTGAGGGCGGAATCCAGTTTTTCGCGGTGACGATAGAGCCAGTCGTAAAAGGCCGCCTGCGGCTCCTCCACCAGACGAAACCCCGACAGGCCCGCTGCTTCGGCCGCCGCCACCGTAAGGGCGCGGGCCGCTTCGTCGAACGAGGCGGGAACGGTCAGCACCACCTCTTGTTGCTCCAGGGGATAATCGGGAAAACGCCGGTTCCAGGCGCAACGCAGATGGGCCAGATAGCCAGCGCTGGCCTCCACGGGCGAGACCTTGGGCACGTCTTCGGCACCCCACGGGAGAATGGCGGCCGTACGGTCAACCCCCCGGTGGGAAAGCCAGCTTTTGGCGCTGGCTACCAGACGGCCCGGAGCCTGCGCCCCCAACTCCTGTGCCAAGCGGCCGACCACCGTTTCGGACTCGCCCCACGGCAGTCGAATATCACTCTGCTTGAGTTCACCGCGCGCCGGCTGATAGCGAAACGAGGGCAGCGTCGGCCGGGCGGCTATTTCCCCGAGCGCAACGAGCTGTTCGATGTCGAAGCGCTCGATATCGGCACCTTGGGCATCCCGATCGGCATAGGCGACTACCGTGTTGGTGGTCCCCAAATCAATTCCGACGAGGTAGCGTGACATGACTACGGCCGGCCTTATCGATGCGTTCGGAGGGTGCTGAATGCATGCTCGTCTGCGCAGTTTGCGTTGCTAAATACGTGTCCCGAAATGGTGCCCATCACTCCCTCATTCTTTTTCGGTGGATACCATTTACGAACACGTATTTAGTTGGAGCGTTGGCGCCCGACATCGAACTCCACCTTCCATCGCTCCGCACTGTCGCGCGGCAGGGCCTCCAGTTGCAGCGTGCCGGTTTCGGTCACTACCGCGCGCAGGCGCACGGGAACCACTTCGCCGGTTGGCCGCCCTTCCACCGGGAGTGTCGCCTCCACTTCGCCGATCTCCTGCAGCTCCTCTTCGCTCCACTGTTGGAGAAAGGTCCCCACCTGATCGTGACGACGCACTGAGGAGCCGAAGAAACGGAAGCGCACCGGCTCGCCCACGATCAACCCGAACTCCCGGGGCGCCGTTTCTGCCTCGCTGCCCTCCTCCATCCCGAAGGGGGCGATGCAGAGGGCGTTGATCGGAGTCGGCATGCCCGGAACGGCAGGCATGGAAGACTCGACGCCAACGTAATAGGCTGCCGCGGTACCGCCCCGGATACGAACGCCTCCGCCCCGGCGTACATAGCCGTAGTAGGCAGCCCCACGGGCCACAGCAAGATCCAGATCGGCTCCCACTAGCACCTTGGCGGCAGGGGCATTCTCCGCTGCCAACCAGTTGTTGAGCACGCCCATCAAACGGTCAATCAACAGGCCGGACCGGAAAACGCCTCCATTGAACAATACGGCCGTGGGGTGCAGAAAAGTGCTCCCCTCCGGGGCCGAGCGTTCGAAGCCCTCCAGCTCCGCCGTGGCCCCGGTCTGTCTTGCGAGGAATGCCGCCATATGCCGGGTGATGGCGGCATCCTGCGCATAGGGAAGACCAAGCTGAGTGAGACCGGTGCGCGGGCGCGAAGCGGGCTTGGCGGAGGCGTCGGTCTCCGGGAAAAAGCCCTCAAGCACCGTCTCGACCACTTCGGTGCGGGTCAGCTCGGTGCGGAGAGTTCCGCCGATAAGCCTGGAGCCGCGCCCTGGTACCACGACAGGTACCGCCTCTTCCTCGATGCGGCTGAGCAAACGCTCCTTGGCCGTTCGGCAACCGTGGGCCATTGCGCGCAGTTGCCAAGGCTCGAGATGGGTGCCTTCGGCTTCCAGTTTTTGTGACACCCTGTAGGCCAAGGCCAGGTCCATATTGTCACCACCGAGCAGAATGTGTTCACCCACCGCCACGCGCCGGGGTTCCAATACGCCTTCGCTTTCCACAATCGCGATCAGTGACAGGTCGGTAGTGCCGCCGCCAACGTCCACGGCGAGCACGACATCCCCCACGCTCACCTGTTCGCGCCAGTCAGCACCGCTTGCCTGAATCCAGCTGTAAAGGGCGGCCTGGGGTTCTTCCAGAAGGGTTGCCTCCCGATACCCGGCCGCTTCAGCCGCTTCGGCGGTCAGTTCCCGGGCGGCCGGGTCGAAGGATGCGGGAACGGTCACGGTGAGCTGCTGTTCGTCCAGGGGGGCTTCAGGGTGAGCCGCGTTCCAGGCCTCCCGCAGGTGCTCGAGGTAACGAACCGAGGCCTGAAGCGGCGATACCTTTTGGACATCATCCGGAGCCTCCAGCGGCAGGATCGGTTCGTGGCGATCCACACCGGCGTGACTCAGCCAGCTTTTGGCGCTGGAGACGAGGCGGATCGGCGTCTGTGTGCCCCGTTCGCGGGCAAACTCCCCCACGGCGAAGTCGTTTTTGCCGGGCCAGGGAAGCGACAGCTCGCCGGGATTCAGCTCATCCGGGTGCGGCAGATAGAGAAACGAGGGCAGCAGCGGGCGCTCTTCAATGGTCCCCGGCCCTGTGAGCTGTGGTAGAGCCAAAATCTCCTGGACTACCGTTTCACCCTCGCTTGCCTCCAGATCTACATAGGAGAGTGCGCAGTGGGTGGTGCCCAGATCGACCCCTATAGCGTAACGGGGAGTGTTCAAAGCTCCACCTCCGCAGCGGCCAGAACCGTCACGTCATGTTCCGGGGAGAGCTTCGGCAGCTTCACTTCGGCGGCCCGCCATCCGCGATGGGTCAGCGTGCCGGTGAAAGGCGGTTCGCCGCTGACATTTCCCGTCACCCGAATGGCCGTTGCATCGAATCCCGGCTTCAGGTCGACTCGCTCGCCTTCGGACGCTTGATGGATCGGTTCGAGTCGAAAGTGTTCATCCAGCGCCTTGCGGCACCCTTCGTGCACAACCCGAACCGCCGCGCCAACTTCGGCGTCGGAGTAGGCGGCTACGTCCTCCCGGAGAAAGTCGATGAGCCGACCGTCACGCTGAAAAAGCCCCAGCAACTGCATCGCTCCGTCAGACGCATCCACTTTCGTTTGCGGTTGCGAAATCGGTTCGGGCCTCTTCTCAACGAGTTGAGCCAGCCTGGCGGCAAACGCCCGATCGGACAGAATGCGTCGAAATGCACTGAAACCCAGTGCCATGCGCCGCCCAAAGGACGGACCTGAAACCCCTTCCATCGGTGCTCTCCGCAACTTGTACTTGCCAAAGGAAAGGGTAGATCACGAATGCAGTGCGGGATTTGGGGGAAATGGCAACGGTTTCCCTGTTTGGAAGTGGTTGCGCCCGGCGATGACTGCCACGGTGCTTAGATAGCCCGTCAAGAGCCCTTTTTGCTCTCTGTCATCAAGAGCCTCGCCGTGCCGTTTCGAGGCGTGTAGGAGCCCAGCCCTCTGGGCGAACATGGCCGGAGGCCATCCATTGCTGAAGGGTTATGGCCCCTTTCTCCCCTTTATGCTCTCCGCCATCAGGAGCCTCGCCGTGTTGTTTCGAGGCACAAGGAGCCCAGCCCTCTGGGCGAACATGGCCGGAGGCCATCCATTGCTGATAAAGGGTTATGACCCCTTTTCTCCCCTTTATGCTCTCCGCCATCAGGAGCCTTGCCGTGTTGTTTCGAGGCGTGTAGGAGCCCAGCCCTCTAGGCACAGGGTCAGGTCTTGCAATCACGCACCCGCTCCTTCGACGAAGGCGCTGCTATTTATTGTTGGCCTCGGACTCAAGCCACCCTACCGCCCGACTGACGGTGGAGTAATGCACTCCGAAATGTTCGGCAATCTCCTGCATGGTATAAGCGCCCGTGAGAAAAGCCCTCGCCATCGCTTCACGCTGCACATACGTGCGTTCAAAATGGGTAAGCGGCTTTGCAAGCGGGCGACGCTGCGCCCTGGGAACTTCCCGTACGTTTGTCGGCAGCCGGATATCCGGTGTGTGCTTTTCGACGAACTGCTCGCTCCCAAGAAACAGTTGGTGACGAAGTCCATCCCAAATATTGGTCCCAATTCCGTCTGCGACGAACGCAGCGTAACGCGCCTGGGCCTTGCGGCGAACGGCACCAAACTGCCCAAGCAGCCAGTCGATCTCCAACCACTTGGGCTTGGCTGCCAACCCAAGCATGACGCCATAGCTGCTCCACGGCCACTCCCCCGCTTCACGGACCATTCCCGCCCGGACCGGGTTAAGCACCACGTACCTCGCCAACTCCAGCAGATAGGCGTCTCTCTCTACGAGAATTGCCTTGAAGCGGCCCTGAAAAAGGTGACCAACCAACCCGTGGCGACGATTGAAACGCTGAGTGTAAATCCCATTAAGTTGCCGCATCCCTTTAGACAGGTTCGCTTCCGGCGTCTCCACCACAAAATGGTAGTGGTTCGTCATTTCACAATAGGCGTGAACCCGCCAGTTGAACCGCAGACATACTTCCCCGAGAGCATTCAGCCAAGCTACTCGATCGTCGTCGTCGTGAAAGATATCCTCTCTGCGGTCCCCTCGGGAGGTGACGTGGTACAGCCCACCAGAAAGTTCAATTCGTAACGGTCTCGCCATATCAGAATCATAGCAATAAGGTGCTGGATTGCAAGACCTGACCCCTTTGCCGCATCGCGATGCCGGCTTCCATCAACCCGTCCACCAGCCAGTACCAGTTGTAGGTCGATTCCACCACCGCACCGACCAACGTGCTCTGGTAGGGGAGCAGCAGTTCTTTGATAAGCTCCAGGTCGTTGGCTACGCGCCGCTCGACCACCACGCGCTCGTCTTCGTCCGTCACCGCGACCACGCTGTTATTTGAATGCAGGTCGATTCCGCAATACAGTTTCATCGTTCGCCTCCTCTTGCCGGCGTATCCGTTTTGGTCTCTCAACCTCGACGATACTGCCGGCCTGAGGGGGCGGCTAGATGATTATCAGTATACCTATCTCACCTAAGCGCCTTTCGCCTGGCTATGATAAGCGGCCAAGCTAAAGGTCCGAATTGTTAAAGAGGTTCGATGCGCGCGAGTTCCGGGGACAGTATACCTATCTCTCCTAAGCGCCTTTCGCCTGGCCATGATAAGCGGCCAAGCTAAAGGTCCGAATTGTTAAAGAGGTTCGATGCGGAGTTTCACTCCGAATGGATGGGGGCGACGGCAATGCAAGTGAAAAGCTCTTCTTTTCTTCCTTTTCCGTGATGCGACAGCGGCTTTCAGGGAGTTAGGTATCCTGTCCCCGGAACTGGCCTCGACAGTGTTGTAAGCTACGTCGACCAGCAGCTGGGCACCCGCTGGCACCGTAGCGGCGGAAAGTCGCTGCTGGAGTGGCGGCTGGTCGGCAAGGGGGCAGGGGATGTCATTGACGTCGGCGCTTTCTATCGGGCGGCCTACAATGACACGCTGAAGGCGAACGACTCCGAGCTGCAAGGTTTTGCCCGCGACCAGCGCGAGACGGCCGCGGAAACCGGCTTCCTCGACACGCCGGACGTGCACATCAATGCTGTCTCGGCCAGCGCCGCCGCCGGCATTCAGCGCACTTGGCGTATCGCCAACGATCCGGCGGCGCCGCAGATCATGCGCAGCGAAGCGCGGCAGCAACTCATTGAAGGTAGTGTCACGACGGCGATTCCTTTGGGGGTCGTCTCGCGGGCGAAGGCGTTGGGTACGGGAACATCGACGGCAATACGAGCTGACGCAGGAATCCTCTTCGACGCTACGAAACAGGCGCCGAGGACATTCAATCAATTCCAAACGGCTGTCGCCGGGAATGGACTCAGCGCGGCTCGGCGTGGGGATTTGTGGACAAAGTACAAGTCGGTAGGCGGGCAGAAGTACGGTAACGTCGCGAGACCTGTCCTGGAGAGGGCTTACGGAGCTTCAGGAGATATTCTGAGTGGTACTGGAGAGGTTGCGGCCATCTACAGCATGACTACGTTCTCTCTGGGGTTCCAAGTTGGATTCAATGATGTAACACCACTGCAGCCAGATACAGGTTCAGGGCACCCTTTGCTTGCGCCGTATGAGGTTGGTGAAATACTGGGCGGCTTTACATCCAATATTGTTGGAGGAGTAACAAAATAATGTGCACAACAACTCAGCCCATTGTGACTTTGGAACGATGAAATTTCTGGTTTTCTATTTTTTGATCACAATTATTGTGTTTTGGTATGGCCGTCGTGTCCGAATAAGGCGCCGGATACCATTCATCGCATACTTGCTCTTGTGTCAATCGCTCGTGCTTTTCTTATCGAGTTTTCTTCCGCTATTCGGTGTTCCCTTTGAAGACCCGAAAAGAGGAGGCGTAATTGTTGCGGATGAGGTAGCGTGGTCCTTTGTTGGTTTAGGATTATTCTTTTTGGCTGGGGGGATGCTCTTCTGGTGCCGGCGCGCGTCAAGGTAGTGTTGTCCGCGGGATTCCAAGGACACCTATTAGCCGGGAGTTCCGGGGACAATATACCTATCTTGCTTTAGCTGCTTTCGGACCCGGTGCTTTGGGTGCCAGCGGCTTGCCGGTAATTCCCTCTAGATGCCTGACGAACGCCTTATCGCCGAGCGGCCTTCCCGTCCTCGTGTGCTGTTCAATGATTTCACCATCGTTGCTATTTGCGTCGGCCAGATAGGTTGGCCAGTCGGATATTCTGTCCAGCATCGGACTGACTCTCACTAAAGCGTCATCTTTGCCCAACAGGTGCGGCAAGGCGCTCGACCATTTCCAGTCGGCCGGGTGTTCGCATAATTTGGCTCTTACAGGGTTAAGTTCCACATAGCGGACCGTGGATAGCAGATACGCCTCATCCATCACGAACGAATGAAAGCGCTCCTGCCAGAGATGACCGCTCCAGCCGTTACGAAAGTTGATACGGCGCGTGTAGCGACGGTGTGTCTCGCCAATTGCCGCTCGCAGTCCATCCTCGTGTTTCGGCACCATCACAAGGTGCACATGGTTGGGCATCAGGCAGTAGGCCCAGACTTCCGTTTCAGCCTCGAAGGCAAACTCAGCCATCAGCCCGATATAGTGGCGATAATCGTCCGCGCAGAAAAACGTCTTCTGTCGACGATTACCTCGCTGGGTGACATGGTGGGGGTATCCGGGTATCACGACGCGACCTATCCTGGCCATAACTCACCTCCTTGTCCGTTGCGCCCATCATGCCACGGCAGGAGGTTTTAAGAAAATAGCTATCGCGGGGAAGTTCAGGGAGTTAGGTATACTGTCCCCGGAACTCTGGGGAGTTAGGTATACTGTCCCCGGAACTCTGGGATCTCTATCCTTTTCAGACGTTCGGCGGTGACCTGTTTGAGACCGCCCCGGCCGTCGATGATGACGTCCTGCCGGCGCACATAGTTTGGCAGCTGGCTGTCGCGGATGAACTTCACGGTGTACGCGCCGGCGCTGCCGTTATGCCCCGTGTAGTCGATGCGTATGGGATAGAGCTGATAGCCCGGTACCGAACCGCCGTCGATACCTACATCGCTGACGCGTTTCCAGTGATAGCGAATGGTGTTGCCGTGGGTATCGACGGTTTCACGCAGTACCCAGCGGAATATGGCCCCTGAATCGATGGTCAGGGTTGCATCGGTTTCCGGTGCGTTGGCGGATGCAGCGGCACCATAGAAATGACGGGTTCCGTCCTTGTCGATAACCTCAGACCGGCGAGGTCAGCCGCTTTTCTGCGGCCGGCCGGTTTGCCTCCTACAGCCGTCTAGTCGATTCCAAACGGATAAGTAACGGGAAGAAGAAAGGCTCGAACAACAGTAAGAGTGGCAATCGATACCTGTCGTGGGCGTTCATCGAGGCGGCCAACTTCGCGGTACGCTACTATCCCGAGGTCAAACGCTTCTACGAGCGCAAGAAGGCTCGCCGGGGAGCGGTGATTGCCATCAAGACGGTAGCGCACAAGCTGGCTCGGGCGGCCTTTTACATGATGCGCGACCACGTCGCCTTCGACATGAGCAGGGCCTTTGCAATGCATCGATGAATCGGTCCGGCAGGTGAGCACGTTCCGGGGAGTGGCTTGAACCCTTTATACTGATTGTGCCTCCTGTCGGACCTCCTAAACCGGGAAAGGTAACGAGTTGGACTGATGCGCCTCTATCGTGAGCCAGACGGGACTGGCGCCTGCCGCGGGCAGGCAGCCCTTTAAACTGAACGCGTTGGCATTTTGTTTCACCAGCGCAGAGCAGTTGGACACGATAGGGCACCAACGGTTTTCTGGGGCACCGTGCGGTGCTAGGGGCTCGGAATCCGGCTCTCCGCGAGAGCCCGGCCGATGCCTAGAACCAGATGGGTGACTGGTGCGCCTCAGTACAGGGCGCAACCGAAAGCCAGAGAAGACCCGGGCGCGCATAAAGCCGAACGAACGTGCCATTCCCGATGCGGCTATACCGGGGTGGAGACTTCGAGGGACCGGTGTTGCCACTTGCACGGGGGCGGCTAATGGGCGTCCCCGGAACTCACTTGAAACAGAGGTATAGACGCTTCGGCCGATCTCCGCGCAACGTTTAGAGCCCTTGGTAATTGCGGGCTTTATTCCGACCCTTCAGATGCCGTATTCTGCTGCACCTTATGGACATGATGAAACGCAATATCGCCCTGCTGGCGCTCTGTCAGGCTATCATGATGACGTGCATGTCGATGGCGGTGACATCGGCGGCGCTGGTCGGGGCAGCCTTGGCGACGGACCCCTCGCTTTCCACCGTGCCCCTGGCCACACTGTTTTTGGCGACCATGCTGACCAGCGTCCCGGCATCGTTACTGATGCGCCGAGTCGGTCGCAGAGAGGGGTTCATGATCGGCAATTTCATCGGCGTAGCGGGCGCGCTGCTGGCCGGCTATGCCATCGCCGAGGGAAGCTTTGCCCTATTCTGTGTCGCGATAGCGCTGCTGGGTGTCTTTAACGGTTTCGGCATTTACTACCGATTCGCGGCGGCAGATGCCGCGGACGAGGTATTCCGAAGTCGGGCCATATCCTATGTCATGGCCGGCGGCGTGGTAGCCGCGTTTTTGGGACCAAATCTGGCCAACTGGACCCGGGATCTTTTGCAGGCCCCCTTCGCTGCCAGCTACGGTTCCCTGGCGGTTCTGATCGTTTTGGCCCTGGTCGCCCTCACCTTTGTCCGTATACCTGAGCCGGAGGTCGGCAAGCCTGGCGAGTCGGGGAGAACCCTGGCGAAGATTACCCGACAGCCGGTTTTTGTGGTGGCGGCCTTGGGAGCCATGCTCGGCTACGGCATTATGTCGCTGGTTATGACGGCAACCCCGTTGGCCATGGAGGTATGCGGTCAGCCCTTCAACGAGACCGCTTTCGTTGTTCAATGGCATGTCTTTGCCATGTTTGCCCCCTCCTTTTTGACCGGGGATCTCATCAAGCGGTTCGGGGAGCTGAACGTGATGCTCTGGGGGGCATTACTGAACATGGGGTGCGTAGCGGTAAACCTGTCGGGCGATACGGTGACGCATTTCTGGCTGGCACTGTTCATGTTGGGCATTGGCTGGAATTTCCTTTTCGTCGCCGGAACCAGCCTTTTAACCCGGGCCTATCGTCCCGAAGAGAAGGCGAAGGTACAGGCTCTCAATGACTTTCTCGTCTTTACCACTGTGACGATTGCGTCCCTTTCAGCCGGCGCACTGCAGTTCCACATCGGCTGGCGCGCGGTAAATGAAGGCGTTGTGCCGTTGATCGGGATCATTCTAATGGCCGTGCTCTGGTTGAAAATCGGTCCCGGCCGCAGAACCGAGGCGCTCGCGGCCGAGGAATAACCGGATTTCCTTTTGCAAGTCCGGCGCGATCGTACGCTCTGTCCGGAAAGCCCGGCTGTCACTGCATGAATTTGTCGCGTATGGCGTCCAGGACGTCGCGAAGATCACGCTGGCTGATCACCTGGGATGGGCATGCGCCCGCCGTATAGGTGCTCCCCGGCGAGCGGAAGCCATCGCGAATGTGCCGAGCCAATTCGGCGTCGGATTTACTAAGAACATACCACTGCTCGCGAAAATCAACCGCCATTCCGTCGTTGCCTCCGCCATCGGAGCCATGGCACATGGCGCACCGTTGCTGGTAAATCCGGGAGCCGCGATCGGTATCTCCACCAAATGCCAGGACCTGTGCGCTAAAGAGAAAGCTCATGGCAACCACTGCCAAAGTTGCGTTTTTCACCGTTCAGCTCCCCTCACTTCTTCAGCCGTTTTAGTCGGTGTATAGGGCGTTCGGATACCCACCTGGTTGACCAGCACGGGTGCTCCCCCGTAGACATCCCCGCCAAAGCGAATGCCCGGAACGGTATCTCCATCCTGGTCGATGACGCCTGAGATGAATTCCTGGATTCTGTCTCTTCGAGCCGTTTCACTCTCCAGTTCCAGCAATTCAGCGTAAAGCCCGTCTAATTCGCGATCAACGAGGGCTTCGGGGCTCTCCGGTTCGCCGGTCTGCGGACCTTCGGCCTGCAGTAGACCAGCGGATATGAGGACAGTATCCAGATATTCATTCCCGTCGATTTGGTCGAAAATGCCGGTTCGCTCTGCTCGTCGCAGCAGCCCGAGAACCGTCCCGAAAAGATAACCATCATAGGAGGACATCTTGAATCCTATCGCCGAGCGATAGACGCCGGCGGACTCGACCCAAAGGGGCCCTTCCATGTTGGCGTGAAGGCGGTTGGCTGCATCGAGATAGCTTCTGTTTTCGCCCAGGGAGTTGGATGCCTCCACGAGCACCATCAAGGCCGCCATCTGTTCGCTCAGGGTCGTGATCGTCCCTCGCCAGGGGGCTACCGTCGGCACGAACCATCCGCGCGGTGCCAATCCTCCTTCAGGTAGTGCCCTCATGACAAAATCGGCTTGTTCACGCAGGACGCGGAGCGCCACTTTGGCAATGTCCCCTTCCCCTGTACGGGCCAGTGAACCGAGCGCCTCCGCGGCGAGCCCCAGATCCTCGATGAGGATGCGATCACCTCTACCGTTCGCGTTATCGAAGATGCCGACGAGCGCCTTCGTGTCCGGGTCCCGGTGCTTCTCAATGATGCCGCGGAACAAGTCGGCAATGGCCTCATTCACCGTCACCCGCAAGCGCTCGATATTTGCGATTTCCGTCTCCAATGCTCCCGGAGTGTCGAGAAACTTTTTTGTTTCCAGAAGACCGATCAGCAATGAAGCCTGAGAACGGAGCCGACTGAACGACTTTTTCACATGCCATTTGCCCTCATTCCACTCCACCTCTTCGGGCACCAGTCCGCTTCCGGAAGGATTCGAAAATGGAGGGGCGGTCACGACCTCAAGCTCACCGAGCAAGGAGGGCAAAATCACATCCGCACCCTTGCCTCCCATCGTCCGCAACCACAGCGACTTGGCCGCCAGTGACTGGCCTATGCCGGCTGCGCCCGTCTGCCGCTTCATGTTCAGCGGGTTCCAGTGGGTCGTCCCATTGTGGTGATCCGTCAAGGGGCGTGTGTAACGCGGCAGGCTATAGTCGAAGACGACGGATATCGGTTCCGCCTGGCCGCCCATGGGCACGCCTGCTCCCGATTCGCCGTAAACCGCAAGCAGGCCCATGCTGACGATGGATTGCAGTTCTTCGGCCTTCGATTGCGGTACCTCCGGTTTTTGCGACCATCGAAGTAGCTCGGTATACGCGCGCATCCCATGAACAGGCGAGAAATAGAGATCGATGTGGTATTTGTCGGTGCTGTTGGGATCGGCTCCACGTAACTTGGCGTAGAGTTGGCGCTTCAGATTTGCCAGCGCATCATCTTTCGTTTCAACCGCTGTTGCGACAGTGCCAAGCGTGAATAGCGCGACAGTGGATACGACTACAATGAAGGATTTCATGAACCTCCTCCTTTTATGGGTTCCTCCTGCTCGGTCGGTCTGGGATCGGCATTGAGGAGTTCGACCTGCACCCAGTGGCTGGCGAATGTATTGAACTGGGGGTAATCCCGAAATACCCAGCCTTCATTGATAATCTGATCGTCTCGTGAAAGCGCAACGAGTACCGCGGGATTGGCAAGTTCGTTAGAGCTGCTGGTGATCTGCTCGCTGTCACTCATATAGGCGGGGAGAAAAGAGTGGGCACGGAGCTTCAGGTCACCCTTGGGAAGCGCCAGCGTTTCGCCCAAAGTCGCTCGGATTTCGCTGCGCTCCCCCTCTTTGTCGGTAAGCGCCAAACGAACGGCCGACCATTGGTCGCGCACCGCGTCGGGAATGATGACCGGTGGCCCCGAGCGGCGCATGGCGCCTTCCTGAACATCAGCCATGACCGAGGCCACGTGGTTCGGCTGTTCCGGGGGGATGGCGGGGTGGTCACTTGGCAGCGCCTCATTTCCGGTAACGATGGTTTTCGGCTTGGCTTGGGATGGCAACTCCGCAGCGGGCTGGTCCGTTCCACTACAGCCGGCCAGCGCCGCAAGGGCGATTGAAACAGTCAGTGATTTCAGACGAAACATTCCGGAGACTCTCCTCATTGAAACAGATAGCTGCCATGGAGACTGTGCATCACCAGCAGCAACCCGTAAGTTGTAAAAAGAAGCAGGCTATAGGGCAGCAATGACAGACGAAGCGCTTGTCGAGGTTTCTGCCGCAGGTGGATAACGACTGCATAGGCGAGCAGCGTCGCCAATGCCCAGCTTTCGATTGGGTCCCAGGCCCAGAAGCGCCCCCATGCCATGCTGGCCCAGTAGGCGCCCGCCGCGACCATGGCGGACCAGAGCCACAGGCTCCAGATCAGAAGCCGTTGTCCGATCTGTTCGACCTGCTGATCCCAAAGGATCCCGACCGAGGCCGTCAAAGTGGCAGCGGCCACCGCGAGGCTGTTCAACTGTGCATGGATCAACAGCCATTCGGTCTGTAGTGCCGGTCCGAGCGGGAAGGTCTGCCGGCTGTAGCCGAGGGCAGCGAGCGTCAGGCAGCCGGAAAAGACCAGTCCGAGCGAGGCGGGCCGACGTAACTGAGGCCATCGCCACTGCAGGGTGAGGTAAAGCAGCACGGTCACCAGTGCATCGACGGTGAAGTCTTCATAACGGCTGACGATGGGTAACTGCCCTCCCTCGGCCCATCGCCCCAGGACCAGCCCGAAATGGAGCATGGCCGCGCCACCCGCCAGCCCAAGACCCCACTGAGATGCACGCCGCGAAAGCAGCCCGGCGGCAGCACCCAGGTAGGCCCCGCCGCAGAATCCCTGAAGAACCGCGCCTAACATTCGACCGCCCCCTCTGAGATCAACCGTTTGGTGCGGCGCGTCTCAACCGACGCACTGCCTGTGCCCTGCCCCGCCCTGGAACGCGTTTCTGATCCCGTGCCGCGATACGGCAGCGTCAGGTGCAGGAAAAAACCCGCGAGGGTCAACAGGATTCCGGCAAAGAACACGCCCTGCCCCCGATCGCTGGCCAGATAGAATCCCATCCACGGTGCGACGCCCCGAAAACGCAGTCTGAAGGGCCCAATGTCGGTTTCCTCTCCCGGGCGTAGTTTTGCGTCGAGGCCGCCTTTTCCTTGCAGCGAGAATTGGGGCTGGTCGGGGCCCGTGAGTGTCATGCGCAGAAACAGCGGCGAAGAGCCGGGAAGCTCCAAACGCTTCTGACGGGCAAATTCCCAGCTGTTTCCCCACTCGCTCCGCTTCGCCTTGAAGTTGATCAGCATCAGCCGGCGCCCGCCGTCGGGCAGCAGTCTGTCGAGAATCGCCGTATAGCCGAAGGAGTTGTTTGGGAATAATCGGAAGCTCCCCAGCAGCAAAGGTTGATTGGCTCTCACCTCGGCTCGCCGGACGGTTTGTGCGCCTAGCGTGTAGGTGATGGCGGCTTTCATTTCCCGAATACGGCCGTGCTGATCCATTGTGATATCTGTCTCATCGAGGCGCAGTCGGGCAGGGAACGAGGGGGGCGTTCCCCGGGCAATCGCGAGTTTCCCGGGATTGCCGTCATAGATTTCATCCCGGGTCAGTTCCAGGTGAGCGCCAAAGCCTTCAGCCGCACTCCACCAGGCGCCGAGGATCACAATCATGCCCCCCAGATGCAGCAGCGGTACGCCAACCAGGCGCAAGGCATACAGGGCAAACGGATCACGTTCCGGACGAACGCGAGTACGCCAAATGCGCCAGCGCGAATGCACGCACAATCCGGTTCCGAGAGCCAGGCTCAGGAATAACAAGGCCGTGAGTCCGATGAACCACATTGAGCCGAAAATATCCGATAGACGCAGGCTATCCAGCCAACTCGAGAGTACACCCCATTCGGTCTGCCACCCCTGTTGCTCCCGGGCAGACAGTCGCGCGGATTGAGGCAGTGTTCCTCCCAGCAGAGAGGCCAGCCCGGCTGCTCCCAACAGGGCTGCAGCGAAACGATGCGATCCGGCCAGCTGCAGGAGTTTCATCAGCTGCAACTCCCTACTCCCGTGACTCCACTGGTTCCTGCCTCTGAGGCGCTATGGCAATCGCTTTTCTGCCAACTGCCGCTGTCGATGGCATCCAGGTCGATTCCAGAGTTCAGGCCGTAGAAGGTACTTCCGTTAATTGGAAAGCGTTCATGGGCGTTGTAGGGGGCGGGATCCGGCGTTCCGGTGCCGTAAACGAGAAACGCACGGCGCTTCCAACCGTGAGGAACCGCGGCATGACACGCCAGACAAGGGACATTCCGGACCGCGACGTGCTTGTTGTGAAGGTTCTTCTCCATGAAGGCTCCCCTTCCGCTGAACCCCGTCTGGTCATCCGTGCCCTTGTTGTAACTGCCGCCGCCATAGACGAGTTGATCGTGGCATTTGAAGCAGAGGTGGTTTTCCGTGCCGGCCATGCCGGTGGTGAAGTCGTAGGGCGCCCAGAGTATGGGCCAGACATCGGAGCCGTGAGGCCCCTTGAGGCCTTCCACCGCCTGACTGTCCGAGTGGCACTCGGCACAGGTCATGGTGCTCGATGGGGTCATACCATTGATAAGCGCAGCAGAATAGTCCTGCCCGTCGAAAGCTACGAAGTCATTTTTTCCCTGAGCAACTATCGGGTGATAGGACTTGTTGTTGGGATTGAACTCCTTGGCCTGGTCGGTCAGCTTTCCATCACCGCCGATCAAGCCATAGGGGTCCAGGGGCGGGCTCAGGCCAAAGGCATAATAGGAGTGACACTTCAGACAGAGTTGGTACTGGTAATCGATATCATCGACTTCGGAATAGCTGGTCACATCGGACCACAGCGCGGGCCAGCTGGGTTCTACCCCCCAAACCCCCTTAAGGACGTTGGAAGCGAGATTATCGGTACCTTCGGGATCACCCACGTTGGGCGATGTGCCCGGGGAGACCGCATGGGGGTTATGGCAGTCGGGACATTCGGCGTGGCGGTTGGCCAAATTCGTCGAATCTTCGCGAATGGTCCCCGGTCCAACCCGGTCAGTCGAATGGCGCCCGTCGTAGGCCGGGTCTTTTACCGGATGAACATAAAGTTTGTTCAAAGCGGTATCGATATCCTTTGAGCCATGAGCCACGCTGCCGTTGTGGCAAGTGAGGCATACGCCGGCTTCGCCGTCCTGTTTCAGCAGCAGTCGGCCCCCGCCCCCGCTGTGGGGTTTGTGGCAGCTTTCGCATGCGTTTGCCTTCGGGGTGGAATCGGGATTGTTGGCCAGATTGTGACCGGGAATATGCCAGGGATTGGTTCCCGTCCCATCCCACTGGTTGGTCGACTCACGGTGCGACATGTCAGGCACCGTGGACCAGTACTCTTTATTATGACAGGTTCGGCAGAGCGGCGAACCGTAGCCGGCGGCGTCGGTAAAACCCGCACGCAGGAACTTGGGGTAGGTATCGCTGTGCGGATCGTGGCAACTGGAACACTGCAGTTCACCGTTGTGATCAGGCTGGACATCGCCGGACAGCATGGACGGCGCCACCAGTTCGGTATTGTTGGCAGCCAGTGTGTCGTCGTAGACAAACGACACCGGATGGTCATCGCTGAGATCCGTGTCCAGGCTGTTTTCGCCGGACATGGTGGACTCCAGGCCGGTCACCACGCCTGCTCCGCTGCCCTCTCCAAACGGCAGGTCGTGCACGCTTCCGATGGCCACCGTGCCGTCGTGACAGGAGAGACACAGTTTGCTCGTCCCGGTGGGTTGGCCCGGGCTGGCGACCAGTGTACTGCTGGTGTAGGGGGTATAGGTCGCACCCGATTCGGCATGATTCCAAAGCGGCGTTGCGGGTTGGGCATTATGGGGGGTATGACAGAAAACGCAGAGCTGCTGTTCGCTGGTGGCCGTGTAGGAACTTTCCGTCCCGGTAGCGGATAGATTGTGTTTGGTGTTGGCTATTCCCGCCGAGGCACTGCCGCAGAAAGCGAGTAAAAGCAAAACGAACAGAACCGTGGAGGAATTACGCGCCTGGATCATGGCCTACTCCTCCTGCCTCACGTACTGGAACACCTGTACGCGTTTGTTATACGAGTCCGCGATCAGCACCCGCCCCCTTTCATCGATGTGGATTCCGGTCGGCATCCAAAAATTAGCGTTGCTCTGGCCCGTGCTGCCGAAATAGATCAGGAGATTGCCCTGCCGGTCAAAAACCTGAACGTTGTCAAAGCCGGCATCCGCAACATAGATGTGCCCCTCGTTGTCGACGGCCACCCCTTTAGGTGAGACGAAATCCCCGCTACCGTCTCCAAACTGCCCCACGGTATTGATTGGTTCCCCCTCGGGTGATATTACCTGTATGCGGGCGTTAAGGCCGTCGGTTATATACAGGCGCCCTTCCTTGTCGATGCTCATATAACTGGGATACCGAAATCTTCCCGGGCGGATTCCTTTCTCCCCGATTACTTGAACCAGTCGGCCGCTGTCGAGTTGATAAACCTTGATATTGTGTTCGGGCGTATCGGCAACGTATAGCCGGCCTCGCTCTCCGTCCACCGCGACCCCGGTGGGGCGTGTCAATTCCTCCCCTCCGTAACGGCGTTTGACATCCCCGTCGGCATCGAGGGCGAACACGGCGCGGAGCTGGCTGTCGACGACATAGAGCGTGCCCTTCTTGTCGCTGTCGAGGCCGAAAGGAAACGCCCAGTTCTCATCACCGGCCCGCTCCCAGCGCTCGTACTTGCCATTGAGCTCGTCAAAGACGTGAATGCATTTAGCGGCTGGATCGGCCACAAAAATACGTTGAGCATCGGCTGCGACCGCCATCGGTTTTCGCATTTCCTGGTTTTCGGGACCTCGCACGAACTCCCAAAAGCGGCGCAACCACCCTTTTTCCCGTCCAATGTCTTCGGGCGTGGCCAGAGATTTCAAAAAGCGAATGCGGGCCGGCTGGGGTGCCGAAGGCCAAACCAGAGTCGCCTCAGTAGGGCCGGAGGCATATCCGACGGGTATGATCCATGCCGCACTCAAGAAGAGCGTCGCCACGATCCAGAATCTTTTCGGTTTCATAGCCATACCTATCGGAAGAGCCGGTGGGGCGCGCGAGACGACTCGCCATGGAAATACTTGTACCGGAACAGGGAATCCATACCGTGACAGTTCGTGCACAACCCGTATGCACTCTTGTTGCGAAGGAAGCTGTTGCGCGCGTCTCCCTCTCGGTTTTCCCCCGTCCCCTCCCTTTCGGCGGATGCGCTCCAGCGGTGGGGATTGTGGCAGGTGGGACACGAGATCACGCCCTGACGGACGACGTTGCCCTCTTGATCATAAACCGGGAACAGACCTCCGCGGATTTTTCCGGGGCGGGGCCACGCCCCCTGGGTTGACACGGCCTTCACGCCACCCGGGTGTGTGGCGCGCTTGGGCTGTTTGTTGGCGGCCAATTTGCCGTCGGCATGACAGCTGCGGCAGAGTTCCTCCATCGCGTCCTGTCCCGGCCCCGGCGTTCTCGACCAGAGGCGGTTCCCCAGCGTGGCGTTATGGGGCGTATGGCACTGGCTACAGACACCGTTAAATTCGATACTTTGGCCCTGACTGTTTTTGGCAGCGGGTGAGGTCACCGCCAAATCATGGTCTGTACCACGCACCCAGCGCTTGTCTTCGTGGCAATCGATGCAGAGCTCCGAACGACCGGCCGTCGGCAGCCGCAGGAAGCTGTTTCTGCCGTCGCCTTCAGCCTTGGCGTTTGCCCCCGACTGTTCCAGAGGCTCGCCGGAGCGCCACTGATGAGGGTTGTGGCAGGTAGCACAACTGACCCGGCCGTCATCCGCATCCCGTTTCCCGCTGCTTTGGAACAGTGGGAGCTGCGTATCGAACCCAGCCGATTTGACATCCACACGTAGCGGATGGGTGTGTTCACCCACCATCTTGCCTTCCGCCACCCCTCCCTCCTGATGACATCCGAGGCAAAGTTCCGCCACCGGATCATTGTCGGGACGAATAAATCCGGCCCACATTTTCGGGCCGGCGCCATTGTGTGGCAGATGGCATGCGGCGCACGCGTTGCTCTCCTCGACCGTCTCGCCTTCGATGTTTGCCTCGCGTGGCGCACTGATGTTCAGGTTGTGCTTGGACAAGGTGACCTGCGCCTTGTCGGTATGGCAGTTTCGGCACAAAGAGGCCTCACGGTCGTTCGGGATTCTCAGGAATCGCGGCCGCTTTTCCGACTCGTCACTGGTGTGAATGTGCGGGTCGTGACAACTTGCACAGGTGACGCGCCCGCCCTGTTCGACTCGTTCTCCCCTCTCATCGAAAAGAGGCAGGATCCGGAGGGGGGAGCGCTCGAACAGGTTGGCCACCTCAGCCACCCAGCGTTTGACGTTGGCCACGATTCCGGTCCGTTGGATCGGCACGTCGACCGGGTGGCTGTGTTCGCCGATGGTGCGGTCGCCCGCCACTCCGCCCTTGCGGTGGCAACTCAGACAGGTCGAAGAGACCGGATCGACGCCCTGTGCGGGCTCCAGCGCCCACATCCGAGGCCCTTTGCCGTTATGAACCTGGTGACAGGTATTGCAACTGCTAATTCCCTGCGGCAACTGTGTGGCGCGCTCCGGGAATTCCGATGCGATCCGATTCGGATCATGAGGTGATCCGGTAATCTTTTCTTTGTCCGAATGGCAGCTCAGGCAAAGTGTACCGTCCTCCGTGTGGCGAATACGAAGGAAACGATTGCTGCCATTGCCTTCCTCTCCCCGGGAACCGCGCTCTTCGGGGTTTTCCGGATCCCAGAGATGAGGGTCATGGCAGCTGGGGCACGATACTTTGCCGCCGTGTTCCCGCTGCACGCCAGAATCCATGTAGCCTGGTAACCCGAGACGGTTGTCTACCCTGCTCAGGTCGCGTCCGACCGGATGACTGTACTGACCGACCTGGCGTTTTTCCGCCACACCATCTTCGCGATGACAGCTCAAGCAGGTCGTCGCCACGGGGTCTTCACTCTCTCCCGGCGGGCGTGCCCACATCTTGGGTCCCTGACCGCCGTGCGGGACGTGGCATTCGCCGCAAACGCCTTTCGTCTCCTCGCCGGTGCCGGAAGCCACGGTGAGGTCGTGTTTGGTTTTGTTGATCGTTTTCTTGTCGGTGTGGCACTGCTGACAAAGGGAAGAGTCGTCATTGCGTGCAACGAGAATGGAGGTCTCTTTTTCGGCGTGATGCGGGCGATGGCAGGTCTGACAGATAATCTCTCCCTCATCTCCGACTTTGGCTCCTTCGCCAAGCAGTGAATCGGGTATCTTCACTTTGTCGGAACGGATATTGACCGGGTGGGTTCCAGCGATGGACGCCTGTTCCCTGCTGTGCGCGTAGCGGTCGGAATGGCAGGTTCCGCAAAGCTGTGACCGGTCGTTTTGAACCATCAACAGTTTATCTTCGGCAGCGCCATGGATCCGGTGACAGGATTGACAGATGACGTCTTTGTTGGTCCCGAATTTCGCTCCACTCTTTTTCAGGGTTGCCGGTAATTCGCCGAGCTCTTTATAGACAGGATGATTCCCTTCTGTGGGGCCCGTGCTCCTGTCAAGATGACATGCGAGGCAGAGACTCGAGTCCTTGTTTTCAACTCGAAGAAAAAGCGGCGAAATGGTCTCTTTCCAATCGACGCCATGGGCGCTGTGACAGGTCCCGCAATAGATCTTCCCTTCGTCATTGAGGGGAAAGATATCCTTGCCGTCTTTCTTGGGTATCTTGATGTTCGCTGGCGGTTCTATTCCTACTGGATGGAAATGTTCCCGTTTCTCCCAGGCGAAGCGTGAATCACGGACATAGCCGTCATGGCATGAAAAACACATGCGCTCAGTCGATACGACGTCCTGTTTGCCCGTTTCGACCACCGGTTTCGGGTCGTAGGGGATAAGTGTCTCGGCATCTTCCTTTTGAAAGTCGTTGAGCCACATAACATGACAAATAGAGCATTCACGTTTTGGCGAAATGTTCCTTGCCGCCTCACTTGGAGTAGAGGTCAGTGCCAGTAGAAAAAGCAGCAGCCAGCGAGCCGCTGTCGGATTCAAAGGTCTTTGCACCATTAACGCAGCTGCAGGACAGAAACCCTATGGGCCAGCATTTCACAGACATAGAGCCGTTCTTCGGGATCGATAGCCAGCCCGGTGGGTGCCGGTAAACTGTTGGACTTTTCCCTCCTCGCCAATCACATGATCGAATTTATAGCCACTGCCATAGACTTGTATCAGGTCCATGTAGCTGTCGGAAACATAGACCCGACCGCTTCCATCGATGGCGATCCCTTTGGGCCGAAAAAGCTGTCCGGCGCCAACGCCCCACTCACCAATCTGATACTGATACTGTCCGGTTTCGTCAAAGATTTGAATGCGGGTATTCAGTACATCCACCACATAAACCAGCCCGTTTCTCACTACGATGGTTGCCGGGTAGCGAAATTCGCCCTGGCTTACGCCTTCGCTTCCCCATGAGGTCAGCGCCGTGCCGTCCGAAGCCAGCTTCACCACTTTGTGACGGGTGTTGGCTGTCACATAGAGCTGTCCCTCATCGCCGATCGCTACATCGGCCGGTCGAAGCGGTCCGTTTTCATCTTTTAGTGGCAGTGTCGCGACAAATTCGCCTTTCCGGGAAAAGATCTGTATTCGAAAATTGCCAGCGTCTGCCACATAGACATTGCCGGTCTTGTCGATCCCCAGCCCCAAAGGGCCTTGCATTTGCCCGTTACCCTGACCGGGTCCTCCAACGGTGAACAGGAAACCGCCATTGGGGTCAAAGGCGACGAGTCGATGGTTTCCGCTATCGACAACCCATACCCGGCCTTGCGGCCCGATTTCGACGTCCGAGGGTAAGGAAAGCGGGCCCTCCCCGGTAGGCTCCAGATATAACTGCAACTCCGCTGGTTGCATCGCAATCTGAGCGGGGGCGGCCTGAGCACACAAGGCTGCCAGCCCAACGAGCAGCCAGCACCCCCGCATGCTCCAAACCCTAATTGCTGTCATAGGCGTCTCGCCACCAGGCGCGCGGATCCTTTTTCATATCGATCCTGGGCTCCGGAACAGTCACATCTCTTCCTACCAGAGTGTTACGGGTCGCCTCGTCGGTATTATCCTGGAAAATGGTCGGAATGTAGAACTCCTTGTACTTCTGGACAATGCCTACGATATTGAGATTTGTAAGGGAGGAAATCCGCTTTTCCGAGAAGTCCAAGGTCCGGAATGGGATGTAACTCTCGTCTTCTGAAGCGTGACAGCGCGTACAGAAACGTCCCACCGGATTGACGATGTTGTGGAACATTTTCTTCACCACGCCCTGCTGCTTCAACGATAAATCATTTCTCACTTTGAGGAACTCTTCGGCCTGCTCTGATTTTTCGGTGATTTCAAGCAAAACCTCTTCTCCGTTCGGCATGACTCGATAAGGTACGATTTTTGAGAAAAAGTCGTCTGTCTCCACCAATGCTCCCGTTTTCGGGTCGACGTCGGTTCCAAACGGCGGTCCTGAAACCGGAACCCCTGAGTAATTAAGCCAACGCAACTTCAATTGATCTTCAGGAATCTTCCCGGCATCGGCATGGCACGTCATGCACCCCACAAACTGCGTATGCATATTCAAAAGTGTTCGAACCATCGGCTTTGCCGAATGCGGAAACTCACCGTGGCAGGAGTAGCAGATGGGTTGCACGCCCTTCGAATAGGGCGCTTTGACGGGCGAATTGTGAAAGTGTTTAATCGTTTCCGCCAGGTGATCCTCGTCGAGTGTTTCGAATAGGGTCTTCTCCTCTTTCGGAGGCTCCAGCTTTGCCATGGCGATGCGATAAACGGAACCGGCAGCGAGGGCAACGATGATTACCCAAAGAAAAATCGAAACCAGCCATGCCCAAATGGGGTGGTTCTGCCGAATACCGGCGATCGAAAACGCATCGCGTTTGAATTCTCCCGGTGTCTTCGCTTTCTGATCGATTACGGCGAGCACTGCGATGGCGAAAAATACAAACAGCACCACCGCCAGTGCGATAAAAATCTCGTCAATTTGAACCAAGTTGTGCATTTTCCGGCCTCAATCCATCGGTTTGGTAAGCAGCAGCCAGATGACAAAACCGCCAAATAGAGTCCATAACAGGACCATGCCAAGTGCCGAATAGGCGAGAAGCTTTTGACCCCGAGTCAATGGCTTCTGCATATCAAGTCTCCTGCAATTCCGGCTCTGATTCGGGCTTGATCCCGGGCGGCTCAGATACACTGGCCGGCATCAAATCAGGGTCGAGTGCGAGGCCGCGCTCGGTAACCATGGCTCTGATAATCCTGCGCTCTTCGGGTATTTCCACCAGACAGCGCAGGTATTCATGGAAGTGCTCCTCGATCTGGTGTTCGCGGGTAATCTTGCCTGTCAGGAACGTCCACTGCATCGGGAAACGGCCGGGAGAGAGATGGACGTTGTACCAATGCCAGAATGCGATCACAAGGAGAGCCAGCAACGCTTCGTGAGGATGTGAAAGGCGCATCATTTCCTGGAAATGTGAAGCGTATTCGGTCGGCAGAATGCTCGCCCACATCTCCGGGAACAGGAAACTCGATCCGGAAACGACCATGACTGAATTGCCGAATGCCGCCGCAAAATAATGGATCTTTTGCTTGTACATGAATTTATCCATTTCCGGGCGTTCGGCGCGCCGGCCCGCGAAATAAAGCATATCGTCACGGAAGTCGCGGACATCCTTGAGGATGGGAATGATGGTGCGCCTTATGGAAAACCGCCGTTCCGACACTTGACGAAGCGCCCCGAAAATGATGGTGAACAGGTGATAAGCCATGGATAGGACCATCACAACCGCGAGTGTCCTGTGAATGATCCGCGTAACCGGCAGTCCCCCCAGCATGTCGTTGAAGGGCTGGGCCCAGAAGGCGTCATGGTAATGGATGGGAAGTCCGGTAAATGCCAGCAGCAGGAATGTCGTGAAGGTAAGCAGGTGCTGAACACGGATATGGAAAGAATACCGCGGCAAGTCCCCGATAGGATTCGACTCGACATTCCGGTAAAGCTCTTTTCGATCGTGTGGAAGCATTGCAACGACTTCTTCGATGTCGCGCTCATCTTCCATTGAGGTATGATTCTGGCGCATCGCTGTTTTCAACACAGAACGCGCTTCCGCAGATAAAATCATAAGTCGCTATCCCCCTAATCTTCTCAGAAGCGACGACGACGTCGCCAGGAAGTGCCGTTAATGAAGCGCCAGCTTGCTCCGTCACGGCGACGCCCCAAAGTCTCGAAAAGCGCCATCCCGACCAAGCCGGCTAATGCAACATTTCCGACAATGTTATAAATGAGCTCGGCGTAATGGTTGAACGCATTGTCTTCTTTTTTGTTGCTCGGGTGCGGGTCCAAGGCAGCGTAATTGGCGTCTGCTGTCTCGTGACAACGCTTGCAGGTCTTAACGCGGTTGTCCTCATGGACGGGCGACTTGGGATCGCGGGATGGGCGCAGTTCGTGGACACTCATGTAGTAGTTTTCGGCCGACGCATGGCAGTCGAGGCAGTTGGCGGCATCGGTGCTACCGTATTTGGTGACTTTGCCATGGAAGCTGTTTTCGTAGGATTCAGCCGCGATCGGGAATTTCTTACCCATTTCCCTGCCCTCTTTCTCAGCGGCCTCTTTATGGCTTGCGAGCAGTTCGTCATTGGCATGGCAGGAGCTGCATAGCGCTACGATTTCTTTCGATGAACGCTTAACCTCCCGTATACGACGACTGGTGTGGTTGTACCATTTGTTAGCAAATTTTTCGTCTTCATGGCAGACCACGCAACGATCAACGATATGTTTGGGAGGCGCCTTCTCGGATTCGTTATAAAGAGGGTTGGTGTGGCAGGTTATGCAGTAAGGCTTGTCGGCTTCGATTGGATCGGTTTCAACCTTCTTGCGGGCGTGAACACTCTCCTTGAAAACGTTGTAGATTGGTTTGTGACTAAAGGGTTTTCCAGTCGAAGGATTCTGAACCGAGTGGCACTCACTGTCGCAAGTCACCCCCTCCTTAACCGGCCGATGAGGGAGCTGCTTGATATAGGAGTGACAATCGCGGCACGGCACATTGCGGTGTACCGTTCGCGAGAAGGTGTTCGGCATCACGTAATAGGATTTTTGAACGCCGTCCGCCGTAACCCGACCCATTTTCGGGTACTTATGGCACATCAAGCAGGCTTCGTCGTCCTCAAAGGCTCCGGCCAATAGTGGCCAGACCAGAAGCGTTACAAGTAATGCCTTCCAGTACCTTGCCCCATCTCTCATCGGAATCCTCACTTTACAATTCTTGTTATAAATTCGACTATTAAAATCTGCTTATTTGTTAAATCTATAGAGTTATAAGAAATCTTATCTCATCGTTACATAACAACCAATACCCAACGAGTGGTATTACGTTTATTTGTCATGGCAGGCATCACATATGCGAAAACGGCCGCGACGAAGACGTCGGACGCCGTCAGCCCCTTTGTCCGCTCGGTGCAGATACTGAACACCCCGTTCATGTGGATTGTGGCAAGTTGCACAGAACACCCGACCCGTCCCGGGTTCAAGTGGCATAACGATGTTATGTTCCTTTATATGTTTCTCCAGATTGCGTCTAACCGTTTCCGGAGGCACTACCAGATGATTGGGCCCACCACCAGGTGACGATCCCGAGGCGAAGCTCGCCCAGTGGCCGCCTGGATGGGGGCGCCAGGGATGACAGCCGGTACACAACTGTTCCAGGTTATCGACCAAGTTGAATTGCACATCATCAATACTCTCGGCCTTGCTCCGATCCGGTATGGCGCTGTGGCAGACATAGCAGCGCTCCAGGTCCAACTCTCCCTCATCGGTAATTTGGTCGTGGGGGTTGTATCGCTCGTACTTTTCCGGGTTGTGGCAGTTGAAACAAAGATCGGTTCTTTCCAAATAGGGACCGCCCCTAAAGAAACGGGGATTTAAAACGCGCTCCCCGTACCGATTCGGTTGACACTGCATCGGAAGGTCATGACAGGTGATGCAGGTCACCCGGTTGCCCCCGCGCCTTATTGCATCTCTGAAGTCCTTCGGCATCTGTGCCATGAACTTGGAGGGGGGCTTCATTCCGACAGGATGGATGTAATCACCGATCCCGGAGGTACTGTGGCAGTTGTTACACAGCCTGTTTATATCCTTGGTGTGCAATTCGGGTGCGCCCTTTTTTCCTCCTTTGTGACAGGCTGGACAGCCTTTCTCCTGCCAGTGCGGGTTGGGCACTTGCGCCGGAGGAAGTTCGCCGGCATTCAGCAATGTCCTTATCCGGTCCGGATTACTGAGTAAGCTCACCTCAGCAGCTCGTATCCCGACCGGGTGTAGTAACCAGATTAGGGCGACCGTAAGATTCAGGAACCGCATACCGCTTTTTCCCCCGCCCCGCTAAGGAAGGCTCAGTTTGAAAACGCGGCCATCCCGGCCTGCTACAAATAATCCTTCTGTGGTAACCACAGGCGCTGCGAAGAGCTCGGTATGTAAATCTATGGTTGCCAACGGTTCGTTTGTGCCGAGGTTGACAATGAGCAAGCGACCTTCGACCGTGCCGATCGCCGCTTTATCTTCATCGATACGAACCGGTTGATGGCGAAATCCTGACGCCAGGGAATCCACCCAGGTGATACGCCCCGTGGCAAAATCCAGCGCATATAAGCTACCTGTGCGAGTGCCAATGTAGAGATGCCCCTGATGCGACAGCGGGGTCCCCTGTGGCCAATCGTCCAGTTCAGTACGCCACTGCAGGGAACCGTCTGTGGCATTGATGCGATAAACGGAACGGTCGTAGGCGCCAACTATCAGACTCTCACCCAGACGCAGGGCCCTATCGTAGATGGCCGACCTGAGTTGGCTTTTCCAACGTGGGGCTCCGCTCGCTTTATCTCTGGCGTAAAAGAGCCCATTTTTCACCCCGATGTAGATCCGCTCATCGTCGAATTCGGGCGAAGCATAAATGCCGTCGTATTTGTAGCCTTCCAGGGCAATCTGCCACTTGAACTTCCCGGTGGCCGTCGAGAGGGCATAGAACTGCAGATCCTTCGAACCGAAGTAGACAAGTCCCGAGTCCACAACCGGCGCGGAAAGAATCGGTGCGTCGGCAGTGAATCGCCAGCGAATTGCGCCGGTCAACGCATCCAGAGCGGCCAGCTGCCCCGATGTGGTCGCGACGATCAGAATCCCTTGATGAAAACAGGGTGCCACGGAGATGGGCCCTTCGAGCGGAACCTGCCAAATCAGCCGGCCGTCTTCCGTGTTCAATGCGGAGACGACGCCCCCCTTGTCAGCGACGTAAGCGATACCCTGAGCCACCACCGGTGCGGCCACGACTTCGGCTGCCAGGTTTTTGCGCCAAAGAACCTTTGGCGGATCAGAGACTGGACTTGCGTGCAGCAGTCCGACTCCCGGGAGTATAAAGCCCAGAATGAACGCCCCGATCATGGCGGCCGGCGTGAAGCAATGCGCCTTCATACTAGAAGCGGACTCCAAAGTGCCGTCGCAGATAGAGCATAATCGACTGCTCGTCCAAAGCGCTGCTGAAGCCGGCATTTTCATCGTCAAACTCGCGATACCGGTAGACCGCCCGGGTCTCCCAGCGACCGAACGGATAGACCAGATTGGCCTCTACCCGCAGGGCGGTGCGTTCGGCCTCAGCGCGTTCTTCTTTTTCCAAGTGAACCAAACCGTTGATATGAAGACGACGTATCCATCTTGGAGATAGCCCCAGACGGCCCTGCACGAAACTCCGACTTACCTTTGAATCATCGCTGGCGGTCTGCGAACGCCCCGCTCCGAGGGAGAAGACGTTTCCGGAGCCAAGCCGATGGTTCCAGTCAATCTTGTAACGACGATTATCGGTTGTTTGCGCAACCACAAGCTGGCCGTTATCGTAGCGGCGCCAGTCGCCCGTAAGGCGAAGGTGGTCCGAGGGGGTGATCCGGCTCGTGGCCGAGTAATGGAGATTGTGTTCGCTGCTCCCTCGCTCGCCCTGTTCATTGGTGAACCGATAGTCGACGGAATCCTGCCACCATGGGTTTGCCTGACGTGACAGGCCAAGAGTGGCTGTATGGGAGATCGTATTTCCCCGCCCTTCGGGATCGCTGCTCCTGATTTCGGAATCGTAGGCCGTGCTAATCCCTGCACGCAGGTCCAGGATATCGAAGTGGCGGTTATAGCGGAGACTCGCCTCCAACAGGGAGGAAAGATCCTCGCCACTGTCGGTGTCGCTTTGGAAATTACCCCCATTAAGTCCCGCATTCGTTCGGAACTCCCAGTTGGGAGCCCAGTTGTAGGCTATTCCGCCTCGCAAATCATAACGGGTCGATTCCGATGTGCTGCTTCCGCTCTGGCTTAGGGCTAGTGAGTAGTGCTGACGAAAAACATCGGACGACTGAATCCGGATGCTTGAGGTGGCGTTGATGAAGCTGCTCTCTACCTGCCGGAGTCCTCCCTGGTCAATATCCGGGAAAACGTCTTTACGATCGTAATAGCGAATGTTGCTTATAAGGCTGGTGGTTTCGTCAAGGTCTGTTCGGTCGTAGGCATACCAGTTTCTCTGCCGAGAAACAGTGCCCAAGACGTCGTCTTCCGAATCTATTCCGCGAAATCCGTAGGTGAGGTCCGAGTGACTTCCGTTTTCCCGGTTTATCTGCCGCTTCCCCTCAAATTCGACAATTTCCCTCCTCTCGTCCCTCTCGACTTCGGCGCTAGCTGACTGGGCATCGAGAACCTCAAAACCGACCCGTACGTTTCCCAGCGTTTTGCGTTGGAATCCCCAGCGCAAGCCGTAATGCTCCGTGTCCAGGTCGTAGGAGGGTGAATCGGCGTTAGCCACCGTATTTGTCCTTCTATTGGCAAATACATTCAATGGATGATCACGACCGCCAAACCAGGTCGTGTTCAGGTAATAACCGAGTGATTGCCGGTTGGAGCCTTCGCCCGACGTGGCTGTGTCCCCTTCGGTGACGGTTACACCGCTGCTGAACGAAAGAAACCTCGGGTCCCAAACAAACCCCGCCAGATCGACAGCGGCTTCCTTCTCCAGTTCGCGGCGCGAAACCTCCGAACCGTTCCGGGAGCGGGTATAGTCTTCCTGATTTATGCCCAGCGAGCCGCCCAGCGTGAAGCGGCCTTTGGTGTAATCCCCGATAAAAGCGGCTCTGATGGAGAATGGAAACAGCATCGCAAAGACAACCAGGACTCTTCCGAGCCACATGTTGACTGGAACCCCTCACAAAAGCGGCATCTCAATCTCAATGCGATCGATGATGCCTGTAAAAGTGGAGAAAAGACCGCTGGAACGGTTTCTTGTTTTGTGAGCACGCAAAAGAACCGATGGCGCAGAGCGCCATCGGGATGTCTTACTTGGTATGGCAGTCCTTGCAGAGACCGCTTCCGTCCATGCTTGCCCGCAAGAACGGCGTGTTGGTCGTATCATGCGGATCGTGACAGGAAGCGCACTGCACCTTGCCGGCGAACAGTTTCACGTTGCTCAGTCCTGAACCGCTGGCATCAGTCGGATCCACTAGCGAGCCATCACTGGTAGCCAGAGCCGTGTCATAGGTGAAGTTGACGGGGTGATCGTCGGTCAGCGCGCTACCCAGATTTGCTGAGGAAGCCGCTGGCATGACGTCTTCTGCATCTGTCCCCACCATGGTGTTCGTCGTGTAATTGTTCGAAGGATTTTCGAACGAATTGATAGCGATGGTGCCGTCGTGACAGGACATGCATAGATTGCTGACCGTTGCGGTAGTCTCATCCAGGGTTCCGCTACCGATCTCCGCGGCATCGGTCGCATCGAATGTCGGGCTGTCATACACGCCGTAAGTTTCGATCGAGAGCTCATGGTTCCAGAGCGGAATCGAGTCACCTTTGAGGGCGTTATGAGGGGTATGGCAGAAGACGCAAATCTCCTGCTGGTCACTGGAATAAATACTGTTGACCGCTGATGTGGCGGACGACAGATCATGCTTGGAACCAGTGACTCCGGCCAGCGCAGAATTGCCGGCGGCGACAGCGACAGTAGCGAACACTCCTCCGGCAAGGCGGATGACTTGTTTTTTGACACTCATGATGACACTCCCTCCATATTTTCTTATAAACCCGCACCCAAAGGGCGCGGGGGCAACAGGTTTCAGGTTGTATTATTCGTTTCCGCCGAGGGTTTCTTGATGTCCCTCGGTTCATTTCCCAGATACTGAAATACCTGCACCCGGGCGTTGGCGGAATCGACCACATAGATCCGATCGTTCGAATCGATGTAGATCCCGGTGGGGCGCCAAAATTGCCCGGGGCCTCTGCCCGTGGACCCCACGAAAAGCAAAATCTTTCCTTCCGGATCGAAGATCTGGAAATTGTTGAAGGCGGCATCGGCAACGTATACGTGGCCGTGGCTGTCCAGCCCGACCCCTTTGGGGCGCGCCATGCTTCCTACGGTGTCTCCAATTTGGCCGAAGTCGTGCTTGTACTCGCCTTCCGGTCCTATCACCTGTACACGGAAGTTGCCGGTGTCGACAACGTAGAGGTTGCCGTTGTCATCGACTGCTAAATTGACGGGGTAATTGAACTGCCCCGGTCCGGATCCACGTTCACCGATTTCCTGGACGAACTCTCCTTCGAAGTCGTAAACGACGATACGATGTCGTTTGGTATCGCTGACGTAAATGCGATTGCGAGCTTCATCCAGTGCCAGCCCGGTGGGTCTTTTGAGTTGTTCACTAACACCCAGCGATAAAAGGGTTTTTCCCTCTGGCGTATAAACATTGAGCTTGGCGTGAATGGAATCCGTGACGTAGACCCGACCACGGCTGTCTGTTCTTACTTCGATTGGCGATACCAATCCCCCTTGGGAATCAGTCATGAACGGATGAACTTTCGCGGCATTCAGATCGAACACCATGAGTGCGCGCAGTTTCGTGTCGGTGACGTAGATGCGTCGACCATCGGGACTGGCCGTGACGCCGTAGGGTTTCTGAAGTCCCGGCACCTGATCAGTGGTTCCCAGCAGTCTTGACTTTAGATCGGTTCCACTTAGGTCTTTTTGATCGTGGTATTCGGCAACGAAGCGAATTTTGGGTTCTTCGGGTGGCGCGGGCCAGACCAAATGGCTGGTGTCCGCCTTCTGGCTGGGCGCCGAGGCACAACCTGACAGGACCAGGGCCGAGAAGACCGCCAAGCCCCAGTTTTTTTGAATTCTGCGTTTTGCCGATTTCATCGTCATATAAATGAGAATGCAAAGGTATAAAGTAACAGTGTTTGCTTGCTTCCAGCTGCCTGGTTTGTGTTTTTATAAATCACACAAATTTTAAATGTGTAAGCAGTGAATCCATACGCAACAATGTGAACCGTTTCTTGGCCCTAACATTATTGGCATAAAATGCGTTTGTCAATGCATTAGGTGGGTTTATTTATTACTTATATTCTAATACGTTAGTATTTGATAAATTCCATTATTGACCTTTCGCATAATTTGTTCCGCATTTATTTTAAGTCCAATGATAAGGCTTGATTCACATCAAGCATTGTTTTTATGAGAGCGGCTAGTCGGCGAGTTTTAAATAGGTTTAAACTTCCAGTTGGCAGCCAACGTTGAGGCCCGACAAATGCATGCCTTTCGACTAAAACTCGGTATCGGAACCAAGACCTTGATCGCCCTTTCGCTCGTGTTCTGGTTGCCCGTTTCAGCCCTCGCTCTTCTGCTGACGAATTTCTTCGGAGATGTTTTGGAAGAAGAGGTCGCCAGCCGGGCTGACGTTCACTTCAAGGGGGCGGTCAGCATTTTCGAAAAAAGAACGGAAATGCTGGAAACCCTGCTAACCCAGTATGCCCGTCGTCCGGACGTCAGGAAGGCAGTGGCGACACGTGATTCCGGAAGGCTGCAGACACTTCTTCTGGATTTCGGAAAGCGAAATACCCATGTGGCTCTTCTGGCTGCAGTGGATTCGAATCAAACGGTATTGGGTCGACGTAATGGACGAAGCGGCGACACCATGACCCTCGGTGACCTACTGCCTGATGCCCTTACCAGTGCGGAGCCAAAAAGTGCCAACGAACTGGTCAGCATTGATCTGTTGGTGCGTGAAGATGAAGAGCTCACCAACGCTATCAAAGAACCCGCAATAGTTCGCTACGCGATAGCTCCTGTAAAAGATGGTGACAAGGTTATTGGTGCTCTGGTTGCAGGTATTCTGCTCAGTGGTGATTCGTGGTTGGGCAACGCAATCTACAATCGATTTGGAGTCGAGTTTGCCTTGTTTGCCGGGAATCCCCGGGAAGCGTTTCAGTTGCATGCGACGACTTCCATGCCCAGAAACATATGGGCATGGGGGCAAGTCATGCCGGCGGAGTTAAAGGAGAAAATCGAACTGGGAAAGTCCTTCAGATCACGAATGAATATCGCAGGCATCCGGATCGCGGCGGCGTTCGAACCCATCAATGACAGTCGTAATCGAATTATAGGTGCGATTGGAATCGGAACTCCTTTGAAGGATGCGGGTTCTGCGGTAACCGATGCGATAGCCAAGGCTATCGGTATCACCTCGATAATTGGCTTGGTGGTGGCACTCGTCTCCGTTTATTTCGTGCGCCACGACATCACCTATCCTTTGGATGTTCTCAATAAGGCCATGCATCGGTTCGGAGATGGCCAACTTGAAACCCGAGTGAATCTTGATACGGGTGACCAATTGGAGAATCTTGGGCTGGTATTCAATAAAATGGCTGAGGGTATATGCAGCCGAGAGCGTCGATTCAAGAAACACCATGAAGTATCAAAGCTTTTCATGTCCACCATGGATATGGATCACCTTTTGGATCAGACCCTTCGTATTGTGGTCGCGGTGACCGAGTCCCAGCTCGGCGTGCTCTATATCTGGGATGACGACGAGAAAAAATTTGTTCCCAGAGCGCAGTACGGTACGACCACTCAACTCGACGTCTTTAAAGAAGGCGAAGGATATGTGGGCAGAGCCGCGAAGGACGCAACGACGTTGGTGCTCAAGCTGACCGAAAACACCGAGGTCGTGGGAGTCGATGTGGGATTTCTGAAAGCGCTCCCGGAAGAGGTGGCGCATATCCCGCTCATTTATCAAAACAAGGTTATGGGCGTACTGGTCCTTGGAAGCCTGAGGGCATTTAACCAGGACGAATGGCAACTGTTCGACTATCTGGCAGATCAGATCTCCATCGCATTGGACAATGCGGTGATGCACCAGCAAATTCATGAGCTTTCGATCAAAGACAGCCTGACCGGACTTTATAACCGTCGATTCCTCAACAGACGCCTGGAGCAGGAATGGGCTCGCAGCGAGCGCCATGATACGTCGATTTCGATTTTGCTGGCCGATATCGATAATTTCAAAAGCGTGAATGACAATCATGGTCATGACTTTGGGGATGAGGTGCTCCGTCGTGTCGCCGAACTCTTCATGGACAATGCTCGAAAGGAGGATGTGGTGGCACGCTACGGGGGAGAGGAAATTGTCGTGCTCCTGGCCGACACCAACGGTCAAGAGGCTCGAAGGACGGCAAACCGTATCTGCAACCAGGCACGCGAGATTCAATACACGGGCCTCGATCGGCGGGTGACCCTGAGTATTGGTATAGCCAGTTTTCCGGAGTGCCCCTTTGATGACTTCGAGGAATTGATACTGGCCGCCGATCAGGCCATGTATCGGGCAAAGACTTCAGGGAAAGATCGGGTCGAGAGCTTCAATTCACCCGAGAAAACGGGCAAAGGTTGGGTATGACGGGATCGGGGCCGAGAGGTGAAAATATCGGGGAAAGTCGTGTTTCGTGGCAGGCATGCATCATGCACGATAAAAAAGCGGGGTTGTCTGGTGACAACCCCGCAACTTCCAGCTTTAATGGTTAGGCATTCTAAAATTAGCAGAAATTTCCTGAAATGCCAGCCGAATTCAGTGTTCGGAATCCCGGTGCCTCTTATCCAACTCTTTTTTACTGACTTCACTGCGGGCATCGTGATGTTCCAGCCGTTCCCGATCTTTACCGGCAGCTTGGTCCCCATCGGCTCTGTAGGCCTTGAGAATCCATGCGACGACTAAAATCAAGGCAATCCAAAAGACCCCGATCAAGCCGCCGCCGAATCCAAGGTTGTCATATTCCACAAGAGGGCCCCTGCCCTATTCCAGTTCCTTTCGCATGCGATCGAACTCATCCCGGGTGATTTCGCCACGGGCATAGCGCTCTTTCAGGATATCCTGCGCCGAATTGCGGCGGGTACCCGCCATCAGATATTTGATCACGGCGAAAATACCCAGGATAACGAGAACCCAGAACAGCACCATAAACAGCCAGCCGAACCAAAATCCGCCGCCGCCATAGCCTTGCATGTGATCCCACCACATAGGCCTTTTCCCTCTTTCAGTGACCTGCACGCATCGGAGAGATCTCGGCCCCGGGGAGCCCCGGGGCCGTCCAATCGATGGTCAACCCATTATCCCGGCCACATGCCGCAACCATAACCCGGTCCCATCATGCCGGGACCCATGCCACGACCGTAGCCCGGCCCCATGCCGGGGCCCATGCCGCCGCCATAACCCGGCCCCATCATGCCGGGACCCATGCCACGACCGTAGCCCGGTCCCATCATGCCGGGGCCCATGCCGCCGCCATAACCCGGCCCCATCATGCCGGGGCCCATGCCACGACCATAACCCGGCCCCATCATGCCGGGGCCCATGCCACGACCGTAGCCCGGCCCCATCATGCCGGGGCCCATGCCACGACCATAGCCCGGTCCCATCATGCCGGGGCCCATGGGCCCCTGACCTTGGTAGCCATAGGGGCAGGGCTGGCCATAAGGGCACGGCGTGTTGATGCCCTGTGCTGATGCGCCAGCGGCTACGGCCATGACGCCCATTGCTGTGACCCGTGCTATTCCTTTCAGCATCTTCATCCCTCCATGCTTCTTCCCGATAGATTTCCGCCAGATTGGTTTCGCCAGTGGGGGCCCGATCCGGTGGCCGAGCTTCTGATCAGGCAGTTCCGGTAAGATCCGCCCGTCTCAGCAGTCGCGCATTGATGGCAACGATAATGGTGGAAATCGACATCAAGGCCGCCCCGATTGCCGGTGAAAGGATGATTCCAGCGCCGGCTGCCACGCCGGCCGCCAACGGAATCGCCACCACGTTGTAGCCGGTGGCCCACCACAGGTTCTGAATCATCTTTCGGTAAGTGGCACGCGAGAGCGCGAGTATTGCCGCGACCTTTTCGGGGTCGTTCTTGATAAGCACCACATCGGCCGACTCAATCGCCACATCGGTACCGGCACCGATTGCGATACCGAGATCCGCTTCCACCAGGGCTGGCGCATCATTGACGCCGTCACCCACCATGGCCACCTTCAGGCCCCGCTGCTTCACCTCTCTGATTTTGGCGGCCTTTTGATCCGGCAGTACGCCCGCGAAGTAATCATCCAGCCCCAGCTCACGGGCTACGCTGCCTGCGACGGTTTCGGTATCACCGGTCAGCATGATGCACTGTATTCCCATAGCCTTGAGCCGGGCGACGGCCGCCTTTGAGGAATTCCGGACCACATCGGCCAGGGCCAGGGCTCCGGCGACTTCATCGTCGATGATGAGGATAACGACGGTATTGCCGCCCTCCGAAAGCTGACGGATAGTCTCCTCGTCGATTCGGTGTCCCTCCTCCCGAGCGTAGCCCGGACTGACGACTTGCACATGCAGACCCTCGACTTCCGCTTCAGCACCTCGGCCCGTCAGGTTATGAAAATTACTGATACTGCCCAGGTGAAGGTTTTGCTGTTCGGCGGCATCGGTGATGCCGCGGGCGATGGGATGTTCGGACTGGCTCTCCAGGGTAGCGGCGATGCGCAAGACCTCCGTCTTGTCCCGGTCGCCAAACGCGACTGTCTCCCGAACGCCGAAATGCCCTTCGGTGAGAGTACCGGTTTTGTCGAAGACCACGGCGTCCAGGTCCCGCGACCTTTCGAAGGCAGCCCGATTTCGAATCAGAAGCCCCTTCGAAGCCCCCATGCTCGTACTCATCGCCACCACCAGGGGTACGGCCAGACCAAGCGCGTGGGGGCAGGTAATTACCATCACCGTGACCATGCGCTCCAGGGAAAACTCAAAATTGGCGCCGAGGGTGAGCCAGCCGAGCAGCGTCAGCACGCCGACACCAATGGCGATATAGGTCAGCCAGGCTCCCGCTCTGTCCGCCAGATTCTGGCTGCGGGAACGGGAGCTCTGGGCCTGCTGAACCATGTCGATGACTTGCGACAGGTAGGTGTCCCGCCCGGTTTTTCGAATCTCCAGGGTCACGCTGTTCTCGCCGTTGATCGAGCCCCCGATCACCTGCGTTCCCTGACTCTTATAGACCGGTACCGATTCGCCTGTGAGCATCGATTCATTGAAACTGCTCTCGCCGCGGACAATGACGCCGTCTGTGGGCACCTTCTCGCCCGGCTTGACCAGGACCTTATCGCCGACGGTCAGATCCGACGCTTGAACCTCTTCCACACTGCCGTCATCCCGGACGCGATGGGCCTCCGTGGGAAGGAGTTTGACCAACGCTTCGAGGGCGCCGGAAGCCCCCATGACCGAACGCTTCTCCAACCAGTGGCCAAGGAGCATGACATCGATAAGCGTGGCCAGCTCCCAGAAGAACACTTCGCCCTCCAGGCCGAAGACGACGGCACTGGAGTACGCGTAAGCGACCGTAATGGCCAGGCCGATAAGCGTCATCATCCCCGGCTCCCGCCGGGTCAGATCATCGTAGAGCCCCCGCAGGAAGGGCCAACCACCGAAGAAGAAGATAGCGGTCGCCAGCAGGAACAGAACGAACGCGTCTCCCGGAAAGCTGAGTAGCGCTTCGAGTCCGAGGAACGAACGAATCATCGGCGAAAGCGCCAAAATCGGGAGGGTCAGCGCCGCCGACGCCCAGAAGCGCCTTTTATAGTCGGCAATCATGGCCGCGTGGTGCTCCCGGTGTCCTCCCTTTGGCTGCTGTTCCTCGTGGGTCTTCTGCTCTCCCTTTGGGCCGCCATGCCCGCTGTGTTGCATTTCCATCTTTTCCCGGTTCGGCTATCTCTTCCGTAAGACTAGTGGAACGGGCAGCTCGAACGGCACAGAGACCCGCGATAAAGCGCCCCGGGCGCGCTACAGTCGAATAGAAAGGAAACCCGACAGGGCAAGGAGCCAGAGCATGAAGCTTGAATCCGGGCGATCGACGGTACGTCGCCGTTACGACCGGGTGGCGCCGTTTTATGACCTCTTCGAATCGCCAATGGAGCCGTTGGCGATGAAGGACTGGCGTCGGCGCGTGCTGCAACGCATAACGGGTTCCGTAATCCTCGAGGCGGGTGCCGGGACCGGAAAGAACTTCCCCCTCTACGCGCCGGGGCAGTCGGTCGACAATCCCGTTCACGGTCTCTCTGAACTGGGGCGCGTCGTCAAGAGCAGTGGAAGGATTTTTTTACTGGAACATATGCGCCCGGGAAACCGCGCGCTGGGTGCCCTTTTCGGGCCTATTGAGCTTAGCAGGCTGTTGAAAAACACCCTCTCGAGAGGAAGAGGGCTGGGGTGAGGGGACTCAATAAAAGGTAAGTTACTGATTTTATCCCCCTCATCCTAACCTTCTCCCTCAGGGAGAAGGGATAAAAACCTTTTTCAACAGCCTGTTAGCGCACCCAAACTTAAACCCGGAAGTTGTTGCCTTCGGACAGGGGTCATGTCCCGTCTTATGCGCGCCTGGCATGTGGCGATAACCCCGTCCGAAAGCAACCGTCTGCCCCCTTACCGTGACCGTCTTCCGGGCACGATGGCACCAGCGGTCCAAATCAGCAGCAAGAGAGCCAGCCCGTAAAGACCAAAGGCGCCGCCACCGCCGCTGGAACTATCACTGGTCCCATCGTCGACGATTTCCGTTGTAAAAGCGATGCGACTGGTAGAGCTCCCGTCGGTGGCCGCAACGTGAACAACGTAGTTACCGGCCTTAGTAGGCGTTCCCGAAATGACGCCGGTCTGAGCGTCGATTGAGAGACCGGGAGGCAGCCCGGTGGCACTGAACGTCAGAGTATCATCCGGATCGGGATCGGTGGCTTTGATGGCCATTGAGACATCCTCACCCAGACTGAAGCGCTTTTGCTCTTCGGACTGAATGCGGGGGGATCGGTTACTTGCGCACCGGTCAACTTCCTGAACAGACTGGCCCGTCAC
Source organism: uncultured Gammaproteobacteria bacterium (assembly GCA_963783235.1). Lineage (GTDB taxonomy): Bacteria > Pseudomonadota > Gammaproteobacteria > Thiohalomonadales > Thiohalomonadaceae > Thiohalomonas. The sequence continues at coordinate 721,909 of CAWAMN010000001.1, read as the reverse complement.
CTTCAGCGAAACAGGTATGTCGGGGCATTCACCGTTTGAGGTGTAAGTCAGCGAATAACTGTTCTGCAGCAGCTTGGCCATTTCCAGCTGTATCAGTTCAAAGGCGTTCCCGTCCTGGGCCGCAACGAAATCCGTGCCGCTTTCCTCAGCGATGTGAGTCATCGTTTCGGTATTGATATCCCCGAATCCAATCGGAAAAACAGGGATTCCGCTCGTGGAAATTTCGTTGATGAGATCATCTTCGGTGGCTGTGGAATGCAGATCATGGCCGTCCGTCAAAAGCACCACTGCTGTTGGACCTGAGGGCAGATTGGCGCCGTCGAACATATTGAGTGACTGAATCGTCGCGTCAAAAATGACTGAGGAGGACTCCTGATTAACGGGTGCGAGTACCCATTCCTCGATAGCTGTTGTATTGGCGGGATCGACAGCGGCAAAACCATTGGCAATGACGTCACCACGAAACTTCACGATTCCGACCTGATCGTTGAGATTCATGCTCCGGACGAAGCTAATCACGGAATTCTGGATGTCTTCGTGAACCCCCGCGAGACTGCCGCTATCGTCGATGACGAAGACAACCGAGAGCGAAACCTGATCCTGATTACTTGAGGATGCCGGCGGCGAGAAGCTGGTGATGGTCTGGACGGCACCCTGTTCGCTTATCTCAAAATCATCTTGAGACAGGTTGGTTATGAAGTTACCGGATGAATCAGTGACAGTGGCATGGACTTCGACCGTGGAGTCGGCCACCGAGTTGACGCGCATATCGACCGCGGCGGAAACTGCAGTCGATGCTAGCAAGGTAACAAGTAGAAAGGACAGGCTCAGGGCCTTTGACCAGAAACTGATCAAAGGTGCCTCCAGCTTCGACGGGCACATGGTTTACCTCCTTGTATGATGTTCCTTTCGCTAATACCAATTAGTTGTTGCTATCCAAAAGCGCAACCTCCCGATGCGAAACCCACCTCTTTTCCCGCCTCTCATGTCGGTTTGATCGTGTCCATTACCTGGACCCACATGGCCTCAGCCAGTGCTTTTTGTGCTTCGGCCGCCATCGAAAGTCGTCGCCCAAGCGCACTGGTCTCAGCGTCATCGAGCAACGGGCGGGTCAAGTTGGCGAGGTCGGACGGTGCACTACCCAGGTCCACAAGCCCTTCCGGGAATCCGTAGTCGGAAAAGAGCATTTCATATTTGTGGCTCCACCCTGTCCCGAGTGCCGGAACTCCTTGGGACAGTGCACTAATGAGACCGTGAAACCTCGAACTCACTACCGCACGGCTGATGCCGATGATTCCCTTGACGGCGAGGGGGTGGGTTTCTCTGATCAATTCCAGCGATCTGCCCGAACGACGGATTATCTCGTTTCCCAGCTCGAGATCTTGTCCGCCTTCGTGTATCAGGAGGTAGGGCTCATGCCCCGCTTTGCAGAAGGTATCGATCATCGACAAGACCAGCGGAATGTAGCGCCTTGCCTGCTCGTCGGTGGTCTTATCGATCATTCGATAGTTGGGAATAATGCAGATCTTGCCACTCAGGCGCTTTTTGTCGGCGGGGACAACCCCCTGAACGAGGTTGGTGAAGTCTGGCGCCATTCTTATGTGACTTGAGCGACCGGCGATATCCACCAGATGCCGGTAGGAGACCTGGTCTCGCGCAAATACCAGATCAGCGCTATCCAGAATCACCCTCATCGCCCCTACCAACCGCTCCGACGTGAAGGGTCCGAACGCCTGGGGCAGGAGCACGACTTTCGTTCCCTGCTTTTTCCACTTCCTTATGGCCCTTGCGGTGTTCAGGGCCGGGCCTGTCCCCCATTTGTCGGTGTAGGCCAACCCCGATGCATCCAACACTACATCTATTTCGGAGTCCGACACCAGACCGTACATGCCAAGAACGTTCATGGGGATGAAATTGGCCAGGTAACCCCACTGCAGTCGGTATTTCCTCAGCCATATTTTTTGACGGCATCCCAGCGCCGTAATCTTGCTCCAGGGTGTATTGAGCCGATCGGGGACAATGGCGTATTCGGCATCCGGTAATTCGCCGCCTATCTTCTGAAGGGCCGCATGGAGCATCAATTCGGCCCCCTTATTGACGAACTGCACACCTTTTATTTCCAGTAACATATCAGTGCTGGCTTAAGCCCCGTTTTTTTGTTTTGTCCATGATTTCCTGCGGAGCGTTTGTGCCACTGAATGGCCCCTTTTTCCGGGGCAACACTTAAGGCGTGTCTGGCGAGTCCGGGGTGACCTGCTGTTGTGCCCCGCGAAGTTGCGGGCTAGCGGAAGCGGCATTCGCCGCCCCATTTGAGCTCGCGAAAGACGAGCACCTCTGGGCAGGTTCCTTGGGAACGATTAGTCGCTGTTATTAAAAAAGCAAGACAGCTTCCGGTATTTTCTGACGTACATCCCATTCGAACCGTCATCGACCGCTTGCATGCACAAGGGGGATGCATCCGTACGGATCAGGTGCTACTTTTGATTAGTTGACAATATAGGTTGGGGATACACCCCGGTGCCTCTACGGCGCGGAAACGAAACACCGCCATGATTCCCTGCGCGCCAACGAACCTGCGCCGTTCGAGAGTTGGGCCTGGAGGACAAGCGGCGTACACTTTCGCGAAAGCAACCGAGGGGGCCATGCGGGTGGTTTTGCGACGAAGCCCTTACGAGCGGGTGAAGCCGTACCTGACCAGGGACGGCTCCGAAATCCGTGAACTGATGCATCCGGAGATCCAAGGGAACACCGCCCAGAGCCTGGCCGAGGCGACGGTTCCGGTGGGTGCTTCCACGCTGTTACACCGTCACCGTCGTTCCGAAGAGCTTTACCACGTGAGCGCCGGGAACGGTCGGCTGCGTCTCGGCGATGAGGTGATCGCTTTGGCCGTGGGGGATACGGTCTGCATCCCCCCGGGGACCCCTCATGCCCTGGAAAACACCGGAGATGGCCCCTTGCGTGTCCTCTGCTGCTGCTCGCCGCCCTACTCCCATGACGATACGGAACTGCTTTAACGCTTTCCGCGAGAAAACAGTGCAATGGACTCCACATGCGCGGTGTGGGGGAACATATCCATCACGCCCGCTTTCTCCAGGCGATAGCCGTGCTCGTTGACCAGGATTCCGGCGTCGCGCGCCAGAGTAGCGGGATTGCAGGAGACGTAAACCAGCCGGCCGACACCCAGGCGGGCGATATGGGAGAGCGTCTCCCGGGCCCCGCTGCGCGGCGGGTCCAGCAGGACCTTGTCAAACCCCTCCTTCCACCACGGAGCTTCACCCAAATCCGTCATGAGATCGGCGGCGTGGAAGGTCACGTTTTCGATGCTGTTGTGCTCGGCGTTCTCCCGCGCCCGCGCCACAAGTCCGGCATCGCCCTCGACACCGACTACCGATTGTGCCCGCTTGGCGATCGGTAATGTGAAGTTGCCCAGACCGCAGAAGAGATCCAACACGCGCTCGTTAGCCTGGGGCGCCAGCAGCTCCAGCGCGCGATCCACCATCGCCCGGTTGATGTCGGTGTTCACCTGGGTGAAATCGGTGGGACGAAAGCGATAGTTCACCCCGAGGGCCGGTAGCGCGTAGTGCAGCTCGATGGTTTCGGGCCAGAGGGGCACCACACTGTTGGGACCCTTCGGTTGCAGAAACAGGCGCAGGTCGTTGCTTCGGGCGAATCCGATCAGGCTCTCCTTGTCGGCCGCCGAAAGGTCGACGAGGTTTCGGAACACCAGGGCGGTCTGGGAATCATCCACCGCCACTTCGATCTGGGCGATGCGGTTGTAGGCTTCCAGGCCGACGATCAGATCCGCCAAATCGGTGAGCTTTTCCCCGACGCTCGGGTGCAAAACCTCGCATCGGGAGAGCTCGGCGACGTAGGGGCTGCGCTTTTCGCGGAAGCCGACCAGCAGCTTCTCCTTCTTGATGACGTACTTCACGCCCAGACGTGCCTTGCGTCTATAGCCCCACAACGGTCCAGTGAGCGGTTCGAGCACCGCCTCCGGCTTTACTCCACCCAGATGATGAAAGTTATCGAGCAGGATTTGTTGCTTGGCGTGAATCTGCTCCACCGGGTCGAGGTGCTGGAGACTGCATCCTCCGCAGAGACCGAAGTGGGCACACTGGGGTTCAACCCGGTGCGGCGAGGCTTCCACAACCTCGCTGGTGGTGCCTTCGTCAAACTTGCGGCGGCGATCCGTGTAGTGAAACAGCACCGTTTCGCCCGGAAGCGCGCCGTCGATGAAAACGGTTTTCTCCTCCACGTGGGCGACGCCGCGCCCGTCGTGGGACATGCTTTGAACCGTTGCCTGAACCGGCTCGGTGGGAAGCTTTTTACGTCTGCGTCTGGCCATAGGGGGTAAGTACCAAAATAGTTAAATAGATGCTCCGAAATGCTATCCAGTCACGCCCATATCCGAATCCTGGCTTCTGGTAGGAGCCCCGCGCCGGGGCGATTGCCGACGCTTTCGCGGCGACGCGCCGCTCCTACCCGGGTGGATACGAATTTGGAACACGTAGTTAAACCACGGAGTACACGGAGAACAACAAGGAAAAGGGCGAAACGGGTGGGATCCGCCGTCGGTACGGCAGCCCCCGGTTTATCTTCGATCCTCGGCGCCCTCTGTGTCGTTGGTTTCGAGCTCTTGTGCCTGCACGGCCATTTCGGGCGAGTCTTTCCAGTGGGCGAGAAATTCGTGCAAGTGGGGCTTGTCTTCACCCTGCAGGTTTTCGCGCACGCGCCGACATTCGGCCTCGTAGGCTGCCGGCATGAGCTTCCCGCGCATCAGCTCGAAGCGGAGATAGACCAGATAGGTGTTGAGCACATCGGTTTCGCAATAGTTCCGAATACCCTCGACTTCACCGGCCTGGAAGGCATCCCACACCTTGGCGCCGCTCATCCCCATTTTTCCCGGAAAACCCAAAAGGGTGGCAATCTCATCCAGCGGGGCGTTGGCTCGCGGCTGGTAGGCGGCAATCACATCCATGAGGTCAAGATGGCGGCTGTGATAGCGGTTGAGATAGTTGTTCCAGCGAAAATCCCGGTCGTCATCCCCTGTGTCCCAGTAGCGCGGTGCCTGGATACCGTGCACCAGGGCACGGTAGTGCAGCACCGGCAGATCAAACCCGCAGCCGTTCCAGGAAACCAGCGTGGGGGTAAACCGGTCCAGTCCGTCATAGAAACGCTGCACCAGCTCCTTTTCCGAGGAATCCGGTTCGCCCAGGGACCAGACCTTGAACTGGTCCTCACCGTGGCGCAGCACGGCCGAAATCGCCACCACCCGGTGCAAATGCAGGCGCAGAAATTCGTTTCCGGTCTCCTGGCGCCTTTTGTGAAAAAGGATATTCGCGACCTCTTTGTCACTAAGACCTTCGAGGTCGTATAGCTGCCGCCCGCCGTGGACGTCGGGGACAGTCTCGATATCAAATACCAGTACGTTCATGTCTTCACCGGTGATCAGCACAGGGTCAATTCCGGCCGAACGGGTTGACTCCCTCGGCCGGTTTTTCCCCTTGAAATGGAAGGCTCAAAAGCTCTTGCCCGCCAGAGCGTCACTCCGCCGGAAATATTCCTGTCGAGAGGTAGCGATCCCCGCGATCGCAGATGATGGCAACGATTGTGGCGTTCTGCACCTGTTCGGAGAGCTGCAGTGCCGCGGCCACGGCACCCCCGGAAGAAATCCCGGCGAAAATGCCCTCCTTCGCCGCCAGGTCGCGGGTTACCCGCTCCGCATCCTCCTGTGAAACATCCAATGTGCGGTCCACCCGGGATGCTTCAAAGATGGTGGGCAGGTATTCGGGCGGCCAGCGCCGTATCCCGGGAATACTCGCGCCTTCGGCAGGCTGGACGCCAACGATCTCGACGTCCGGTTTCTGCTCCTTGAGGTACCGCGAGACACCCATAATGGTACCTGTGGTTCCCATCGCACTGACAAAATGGGTAATCTCGCCACCGGTATCGCGCCAGATCTCGGGACCCGTCGACTCATAGTGAGCCGCGGGGTTGTCGGCGTTGGAGAACTGATCGAGGACTTTGCCCTTGCCTTCTGTCTGCATTCGGTCGGCCAGGTCCCGGGCGCCCTCCATGCCCTCTGACTTGGTAACCAGAATGATTTCCGCGCCGAACGCCTTCATGACCGCCCGGCGCTCGATGCTCATGTTCTCAGGCATAATGAGGCGCATGCCATAGCCCTTGACCGCCGCTGCCATCGCGAGGGCGATTCCGGTGTTGCCGGAGGTGGCCTCGATCAGGGTATCGCCGGGATGGATTTCCCCCCGCTCTTCGGCGTGGCGGATCATGCTCAACGCAGGGCGGTCTTTGACCGAACCCGCGGGATTGTTGCCTTCAAGCTTCACCAGTACGGTATTGCCGTTGCTACCGCCCGACAGGCGCTGTAGCTTCACAAGTGGCGTATTGCCGACCAGCGACTCGATGGTGGAGTACTCCATTGCCCACGCTCCGAAGAGTAAAAACGGAGCGTTATTATAAGGCATGGTTGCCCGTTATGACGATTTCGGTACACTGAAATCCTCAATTCCGACCTACCGCCTGCTTTGGCTATGGGGGTACCAGCGACTCGCTGAATGCACCGCCAAGCATGCAACTCACTAGGGGTTTGCAGGGATGATTGAAACAGCACCCAAGGTCATTGATAAAGAACTGGCCCTGGAACAGGCCGGGGGCAGTCTTGAGTTGGCCGACGAACTGTTCGCCATGCTCCTCAAGGAGTTGCCGCATTTCCATCGCGGCATCCGGGCGGCGTTCGAGAGCCGGGACTGGGAGACGCTACAGCGCAGTGTTCATAAACTGAATGGCGCTGCCATATACTGCGGCGTACCCGCGTTGAAATCCGCGTCGGAGCGGTTGGAGACGAAGCTCAAGCGCGGCCACACCGACGAGGTGGGCACGGACGTCAAAGACCTGCTGGAGGAAATCCATCAGGTACAGGAACACGCCCACTTGCGGCTGGCCTAACAGGCTGTTGAAAAAGGTTTTTTGTCCCTTCTCCCTGAGGGAGAAGGTTAGGATGAGGGGGATAAAATCAGTAACTTACCTTTTATTGAGTCCCCTCACCCCAGCCCTCTCCCTCTGGAGAGGGTGTTTTTCAACAGCCTGCTAAAGGCCGGCGGCGGCTCGCTACCGTCGCCGAGCCGATCAGGCGATGGTGATCTCCTTGGCGAGATAGACGTCCTGAATGGCGTGAAGCAGATCCACCCCCTCCTCCATCGGCCGTTGAAAGGCCTTGCGGCCGGAAATGAGGCCCGTGCCGCCAGCCCGTTTGTTGACCACAGCGGTCTTCACGGCCTGCTGCAAATCGTTCGCCCCCGACGCGCCCCCGGAATTGATCATCCCTATACGACCCATATAGCAGTTGGCCACTTGGTAGCGCACCATATCAATCAGATGGTCCGAGGCCAACTCGTCGTAAACCTTCGGGTGGGTCTTGCCAAAGCCAATTGCATTGTAGCCGCCGTTACAGGTGGCCTGCTTCTGCTTGACGATGTCGGCACCGATGGTAACGGCCAGATGGTTGGCCTGGCCGGTCAGGTCCGCCGAGGTGTGATAATCCACGCCATCTTTCTTGAAACCGCTGTTGCGAAGATAGGCCCAAAGCACGGTGGCCATTCCCAACTCGTGGGCATGGGCAAAAGCCTCGCTGACCTCCTCAATCTGCCGCCGCGACTCGGGCGCTCCGAAATAGATGGTGGCACCGACCGCAACGGCCCCCATATCGAAGGCCTGCTGAACCGAGGCAAACATTGTCTGATCGTGGATGTTCGGATAGGTCAGGAGTTCGTTGTGGTTGAGTTTCACCAGAAACGGGATTTTGTGGGCGTATTTCCGTGCCACCGAACCCAGCACGCCAAGGGTCGAGGCCACGGCGTTGCAGCCCCCTTCGATGGCGAGACGGATGATGTTCTCCGGATCAAAGTACATCGGATTGGGGGCAAACGATGCCCCGGCCGAATGCTCCACTCCCTGGTCAACCGGCAGTATGGATAGATAGCCCGTACCGCCTAAGCGCCCGTTGTCGAACATCGCTTGCAGATTGCGCATCACCGTCGGAGAGCGGTCGGTCGGGGCAATCGCCCGGTCCACGAAATCGGGGCCGGGCAGGTGGAGCGAATCCTTCGGGATCCCGGTGCAGCGGTGCTCGAGCAAATCGCTGGCCTCGTCACCGAGGATACGGACGATGTCGGTCATTGTGTCACTCCCTTGTTGTCTCCGTTGATGAAACCAAAACACACGGGGAGCGATCCATCAATACGGATGCTTCCGTTACGATTCGATCATCGCCTTGATAACGTAGACATCGAATCGGTTGCGTTTGGTTTCGAACGCCAGTGTGGCCCGGCGGTCCGCCAGCGGCGGGGCATATTCGGGCCGTTTCACGACCACCCTTTCCCGGGCACAGGCCAGTGCCGCTGGCAGCAGTTCGTTTGCATCCGAATCGGCTCCAACCAGGCCATGGAAAAGCCGCATTTCCTTCTTGACCAGCGCGCGGCTCCGTCGCGGCGGATACATGGGATCGAGGTAGACCACATCGGGGCGTTCATCATCCTGAACGCCCCGCAGGTAGTCGATCGCATTCGCCACGACAAGCGACATCCGTTCGGTCACCGCGGCGGTTTCCGGCACCGTACTCGCCCTGCGAAGGCCATCCTCTAGAAGGGCCGCGACCACGGGTGAACGCTCCACGAGTCGGACCGGACATCCCAGGCCGGCGAGAACGAAAGCATCCCGGCCGAGCCCCGCGGTCGCATCAACCACAGTTGGCGTATGGCCTTTTTTCATTCCCACCGCCTTGGCAATGGGTTGCCCCCGCCCTCCCCCGAAACGCCGCCGGTGTCCTGCGGCGCCGCCGACGAAGTCCACGTAGACGGGGCCTGGCGCCCTGGGGCCCGACTCGCGTAATTCCAGGCGTTTCTCAGTGAGGTAAAGTCGCAGTGGCGCCTCATTGGCCTCGGCCCGCTGCAGGCCCCAGCGTCTGGCGATTTCTTCGGCCTCGTCCTGTCGGTCTGCCGCTTCGCATACGAGGGGGATATCGGAGGAGGGTACTGTTTTCACGATAAGGGCCGGATAAGGGATGGTGAACATAATCGCACAGGCCGAACGGCGAGGCACCCCGGTGCCTCGCCGGCCCGTCACTCGACCGAACCGAATGAATCGGTTGTATATGCTGGAGCCGGTACCCCGGCAATGCGACAGCCCTGGGCCACGGGTCCACGCGGGAAAAGTTGGTAGAGAAAACGACGGCCTCCCTGCCCTTCGAACCGGTGTTCCAGGTCATAGACCAGTTCCCGGCCACTGTTGGCCCGGCCATGCTCGAGATAGTAATCGCGGAAGAATTCGAGCACTTGCCAGTGCGTGGGGGTCAGTTCGATCTGTTCCGCCTCTGCGCGCCGGACCACGGACGCTTCGTCCCAGGGTTCCAAATCCGCCAGGCGAGCCTCTCTTTCGGGGTAGCGATAACTCCCTTCCCCTTCGCGGATGATTTTGCCGATATCGCTCATCATTCGACCTCCTGTGACCACTCGGATGGGGCGGCTTTCCTATACAAAGGGTAGACGATTGCCCCGACAGCAACTCAGGTGTAGAGCAGTGTGCATGCCAGGACCGCGGCGATGATTCCCACCATGTCGGCGGTCAAGGCGGTAGCGAGGGCGTGGCGAATGCGGCGCACCTGAACGGCCCCGAAGTAGACCGGCGATTACAATAAGGAGAAAGAGAGTATTCATGGAGTGCCGGTGGGTCTATTCTCTTGTTAGTCCCATGAAGGGGATTTCCTAACAAAAACTATCAAAGCCGAGGCTCGGCCACAAACGACGGGAGGGCCAATGGAGGCAGTGAACGAATTCCTCGGGCTGTTTGAATGGAAGGCCATTTTAACGGTTCTGCTTCGAATCGCTTTGGTCATCGGCCTGGCACTGATTGGAATCGCGGCCGCACGCCGCCTCACCGCCCGCCTGGAACAGCGGCTGGTGGATCGGCAACGGGCACGGGGCGAATCGGCGGAGGAGATCGAGAAACGCACCCATACCCTCATCCGGCTGTTGCGACAGGGCATTATCATTCTACTTTGGGTGGTTGTGGCGCTGGTCATTCTCCGTGATCTCGGAGTGGAAATCGGCCCGATTCTCGCCAGCGCCGGTATCGTCGGTATCGCTGTCGGTTTTGGTGCCCAGAACCTGGTACGGGATGTCATCTCCGGCTTCTTCATGATTATCGAGGACCAGATCCGGGTCGGGGATATCGCTGTCATCAATGGTACGGGCGGGCTGGTGGAGAGCATCAACTTTCGAACCACGGTTCTGCGTGATCTGTCGGGAGTCGTGCATGTGTTTCCCAACGGCACGATCACCACCCTGTTGAACATGACTCACGAGTGGTCCGCTCATATTTTCGATATCGGTGTTGCGTACAAAGAGGATATTGATCGGGTCATTGAAGTGCTCACGTCAGTGGGGACTGAAATGCGCAAGGACGCCTATTTCGGGCCGCTCATTATTGAAGACATCGAGGTGTTTGGACTTAACGAATTCGCTGATTCGGCACAGATCATTAAAGGTCGGATCAAAACACGGCCCATAAAGCAGTGGGAGGTGGGTCGCGAATTCAAGCGGCGCGTCAAACAAGCCTTCGATCGTGAAGGCATCGAAATCCCTTTCCCGCACCGCTCGATCTATTTCGGGGAGGCCAGCAAACCGTTCGTCACTCGCATGGAAGCCGAAACCGAGGCTCTGATCAAGGACTAAATAGATGTTCTGAAATGGTATCCACCACTTCCACCTCCGACTTTTGGCCTCCGGGTAGGAGCCCCGCGTCGGGGCGATTCCCGAACAATATCGCGGCGACGCGCCGCTCCTACGCGGATGGGTACCAATTGCGAACACCTATTTAGAATTCATTCCGAAAAGAGTCTCCACCTTCCCGGTGGGAGAGGGAGTTTTTCGACAGCCCATTAGGCCTTCAAAGGCGCAAACCGCATGGACCTCAGCGGCGCCACCGGCGGGGATCGCACCAATTGCAGCCCGATAATGTCGGGCTATGGTTACGGCAACTCGCTTGGCACCCGTGTGAGGTCGACGTGTATTTTGAAACCATCCGCTCGCCTGGGCTTGCGCACCTTTCCTACCTGATCGGCGATGGGGAAGAGGCTTTTGTCATTGACCCGCGCCGGGATGCCGATATCTATCTTGAGCAGGCCACCGAACACGGGATGCGCATTACCCGCGTTTTCGAAACCCACCGCAACGAAGATTATGTGATTGGTTCCCGTGAATTGGCGGAAAGAACCGGCGCGACCATTCACCACGGGGCAGCGGCGCCTTTCGAGTACGGCGAGCCGATCTCCGAAGGGGATACCTTCACAGCCGGCAACCTTCGGCTGCAGGCATTGGAGACCCCCGGCCACACCGACGAAAGTCTCTCTTTCGTGCTTTACGACACCAGCACCGCAGACGATGAGGCCATCGGTGTTTTCACGGGCGACGCTCTTTTCGTCGGTGGCGTTGGGCGCACCGACTTCTATCCCGACCGGCCCGAGCAGGTGGCCGGCCTGCTTTATGACAGTCTCTTCGACAAGCTCTTGCCATTGGGCGATCAAACTGTCGTCTATCCGGCACACGGCGCCGGCTCTGTCTGCGGAGCCGGCCTGGCAGAGCGGGACTTCTCAACAATCGGCTATGAACGCCGGCACAATCCGTCCCTTCAGCAGGGACGGCAGTCCTTTATCAAAAGCCGCCTCAGCGAACATCACTACCAACCGCCCTATTTTGCCGAAATGGAACGGGCAAACCGGCAAGGCCCACGGGTGCTCGGTCACCTCCCCACTCCGAAACCACTCGGTGTGGAGGCCTTCGTGCAGGCGGCATCAGAGGGCATGGTCATCGTCGATATCCGGGAACCCGAAGCGATCTCCGGCGCACTCGTGCCCGGTAGCCTGGCCATCCCGTTGGGAATGCTGCCCTCCTTCGCCGGCTGGTATCTGCCGTACGACCGCGATATCGGGCTCGTCGCCGACAGTTCCGGCGACATTGAAACGGCGTTGAGGAGGTTGGTTCGGCTCGGCTACGACCGTGTGGCCGCCTGGCTGAACGAAGGGCTGCACGGGTGGGAAATCAGCGGGCGGGAATACCAGACAATTCCCGCCCTGTATGCGGGCGATCTCAAGGAACGGCTGGAGGGAAACAGACCCTTCACGCTGCTCGACGTCCGCGGCCGTTCGGAAACCGAACGCACCGCGATGCCGCGGGCGACCGAAATCTATGTGGGCGAACTGCCACAAAGGCTCGGAGAGATCCCTCCCGAGCGCCCCATCACCACCTTCTGCGGCAGCGGCCGCCGCTCCATTATCGCCTCCTCGATTCTGCTTCAGAACGGCTTTGAACAGGTGGAGGTCTGCCTGGGCTCCCTTGCCGCCTGCAAGGCTGTCGGCTGTCCGATCGACTACCGCGCCTGATTGGCGCAAACTCTCCGAATCGCCACCGAGACGCAAAGGGTGCAGAGCAAGGACTCTGGAGGCGGTGGGAGGAGGCCCGGGCAGTCGGCGCGACTCCCACCGAATAAACGGACGCACTTCGCTTTGACGGCAGAACGTGCGGCCACGCTCTTTAGCAGGCTGTTGAAAAAGGGTTTTGTCCCTTCTCCCTCAGGGAGAAGGTTAGGATGAGGGGTTTAAATCAGGCAGTTACCCTGCATTGAACCCCCTCACCCCGGCCCTCTCCCCCGGGGAGAGGGAGTTTTTCAACAGCCTGTTAGTGGATCCACTTCCAGTTTCGAACCTCCGGCATGTCCTGGCCGTATCGGGCGATATACTCGTTATGCTCTATTAGCTTGTCGCGAACCACCTGCTTGGCGTAGGCGGCCAGGTAGCCGAGGTGAGGGACACGTTCAATGACATCGCTGACGAGGTGGAAGCGGTCCAGGTCGTTTCGCACCACCATGTCGAAAGGCGTGGTGGTGGTGCCCTCCTCCTTATAGCCTCGCACGTGCAGGTTTTTGTGATTGGTGCGCCGATAGGTCAGCCGGTGAATGAGCCAGGGATAGCCGTGATAGGCGAAGATGATCGGCTTGTTGGTGGTAAACAGGGTATCGAAATCCCGATCCGACAGTCCGTGGGGATGCTCCTCCTTGGGCTGCAGTGTCATCAGGTCCACCACATTGACCACCCGCACCTTGAGATCGGGAACCAACTGGCGCAGCAAATCCACGGCGGCGAGGGTTTCGATGGTGGGCACATCACCGGCACAGGCGAGAATCACGTCAGGTTCGGCGCCCCGATCGTTACTCGCCCACTCCCAGATCCCGATCCCGGCCGTGCAGTGTTTCACGGCCGAATCCATATCCAGCCACTGCGGCTGTGACTGTTTTCCGGCAACGATGACGTTGACGAAATCGCGGCTTCGCAGGCACTTGTCGGTCACGCAAAGGAGTGAGTTGGCATCGGGTGGCAGGTAGACCCGTATGACATCCGCCTTCTTGTTCACCACATGGTCAATGAAGCCGGGATCCTGATGCGAAAAACCGTTGTGGTCCTGACGCCAGACATGGGAAGTCAGCAGGTAATTCAGGGAGGCAATGGGGCGCCTCCAGGGGATCTCATCCTGGGTCACCTTCAACCATTTGGCATGCTGGTTGAACATCGAGTCCACAATGTGGATAAAGGCCTCGTAGCAGGAAAACAGGCCGTGGCGACCGGTAAGCAGATATCCCTCCAGCCAGCCCTGGCAGGTGTGCTCCGAGAGGATCTCCATCACCCGCCCGTCCGGTGAAAGGTTTTCATCCTCCGGCAGGATCTCCTCCATCCAGACCCGATCGGTGACCTCGAATAGCGCAGTCAAGCGGTTCGATGCGGTCTCGTCAGGACCCATCACGCGGAAATTGGCCGACTTGAGGTTGGATTTCATGACGTCCCGCAGATAACCGCCCAGCACGCGGGTTGCCTCCGCCATCGTGTTTCCCGGCTTGAGGACCTCGACCGCCGATTTTCGAAACTCCGGCAGGCGAAGGTCCTTCAGCAGCAGACCTCCGTTGGCATGGGGATTCGCGCCCATGCGCCGATCGCCGCGGGGTGCAAGCTCCGCCACTTCCGTATTAAGCCGCCCCTCATCATCGAAAAGTTCCCCGGGTCGATAGCTCTTCATCCATGACTCAAGCAACTGTAGGTGATCCGGGTTGTTACGCACCTCTGAAAACGGCACCTGATGCGAGCGCCAGAAACCCTCCGTCTTCTGCCCATCCACCGTCTTGGGACCCGTCCACCCCTTGGGGCTGCGAAGGATGAGCAGAGGCCAGAGCGGTAGTCGAGTATCCCCGGTGGTGCGGGCGTGTTCCTGGATGTCGCGGATCTCGTCGAGGACCGCATCCAGGGTCCCGGCCATCTGCTGGTGCATCGGTCCGGGGTCGGAGCCTTCGACAAAATAGGGTCTGTAGCCATAGCCGATGAACAGATCTTCCAACTCCGACTTGGGCATGCGGGCCATGATGGTGGGGCCGGCAATCTTGTAGCCGTTCAGGTGCAGAATAGGAAGCACCGCGCCGTCGCGTGCGGGGTTCAGGAACTTATTGGAATGCCAGGCGGTGGCAAGCGGTCCGGTTTCCGCCTCGCCGTCGCCCACAACGCAGGCGGCAATCAGGTCGGGGTTATCGAACACCGCCCCGTAGGCATGGGCCACCGAATAGCCCAGTTCTCCACCCTCATTTATGGATCCGGGTGTCTCCGGCGCTGCATGGCTGGGAATACCACCGGGGAAGGAAAACTGTTTGAACAGCTGCTGAAGGCCCTCTGCGTTCCGCGGCACGTTGGGATAGATCTCGCTGTAGGTTCCCTCGAGGTAGGTGTTGGCGACCAACGCCGGCCCCCCGTGTCCCGGACCGCAGATAAAAATCATGTTCAAATCGCGGTTTTTGATCACCCGGTTCAAATGCGCGTAGAGGAAATTGAGCCCCGGCGTGGTACCCCAGTGGCCGAGCAGACGCGGCTTGACGTGTTCCTCCTTGAGCGGTTCATGGAGCAGCGGGTTGTCCAGCAGATAGATCTGGCCCACCGAAAGGTAATTGGCCGCACGCCAGTAGGCATGGATTCGGTTTACCTCCTCTTCGGCGAGAGTGGCTTCGGGGATGGCACGGGTTGCAACGTCGTTCATGGATTACGCCTCCAGGACGTTCCAAAGGAAAAGGCGCCGCCCCGACTCGGGACGGAGTTCCCTAAACGCCTTAGCAGAGGGCGGTTACATTGCAACTGAATGTGCCGCCGCCCACGGGGAAACAGGAGGGGCGCGGTCTGGTTCGTGAGATGGCGGGGGATTCCTTTCGCTGTGACGGTCCCCCCGGCCGGTCTGCCGGGGGACACCGCATTTCTTCATCGCGCTCGCAGTACTAAGCGCTTCCGGCCCCCTCCCCTTCATACCGCAGCACGATTGCCCGCCAGAGGCGGCAGTGTCAGCGGAAGGGAATAGGCGCGATTCATCCAGGGCAGCACCTCGGCCTCGAGCGGCGCCATGCCGTTGCCCATATTGGTGCCGCCGTAGTGCATCGAATCGGAGTTGAGCACCTCCCGGTAGAGCGCCCGGCAGCGGCACGCCGATGCGGTAGCCGTGGCGGGGAACCGGCGTGAAGTTGACCACCACCGCAGTCAACTCATCACCCTCCCCCTTGCGCATGAAAGCTGATCACCGATTGCTCGGAGTCATGGCAGTCGAGCCACTCGAAGCCCTGCCAGTCGAACTCGTAGCGGTACAGCGCGGGGCTTGTGCGATAGAGCTCGTTCAAGTCCCGGACCAGACGCTGCATGCCCTGATGCAGGGGATAGTCCAGCACGTACCAGTCCAGCACCCCCGCACTGTTCCACTCCACCCCCTGTCCGAATTCGGTGCCCATGAACAGCACCTTCTTTCCCGGGTGGGTGAACTGATAGGCATAGAGTGCACGCAGGTTGGCATGGCGCTGCCACTCGTCTCCCGGCATTTTGCCAAGCATCGATTGCTTGCCATGCACCACCTCGTCGTGGGAGAACGGGCAGCATGAAATTCTCGGTGAAGGCATAAAGCATGCTGAACGTCAGCATGCCATGGTGATATTGGCGATGAATCGGCTCATGGGCCATATAGCTCAGCGTGTCGTTCATCCAGCCCATGTTCCACTTCAGGTCGAAACCCAGTCCTCCCAGATAGGTGGGCCGGCTCACCTGCGGCCAGGAGGTGGACTCCTCAGCGGCCATGAGCACGCCAGGACACTCCTCGTGAACGACGATGTTTAGCTCCCGCAGGAAATCGATGGCCTCCAGGTTTTCCCGCCCACCGTACTGGTTGGGTACCCAATCCCCTTCCTCACGGGAATAATCCAGATAGAGCATGGAGGCCACTGCATCGACCCGCAGACCGTCGACGTGCATCTCCGTCAGCCAATAAACGGCACTGGAGAGCAGAAAACTCCTCACTTCGCTGCGTCCGTAATTGAAGATTAAGGTGTCCCAGTCCCTGTGCTCGCCGCGACGCGGATCTTCGTGTTCGTACAGCGGGGAACCGTCGAAGCGACCCAGACCGTGAGCATCCCTCGGGAAGTGGGCCGGCACCCAGTCCAGCAGAACACCGATCCCGTTACGGTGGCAGTGATCCACAAAGTAGCGGAAGTCATCCGGGCTGCCGTAGCGGCTGGTCGGGGCGAAATACCCCGTGGTTTGATAGCCCCAGGACAGGTCGAAGGGATGCTCGGTGATCGGCAGCAGTTCGATGTGGGTGAATCCCATTTCGTTGACATAGTCCACCAGACGGTGAGCCAGTTCCCGGAAACCGAGGAACTCACCCTCCATGTCCCGCTGCCAGGAGCCCAGATGAACCTCATAGACGGACATCGGCTGATGCTGCCAATCCGCCTCCTTCCTGGCCGCCAGATAGCCCCCATCGTTCCAATCGAAGGCGCTGGTACCGGCGATCACCGATGCGGTACAGGGCCGCAGTTCCTGGCGCTGTGCATAGGGGTCGGCCTTCAGGAATACCTGCCCGCTATGACGATTGCGGATTTCGTACTTATAGACGTGTCCCGGCTCCAGATCCGGGATAAACAGCTCCCACACCCCACTGCCTCCGCGCACCCGCATCGGATGCCGGCGGCCGTCCCAGCGGTTGAACTCTCCCACCACGCTGACCCGCTCGGCATTGGGTGCCCACAAAGCGAACAGCACGCCTGCCACGCCGTCCACCTCGTGCTCATGGCTTCCCAGAAATCGATAGGCGTGGCGGTGGCGGCCTTCGCCGAAGTAGTGAAGATCAAAGATCTCCCACCTGGGGCTCGAAGGTATAGGGGTCTCGGGCGATGTGCTCGCGATGCCCTTCATCGCGCCAGATGAAACTGTGGTGCCCGGGCAGGAGGGTACCGTCGCCGGACCACTCGAACAGATCCGTGTTGGGAACACGGGTCATGGGCAGGTCTCCCTCGGCGATGCGGACCTCCCGGGCCTGGGGAATATAGGCGCGCACCACCGCCTGTTCACCATCCCGGTGGCACCCCAAAACAGAGAAAGGATCGTGGTGTGTCGCTTCGATGATTCGGCACATCGCGGCGTCGAGCTGCTTCGTCATGGGCGTTTCCCTGTCGAGACGTTAATAGTTGCGATAAAGGTTTGCTTGGCACAGCGGCAGAGCTCCTCCACCGCTCACTTTGTACCAGCCGACGTTAGGCCGCGTCGCGGCCTTCCCCGCTCAGCTTAGACGTTAGGTGGAACAGGCGCATGGTTAATGTGGATGTTTTTAGAGCCGCTGTGGGATCTGGCGAGCTCGCCCTACAGCAGCCTCCCGTTTAGAAAAGGAATATTGATGTGCTCGACATCGGCAGGTCGCGCCCCCTGAGCCGTCGATTGCGGGCTCCTCCCGAAGGTCCGCTTAGTGAAAAAAAGAGGCCACCCTTATACAGAGTGGCCACAACAGTTTTCAGCAGACAATAGCGCTGGTGAAACCAAGCGCTTTATCTCTCACTACTCCTTCTACGGCGACGTGCTGCAAAAAGGCCGGCAAGGCCGCCCGCCAATAGCGTAATGGTCTCCGGCTCCGGTACCGAGACCGGCTCCTCTACAGCCGAGACCAACTCGAACCGAATCTCCGGGTCCTCCAGGTCTGGGTCAACGCCCTCGTCCTCCGCGATGAGACCGATTCCGGGAGCATAATATTTCAAGTCCCTTGCATCGGGCTCTAGCGGACTGGAGTCCAACACACGAAGAACATCGGAGAACTCACCGGCTTCAACCGAAATCTCCGTAAGCGGAAGGATATGCTCACCGACATCGACCGCTTCGTCATCTGGTGCAAACTCCTGAAAGTAGGTCAACCCATCGGTTAAGGCTGTCGGGAGAGCCGGCATAATCCATCCCGGCTGGGCCGGTTCACCACCGGGGTTCGCGAGATTTTCACCGGCAATCCATGCGCTTTCGTTATTGGTGTCGAGTAAATTTCCCGCTTCGTCGTACTCGTAGTTCGTCACATCCTCGCCGAAATACCAGACGTTCCCATCGGTATCCTGTGCAAAATAGTCGAAGGTATCCTCGACCAGGAGACCATCTTCGAAGGCCCGGTCGCGCTGAGCCGTGGTCTGGACGCCAAGAATCGTTCGGCCCGGACCTGTAATGCTCAGCTCGAACCGTTCGGTGCCGGTTTCCCCATCCTCCCCCGTTTCACCTTCGAAAACGCGTGTACCTTGATAGTTGAGTGGAAAATAGGGGTTATCGACTTGTGTCCCCGGTTCGAACGTGGCGGCGCCGAAATCCGGCAGAAGCGGCTGGGAATGGACATTGCCGGCAAATCCGATCGCAACGGTTATGGCCGGTAGTAGAACCCTCGCATCGTTTTTCACGTTGACTCCTCCTTGAGTGCAGTGAATCGATCTCTCTTCGCGAATGCTGGAGCCTCGGTCGAAGTTCCTGCACCCGCGATTACTCCACTTATAAACCAGCATTCTGATCAGGCAAGGAGACGCGAAATGGATTCAGTAACATCACTGAGACCGGGGCAGCGAAAGCGCTCCCCCATATCCCCGGGGCGAACCGCTGAGACAGTCGCGTCAGCTTGGCAGGTGGTCTTTACTTGAACTGACCGCCGACCGGCCGTCGGCCTGCGAGCTTCATACCTGAAGCCTATCGTTGGGAGAAGGCATTGGCCGTGCCCTTGCGATTCCCTTGTATTCGCCATCTTCTCATTGCACAGATGCTCGTCACCGGGCTCGCCTTGGCCTTCCTCTTCGCCTGGTTCTTTTTGCACATACCCCAGCGCCTGCAAACCGTGGCGCAGGTCATTGAGGCCAATCACCTGAGCACCACGCTCTTGCAGGCGGCAATCGCCGGCGCGAGGGAGCGCGGTATTTCCACTCTGTACCTTCTTCGCCCCGTCCTCTCAGAGGAGATTGGCGGCGGCGAACAGCGATGGGCCGAGCGGTTACAGGATAATACCAGCCGATCTCACAACCAGCTTGTAAACCATTTGCAAGAGCTTCTATCCACCGCCCCCCACCCGGAGTTGAGCCGGCAGCTAACGGCTGTGCGGCGGCAGTACAGCGAACTGCGCCGAGCCCGAAGGGAAGTCGGGCAGTCCTTGAGAGGGGAACCGACTCCCCTCACAGCCGAGGAGTGGTTTGAAACGGCTACCGCTTACATCAACAGCCTCGGTCAGCTTCAGGCCGGACTGTGTACCCTGCCCCGGGAACTTCTTGCCCCTATGGCCGGCTGCCTGCTTCTCAAGGACGAGATCTTTTGGCTGGGCGAGTACGCCGGGCGCATTCGGGGAATCATGGCCCGGGCAATCGCCGGGCAGCGCCCGCTGACCCGATTGGAGCAGTATCGGATCTACCGCTACCGTGCGGGCGTAGAGCGGCGCCTGCAGCGCCTGGCCAGTGCACAGGCCCAGTGGTTTCCCGATAATCACCGCCTCGCCAACGCCCTTGATGCGACCCGCCAGGAGTTCCAGACGGAAATGACCGGGCTGTTCGATCGCGTTTTCGAGGTGGGAGTCGAAGGAGGCGATTACCCGGTGAACGCGCTGACCTGGTTCGAGCACACGAGTGAGGGAATCGAGTCCCTGCGGAGTGTCATCCTCGCTACAACGGAAGCAATCGACGCCGCAGTGGCCAAGCAGCGGAGTGAGTTGATTTGGACCAGTAGCCTTTGGGCCCTTACAGCCTTCGCCTTCGCCCTCACCCTCGGCGCACTCGCCTTCCAAATCCATCGCCGTCTCCTGGTTCGTTTGGCGCAATTGCACGACGCCACTTCGACAATCGGCTCCGGTAACCTGTCGCATCCGGTCGCAGTGGAGGGCGAGGACGAGCTGAGCGAGTTGGCCCGGGACTTTGAGGCCATGCGCACCCACCTTCTGAGCGACATCGGTCACCGCGAGGCGACCGAAAAGGGTTTACGCCGAGCCAACGAGGAGTTGCAACGATTCACATCGGTCGTTTCCCACGACCTCAAGGCGCCCTTGCGATCGGTACACGGGCTTTCCAGCTGGATAGAGGAAGAGATGGCAGGGAAGCTCTCACCAGAGGGCCTCCACCGATTGGAACTGCTGCGGAATCGTGTCGAGCGGATGGACGCGATGATCAACGCTCTGTTGGAGTATTCCCGTGCCGGGCGCAAGACTGCTGAAATCGAAGTGATAGAGACGCGTGAACTCGTGCACCATGTAGTCGAGGAGCATACCCGTCCTGAGGGGTTTACTGTTTCGGTTGCACCGGACCTGCCACGCTTCAAGACCGATCCGCTGCACCTCAAGCAGGTATTCGCAAATCTGATCGGCAATGCCATCGAACACCATGATCGCACCGACGGCAATGTATGGGTGTCTGTTCGCGACAATGATCAATTCTACGAATTCTCGGTCATCGATGACGGGCCCGGGATACCTGCCGACCAGCATCAGGTGATCTTCGCGATGTTTCAGCGCCTGCAACCCGGCAAGAGTGCCGGAACGGGTATCGGGCTGTCACTGGTTAAAAAAATCGTCGAGGGCGTGGGGGGCGAAATAGCCGTGGACTCCGCCCCTGGTCAGGGCAGTACCTTTCGCTTCACCTGGCCGAAGGTTATGGAGCTCGGTGAGGAAAACTGAACGCCTTGACCGCCGTCCTAAAACTCCTGACGAATGACTTGTTTGCGAATCAACAGCTGACGGCGACTGCGCGTTGTGTTGGCGGATTCGAACACACTATGAGTGCTTGATTGCAAGATCTGTTCTCCGGCCACGGGGCTACGCGTTCCAAGCCAGCAACCCATCCCCTGTTCTCACCTTGGGGCAGGCGAAACTATAACGCCGCACTCTCCAGTGAAAAACGCTCTGGATCGAAAGGGAGAGCGACGGACTCTACGGTCCCAGCCTCCGGGTGAAAATACCAGCCTGCATCAGCAGAAAGCCTGATAGGATAATTCTCACCACCATTGTCACCGTCTTGCCTGCCCCCGGCCACGAGGAGGAACCCTAATTTCGAAATCGTCTCTGTCGCTTTCGGAATGGTGTACCTCCTCCTCGCCGCGCGGTCCCGGCGACTTCGGAACCCGCGCCTGAAACGTCAGCTTGTTGATTCCGGGTTTGAGCGGCAGCTCAACCGTCTCCTCCGTGCCGGGCTCGGGGTGGAAGTATTTGCGGGCCCAGCCGGGCGTCACTTTGAAACTCTTGGGATCAATTCGGTCAGAATAGACGATAACAAACGTAGCAAGCTCTTTATCAGATTCGGCATGCCACCGGTTTTGCGTAGGCTTCCGGTAGGTAAGCAATTCGTTGGCCGCTTCGTTCTCGAAACCACGTTGATTGCCCGCAAAGAGCGGCTCCGCGGCACTCGTGTTACACGCGGGACCTTCAATGATCCCGGTCACCTTGAAATCGTCAATCCAGGGAATTTCCGGATACTCTTCCAGTTCGGGGTAATCCCAGCCAGTGGTGTCCATGGCGGGAGTGATCTCATAGCGCCGTTCACCGGGAGGTGCCGGACTGACTACCTTCAATGTCAACGGCGGATTCCCCGGGTCAGCAAAGACCCCCCATGTCACATAATTTCGTACAGTAATGCTTTCATCGACGTGCTCTACATCATCAATTCGGATTGGAACGTGTTCACCGTCAGGCGAAAGGTTCCTTACCCTTGAGTCCTGAAGGTCTGAAAAATCAACAGCTCCGAAATCAGCGTCACAGGATATATCGATTCCTATTGTGAGCACTGAACCCTTGTTTTCCTCGGGAAACTGGATGTTGTAGATGTATTCGTACAAACCATTCTCCAGCCTATTTACAATTGTCTGGACTTCGGTTCCGGAAATGTCTTCATCCCGAAACTGCGGATCCTTCAACTGACCGTAGGATACTAAAGCGAACGAAAACAGCAGAACTGCAATCAATCTAAAATTCATAACCAATTCCTTAAACCGAATCGCCCTGCTCATTTTGAACGAATTTTATAAACCGCGCATAGCCAGGACATCCGAACCGGGTTAATATCAACGTCCTTTCCGACCGGATGGTAATAATGAAGCCGGTTGTGTGGCTTAGCCGTTGGATCTTTCGCTGGGCGTTCGCCATCATCGAAAGTCCCGCCAAAATGGACATTCATAGAAACGCCATCCGTAAATACCCCTATTTGCATCTTCTGTCTTATTCGCTTCACTTTACAGTGTCTGCGTTTCGCAACGCTCAGGTGGGAAGAAGTCGCTAACCAAGGAGGGATAAACCAATGAGCAGCGTTCAGGATATTTTCAAGACACACCCACACCCCGCCAACATGGATATCAGTCTGCTATCCAGTGCGGCACAAGAAGTCTTCGCCTGTTCACAAACCTGCACTGCCTGCAGCGATGACTGTCTGGGAGAAGAAGACGCTATGGCTCTACGCCGGTGCATTCGGACTTGCCAGGATTGTGCCGATATCTGTAACACCACGGGGCGACTCCTTTCACGACAAACCGAGTCAAATGTGACGATGACCCAGGCGCAGATCGATGCTTGCGCATCCGCGTGTGGCCTCTGCGCCGAAGAGTGCGAGCGGTGGGCCGCTCACCATGAGCATTGCCGGGTCTGTGCCGAGATTTGCCGCCATTGTGAAAGCACCTGCAAGGATTTGCGTGACAAAATGGCTGCCTAACCAAGGGGGCCAGCTCATCGGGGGGGTACGCTTCTGACCCGAGGGCAGGAGTGTACTCCCTCCCCTTGGGCACTGCCCGTGCGCTTCGGGCGATAGCCGGCTAGTGTACTGTTGCATGCTTGGCGATACATTCAGAGCCCCCCAAAAACGTCAGGACAAGGCGCAACGCCATCATGGCGTTTTGGGGGGCTCCCTTCGGGCGAGCCGCTGGCCGGCCATCTGCGGCGTTGCGTTTCTTGGAAAGGGCGCGCCATTCCCTGCGAAACGCGCCTTGCATCTGGCCGGCCAGCGGCTCGCTGAAAGCACCGCCAAGCATGCAACAGTACACTAGATAAGCTGAAAGGGATCGCTATGGCTGCGACGCCTGACCTTTTGCCGGTTTGGGTAACGGTTAGCTGGGTCATTATTCTCGCGTCCGTCCTGGTTTTCCATTGTGGCCACATCATCCGCATGGCCGGGCAGAACCGCTGGTATCACTCCACTCACGTTGTAATGCTGACCGGCATGCTCTACCGGCTCCCCTCAATGGAGTTTGGCTGGAAATGGATCCCCGAGGCCGTCGGGATCGCCATCTATACGGCGGTCTCGGCGGCCTTGATTATTTGGATGCTGAAACGCCGGGCAAAGGGGCTCCCCTTCAGCTTCTTATGGCTACTCGCCTTCGCCCAGCAGGCAGCGATGGTCTATATGTGGATGCCAACGCACCTTTGGATCAGTTGGCTCAGTTTTGCACTGGTCGGCTATTTCGGGATCGAAACCGTGGCCTGGCTGACCGGAATGTGCAATGACACCAAACGGGGCAATACTCTGGGACCGGGCGAAAAGGCGTGCTTCGTGCCACTCAATAACGGTTCGTTCAAAGGCGAGATGAGCATCGCCTTAATGGCCGCATCGATGGGCTACATGTTCCTTGCGATGCAGTTGATGCAACCCTAACAGGCTGTTGAAAAACACCCTCTCCAGAGGGAGAGGGCTGGGGCTAACCTTCTCCCTCAGGGAGAAGGGACACAAAGCCTTTTTCAACAGCCTGCTAAGGGCATTTTCCACGCCTGCCGGCGAAACGCTTATCGGTCGCTTACCTGTGCTTGCCGGCCGTTTGGCATAAAAATCCAGCGACCGCTCCTGGCCGATTCTGTTGAAAAAGTCCCCCATTAAGTTGGCCCGGGATCTCGGCTGTAATCTAATAGGTGTTAGAGTTCCGTTTAGGGTAGGTGGCCGGCCTGTTTCGGGCTCCCGTAGATCAGTTGCGATCCCGCGTTAAGAGCTACTGCACCAGCTGCCGCCGAGTCGTTTTGCATGCCCCAGCGCTTCGAGTGCCGCGAGCACTTGAGTCACGCCCTTGAGCGGTTTTCGCTTGAAGTGGGTGGCTATAGCCTCGGTCGTTTGAGGGCCGATCTCCAACAGCCGGCGGACCGCCTCGACCTGAGCGGGGATGTCCTTGGGCCAAGTTGGTTTCTTTACGGGCGCGGCCGCCTGATCCGGCGCAGCCGTCTTATCGGCCTTGAATTCGGCCTCGGTCTGATCGCTTTCGGGGGCCTGGTAGTCGGGCCGCAGCCAGCGGACGTGGCCCTGGGCCTCTTCGGCGGCGCGTTCGCGGTTGAGTTCCACCAGGCGACTCAGCAGTGCCTCTTCCGCCTCGGCCTGCTCGGTCGGCTTATCAGGCAGCGGCGTTGTCGCACCGGGACGGCCGACCAGAACCTCGGCGAGATCGTCCCAGCCGTAGGCGGCAAACACAGCGAGGTCCAGATCGTCGTGCAGTTCACGCAGGAGGGAGACGAGTCCCTGCTGGTGGATCGTCTGTTCCTTTTGGGTCAGCGGCTCTTCGGCACGGATCTTCTCCAGCGCGTTGTACATACCGGTGAGGGTCAGGTCCGGGTGTTCGGCCTGCTGGCGCTTGCGGTGGGCGTCCAGTTGTTCGGCCAGTTCGCGGATTCGGGCGGCTTGCCCTTCGGTCATATCCGGAAAGGGGAAGGTTTCGAAGCAGCGGGTTTTGTTGTATCGAGCATCGTTCCCCATCCCCAGCCTCCCCCTGCTGCCAAAGCCCAGAGCGCATGGATACGACTGGAGAGGATACCCATATACGCTCCGTCATCGCTAGCGATATTCACCAGCATGTTATCGGGAAGAATCGACGCATCCAGAAAAGTAAAAACGCGGTGCTTGGTGGTTTCCACCGTCGCGATGTAGCGACTAAGCCCGGCCGACATGGCGCGCCACTCACGGCGCGGTTCACCGAAAATCCACCAGTTTTCGCGGTAAGTCGCCCGTTTGTTTTGATCCCGTTCGGGCTTTACCCGTTCCAGTACCCACTGATAGACCGCAGGATAACGGTTTCGCACTTCGCCCGACTCAAGACCGAAAAGGTCGATGACCTTCACTCCTCGCGGCGTCTGGGTGAGATCCCGGCCGTTTCGATAGTCCCGTATCACCTGTTCCAGTTCCGGGTAGCTCCCATAGCCCAGGTCCACAGCTTCTTCGGCGCTAACAATGAAACCGGCACCGTGGAGTTTTACCCCTGGAGAACTGATGTTTCCGTTGGCGGCAAGTGAAGCCGCACCGGCCACATTGGCGCCAGTAGTGAGGTCAGCAAACAGCTTGCCCTCGCGCCGTTCGAGTCGGACGCTGCGCGCCTCCTCTCCTTCTGCTTCATGCACCACCTGCCGCAACTGCCCCGGCTGCTCGCCCGCGGCGCCGACAGTCATCGCGATCCGCACCGCCGCTCCGTCGGTACTGTCCACCCACGGGTGGTCGGGAATCGCAAAAACCAGCGAAAGCGGTTTTTTCGTATCATTCAGGTGCGGCTCCAGCACGCGCCGGTTGAAGGTCTGCTTGAGGCTGTTGGTGGTGATGAAACCGAAACGCCTCGCCTCACCCTTGCGTACCTTTTCCGCCGCGATGTGCCACCAATACATAACGAAGTCGGCGGAATCCGGGACGACGCCTTTGTAGCTGAAGGATCCCCACGAATTTCATAGCGGAGTGCTCGGCTGGATCTCCGAGGCCAAATCCCTACGGGCCTGAGCAACATCGGCCTCTCCGAACGCTAGTGGTCTGCGATCCAGTACGCGCAGGCCCAAAAAGACGAATGACAAAACCCGGCGGGTACGGATCGTGTTGGCTTGATAGTGGAAGTGGACTTCGTGCTGCTCCGCTACCTTTCCGAACAGCCATGCAACGAACAGTGCCAGTGCGTTGATGAGCAGCAGCACGTCAAAACGTTCGGCTGAACGAGAGCGCGAGCGGTTCAGGCCCAGGCCGTAGTATTCGTCCTTGGTATCGCGGAATGCCTCTTCGATTTGCATGCGCTTGGCATAGGCAGCAATGACCTCATCGGTGATTGCCGAGCTGCCGGAGAGGGATGTTGCAATGACCCAGGGCTCGCGCTCTCGGGCGGCATTCTCACGACTCTTTCCAGCCTGAGAACGGCGACCCTTTTTATTCCTGTCGACGCGGCCCTTGGGCGGCTTACGAAGTCCATAAATCGCGCAGCTCAGCGGTGAACTCTTGGCCAAGGAAAATTCGCCCATAAATGTGCGCTCGTCGCTCTCAAGCAAATACCCAAGGAGCTTGGCACTCAACCACTTATCTTCTTCGGAACGAGCGACTTGGACAGTCCCGCGAATGCGCCCAATCCAGTCCCACCCCATCGCCTCGACCGCTCGGAACCAGGGGTTCTTGAAACCGGCATCGGTGACAAAAATGGGACGGCAATGCTCGGGTACCACTTGCGCCAGCGTTCTGAGGAAATTTGATTGGACATCCCGATTCCCACACTGCGATTGCGGATGGACCTCCTGGTAAAGCGTCTTGCCTCGTCCTCCCGCTGGAATGGAGGCGCGCAAAACGTGGAATTTCTCGTCGTGCGATACCGGAGACCAATCGATTAACACTAAAGGACGCTCTGCCTGGCCGATGCTCCAGTGCGCCATGGCCCGATAAAGCATTGGCGCCTCGCGCCCCAAATGCGGGTTGCCGATCAGCCTGTCCATCTGCTTTATCGATGCCTTCTCTGTCACAGGCCGGGGTGAACGTCGCCCCAGACCTGTGACCGAGACGCACTTGCCGACAAGTGCCGCCTCGATTCCGGCTTGCACAGCCGAGAACCGAACCTTGTGCATTGCTTGACACTCGGCTCCAAAATTTGCCTCAATCAGGTCGGTGGCGTGCATCTCTATCTCCTTACGGCTGGCTTCTTTCGTTTCGCAACCGCAAGAAGATCATGCCCAGAGATGCATGTCCACCCCTATTTCCTTGTTAGTCAATCAGTTGGCTCTGTAATTCGTGGGGATTCTTCAGCCTTTGTAGGTATCGCGTACGGCGTCGACATAGCCGTCGCCCAGGGCGCGGCGCATGGTGGAGGCGCCGATAAACGGTGGATTCCCCACGATGAAATCCGCCTCCGGCCACTCGGCTTTGCACGGGTTAATGTAGCGGTAGACGGGTATGCGCTGGTCCTCATCGGGGATTAGCTCCCCCGTGATCGGGCTCGTCTTGTAGCTGATGCCGTCCCAAATGGTGACGGGCTCGCCGTCATTACCAAGCATCGGTTCGCGACCGTCGTATTCGACCAGCGCGTCGCGGTACTCGATATTATGAAAGTCGCGCAGGATGGGCTCGGGGAGGTTGAGCTTGCCATAAAGTCGATAGTGCCACTGAAGGTAGCCGATCCAGAGCACCACCTCGGCGATGGCGGCGGCGCGCGGGTTGAGCTCCAAGCCGAGGAATTGGTGCGGGTCGACCGTGAGCCCTTCGGTGTCGAAGGCCTGCTGGCCGGCGGAGAGATCACGGATGAGGTTGAGGACTTCACCCTCCAGCCGCTTGAGGTGCTCCAGCGCGACATAGAGAAAGTTGCCGCTGCCACAGGCCGGGTCGAGCACGCGCACCTGGCAGAGCCGGTAATGAAACGCCCGAAGCTGCTCCAGGGCCTTGTCGGGTTTTTCCTGTTGCAACCAGGTTTCGGCCGCGACCTGTATCGCGCTCCACTCCTGCCGCAGGGGTTCGATGAGGGTCGGCATCACCAGCCGCTCCACATAGGCGCGGGGTGTGTAGTGAGCACCGAGCTTGTGCCGCTCGCGCGGGTCAAGGGCACGCTCCAGCAGCGTACCGAAGATCGCCGGCTCGACGTAGCGCCAATCGGCGCGGCCCGCCTCGATCAAGAGCTGAATCTGGTCTCGCGATAGTGGAATGGGGTCAATATCCCGGAACAGGCCCCCGTTGAAGCGCTGAACCTCGGCCATCAACTGCCCCTCGAAGCCGCCCCTGTTCATGGTCTCCCAGAGGGCGCGCATGGAGTTGGCGAAGTGCTCGGGCTGGCCTTTTAGTTTTTCCAGCAGCTCGGTGTAACTGCCCTTGGGAAGCAGTTCCACGTCCTCGCAGAACATGGTGAACAGGCAGCGCTTCAAAAAGTGGGCAACCCGCTCCACCTCGTAGCCGTCCTGTTCCAGGGAGCGGGCCAACTCTGCCAGTCTGTCGCTGATCTGGCGGGTAACGCGGGCGGCGTGTTTACCGGGGTCGAGTGCATCCGGATCGAGCCACAAAAGTTGCAGGCGCTCGCGGATGGCGGAGTCGCGCAGATCCTCGATGCGGATGCGGTGACTGCTGGGGTCCGGGAAGGGTACATAGGTGCCGCCGGAGCGCGTGAACTCGGAGTAGAGTTCAAGGGAGCGCCCGACATCGGTGACAACGATAAAGGGTGGGCGGCCCTCTTCCGCCGGCAGCGCCCGCACGTACTGGTCGGCCTGATTCTGGGCCTTGAGCATCGCCTTGTCCCAGCCCTGGCTATCCAGCTCCTTTCCCGTCTGCTTGGCTTCCAGCACGAAAGCCCCTCGGCGATAGAGGTCGATGTAGCCACGGTTGGTGGTGCCGTCGGGGTTGCTGATGTCGACCCGGCGCTCGAAGACGTAGGCGTTTTGCTCGGTATCGTCGCTGGCAGGGTCCGGTTGGGGCAGTCCCAGCAGACTGCAAAGCTCCGTGAGGAAGAGCTGATAATTGGCCCGTTCCGAGCCACCGGCACCGGCCCAGCGGGCGATGAAGTCTTCAATGGTGGCGGACTTGGAAGCGGATGGCGGGGTGTCTTCCCTGAGATCGGTGCTCATGGCTCATTTCTTTTGCTAAGTGGGCAGCCGACCAATCGTATTGAAGTAAAGCCGGGAAGCCAAGAGCTACGGAGGTTAGTCGATGGTATACCTTCTCGAAGGTGCATCGACGACATGGACAGGCGCGAAGACCCGAGCTGCTCTAATTGGCGCTAACGTAAACCCCGTTCATCTCACGCAGTCGAAAACGGATAGAGGTTTGCGGGGAGATATCCAAGCGACGCTAAAACGGGGACCAAAACGGGGACCAATCACGGGGTACACGTTTTGGCCGTTGGTCCTGGCATTGAACCCGGCAGCGCTGACTTGTTGAATTTATGATGGTGCCGGGGCCGGACGCAAATAACGGCACCAACTAGCTAATTTTACGGGATAATATTCAGTTCGAGTAATTATATACCCCCAATTATACCCCTCTAAGAAGGTAGCTAGAGCCTTTGATGGTGCATTTTGGTGAGGGTGGAACGGGCCTAGTTTACTTCGGAACCGTCGGACCCTCTTTTTCGTGCTGAAGCAACTGCTTTGTGAAATCGATCCTTGGCCCCGTCTTTCCGGCCCTCTTGACGTTTCCCCTTGGACTGCCGTCCTTGCCAGCTCTTATATTCCTCCCACCAGGCATCCAACTCGAGCCGGTCAAAGGCGATCCCCTGCTTTCCCATCGGGGCTTCGGTCACATACGGCCGGACTTCGGTATTGAACCTCGATCGATTGGGCGCATCGCGAAGCCGCAGTACTCGCGGCGGGAAAACAGGTTCTTTCTTCACTCCAAAGCGTCCCAGTTCGGTTCCACTTCTTTGGCGAACGGCTTTCGGCCATTTGGGTCCCGGTAGCTTCCTTATTACCCCGCCCGACAAAACGGCGTCATGGTGGGCTCGTAACACCCTGAGTTTTCCATCTGCGCCCGTAACCGAGTTTATCCCCATCGCGGCAAGCTGGCGCCGTTGGGCGCTCGTGCGAATACGGGCGGGAAGTTCCTGGATTTCGGACTGAGAAAGGTAAGTGCTCTGCGTTTCGGTCGGTTCAGTTGAGCAGCCGCCCTAGGAAAATCCGGCGTGCCGCGGGCTACTTCTTCATCCACTGCTCGAGAATCTTTTTGGCCCGCTTAACGACCGAATCATCGCATCATCAGGGTCAGCTCTTCGCCTTTAATGGTGCGCTTGGCTTGTTCGGGCTCTACTTCATCCATAAAAAACACCGTGCCCGAAAACGAACTGGCCGGCGCCATTCGGTAGTAGTAAACCTTGCCGGCCTCCAGCGCGGCTTCTGTCGCCTCGGCGTTATCAAACATCGACATTGTTGCGGGCATAGCCTCTAGTCTATACCGGCCGGGCGGAACATCCACTCGCACAAAGCTCTTCATCTTTAGCGGATAGTTTCGGCCGAAACCTTCCTCCTCTGGGATCTGCCAAAGCGTCACTTCTAGCTCCCAGGACGGCGCATCCCGGGTGTCCCGGATGAGGTAAACGCCAGCTTGACCCGGTGATGGAGCGAAGCTATAGGCCTGCTCAATGACTTTTGGCCTGTTCTCCACGGACGCGCAGCCGACGACCAGAAGCGCCAAGAAAGCAATCAAAATCCTTCTCATGAGGTGACTCCATTTTAGAAATTTTGTTTTGATCCCGAGCCAAAATACCTATCTTGCTTTGGTCAGGCAAGGAGCCAAACCCCCGCCAGGGCGAACATTAGCGGCAATCGTGCTGCTCATCGTCCGCGAATCAGCGTTCAGTGCTGCGAGATAGCGGCGACGGTGGCCCGCTTTGTAATCCCGGAAGGCGGAATCCAGCCGTGCGCGCTCCTCGTCATTTCGAACAAGGCGGGCCATCTGGCCGTAGTCCGCCTGCATGGTGCGGCCATCGTTCTATCCCATCCTGACCACGCCGACTCCTACCGGGTAGATGGCGCTATCAACCGCGAGTCCGCCCGGCTCCAATTGCTGAAGAAACTCCGGCGGGGTTTTTCCGCGGGCGGCGCGTTCGTTTCGCTGTCCTTCATCTTCGAATCCCATTCATCTAGTTTTATCGGGTACAGAATCCCCTAACTGGATCGTCAAATGGCTGGCACCTAAACCCTGCTGGGCACTCACTATCACCGGAACACTGGAAATCTCTTACCGGTGCGACATTGCTGCCTGGAATCACCGGCATGCCGTCTCGGTCCACTAGATCAATGCACTTCCCGTAGGGAGCGGACAGCTGGGTGATAAAGCAAGTCTGGCCAGGATCGCAGTCACCATTACCGAGACACCCTGAACTATATCTTTGTACAGCTGGTTGCGCCGGAGCAGATTGCGTTCTGAGGGGGGCATGTAGTTCCTTGTCGACAAATGAGGACTGGGGTGCGGAGTCGATTCCTTCCATGATGGCGATAATCCCGAGCATCCCAACCAATTCGCCCGCTTGCTGGCGCATAAAGAGATCAGGGTAGGGAACGGGCCACCCGAAGTACTCCAGGTTGTCCATGGCTACCCGATTATTCCAGCGGGCAGCGTGAGTGAGGAGCTGGCGGGCCGGCTTGTCCAAACCGTGACGCTTGTATATCAGCGCAAGATTATTCATTGCGCTCAGGTGGTTCTGTTTGGCGGCAAGGCGATAATAGTGAATTGCTACCTTTTCGTTTTTGGCAACATCACCCAGACCTTTCTCATAAAGCAGGCCTTTAATGAACTGAGCCCAAGAATCAGCCCTGCTGAACTCCGAGTTCTGCTTTGGCTAAAGCCTCACTGTATTCCCCCTTTTTGTAATGCTGGAGGGCCCAATTCCCGTGGAAGTGAGCGCATCCAGTCAGACTGAATACAAAAAGAAAACCGAGAAGCAGGTGGGCGGAGAGTTTCCAGGAAATCCGGAACTGATGCATGCCTTTGGCTCATCCTTAGCGAATCCTACTGGCAACATACCTGAGAAGGTTCCTGGCGAGCAAGAACGCCCGCCAGGCCGGACCGCTGCGGGGCTCGCGAGACTATAGACCGCGAGAATAGGACACCACTTTCCCGATCAGTCGGCAATGCTCGGTGTCGTACCTATCTTCTGTGCATCGAAGGAATATCCGCTGGCCAGTCACTTCTACCACAACTATGTCACCGTGGTGTGCGACATCGACCGGCTCAACGGTGATCATGTCACCTTTCCGGAGCGGCTCAGGAACTCTGTCGGTAGTGATTACAAAAAACTGGCCGCGCCCCCGATTAGCTGTTTTTGCGCTAGGGGGCGGTCCCTTCGGGTCGAACCCAGAAGGCGGGATTTGGTTTGTGCGTTCCTGGAGCATTTCGTTGGTGAGCATGCCTCGTCTCCTTGGTTGTTGCTTTGGTTCCCCATGTGCTTCCGTTTGGGTGTTAAGATCTGTTTCGCTCATAATCAACCTCTACTCAGGTTGTTTGTGGGAAGGGGTCGGTTGGTGTTGCCGCACCTGCCGCCCCCGCTTACTTTTTCTTCATCCTCGTTTCTTGATATCCGGCTTCGATACAGGCTCTCAGGACCTCCACCATGGTTTTGCCGCGTTCAGCGGCTAATGCCTTCCATTTGCGATGCAGTTCCGGTTCCACTCGAAGCGTCAACCTTTTGATTTCTTTTTCTCCCATTACCGCCCTTTTAATTGTATGCCTAGGCATACACATAGAGCCATAGCCTGCGATGTATGTCAAGACGTTCGCCCGCCGCTCTGGAGGCTTCAGTCGGGGCGGGTTTATCGAGATATTGGAAGAGGCGGTTTTATTCAGTTCGGAAGGTCCAGGAACTGAGGTTTTCTGAGGCGTCCATGGGCTTCGGGCTTTGCCCGTGGAGGGTTTAAGAGTCAACATTTGTTAACACCTCATGGGCTTCGCATCCAGAAATGAATCGGCTCACCACTTTGTTCTAAGGCCCGCATACCAGAACGGTTCGTTATCCACCCGACGCACCCCCGCATTGAGTCGGGTATCTCCACGCTCCCATGACACACCGGCGCCGGTGATTTCGGGCGAGTCAGCCAAGGGCATATGACCGAACGGTCCCACAACATCTACAGATTGATCCCCAACGTCGAGACCGGCCGACAGTAAGCCCCGGCCGACATTCCGCTGAAACCCGTACCGCTGCGGCTCGTTGGTGATTGCCGCCATGCCGGCTGGTGTCCTTAACCGGGCCTCCGTCAACTCCGCATCGGTCACCGGGTTTACGCTGTCCGAAGTGCGCTCAAAACGGTAACTTCCCTCTCCAGCGGCATCTAGGCCGTAACCGCCAGGGGCGTTCAGACTAAGGGCTCCCCGAGCCAGAAGGCCCACGTCTGGCGCAGAGGAAACCTGCCCACCGGCTTGGAAGAGGCGCCAAGGCTCAGGGGTGCGCAACGTGAGCAGTGTTTTCTCCTCAATCTCAGTGCGGACGGCGTTGAGTTGGTCGGGTGACACACGGGGGGCGACAACTTCCTCAAACCATGTGTCCCGGACTTCTGTTCGCGCCTTCTCATCGAGCCCCGTGAAAATCGAAGATTCTGCGATCTCCCGCCACGTCGGGTAGTACCTTCCACTCTTGCCGAGGATTCCCTTGTCGCTGTCGGTAGCAAATTGTTCCAGGCTCGACTCGTCGCTCATCTGTTCTTCCTCCGTCTGGCTCGTAGATTTTTTCAGGCCTCTAGGGGCCACCATTCAATGTCTGTTAACTCTTCATGGGCTCCGCTTGAAACCGTTCCTGGCAGCCTTGCGCTTCCCCTTCTGAGTGACTGGCCCAGTACTGGCACCCCCATGAAACTTACACCGGCCATTCGGGTAGAGGTTGGTCTGCCGGCATAAATGCCCCTGGCGGGTTTGGGCGCCGCACATCATGCCCCGGCACTCATCAGGGAACTCGGGCCACGGGTCCAGGCGAGGCGGCACCGGTCGGGGAATTCCGAGAGGGGATTTCCGCCATTTCTCGAAGGTGGCTTCATATTCCTCCTCGGCCCGCCGCAGCGCATCGAGGCCTTTGGCGACCTCCTCCCAGTACCGGCGCCAGATTTTCCGCAGTTCTGGCGTGCTCATGCGGCCTCCTCGAGCAGAAGGGTCGAAAGCTGGTCGAATACCTTCTCGGGCGCCGTTCGCTTTCCGGCCGTCCGATTCTCCTGGTCATGGAAAACAAGAGAGATATCCCGCGGCGTAAAGCCGTGGCGGTTGGCGAAGGCACGGGCACTAATCCCTTCCCCCTCCAGGTGCCGGCGAAGCGCGGTTTGTACCTGCGCCACTTTGGGATTCCTTGTGGCCGTTGATCTCGCCGAGGCCCGTGCTTCCTTGCGCTGACCCTTCTGTTTCCGCGCCTTGCCCTTGGGTGTTTCCCTCTGGCTATCTGCAATAGTGGTGATCGCCAAGACGTTGGAAATCTGAACAAGCGTGAGGGCAACAGCCTGCAGGACCATTATCGTCGCCTGCTGTATAGGCAGCGGCTGCCTTCTCGGGGTCAGAAGGGAATTCAGTTCTGCCCGCCGCTCTGACAACTCAGCCCGGGCCCGCTGAATGGCCGGCAACCATCCCGACCGCTGTTGAGAATTCGTCAGAAAGGTTTGTAAGGCCCGCCTCTCGCTGGCGATTGCCTCCCGGAGCAAAGCTACCCTCTCGGGCTCTGAGGCTTTCTGTGACGCTGTTAGGCTGTATTGCTTCGCTATGGGGGCGGTAACTCCGTAAAGAGGCCCAGAGAGAACGAGGGCCGTCGCCATGAATGCCAACAGACGGGTTTTCGGTTGGTACCACAACCAGAGGGCGATCAGTTCCAAGAGAATCGACCAAGCCCAGCCGGTGGCCGGGCCGACAGCTTCGCTCCAGAAAGCGACGGCGTGGTACTGGATAAGCACTATGCCACCAACGATCAGGAGGGCCGGATAGGCAACAGAAAGGCGCTTCATGCGGTTTCCTTCTGCTGAAACTGCAGGAGGTTTCCAAGCGCCCGGCTCTTCCCCGCTTCAGTTCGCGGGCCAGTGGAAAGGCCACCGTGCAGCCGGCAACGACCGTTGGCCAGTGCCTTTGCCTGACACGGCTTGCCGGTGCTCTTTGCCCGGGCCCCGCAAAAAACCTTTCTTCTCATGTTTCTGTCCCCGCTCTGATTCGGGCCAAGGTGGACTCCGAAAATTCCATTTGGGAGTGCGCTCACTCCGAACCCCAACATGTGCGCGGGCGTGCGCGATGGACTGAAGAAATTCGCTTGCCCGCCAACTCAGTTTTTCTCAGTCCCAAAATCTTCAGGCGCCGAACCTCACTACGCGCTTACGCGCGCCCGTGCGTATCTAGCCAGAAGCCTTGCTCCCGAAGCCACTGGTCGGTTTCCCGTGTCAGCCTCCCCCTTGCCCGCACCGCCCTCTTCTGGTCTTCGACGACAACACCTTCGCCACCGTGATAGCGGCAAAATCCATTACCAAGCGCCTTGCACTGGCAGGGGGTGCCCTTGTTTGTGAGGGTGCCGCATATGATCTTCTTTCGGCCCGGCATTGTTTGATCTCCTCCTCATGTCAGCCCGGTCAGCATGTCCAGGGTTTCCAGGGAAACCTCGGTCCCCTCCGCAACCTTTCGGCGCTCCGACAACTCCATTCCGGCAATGAGACGGCCGGCCTGTTTCCGATAGGCTGTCGCCTGTTCTGCTGTCTTCCGGGCCATCTGCAGGAGGCGTATGGCCTCCGCCGTGTTTGGTTTCCCGATTGCCCGTTGCATTTTCAAGGCCTCCGCAGTCGGGCGAGTTTCGCCGTGCGTGTGGCCGGGTTCTCTGCCAAGTCCCCGTCGTGCCGAAAAATGTCATAGTGCATCGCTATTGCCCATATCCGAATTCGCCGTTACCGGCCGTACCCTCGCCAAGACCTTTCATCGCTCCGGGCCCTGTAATTTCAATGGATATTTGCCTGCTCGCCTTCTTTTACTTGGGCGTCGAATACGTCGTACACGTCGCTCAATTTCCGGTCCTGATGACGAATCAGTTCATAAATATGCTCCATGTGTTCGCAAAGCACCTCAACGTCCTTGCTTCGCGCCCGCAGCCCCTCGGCTGCCATTCGTGCCAGTCGAATCTGCTTGGCGACTGTTGCCGCGCTATATGCCATATCAACCAGCAGCTCCCGCACTTCCTTTTCCGTGAAAAATTCTTTTGCCATCAAACTATCAACCGGTCCGGCTCACGAAAGCCTATGCCCAAATGAGGAGCCAATTCCCGATACCGCCCGTTCAATCGCTGGGTTCGACATCTTGGGTTGGCCTGCCTGCCCTTCGAGTCCATTTCTTACCTCCCCACATGTGACTAACTTTTGTTTACCGCTCTCCAGCCGGTTCCTGGGATATATTTGTAATTGGAAAGGAGCTGTTGTGTGTTGGGCGTGTAGCCTTTGCGTCTCCGCTCCTCATCATCCAAGCGCTCTTCCCGATCCCACTTCTTCTCGAGAAGTTCTTCCTGCGCGTGCCCTTTGAGCATGCCGCCCCCGAGTTGCATTGCGCCGTACTTGGTTATCGGGTCCATGCCACCCCAAATGTCTCCAACTTGGCTCAACAATCCGGACTCTTTGGCAGCAAACGGGCCCGCATTACCGAGAATTCCAGTGCTCTCTTTGCCAATGGTTGCCGTTTCAAAACCGCCGGATGCGGCCATATTGCCCAACCCTTCACTCGCGCTCTCCATTCCTGTAGTTACGCCTAGGCCTCCGCTGGCGGTCGTCCCCAGGGTATCGCCGGCCATCTCAAAGCCGCTGCCGACTTCCCCAGCCGACCCTAGAAGGTTTTGAACCATGCTCTCATTTGCTGCTGAGCTTGCCGCCTCGGAGCCCATGCCGGCCTGTAAGGCCTCCTGCGCTCCGGCCCCCTGCGCGGCGTTAGCCGTCGTGGTGCCTAGGCCGGAAAATGCGGCATAAGCGCCGACTCCCCCCATTACTGCTTTTGCAATGTTTCCCTCATTTAGTCCTTCGATCGCTGACTTCGCTGAGTAAGCGCCAGCGACAAACTGAACAGCTGCAGTAATAAATGGACCGCTCATAGTTCCTCCTGGATAGGCTTGCTTTTCATGCTGCTACCCCTGTGTCTGCAATAGTGAGTTCGCGGAACCGCTGGGTCCGCCCTTCGAAGATGAAGTCCCTTGGTAACCAGCCACGAACTCCACCACGATTTTTCAAAAGCCCAACCTTCATCCGCTTCTCCGGACGTTCCTCGTCGGCTTCTTCGCAATGCAGGAACAGGCAAATATCCGCGTCCTGTTCGATGTTTCCGCTGTCGCGGAGGTCTGATAATTTGGGGAGTCGCTTCTCTTTTTCCACGCCCCTATTCAGCTGTGAAACGGCGACTATCGGCATATCCAGGCGCTTTGCCAGCTTTTTCAGCGTTCGAGAGACTTTGCCCAAATGGTCGACGCGGGAAGCGGTCTCCTCTCCTTCGATCAACCCGATATGGTCAACGATGGCGAAGTCGATGCTTTCTCGCCGGCGCCATTCGGTTATTCGGGAGACAATCGCCCCTAACGTGTAGGAGTCATCATCAATGAAGAGGCCAAACTTTGAGAGCTTGCCAGAGCCTTTCGCTGCCGCCGTGAGCTCCTGGTCATGCCCTTGCGCTAGCTTCGTTAGGTTGAGGCCAAGTCGATTGGCGAGAGCCCGTTGAGCGATTTCGTCGATGCCCATTTCGAGAGATAGGATGCCGGCCCGATGCCCCCGGGATGCAGCATGCAATGCGATCTGCAGAGTGAGTGCACTTTTCCCGATGCTTGGGCGGGCAGCCGCTACCCAAAGCCGCGGCCCGTGAATCCCGCCGGTCCGGGCATCAAGGGTGGGGAGCCCAGTCGGTACACCCACGGTTCCGCCACGCTGTCGCCTAGCGGCTGCTTCATCGATGGCTTCCAAGCCGGCCTGGAGGACTGTGGACCAGTTGGCAGCTTTTCCATTGCTGGCCACGGCGATCGCCTCAAGGCGAGCCTGAGCGTCGGCCAAGGCTTCTGAGGCGCTCTCTGCTGAAGGCAGGGTATCGAGCATCTCCCGAAGATTCTCGGCTATGCGGCGGCGCTCAGACCGGTCGCGGACTATTCGGGCGTGAGTTTCAATATTGGCTGCACTGGGAATGTTGCTGGCCAGCGTGGCCAAATATCCCATCCCTCCGAGCTTCTCTAGGTCGCCAGAGTTGTCCAGGTGCTCGGCAATAGTCACGGCGTCGCGTGGTTGGTCATCGCCAGCGAGATGAGCGATAGCCCGAAAGATGAACCGGTGATCGCGACTGAAGAAGTCGGCCTCGCTGATTCGTCCGGCCAAGCGCTCCCAGGCGTCGTTGTCGAGCATCAGGCCCCCGAGAACTGCCTGTTCTGCGTCGACGGTGTAGAGTTCGCCGGCCATCAGTAATCGGCCTCCTGAACCCGCAGAGGTTCGCGCTGGGCGAACTGGACAACTTGCCCGGCTTCATCCTCCCATCGACGTTCGGAAAGCCATCCCTGCGCCATTTTGGGGGTTCGGCCTGCTTTCAGGAGGTCGGGGCGGCGCCGAGCCTCAGCCGCTGCCTTTTCGACGATAACGGGCACAAGGTCTGCCGTAATCTTTTGGTCTAGCCATACATCGGCTGCAGGTGCCCGGCCTTCTTTGTAAGCAAAGGCATTCCAGAACTCTTCGAACCAATCCAGCTGCTTCCCCTTCAGCTTTCTCTTCCGCTTCGTGATATAGGAGCGTTCTTCACCGCCAGGTGAAGAAATCTCTGTTGGAGACGGAGAGGAAAGGAGAGGAGATGGGGCATTGCCGTTTTGTGCGGCTTGCATGCCGGGTGCATGCGCGGCGCATTCGGCGGGCATTTCTTTCCCATTTTCCTTTTGTCGCCACCGAGCTTCGGCTGCCCTCTTCGCTCGTTCCGAACGCTCCTTTGCGCCGGCCGCCCATGGATTGTTTTCGGCCCAGTCATGGACGACTAAACCCGAGTCGGTTCGTTCCAAGAACCCGACTTTTTCCAGGGTGGAAACGAACTCCTCGGGCTCTCCTTCCCACTGGGAAGCTAAGGCAACGTCTTCCGCGTCAAGACCGTATAGGTCACCGTCCGGCCGGTTCTGACCCACGAACAACCACAGATAGACCAGGGAGAGCACCCCCGGCGCACCAAGGCGCCGAGAGAGCTTGCGGGTCTTTGGGTGGGCTGGGAAAGACGCCGATATCCGGATATCCGTGTTCATGCCACCTCCGTTGCCTTAAGCGGCATCGCCGGTTCGTCGTCGAGCATTCGGCGCATGTTTTCCAAATACCGATCCCCTAGGCGCCCGCGATAGAAGGCCTGGCGATACTCGCGTTTTGCTATCGCCCGGCCTTCTTCCGTCAGCGCCTTTGTGGCGGACACCCTAAGGAACTTCATGCGAATACCGCGAGGGAGATCGCTCCATATTTTCGGATTCATGCGGCACCCCCGGCTTCCTTGACCAGTACGTACCTAGCGACTCGGTGAGATACTCCGTCAGGTGTACGGTCTTGATCCCAGCGGGTCTGGATTTCGTAACCGGACTGGCGAAGCTCCATGACTCGGGCGGCTGGATGCATTACCCCCGTTCGGTGTCGTAGGTCGATGGTGGTGCGCCCGTTCGAGGCCGCTGCTCTCAAGGCCGCCAGAATCATGGCGCGCTGCTTGGCAAGAGAGGGAGCATAAGCGATACTGTTGGTGTTAGAGCTTCGCTTGGCCGTCGTCATCCCCTGGTCCGGGATGGCGGCGTTTTCGTTTGTGGCTTCCATGTCCCCTCCTTAGGCTGCTGCCTTGTCGGCCTGCTTCCTGGCTGCAACCAAGTCGGCCACTAAGTTCCGAATCTCGGCGTCCGTGCGACCGGCTATCCGTGCGGCCATGAGTGCGTCCAGCTCGTCATCGGGCCACACCGAACACCTCGGCCCGAGGTGAACCGGCGGTACCATCAGGCCTTGAGCGATGTCGTCATACCATGCAGATCGGGACCGCCCAAAGCGGGTTCGTGCAGGCTCAAGTCGAAGAAGTGATCGTCCCATTTTTCCTCCTAACGGTTTACGTTGGCGGCGTCCGGTGGTTTCCGGACTGCTGGGGACGATGCTATGGGGAGGGCGGGGCTACTTGAAGGAAGGGAGTTAGATGTTTAGCTTCCGCTTTCTTTTCGAGAATACATTTTGGCGAAGAGATTTAACTTCTGCCTAAATTCATGCTCATTAGCTATCGATTCTAGGTTTTGAGCGGGGGTCGACGAACGCGCCTCTCTGATAGTCCTGTCACTTAGTCCGGTAAGCTCTCCGAGATCTTCGTCTATTTCCGGCCAAGCAGTATGCTCGTTGACCATCCGAAGATAGGCGGCCAAGGACGCAATGCGAGCGTATTTGTCTTTCGTTTCCTGGGTTGAACGCAATGACTTTCTCCCGCGTTCCCCAGAAGTAAGCCCTAGCGTAGCGGCTGCTTTGTCAGCTCTAACTTTGGAAAGATTGCCTAACCGCGTGGCCAGGAAAACCAGCACTTCGGGGGGAATCTCTCTCTCTATGTTAACCAGTTCGGAGAAAAAGCGATAAATCGCTCTTGATGCGCTCTGGCTGATCTCGCCTCCGGCTGGGCCATAGTTTGCCCACGAAACCAAAGTCTCGACCACTTTCGGTTGATGGTCGGGATTTTTGAGTGCTAGCTCAACGAGCGCAAAGGAAGAAGCTTCAGCTATCTCTTTTTCGTTCATCGTGTTTTCCGGGAGACCATGACGCCTGAGAAGTCGTTCAGCCAACAGCCTTCGATGCAAAGGGAATTACCTTTGCGCCTGATTTGACGGCATCCAGGTAGTCGGCCCAAGCCTGCATCATATCCGTGCGCTCTTGCACGTACTCTGACCGATGGTACGCCGCTCGGACTTTGTTCCGCTCGATATGTGCAAGCTGCCGCTCGATAACGTCCGGCTTGTAGCCGCTCTCGTTGAGAACCGTAGACGCCAGAGCCCGGAATCCATGTACAGTAGCCCGCTTGTGATACCCCATGCGGTAGAGGGCATAAAGGAGAGTGTTTTCGCTCATGCATTTGAAAGGGCTGTTCTGGCTGGGAAACACCAGATCAAAACGACCAGTCAAGGGGCGTATCTCCTCAATGACTTCGATCGCTTGCGTGGAAAGCGGGACCAGATGAGGAGCGCTCATCTTCATGCGCTCGGCCGGAACCCGCCATTGCGCAGCATCCAAGTCAAACTCATCCCAGCGGGCGCCCCGGAGCTCATTGGAGCGAACGAACGTGAGGAGGATTAGCCGAGCAAGTTTTGTAAGAGGTTGACCGTCGTAAGCCTCGAGCTTCGTTAGAAACTCCGGCAGCTCTTCCCTCGGCAATGCTGCCCGATGCACTACCCTGCGGGTCTTTAGCGCACCTTTAAGGTCAGAACAGGGGTTGTACTCGGCCCGGCCGGTCTGGATAGCGTACCGGAATACGGAGCCTGTCCTCTGAAGGACACGAGAGGCCACGTCCAAAGCACCCCTACGCTCAACGGCACGAATCACCTCCAAAACCTCAGGGGCAGTGATTTCAGCGACAGGGCGGCGCCCCAGCGAAGGGAATACGTCCTTCTGCAGCGATTGGAGGATTCTTTCCGCATGGCTTTCTGTCCACCGCTCCTTCTGCTGCTTATGCCACTCCTTCGCTAGCACTTCGAACGAATTCGCCGCCAGCGTCTTCTGCTGGCGCTTCTGGAGCTTCCGCTCCTGAGAAGGATCGTTCCCGCCAGCCAGTACCTTCCGGGCCTCATCCCGGCGTTCTCTCGCTTCGGCAAGGGACACCTCCGGGTAAACGCCTAGCCCCATCAACTTCTCTTTGCCGGCATATCGGTACTTCAGCCGCCAGTATTTGGAGCCGTTGGGGTGTACCAGTAGGAATAGACCTTTTCCGTCAAAGAACTTCCGGGGCTTTTCCGCGGGCTTGGCTTGGCGGGCGGCTAGATTGGTCAGAGGCATGGCTTGGGGTACATCCTTTACGCCGACTAGGGAATACCCCAAAAAATACCCCTATGTACCCCTGGATTCAAGTAGACCGTGCTAGACGACGCCGGACGCTAAACCGGCTGCATCCCTTGTCTTTGCTACTACCTGTAGGCGTGAATGGATGTTGCTGGATTTAAATATGGTGCCCGGGGCCGGACTCGAACCGGCACGGGGTTGCCCCCGAGGGATTTTAAGTCCCTTGCGTCTACCAATTTCGCCACCCGGGCGGCGGGATTGCTTGCGATTCTACCCAACGATGGTGCAAAAAGGGAGGTTATCGCCAGGCGTAAACAAAAAACCCCGGCTCGGGGCCGGGGTTTTCAAATTGGAGCGGGAAACGAGATTCGAACTCGCGACCCCAACCTTGGCAAGGTTGTGCTCTACCAGCTGAGCTATTCCCGCTTTTTCTCGAACAACCACTTCCTGTATGGAGGCTGGGAGCGGAATCGAACCGCTGTACACGGCTTTGCAGGCCGCTGCCAACCTTCTAAATCATGGGGTTAGGGTTTTTGGCAACCGTTTTGACCACTTTCAGTGGTTAGCAGGTGCTGCTGCGGGGTTGCCACCCTGCCACCCGAGAGCGCGTATGGTACAGGGTAGAATTTATTTCGCAACCCCCAGCGAATCT
This sequence comes from uncultured Gammaproteobacteria bacterium, assembly GCA_963783235.1. Lineage (GTDB taxonomy): Bacteria > Pseudomonadota > Gammaproteobacteria > Thiohalomonadales > Thiohalomonadaceae > Thiohalomonas. The sequence goes on along the minus strand of CAWAMN010000001.1, from coordinate 679,219 downwards.
GTCTGTACACCTTTTCGCTTATCGTGCGAGCGCATGGCGCCAATGCCCAGCATCCCCGTGACCACGGAGAATAGCGCCCCCGTGTCGAGCATAGGGGGTGGTGAGAGGTCCTGCGGGACCCAACCTTTGGCCTGGGCCACAGCCCATACCCAGATCAGAAACGGGTACACGATGAACTGGTACGCCAAGGCCGCACCACCGACCCAACCGATGAACGGACGCCACCCTGCCACGAAAATCGACTTGTGTTTCGCCTCGGCCTTGTTGACCTCCATCTGCCCTTTCTGGAGATCAGCGTCGATGGTCTTGTCCTTCAGCGCAGCGTTGAGCCGCTCTTCGTCCGACGTGAATAGATCGTCAGCGACAGAGCCGACTTCTTCGACGATGTCTCCAATCCCAAGCAAGTTCACGACGCCACCCCCTTCAACGTGCGGTTCAACCACCCCAGCAAAAACTTCGACTGGCTCCGGTCACGGTTGCAGATTTCTGCGTACCTGGCGACTTTGGCCAGCGCATACTTCAACTCGAACTCCTCCGGGTCCACACCGTTCAACGCCCGCAGGGTATTGGGTCCAAGGATACCGTCGGGGGTGGACCCGCTTGCGATCTGAGCGAGCTTGATCGCCGTCCGGTGCCCGGCGTTCACGGCGAAGTCAAACAGGGTCTCAGCAATGCGCTGATCCTTTATGTCATCTCCACCTATGAGATCCCAGAACTTCGCGTCGTAGAAACGCCGAACCATCATGGTCAGCTGCGGGTTCTCGGTGTCCCCACGGTCAAGTAGCTTCCACCCTTCCCAGCCCGGGTGGAATTTGCGAGCTATGCCGGCGAAGGTCATACCCCCACGGTCTCCTTCGACCTTGTGGAGCTTGAAGCCCCCTTCGTTGCGCATCATGCGCTGAAAAGCCGGTTCGAAATCGGCCATGTCACCCTCCGTTGGCTATCTCTGAAACTTCGATACTTTTCAACATAACCCTTCCGCTACGTCGTTTTGAAATAGTGCGTCGCAGCCCACCAGATGACCGCGCCGACGGCAGTGATGGCTGCCCAGATCCCGCCCGAGGCAACCCTTTGCGCGACCGACTGCCAGAACTGGCGCCGAGCTTTCTTCGCCTGCAACTCCTCCTCCCACAATGCGTGGTGGCGGGAGTGGTCCTCATGGGAGATCGACGCGAGGCGGGTGGTCGTTTTCGACAGCTCGTCATTAGCCCGGTGTAGCTCGGTAGCTATCTCCCTGAGAGACTGTGCCTGCTCCTCCGCGGCGTGTTCTATCACGGTTATCCTCTTGTCCAGTTCATGCACTTCCGGTGTACTCACTCCTGATCTCCCCAATCTTCCCAGATGTTCTGTGCCGGTGTGCCCCGCTCGACGAACTCCAGCACCCCGTCATCGGCGAGCGTCCATGCGTGCTCAGCCGAGGGGCCTGCCAGCGAGATACCGAACGGGTTCCCGTACTCAACATCCTTCATCGCATCCATGCCGAACTGCGTAAGGCCGTAGAGCCCCGCCCGCTCAGCGCCATGGCTGGCCCAGTCCCAGAATCCCCAGTCGTCCTTGTCGTCTCCGTCCCCCTGGATGCCATCACGCAGCATCTCGATTGCCACCATCGCCGGGATATACGCCTGCAGGTGCAGCAGTGGCTTGAGGTTGCCCTCCATCAGCTCGTTGTTCACCCGCTTCAGAATGCGGTCGTGGAACGAGTAGATGAACGCCTTCAGGTGGAACACCAACATCCAGTGCGGATCGCTCGCCCAGATGGGCCGCTGCGCGGCGTTAGGCCGGAGGATCGACTCATCGACAAAGCGGTTCAAAGCGGCGCGGATGCGCTCGTCACGCTCGAACTCCGCCTTGCCGTCGGGCTCATCACGCAGCTTCATGCGCTCGGCGTGCGAGAGCACCACCAGCTTCCCATCTTTGTCGAGCTTGATGTCATCGGCGGTGAGGTTAAGCTCATCGAGCCAGCGCTCGGAGTGCTTGGTGGGCTTCGTTTTGTGTTTGGCGAGAAACTGCTGCCCGGATTGCAGCGCCATGAGACGAGTGATGCGCGTCCAGCCCTGCAGACCGTTCCAACGGAACAGACGGTCGTTCCATTTCTTGGCATCCCCAGTGACGTAGTAGCCCCCGTACTCGTAGCCGAGCGCCTCCTGCAGGCCGTGTAGCTCCACGGTGCCGAGCCCCTCGGCGAGCTTCACCAGTTCACTCTTGCCCTCTTTGCCGAATGCCGCCTTGACTTCCTTCACCCCGGCCTTCCAGCCTTCCCATGCCGTGCCAAGGTCACCACCACGCACCAGGATTCCAAGCGGGTCGGTCAGGGAAGTCAGTGTGGAGAGACCCAGCACTGCGTAGTTCTGCACCACCATCAGCGCACCCTGCGCCCGGTGCAGCGTCGGGCTGATGTCCGAGCCTAGTGTGCCCATCAGACCCTTCATGCCCTTGCGGGCCATCGCGAGGTCCTTCTCGCTGGCGCCGGTTGCCGCTGCCTTCTCTAGGTAGGTCTCGAAGGGCATAGCCCCTGGTACGTTGCGACCGAAACGCCGGGTGTACTCGGCCCGCTTCACCTGCTGGGAAATGTAGGTGGAGATGGTCAGGCCAAGGTCATCGGAGAGAAACGGTGCGGCGTCCTCTTTTTTGATGAACCCGAGCGGCCGTTCCTGAGCACTGGCTGCCCACGGCGTGCCGGCGCCGACTTCCTGACCTTCCGACAATTCATTCAGCAGTGCGTCGGCGGCGGTCTCAGTGTCGCCGTAGTTCTCGACCAGCCGCTGGTAGATAGACTGAGCGGCCTCGCCGCTCTTCACTTTATCTGGGTACTTCTCCCGGAGCATTTTCTTAAACTCGTCGTTACGACGCTGGAGCTTATCGACATCCCACACGCGGGTGTAATAACCGTCGTAGAGTTTGCCCTTCGCGATGGTCGGCTTCTCGGCTGCGGCGTAGCCCAGCTTGACGTGGGAACGTTTTGAGTAGTCGTAAATCTCCGCGAGCAAGTGGTGCAGGCGTTTCAGAGTCTTCAACTCGGCGTCGGTCTGCGGCGCCACGAGGCCGTTCATAATGTCGACCATGCGTTTGCCGAACGCCTTGTCCTTGCCGTCGAAAATCTCATGCAGGCGTTCTTCGAAACGGGCGCGTTTTTCACCGCGGGCCGCGAGCATTCCTTTTTCAGTACCGCTACTGCCGACTTTTACGTGGAACTGGTCGGCGAGTTTGGTCAGCCACGGGTTGTCTGTACCCCGGAGCTGATCGTCCACCGACAGCACGCGCCTCGCATACGGCGCCACGGTCTCGCCCACCTTGCGGGCCTCGGCCGTGGCCTTCTGCAACAGCGTGTCCTGCACTTGGCGCGAGACCACAAACTCCGCCTCGCCCCACTGGCGACGGTTCAGTGTACCGCTGCGGAAAGCGGAGAGGATCTGCTCAGCCTGCTTGTGCTCGCGCACGATACCCAGCACTTTGCTGATCGCATCGACGATGCGCTGGAAGATGTTCTCGGTCTGCGGCCCGAGTTTCATGGCGCCGGCCTGCCAGAACTGGAAGCCGTAGGCGGCAGCCGCCTCGGGGCTGCGCTTGACCTCGGCCAGCGCATCCGGGTGCTGCTCACCGACAAGCTGCAACAGTTTGCGCTTTGTGGCGGATTGGCCGAAGGCGTTCTGGATGATGCCCTTCTCCTTGGGGGTCATCAGATCCGACTCGAAGGCGTAGCGCAGCGACACGTTGAAGGCTTCGCCGTACGGGTCCTGCGCGTTCATCGAAAGGAGGATGCTTATGCCCTCGTCGTCCTTTGCCACACGGGAGCCGCCGCGGATGCCGAAAGGGTTCTTGCCGGTGACCTTCTTGATGAAGTCGGCGGGGAGTTCGTCCTCGACGCTCTTCGAGAAGGCCAGCTCCAGCTCATTCGGCACCTGCTTCACCGGTCCTTGGCGCAGCGAGCGCATGAAATGGCCCACACTCTTCGCCGGCACGTCCTTGCCGACGATGCCGAACAGGTCACGCAGCAGCCCGGCAACGTAATCGAAGAACTGCTGCACCGCACCCTTGGGCTCGGCCTTCGTGGTCAGCCAGCGGCTGACGTTGTCGGCGAACCACTCCTCGAAATCGAGCAGGTACTCACGGTCAGCGCGGGACAACTCACCGAGGGTGAAGTGGGAGTTCCTATCCAGCCCCTCGGCCAACTCGGCTAAGGTCTTCTTCGCCGCGTTGATCTCACCGACCGTGGCGGTCTCACCGAACTGCTTGCGCCACTTCTCGAAGTCGGCTTTCAGCGCCTTCTGGGTCTTGGCCGGGATGTCATGCGCGGCCTGTTGGAACACCACATGGCCCAGCTCGTGGCCGATGAGCGCCTTGCGGGCCTTGCCTGCGATGTCCGGGCGCACCCAGATGCCGTACTTGCCGGTCTTGGGGTCGCGGAGCTTCAGGGCGTTGGTGATCGCGTTGCGGACATCGACCACCTTCTGCACGCTATCTGTAGTTAGGCTCTCGACCTGCGAATCCAGCCCCAGTTTGCTCAACCACCCATCGACCAGCCGCTGGTCGCGCTTCAGCTGCGCGGGCTTCTCGGCCTGGCGGTAGGCGTCGAGGCTCGGGGTAACGGAGCGGGCGTAGCGAACGTCGACCCCGGCACGCTTTTCGGCACGAAGGTTTCGCACCAGAGTGTTCTCGACGTTGGCCCCCAGCTCGTCGGCCAAGGCTTGGGCCTTGCCGATACTCTTGAAGGCGGCGATTACACGGCCGGTTTCGACTTCGTCCCGGGGCTCCACCACGGCCCACACCGGAGTCAGGTCGTCTACCGTACCGAGGTCCACGGCGCCGGGGTACTGCTTGGGCTTCGGCAGTTTCCCGGTCGGCTTGGCGGCAGGCGTCTCGTCGACCATATTCAGTTCGATGGACTCTGACGCCGGCTTCTTTCGGGCCTTGGCTTTCTCCTGCCTCTTCTTTTCAGCGTAACGCTCGGCCTCCTGTGAACGCCCGGTGTTCTCGATTTTATCCAGCTGCTTCTCCTCGAACCGAGGCTTCTGACCACCGACGTACCCCGTGCGGGGATCGGTGTCTGCTCCTTCGCGGGAGACGAGGTTGTCGGTGAACTGGTTCTCTACGATTCCGGTGGCTTCGCGCTCCGGGCCGAAGTCTTCCAGCTCAAATTCTTTATGGCCGAGCGCCTCGGCCAGCTCCTTCTTCTGCTGCTTGGTGTATTCGTACCCCTTGCCGGCCATCTCGTTATAGAAGCGTACCGCATCGGGGATGGCCTTCTTGGTTTTGCCCATCTCCTTACGGATGTTGGCAAGCTCCTTCGACTCCGGCGTACGGTGTGTTTTGCTGAGCGCCTTGTTGCGCTTTTTCAGATCCACATACTTGTTCAGCAGCTGGCGTTTTTTCGGGTCGGCGACCTCTTTTTCAAGCTGCGCCTTCAAACGCAACCCTTGGCGCTTGAAGCGCTCCGCCCCCTTCACCTTGGTGTCTCCGAAGTGAACCGGCTCGGAGTCTTTCGCCCCGTACAACTCCAGGTCGTCCGGAATACCCTCGGGCATCATCTCCACTTCCATATCGGTACGATCCAGCAAGGCACTCAGCCCAGAGGTGAACTGCCGGCCGATACGGTCAGCGAAGGTGCCCTCATCTTTCAGGTCGAGAGGCCCCTGCATCTCCTTCACCAGCTGCTTGGCGTTCACGTCATACAGCTGCTCTTTACCGTCCTTGCGCACAACAACACGGAACCGGCCACGGGGCACTTCCTTGTCGCCCCAGACTTTCTCCAGCACCGGGTTCTTCTTACGGAATAGCTGGTGAGCCTGCAGCGTGACCTCGTCGCCCCCAGCCACTGCAGCCGGTGGTTTCTCACGAGCCAGAACTTCGTAGTCCTTGGTGTCAGCACCTTCAGGGAGAGTGCCGCGCTCACGCACACCTTTCATCAACTCCTGCGCTCGGGCAGTGGCCGTGCGCTCATCGCCGCGCACCCAGAAGCGAACCGGCTCCTGGTTCGGGCCGGTGCCCTCGAAGACAAAGCCCTGCTGGCCATCACGAGCCTCGGAGCCCTGCCTCTTCAAACGGAACAACTCCCCTTTCTCGGGTACCTTTTGTTCCGTCTCTTTGAAATACTCTTTGGCCTCGACCGGTTTATATATCTGCTGGTTCTTCAGTCGTTCATCGACCTCACGCAGCAGCCGCTCGGCCATCTCATTCTCGCCACGCTCTTTAAGCAGACTGGCGGCGATCTTGATGTCCTCGACCTCTTGGGAGAACTCCTGCTCGGCCAGCTCCCGGCCACGTTTGGCTGAGGAGCTTTCGACCGTGCCCGGGTCGAGCTTGGGGTTGTCGCGCAGCACCGCTTCGCGCTTTTTCCACGGCCGTTTCTGCCGACCTGTGACGAACTCCCTCTCACCGCCCACAGTGTTTATGGAGCCGTACTCGACGCCCTCTTCACCCGGGCCGATGTCGTCGAGCAGGTCATCAAACTGGTCGTCCTGCCGAACACCCTCATCGAGGTCGAGGACCTCCTCCTGTTCGAACCTGAACGGACGGTCACTGGTCTGGGCCGACACTTCCATCAGCATCCGGTACGGGTCGGTGAACACCTCACTCAGTCCACGGAACAGTTCGGGGTCAGCCGGGTCGAGCTGCCCCTCCTCGATGCCGTTCACCAGCTGCTGCACGGTCGGGGCCAGCTCGCCGATCACAGTCTCCGAGTCGACGTTCTCATCCTGCAGGTATTTGCGCACGGTACGGACGGTGGTGATCGGTGCCGACCCGGTCCCCCGGCTGTACTGCACGTCCAGCTCATCGAGCCTGCGCTGCACGTCCGGGTCGTCGAGGCCCAGCCCCTCCAGCGTGTCCACCTCGCTGGCCAGCGCCGGGTCCGCGGTGCGCAGCCGGTTGGCGACGGTGCGGCTGTGGGCGCGAGACACCTCCTCGGAGGCGTCCTCATCGAGGAGCTGCTCGTCAATGTCGTCGCGCCTCGGGTGAGGCACCACGCCCCCGAGCCCTTGGGTGTCGAGGCGCTCACGGATAGCCGCGAAGCGCTCGGTCCCGAGCACTTCGGCATTCTCGTTGGCGAAGCGTTTGAGGGCCTGCGTCCCATCCTCCCCGGACTGCATGGCTTTCTGTGCTTGGCGCCGAGCCGCCTGGCCGAGGCCAGCGCCGTCAAACAGCTGCAGCGCCTCGGGCTCTTGCTGCCCCTCGGGGGTGTGGAGAGCAGGCATTGCACCGGAGGCTGCGCCACCTGCCAAACCGAGCGAGCCTCCGACGGCTGCACCGGCCGCAGCTGCTTCATCCACACCTTCTAGCAGAGGGACGGAGGAACCATATTGCCGGCGCATCCAGTTCTGGCCAGTCTGCTCCAACCCCTCGGTACCCGCTTCCGCACCAGCGCCGAAGGCGGTTCCTTCCAGCGCCCTGCCCCCGAGCGACCGGGCCGAGTCAACCCGCATCCGCTTCACAAAAGCCTGCAGGGGGGTGAGGCCAAGGGCAGCCTGGCCCGCACCGGTCACAAGTGCAGCCCCGGCTTTCTCTGTCGACGACCCCTCCATCTCCGGGTCGTTTTCAAACGTCTGGTAGTTATCCCCGGTAGCCGCTCCGGTATAGGCCCCGTAAGTCCCGGCCTTAGCCCCCGTGGCTGCGCGACCGACGAGCTTGCCTACCGCACCGCCAGCACCGCCGCCTACCGCCAAGGTGGCGAGCGTGGGAGAGTTTTCGAGGAGCTTATTTCGAACGTAGGCTCCTGCCGAAGAAACGGAGTCGATGTCCTTGTAACTGTCAACCGTGGGTCGGCGGAGTGAGGCCCTTGCCGTCGCCTCGTTGGCCTTGGCGAGCTGCTCATCCGCGAACTCATCTTCACCCGCCAGCCGCCCACCCGCTGCGGCGGCACCACGCAGAGCCGACTCCGTGTTGAGGAACCCGGAGCGCAATGCCCTTTCCGACTCAGAATATTGTGGGATATATGTGGTACGCTTACGGAGAGGATTTGCCACGGAGACCTTCCTTGGTTGTAAAACTGCTGTTCCAGACCGCCGTGTTCTGCGCTCTATCGGCTGCCGCCTTTGCGGTACTGACCTCGGTTTTCAATCCAATAGCCGGGGCTGCGATGGCGGTCTTGGCGATCTGGATGATCGGCAAAGCCGTCTACGCCGACTGACCCCCCTGTATCATCAGGCGCAGGTACCCCTGAGCTTCCGGGTGCATGTCGCTCATGTCGGTGTTGTACTCTTCACCGTCTTCTCCCCGGAAGTAGACGTTGTCATCCTTGATCCAGAAGTCGCCCATCCCCTCTACCTGAAGGTCAGGGGTGACACCTGTCGGGGCACCGTCTTCCCACGGCCAGTTGAACATCCCCTTCTTACTGTTGCGCTCCAGCTCGGTCAGCGTCAGCCCATGCAGCACCGCCGCATCTGCCTGCTCGGGGGACTCAATAGGGCCATAAGCCTGGATTCGGCTCTGTAGCTGTCGCTGCCGGCCCGGGTCGTCCGGGTACAGCATGGAGATCCGCTCACCCAAGCGCTGGTCCGCTTCGCCCCTCCGGTCATAGGCTGTCTGCTCCGCGGCCTGGCTGCGTTCAACGGCGTCGTTGTTCAGGTCACGTCTCAGGCGCAGCGCACGGGCCTGGTCCTCGCTCAGACCTTGGTTCTCATACGCGGGGTTATTCCCCATTATCGACTCGGTGCCCTTATTGATCCCAGCCACCACGTCCTCAATCTTCTGCTGTTCAGCAGCCGTGCGCCCGCGCAGCACACTGAACGTACCGCCGCCCGGAGTACCTCCGGCTTCCCTGGCGATACGGTCGCGGAACCCTTCACGCCCTGTAACGGAGGCGGTGCCGCCGTTACGGCCCCGCAAGGAAATTGTCTCCATCCCCTCCTGAACAGGGTCACCCGCACGACCAGCCCGCGGGTTTTCAACAGGTGCAACCTCGTTACCAGCGACCCCTCTGGCCCAGTTTGGGGCGCGGGACTTCTCGCGCAAAGAGGCGCGTGGCTCGATGAGCCCTGTGTTGGAGGCCACCTTTTCGGCCCCGTAGGCGATGTCGTCACCGAGCTGGCGCAGCGTTTCACCTGGCTCCGCCCACAGCTGCTTCAAACCTTCCACACCGGAGTTCATCAACCCTCCGGTAGTGACCAGCGCCTTGTCGAGCGGCCCCATCTTGCTGAACTCGGCGGAGTACGCCGGATTGTCGAGATTGAGCCCAGCCGCTTTCTGAGTCAGGTTCCCTGCTACCTCCACCGGTCCTGCTGTCGCCTCGTCGACGGGTACGCCGGCTTCGATCATCCTGCGGGTAGGTTCGTCGAAATCCTGTATCCCCTCCTCGATGCCTCGTGCAGATGCCAGCGCCGTCAACGGGCCGGCTGTGCGCAACGCCGTGCGAGGTGCTTTGCGCACAGCGCTGCCGGCCTTCTGCCGAACGGAGGTGGGCTGCTTCGCTCCTGCGCTATTGACCCCTCGACTCTGCTTCACGTCGCCCGCACCGCGGTTCCGCAGGTTGGACGCTTTCTGTTTTGTCGCGTCCCACGCCTCCCCGGCCTTCTGCTTGGTCTTCGCCCAAGCGCTCTTACCTTTCTCAGTAGCTTCCGCACCTTTGGCCTTCACAGCCTCCACGTCCCCCGCTGCCGTCTGCTTCACGGTATCGGCTGCATCGCGAACCGGTTGCTTGGCCTTTTCGGCAGTTGCCCGTCCCTCGGCCGCACGCAGGTCCCCCGGCTTCCCTTCCGGGTTGGCGTTGATGGTGTTACGCCGGGTGCGCAACTCCTCCAGCTCCTGCTGATGTTTGATGATCGCCTCTTTGGCCTGCGGGTTGGCGACGGCGTTGCGGGAGAGTCGGTCGATTTCTCCGGTGAGAGTCTTCTCGCGTTGGCGCAGGCTCTTCAACTCTGTGGTCTGCTCCGGGGTGAAGGTCGGCTTGGTCGCCGCCCGCTCAGCCCGCTTGGCTTGTGTCCGCTCGGTGGTTGCCTGCCGGGTCTTCGCCTCTTCGTCCTTGCGCTGGCGCAGCACGCCGCGCACCGCCTCGGTGTTGCCATCGAGTCGGTTGGCTTGGGTTTGGGAGATCGAGACGGTGCCGGGGGTGGTGCGGCTGACCGGGACCTGCACAGCCTTGGAAACCCGGCTGTCGGGCGCCACCTCGCGCAGGCCGGTGCGATCCAGAACCTTCCCCGTAGCACGGCGGAGCGGTGTGTCCTTACGCTCGGCAAAGCGGGTGGCTCGGTGAGAGACAGTGTCCCGCAGCCCCGTGCGCTCAGGGCTGTCGATGCCCCGGCGCTTGGCCCGCAGGCCGGCTTCGGCGGCTGCCGGGCGCCCCTTGGGGTCGTAGTAAGTCTGGTCGGGCGTCGGCCGTGGCGGTGCGGCCCTCGATGCGCTCAGCTCTGCCTGGCGGGACCGTGCAGCATTGTTCACCGCCTGCTTAGTGGCAGAGACCTCCGTGCTGGCATCAGGGGCGCCGGAGAAGCGCCCCGAGTCGAAATCACGAGGACGCCCGGTAGCCGGGCGCTGAGCCCGTCGACGGCGCAGGTCGGAGCGCTTTTGCTCGGCCTGTCGCTGCTGCTGGTCCGCCTTGGCAGCCATCGCCCGACGGATCTTGGCGTTAGGAACGCCGGTCGGGGTGGCCATGGGTTTGCGTTTACGGAGGGTCGCCATCCTTGGCACTCCTGTCTTCTACTGCTGGTTAGTATATCATCACTCGTAGGCGGTCGTCTCATGACCGAGGGAGGACAGCGTGTTCTGCGAGCTGATCGCCGCAGCCGCCATCTCGCCCATCGACCTTGCCCCTGCCATCGCCGCTTCCACCCGGGCCTGGACCTGAGCCTGGAACGCATTCACATCGAGCTGATTGGCTGTGAGGTCGCGGTTTGCAGCCGCTTGGTCGTACTGCAACGTCAGCCGCTCGGCATCGAGAGCGATACGGTTGTAGCTCTCGGTGAGGGCGTAGAGCGCCCTGATCGCATCGACCAGCGATGCGGCCTTAACCGCCGCTTGAGAGGCGACGTTGATCACGGCATTCATGTACTGCGTCGCCGCCGAGACGATGCTCACCTGCAGGGCAGCACTTTGCTGTACAGCGAAGCGGATGTTCTCGACCTCCATCGTCGCCTGCTGGATGGCTATCTCCCGCGAGCGATGCTGTAGGTTATCCGCGTTCTCCTGCTGCACTTGACGGACCTTGCGCGTGGCCACCCCCGGGGGCAGCGGGAAGCCCCGAGCGGCCCAAGTGCTCATCACCTCCTCCTCGGATCTCAGCGCTTGGCTGTCGTGGCGGCTGCGCTCCCGGTCCCAGATAGCCGTCTCAATATCGGTAGGCAACCCGGTGCCCCCGTTTTTGATAGCGTTGTCCAGCCAGTCGGAAACCGTAGCGAGCTTCTCGGAGTAGTCCGGGTAATAGGTATCAAGGAACTTGTCGAGGCGGTCATCGAGCAGCGCCTTCAGCTCGTCCATCGCGGCGTCGTACTCATTGGCGTATATCCCGGCCAAGTCGTGCGAGGGCATGATCAGCTCGGGTTTATCCGGCTCCGTCAGCTGATGGATGCCCCCCGTGAGAATGACTCCTTGCGAAGCGTTAACCGCCTGATCCGAATATTTCTGAGCGTTTTCCAGGGAGCTGTTTGCCGCCTCCCATGCACTCGCAATGGACTCTTCTATCGTCGTCGCCACGTTGGAAGTCACAGCCATCTCACACTCTCCTTGTCAATGCCAGCGGATAGAAGGTCAGGTGGTCCAGCTCGAAGTCCGCACCGTCCTTGTTCACCAGCTCGAACTGCCAGTACACCGCTTTGAGCCCCTTGCCGATCTTCACCCGCGTCTGGTCAAGCGCCTCGCTGTTATCGCTCAGCTCATAAAGGTGCTGCTGCAGTGTACCGTCCGGGGCGCGGGTGTTGACCTTCAGCACCATGTTACCGTCATTGCGCAGTCCAAGGTACGCATCCTGTACACGCTTATTCTGCCGGGAACCGAAGTCGGTAATGCCCAGTTTGATCGCCGCGTCGATGCCGGCGCCGTCATCATTGTCACCTTCCAGCAGATAGATGCCGTCCGACTTCGCCCCGTAATAGCGACCGTTGAAACTGCACATCGAGTTGAAATTGAAACCGAGGTATTCCGAGCGAGCCATGTTCTCGGTGTTGACCACCACACCCGTATAGGTCTCACCGTCATACACAAAGCTCGTCGAGGCGAAGACCTCCTCCTCGACCAGCAGCGACAGAACCTGGTTCGGGCTCAACGCATCATCGACCCCTAATGTCTCGGGGACGACCATCGCGAACGACCCGGTGCCCTCCAAGGTCTCACTAACCCCGACCGCCTCCTCAAGATCGTGTATGAAAAGCTGCAGGGCCTCCCCAACCCCCGAGATGCCCATTCCCTCAGTCAGGAGGAAATGAAGGTAGGCAAGCGGGGCCTGGCTGGTCAGCGTCATCGCATCGGTGAGCTTTTCGTAGGAGTCGAATAGACGCTGCGCGACAGTGAAGCTATCTACCCCGGAATGGTTGTGCCGCCCTTCCGTAAACTGGTCCGTGAACAAGTTGGCCTCATCGCTCGCATAAGCGAACTGAGGCTCACCCGTGTTTGGCCCGGTCAGCCCCTGGATGTTGTTTTCGATGAACGCCGTCGACTCCTCGATGACCGGCGTCAGGTCAGCGATAGCCTCAGCGGTACCGCTTTGCGGATCGAGACCGTTCAGCTCGTGGGTGATGTCATTGCCGAACTGGGCATAATCTATGAGGTACCCGTCGTACACGTTGTCGAACTGCAAGTTTCGGGAGTTGGCCTCGTCTGCGAAAAGTCCATCCTCAGCAGCGAGGTTCTGAATGGCGTTATCGCTCTGCCCGGATGTGAGGTCAACGGCCTCAAGCAGATGCACATTCATTTCCTCCGAGGTGATCACCCCGGTGATCACCGTGTCGTTGTCTCCCACGGCGTAGTAAACGGCGCTGTCAATCGTCACGCCCCACAGATTCTCCACGGTCCCGGAGGGGATCGCCTCCCACACCGCGCTGTCCTGGCTGCTCAGAAGCGTCCCTGCATCGCCAACCGCCAGGAAGACATTCGAGGCCGAGGCAATGTCATTGAGGTTGACTGCCACACCGGTCGTCACGGTCTCCCATGTGATGCCGTCCACGCTTCGAACTCCGACCCCTCCAGCCCCGACCGCAACCAGATAGGTGCCGTTGTACGCCACCCCGTACAGGTCGACGCCCACGCCACTATCCCGGGCGACCCAGACGTTATCGTAGGCATCCGGGTCTTCGTTGGTCTCGATAGCACCGGCTTCGCCCACGCGCACGGTGAAGGTACCGATGCTGACCGCTCCGTACCAGATAGTCATACGCTAACATCCCTCCAGGTCTGCAAGTCTTTGGTACGAAGTGCGACGCTCGGCCCCACCACCGTAAGCCCTGCGGCCAGGCTGTAAGACATCGCGTGAAAAGAGACCCCTGTCCCTGCGTCTACCTTCTCCCATGTCAGACCCTCATCCTGGCTTTTGATAACCGCGCCGTTGGCACCCACCGCGACAAACTCTCCGTTCAGGTACCGCACCCGTCGGAGATCCGACCTGATGCCCGACTCGATCTCACTCCAGTTCGCACCCCCGTCAACAGAGCGGATGATCCTGCCCCCGGCTCCAACCGCCACAAGTGAGTTGCGCCCGGATGCGATGCCCGAGAGCCCCGTCGGCCAGTGCCCTCTGTCTTCCTCAAGCGTGATGTCCGAGCGGTAGTAAACCCTGGCCCGCACAGCGTCGACACGGACCTTCGCACCCTCCGCACCCGCCGTTACGGAGAAGGACGCGCCGAACTCTGGTGAGTTGACCTTGTCCCTGTCCATCCCGAGCGCATCTTCAGGTCCACCGAACACAGCGACCTGGTCCTTGGCGGTGTAGTCGGAGAAAGACTGCGCAGCGGACGTAAAAGAGCAGGCCCATTCGGAACCGTCTTTCTCATAGCCCTCGTCATAGCTCTTGGACATCGTAAGTGTGCTCCTTTTAGAGACCTACCCCGGTCAACCCGTCGATGGCCATGCCCCCGAAAATATCCATCCCGACTGCCTGAACCGTTCCGTCGTTGAGGAGCGCAAGGGAATGGTAGAAACCGGCCGCTATAGCCTGGACCCCGGTGAGCCCGTCGATGTCTGCGCCGTAACCGCCCGCCCCTGAAGCCCTCACGCTGCCATCCTCAAGCAGCGCGACAGTAGACCCGTAGTCGAGGCTGACATCGACAACTCCTGTGATCCCATCTATACCGAGTTGTCCAAGGTTGTCTCTCCCAAAGACCCGAAGCGTGCCGTCTTCGAGGATCACAGCGCTGCGGTCTCCCGTGCCCCTTACTTTTTTGACTCCTGTCATACCGTCGACCGAAGATACCTGACCGAAGCCATCATCCCCGAATGCCCTAACAGTGCCGTCGTTGAGGAGGACGAGAGTGTGGCTTGGGACGGAAACATCTTTAACTCCGGTCATCCCATTGATCGCTGTAATTTCCCCGTCAAGATCCCTCCCCGCCGCAACGATGCTGCCATCGGCGAGCAGTACCGCTGACTTGTACCCCCCGGCAGAAATCTTCGCCGCTCCGGTCGTACCGTCTATGGCGCTGACCTCCCCGTTCGCCTCTGCGATTTGGTTGGTGTACGCACGCACGGTTCCGTCACTGAGGAGCGCAAGCGCGTGCTCGTTACCCATCGAAACCGCCACCACCCCTGTGAGCCCCCCATTAAGAGCTGCCACATCGTCAAACCCGTTCCCGTAAGCTCGGGTGGAGCCGTCATTCAATACCGCGATTGATGCAAATTCAGCGGATATGTATTTATGGACAATACTCACGGGTGCTGCGAACGCGCAGTGAGCGGCACTTACTGCATCACCTGACACAGACCCGCTGACTATCGAGCGCTCCACTTCGATCTCGACACCCACCACCTCAACATCGGGGGGCAGGCGGATACCGAAGTCCTGAACAAACAGCTCCGCCGAGGTTTCCCCCGGCCCCAGCTCCACGGTGGCGTTGATGTTGTCACTGTCACCTACCGCGAGGATATTCCCCCACTGCGGCCCGGCACCCCTGTTTTCCATATACGAAGGCGCGGCCAAAGGGGACAACTTTGACTCCCCGAGCGCAAGCCGAATCCCCTCGTGGACATACGCCTCGTGAACATCTGGAAGCGGTGAAGGTGGGGGCGGGGATACCACTTGTGGCTCGGAGGTGGTCAGTGGGACACTGCCAAACGAGCCGCTGGAAGATGTAGTCGGTGACCCTGTATCCCCTCCGCTTCCTCCCCATGCAGCCTCGTTGTCACGCGACCATACATCCGCGTCGTAACCATCGGTATAGCTATAAGTGATAACCTCGTCGCTGATCCCCATTCCGTTCTACCTCCCAAAAACAGCGTGTCCGAGCGAGTCGTTCGGGGTGATACCGACGACCATGGATGATCTGAGCACCGGGTTGTCAGCGATTAGGGTTCCGCTCTCATCGTATTCCGGCTGACGTGCGAACGTGATCACCTTTATCCCTTCAGACTCCGGGAGCATCACGGTTATCTCTCTGGACGAGGCGATGATCGAAGGGTCCGTGAAGCTGCTCAGGGTGCCGAGCAGAGCGTTTGACACGAACTCACCCAAGTTATTCACCATGTACAGATAGACGTTTCCATCGCCCGGGAAATCGGGAGTTTCCGGCCCCGGGTTCGAGTGAACGATGGCCATCCCGTCCTCGGTCCCGCACATCTGGGTGTTGTGGGCATTGGTGTACCCGAGTAGACCACTCGCGTCCCAGAACGAAACCAGCGGAGCCGGCTGTCCGAGATACAGTATGTTCAGCAGGTTCCCCTGCCGGTCGAACACCGCGGCAGCGCGATAATCGCCCACCTCCAGGTAGCCGTCGCCGTTGCCGTCGTAGGCATCGTCAAGCTCCGTCACCACCAACCCACTGCTGCTGTACACGTCCGTTATCCGGGCATACGGAGTGATGGTGATCGGCTCACCCGGCCCGACTTCCTCCAGCTCCTTCACCTTGCTCTGGTACATCGAAGCCTCGGGTGCCCACTGGTCGTTGGTGAACGCCTGCGTGATCAGGACGGAACCCCCTGCGTAGATATCCAGAGCCACTCTTCGCACTCCCGCATCCAGTGACACCAGGGTCCTGCAATCACCGCCTTTGAAGCTGTTGCTGACTACGGAACCCCCGTCGTCCTCCACAACCCGCGCCCCGTAGATGCGCCGGTTGTGGATCTTGAACTCCGTGAGCCACCACTCGGTCGTGCCCTCGGGCAAATCCCCGAAGCAAGGGAACGGGGCCACGGTCACCACACGACCACCGCGTGCGTCGATGCGGTAAATCTCGTTGAAGGTGTACTCACTGTCCCGGCACGCAACCAGTATGTACTCGCCGCCCTTGGCCCGGATGGTGATACGCTCTTGCTTCGTTACCCGGTCGATGTCGATGAGTACGCCTTCGAACGGCCGGTACACGGCCTTTCGCGTTCCGACCCGGCGCATCACTTTCAGCCGCCCCATAGCAAACGGCAGCCATCCGGCTGCCGCGTGCTTATCCCCTAGCAGGAGCTTATGGACCGGCATTGGCCTGCACCTCTAGTTAGGCATCAGCCGCACTAAGGGTGTAGGTGAGCAACAGCTGATCCGCGGCAACCACCGAGCGGGCCGCGGCAAACTTACTGGCTGCGGCCAGGGTGCCGCTCGTGCCGCCCTTCGTGCTGCTCGACACCAGGAAGGCGCCGTAGATGGTCTTCGTGGCGTTGATGGTGAACGTCGCTTTGCTCGCGCTGTTGGTGATCTGCTTGCTCGCCGGAGCCGCCTCGTCCCAAGTCGGCCGAGCCGCCTCATCATAGGCCGTGCTCTCCGTGGCGTTGGTGGCGATATTGGCTGCCGTGTCCGTCGCGAGCGGAGTGTAGTTGCCCTCGAAGATACCGATGTACCACGGGTCGACTTTGGCGTCACCCGAGGCGCCGTGGAAGGCAACACTCAGAATATGGTTCAACCCCTCATCGACCATCAGGTTGTGGTCGTGCTCTACGCCGAGACTCTCCCCGTCGCGGATCAGCTCGTGGCTGAACACACCGCCGATGATGATCTTGTGGCGCGGAAGGAACAGGCCGTTTTTCTCCTGCTCGAACCGCCCGTTGCGGATGTCCCGCTTAAACTCTTTGCGCAAATCCATTTGCCCTGCTCCTTGCTTGGTTAGATACTGACTCCGTTTCGGATCACTTCGCTTACCGCCGTGTCCCCCACATACATCCCCTCCCTGTCATCCGAGGTGTCCTTCACCAGTCCGAGGTACTGGCTCATGCCGTTTTGCTGACGGACGATACCGGCGCCTTCATTGGCTGCAGGGACCCGCAGTGTCTTGCGCGTCACGTTCTGGAGCACGCCCCCCGCGCCGCCGAGCATCACGCCCTGGTCGGACATCCACATAAGCGCCTCGCCGCTGGACTCCCCGCCGTCACCCACGTCGACCCAGTCAACGGTGGCCATCGTCCCTGCCACCGCCTTGGCCTTGCTCTTGGTGATGAGCGCCTGCTGCTCCGGGTCGACGCCGGGCAGGAAGTAGGTCTTGTCCGAGGAGACGAACAGTCCATCGTCGACCGCCCCGAGCAGCGTGACTTTCTGAGGGAACGGGATGAAGTTATCCCCGAGCCTGAAATGTTCCGTGGCGTACGGGTCGGAATAGAAAACCAGGTTATCGACCGCCACATAGAGCCGGCCACCGAGATAGGCCAGCAGGTGACCGGCCGGAGGCGGCTCGATGAACTGAGTTCGAAGCGGTACGGCCGACTGCAATCCGGTTACCGTGAGGCTCGATGTACCGTTCGTCGCTTGTTGGGCGAAGTACAGTTTGTCGCCGTCGGCCGGAGAGCAGTACACATTGACCGCCTCGATGTGAGGCCGAGCGCTGTAGGGCAACGCCACGCGGATGCCGCCTGCACTGTTCAGGGTGATCAAAGAGGTACCGCTTGCCCCCGACTCGCGCCCGTCGGTATCGACCAGGGTCACCGCGACTTGGTAGCTGCCGGGGCGAAGAGTGCCTGCGGTGGAAGCCAAGGCCGGCGCACTGGGGACATCGATTCCGTTTGGGTAGTTCTCCCCGTCGCGCACCACCCCGGTTACCTGCCCGTCGGAGTAGTAGACACTCCCGATAACATCGACGTAAGCCATCGGATTGCCTGGCTGCAGGTTCGAACGCAGCGTTGTGGCTGTCTCGTCCTCGTTGAACTGCTTCAGGTCACTGCCATCGACGAAAAGCGCGATGTCATCATTCGACCACAGGCTGTGGCAATCGGAGCCGGCCAGTGCCTGGCTGAATCCCTTGCGCCGGGAGATCCGGTTCTCGGCGTCGATGTCGATGTTGGTCGACGTGCGAAGCTCATCCCGCTTCAACCGTTCAGCGGGGGAGACATTGTTCTTGCCGGTGAACTTGTCGTAGGTAACCGGCCTTCCTTTAGAGACCGCCATAGCGCACCGTTCCTGCCGGCTTGCGCAGACGCTGGAGATCCCGCTTCACCTGGTCGCAGTAGTTGTAGAACTTCAGCTCATTGCGCTCCGCCGCTTGCGGGTCCCAGCCCTCAGAGTCCTGGTACCCGTAGGCTTGGGCAGCCATCCAGAATCGAAGCGCCCGCTGGTGGCGAGAGTCGGTCAGCTCAAAGTCAGACAGCTCGTCCTCGATGTCCTCCGTAGGAAGGCGGTAAACCACGAGGTTCAGCGTGTCGTTGGTCGTGGGAACCCCCACCAGCCGACCTTGACCTACGCTCATCCCGGTGATCAGGTGCGTCGGTACCCCGGTCAGCGACTCCCAGTCGCTGATCGTCTGCTGCCCGTAATCATCGGTGGTGTAGCCCTCGTCCATCTGCTCGTTGGTCAGCACCTTGAGCGTGCGGCCGTCAGAGGCGAGCTTGGCCGAGCGGATCTTAGTCACATACGACGGGAGGGTTACCCACTCGCTGTTTGCCGTGACTGTCACCGCCTCGGTGTCAGGGAAGCAATCGGTGAGCCGAGCGAACTCCTTCTGCGCCTCGTCCATAAAGGCGTAGGCGTCGTCGTCCGACCAGAGGTAGGTGGCCTCTGTGTCGGAGACATACCGGCGCCACAGCGCGAGGAGTTCGCTCGGCGTCATGGCCTTATGCCTTCAGCTCAGCCCAGATCGCATCACGCTCCTGCGAGGTGATGTCGAATTTCAGGATCTCTTCGAGCTTCTCAACCTGCGGCAAGCCCTTGGTCGTGAAGTCGCCATCGGCGTCGCGCTTCTCCAGCTGCTCCATCGCCTCCATGATCTTCAGCTTTCGATCATCGTCGTCAGAGCCGCCTTCATCGCCGGGCTTGGCGGCTGCTTCGGCTTTGGCGGCTGCTTCAGCTTTGGCGGCTGCTTCAGCTTCGGCTTTGGCGGCTTCCTCGGCTTTGGCGGCTGCTTCAGCTTCGGCTTTGGCGGCTGCTTCAGCTTCGGCTTTGGCGGCTTCCTCGGCTTTGGCGGCTGCTTCAGCTTCGGCTTTGGCGGCTGCTTCAGCTTCGGCTTTGACCTGCTCGATGATCTGCTGTCGGACCTCCAGCGCCTCACCGGCCGGCATCACACCTTTGGCCAGTACATCGGCACGGGCCGCTTCGGGGACATACTTGGGCTGGTTCGGCTCAAAGCGGATTACGTTGCCCGAGGTCGTCGAGACCGTGATCGCCTGGAGGGACATGAACATGCCTTCTTTATTCTCACTCATCGGTTTCTCCTGTTGTTAGGTCTCACTGCCTTTTTGAGTTTCCGGTTACGCAGCTGACCTCCCCTGTTAGGGTTGACAGCCTTGTTTACAGCGGCATCAATTTGCCGACCGCGCCTTCCGAGTAGCCCCGCGGCCCGCTCCGCGAGTCCAGTTCCCAGTGATGGGCGTTTAGGGGTCTGTGCCATCCCGCTCTCCTGTTCAGGGCCAAAAAGGACCGGGGGTGGTGAACCCCCGGCCAAGGCCCCTTGGCGTTTAGTCCTGCACCTCGTTGGAGCGACCGGGTTTGACGTACTCGACGACCAAGTACCCGGCACCCTGGGTCGGCGCCGTAGTGGTGTCAGCGTTCGGCGTCCACTTAATGTCGACGGTGTCACCCGCGGGGTACTTGTACCCGGTCGGACCCAATGCAGTGCGAGCCGCAGTTTGACCGTCCACACCCGCCGCGTATCGGGCGTCATCGCTGCCGTCGCCGACGGTCAGTGTGTCAGCCGGGGTGGTGCCGCCTGCCGAGTTGAAGGCAGTAGTGATGACGATCTCGCCACCAGTGACGATGGCGCCGGCCGGCAGGTCAACTGCCTCTTCGGCCACGCCGCTTTCGCCAAAGTCGGCGTAGGTGAACGGAACGTACGCCCGCAGCGGGTATTGGCGGTGGAAGTCTTTTGTGATAGCCATTTGCCTCATTCCTCCATGAATGCGTTAGGCAGGCCCCGGCCTTAGCCGGGGCTAAACGGTTTAGATGGCGTGGTCGAGGACCATGTGGCCGAACCACTCCTCGGTACCGGTGACAGCGGATTTCCAGGTCGGGACGTGCAGGCCGAAAATCTTGCCGTAGGCGATGCCCAGCTGATTCTCGTAGTCGTCGTCCTTCTCGACCCAGTTGGCCACACCGATGTCGGCATAAGCGAGGGACTGGGCACCGCAGATCAACGTACGGCTACCATGTACGTCACCCGAAGCCCCCCACTGGTTGCCGCTGTCCAGACCGAGTGTGGTATAGATGTGGTTGGACTCGCGGATGGCCAGGCCGTCGACGTACAGGATGTCGGCGCCCTTGAACAGCGGGTTGTCCATGCCACGCTTGCCGGCGTGCTGCAGGGCAGAGAGGAAGTCGGAATTGAGCTTCAGGTGCGACAGCGCCTCGGGCGACATGAAGACGTTGTAAACCTCCAGCCCCTCACGGCCGCGGATCGGCTTGATGCGCTGACGCTTCATGTACGCCTTGGCACGCACCAGCATCTCCCAGCTCGGCAGGTCCGTGGTGTCCACCGCGGTGGTGTCACCTGCAGACAAACCGTTGGTCGCATCCCAGCGACGGTGTCGGTTGGTCGTCGGTGCGGTGACGTTGGTGGCGAAGGCCAAGTCGGACAGAGCGGTACCCTGCTCCTCGGCATCACGAGCCGCGCCGTCGGTGTTGAAACCGAAGCCCACACCGGAGAGCGCAAGGACGGTCATCTGGTCGACGCGGTCGCCCAGATTGAAACCGAGCTGATCGCGGGCCTCTTTGCGGAACTTGAGGATCGAGCGCTGGTCGGCCATACGACCTTTGGTCTTATGGGCCATACGCAGCTGGTCGATGGTGATGACCTGATCGTACGAGGTCAGCGCGGCCTCGTTACCCTTCAGGGTGCGGTCGCCTGCGACACCATCGTGCTTGGAATCGGGAACGAGGGTGATGACCGCCTGGTCACCTTTCTCGGTTTTGGAGAGTTCGGTGACCCGGTGGATCATCGAGTTGGAGCTGGAGCCCAGGTACCGGGTAAACAGAGACGCATTGCGCATCTGTTTCCAAGTATCCATGCTCCAGGTTTTCTTCTGCTCGGTATTGAGCAGAGTAAAATCTGTCTGCGCCATTGGATCGCACCTCCATGTGCTCGGCAGCTGAAAAACAAAATCCCTTTTGTCTGCTGGGCTATCGTGCCAACAACCGGAGGTGCGACTCTGGTAACGGGGTTGCGATTCCCGAGCGCCTTACGGGAGCTACTCGTTGTTAGGTCTATTCTACGAAAAAGCCCCCTGTCATACAACAGGGGGCTGGGTCAAGCGTTACTCGCCTCGAAGCTCAGCCAGTTCTTGGTCGGTGAGTGCCTCGAACTCCTCTTGGGTAAGCTGCATCACGTCGATCTTGTTCTTCCGTCCCGCAGCGTCCGAGTCGGCGCCGATGTTCCCCTTATTGAGGTTCGCCGGCTGCTTCCGCGCCGTCTCGACGTTCTTCGCAACGTTGGTCTTTCTCGGGTCGGGCTTGGGCTGTACGGCGTCTTTTTCCGGCGCCGGGCGATTAGTGCCTAGCACGTAGTTCACCGCACGGGTCAACGCATCAGCCGGAGCCTCGCCCTTGGCTTCGAAGGCGTCCATCAGGTCAACCACTTCGGCCTCCAGATCAGCGTCATACTTCTCCGATTCCGGGTTCAGCTCGGGATGGTCCGACTCTACCGAACCGAGCATCGTATCGTAGCGGATCTCCTCACGGGTCTGCGTGGTCACCCCGGAGGCCCGTTCGTCGATCATGGCCTGATAACGCGCATCCTGCAGCTCGCGAGACTGGCGGTTGAGCTGAGCGAATTTCTCGCTGTCTCCGTCCTTCACGGCTTGTGCCATCTGATCATCGAGGCCGTTCAGTCGCTCGTCGATCTGCTCAACCGGGCTCTTCGCCGGCTGACCGTCACCCTGCGCAGGTCGGCCTCCGCCCTGCAGCTGCTGCTCCAACTCCTGGATGCGCTTCTGCGCAGCCGACAGCTGTCGGTTTTTGAAGTCAAAGCGCGATTTCGGGATAAAGACCGGATCGGGCTTGTCACCCTCCCCCGTACCTTCACCTTCTCCGGTGCCTTCACCTTCTCCGGTGCCTTCACCTTCTCCGGTGCCTTCACCTTCTCCGGTGCCTTCAGCTTCTCCGGTGCCTTCAGCTTCTCCGGTGCCTTCAGCTTCTCCGGTGCCTTCAGCTTCTCCGGTGCCTTCGGCGGGCTCGTCGCCTGTCAGTTTATCGGTCTCCAGCTCCTCGTAGCCGCCAGCGGAGCCTTCGGTACCGTCGTTGTGCTCGTCCATCAGTAGGGGCAATTTTCCAAACAACCTCATCGCACTTCTCCTTGTGCTGTTAGTTTTACAAGGGGTTCTCTACGCTCCGTTGTAAAGGTCTGCTATGCTTTCCGCTGTCAGTGGGGAGTCAAATACGGCACACTCATCCATAGCACCGACCCAATCGTTTCCGCCTCCGGATTCATCGCCAATATAGAATGCGCCTGTATTGTTCTCTCGGGAAGTGGATGCCCGGCTACCTGCAAGAACGCCATCAATGTATAGATACGCCGTGTCATCTGTGTCGTGGACAACTCCGATGTGATGCCACTCTCCAGCTGTCCATGTAGACGCGTCGAAAGTTATGTCTTGGCCTGTTCCGTCGTGGAAGAACCGAGCAGTTAGTTCTCCACCGTACAGCATGAACAGACCAAACCCGTCGTTTATTGGTCCTTTTTGAACTATTACGTGAGCAGGAGTATCCACAGTGAGGTCCGAGCTATTGGGCGCCACCCATACTGAGACCGAGAAACCGGAAGTTGTGTTGTCTAGCTCCGTGGAGTGCGGAACTTCAACGTGCGATGTACCGTCGAATGACACCGCCGTATCGCTGTCGAATGTTGCCCCTGACACGCCTAGAGTGAATGTTCCGGTGTATGTTCCGTCATGTGCGCCAACTTCATCCGTAGCGGTTGTTCCTGACGCTTCTCCTAACCGCCAGTAAGCCACCGGGTTCAGAGGAGCAACAACGTCTGCGTACGTGGAAATTGCCTTTCCTTTCCTGTAGTGGTCAGCAATTTCTAAGTCCGTGAGTGCGCGGTTGTACACCGCAACTTCATCCAGTGCGCCATTGAAATATCCGCTTGGCGTGGAGTAGTTATTCCTTGCTATATTAAGTCCTCGCGTGCTATCTCCCGTTGACAGCGTGCCTATAGGCGTATCATTTCCTGCCCGGACACCATCTACAAAAAATGATACATTAGAGCCATCGCCCCTGAATACAACGTGATGATAATTCGTATCAGTGATAGCATCTACAGAACTATATGCTGAAACGACCGGAGTACCGTCCCCTTTTTGTATTGCCATTCTTAATTGTGCTTGTGCTACACCATCGCGGTTATCCCAGCTACAATAAAACCCTTTTTCTACTGATGTTGCCGTGCTACCAGCCACGGAACACGATATTAGGGCTGTGGGATCGGAAAGTTTTATCCATGCCTCTATTGTGAATACGCCTGTATTTTGTACAAAGCTAAAATCCGGGTAACCACCAAGTCCGCCTATGTACTGATCAGTTCCGTTGAACAAAACGGAACTATCACTGTCGCCTACAATCGCTCCAGCATTGCCTAGCACAGGAGAATTGTAGTAATCGCCGTCGTAGCTGCCCACTTCGTCTACGGCAACTGCCCCAGAGCTTTCTCCGAGTCGCCAGTATGCAATAGGGAGGTCTGCCAGTATAGCGTCCTTATAGATGCTCTGCGCGGGCTGTCCCCCGAAGCCTCTACCTGAGCTTCCCATCATCCCTCTATGGAAAATAAACCCGTCAGTAAACGGTGGAACATCACTTTTACGATAGCGAGAAGGTAGGATCATGAGAAGTTCGCTCCTCCAAGGAAGCCGTACCAAGTGGTACCGCCGTCGGTAGTTAGGAACGTAAGAATGTCGATAGCGTTTGCGGTTGTGGTAAGTGTGGGTGCTGTGCCGTCTGCCCACTTCACAGACGCGGGCCATGCGAACGTACGCCCACCAGTGGCGTCCTGCTTGAGGATCAGAGTGAAAGACCCAGCCTTGCCGCTTACTGGCGGGTTAGCCAGAGTTAACCCCGTAACGTTCTCCGTTAGTGCGACCTCGAACACATTACCGTTGACAAGGTCGAGGGTGAGCGCACCAGACGAAATAAGTGGCGCTGTTTTTGTTTCGGCGTAGTCTTTCAGTTCCGGCCTGGCGACCACGTGATCGCCGAAATCATGGTCAGCACCCCACACCCAGTTCTTGGCGGCGATATCCGCATTAGACGGAAGCTCGGTATCCGCCGTGCCCGCGTCCTTGCTCGCCGCGGTGCCGGCATCGGAGATTGTTGCGAGCAACTGCGTCCCGGTATGCGTCGAGCGATCACGCAGCTCGGCGTCCGTAGAGTTCGCCGTCGCCCCCGCCTCTATATTGAACAGCTTCAGTGCGTCTGCGTCTGTAAACGCATTGGTGTCGGGCTCTGCCTCGTACAGTCCTTTAATCTCTGTTCCCGTCTGATCAGCAGTAGCGCCGTCCTCAATCGCTTCCAGCTTCAGCAGCTCGAAGTATGTCAGGTGGTAATACTCGCTGGCCGTTCCACTGATCGTGCCACCTTGGAGACCCGCAAGACCATTATGCTCCGTAGCCGTCCGCTCACCGGTAGAATCGGCGAGGTTCACGAGGGATGCAAATATGGTCCCGTCTTTCTGGATAACAACTTTGGCGAGCAGCACCCCCAGCCCGTCGATTACCGGTGGTGCGGGAGGTATGCCAGCGGCCAAAGCCTCTTCTATTGAGGTGTAATCACCTTGACCATACTGTACAGCCAGCCTAGAGGGGGTGTTGTTGATCAGGTAAACGTAATGGGCGCCGAACTTATAATCTGATAACGGAGCGAGTGCCCCGCTGCCGTCATCGTAGTTCAGGTTATCCACTGCTTTCTGGTCGGCCAGAGTAACCCACCCACCCGCACCATCCCGGTGGTATGCGGCGAATACGTCCGACCCTGACGTATCAAAGGCTGAGTGGTCTATGCGTTCGAGCCCGTAGTAGAACGCTCCTGCAGTGGATGCGAGGTTCCTCGTGCCGATCTCGCTGACCACGGAGCCACCAGCTACATGCTCGAAGCCGCCGCGCTCCAGCAGAAGACGCCGATGTTTACGGTTCCCGTCGACGTTCTGCTCCCCGGCGTGTGCATAGTCGACCTGCGTACCTAACCGCACGGCAACGTAGAGGATGCACTTGTCGAGGCAGTTAAAGTCATTGACCGATGTGCCAACTGAGACCTGTGGAACCCCGGCGTTGTGGTCGACGTAGATGTAGTTAATCGAGTTATCGGTCAGCACCAATCCCGATGTGGCACCTACGGTGAGCGACACCAAAGGCGCCGTGCTGCTGGCCGACGTGCGAAGCATCGCCTCGCCAGCCGCTATGTCCACAGTACCGTCGCCGTTGTCCGTAAGGTCGAAACCCGAGATGGAACCCGCCGACCAGGCGAGGTTCAGCGCTTCCTGGATTTTCGTAACTACCGATGGGCTGCCAAGCGCGGATACAGGTATCTCACCGGCCACCGGCATCTCATGGACATGGTCGCCCCGAGAGAAATCTAAGGCTACACCCGGAGACGC
Organism: uncultured Gammaproteobacteria bacterium; assembly: GCA_963783235.1. Taxonomy (GTDB): domain Bacteria; phylum Pseudomonadota; class Gammaproteobacteria; order Thiohalomonadales; family Thiohalomonadaceae; genus Thiohalomonas. Next base: position 653,171 of record CAWAMN010000001.1, on the reverse strand, counting down.
CGTCCCAAGCGGCTCCGGATTCAGATTCGTATGCAGTCCCATCGCCAGGGTCCCCGGGGTCTCCTTTCGGCCCCGGAGGCCCCACCTCGGTGCAGGTGAAGTTCAGCTCTTCTGCGGTGATGACTACGTTGACCTCGTCCACCATCAGCTCGTGCTCCTCGTCACGTCCTCCAGCACCTTGAGCCGACCACGCAGGATCGTTTCAACGCTGGGTGGGGTGGTGTTAGGTGTCACCCGTTGGATGTCGTAGTGGTAGCGCCCCAGTGCCAAACTCTCGGTGTCGGTCGAGGTCACCACAAGGTACATAATGCCGTTGACCGGGTCGTCCCCGCTCTGGTCCCCCGCCGTCGTCGATACTTGCAGGTCCGCTTCAGCGTCCAGGACCGACGGGTCGGACTTCAGCGTAAACCACAGCTGCCAGCCGGTGATGTCCACCGCGGCCCCAGCTGAGTCGGTGAAAGCGAATTTATAAGTCCGGGTGTCGCCCCGGTAGAAACTGCTCAGTTCATCCGCCACTGCTCGCCTCCTGCGCTGGCCGCGCCTGCTGCTGCATCGCCTGTCGGCGCTTCAGGGCCATATCCATCTGCATCTGTTCACGCTTGCGCTGGTGCTCCCGCTCCATCTCCTCGCGCTTCAGGGCCAGGTTCGCCTGGATCTCCTCGCGCCTAAGAGCCAGCTCCGCCTGCTTCTCACGCCAGCGCATCTCCAGCTCAACAGCCTTGGCCTCCTCGCCGTTGTCCTCCGGCCTCTGCATCTCATCGAGCGTGTTCGCCGCTCGGGCCTCTGCGAGTTTGGCGTTGGCGATCTTCAGCTGCGATTCGGCCTGCTTCTCCTGCACCTCGACCTGCTTGAGCTGCATCTCCAGCTCGGCCATCTGCTGCTCGGTCTCGGTGGGCTCGGCACCGCCGTTCAGCTCGCGCACGCGCTCGGCAATCTCGGCCTTGCGGTCCATGCCGGAGTTCTCGATGAGCACATCGTCCGGGATGTTCACTCCGAGCTGGCGCATCTCAAGGGCCTGCTGGAACTGACCTTCCTGCTGCGTGCGTCGGGTCGGCGCCGGGGTAACCACAACGTTGTACTCACCCGCAGTGAGGTCGTTGATGATGTCTCCCTCGGGCGTGATCTGGTTGAGTGTGATCTCTTCGGTCTCAGCCCCCAGTCCGGTACCGGTCACCTGGATAGTGCGCTCCTCGGTGTAGTAGGTCTGCACTAGGTTCAGGACGCGATGGGCCAGCAGGTGACGGGTGCGTGCCAGGTTGTCGAAGGGCTTGGCCAGGTTGATCGAGCCGGCTGCCTGCTTCGCCTGGATAGCTTTGGCGGCGACATCGGCCCGGTCGAAGCCGCGCAGGGAGTCGGAAACCCCCGACACGTCCTTCATGTATTCGTCGGCCTTGAAGGAAATCCGGTCGAGGCCGGTGGGCACTGAGTTAGGCTGGATCTTCTCGGCGTCGGCCGGGTTGTTCAGCTCCAGCACGAGCCCGGTCTCGGCGCCCCGAGCCTCCAGCTCCTCGGCGTCCATGTTCTGCAGGGAGCCGGCCTTGATCTTCCACCCGGAGTTGGCCGTGGTGTTGACCACGTGCAGCTCCTGGCTGAGCGTCTTGTTCAGCAGGTCCTGCGGGCTCAGCAGGTGCTCGACGATACCGATGGTGCGCCCGCGGCGGAAGAACGGGAAAAACGGCACGATGGTGAAGTAACGATACGGGCTCCAGTCATCGTGCAGCACGACATCGTCGGCCGTGACCGTCCAGCGGATCTGCTCGGCAATACGCGGAATGACCGAGAGGCCAAACCGCTCTTTGGCGAAAGCGATGCGATCATCGTCCCAGGTGCTCGGCACCGGGCGAGTGGCCCCGGTGGCCATATCGACGAAATGGGGTGCGTTGCGCAGCTTCTTGTGCTGGCGCTCGATGACTCGGATACGGCGGTGCTTGGGGTCCTGGTTGCTCTGGTCGTCGGGCATCCCTTCATGCCCGCCGATGACATCACGCTCGATGGAGTCCCAGCTGGTCGGGTAGTCCGACCCCTGCTTCTCCTCCAGGTACTTCGCATCTTTCTCGTTATAGAGGGTGGCGATGTCGGTAGGTGTGAGCCACTTGGTGACGCACACGTCTTTCCAAGTGTCCGGGTCGTAGTCCTCGGCGTCCGGGTCGATACCGACGTTCTTCGGGTTGGGGACCGTGATCTCCACCTCGCCCTGCATATTGTCCGAGAAGGACATGCGAACATCGTAAAAGCCGCGGGAGGTGATGAATCCGTCCGCCCCAACCTCAGACTCTCGCCAGTCGAGTTTATTGACGTTGGCGATCTGCAGGTAGACCTTGTCGAGCGCGGAAGCCGTCTCGGGGTTGCCGTTTCGAAACTGCTTGAAGGTGATGTCGGCCCGGGACTCGATCTGCTCGCCGAAGATGGTGGCCATCGTGGCGAGCGTCTTGTTGATAGTGAGGACCGGCTTGCCCTGGCTCTCCAGCTTCTTGCGGATGCGCTCATCCCACTGCTGGCCGGCAAAATAGTCCTCGCACCGATCAGCCTTGTGGGTGAAGTCGAGGTGACCGTTATTCTGGATATACTGCCAGCGGTCGTAGTTCTCGCGGGCGAGTCTTCGTTCGACGGGCATCCTTGCCGGTCCTCTCTCCGTCCGTGGGTCGTGGTGCCTGGTTGCGCCCAGTATATCGTGTTAGGCGTTAGGCTGCCATAGGGTGCTTCTGACCCCGTGTCAAGCCCTTCAGTTTGTCCCGCCAGGATTTATGCTGCCGGGATTTCGGGGGACGGGGCGGCTCAGCGCTCAGGACCATGCGAGCCAGCCAGGCCATGGCGTCCACCTGGTCGTTGTGCAGACCCCCGGGGAAGCGCAGCAGCTCAAACATCAGATTCTCATACCACGAGGCGCCGTGGGCGAAGTACACCATGCCCTGCTGCATCCTGCCCTGGAGCGGCTTGGCCCGCTTGGCCTTGTCAGTGATGGGTACCAGCGCGTCCTGTCCCTCGGCGAAGGTGATGTACTGGCGTTTTTTACGCATCATCTTGCGCAGCACCGGCATGATAGCCAGCTCGATCTGCCCTTTCTCCGCCCCGACCATCATCGGCTGGTACTTGACGGCCGTGTTGAGGATCGCCTCGGCAATGGCGTAGGTGTCCCCTTTGAAGCGGATCACATCGACGATGTGCAGCTGGTCGTCCCAGTCGAGGCCCCCGACCACCCCCACTGTCCAGTCGTTGCCCTGGTTCTCGCCGATGGCCAAGTCCCACGCGATGTAGATGTCCAGATCCTGCAGGTTGGGCGTCGGGGACGTTCGGAACATGGTCTTGGTGAAATAGATGCCCTCATCCGGCACCGGGTTCTGCTGGTACAGCGCCGACCAGTGCCGGGGCTGCAGGGTGCGCTTGATACGGGTGAGCTTCCCGGCATCGAAGCGCTCGGGATGGAGCGCGTCGCCCTTCTCCCGCAGGAGCTTCGCTTTGGCCTTGGCGAAGTCCACCACCTGGCCGGTGCGGGTGCGGAAGGTCTCACCATCACCGTCGCGGTAGAGGATGTCGCCGTCAGGGCCGATGTACTCATCCTCGGTGGCGATGGCCGGGTAGCTGACCACCTCCCACTGGTCGATTTCATCCTCCGGTACCCCAGCCTCGCGCAGCTCCTTCTGCTGCAGGAGCAGCCGGCCGGAAAGGTCATCGTCGTGCCAGCGTGTCTGGATGACCAGCAGCCCGCCCCCGGGGGCGAGACGGGTGTAGAGCGTGGAGCCGTACCAGTCCCAGACCTTCTCGCGGATAGTCTCGGAGTCGGCCTCCTCGGCGTCCTTTATCGGGTCGTCGATGATGGCGATATGGGCGCCCTTACCGGTGATACCACCGCCGACACCGGCTGCCACGTAGCCGCCGCCCGAGAGCGTCAGCCACGCCTCGGCCGACTGGCTCTTCGGGTCGAGTTTGGTGTCCGGGAAGATGGCCTTGTAAGCCGGGTCGTCGATCTTGCCGCGCACCTTGCGCGAAAAACCCGTCGGCAGTGAGACGGCGTAGGAGGAAGAGATGATCTCGAAATCGGGCCGATGCCCGAGCACCCAGGCCGGGAAGTTAATGGAGGCCAGCTCCGACTTGCCATGGCGCGGCGGCATGAAGAGCATCAGCCGGGGACTCTTGCCCTCCTCCACCTCCCGGAAGAACTTCTCCAGGCGCCGGCAGATGTCCTCGTGGACCCAGCCGGCCTCGTAGGCGGGGTGGAAGCGTTTGGTAAAGTGGATGAGCCGGCGCCGGGCCAGCTCGCGCCGGGCAATCTCCTTTTGGATCTCGGTGGCCGCACGGCGGTTCTCGTGCTGGGCACGCCACCCTCCTGCAATCCGTTCCGCTTCTTTGCGGTCCTCTTCCGAGAGCTGTTTTGCCTTCCGTGGCATTGTGTCTCTACTCCTCGCCGATCATCTGTTCCAGCTCGCGGGTGCTCAGATGCTTGAGCTTACCCTTGTGGCTTCGGACCTTGTTGGCCCGCGCTCGGCGCCGAGCACGTTTCTCCTGCTCACGGCGCTCTTTGTTGATCCTGATGGCCTCCCGCTCCAGACGCCTGCGGTGGAGCTGACGCTGAAGCATATCGGGCGGGCGCCGGGTGCCGGCGCAGTCAAGACAAACCCCGGTGTAGTAGCGGTTGTCGTAGCTGCCATCCATCGCCCGCGTACCCTTTCTCTGGAACTCCCTGTCCGCTCCGGTCTTGTGGCACTTCGTGCAGGTCTTAGCCATCGTCCTCGACCTCCTCGAACTCCCCGTCGATCACATCGTCGCTTGAAAGTATCTTCAGCAGCTCCTCCTCCGGCATCGACTCGAACTGGGTCTTCGCCCGGCGTGCGTTGGTCGAGAGCTTGACCTCTTTTTGCTCCGGAGCGTAGAAGCCGCACATGCGGTTGATCTCCGCATAGCCACGGATCATGGATTGCGGGTCAGCCTGCAGCTCGGCCATCTCGATGGCTCGCATGATTCCCCCCTCGACCTTCTCACGTGTCATGCGCAGGTTTTTGCGGGTGCGCTGGTGGATCGTATCGAGCGCGGCCTTTACAGGCGCCTTTTGCATCTGCTGGTGTGCAGCTTGGGGAGGTTTGGAGTAGCCAGCAGCCTTCGCAGCCTGAGTGGGTTTGAGCCCCATCTCGATGCCGTCGACGAATTTCTGCTGCTGAGGGGTGAGTTTCGAGCGTGCCATCCTTGGCGTGTCGTGTTTGTGGTTAGGTACTTATTCTAAGTCAGGCACGATTTCAATGCGAACTCCGTTGATTTCCGTTGGCCTGCCCTCCAGGTCCGGTTTGGTGTACTGGAGGACCTGCTGCGCCTTTTTACTCAGCAAGAAGGTGTCCCACGTGTTGTTCGACACTCGGAGTGTGTAGGGGCCGGGGGCGTTCTGCTCCTTTAGCAAGACAACCATCTCGGCCGTAATCTCGAAGAGGTCGAGTTCGCTTCTCTGTCTTTTTAGCTCCGCCAGCTTTCGAAGCTGCCCGAGAGTAAGCCCGGTTTCAGTCCACCCTCCCAGCTTCACTCCGAACACTTCGCGCTCTAAGGCGGCAACTTCATCTTGGAGTGCTTTGCCTATCGCGTCTTGGGTGTTAGGTGTATCCATTCAGTCCTTCGCCTCCCAGTGCTTACCACCCGGTCCACAATGCCCCTCCTCGCTGCGGGCGCCTGAGCATTTTCGGTACAGTTCCTTGCCGTCGACCGGGTCGCGTAGCTTTTCGTACCAGCAGCCATGGATGTCCGGGTGGAACAGACGCAGCACAATCGTCTCGTACTTACACTCCACGCAGAGTTTCAGTTCTTCGCTTTCCACTCCCGGTACCTCCTTCTCATTTCTTCGTTCCGGCACGCTTTGCACTGCGAGGCCAGCCCGTCCTTCGACGCCTTACGGGCGTGGAAGGAGGTGGCCGGCTTCGCAGTGCGGCAGGCGGGGCAGAACTTTGTTTTCACCCGAGCCATCCGGCCTCCACAACTACTACGAAAATTGCGCAGGCGGCGGCGATCACCGCGCCGATGATATTTACCCACAGGACAGTATGAGCGTTCATCACGCAGCTCCCAGGTAGCGCCAGAAACGGTGGATGAGATCCTCGTAAGCCCCGGCCCTGAGTGCTGCGGGCACCGAGTACGGTGAAACTCCGCGGAACCTCGCACCGAGGCGAACGCACGGCCGGGTCACGAACAGGACTATACCTGTGCTGCGGTCCATGTCCTCCCCAACTTGCCCGAACCCAAAGTGCTTAGGGCGTGGCAGCTGTCGGCGAGGCGCCTCGGGCTCCGCCGTCGAGGTGACGGCGGAGTCTTCGTAGGGCAGATCGAGGTAGCTGGCCATCAGAAATCCCCCGGTGCGACCTGCAGGCAGGTGAACCCTTCGTCGCGCCACATTTTCACAACCGAAGCCCGATCCTCGAAGACCATCGCCACCTGGTCACGCAGGCCGTGCTCGTCGATCCACCGACGCTTGAGCTTCGTGTCCGGAGTGTGGTCGCCCTCGGCACGCATGATGAGTCGGTGGTAGTGCTGCAGATGCTTAGCCAGCCACGCCTCGGTCTGCTCGCGGACCTCCGCTGAGCGGCCGGTGAGAATCCACAGCTCGTAATTCGGAAGGAACCCTTCATCGGCACGCAACAAGTCGTTGAACAACCGCACGATGGGCAGGTTCGGCTCGTCGTCTATGCAGGCCGCATAGAAGGCTCGCCAGTCGGGCGGGTCTTTCTTCAGGTGGTGGACGCGGTGCTCAGTCAGGCTGAGCGTACCGTCGAGGTCGAAAACAACAATTTCACGGGTCATTGCACTCTCCTTGTGCTTGGGCGTTTACGCCTCCACCAGTGACGGGTCGTAGTGGTCGGTCTTAATCACAACTTCGTTCCCGTTGGACTCCGAAACGACTTCAAGCAGGTAATACGTGTTGGCTGCCAGGACGAACTCATTCGTAGCCAGCGATTCACCCCCTGATTTGTTCCCAGATCCGAAGCGGTCCTTGTCCTTGACGGTTCCTTTGTCCGAAACCGTAGGGGTGTGGAAAAAGCTCGTCCCTGTCACCTTGCCCGACGTGAAATCGCGGTTGTGGGACGAGACGGGAGTTCCCTCCGCGGAGACCGTCGGGCCTTCGTAGAAGTAGACTTTTGCCTGCAGCGATCCCTTCGCACCCGGCAGCAGATGGATACCGACGTCCCCCGTCTTGATGAGAAGCAGGGCGCTGAGACCTGCATCTACCGTGAACTCCGTTGACGTGATGAAGATAAGTCCGTTGTGGATCATGTCGTGCAATTCGCCGATGATCCGTCGCCGGTTACCGGCGTCGAAGCTGTTGAACCTCCGGTATAGAAGACTTCTTCTAGTCACTATCTAGCCCTCCGGGCTGTGGGGTTGAGCCCCGCCGAAGCGGGGCTCTGGGTTCTCAGAACGTCGTCGGCTGCGCGATGGCCCGCACGGCCCACATGAACCCGGTCTGCAGCTCGGTGCGGGCCTTCTCCACGGCACGCTGGTCGAGGCCTGGGTCGTGCGACATCTCTTCGAGCAGGGCGCCGACTTCCTCGGCCTTCTCCTTCACGAGGTTCATCAGGGCAATCTCGGTGGGGCTGAGTTCGCGGTAGCCGTTGATCTTGCGATGCTGGTTGTCCAATTCACTGCTCCTTGTGGCTGGGGTTTTGCGACAGCGTTTCCTGGCTACACCGCCTCTTCGAGCCGGTCGGCCAGGTAATGAAGCTGGTTGGCCAGCGCCCCGACCCCGTCGACGCCTTGACCGAAGGCGTGGATAAAGCTCTCCTCTCCGGATTCGACCGCGCTTCGCTCCTTGTTTTCAGGCTCGGTCCCGAGCAGGCGGTCCAGGGCGTTTCCAAGCCGGGCGTGGGCAACTTCCAGTTCGTTCACGCGGCCTTGGAACTCCTCAAGTCCTCGAACAAGGCGCGGGGCTTGTTCGACTTTGGCGTTTTCGTTGAGATCCATCTCACTTCTCCTTGGGTTGAAAATCTTCCGCAACGTGTCCGGTGCGCGTTTCCACTCCGGCACGTACTTCTCTTCTACCACGCGCTCAGCTCTGCGAACGACATCGTGGTACAGACTCACACCTTGTTCTCATCGACCTTGTGGTCGCCACACCAGTCGTTGACGAACACGACCGGGTAGCCGTTCATCGTCGGGGCGTGGCGCCGGCAGCGGCCGAGTTTCGGCTCGATCTTCTCGAAGTCTTCGGTGGTGCCGATCTCGACAACGCAACCGCTGGATGCAGCCTTGGAAATGGCCCCTTCGAAATCAAGGTTCTTCAGGCTCTCAGTGGTGACGACGAAATGGGACGCCTTCGACGCGAACCACATGCATGTCTTGCACTTCATGTTGTCGCTGCGGTGTTTCCAGGGGTCCATCTTCACTCTCCTTGTGTGAATCGGTTGGGCGTCAGCGATTTTCGCAGTTCACGGTTCAGCGCATTCGACCATATCTTCTTTGCCTCGGGTGACAACGCGGCGAAGTTCGTTCTCGGGCGCTGGTTGATGCTTATCGTGTCCTCGTAAGGGACGAGGTCGTTCTCCGGTTTCGCCAGTGCGGGCGCGGCGGCTAAGAACGGGGTTGCTCCGACGAACTTGAGAAAGCGGCGGCGGTTCATTTCACTCTCCTTGTGATTTGGCTTTTCCGAACGCCGCACCAATACCGTGCTCCATGCCGAGGGCGTCCTTGAATCGGAACATGGCGACGGTGTCGACCTCCACCGTATCGGTGATCTCGGAGACGACGGTCTCGGTGCCGTGTTCGTCGTGGATGGTGGCGTGCAGCTGGTCACCAGGACATAGGTGACGCTTGTGCGCCAACGTATGCGTCTTGTAGCTGAACGCCTCGCCATTCGGTTCGGGCGGCATCTGGTGAATGATGCGTTCTTGTTTTTTGAACAGGTTTTTGAGCCAGCGGGGGATCATCGTTCGCACTCTCCTTGTGCTTGGGGCGGGGCTACATAAGCACCGCTGCGAGGACGAACACGATGAGCATCAAAACAGCTGTCTCAACAGCGTCCTTCAACAAATGCTTTCGGTGAATCCTGGCGATTTCGTCTTCGAAACTTGAGGGCATGGTGCTCCGTCCTTGGTAGCGGGGTTTTCGGGTCCGTGGTTATCGCTTCTCGGGTTGCTTTGCACGGGCGAGCACCCCACGACGAAACTCTGCGCAGAGTTCTTCGAGTGTTTCGTCATCCAGCTCACTCAGGTGGAATTTCGGGGTTTCTTGTAGACCCTCCTGCCTCGGACGCGGGGGTGCGTCGGCAAGAACGTAGTTCGGGATCATGAAGGGGCGTAGTTTCAATTTGACTGAGGGCATCGGGGCTCCGTCCTTGGAAAACCTGATTCTGATTCTACGCTCGACTAACTAAAAATACAAGATTTTCTGATTCAGGCGAATCTCGAATATTTGTGATCCGCTCGCCCGTCTGGAGCCTCCCTCCCCCGCTCCCTGAACCGCACCCCCAGTTCCGATTTCGCATTCGGATTCAGCCGCCGGGGGACCCATCGGCTTTGCCGCTTCGCGCCAAAGCACTGGGCACGTAGCAGGCAAGTTCATCGACCCGAGGAGATCGACCATGTCTGCCTACGAGCTTGCCCGTTCGGATTGGTTCACATCCCGTGCCTACATCACCACCTCATTCGCCGTGTACTTCGAGGCGTGGCTCATCGACAACCTGCACCTCGCGCTTCGCGCTCAGTGACTGAGTGCGTGGCTACGTAGTTCATTCAATCCAACTTAGGAGATCCATCATGCGTTACTTCCTCCCCGCTCTGACCTTCATCCTCGGCCTCACCGTGATGACCTACGCCCATCGCTACAGCGAGGTCCTGCCCTCCCTGCTGCCCTGCACCCCGGACTCCATCGAGGTCGTCTACCTCGTCGGCGACGAGGACCTCGGCATCTGGTTCTGCTCCGAGCGCATCGCATCCGAGCGCACCGCTCATGCCGAGCAGCTCGCCGCCGTCCAGGCCGCCCACGCTCAGCAGCTGCTGGAGCTTCGCACCGAGGCCGCCAGCCTCCGCGCCGACCTCGCTGCCCAGCCCCGCACGCTGCCGGCCAAGCTCACCTCCCTGTTCGAGTAGTCGCACCGCCCCAGGCTCCTCAAGAGTCTGGGGCTTTTTGCCGTGTCGCTTCGCGCCACGTGCCTGGGGCCGTGGCTGCGTATCCACTCCACACAATGAGGTGCATCACCATGAGCAACGATACCCGTACCGGCTACTTCCTCCGTCCCGCCCTGAACGCGGGCGACCCGATGTTCGCCAGCTTCGAACTGGAGGGCGTCAAGGCCGTGCTGTACATGGACAGCCTCGGCGGACTTGCCGTCCACAAGCTCGGCAAGAACAAGCGCCCCAATAAGAAGCCGATTGCCAAGGGCCAAGCCACCGGCAACCCGCAAAGCGGCGATGGCCACCCCGACCTGGTCGGCATCGTCACCACCGCCAGAGGCACCGGCTTCGAGCTGGCCTTCTGGTTCCACGACGATCCCATCCGCCCCTACTACGTGGTTCGCTACTCCAAGCGCCAACCACCCCAAGGCGCGGTCTACCGCCCCGAGTCCATCGCGGCTTAAACTACCCAGCGCCAAGGACGGCGCAACACCTTCCACCTCATCTGGAGAATTGCAATGCCCCTCGACCTAGAAGACCTAATCCGTAAGCAGGTGCGTGCCGAGTTCAATAAGCACTATGCCGACTTCGATGAAGACGAGTACATCGCAACTTTGAACTCGCTTGAGCTGCTTCACTACATCTCTATGGCTTTAGAAGAACGCCTCAACACCTAACCCCTCCGTGCCCGGCAGCTTCGGCTGCCGGGCCTTTTTTTCGTGTTGCTTCGCAACCCTTGATTGAGTGAAGGACTTTGAGAAGTGTTGATAAGAGGAATTGGCAATGAATGAGAAAGAGGTAATGTATTTATTGGAGTCCATGGAACGCGAGTGCTTCGAGATGGTTGTGCTCGCTCATGCCGAGCGCAACGACGCCGAGTTCGACAAGTGGTCACTACGGTATCAAACCGTGTGCTATCAGCTGTGGCTGATGGGCCACCCCGTCTACCGCCCGTGAGGTAAGTGTCATGGTTGAGATTCTTCTCTACGGACTGCTCAGTGCCTTGGCAGTGTTCATCCTTATATTGAAGGTCGGTATCCGTCGCGTGGTCGCTTTCGATCTGGTGGTGGATATTTCATTCACCGTCTTCCTCGCCTACCTGCTGGCAGGGAGCTTCGCCGGAATGATGAGTGCGCTCATCGGTGGCCTGGCACTTTCGATTGCCCTGTGGGTAAGCAAGCAAGTGCTCGGCTACCAGAAACCCATCGTCACCCGACACGGCATCAAGTGGCGAGACGCCTAACAACCAAGCAACCCAACGCCCGGCACGGCCGGGCACCACGCACGCGGCTGTCGGAACTCCGCGTGCCAACCCCACGGATAGGAGAACCCCCCAATGTTAGTTATCACCCGAAAGGTTGGAGAGACCATTCGCATCGGACCCAACATCCACGTCACCGTGCTTCGACAAAACAACGGACAGGTGAAGCTCGGTGTCGATGCACCGAGAGACATGGTGATCGTGCGCGAGGAGACGGAGCGCCCGGTGGCCGTGAACTAAGTACGGAGCACTTGGCTCAAGGGACTCGGCGCTTCGCGCCGAGCCTCTGGGTGAATTGCTTTGTCGTTACGAAGTTATTCCATTTCGTAGCGCCTTTCATTCAACTCGGAGGATTTCCCAATGCGTCACAGAAATCGTGAAGTTTCGTTCAGCCCCGCCGACATCGACGCCTTCCTGGCCACCACGCTCGCACCGTCACCGGAGGAGACGCTCGCCGAGCTGGAGGAGATGGCCGAGACGGAGTACGAACTGGCTGGCTGCCCGGCCGACCACGATGGCTTCGTTGACCACTTCATCAACGGACACATCGGCTAACCCACGCACCACCCAACTTCGAAACTAAAGGACACTTCATCATGGAAACTATGAAAGCAGAACTCACCGCCCTGTTCATCGCCAACACCGGCTACGCACTGGCCAACGCGGCACTCCCTCGTGACCTCAAACCCGCTCTGTCCGACATCCGTCAGGGCATCGGTTACATCCCCCAGTTCCACAGCGTGTTCGGCAAAGCCATTGAGCGCACCGACGGCTCCATCGAGTGGCCGGCGAATGGCCTGAAGGGCATCGTCGGCAACTACTTCGATAACCTGGAGGAGGAAGCCGACACCGCACTCATCTACATGAGCGACGGCGTGGCAGGCGACGACCTTAAGCAGGCTGCCTGCGCGGTCTACATGGAACGCAACCGCAAGGCCATCGCCATCCCCAAAAGCCCGAGCGGTGAGGAAAGCGTAACCCTGGAGAACCAGCGCACCCTCCGCGCCTACGTGGCCCAGCGCTTCGGCTTCTGCACCACGCAGCTCATCAAGCTGCTGCGCGACCACGGCTACAACACGGTGTTCCCGCCACGCTCACAGCTCTCGGTCAACGACCTGGAGTCGGCCATGAACACCGAACTGGTTCCGGCATCGGAGCACGTCGACAACGAGGGCATCGATCATCACGAGCAGGATGCCGACAGCTGGGACATCCAGACCCTCATTCGCACGGCCAAGAAAGGCTTCGAACTGCAGCCGGTCGAGTACGAACTGGCCAGCCTCTGGCAGGAAGCCGCACAGGCATGGCACGAGTGGGTGCAGATTCTCGACGCAGAAGATGAGGTCAAGGAAGACGTGGCCTACATCGTCCAACGCGCCAAGGAGTTCCTCGCCAAGCAGCAGTCGATGTCCGACCTCAAAGGCGAGAAGCGCGTCGCCTAACCACCCAGCAACTCAGCACCCAGTGCCCAAGGATCGGGCGCTGGGTGCCTTTTTTACGTTCGGTGTGCGGACCCCTTGGGGATGCGAATGCTTCTCATCCAAAAAGGTACCGAAAATGGGGGACCTCCTGCTGTGAAACGGCATTCATGCAAACGCTCTGTAAAAGTACCCTCGTCACTGGACCTGCCTTAATTTTGGTACTTTTGGTACTTTTTGGATATTTGGGTGTGAATACAAGCACTTAGGGGTTCCAAAACTGAAAATATTTTTGGTACTAGTACCAAAAAATCGGCCCTTTTTGGAACCCTAAAAGACCTACTGAAACCGTCAGATGTTCATTGGTTATTTTTTGACCGCTCGGGTACCAAAATTGGAACCTATTTTTGGAACCGCAAAATGGCCCTTTTTAGGTGTATATCCATACACCTGTACGCAATTTCACTTGCCTCGCAAGCCTAACAAGGAATAACCTGAACGACCCGCACCCCGCTCTAAAACTCGCGAAAGGAATCGCAAGGAGCCCGACGACCATGAAGGTCACGTTTCTCGAAGCCACTGTCCCATTGATCAAAGCCTTCCGCCTCAACCGAGGCCAGCTTGAAAAAACCAGTTATCCCCATGCCCGGGAGTTCACCTCCCACACGCATGTGCTCACCACCCTGAGCCAATTCCATAAGCAGCTGCAGGCCCACGCCAAAAAAGGCCACTGCCTGTTAAAAGGAGAGCTGCAGCGTGAACTGGTCCATGAGTCTCGGGCCGGCTCCACCGATGCGGCCGTGGAGACGAACTGGTTGTGCCTCGATGTGGACGGGTTGCCCAGCTGCGAGAACGTCGACGATTTCCTGAAGCTCATGCCTAAAGAGTTCCAGGGTGCGAGTTACCTCGTGCAGTATTCTGCCTCCATGGGTGTGGATGTCGACAAGGGACTTTCGGCGCACCTTTTCTTTATGCTCGACAAGCCCCAGACCCCTGCCGTGTTGAAAGCGTGGCTGCAGCACATCAATCTCGCCACGCCACAGCTGCGCGAAGCCCTCCGTCTCTCGCGTACCAAAAACGTGATCAGCTGGCCGCTCGACATCTCGGTGGCCCAGAACGACAAGCTCATTTACATCGCACCCCCGCAACTCGGCCACGGTGTTAAAGACTACTTCAAGGGCCAGCGCATTCAGCTGGTCAAAGGTAAACGCCCCAAGCTCACCCCCAACCTCAAACAGGTAAACGAGCAGACCAACAAGGTCGAAACCAAAAAGGCCCTGAACGAATTGCGCAAGGCCGAGGGCCTGGAGCCCAAGCGCGACCTGGGCGAGAAACTGGTCAAAGGTGAGATGGTCGGAAAGACACCGGATCAGGCCACAGCCACCGAGATCCGACGCGACCGTGGCTTTGTCTACTTCAACCTCAACGGCGGCGACTCATGGGGCTACTACCACCCCGAGGACAATCCCGAGGTCATCTACAACTTCAAGGGTGAGCCGAACTACCTCACCCGCGAGCTGCTGCCGGAGTATTACGCCGAGGTACAAAAGCAGGCGAAGGTCCAGGCCGAGACAGCCCACACTCGCCCCGCTGCCGACGGGCGTTACTACTTCGCCTTCACCAACCCCCAGGAAGATACCTACTACCGTGGTTGCTGGGACCCGGAGGCCGAGCGCTTCGAACATCTGGCCAAGACCAAAAGCCTCAAGCGCGTGCAGGACTATCTCGCGCTCAACAACCGCCCGGTGCCTGATGCCATCGAAGAGTGGACCATGGCCTTCCGCTTCGATGAAGAGTGTCGCTTCGACCCCGAGGCACGGTTCATCAACACCTACCAGCCAAGCGAGGCGCTGCAAAACCCCAAGCCTTCGAAGACCGTACCCACGACCATCAAGAAAGTTCTACAGCACATGCTGGCCGACAGCGGAGAGGTGTACGAGCACTTCCTCAACTGGCTGGCCTTCATTGTCCAGAAACGTCAGAAGCTGCCCACCGTATGGTTGTGGCTCGGAACGCAGGGCACCGGCAAGGGGCTCATCTTCGACCACGTACTGAAACCACTGGTCGGGGAGGCATACGCGGAGATCGTTCCGCCCAACTCCCTCGCCGAGAAGTACAACGCCAGCTTGGAACGACTGGTGTTCGCCCTGGTGGACGAGGTGGAGATGGGTGCATTCGATCAGAACCTGGTCGAGTCGAAGCTGAAGATGTACACCGGCAACCGTCACGTCCCCATCCGCAAGATGGGCACCGACATCTATAACGTGGAGAACTGGACGCACTTCATCTTCACCGCGAACAAGCACGGTCCGCTACCCATCCCGATGAACGACCGCCGCCACAACGTGGGCAACCGCCAGTCGGTAAAGCTCGATGCCGTGATGGACACCAAGGGCATCGACGCACGCCTTCGCAGCGAGGTCCCGGCCTTTGCCGGTTACCTACTGACACGTAAGGTCGATGAGCACGCCGCCCGCACACCGCTCGACACCGAGACCCGACGGGCCACGCAACACCTGACTCTCGACTCGGTGCAGGAGATTGCCAACGCCGTGCTGGAGGGTAACTTCGGATTCTTCCTGGAACACTGGCCCCCGGTCGAAGACCCGGACCTGACCAGCCGCATTCGCTGCGCCCTGTTCACCTATAAGGAAGCGATGCAGGAGGTCTATGAGAACCGCAGCACCGGTAACGTCTCCCGCGACGCCTTGCACGTCCTGTTCTACTACATTGCAGAGAAAGTACCGACCACCCCGAACAAGTTCACCAAGACGCTGGCGCACAAGGGTATCGACATCGTCCCGGTCAAAATCCGTGGTGTGAAGGTGCGCGGTTTCAAGACCAGCTGGCGCATCACCGACGAGCACCACACTGAGTATGCGAAAAAAGTTAGCGGAAATGTGAGAGACATCACATCGAAGACTCGAAGAAAAGCGTAACTCTCGTTGTGGACGGGGGTTACCGAAAGCCCTTCTAAAAAGTACTTGCAAAGAATGTTAGAGATCGGGGAGACTAAGTTTTCATCGTGGCAATGATGTCCACGAGCAAGGACGCAGGAAACGAGCACGGAAGCGTTACATAGATGTACGAAAACCCAATGATGGGGAGGAAAGACAACATGCCAAACAAAAACCGCAGTGCCACTACCATCGCTGTAACCATTGCCGCCACCGTTCACATCCCGGTGGACCCCACCCAGCCCCACGTCACTCAGATCCGACACGCCGCGCAGGAAGCACAGCAGGTCGAGATCCCCGGCTACTACACCAGCCAGCTCGAACTTGTCGAGGTTCATCCGAACCACATCTAAACCGCTCTAAGCCCGGCCCTACAAAGTCCGAGATCCGTCTCGGGCTCGGGGCTGGCCTAACTACGTCTAAGGAGAGATGACCATGCGCTTTGAATCCAAAACCCACATGGCCCAGTGCCTGCTCGAAGGGCGACGGTTCCGTGACGAATACGGCTGTGAGATTTTCTTCGATCCTTCGAAAAGCCGCAGCCCGTTCCGTTACGGGGACGAAGACCTCGACTGGAAGTGGAACTACTTCAACGATGAATGGGAAGAGATTATCCCCTGGCACAAGAACATCCCTAATCAGGGTGTGTTGTGCTGGGTATGGGACGAGGAAGAAGATGTGAAAGCTATCCGTAACGTCACCGGGTATACCGACTACTCCTCGTACAGTTTCAGAGGCGACGATGACTTTGGGTGGTTTCACGCCCAGCCCCTCACCCGCGAAGAAGTTGAACATCTCATCCTGAAATAACAAGGGAATGTCACCATGGACAAGGAAGTCACTGCTAAGCCCCAGAAACTCAGCCTCTTCGGCCGCATGATCGCCAAGCTGCTGCCCGCCGCCAAGGGGCCGTACGTCGACACCAAGCGGCCGTACGTCGACACCAAGCGCTTCGCACCTTTGGAACGCCCCAACCACTGGCGTGACCTGAAGGAGCTGAACGCCTTCAACGAGTCGAAGTACATCCCGGCCGGTCAGTACCGGAATGTCAAAGGCGTGTAAGGCTACTGAGTTTGTGCGAGGTGCGGGGATCACCGGGCTGCATAGGATCGGTGGATACCAGTCGGCAGCCTGCCCCGCACTTCGCCCCTAACACCAAGGATCAAGGACGATGACCTACCGCATCGAAGAACTGCGCCCCGACGATGGGGGCTTTACCTATGTGTTGGCCAGCGGCAAGCGCACCATCCAGGGCTGGCGTAAAGAGCCCACGCGCAAAGCCATGGAGAAATGGCTGGCCAAGGTCCTCGATGACTTCAACCTGCGCATCACCGACACCCGGCCCGGGATGCGAAAGGTTCGTTTCAAGAAGGAGGAGACGGTGTGAGCGAAACGGATGAAGATGTCTGTAATGGGTGTAGCGCCCGTAATGATTCAACCTGGTGCGCTTTGGCGGAATGTTCTGTCAAAAATTCTCGAAAGCACAAAGAACTCGAAGCGATAGCGGACGAATTGGCTGCTGCGCTATCTGACTCGAAGGAGATGTTCCGAGCCTACATACGGGAGGCTGGTATCCCGGATCGAAAGGAATCAGGCGCCCTCTTAAACAAGTGGACTGCCGCCCTCGCCAAGCACAACAACCGTAAGGCATACGCCCGCCATGAAGGAGGAAGGGTGATGGATTGCAATGGATACTGCCTGTCGTGCAACAAAATCGAAGAACTCGAAGCGCAGGCGGCTGCGATGCGGGAAAAGATGGCGCAGTTACTCGCCTATGTTGACGAGCGTAGAGAAGACGGCAACAGAGAAGGCGAAAAGTTCCACGAGGGTGTCATCAAGGCCATGGCCGCCTTAACCGGCGCGAGACCACCGGAGGAGACCGAAGATGCGTGAAGCGAATAAGCAGGAAGAAGCCGCGAGCGTTACGAGCGTCCGAGTTGAAGGCGATGTTATGTGGGGATTTTGCCCGGAGTGCGGATGCGAGGAATACGATCATGACGGCTTTCTCGGAGAAGGGTTCCGTTTTTGCGCCACGTGCGGCCAGGAATGGTGGACGGACATTGACTATTCCTCCGTGGTCGCCAAAAACGCAACCGCCGAGAGGGCGACCGAGGAACTCGTGAAACAGGCGCAGGCGCTCGGGCTATACCAACATAACGATGAAGCCCAGCCGACCGGCTGGCTAAGGGCACGAAAACGAACACGATGAACGAAGGCGGCGCCCGAAAAGCAGCCAAGACAGTAGCCGGTCGGCTGGGGCGTTTTGTTATACCTCAATGGAGGAATAGAGCAATGGCGAGATACGACACGGAAGAACTCAAGCTGACGCCTCGTTTTGTGGAGGCTCTAAAAGAGTTGATGTGGGCTGAAATGGAAATGATGCGTTCCCATGAGCCCGACATGGCGGATTGCTGGACGTGGGGAAAGTGTGAAGTCGGTGATATTTCCGGTCCAGCTGGACTTGCGTTTGAGTTCGGCGGCGATGATGACAAGCCCGATGATTTCCCCGAAGGCACGGACGTGTGGGTAGTAGAGGTATAACACCATGCTCAGGTGCGCAGTACCGCCCACCAAGAGCCTAAATTTACCACAGAAATGGCGCTATCAGAGATAACCTTTACTTCCCTTCCGACGCAGGCCGCGAATATGCGGAACGGCTGCGGAAGGCTGAGGAGGGGCGTGATTGGGCTGTTTCTGCCGCCACTGCGTCAGAGGAATATTGCGACCAACTCCGCGCCGAACTCGAACTTGCCCAGCAACACAGCGAGCACATGCTGGCAAGGGCACGGAAAGCTGAGCTAGGTGAGCAGGCATACAAGGAAATGCTGAAACAAGCTGAGGCAGACCTTAACCAACTCCGCGCCGAACTCGAAGCCACCAAGAAAGACGCGGAGTGCTGGCGTCGTGTTCAACGGAACCCATTTATTGCCATCGACAAAATCCTCGCAGCAGTAGATGTCAACCAGCCCGCGTATTGGCACACCCAGGCAGACGCAGCCATGGGCCATGAAGACAAGGAGTAAAGGATTATGTCCGACGAAGACAAGGAACGCGCCCGCCAACAGGCCAAGGCGCAGTACGACTCCATCGCCGAGATGGTCGCTGCCCTGGAATTGGACTGGGAGCGGTTGGAGGAGCTGCGCGAGGAGCGCGCGGATCTCCAAGACGCAGTGTTCGACGCTCTCGATGACTTTAACATCGCTCTCGAAGACTGCTACGACCAAGTCCATATCGACGCACGCTGCGAGGCCCTCGAAGAGGCAGAAGACAACCTCTACCACTGGACCGAGCGCGAAGAACTCGCCGACCTCGAAGAGGAAGCCGAGGGCTACGACGACCAAGAGGATGCCGAGCGTGCCATCCAGGAGGATCCCCTCACGGTCGAGGTGCGCAGCTGCTGGGACAGTCCGGGCGGCGAGATGGAAGCCTGCGAATTCCGTATCCTGCTCTGCACCGGAGGCCCCGCTGTTCAGATCCGTGGAGAGCTGGGTATGCACAACAAGCCCTCCCGTGCCTGGCTGGAGTATCAGGACTGGTTCATCCCGTGGACCGAGTTCTACGACGAGGACATCGACCGCGACGTGCTGCTGACCTACTGCCGGCAATTCTACTTTGGACTTTGGAGAGTGAGATGAAAAAAGTAATGAAGTTCTTTGCCGAGTTCCTCGCCCCCGGCAGCTTCGTCGCTGAAAATTGGGCCGTTGAAGTCAAGTCCACCGACCCGTATTCCGTCGAATGGCCGGAGAATGCCTACGCCTTTGCTATCTATGCGCGTGAAGACGTGGTCGATGGTGACAACACCTATAAAGGCGAACCTCAACAGGTCGGCCCGACGTACTACCACCCCGACAGCAAGGTAGAAAGCCTCGAAGAAGTCGAAGTGAACTCAAACGCTACGCAAATCCTGGTCGAGAACATGAAAGCCAACGGGTGGAGTCACATCGTTTGGAGTCGCTGGGGTAATTGGCCGCAACCGTTCGATCCGAACAAAGCGAGGGTGCTGTGATGCGCACCTACACCTACGAACTCATCCCTGTCAAAGGCAACCGCGAAACGGTCGACAGGGAGCGCATCACCAGGACCTGCCAGGCCCGTAATTACGGCACCGCCACTCAGATTGCCTCTGCCGAAGCGGCCAAAGTTTCTAAAGAACGCCGGATGGAGTTCGGCGTAGCGAGGGTGTACTGATGAACATAATCGAAGCTATGCAACGGGCCAAACCGGGTAGCTGGATCGCAGATGGTAACCATGGTATTTGGCTGGTGCCAGAACCCGATGAACATTCCCATCTGACTACAGAGACAGTATTCAGTCTGTTCTCCGGAAAGATGACGCACATCAGCAAGCTCCCTGAGCCATTGAAGTTTGTGACTGCCTACGAGGTGACGTGGTAATGAAAGTAAAAACCGAAGAACTCACCGGCCCCACCCTCGACTGGGCGGTGGCGAAGATTGAAGGGTTGCCTATCCGCAAAGACCCTATGGGATTTGGTAAAGAATCCCCTGGAGGTTATTGGGTATGGCCGGATAATTGGCCACCAGAACCAGCATATATGCAAATTGGGAAGAAGTATTCCCCCTCCACCAACTGGACCCAAGGCGGGCCGATCATCGAGCGGGAGCGAATGAGCATTTTCGATGAAGAAGGCGTTCGATACCTCGCTACCAAAAACGATGTGATTATGCGAGGCCCCACTCCCCTCATCACCGCCATGCGCTGCTATGTGGCCTCAAAGCTCGGTGATGAAGTCGACGTGCCGGAGGAGTTGGTGTAATGGAAACCGAACTAGGAAAGATCAAAACCGTGCATGTCGGTATCGGAGGGTATCAAGATGCCCAACTCGGTTACAGCTTCACCCTGGGCGGTAAAGGTTGGGGCGTACAAACTATCTTCAAAGGCCATTGGGCATTTAAGCGCACCGAACATGCGAAGTGGTCAGAAGAAGATCGAGTCAAAGCACTTGGCGAAACATACCTCGAACTCGGCCAACTGCTGAAAGATGCCGGCGTGAACGATGTCTCAGAGTTGATCGGGAAACCTGTCGAAGTAACTTTCGACGGTACTGTTCTGGACAGCTGGCGCATCCTCACGGAGGTGTTGTGATGAGCATCTTCACTCTTGACATTAAATGCGACAACGCCGCGTTCGACCCTGAACCCGGCCTTGAGATTGCTCGCATATTGCGGTCGGTTGCCTACGATGCTGAACGAGGCCAGCTCCAGAACCTGCTTTTCGACATCAACGGCAATTACGTCGGCGCAACCGAAATCACGGAGGACAAAGAATAATGCACGCTGAACTCGAACTAATCGTCCAGCTCATCGAGAGGATGCTGGTCGTCCACAACGGCACTGAAGACGGTGACAAATTCCGTAACGCGCTGGCCTTTGCTCTGAGCGAGGAGGAAGTTGATCACTGGAGCGCAGACCCCTTGTATTCAGTTTTTGACTGGCGTCAGGAAGTAGCCAGCGACAGCACCCGGCTCGGATACTGGGACTGGGTGAAAGCGCAGAAGGAAAACAACAATGCTATCGGATAAGAGACTCGAACCGTTCGCTCCGACCCCGTTCTACGGCGTCGAAGGGAAATGGATACCTCACCTGCCCGGCATGTTCATGTACTCCGGGTTCGGCGAAGGCTGGTACTACTCTGTCGACGGCTACCGCTACGGCGGCAACTCCACCGAAGCGAGGGAGAAAGCCGCAGAGGAAGGCGTCGAGTACGGCTGGGTCGACAGCTTCGCCTTCACCGATGGGGGCAGTGTCGATATGCCTGACTGGATTCGCGAGCGCATCGTCAGCACCCGCGAGGAAGCGATGACGCCGGAGGCGCAGGAGCGGGCTGAAAAGGCTGCGATTCTCGAACGCGCCAAGAAAAACGCCGCCGACGCGGTAACTAAGGAGATCAACCGCCTCGATAAAGTCGACCCCGACGCCCCGCTCAACGTACTCATCGCCGTGGCTCTGGAAAACATAGCCGACAACTACATCCGCGGTGACCGGGAGCTGGACAGCTACAAGAACCTGCGGAGGCGCTGCCGCCATCGAAGCTCAACACCGGCTAGAAGACGGCGAGGTGATAAAATTGGAACAATCTATGGCGTCCCTCACCTTCACGACTCCGAAGCTAACGCCCGCCGCCTCTGCGCGGCATGGAACGCCGTCGAAGGCATTCCGACCGAATGGCTCGAAAACGCCGATATCAGCAGCATCGTTGGAAATCTTCAGCGGACGCTTGAAGAAGTCATCACAGCATTGTCCACCAGACGACGATGACGTGAGCCATCTCCATAGCTGCGTCAACGAAGCCCGCTCCCTCCTCGCCAAACTCAAAGGAGCCAAATGATGAACCGCTGGAACGTAGCCATCATCGCCCAGGACGGCGCTGTGAACCCGCGCCCGATGGTCAAGGCGCTGCTCAACGGCATCGAGGAAATCGACACCGAAAAAGGTGGTACGGCCAGCACCGACGACATCCTGAACGACCCGGCCCTGCGCCTCATCGTCCACCAAATGGCGCACCTGTTCCGCCTCTTCCCCATCGACCACGACCCCGAGGTGTATGAGGAGCTGATGGACGAAGCCTGGTCAAAATCGCAATGGAAAAGGGAGGGATAACCATGCCCGTCTACCACGTATGCAACGACTACTCGCTGGAAAAGGACGACAGCCTTCCCCCGGACCTGATGCAGGCCAACAAGGACTATGAATGGAGGCGCTCTCGATTTCTCGGAGAAAAAATCCTTCTGGGTATCGAAAAGGAAACCGACGAACTGCACTACCTCATTTCCGGTAACGCCGATCTGAACGGTGCGTTCGCGCCTTTAGTGGGAGAGCCGTAACCATGCACCCCGCTCACTACTGCCACGTCACCGCGCAGCTGAACGCTCACCTGGCTGACCAGGAAGCGGCCGAGGCCGAAGAGATCCGGCTGGAGCAGCTCATGGAGGAGTACGCCGAGGACGAGGCATGGGAGCAGCTGCAGAACGAGAAAGAGTGTCACGCCTGTCGCCGGGCGCATGGAGGAGTCTGTCATGATGTTTGCTAGGGCCGCAGTCAACTCGCTCAAAGCCACCGGCTGGGAAATTTTCCTCGCCCGGCTGTTCGGCAAGAAGACCGTCGTTACGGAGATAGGAATGCGTGTCACCACGCATTGGTACCGCGGTAAACATTACCTGACGGGGTGTAAACGAGTATGAGCTACGCCGACCTCAAAGCTGAACTCAAAATCGACCTCTCCCTCGACCCCTGGGGCCATGCCATGGGTGCGTGGTTCGACGCCGCGTCGGAACTGTGGTGGCGAGGTGTCTGGATACCCCCGCACTGGCAGTACAACCCCGGCGCAGCGACCGACCCGAGGGACCCAGATAGCTCGTTCTTCGAAGCTGTCGAGAACGTCGACAGCGAGGAGCTACTGCTTTTCGGTGAACTGCTTTGCCGTTACACTCGGTACCTCGATCACAAGGGATGCAGCTACTGAGATGCCAAGGAAGCGCAAAGCCAAGACCCCGACGCCGGATGAGGCCATTGGCCACGTGGCCGAACAGTTCCGCCAAGCGCAAAACACCGGTAAGCTATCCCGCAACCTCACGGTAATGGGGGTCCTCGCGGCCGAAGTCGTTCGGCTGCGTAAATCCATGGACGGACTGAAGGAAGAGAAGCAATGCCTGGAAAAAATCCCCGAAACAATTCGCCGCGCCCACTGCCCGTGCTTGTATTCGACGACGGTGGAATCAGCCGCCAGCGCTACACGGCCTTCATCCCGACGCCGAACGAAACGGGCCTCTACACGGTGATGGTCACCGATGGGCGCTCCCCTCTGGTCTTCGAGACCACCCTGCCGGCCGGGCAGGTCAACGGCTACCTACCGGCGCACTGCAAGAAGCTGTCGAAAGCGAAGTGGCCGGGCATGATCAAGAGGTTTGCGGGATGACACACTTGGAAGCAGCGCTCATTAGTTTCCTAGTGGCGCTTGCAGTTTCACTTCTACTGAACCGCTAGTGTACATTTTCACATGTTGACTACCTAACACCAACCATGATTCACTAGAGTGATAAAACCTAACGGATTAGGTCCCATGAAAAAGACCCAAGGAAGGGCGCCCTCCGACACTGCCCTCTTCATCAAACGAGTTCGCGAACTACTCGACTACGACCCCGAGATGGGGGAGTTTACGCGCACAGGGACTCGGCAAGGATGCAAACAAGGTAAAACCGGTTCTGTAAGCAAAACAACCGGGTATCTACGCATCTGCATTGACTACAAAGAATACCTAGCGCATCGCCTTGCTTGGCTCCTCTGCTGTGGCGAATGGCCTAAAGGCCAAATAGACCACATCAACCAAGACCGCCTCGATAACCGAATCTCCAACCTACGCGACGTGGGCTTCACCGAGAATGGTCGAAACAAAGGAATCCAAACCAACAACTCCACGGGCGTGACTGGGGTTTACCGTGCTCGCGATAAGTACCAGACAGTGATCCGTGTCAATGGAGTAATTCATTACCTCGGAGCTTACAAAACGCTAGACGAGGCAAGAAAAGTCCGCAAAAAAGCAGAGAGAAAATTCGGCTTTAGCCCACGTCACGGAACGACTGAATCTTTTAACGCTAAAGCAGGAGCCTAAACATGCCCCGCGTATACAACACCATCAAAACCTGGTCCCACTCACGCCTCGGCGTCGTGGAGTCCTGCCTCCTTCGCGCCAAGTTCCAGTACGTCGATAAAATCCCTGAACCTGAGCGCCCTCCTCGCCCGGATGGCAAAGAACACGCGAACGACCGTGGCTCTCGTATCCACGATGAGCTTGAACAATACATCCGAGGGAACGGCCCTCTCCCCATCGAGGCGAAAGACTTCGCCCCGGAGATGGGAAAACTCCGTGAACTGTTCAAAAAAGGTAAGGTGATTGCCGAAGATATGTGGCTGTTCGACGACTCATGGCAGCCGCTCCCGCATTTTGAATTTCCGAAGGGCCGTAAGTGGACTAAGGCGGAGTCCGAAGCCTTCGCAAAAATATGGTGCCGCATCAAGCTCGACGCCCTTGTATTCCTTTCTCAGAAAGAAGCCGTCGTCATAGATTTTAAAAGCGGAAAGCGGTGGGGTAACGAAGTGAAACACGCCGAG
Source organism: uncultured Gammaproteobacteria bacterium (assembly GCA_963783235.1). Classification (GTDB taxonomy): domain Bacteria; phylum Pseudomonadota; class Gammaproteobacteria; order Thiohalomonadales; family Thiohalomonadaceae; genus Thiohalomonas. The sequence goes on along the minus strand of CAWAMN010000001.1, from coordinate 628,334 downwards.
CAAGCGCAACTTTACGCTGTAGGCACGGCAATCCGCTATCCAAAGCTCGAAAAGATAACCGCCGAATTGTGGTACGTCGATGCCGACGAAGTCACCTCGATGACCTTCACCCGCAAGCAGGCGCTTCGCTTCCTGAAGGGCTTCAACAACCGCGGCGTCAAGATCACCTCTATCGAATTGCCCAAGGGCACCATCCCCGAGCACGAGCAGCGCGAGCTGGGCAAGCCCAACCAGCACACCTGCCGGTTCTGCATGTACGGGCCGAAGTGGGACGGGCCGTGTGAGATCGGGGAGCAGTGAACACCCTTTTTACCCACCCAGCGGCGGTGTAACCCCCACTCGCCATGGCACCGTCGCTGGGCTTCCCACCAACCACAAGGATGTGAAAATGAACGATCAGACACGAGACTACCCTGACCTCGACTCGGCGTACTCCAAGAAGTTTGGCATCACCACGAGCCCCGCCACCGAGTCCGACCCCTCCGGGCTCGATGCCCACGCCCCCGGCGCCAAGCTCGATTCGGGCAAGCTCCGCCCTGAGTTGATCCAACGTGGCTTCGCCCGCGCCCTCCGCGCAGTAAGCGAAGTCGGCACGTTCGGCGCCAACAAATACTCCGACGACGGCTGGCAACAAGTCAGCGATGGCCAGCGCCGTTACACCGACGCCCTCTACCGCCACCTTAATGCAGAGCACCGTGGAGAGCTGCGCGACCCCGACAGCGGTTTTACGCACGCCGCCCATGCCGCCTGGAACGCCCTCGCTCGGTTGGAACTGGCGCTGCGTGAGTTGGAAGCGCAGCATGATGCGCAAACGAACATGGAGACGTTCGGGCCACTCGATGAGAAGTCCATGGTTTGGAGTGAACACGCCAAGAAAGTCCGCACAGCTCCAACCAAAAGTCTCGAAGAACCTGGAACGCGCCCGCGGCCTCACCCCCGACGACCGCTACATGGAGTAACCCGCCATGGATGCACGAGTGTTTTTCTTCGACCGCCTCGATAGCTGCGTTGCCCTGACAGTAACCAACGCGAACCTGATCCCGTTGTGGAGTGGCGCACTCACGATGCCACAACTTGGCAATACCTTCGCCTACAAGAAGGCGCTCCTACAAAAGTTCTTCAGGGAGAGTCGGCGGTGAAAGGCTATCTCGTTTGGTCCTTTCAGCCGCAGCAGGGAATCAAAGGCACACCGTACTTAGGGAAGATCGTCGATGAAACAGGCAACCACTGGAAGCTCCGGGTTGGCCGGAAAGTTTACACGGCGCACAAAGGCGCCTGCAGCACCGTCCCCTTCAAGGACAAGAAAGAAACCCGCAGCGCCGAGTACGCGAAGAAAGTCCGCGAAGTCGCCCACGTCAAAGACTTCGACGACGAGCAGCGCTCCCCCAAGGTGGAAACACCAAAACGAGACACTGCGCCACGCAAGAAAAAGCCCGCAGGTACTGGACTTCAGCGACCCGGGAACGGGAAAGACAAGAGCCCATCTCGAAGCGTTCGCCGAGCGCCGTCGAAAAAAGGGCAAGTGCGCACTGGTGGTAGCGCCTCGCGCTTTGCTAAAAAGCGCGTGGGCTGATGATGCAGCCAAGTTCACACCGGACATGGGGTGCTCGATTGCCCGCGCGGAAAACCGTGCCGAGGCATTTGAGGAACAGGCTGACATCTACATCACCAACACCGATGCGGTGAAGTGGCTCGCTGAGCAGAAGGACAGCTTCTTCAAGAAGTTCGACACGCTTATCATCGACGAGCTGACCACGTTCAAGCACCGGACCTCTCAGCGCTCGAAGGCCATCAAGAAGATCGCCAGGCACTTCAAATACCGCGCTGGGCTGACCGGGACCCCGAACTCGAACTCGATCACCGACCTGTGGCACCAGGCTTACCTCATCGACGGCGGCAAACGTCTCGGCCCGGCGTTCCACCAATTCAGAAACTCCGTGTGCGTGCCCGAGCAAATCGGCCCAAAGCCCAACCATATCAGGTGGGTCGACAAACCGGGTGCGGAGGACGCCGTCTCGGGGCTACTGTCGGACATCTCCATCCGTCACGACTTCGAAGACTGCATGGACATCCCGAAGAACCACCAGTATTCGGTGAAGTTCGAACCGTCCAAAAAGCTCCTCGCTCACTACCGGGAACTGGAGGAGCGGGCCATCCTGGAGCTGGAGGACGGCGAGGTCACAGCCGTCCACGCCGCCGCTCTTCGCACCAAGCTCCTGCAGGTGGCCAGTGGCGCAGTGTATGAGAACGAGGATACATACCACGTCCTTGACGGTGGCCGGTACGAACTCATCCTTGACCTGATCGAACAGGCCGAGCACTTCGGTGGTGTTCTTCAACTGGCGCCACCAGAAGGACCAACTGGTCAAGCACGCCGAGAAACGTGGTATCACCCATGCCGTCATCGAAGGCGGCATGAAGGACGAAGTGCGCGACATGATCGTGCAGCGCTTTCAAGGTGGTCACCTGCAAACGGTGTTCCTGCACCCCCAAACCGGCGCCCACGGGCTGACCCTGACCCGAGGCACCCGCACCATCTGGTCGAGCCCCATCTATATGGCGGACTTCCTCAAACAGGGCAACCACCGCATCTACCGTGGCGGGCAGACCCAGAAGACCGAGACCATCCTGGTCGAGGCCGAGGGCACCGTGGAGCAGCTGGTGTATGAGCGCCTCGGGGAGAAGACCACCCGGATGGTGAACCTGCTGGAGATTATCAAGGAGGGACGGAAGTGAGTGAATTTTGGGCTTGGAAAGATACCAACGCGCTGGTGCCATTAGGTGAGTGCGATAGCTTCGAGGAAGCTGACAGCCGTGCGCCAGGCAACACGCACTGGATATTTGACCGGGAAGAACTGGAACGACTCCAGCGTGAGTTGAACCGGGAGTTACCTGAGTTATCGGAGGCTTGTGCTGCTTTCGTGGATGCTTATCAGTTCCTTGATCAGGCTCCGGCGCCACTGAAGCACGCGGTAAACAAAGCCCGTCGCGCCCTCGCCAAGGCCAAAGGCGAGTAACTATGTATAGCCACTTTCCCGCCTGGATTAAGTACCTACACGGGCAATACGTGTGGCTTTTCGGAAAGCCGTGGCTCATCGGGCCACATGATGTTTCCAGGCTGAAATCTAAAACCAAGCAGGAGACCCTTCGAGATGGAACTCGATGATCTACGCCGCGCCGTGGCACGCAAACGCGCTGCCCAGGAGGCACGGGAACTCAAGGACGAGCTGCACGGTACCAACGAACCGGTCGACCCGGACGTGCTCTACCTCACGCTCAAAGAAGCCGCCAGCGAACTGGGTCTGACCGCGCACTCTCTTCGCTCTGCGATCCGCGAAGGCCGGCTCAAGGCTCGTATGGCCAAAGCTAGAGGGTGGATGTGGGTCGTCCACCCCAAGGACTTCGAAGCGTTTCAACGGAAATACTACCCACGCCTCAAGGAGTGACTATGCCACCTTTTCTCGTCCAGCTGGCGCTCCTCGCCGTCGCCGGCCTGCTACTGACCACGCTGGGCGAGGCACTGGTGAGCGTCGGTATCGTAATGATGGGCGCTGCAGCAACGCTCGCGCTCGCACTACTCTTTTTTCGCTCTCGAACCTAACCACAAGGATGTGGAGAAGCCATGTCAAGACGACCCAAAAATTTCGTCGTTCTCGATTACGAAACTTACTACGCGCAAGACTATTCACTGCGTCAACAAAAAGTCTCAACCACTGAGTACGTGCGCGACCCGCGCTTCAAGGCCCACATGGTTGGCATCCGCTCCAATCGGATGAAAAAAGCCAAGTGGGTTCCCCACCACCATATCGGTAAAGAGTTGAAGAAGTTCGACTGGTCCAAGACCGCAATGGTCTGCCACCACACGCACTTCGACGGACTCATCTGCAGCCACCACTACGGTATCGTACCGGCTTACTATTACTGCACTCTGTCCATGGCTCGCGCCCTGTTCTCCAACCACATCGGTGCAGGGCTCGATGAGGTCGCCCAGTACCTTGGCTACGCCGGCAAGATCCAAGCGGGGGCGCTTGATGAGGTCAAGGGAATCCGTGACCTGCCCAAAGACCTGGAAGCTCGGCTCGGCACCTACTGTGCCGGAGACGTGGACGCCACCTACGACATCTTCCTCGATATGCTCCAAGACTTCCCCGAGGAAGAGCTGGACCTCATTGACCACACCGTACGCATGTACGCCGACCCGATCATCGAGGTCGACCGCAAACTCGCCAAGAAAGTACTGGTCGAAGAGATCGAAGAGCGCAAGGCGATCATGTATCAGTGCGAGAAGATCGTGAAGCCTTCTCAGGACGATATATACCTTCTCTACGCCAAGGAAATTGTCCCCAAGGAAAAGCTCGGTTTTCGCAAGAGCAAGACCGTTAAAATCGAAGCGGCCAAGGAACACGCCCCGGACAACCCGAACCTTTACGAAGAAGCTCGTCTGCTTGCCGTCCAAAAGGTTCTCAACAGCAACGAGAAGCTGGCCCAGGCATTTCGTTCGCTGAGCGTCGAGCCACCCAAAAAGATCAGCCCCACCACCGGCCACCCGACCTACGCCTTTGCCAAGGACGATTTGGATTTCCAAGCACTGCAACAGCACCATAAAGAGAAGGTCCGCACACTGGTCGAGGGTAGGCTCATCGCTAAGGGCGGTATCCAGGAGACCCGCGCTCGGCGGGTACTCAGCCACAGTGCCGACGGCTGCAAACTGCCCATCTATCTGAACTACGCCAAGGCCCACACGCTGCGCTGGTCAGGGGGCGACAAGATGAACCCCCAGAACTTCAAGCGCGGTTCAGACTTGCGTCGTTGTATGCGAGCACCCAAAGGCTACAAGATCGTCGTTGCCGACTCCTCGCAGATTGAAGCCCGCAAGCTCGGTTGGTACGCCGATCAGTACGACCTCCTACAGGAGTTCCGCGACTCCGACGCCAAACTTGATGTCGACCCGTACTGCAAACTGGCTTCACAGATTTATAGCCGGCCGATCACCAAGGCTGACGAGCTGGAACGTTTCGTCGGTAAGGTCGGTATCCTGGGTCTAGGTTACGGTATGGGCGCACCTAAGTACCGCCTGACATTGGCCATTGGCAGCATGGGACCGGCCGTACATATCAGCGCTGAAGAAGCCCAGCGCGTCGTCACTACCTACCGACGCAAGAACTACAAAATCCAGAACATCTGGAAGTTCCATAACCGGATGCTTGGAATGATGCTCGGGGGCAAGGAGTACACCTATAAGGACTTGGTGACTTTTCACCCCGAAGGCATCGACCTGCCCAACGGGCTGACCATGTGGTACCCCGACCTGCGCTTCACCTCTAAAGACGGCTACAGCTACCGCAACGGCGATAACCGCAACAAGATTTATGGCGGGTTGCTAACAGAGAATCTCATCCAACATCTCGCCCGGCAGATTGTCGCTGAACAGGCATTGGTCATCGGTGAGAAATACCGCATCCTCACCCTGACGCATGACGAAATTGTGTTCCTCGCTCCCAGCCGCCAAGCGAAGAGAGCGTACGAGTTTGCACTGGAGGTGATGCGGACGCCGCCCGATTGGTGCGCGGGTATTCCGCTGAATGCTGAAGGTGGCTTTGACAACTGTTACTCCAAGTAAGGACCAAGAAATGAACACCCCCAGCATCGACACCATCGAGGACGAAGCGGAGCTGGCCCAGCTCGCAGAGGTGTTCTCCGAACTGCAACGCTACACCCTGCTCCGCCAGCAGGCGGTGAAATTCCGCCGCCAAGGCTACATCGCCGTGGCCATCGGCTCGGAGATCGCGATGGACGCCATCTACAAAGCACTGCCCGACTGGGCGAAGTGGTAAAGGAGAACTCAGTGTCATACACGAACGGATTCGAAGAGTACCTGCACTCCATCGGTATGGTGGAGACCAACGTCTACCGGCTGCAACGGGCCATCGCTGAGCTGCACGCCGCACTCGGCCACCTCGACTGTGAGCAGCTCCGCGCCCTGCGCACCTCGGGCCGGTACGGCCAGCACCTGCTGACGGTGGTCGAGGGCTATGGCTACCTGCAAGGTGATGGCACGCGGATTCACTTCGACTGCAAGGCTGAACACTGACGGAACCTCGGAGGTTCGCCAAGGATGGCAAAACCAATCTCCTGTTACGGCAAGGGTTGCCTGACCCATCAACGCGCCAAGAAGTTGTCAAAGCGCCAGAACCGCAGAGGGGGTGAACGCATCAATCACTACCGCTGCAAAATCTGTGGCCATTGGCACGTGGGCAGCAGCACCAGTAAACGCTCATACGACAAACGCAAGGCGCGGGCAATAGAACGCGACCGACTCAAGGACCTGGAGAAGGAAGGATTCGAAGATGCCTGACCCGAAGATACTGCTGGATGGACTCAAGGAGTGCAGTCGTGAAGAAGGAGCTGGAGAAGCACTACTCCACGAAGTGAAACGAAGGGTTGCACTTCGTACAACGACTAACGTAAAATAAACCCACGTTAAGGAGAACGCCCCCATGGCAAAGACTGCCAAGAAAACCACCAAGCAGACCATCGGCGATCTGATCGACAACCTCTTCGAACTGCGCGAAGACATCCGCGCCCAAAACAAAATCATCGACGGCCTCAAAGGCGAGAAAGCCGAGATCGAAGCGCAGCTCATGGAGCGCCTCGATGCGCAGGGCATCGACAAGTCTGCGGGCGAAGTGGCCACGGTCTCCATCTCGGAGAACATCGTGCCCAACGTCGAGGACTGGGACAGCTTCTACAAGTTCATCTCCCGCTACAAGCGCTTCGACCTGCTGGAACGCCGGGCCGCAGCCGCACCGTTCCGGGAGCTGCTGGAGGATCGACGCGGCAAGCCGATCCCGGGTGTTCAGAGCTACCCCAAGCGGACGTTGAATCTGCGCAAGCGGTAGTTGAGTTCTGCGGGAGCGGGTAACGGACCAGGGCTACGACCTGCAAAGTCCGAATACTGGCTACCCCCTGCTCCCGCACCCCAACCAACAACAAGGAAGTTATATCCATGGACGACGATGTCATGATCATCGAGTACGGCGACACCTACGCAGTCACTCAACAGCGTGAGTTCGCCGCATACCTCGCAAAGCACCTCGCGCTATTCGCCATCAGTTTCGATGTCGCTACCAAGTTCAACGGCGGTGTCGTCACTGAATGGCGCTTTAACTACCCGGAAGACGTTTATCAGATCGTCGTCGGTATCGAAACCCAGTTCTGCGCGAAGTAACCCAAGCACCACCCACCCTTGCAAGGAGGAAGCCAAACCATGGCTCGCAAAGCACCAGGAACCGCCGTCGCCAAACGCGGCAACACTACCCCGGCCAACATCCGCGAACAGCTCTCGCAGGAAGCGGCCAACATTCAGAACCAGATCAACGCCGTCGGTGGCAGCAAGATCAAGACCACCGACAAAACGTTCACTTTCCCCGACGGTACTGTGGACACCGGCCCCATCCAGCTGGTCATCCTCGACTTCCGTTCCCGCAACACCCTGTACGAGGGCAAGTGGGACCCGAAGAACCCGCAGCCGCCGAGCTGCTTCTCCATCGGCACCGTCATCCGTGACATGGAACCGAGCGCGAACAGCCCGGAGCCGCAGGCCGATGACTGCTCCAGCTGCCCGATGAACCAGTTCGGTTCCGACGGTGATGGCAAGGCGTGCAAGAACACCCGCCTGCTGGCGGTGATGCCGCCCGATGCCACCGAGGAGGACGAAATCTACACGCTGGAGGTGAGCCCCACCGCCCTGAAGCGTTTCGACTCCTACGTGGCCACGCTGTCGAAGATGCACGGCCTGCCGCCCGTGGCCTTCACCACCGAGGTGGGTTTCCACCCGGAGACCACCTACTCCTCGCTGACCTTCGGCAACGCTGAGCCGCTGGACGACAAGGAGCTGGCGGTGATGATGGCCAAGCGCACAGAGGCTCGTACCATCCTCGAAGCCGAGCCGAACCTCGACGGCGTTGAGAAGAAGGCGCCGAAGAAGAAGGCCCCGGCCCGCCGTCGGCGTCGGTGAGTCAGAGCAACGTGGAGCTATTCCGCCTCACAACGGAGGTCTACTTCGCCATGACCAAGGGCGAGGTGCCCCGTCCGCTTATCCAGCGGCTGGGCAAGGAGCTGGGGTTGGCCGGTGAGATCCGCCGCGACCACATCAAGCTCGCGCTCACCTCATACCAGGAGCTGGGCGCGGTGATCCAAGACCTCAGTGAGGCGGAACTCCACGAGGCCCTGAACGTCGAGTCCCAGTCCCAACGCCGTCCGGTGGTGATGGAGCGAATTATCCGCCGTCTGGTTCGGCTCGCTGAGCTGAGGGCGAAAGAGACACTGACGAGGCAGTACCTCGGACAAGGAAGTTCAAACCAAACCAAGAAGGAGAAGTAACGATGGCCCGTAGCAAGATCATGGACACCAAAGAAGCCAAAGCCGCCCTGCGTGATGCCAAGGCTGAGATGCGCGACGCGAAGAAAGCTGTCGTCGACAGCCAGAAGGCATTCCTCGAAGACCCGGCCGACAAAGAGCTGGGCAGCGCCTACCGCAACGCCGTGAGCGAGCACATCAAAGCGGCGAAGAAGGTCGCCAAGATGGAAGACAAGCTCGCCGCCTAAACGGCGTAGTGCAGCGCCTCCCTCGCCTCTCGGGGCGAGGGGGTTTTGAGGTGGGGTCTGCGGGCCACTGGCTCAGCGCCGTAAAGCCGGTGCCTCCGATGACCTGACAAGGGCGGGTAGGAGCATGACAGCAACAGTGAGGGTGTCCCGGTTCGATCCCGAGCGTGCCCACAGACCCCACCTCAAAACCAGCTGTAAATAAGGGAGTCGTCCTGGCGCACCATGCGAGTGCGGTCAGCTGCCCCTGGCGAAGCCCCGACGGGCAAGGTCGGGAGACGGACCAGGCGGCTCCCTTATTTACAGCCACTCCAAGGAAGGAGACCGCAGTGGAGAAATACACCGACGTAGTGCTCGACCTCGAAACCCTCGGCACCAAACCCGAGACCAAACCGATCATTCTCTCCATCGGCGCCGTAGCGCTGAACCTCGAAGACCCCAAGGTACCGTTCCAATACTACTACTCCGCCCTCGACACCGAGGACCAGGTGGACTGTGGGCACACCGCTGACCCGGACACCATCGACTGGTGGCGTAAGCAAAGTTCGGCCGCACGCCAGGCCGTGTTCGAGGCCGACTTTGTTGCCACGCCCGACGGGCTGGGCGGCTTTGCCAAGTGGTGCGAGGAGTTGAAGATCGAGAGCATCTGGGGCAACGGCTCCAACTTCGACAACGTCCTGCTGCGCGTGCTGTTCAACAGCTTCGGTTTGGATTTCCCGACCATGTACTGGTCCGACCGGGACATGCGCACGCTCGTGGCGCTAAACGGTGGGAAGCCGCAGGTCAAGTTTAAAGGAATTGCCCACCATGCCCTCGACGACGCGAAGAGGGAAGCCTTGATGATTCAGGCGATGTGGGGCGCGGTGAGGGGAAGGCGGTAGCATAACCACGAGGAGCCAAGGATGGCACGAGGATACGCAGCGGTAGGGTTACACCAAGCTAAAAACCCTTTGAACATCGGCGAAGCTCTGAGAGCCGCGGGCTGCTATGGCGCAGCGATGTTAGCCATTAGCGGCACTCGCTATCAGCGCAGGAAAAAGACCGACACCCAAGCAGCCCATAAACACATGCCGCTTCTGCAGTGCGACGACCTCATTTCTCTGGTCCCCGTCGATTGCACCCCGGTGGCCGTTGACATCGTCCCCGGCGCTATTGCATTGCCGGAGTATAGGCACCCCGAACGGGCCTTTTATATCTTCGGCCCAGAGGACGGAACACTCGGCAGCGAGGTCCTGCCGTGGTGCAAAGACGTGGTGTACGTCCCGACTAAATACTGCATGAACCTCGCCGCCACTGTGAATGTTGTGCTCTACGACAGGGCAATGAAAGGAGCCAAGGATGGCGCAGAAACCTGAGAACACCTTCATCTCCGGTGTTCACAAGCACCTCGACAAGAAAAAAGTCCACGTTCGAAGGGATGGCGAACCCCTACCGCGGAGGCACGCCAGATGACTACTACGAGGGCGCCAACGGCGTCCTCTGGGTGGAGTGGAAGTTCCTGCCCGCCCTGCCCCCGATCATCGACCTGACCTACGACAAGGCGAAGGTGAAGCTCTCTCCGCTGCAACGGCACTGGCTGCGCCGTGCGCACGGTAACGGCGTGAATACTGCCGTCATCGCCGGGTGCAAGGACGGCGGTGTCATCTTCCACGGCCTGGAGTGGGAGCGCCAGTGGGACCGTGAACTTTTCCAATCAATGACCCTGCCACGCAAAGCCGTGGCGAGGTGGATAGAGGAGCAAGTGCTCTAGACAAGGAGGCAGCCATGCCTGACAACGAAGACCCGAAGACCCAACGCATCCGCGAGCTGAACGACCAGCTGCGCACCACGATGAACCCCGCCTACGGGCGCATCCTGTTCACCCGCGGGGTGGCGGCGTTCGACTCAACTACCCGGGAGATCCTGGTCGACAGGGTCCGCACCTTCAACAGTTTCACCGAAAACAATGACCCGTACGGCGAGCATGACTTCGGCTCCGTCTGGCTCGTCGACACTCGATTCTTCTGGAAGATCGACTACTACGACAAGCTCACCGAGTACGGCAGCGAAGACCCGAGCGACCCGGCGAAGACGACGCGGGTTCTGACGATCATGTTGGCGGAGGAATACTGAACATGAAACTCCCGAAGAAACTTTACAAGTCCACCATCGTAATCTGGACCGACTATAACCCGGACACGGTCGAGCTGGAAGACCTAGCGCGTGAAGCTCAACGTGGAGATGCTTACTGTTCGAAAAACGTATCAGCTGAGGTAGACCCACGAACGGACCCGGACTGGGACGGTACTGAATTTTTCGGTATTGACGAGGACGACGAATGAAAACCTGGAGCGAATCCCCTGACGGGCACGGCACTTTCCAGCCGTTCGCCCTGGTCTTCGAGACCGAGCAGGACGCCCTGCTGCTCACGGCCGTGCTGGCGCAGGACGAGGTCTCGCAGTTCTGCCGTGACCACGGGCTCAACATCGACGACCTGGTCAATCACCTGCGGGCACACATCACCAACCAGACGAAGCTCGGTACGCTCTCTCACGAGCTTTCTTCACGCCTGTGACCTAACACCAAACAAGGAGTGTTTATATGGATCTCTCTACCGGACAACGCGAAATGATCATCGAGAAATTGGCCGAGAGTATTCTCGATTCCGCCGACCTCGATGAAAAACTCTACTGGATCAAGAACGGCCCGGACGAGCCGCTCGAAGAGATGAGCGACAACTCTCTGCTCGATGCTGCCGAGGAGGCCGAGATCAAACTGTCGGACTTCGACCTTCTAGTGTACAGCGTGGATGTTTCCCTCAAAGGTCAGGGAGGCCGGACTTTCCTGACAATGGAAGTCGCCGTCTCTGAATCCGACGAATACAACCAGCAGCTTGAAGCCCGTGAGGTCGCCAAAGGAAGGATTCTGGGAAAGATGCAGTTCGAAGCGCACCGGAACTAATGAAACCCCCCGCCTGGCTCCTCAAGGACGAAGCGGAGATGAGCCCGAACCTGCGTCGGCGAATCAACTACTGGCGCCGGCTCTATCGAGCGGTGCCTCCGTGGGCCGACCGGAAGGCGATCAACGCCGTCTACCGCGAAGCCAAGCGGCGACGTAAACACGGAACCCCAATCGTGGTTGACCACATCGTCCCGCTCTCGCACCCACATGTGTGCGGGCTGCACTGCGAGGACAACTTGCAGCATCTGACGCACCTGGAAAACCAGACCAAGTCCAACAACTGGTGGCCGGACTGCTGGGCCGAACAGCAGGAGTTTCAGTTCATGGATGAACGGCAGTATGACCTACCCATACCGCTGCACCAGGGAACGGTGCAAGAAGCGCGTGACGCTGAAGAAACCTGCCGCGGCGTACGCCAAGGAACCGAAGTGCGAGCTGTGCGGCTCACCGCTGCGTCTCGACAGATGGAAAGTGCGTGACCACAGACACGCGAAGTGCGAGTGCGACGGGTACTGGTTCCCTCACCGTAAGGGCGGCCTCTGGTGTGTCCATTCGGTGAAGGAGCCGGATGAGGAAGATTACGAAGAGCGGTACCGTATGGTGCCGGGGAACCTTTAAGGAGGAAAGGCATTGGTCACCTACGACGACTACATCCGCTCACGCAAGTGGTGCGAGGACATCGGCGAGGCCCTGCAGGACGAGACGCTCATGGGCGAGAAAGGGTATCTGTATTTTGATGCCTATTTCATCATCCAGAAACCAGACGGTATGCTCTGGACCATCGTGGAGAAGTCGGAGTATGAAGACGCCGACTTGGGCAAGCTGGAGCGCATTCTCTGGAATGAGTGGGTAAAAGACGAAATCAACAGCTAGACGCAAGGACGCCAAGGATGGCAAACACAAGGAACGTGGTTATCAGTCTATTCGACTACACCGGGGCCATGGTGCAGCCGTGGCTTAATGCGGGGTACGAATGCTGGATCGTTGACGTGCAGCACCCGGTTGCCTACGAGACTGGCGGAGTCACCAAAGAAGGCAAGCTCTATAAGGTCAACTGGGACCTGACCAAACCGTGGCTGTTTCCGGGAGAGCGCAGCCGCATTGCTTTCACCTCGGCTTTCCCGCCCTGCGATCACCTGGCGGTGAGCGGAGCCCGGTGGTTCAAAGGCAAAGGGTTGCGCAGGCTCGCGCTCAGCGTTGAGCTGTTCGCCACTGCCGCGGAGTTCTGCGAGTGGAGTGAGGCGCCATACGTCATTGAGAACCCGGTGAGCAACATAGCGAGCCACTGGCGCAAAGCCGACCATAGCTTTCACCCTTATGAGTTCACAATGTTGCAGCCCGAGGACAACTACTCGAAGAAGACCTGCTTGTGGACAGGGGGCGGATTCAAAATGCCGAAGGCTATGCGCGACCTCGACCTCGGTGAGCCTGATGATCGCATCCACAAATGCCCACCCGGTCCTGAGCGGGCGAATATCCGCAGCGCCACGCCGGCTGGGTTCGCCGAAGCGGTGTTCAAAGCGAATGGGAAGAATCTGAAACGGAGGCGCAGAACGCCAGCCTGAAACGGAGACAGCGATGGGCAAACTCGCCGCCCTTATCACCCTAGTAGAAGCACTACTACTCGTTATTGAAGGGATTCGACGCAATGCACACCTATTTGAACGCGCTACGGAAGGTTTACGAAGAAGGAACCGACCGCCCAGACAGAACGGGCGTCGGTACGAGAAGCCTGTTCGGCCTGCAGATGGAGTTCGACCTGCAAGAAGGTTTCCCAGCCGTCACAACCAAAAAGCTCGCTTTCAAGCAGGTCGTCGGTGAGCTGATCGGGTTCATCCGTGGCTACACGAGTGCCGCCCAGTTCCGCGAGTTGGGCTGCAACATCTGGGATGCCAACGCCAACGACAACCAGGCATGGCGGCTGAACCCGAACCGCGAGGGTACCGACGACCTCGGACGTATTTACCGATGGCGCGAGTGGCGAACGAATCGGGCGATCCTCGGGGAGGCGACGCAACTCTGCTCGGCGTGCATGGGGCGTGGGGAATGGGTCGGTGAGCCCTGCGAAGTCTGCAACGGCACCGGTAAAGCCGGCATGTACCCCATCGAGGGATACGAGACTATCGACCAGCTGGAGGAGGTCATTGAGTCGATCAAGGCCGACCCGTACGGCCGGCGCCACATCGTCAGCGCGTGGAACCCCGGTGAGCTGGACCAAATGGCCCTGCCGCCGTGTCACATGATGTTCCAGTTCTATGCGAGGCCGGTCGGTGCCCACGAGCTGTTGACCGAGAACAAAGGCTACCTCGATCTGCGCTGGGATCAGCGCTCAGCCGATATGTTCCTCGGCGTGCCGTTCAACATCGCCTCCTATGCTGTGCTTCTGCATTTGGTGGCAAAGCAGACCGGCTACCTGCCCGGGAAGCTGGTGGCGCAGATCGGCGATGCCCACATCTACCAGAACCATTTCGACCAGGTGCGCGAGCAGCTGCGTCGGGAGCCAAAACCGCTTCCTAACCTTCGCGTGTCCATGCTGCCGAAGAGCATCGACGAGTATGCCCCCGTCGACATCGTTCTGGAAAACTACTACCCGTGGCCGGCGCTCACCGCGCCGATGGCGGTATGACCAAGCCGAGCAAAACGGAACTCCTCGCCCTCCTCGCCGAACACGGCGTTGGAGGGACGCGGGAGGTCCTTGGGGTGAGCCATCAGACGCTGTGGCGCTGGCGCAAAGAGTATCGGATCGAATGTCGGAACGCCGGAGCGCAGCACTGGTCTGCAAAACTTTCCGAACATGATATTGGGTTGATTCGTCAACTCAGAGGCGAGCTTCCGATCCATGAAGTTGCGACTAAGTTCTCAGTTTGCAAGTCAACTATAAGCAACATCTGGGCTTACGGTTCGTGGCGTTCAGTATGTTAGCGCGGCTGAGCCACAACGTTAGCAGTGTGCCCTCTTTACATAGTACACTTCACCCCTCTGCAACAGGGAAGGTAATTGCAAGGGGTATAAAAACATGCTCGTCATATCACGCAAGGTTGGGGAATCTCTAAAGATCGGAGACGACACTTATGTCGTCGTTCTCAAGATCGACAGAGGCCAAGTGAAGCTAGGTGTAGAAGCTCCAGCCGAAAAGAAAATACTCAGGGAAGAGTATGGAAAAACAAAAGCACAGGGACGAACTAGAAAACAGCTTCGACGTACTGAGGTTGCTAGATAAATCTCTCGCGGGCTGTCGCACATTCAACCTTGAACAGACGGCTGATTTCTTGAAGGTCAGCCCGGAGACCGCCCGGAGGATGTTCGCATCCGGTGAAGTCCCCGGTGTCCGAGTCAAGCATAACTGGGTGACTCTGGACTTGGTCCTGGCGGAATGGCTTATCCACCGGATGGCCGAGCGTTCGCAGGCGAACAGCGAGGTGTCGGACACTGTTGAGGCGCCGACCCCTCGCCGCCGTGGAAGGCAGAGAAAAGCGCTTCCCGAACTACCATAGCCTCCCCGCTAATTTCGACGCCCGAAGATTCGCATAACGTTTCAGCACTCGCGGGTCTTTGTGCCCGGTAATCGAGGCGATCTCCAAATCCGACAAATCGGTCCTCTCGAACAGTCGCGAAGTTGCCTCGTGGCGAAGGTCGTGGAACCCGAGCCCCTCAGCACCCGCGGCCTCGAAGATCCGCTTGTACTGACGGCTGAGCTTCGAGGTTACTCGACGCAACGTCAGGGAGTCTGTGTTCCCATCCCACCACGGGAACAGTCGCCCACCCTCGAAGCTGAACCCCTCCATCCCCCGTTCCTTCTTTTCCACCTGCGCCATGTACCCAGTGATCTTCTCCACGGCCACGCTCGATAGCGGAACCTGGCGCTTATTCCCGTTCTTCGTCTTCTCCAAAAACACCGTGCGCTGTTTCAGATCCACCTGCTTCAGATCGAGCGTGTACATTTCCCGCATACGCATGGCCGATTCGATTGCCAGGTCAAACAGACACTCCAGCGCTCCCTGCCAGGGCAGGTCCATGGGGCGTTGTCTTCCCTCGGGCTTGACTCCGTCGAGGATCTCCCGAATAGCTTCCTCTTCCTTGGGGTCGTCGAGACGGCGGTCGCGGTACTCCTCCTCGGGGGCCTCCTCCTCGCCCAGCGCCCGACGGTCCTCCTCAGTATAGGTCGCATACCCCCGCGGCAGCTGGCGCAGCGGGTTAATAGCCACGACCGTCACCCCTTTGCGCCCCGCCCAGTCGAAGCATCGAGCCAGCGCCCCCACATGGTGGCGGATAGTGACGGGGGACATCTGCCGCTCGCGCTTCATCGTTGTGACCCAGTGCTCAGCCCAGTCGTAGGTGCCAGCCTTGGTCAATGGTACCGAACCGACGCGCTCTCGGATCACCCCGAGCACGCCCTCATCCGTCTCGGAGATAGAGACCGCTGTGGTGTAAGCCCGGACCAGATCGTGGATGGTGCGGTAGCGGTCTCCGGAGGTGGACTCTTGGAAATCGGGCGGGACGATACCCTTATCGAGAAGGGCTTCGAGCTTGGCGACATAAGCATCACCCTCCGCCTCGGTATCGAATGTCAGGTGCAGGGGTTTGGGCAGCAGCCCGGAGCGCTTAACAATGTATTGCCAGGTTTTACCTCGACGGCGTTTCGTAGCCATGGACCGACTCCTCTCCGTTGGGCCATCCATGGCAACTGAATCTCGCGTACACAACCTAGACGACTATGTTCCGGGTGTCAAAGGGATCAATTCGGGTGGCAGGGATACGTCTGAGGCAGGGGGAAACAAAAAACCCGGCCGGAGCCGGGTTCTAAGCTACTGATTTATGGAGGCTGGGAGCGGAATCGAACCGCTGTACACGGCTTTGCAGGCCGCTGCATAGCCACTCTGCCACCCAGCCGAAAAAAAAACCTCGGCACACTTCCGGCCGAGGTTCGGCGTTTTGGAGCGGGAAACGAGATTCGAACTCGCGACCCCAACCTTGGCAAGGTTGTGCTCTACCAGCTGAGCTATTCCCGCATCAATTCAAAAGCGACGCTCATTTTATTCAGGAGAGATTCGCTGTCAAGTGCTATTGCTAGAGTCTCGAACCTTCCCGAGCCGCAAGGACTGGCCATGCCGACCTCACGTACATCGCCATGGACCAGAGCGTCAGAACTGCGGCGATGTAAAGAAGCGCGAATCCTACCAGAGCGGTCGGCACACCCGCAAGGGGCTGTTGGTAGATGAGTAGCAGAAGCGCCGCCATCTGCGCCGTTGTCTTGACTTTGCCGAGCATGCTGACGGCGACGGTGGCGGTGGCTCCCAGCTCCGCCATCCACTCGCGAAGTGCGGAAATGGTAATTTCCCGGCCGACGATGATAGCGGCCGGCAGCGCCAGCCAAACACCGCTGACCGAGGTGGGGTTGCTGTCGACGATCAAGACCAGTGCGGTCGTCACCATCAATTTGTCCGCCACCGGGTCGAGAAACGCCCCGAATGACGAATGAGCCTTCAGTCGTCTTGCCAGGTACCCGTCGAGCCAGTCGGTGACCGCGGCAAACGCAAAGATGGCGGTGGTGGCGAGGTTCGCCCACTCTACCGGCAGGTAGTAGAAAACCACGAACACCGGGATCAGGACGATACGCAGGAGCGTCAGGAGTGTCGGTATGGTGAATCTCATGTCATTTTACGTCCGGATGCAGGGCGTCATAGATACGTTGTGCCAACTGTCGGCTGATGCCGTGCACGGAACTCAGGTCTTCGATTCCCGCACGTAGCACTTCCTGAAGCCCTCCAAACTGGCGCAGAAGCTGCTGTCGCCGCTTCGGGCCCAATCCCTCAATCGCCTCCAGCGGCGAACTGCGGCGGGCCTTGGCGCGCCGTTGCCGATGGCCCGCAATGGCGAAACGGTGGGCTTCGTCACGAACCTGTTGAATCAGGTGCAGCGCCGGCGAATCGGGCGGCAGCGAAACGGGGCTATTGTGCCCGGAAATGATCAACTGCTCCAGCCCGGGCCGGCGGGTCGGCCCTTTGGCGACGCCGATCAGTATCACGCCCACGACCTGCAGCTCGCTCAGCACCGCCTCCGCCTGGGAGAGCTGCCCTTTACCGCCGTCGATGAGCAATACGTCGGGCAGCTTGCCATCCTCCTCTTTCAGGCGGCGAAAACGCCGGGTGAGTGCCTGGTGCATCGCGGCATAGTCGTCACCGGGGGTGATGTTTTCGATGTTAAACCGGCGGTAATCCGATTTGAGCGGCCCGTTATTGTCGAACACCACACAGGAGGCAACGGTGGCCTCGCCGCGCGTGTGGCTGATATCGAAGCACTCGATGCGACGGGGCATATCGCTCAGTCCGAGCTCTTCCTGCAAGGCCTCGAAGCGCTTTTGCTGGCTGCTCCGACTCGCCAGATGTGCCGCCAGGGCATGCTCGGCGTTCCTGGTCGCCATCTCCACCCAGCGGGCCCTGTCGCCACGCACCTTGGCCGTCACCGCCACCTTGCGGCCGGCCCGCTCCCCCAGGACCTCTTCCAGCAACTCGCGGTCTTCGGGCTCCACATTGAGGAGCAGTTCGGGAGGCACCGGCCGGTCCGTGCGGTTGGCGAGATAGTATTGAGCGATGAAAGCGCCGATCACCTCCGATGCCGGGGCATGGGCCGTCTGTTGGGGGTAGTAGATCCGATTGCCGAGATTGCGGCCCGCGCGGATGAAAAAGACCTGGACGCAACTGACACCGGCCTGCTGGTGAACCGCGAGGACATCCAGGTCGCCCCGCTCTCCACTGACGTACTGCTTCTCCTGGACGCGCCGCAGGTTGACGATCTGGTCGCGGTAACGGGCCGCCTCTTCGAACTTCAGCTTCTCTGAGGCCTGTTCCATGCGCTGCACCAGTTCGTCGATGACCTGGCTGTTCTTACCCTCCAGAAACATCACCGAGTGGCGTACATCCTCGGCATAAGCGGCCTCGTCCACCAGGTCCACACAGGGACCGGTACAGCGCTTTATCTGGTACTGCAGGCAGGGCCGGTTTCGGTTGGCAAAGTAGCTGTCTTCGCACTGGCGCACCGGAAACAGCTTTTGGAGCAGGCTCAGGCTTTCGCGTACCGCCGAGGCGTTGGGAAACGGGCCGAAATAGCGTCCCTTGGCCCGGCGGCGCCCACGGTGAAAACCAAGACGCGGAAAGGGGCCGTCGGAGAGAAAGATATACGGATAACTCTTGTCGTCCCGCAGCAGCACGTTGTAGCGAGGGCGGTGCTTTTTGATCAGATTGTTTTCAAGCAGCAGCGCCTCACCCTCGGTTTGCGTCACTGTCACTTCGATGCTGCGGATGTGCGTTACCAGGCTGCGGGTCTTTGGGGAATCGTCACGGCGCTGGAAGTAACTTGAAACGCGTCGTTTCAGGTTCCGGGCCTTTCCGACATAAATGATCTTCCCTTCCCGGTCGAGCATGCGGTAGACGCCCGGACGGGTGGTAAGGGTCTGGAGAAAACCCTGGATATCGAAGGTTTCCTGATTATCGGAGGCCATGTCGGATTTCGGACACCTTTTCCGGATTTGGAAGCCGATGTCGGTCGGCGGTTCCCCGCAGCAGAGGGGAAGTCGGAGGGTACTACTTTATATTTCGGATTAAAAACAAAAGGTAAGTCAATGATATCTCAGGAAACGCCATCCAATAGTCCGTGACGCATCGCTAAACGCGTAAGCCCCGCATCGTTTTTGACCTTGAGTTTATCGAATACGCGATGTCGGTACGTGCTGATGGTCTTCGGACTGAGGTTCAGCTTTTCGGAGATATCGGTGACCTTCTGACCCTGGATGAGCATGAACATGACCTGCAACTCCCGTTCGGAGAGGACCGAGAACGGGGTTTCGTCCTCTTCATCCATCAGAGACAGCGCCAGGTTCTGGGCGATATTGGGGCTGATGTAGCGCCCGCCGCCCTTCACTTCCCGAATAGCGTGCAGCATCTCATCCAGGCTTCCCCCTTTGGAGAGATACCCCATCGCACCGGCTTGCATCAGGCGGCTCGGAAAAGGCGCATCGGTGTGGACGGTGACGATGATGACGGCCACCTCCGGGGCATGCAGTGAGAGCTTTCGGGTGGTTTCAAGCCCACCGATCCCGGGCATACTCAAATCCATCAACACCACGTCCGGACGGCAGTCGGTAACCGTGCTCAGCGCCTCTTCGCCGCTGGAGGCTTCACCACAGACATCGATGTCCGCTACGTCTTCCAGTAGCCGGCGGATGCCGGTCCGGACCAGCTCATGGTCGTCGACAAGTAGAACCTTTATCATACGTTAGCTTCTGGACCTTGAAGGAAAACGCGGGCCGTGCCCCTCCAGGGCAAACGGACGTGGGCGATTATAGCCTCACAGCGGCTCGCTGTCAGAAGTGACTGCCGTCGGCTTGGGGGCTTCGTATTCCACGGCCTTGTCCAATCGGCGGGACCCGGTTGGGTCCGCGAACCGATCATTCAGACTCTGCACGAAGCGGTCGGTATCCGCGACCACACGGGCGATACGCTTACGCGCCCGACGCCCCCAACCCGTCGGAGTCTGGCTGAACAGGCTGTGCCAGATGCGTGTGCTTTTTCGAAAGGCTCCCGCGAGGCTCGCCCTGTCCAGACTGCTTTCGGCACGGGCCAGGAGCCACTTGAGGACGCGGCGGCTGGCAATCCCGCGCATCGCGTAATGCAGGTAAGCCGTAACGGCGATTACGGCGACAGCGGCCGCAATACTCAGGTTGGTGTTGTCGATCAGGTTTTGGAACCATGGAGCGGTAAACCGGAAACCTTCCCAGTAACCCGCCTGAATCGTGACTGCCATAAAGGCGGCAATCAAGGCCCCAAACAGTACGGCGTCGAGGCCGAGAGTGAGGCGTCGCCAGCGGCCGAGGGCCTCCGCAAGCAAGGGAACCACCCGCTCTTCGATGTCCCGGGCGGTGGATTCCAGTGCGCCGACAATCCGATAGGCCCGCTCGGTCGTAACCTGTTCGATCCGGCTGTGAATCTCGCTAAGGTCGCGATCGCGTTTGCTTTCAAAGCGGCGCTGCAGACTCTCATCCTCAATGGGGTTCGCCGCTTCCGGATTATAGATGGTGTAGAAACGACCGGCCGTCAGGCCTTTTTGCGAAAGTGCCCGTTGCCAGGCCCCGAAAACCTCCTCCGGATTGTCTTCACGGGCGGTGGTGTCGATCTGATTGAGGATGTAGAGGAATTTGCTCGAATCGGGCCGGCGGATGGTATCGGCGACCAGGTACTCGAGGGTGTCCTGCATCGCACCGGGTTCGGGGTGGCGGGCATCGAAGAACACCAGGACCAAGTCCGAAAGGTCCACGATATGTTCGGTGATCCTCAGGATCGAGGTTCGCTGCTCGTCCGCATCGAAGCCCGGCGAGTCGATCAAAATCTTTCCGCGCAACGCCTCCGAAGGGCAGGTCTTGAGCTGAAGGTAGGCATCGACACGCCGTCCCTCCCCTTCCGCGACCTTCTCGATCTCCTCGCCGATTTGATAGAACGGAAAACGCGGGTCGGCATCCAGTGCCAGTCCCGGAAGGATATGCACGTCCCCTTCGCGGCCATGGCACATGACAGTGAACTTGTCGTCCACCGCCTGATTGCCCGTCGTCTGCAATCGGTAATCCAGGTAATGATTGATGAACGTGGATTTGCCCGATGAGAAGGTCCCCAGGATGGAAACCAGCGGCCACCAGGGAATCAGGGTCGCGTAGGACTGCGTGCGTTTGAGGAGTCCCATCCGATAGGCGACCTTGTCGAGCTCCCGGAAACTCTTGACCGCAGAAAGCAAAACCGGATTTTCATGCTTGAGATGGGACTCGAGACTCTGCAGCCGTGTCTCAATAACCGGATCGGCGCGCAATGTTCTTCTCCGTTCGTCGTTGATTCTGTTTCGGTCCATGGGGCGACCGAGATTATGGCTTGAACGCCCCCAACTCACTGCTCACGCAGCACCGACCTGGCGCATGGCGTAGTCGCATCCTTGCGACAGGCTTGGGCCACCGGCTCGAAGGCGTCCATCATTCTCCGACACCTTCCCGCGGGTTCCGTTCAGGCTCTGCACGGCTGCTGCCCAAGCATATCGTCCGGCGAGCCGGCCATGCACAAAAATTGTGTCCAAGTAGTAGTTCAGATAAACGCCACCGCAGGCAACCACAAGATGCGCACCAGCCCAATACGCCGCGATCCCCGTATCCGCAGCCCAGCTTAAAGCCGGCGGTCAATCATCGCCAGTGTCGCTATTCTGCCTTGAGGCGTTGGCGCAGGTCGACCGCAAGGTTGTGATCTAGACCGGCAATAACACTGTGCAGGTACCACGCGGCCCCCGGTTGTTCGTTTTCCCTGGCCCGCAGGGCCGCCTGGTAGTAGGCCTGGGCCGCCGCTTTCCACTCTCCCTTGCGCATTAACACGTTCCCGAGTTCGCCGAAGGCATCCATATTGGTTGGGCTGGCTTGCGCGAGCTTCCGATAAAGGTGCTCCGAACGTTCCAGATCGCCATGCCAGGCCGCAACCCGTGCTTCACGCCAGAGCTGATGCGGCGCCGAGGGCTCGGCATCGGCAACCGCTTCTGCACTGTCGCCCAAAGGTGTACCGGCCGTGACGGTAGACTCGACGGTTTGTGGCGCAGTCGACGGGCTTTTTTCCACCGGGGACACCGACTCGGACCCGGCTTCGGGACGGGAAGCGAACGGTCCGGACGGGTCGCGACTATCGCCGCCGCCGAATAGCGCACCCCGATTGAGGAAAATGGCAAAGCCGATGATCAGAACCAGTAGATAAATCGGGTGGGAAACCCGCTCAAGAAGCTTCACGGCAAACCTCAGGATGCATTTGAGAAACCTTGGGTAAAATCTCCAAAGAACGCGCAGTTCACGACTATGGCCACCCGGTGTCATCCAGCGAGTAACGGCCGTTCAGTGTGCTGCTACCACTGCAGAAGCTCTGCCTTGATACCACAGCGCTTCTAACAGGCTGTTGAAAAACTCCCTCTCCACCGAGAGGGTCGGGGGCATCCCAGCCTTCCCTGAGGGAGAAGGGACAAAACCCTTTTTTAACAGTCCGCTAAGGCGCCGGGAAAGTCCGCAGAGAGCCACTTCAGCAAAGGTTTATAAGCATTCGCGGCAATCTCTGTGGAAGAATCGGGGTGCAACGCACCCCTGATTCCAGCGGCAATCTACTGACCGCTGCCCTGGCTTCCCGGGTTCTGCTGGGGAGCCTGCCGCCCCGGAGCGCCCGAGGGACCGCGCGGGCCATAGCCCGGCGCCGGAGCATAGCCGTATCCCGGCCCATAACCCGGTGCCGGAGCGTACCCGTAGCCCTGCCCGTAGCCCTGCCCGTAACGCGGCGCCGGAGCATAGCCATATCCCGGACCGTATCCCGGCGCTGCGCCGTAACCGTACCCTGGACCGTAGCCGTAACCCGGATTGCCATAACCCCGGCCGTAACCGTAGCCGTTACCACGGCCACGGAAGTTCATGCTGAAGTCACCGGAGCCGTCACCGTTGAACGGTCCCCAGTTGCTGCCCCCCAACCGGGACCGCCCCAACCGGGACCGCCCCACGCCTGGGCGCTTTGGAGCGGAATTGCGATGGCACCGGCGATAGTGGCTGCTGCCAAAACACTCTTTAGTTTTCTCATGCGATATCTCCTACTCGTTGATTGACCTTACTGGCCGTTCCTCCCTGCCCTCAACGGGCGTGGGAAGTTCTTCTGCGACAAAAATCAGGGGACGATCCCGTTGAGATCTCCCGGGTAATACGACGGCATGCCAAAGCCGCCATACAGAGGGTTTAACCGTTCGGAAGGCATCCCCCAGACCCAGAGCCCCGAGTAACCCATCGGCGGCCCATAGGCGTTGTAATGACTCCGGTCGGTCACATCTCTTCGATAGAGTCCCTGAGCCTTACCGCGATTGCGGTTTCTGTCCGGTCTCCACTTTTGGGGGCGATCACCCCATTCGGAAACGGGAGCAGCCAATTGGCTCCAGGTTCGTTGGCCATGGGCGTCTTCCGCCCTGGGACGGGGCGGCACGGAAGGCGCCGTCGCCGACCACGGGTTATAGCGGTTGGACTGGACCGCACGGGTGTCCGCTCCTTCCTCCCACGCTCCCCACCACCCGCCCGCTACGGCCGACCGGGCGACCAAACAAAAGGCGAGTGCCAGCCACACGGACTTCGGGTCACGGCTCCTCATCACTGCCTGTTTCGATCATCGAGTCCCTGATGAGAGTCGCCTTGCAAAGCGCCAGAACCCACGCGGGGCTGCGGACGGCCTCCCCCCCGAGTCCGGGTGGGATCACCGTCGCGCCGCAGTTCGCCTCTGGGCTCGCCCCAAGGCGGCATGGGTTGCGTCGCAAATCGCTGCCGGTTCCCCTCTTGTTGCCAGTCCGAGGGCGCCCAGTAACGACCCGGCCCCGAATAGGGACGATGCCGTCCCGGGAGGGGAAACTGCATCGCACCGTAGTAGCCGTAGGCCCCTCCCTCCTCTCGGCCACCTTCCGGCAAGAGATAGGGCTGCGAACTCTGATAGGGGCCGGGTGGCGCCGGCACCGCCAATCTGTCCTGACTGCTTGGCGTTTCGGCGCCGGCGGAACACAGGGCCATCAAGCCGAGCGCAGCCAGTGTGGATTTGAATCTCGTCATCCTTGTCCCCGATTACTTTCGCCAGTCACTTTGCTGTCGCTTTCACTCTCGAGCCCGGGCTTCGAGCCAACGCCGCGTCGCTCACTTTTCGTGTTGGCTCTCTTCGGTGCCGTTTTTTTGGTTGGCGACTTTTTCGGCGGGGCCTTTTTTCGCGAACTGGCACTCTTCCGCTGTGACGGTTGGTTTTCCGTTGACTTCTTCGAAGCGGCTTTCTTTTTAGGAGCGCTTTTTTGCGGGGCCGATCGCTCCGACGCTGCGTGACTGCCCCCACTTACTGGCGTTTCTTTCCCGGGTGTTGGTTCCACCCCCTCTTTGCTTTGCGGGCGCGACGACTCGCTCTCCATTGCACCGGAGGGCTCGCTGGTGAACGACGCCGGCTCCGGCCGCGCCCCCGAATCCGGGGCGTAATCACCCATGGCCATCGCAGGTTCCGTTTCGGCGAGCGACGCAACTGACGACGCACGTTGCCGGAGAGCGTCGAAGAGCCGTAGCAGAGCAGCAACGCCTCTTCGCAGGTTCCCCACCAGGCTGGTGATGAAGGCCGCGGCCAGCCCTGCGGCAGCCCCGGCGCGCTCGCCCAACGGAACAGAAGCGTCTTTTCGGCCCTCGGAACGTTGCGGCCCACACGTGCCGGACTCGCCGCCGTTTGCCGGACAGAAGGCACGGCGCGCAGAGATACAGCCCAGCGGGATGACCACAAGCGTGAGCAGGGTCGAGACCAGAACCCCGAACAGCAGGGAAATGGCCATGCCCTGGAATATGGGGTCGAACAGGATCACGCTGGAGCCGGCGACCAGGGCAAAGGCGGTGATCAGAATGGGGCGAGTCCGGGTCTTGCACGACAGAATGACCGCGTCGCGGACATCACGCCCCTTCTCGATTTCGTGCTTGGAGAAGTCCACCAGAAGAATGGAGTTGCGAACGATGATCCCCGCCAGGGCGATGAACCCGATCATCGAGGTGGCGGTAAATTCCGCCGCCTTGTCTCCGCTGAGGTGGCCGACAATCCAATGGCCCGGAATGATGCCGATAAGGGTCAACGGAATCGGCGCCATGATCACCAGTGGCACGAGGAAATTGCCGAACTCCCAGACCACCAGGATATAGATGAGCACCAGGGCGACGGCGAAAGCGGCTCCCATGTCGCGGAAGGTCTCGTAGGTTACGGTCCATTCGCCGGTCCACTCGAAGGCTGACGTGGCGTCGTTCGGCGGCGGGCCGAGATAGTTGCCTTCGAGCTTGGCCCCGTCCGGTGTCCGGTAGTCCGCCAAGAGCGCCTCAACCTCGGACATGCCGTAAATGGGTGCAGCCAGCCGGCCCACGGCATCGCCCACCACGTATTCAACCGGACGAAGGTCCTTGTGGTAGATCACCGGGTCCTCTCTCACCTGCACGAAGCGACCAAGTTCCGCCAGAGGGACAGTGGTCCCGTCGGGAGCCGGAATCGGCAGATCACCCAAGCGGGTAATTCGGGCCCTGACGGACAGGGGTGCCTGCAAAACGATGTAAGTGGGATCGAGCACCGTTCCCTGCTTGACATCGCCCAGACGGTGGCCGCCCATGATCATCGAGAGGCTGCGGTTGATGGCATCCACCGAAATTCCCCGCCGGACCGCCTTCTCGGTATCCACTTCGAAGCGCCAGACGTCGTGAGCCTCGGGCATATAGTTGTCGACATCCGCCACCCCTTCGGCATCCTCGAAGGTGTCGGTCATTTTCTGCGTCACCTGTCGGCGGGTGGCCGCGTCGGGTCCGTAGATTTCGGCCACGATTGACTGCAGCACCGGGGGCCCCGGCGGCATCTCCACGACAGTCAGACGCGCACCGCTCTGTTTCGCAAGCGGCGTCAACAATTCCCGGGTCGCTACCGCAATGGCATGACTGGAGCGTTCGCGCTCCGCTTTATCCAGTAGCTGCACGTGCAATTCACCCTGCCAGGGCTCTTTGCGGAGATAGTAGTGGCGCACCATGCCGTTGAAGTCGAACGGCTGCGCGGTCCCCACATAGCTCTGAAGAGCGGTGACCTCGGGTATTTCGCGAACTTTCTCCGCCAAACGCCCGGTCAAATTGGCAGTGATCGGCAGGGCGGTACCCTCCGGAAGATCGATCACCACCGAAAATTCGGGTTTGTTGTCGTACGGGAGCATCTTCACCGTGACCGCCGTGGTGTAGAACATCGCGCAGGAGGCGAAGAAGGCGATAATGATGGCGCCGAGCGTCAAACGACCGAGCTTCCGATCATTGATGATCGGCAGCAGCAGGCCCCGGAAGAATCGCTCCAGCTTTTGGTTCTGTCGATGTTCCCGCTCTTCGGCGTGGCGCAGTTGGCCCATGCTCGGCCGAATTCGCATTGCCAGCCACGGCGTGAAGATGAAGGCGGCGAAAAGCGAAAACAGCATCGCGACCGACCCGAGGGCCGGGATCGGAGCCATATAGGGACCCATCATTCCACTGACGAACCCCATCGGCAGAAGGGCCGCAATTACCGTGAAGGTTGCGAGAATGGTGGGGTTGCCGACCTCACGTACAGCGTCGACCGCCGTCGAGGTAGCCATGGCGCCTTTCGCCAACCAGCGTCGGTAGATGTTCTCGACCACCACGATGGCATCGTCCACCAAGATACCGATGGAGAAGATCAGAGCGAAAAGACTGACCCGATCGATGGTGAATCCGAGCACCCACGCGGCGAAGACCGTCACCAGAATGACCACCGGGATCACAAACAGCACCACCAGCCCCGGCCGAATGCCCAGCGACACCCAGACCAGAATGGCCACGGCGGCCGTGGCGATGAACAGTTTGAATATGAGTTCGTTGACTTTGTCGTTGGCGGTCTCGCCGTAATTTCTCGTTATATCGACGTTGACGTTGCCCGGGATCAGCTGACCCTTGAGGCTTTGGACTTTTTCGATAATGGCGTTCGCAACGGTGACGCCATTGGCCCCCTCCTTTTTCGCCAAAGCAAGGGTCACGGCAGGAACGCCGTTGGCGTTGGCATCGGCACTGTAGAAGCCAACGAGATTCGATGTCTCGGCCGGCCCCTGGAACACCTCAGCGATGTCGCGCACATAGATCGGCCCGTCGGCATTGTTTGTCACCACGAGCCTTTCAATGTCTTCGGCACTGTTTAAAAAGGCGCCGGTGTAGACCGTAAACGACTGATTGCCGGCCTCGAGGCTCCCGGCCTGTTTTTCGCTGTTGGCGGTGCGAATGGTAGTGGCGACCTGTTCCAGGGAGATGTTGTAGCTGGCCAGACGCTCGGGCTGTACTTCCACCCTGACCTGCTCGGGCCTGCCTCCGACCACAAAGCCCTGTCCGGTATTCGGGATCTGCTTAAGGCGCTGAAGGAGATCAAGTGCCAGTGTCCGCAGGGTGCCGTCGTCCACCATCTCCAACCACAGGGTCAAGGTAACCACCGGCACATCATCGATCCCTTTGGGTTTGACCAGAGGCATCGAAACACCGGGCGGAATCTTGTCGAGGTTGGACTGGATTTTGTCATGAACCTTGACAATGGATGGGCCCATCTCTTCACCGACAACAAATTGCACGGTGACCATGCCTTCTCCGTGGCGAGAGACCGAATAGACGTGCTTGACCCCGGGGATCTCGCTCATGATCCGCTGCAGCGGATCGATGGCAAGACTCGCTACCTGTTCGGATGATGCGCCGGGATACTTCACAAACACGTCCACCATCGGAACGGAGATTTGCGGATCTTCCTGCCGGGGTGTGAATATAAGGCCGAGCAGTCCCACCACAAGCATCACGAAAAATAGCAGGGGCGAAAGCGGCGAATGAATGAACGCTCGCGCGGTACGGCCCGCAAGGCCCAGCGACTCCCCGTGGTCGTATTCGTTTTTCAAATCAGATGTGTTGTTTTCTTCAGTCATGGCCTGCCGACTTTCTTATCGTTTTCGTTTCATTCCGTGCAGCCGGTTACCGCGCGGGCCCATGGCTGGATCGCAGCCCCGGATCGGGGTTCACAATGACACGTTCTCCGGCGCGAACTCCGGAGAGCACAGCGATGTGTTCTGCATCGACGCGCTCCCCCACTCTCAATAGCCGCAGTTCGGTTTTGCCCTCTTCGGTAGCGACAAAAATGGCCGGCAAACTGCCCCGCCGGACCAGTGCCGAAATGGGAACGACCGGTCTGATTTCCGCCGGTGTCGTGGTATCGAGCACCATGACTTCGGCATACATGCCGGGCGCTGCGGGTGCCGATGAGGGCAGATCAAATTTCACTTTGACGGTATGGCGGCCCGGATCGGCCATCGGGAAAACCTGGGTGACTTTCGCGTTGACTAGCGCGTTATGTACATCGAGGCGTGCCGGTACGGTGATGCCCTCGCGCAGTCCGGGCATCAGACGGGAAGGCACCTCCACGGCGATTTGCAGAAATTCGGTATCGGCGTAACGAAGCAGTGGCTGCCCGGGCTGGACCGTATCCCCCACCTCCACCAGTTTCTCGGTGATTACGCCATCAAAGGGGGCGCGCCCGCGCGTGTCGCGAAGCTTCGCGTCAATCTCCTCCAGCTTCGAACGCGCCTGCGTGAAAGAGCTGCGTGCCTGCTGTACACGGGTCTGGCGAGCGAAAATATCCGCATGTCTTTCCAGTCCGGAATCGCGGTACCCCATCATGTCCGACATGCCGCGGGTGAAAAAGCTGTCGAACATCGAGGGCATGCCCATGCCGGGCATGGACCGGTTCGACCCGGGACTGACGAGCTCGCGGTTGAATTGAACTCCCGCGTTGCGAAGTTCGGCATCGGCGTTGCCCATCTGCGCCAGGGCTGCCCGTCGACGGGCCAGCAGTGCATCCTCCCCAAGCGCCACGAGTACGGTGTCGTCGGGGAAGGTGTCGCCTTCCGAACCGGCGACAAACTCCACGCGACCGGGCAACTGGGCCGCGATGGTGACCTGCCTCGAGGGGATTACTGTGCCGCCTAGAACCGCCCGGTGATCAACGCGCTGCTCTGGAACCACGAACAGCTCAGTACCCCTCGTGCCGACGGCCTGTGCCGTCAGGGCAGGGACAAAAAGGACGACGGCCAAAAACAGCCCAAACGCTCGAACAATCATTCAATCTCCCTGATCTCTTTTTCCGCAGCAGCGGTCTGGATATATCCACAAAATAGTAGTCGTTAGTTTGAAAATTTCTGGTTCCGTCACAAAAAAATTCGATGGCAGGAGCTATGCGGGAGGAAATTTCTCGATCCGGTATCGATGGAGGGACGGACAACGCTCAGATATTTGCGTTTTTTTCGATCCTCAGCTATCAGGTCCTGACTCGCGGCCGGAGTGAAGACAACCAATCCCAAAAGCTGTAAACGGGGGGCACCTCTGAAGCCTCGGTTTCCGTGCAGCCGTCTACCCGGGTCCTGCCCCACCCGTTTTCGTAATCTGCCTGGAGGGACGGCTATATATATGCCCCGAAAGCTTCTGGTAGGAGCCCCGCGCCGGGGCGATTGCCGACCCTATCGCGGCGACGCGCCGCTCCTACCCGGGTGGATACGAATTTGGAACACGTATTTAGTTTTTCGGTAGGACAAAAAGGATGATCAAGGAAAGATTGGTTGCGCCGCTTCAGTCGTTCATTGTGATGGAGCGGGAAAAGGATCGTGTTTACTGCGGTGCCCAAAGTTTCGGAAGCTCAAAAGAACTGCACCCCGTCCGCCGGCGGCTCTCTGGGCTCACTGTGGCGTAAAAACCGCCAGCAACGCTTCGCTGCTTTAAATCCCCATTCTCAAAGCGAGAACTTAGCAGGCTGTTGAAAAAGGTTTTTGTCCCTTCTCCCTGAGGGAGAAGGTTAGGATGAGGGGAAATCAAATTAGTAACTTGCCTTTTATTGAGTCCCCTCACCCCAGCCCTCTCCCTCTGGAGAGGGTGTTTTTCAACAGCCTGCTAGAGCACCGATCCGATTACGTGGAGCGAGGCGCAAGTCATAGATTTTGGGAGTTCCGTGAATACATCCCTGCGGCCGACGCCCGATATCAATGATTTGCATCCCGCTCGGGATTTTATCCGTTCGGTGCTCTAAATACGTGTTCCAAATTCGTATCCACCCCGGTAGGAGCGGCGCGTCGCCGCGATAGGGTCGGCAATCGCCCCGGCGCGGGGCTCCTACCAGAAGCCAGGATTCGGATATGGAGGTGACTGGATACCATTTCGGAGCATCTATTTAGTCACCCGACCAAGTCAGCCACGAGCAAAAGGCTGAAATGACGTCGATAAGAACGACGCGCTTATAATGATAGTGAATACCAGTATGATCGCTCTTGGATGAGATCACTCCCGGCGATAGGTGGTAACGGACTCGATGGGACGATCCAGAACGTGGAGAGAGCCAGATACAGCGGGTGGTTCAGGACTCCAGGGCCAAAAGCCGGCTCCGCTAGCGGTGGAGCAAAGCCCCCAGGAGAAGAGGGGTGATTGATTCAGCTGGCAGAAATGAGAAAGGCCCTGCAAAGCAGGGCCTTTTTGCCTATCTGGCGGAGAGGGAGGGATTCGAACCCTCGAGAGGCGTTAACCTCTGCCGGTTTTCAAGACCGGTGCTTTCAACCGCTCAGCCACCTCTCCAGCGGGCAGAAGCTTAACCGATCAACCCTTATGGTTTCCAGCTTGATTCTCCCGAGCGTAACGGTATGCTTAGGAACGATGCGCCGTGAAACCGGTCATAGACAGGACGTTGTCGTTCGGAAAGGTTTCCAAAACTGACGAGGAGTACCCATGAATCCCCATAATAGCGCGGTTGCCCGTTCGGCCGAATCGGCCTTGGCAACTAATAAACTGATCCGGAACACGTACACGCTGCTGGCCATGACGCTGCTTTTCAGTGCGTTGATGGCGGGTGTTTCTCTGGTCATGCAGGTGCCGCCGATGATGTCCCTGCTGACACTGGGCGGAGCGATGCTACTGATCTGGCTGGTGCTGCCGCGCACGGCTAATTCTACGGCGGGTCTGGGCGTGGTATTTGCGATTACCGGGCTGTTGGGCTTCGGTCTCGGCCCCACGCTGGCCATGTACCTGTCGCTATCGAATGGGCCACAGATTGTTGGTACCGCTCTGGGCGGCACGGGCGTTATATTCCTGGGACTGTCCGGCTACGCCCTGGCCACACGCCGGGATTTCAGCTTCATGGGCGGTTTCCTGTTCGTGGGCATGCTGGTAATTCTCGGGGCGATTCTGGCCAACATTTTCCTGCAGATCCCGGCCCTTTCGCTGACCATCTCCGCGGTGGTCATCATGCTGATGAGCGGTTTCATCCTCTATGACACCGGGCGCATGGTGAATGGCGGCGAAAGCAATTATCTGCTCATGACGGTGAGTCTCTACCTGAGCATCTTCAACATCTTTATCCATCTGTTGAATCTGCTGGCGGCATTTGCCGGTGGTGATGACTGACGGGATTCCAGTCGCATTCGTCACAAAGCCCCGGTTTTTCCGGGGCTTTTTTGTGGGTGGTACGATATCTGAGGCCCGGTGACTTCTCCTTCTGCCCAATAAACCGGGCTTTACGGGGAATGCCGGTGCAGTTATCGGCAACTGAAGAGATTTAAACGCATGGATTGGATGAAATGGGGTTCGGCCCTGCTTATTGGCGCCATGATAGTGTTTCTGCTGCCCCGGGCCAAACAGATGATGGCTCAGAGCCGGGAGGCCACAAGTGCCGACTGGAAAGGCCTGCTGGTGCCACTGGCGGCGGTGGTGGGATTTATCGTTTTATTGATTCTTTCGGTTCGGTGAGGGCGGATTGAGCCCGCCCCCACTCCCACGGGGGGCCGAATGGCCCTCAGGGGTTTGAAGAGAAGGATCGTGCGCGGCCATTCAGCTGATATTTGATGACGGCCCGGTTGTGATCCTTAAGGGTGGCGGAAAAGACATGACTGCCGTCGCCGCGCGCCACGAAATAGAGGGATTGCCCGTCGGCCGGGTGGAGAACCGCATCGATGGCGCCACGGCCCGGCATGGCGATAGGCGTAGGCGGCAGGCCCGAGTGTTGGTAGGTGTTGTAGGGGTTATCGCTGGCGCGCAGGTCGCTACGGCGAATATTGCCGTCAAACTCCTCTCCCAGGCCATAAATAATCGTCGGATCGGTCTGCAGGCGCATGCCCTTCTTCAGACGGCGCACGAAGACTCCCGCGATGCGGGGGCGCTCCTCGGGGACGGCGGTCTCCTTTTCCACGATCGAGGCCAGTATGAGTGCCTCATAGGGGGTCTTCAGGGGGAGATCCTCGGCCCTCCCCTCCCAGGCCTCTTCCAGGTAGGACTGCATCACCTGATGGGCCCGGAGGAGGAAATCGGCGTCTTTGGTACCACGGGGAAAGTGGTAGGTGTCGGGGAAAAAGCGGCCTTCAGGATGCTCCCCGGCTAAACCCAGACGGGTCATGAGGGCCTCGTGTTCGGCTCCCTCCAGCGTATGTCGAAGATGGACGCTGGAATTAACCGCCTCCATCACCTGGTTGAAGGTCCAACCCTCGACCAGGGTCAGGGAATACTGTTTGACGCGGCCCTTGACCATTTGCTGCAGCAGTTGGGGCGGCGTCGTGCCGGGCTGAAGGTGATATTCCCCGGCCTTGATGTCACCTGCCACGCCTTTGAAGCGGGCCATCCATATCAGCAGCCGGTCGTCACTGATGACCTCCTGCTCCTCAAGACGAGCCGCAACCACGGCCAACGGTGTGCCCGGAGGCACCTCGATGGAAACACCGTCCTCACCGATGTTGAGAGGGGTTTCGGCAAAGTTCTGGTACCGCATCAGCTGCCAGCCGCCAAACAGACTGACGACCAGGATGATCAGACCCAAAAGCTTGAACAGCAGTTGCCGCACCCTACTCCTCCAAATCTCTATCCAGGGCCCGTTTCAGTTTAGCCGTGATCGACGCTTGCGGGCAGTCTCGCTCCTCCAAACGACGAATGGGCCACAGGCGCAGGAGCGAATTGGTCAAAAAAGCCCCTTCCGCCTGCTGAAGCGCCTCGACCGTCACCCGAGCCTCTGTTGCCGCTATCCCCAAGGATTCCGCAAGTTCGAGTACCCGGTTTCGCATCACACCGGCAACCCCACAGCGGTCAATACGCGGCGTTACCAGCCTGCCGTCAATCACGAGGAACAGGTTGCTCATGGTGCCCTCCACCACAAAACCTTCGCTATCGCACATCAGGCCCTCGGCTATGCCCGAATCCCGCCACTCGTTACGGGCGAGCACCTGCTCCAGACGATTAAGGTGTTTGAGTCCGGCCAATGCGGGATTGAGTCCGAGCGGCGTGCGGCAAAGGCGCACCGCGACACCCGATTCCGCCCGATCGGGGGGATAGTCGGGAAACGGGCTGGTTATAATCAGTCGAGTCGGGCTGGGATCATCGGGTATTCGATAGCCCCGGCCGCCCGGGCCTCGGGTGATCACCAGCTTGACCACACAGTGGGCCTGTTCGCCAGTGACCTGCCTCAACTCTTCAGCCAGCCGCGCCGGGTCGGGCAAAGGGATACCCAGGGTCTGGCAGCCGGCCATCAAACGCTCGATATGGGCGTCCCAAAGTTCGGGTTGACCATCGCGTACGGCAATGGTCTCGAAGAGACCGTCGCCGTACTGCATACCCCGGTCGCGGGCATCGACTGACGACGCGATTTTGCCGTTTACCAGCAGCAAGATGGGCTACCGGAATGGGAGGACTGGCCTGAAACGATGAGTGCGGCCATGGCGATTTTCGCTATGGAGGCTGGCCGGGCCCGTTCAGACCCGGCCTGACAATCAATCGGGTTTCTTGAACACGAGCGTGCCGTTGGTCCCGCCGAATCCGAACGAATTCGACAGAGCGACATCGATTGGCATCTCGCGGGCCTCGTTGGCCGCATAATCGAGATCGCACTCGGGATCCTGATTGAAGATGTTGATGGTCGGCGGCGCGACCTGATCGCGGATGGCAAGAATCGTAAAGATTGCCTCGATTCCGCCCGCGGCTCCAAGCAAATGGCCGGTCATGGATTTCGTGGAACTCATCACCAGCTTGTAGGCGTGATCCCCGAATGTCGTCTTCGCCGCGTCCGTCTCCGCCTTGTCGCCGGCGGGCGTGGAGGTGCCGTGGGCATTGATGTAGTTAACGACATCCGGATTGACGCCGGCGTTACGCAGGGCTGCATTCATGCAGCGCGATGCGCCTTCACCACCTTTGGCCGGGAGCGTCATGTGATAGGCGTCTCCGCTCATGCCATAGCCGATGACTTCGGCATAGATCTTCGCGCCGCGCGCCCTGGCGTGCTCGTACTCCTCGAGAACCACGACACCGGCACCATCGGAGAGTACGAAACCGTCGCGATCCTTATCCCAGGGCCGACTGGCGGTTTCCGGATTATCGTTACGGGTTGAGAGCGCTCGCGCCGCTGCGAAGCCACCCAGCCCGCAGGGCGAGGTCGCCATTTCGGCACCACCGGCCAGCATCACATCGGCATCGCCATATTCGATGTAGCGAGCCGCATCGCCCACGCTGTGGGTGCCGGTCGCGCAGGCCGTAACCAGCGAGACGTTAGGGCCCTTCAGACCATGGATGATGGAGACGTTGCCCGAGACCATATTAATGATATTGCTCGGGACAAAGAACGGGGAAACCTTGCGCGGGCCGCCCTTCTCGTAGGCCGCATGGCCTTTTTCGATGCCTGGGAGTCCGCCAATACCGGAACCGATGGAGACGCCGATGCGTTCGGCATTCTTTTCGGTCACCTCCAGACCGGAGTCCGCCATAGCTTCGGCGGCCGCCGCGATGCCGTAATGGATGAACGGGTCCATCTTCTTGGCATCTTTCGGAGAGATATATTCGGTGATATCGAAGTTTCGCACCGATCCGCCGAAGCGGGTCGAAAATGCGGAGACATCGAAATGCTCAATGGGACCGATACCGCTTTTTCCGGCAACGATATTTGCCCAGGATTCTTTCACCGTCAGGCCGACGGGGGATACCATCCCCAGGCCGGTGACAACGACACGTCGCTTAGCCAAGAGACCAACCCTTCCTCGTGTTTCTCAAACAAAAGGCCGCGACCACGCGTGGTGGTCTACGGCCCCGGTTCGAATTCGAACGATCAGCCGGCGTGGGCGTTGATGTAATCGATCGCCTGCTGAACCGTCGTGATCTTTTCCGCCTCTTCATCCGGAATCTCGGTCTCGAACTCTTCTTCGAGAGCCATAACGAGCTCCACGGTGTCGAGCGAATCGGCGCCAAGATCGTCCACGAAAGAAGACTCGGTTTTGACTTCTTCTTCTTTAACCCCTAACTGCTCAACAACGATCTTCTTGACGCGCTCTTCGACAGTACTCATGACGGATATTTCCTCCCAGCTTGAGTAATTCGTCTTATTACTGCCGCGGTATTGTATTTAAAACCGCAGGCAGATGCCATACAAAAGGAACTTCAGATATTACTTCGTAAATCGTTTATAACTTATTGAATATAAGGCATTAAGCCATATACATGCCGCCGTTGACGTGCAATGTTTCGCCCGTGACATAGCCTGCTTCCGGCGATGCGAGGAAAACCACTGCCGCGGCAATCTCCTTCGGATCGCCCAAACGCCCCAGCGGTATCTGCCCCAAAAGCGCCTCTTTCTGCTTCTCAGGAAGGGCACGGGTCATGTCGGTGTCGATAAACCCGGGGGCCACGGCATTGACGGTGATCCCGCGCGCGCCGACCTCCCGGGCAAGAGATTTGGAAAAGCCAATCAGGCCCGCCTTGGCCGCGGCATAGTTGGCCTGCCCGGCGTTGCCGGAGACGCCCACCACCGAGGCGATGTTGACGATACGACCGCGGCGCGCCTTGGTCATGCCCCGCAAACAGGCTTTCGCCATGCGGTAGGCGGAGCTGAGGTTGGTGTCGATAATGTCGTCCCACTCCTCGTCTTTCATCCGCATCAGCAGGTTATCCCGAGTGATGCCCGCGTTGTTGACGAGAATGGTCACGGTACCGAAATCATCCTGAATGGCCTTGATGGTTTCGGCCACACTGTCCGGATCGGTCACATCCAGCTTCAGGCCGCGGCCTTCGACGCCGGCCTCTTTCAGGCGAGCGGTAATCGCCTCGGCACCTTTGTCAGAGGTCGCGGTGCCAATCACGGTGGCTCCACGGCTGCCCAGCTCGAGGGCGATAGCCTCACCGATGCCTCGGCTGGCACCGGTCACCAGAGCGATTTCGTCGTTCCAGGACATCGTGTTCTGTCTCCCCTGTTCGAATTTTTTGACCGCAAAGATGCAAAGGTGGATTTTCATCCAAGGGCTTTTCTATCTCGCCTCAGCCATCTCGGCCTTTTTGACGAGAGTAATTCAGTTGTCGGCGCTCTTTGCGGTGAATTAGTCGGTTTATCCCACAGCCTCTTTGGCCTTGGCCAGCGTCTCACCGTCGAACAGCGGCAGTGCGGTCATGCGCCGTTCGATGCGCTTATTGAGTCCCGCCAAAACTTTGCCGGGACCGCACTCGATCAGTGCGTCGGCGCCTTCATCGATCATTTTCCGGACGCTTTCGACCCAGCGTACGGGGCTGTGCAGCTGGCGAACCAGCGCATCGCGAATCGCATCGGGCTCCGAGGGGGCGGCGACATCGGCATTGTTGATGACCGGGATGGCCGGTGCCTTCACTTCGACGCTCGCCAGACGCTCCTTCATGCGTTCCGCCGCGGGGATCATCAGTTCGCAATGCGATGGCACACTGACCGGCAGCAGCATGGCACGCTTGGCACCGGCATCCTTGGCCAGCTCGACGGCCCGTTCGACGGCGTCGCTGTGGCCGGCAACGACCACCTGACCCGGCGAGTTGAAGTTGACGGCGGACACCACTTTACCCTGCGCTGCCTGTTGGCAGACTTCGATGACCTTATCGTCATCCAGACCGAGAATGGCGGCCATGGCACCGGTCCCTGCCGGGACGGCTTCCTGCATGAAGCGACCACGATCGGCCACCAGTGAGACGGCCTCCTCATAGTCCAGACTGCCCGCACAAACCAGGGCCGAATATTCGCCGAGGCTGTGGCCCGCCATCATCGCCGGGTCGGTACCGCCTTCGGCCTTCCACACACGCCAGGTTGCGACCCCCGCCGCCAGCATGGCGGGCTGGGTGATATGGGTCTGATTCAACCTATCCGACGGACCCTCGGTGACGATCTGCCACAGGTCATAGCCGAGCACCTGCGACGCACTCGCGAAGGTTTCAGAGACCTGCGGATGATTGACGGCGAGTTCGCCCAGCATGCCAACGGCCTGGGAACCCTGCCCGGGAAACACAAATGCAAGAGACATGGCTCTCCCCCAAAAGAGTTTTTGTTATTCGTCACCGAAGCGTCTTTGCACTCTCGGAGTTAAACTGCCTTCAGTATTTGACCAGTGCCGAGCCCCAGGTAAACCCGCCGCCGAAGGCCTCGAGCAGCACCGTTTCGCCGCGCTGAATACGCCCGTCACGAACCGCTTCATTGAGTGCCAGCGGCACCGATGCGGCCGACGTGTTGCCATGACGGTCCACGGTCATCACAACATTATCCATGGACATTTTCAGCTTACGTGCCGTTGCCCCGATAATACGGGTGTTGGCCTGATGCGGTACGAGCCAGTCCACATCGCTACGTTCCATGCGATTGGCGGCCAGGGTCTCGTCGACGATGCGACCCAGGGTGTTGACTGCCATCTTAAAGACTTCATTGCCTTTCATATGAATGAAGGCGCTGCCTTCGACCACCTGTTCAAAGCCACCGGAGACGCCACCCGGCACCGTCAACAGCTCATTGTACTGGCCGTCCGCGTGCAGATGGGTCGAGAGGATGCCCGGACTGTCACTGGCCTTGAGGACAACCGCCCCGGCTCCATCACCAAACAGCACGCACGTGGTACGGTCGTTCCAGTCGACGATGCGGGACAGGGTCTCCGCCCCAACGACCAGTGCCGTCTTGGCGGCACCGGAACGGATGAAATTGTCGGCCACCCCAAGGGCGTAGACAAAACCGGTGCAGACGGCCTGAACATCGAAGGCGGGACAGCCATGAATATCCAGTCGCTGCTGGAGCAGACAAGCGGTACTCGGAAAGATGCGGTCGGGTGTGGTGGTGGCAACGATAATCAGATCGATTTCGTCCGTGTCCACTTCCGCCGCCTCAATGGCCTGACGGGCGGCCTGTTCTGCCAAATCGCAGGTGGTCTCCCCGTCGGCGGCGATGTGCCGCTCCCTGATGCCTGTCCGATCCGTGATCCATTGATCGGAGGTTTCGACCATCTGCTCAAGATCGGCATTGGTCAGCACTTTTTCCGGCAGGTAGCCCCCGGTACCACTGATGCGTGAATACATCAAACCGCTCGCCTTTCTTCCAACAGTTCCCCGAGGCGTTGGGTGATCTGCTCGGGCACGTTCTTCTTCACTTCCAGCACCGCTTCCCGAATCGCCTGGGTAAAGGCGAAGACGTCGGCGCCTCCATGGCTTTTAATGACGATGCCCCGCAGTCCCACCAGGCTCGCCCCGTTGTAGGAGCGAGGGTCGAACTGGGCGCGGAAGGCCTTCAGGACGGGTAACGCCACCAGTGCCGCCAGTCGGCTAAACAGATTGCGGTTGAAGGCCTGTTTCAGGTAGTAGGTCATCATCTTGGCGACCCCTTCGCTGCTCTTGAGAGCGACATTGCCGATGAAGCCATCGCAGACCACAACATCCACGGTACCCTTGTAGATATCGTCGCCTTCAACGAAACCTTGGTAGTTGATGTCGCTCTGGGCGAGCAGCTTCGCCGCTTCCTTGACCTGTTCGTTACCCTTGATCTCCTCCTCGCCGATATTGAGCAGGCCGACGGAGGGATTATCGACCCCATCCACAAGGCTGGTCAGTACCGACCCCATTATGGCGAACTGGTACAGATGCTCACTGCTGGAGTCGACATTGGCGCCCAAATCAAGGACATGGGCGTGGCCGCCGATGGAGGGGACCGCCGTAATGATCGCGGGGCGATCAATGCCGGGCAGGGTCTTTAGGACAAAGCGCGCCGTCGCCATCAGTGCACCGGTGTTGCCCGCGCTGACGCAGGCCTGCGCAGCACCCTCCTTCACCTGGTTGATGGCCACCCGCATCAATGAATCCTTCTTGCCCCGGAGGGCCTGCGAAGGCAATTCATCCATGGCAACCACTTGAGAGGCGTGGAGCAGCGCCAACCGCTCATCGGGCTTGGCCCCATGGCGATTCAGCTCGTCGGTCATCGCCTGCCGGTCGCCGACCAAAATCAGCTTGAGAGTGGATATCTCGCGCAGTGCCTGCAGGGCTGCGGGCACCACGACACCGACGCCATAATCACCGCCCATGGCGTCCAGCGCTATCGTCGTCAAATTATCGGCCATTTGAGGGCTCTTAAAACCAAAGAGCCGGCCCGGATCGGCGACCCGGGCCGGCTTCTTCAGCGGAATCTACTTACTCGCCCTTGACGTTCAAAACCTTACGGCCACGGTAGTAACCATCGGGGCTTACGTGGTGGCGCAGGTGAGTTTCGCCGGTGGTCGGCTCAACCGACAGCGCCTGGGACTTCAGCGCATCGTGCGAGCGACGCATGCCGCGCTTGGAAGGGGTCTTTTTGTTCTGCTGTACAGCCATCTCGATTCCTCGTCAGGATTACCGTTCTTTTTTCAGGTGCCGGAGAGCCTCGAAGGGATTCTCCCTTCCGCTGCGCTCCCCCGCTTCACTGTCCGGTTCCGGCGCCTCCTCGCTAACCGCCGGTAGGCAGTCTTCCGAATGGCGCGAAATGATGGGCAGCGCGAGTATCAATTCGTCTTCAACCAATTCTTTAATGTAGAGCGGCTCGTCGCCGACGACCAAGGGATCATACGCCCTCGGTATGCGCTCCGCTTCCGGCTCAGTGCGGATTATACCGAGCGTCGCCTCGATCTCTATAGGCTGCCGGTACGGCTCCAGGCAGTTCTGGCACATCAGTGACACTTCGGTCCGCAGCTCAACCGTGAGCACCGGCAAGTGGCGCTCGTCGGTTCCGAACCGC
Organism: uncultured Gammaproteobacteria bacterium; assembly: GCA_963783235.1. Lineage (GTDB taxonomy): Bacteria > Pseudomonadota > Gammaproteobacteria > Thiohalomonadales > Thiohalomonadaceae > Thiohalomonas. The sequence goes on along the minus strand of CAWAMN010000001.1, from coordinate 588,166 downwards.
AACGTCACATCGACGGACCCTTCGCTGTCCACCAGCGAGCCCGCCAATCGGTTCATGCCTGCTAGCGGCAACTCGCCGGTTAAAACCGCGCCGCGCTGGGCCAGACGAAACGGATCGCTCCGATCCGGAAGCCGCTCATTCATAAGAGCGCGAATCATACGCTCGCCCCCCCCGGTTGTCAAAAGAAAACATCAATAAAATCCGCTTGTTCCGAGTGTCTGGAAGCTGCTTTTCGTGCGGCGTTTCACGCCGGAATCCTTGACATGCCTGCGGCATTTCCGTACATAAGACGCTCTTTTCGGGCGAATGGACGGGGCACGGCATCCTCCTTCGCTTTTTTCTTGTTTAAACCTGCATTTCGCGCCGGGCACTTCACCTGAGTGCGAACAGTGGGTTCCAAAGGCGGGTAATCGTGATTAAAAAGATCCTGATTGCCAACCGCGGCGAAATCGCGGTGCGAATCGTGCGGGCCTGTGCCGAACTCGGGATCCGCTCGGTGGCGGTGTATGCCGAAGCGGATCGGCACAGTCTCCATGTCAAAAAGGCCGATGAGGCCTACAGCCTGGGCCCCGACACCGTCGCGGGCTATCTCAACGCGCATCGTCTGGTCAATCTGGCCATCGCAACGGGCTGTGATGCGCTGCACCCCGGCTACGGTTTTCTTTCGGAGAATGCCGAACTGGCCGAAATCTGCGCCCGTCGCGGTGTAAAATTCATTGGGCCGAGTGCCGAAGTGATTCGGCGCATGGGCGATAAGACCGCGGCGCGCCAAGCGATGGTCGAGGCCGGACTTCCGGTCACCCCCGGTAGCGATGGCAACATCAGCGGGCTGGATGAGGCCCTGGAAGTGGCCGAGCCCCTCGGCTACCCGGTTATGCTAAAGGCCACCTCGGGCGGCGGCGGACGCGGCATTCGCCGTTGCAATAGCGCCGAGGAGCTCCGCAAGAATTACGAACGCGTGGTTTCGGAGGCGACGAAGGCCTTCGGCAGCGCGGAAGTCTTCCTGGAGAAGTGCATCGTCAACCCGCGCCACATCGAGGTGCAGGTACTGGCCGACAGCCATGGCAATGCCATCCACCTTTACGAACGCGACTGTTCGATTCAGCGCCGTCATCAGAAACTGGTGGAGATCGCGCCCTCGCCCCAGCTAAGTGATGAACAGCGCGAGTATATCGGTGCACTGGCGGCCCGCGCGGCCAAGACGGTGGGCTATGAGAATGCCGGGACGGTCGAGTTTCTGCTCGACCATGACGGCAGCTTCTACTTCATGGAGATGAACACCCGCCTTCAGGTGGAGCACCCGATCACCGAGGAGATCACCGGGGTGGATATCGTCGCCGAACAGATCCGCATCGCGGCGGGCGAGCCCCTCTCCTACAAGCAGGAGGACATCCAGGCGCGGGGCTTCGCGATGGAGTTCCGAATCAATGCCGAAGATCCGCGCAACGACTTTCTGCCCAGCTTTGGCAAGATTACGCGCTACTTTGCCCCGGGCGGGCCGGGTGTCAGAACCGACGGCGCCATCTACACGGGCTACGAAATCCCGCCCTATTACGATTCGATGTGCGCCAAGCTCATCGTCAAGGCCGCCAGCTGGGCACAGCTGGTGACACGGGCCGAACGCGCCCTGCACGATATGGGGGTGTACGGGATCAAAACGACGATTCCCTACCACTTGGAGATACTCAAGTCCGAGGAATTCCGCCAAGGGGTGTTCGATACCGGTTTTGTCGAGGCGCATCCGGAGCTGGCGGAGTATCACATCCGGCGCCCGGCCCATGAGTTGGCCGCTGCAATTGCCGCGTCGATTGCGGCGTCGATGGGTATGTAAACCCTGCTTGAGGCCGGCCCGAAAGCGCGGCTACCGGCTCCACCGACGATTACCACTTCTTTACGGGAAAACTAATCGATGGCCAAGGTACATATTACCGAGACCGTTCTGAGAGATGGGCACCAGTCCCTGATCGCCACTCGCATGCGCACGGAAGATATGCTGCCCATTTGCGACAGGCTCGATCAGGCCGGTTTCTGGTCCCTGGAGGTCTGGGGCGGCGCGACATTCGACGCCTGCATCCGCTTCCTCAAGGAAGACCCCTGGGAGCGGCTGCGCCAGCTCCGCGAGGCTCTGCCCAACACGCCGCTGCAGATGCTGCTGCGCGGTCAGAACCTGCTCGGTTATCGCCACTATTCCGATGACGTGGTGAAGGCTTTCGTGAAGAAGGCCGCCGAGAACGGCATCGATGTTTTTCGTATCTTCGACGCCCTGAACGACATGCGGAACATTCGCGTCGCGGTGGAGTCGGTCAAGGCGGCGGGCAAGCACGCCCAAGGGGCGATCAGCTATACCACCAGCCCCGTGCACGGCATCCCCCAGTTCGTCGCCCTGGCCAAAGAGATGGAGTCGATGGGCTGCGACAGCATCGCTATCAAGGATATGGCCGGCCTGCTGACCCCGGCGATCAGCGCGGAACTCTTCTCCGAGCTCAGCAGTGCCGTGAAAGTGCCGCTGCAACTCCATACCCACGCGACCGCCGGCCTGGCGGAGATGTGTCATCTCAAGGCCATCGAAAACGGCGCGAGCAACATCGATACCGCCATTTCCGCCTTCGCCGGCGGCACCTCCCACTCCCCCACCGAGAGCATGGTGGCGGCCTTGTGGGGTACCGATTACGACACCGGCCTGGATCTGCAGTCGCTCCAGGAGATCGGCTTCTATTTCCACGAAGTCCGCAAGAAATACCATCAGTTCGAGAGCGAATATACCGGCGTCGATACCCGCGTCCAGGTTAATCAGGTGCCGGGCGGGATGATTTCCAACCTTTCCAACCAGCTCAAGGAACAGGGCGCCCTCAACCGTATGGGCGATGTGCTTGATGAGATCCCGCGGGTCCGCGAGGACTTGGGCTATCCGCCGCTGGTGACGCCGACTTCGCAGATCGTCGGAACCCAGGCCGTGCTGAACGTTCTCACCGGCGCCCGCTACAAGAACATCACCAACGAGGTGAAGTACTACCTCCAGGGCCGTTACGGCAAGTCCCCCGCTCCGGTCAACTCCGTGGTGCGCCAGCAGGCCATCGGCAATGAGGACGCCATCGAATGCCGTCCGGCCGATCTGCTGAAACCGGAAATGCATCGCCTGCAGGAGGAAATCGGCAAACTGGCCAAATCCGACGAGGACGTTCTGACCTACGCCATGTTCCCCGACGTGGGCCGGGATTTCCTTGAACAGCGGGCCGGGGACGAACTCAAGCCCGAACCGCTGGAGCCGCTTCCCTCCGAGGAGGACCAGCAGGTCAACGCCGTACCGACCGAGTTCAATGTCAGTCTCCACGGTGAGACCTACCACATTAAACTCACCGGGTCCGGCCACAAGAACCAGCAGCATCGGCCGTTCTATGTCACGGTCGACGGCGTCCCCGAAGAGATTGATGTGGAGATCCTGGAAGAGCTGTTTACCGAATCGGCCAGGGAGGGAGCCACCCCGGCGGCCCGTACCGGTCAGAGCCAGCGTCCCCGCGCGACCAGTCCCGGTCAGGTGACCACTTCGATGCCCGCCACGGTCGTCGATGTCCTGGCCTCGGAAGGCGACGAGGTCAAGGCCGGCGATCCGATCCTCATCACTGAGGCGATGAAGATGGAGTCTGAAATCCAGGCACCTGTCGCCGGGAAGGTGACTGCCGTGAGGGTAGCCAAGGGGGATCGCGTCAATCCCGACGAAGCGCTGGTCGATATCGAGTAAGCAAATCCAAATCGCGGAGGGCGCGGAGGGTCCGCGTCCCTCTGGTTCACCATAAGAATATGAAACTGATACTTGCCTCCACTTCGCCATTTCGACGCGAGCTGTTAGACAAACTCGCCCTTCCCTTCGACACCGCCTCACCCGAGGTCGACGAGGCCCGGCGCGACGGCGAATCCCCCGAGGCCCTGGTCGCCCGTCTGGCCGAGGCAAAGGCGCGGGCCGTGGCCCCCGGACATTCCGATGCGCTGATCATCGGTTCCGATCAAGTGGCCGTAAACGGGAGCGAAATTCTGGGCAAGCCCGGAAGCCGGGAGCGCGCGATAGAGCAGTTGCGGGCCTGTTCCGGAAAGACCGTAACCTTCCAGACGGGGCTGTGTCTCTACGACGCCGTCAAGGACCGCGCACAGGTGGAAGTGGTGCCGTTTTCGGTGGTGTTCCGGGAGCTGTCCGACGCGCAGATCGAGCGTTACATCGATAAAGAGCAGCCGTTCAACTGCGCCGGCAGCTTCAAGTCGGAAGGACTGGGCATCACGCTTTTCGAAAGACTGGAGGGCGATGACCCGAATACGTTGATCGGTCTGCCTCTGATCCGCCTGGTGCGGATGTTGGAAAAAGCCGGAATTCAGCTTCCATAAACCGATCGGAAAGCAATCCCTTATCAGAGTCGTTTCCCACCCTATCCCGATTCCCCGTTGAGCGGCTTCCAGCCGCGAAAGCCTCCGATCGAACTGCATCGCGGCAGGATGCCGCTCCTACCGGTCGGGAGTCGGGGGGCGTCTTTTTGTAGGAGCGGCATCTTGCCGCGAAAGAGGTCTTGACGGGGATTCGCGGCTGGATGCCGCTCACCGGTCGGGATTCGGGGGGCGTCTTTTTGTAGGAGCGGCATCTTGCCGCGAAAGAGGTCTGACGGGGATTCGCGGCTGGATGCCGCTCACCGGTCGGGAGTCGGGGGGCGTCTTTTTGTAGGAGCGGCATCTTGCCGCGATGCAGTGTCGACCGGGCCCTTCGCGGCTGGAAGCCGCTCACCGGTCGGGAGTCGGGGGACGTCTTTTTGTAGGAGCGGCATCTTGCCGCGAAAGAGGTCTTGACGGGGATTCGCGGCTGGAAGCCGCCCACCGGTCGGGAGTCGGGGGACGTCTTTTGGTAGGAGCGGCATCCTGCCGCGAAAGAGGTCTTGACGGGGATTCGCGGCTGGATGCCGCTCACCGGTCGGGAGTCGGGGGACGTCTTTTTGTAGGAGCGGCATCTTGCCGCGAAAGAGGTCTTGACGGGGATTCGCGGCAGGATGCCGCTCCTACGGCGGAGGGTGATCGGGTTGGTTTGTGGGAGCGGCTTCCAGCCGCGAAAGCCTCCGATCGAACTGCATCGCGGCAGGATGCCGCTCCTACGGCGGAGGGTGATCGGGCTGGTTTGTGTGCGACTTCCAGCCGCGAAAGCCTCCGAACGAACTGCATCGCGGCAGGATGCCGCTCCTACGCGGAGGGTGATCGGGCTGGTTTGTGCGGCTTCCAGCCGCGAAAGCCTCCGATCCAACTGCCTCGCGGCAGGATGCCGCTCCACCCTTTTTCGGCCAGGTCTTCCGCGTTTCTACCGAAGTGCAGGCCCCTGCAGGCCGATGTGTTCACCGACGACCCGTGCCATGCTGGCGCCGATCCGGTCAGCGAAGCGTTGGAACAGGTCGGGTTTACGGGTGAAGTCGACCACGTCCTCGGCGCCAACCAGTTCACGCGCGACATAATCCACATCGCCCATTCCATCGACAATTCCGAGTTCTTTGGCCTTCTCTCCGGTCCAGACCAACCCGGAGAAAAGTTCATCGCCTCCAGACAGTTTCTCGCCACGACCCGCCTTGACGGCGTTGATGAACTGCTGATGGATGTTGTCGAGCATGGTCTGCACGTGGGTGATGTTCGCCTCCTGCGTCGGCGAGAAGGGGTCAAGAAATCCCTTGTTGGCCCCGGCCGTATAAAGACGGCGCTCCACTCCAAGTTTTTTCATGGTCTCCACAAACCCGAAGCTATTCATCAGCACACCGATGGAGCCGACGATACTGGCCGGATTGGCATAGATGGCATCGGCCGCCGAGGCGATGTAATAGGCACCGGAGGCCCCCATGTCGACGATAACCGCATAGACCGGTATCTCTTCGTGCTCCGCACGCAGACGCTTGATTTCGTTATAGACATAGTCGGATTGAACGGGGCTCCCGCCCGGGCTGTTGATGCGCAGCACCACGCCCTTGGTATTCTTGTGCTCGAAGGCATCCCGCAATCCCTCGATGATCACCTCCGCACTCGCCGGCGAGCCGTCGGAAATCGGGCCGTTCACCTCCACTTGCGCGGTGTGTTTGCCGACGGTTACGGTTTCGCCGAAATCCGGCCCGACCGTCACCATCACCAGCAGTATCAAGAGGTAGACAAACAGCAGCAGCTTGAAAAAAATCCCCCAGCGGCGGCTGCGGCGCTGCTCGTTCAAAGAGGCAAACGCCAGCCGGTTGACCAAGTCCTTTTCCCAGTTGCCTTCACGCTCCGATCGTTCAACGGGCTTTTGTTCTTCTTCGGCCATTCACTTTTCCTCCTCGTTAGCTCCCTATCCCCTCAGGGGTGCCCTGCGAGAACGCAGTGGCGCCTGTTCGGAGCCGAATCCGTAAACCTTACACCGCCTCAGCTGCGTGCTTACCCAGCCAGATCTCAAGTTCCTGGATGTCATGAATACAGCCCAACGGACCGCACTCGAGCAACCGTTGCCGGGCATGGACGCCGTAACTGACGGCCAACGCGGCCGTTCTGGCATTTCGGGCCATCAGCATGTCGTACTCGGTGTCACCGATCATCAGGGTCTCGCCGGGCTCGGCCCCCAATTCATTCATGACTTCGTGCAGCATTTGCGGATTGGGTTTGGAAAAGGTCTCATCCGAGCACCGGGTCGCATGGAACAGTGGTCCGAGCCCGGTTTCCTCCAGAACCTTGTCGAGACCCGCCCGACCCTTGCCTGTGGCTACCGCCAGCAGATAGCCCTCATTGGCGAGTTGCCGCAGGACCCGCTCCGCGCCGTCGAACAGTTCCGAGGGCGTCGGGTCCGCCGTTAGGAAGTGGTATCGGTAGCGATCGGTAAGCTGTCGCAGCAATACGTCGTCCGAGCCCGGGTAGAGCGTACTCACCGCCTCCCGCAAACCCAATCCGATAATATTCTTCAGGGCCTCTTCGTCCCGATGTTCGAGGTCCAGGTCCCCGATGGCGGCACGCAGGCAGGCAACGATACGTGCCTCCGAATCCATCAGCGTACCGTCCCAATCGAAGACCAGCAGATTGAATTTACGCGACATTTTTCCCTTCCAACTGTTTGAGGACCTGCCTCAACCCCTCCTCCAGAGGTGCCTCCACATGCACGGTTGTCTCAAGCGTGAAATGCAGAGAGCTGGCGTGCAGGAAGAGCCGCTTCAAGCCAAGCCCGGCCATCCGGCGATTGAATTCAGAATCACCGTATTTCTCATCACCGGCAATCGGATGACCCGCATGTCGGGCATGGACACGAACCTGGTGGGTGCGGCCCGTGATGAGCTTGACTTCCATCAGGCTGGCGCCGTTATAAAGAGTAACAGGCGAAAAGAGGCTCAAGGCGCTCTTACCGGCGAGATTGACCTTGACGACGCGCTCCCCGGAACTCAAGGCGTTCTTACGCAGTGGCGCATCGACCTTTCCACCCCGCCAGCGCCCCTGCACGAGGGTCAGGTAACGCTTGTCCACCCCGCCGTTTCTCATCACTTCATGAAACGCACGCAGCGCACTGCGCTTTTTGGCGATGACGAGGCAGCCCGATGTGTCCCTGTCCAGCCGGTGAGCCAGTTCGAGGAAATGGGCATCGGGGCGCAGTGCCCGCAGCGCTTCTATCACGCCATAGCTCAGACCGCTGCCCCCGTGGACGGCCAGGCCGGAGGGTTTGTTCAACACCATCAGGCTACCGTCTTCGTAAATAATGCTCTGCGCCACCCGCTTCAAGGTCGCATCGCCCGGTTTCGATCCGCCGTTTGAGTCACGGGTGCGCACCGGAGGGATACGCACGGTATCACCCTGCTGAAGTCGGTATTCGGGTTTGGCGCGGCGGCCGTTAACACGTACCTCGCCCTTGCGAAGCAGCCGGTAGATCCGACTTTTGGGTACGCCTTTGAGTGTTTTGAGGAGGAAATTATCGATTCGCTGACCGCCGCTGTCCTCTCCAACGGTGGTCTCCCGGACCTGCGGGCGCTTGGGTTCAGCCATAACCTGCTATGATAACAGGCGCGCTCATTGATGCACTACGACAACGCTGATATAGTGGTCCCCGCCTGAAATTCAGAGGCTTGCGTCATCTGCCCCCTGGTTCCCGGCAAGAATTTTGACCGCTCCCGGGGCGTAACCGGCGAGTGAAAGTTGTCGTAGTTTGTAGGTTTACCGCGTCGGCCGAACGGTCGGCGCCCGGACTAACAGCGCTCCCGCAGCCCCGACATACGGGGTCGCAGGAAAGCCAAACGGAGTGCAGCGGCGGCCGAGTGCGAGCCAGCCCGCTTTTTCGTGCGCCGCGGAAGGCGCCACTCTGGCGAACCCGCGCCCCGGCCGGGGCTGTGGTTGAGCGCCCGAGAGAATTACAACATGAAAAGAATGCTGTTTAACGCGACTCAGCCGGAAGAGTTGCGTGTTGCGCTAGTGGATGGCCAACGTCTGTTCGACCTCGATATCGAAAGCGCCACCCGGGTTCAGAAGAAATCCAATATCTACAAGGGGCGCATCACCCGCATCGAACCCAGTCTCGAGGCCGCCTTTGTCGATTACGGCGCCGAGCGTCACGGGTTTCTTCCGCTCAAGGAAATTTCCCGCTCCTATTTCAAACCCAATGCCGATCTCTCCGGAAAGATCAGTATCCAGGAGGTATTGAACGAGGGCCAGGAGGTCGTCGTTCAAGTGGATAAAGAGGAGCGCGGCAACAAGGGCGCAGCGCTCACCAGTTTTATCAGCCTCGCCGGCCGCTATCTGGTCCTGATGCCCAATAATCCAAGGGCCGGAGGCGTTTCCCGCCGGATCGAAGGCGACGATCGCAGCGAAGTGCGCGATGCCATGAGTCAGCTGCAGATCCCGGCCGACATGGGGCTTATTGTGCGCACGGCCGGTGTCGGCAAGAGCGCCGAAGAGCTTCAGTGGGACCTCGATTACCTGGTTCAGGTCTGGCGGGCCGTCGAGGACGCCGCCGAGGAAAAACCGGCCCCTTTCCTGATCTACCAGGAAAGCAATGTCGTGGTCAGGGCGATCCGTGACTATTTCCGCAGCGATATCGCCGAGATACTGATCGACGATCCCGAGACCTACGAGCAGGCGCGGCAGTTCATGAAACAGGTCATGCCGCACAACCTGCAAAAGGTCAAAAAATACAAGGACAGCACCCCGCTTTTCACCCGCTATCAGATCGAGAGCCAAATCGAATCGGCTTTCCAGCGCGAGGTGCGACTCCCCTCCGGCGGTTCGATTGTCATCGACCACACCGAGGCGATGCTCTCCGTCGACATCAACTCCGCCCGTGCGACCAAGGGCGGTGATATCGAGGAAACCGCACTCAACACCAATCTCGAAGCGGCCGACGAGATTGCCCGTCAGCTGCGCCTGCGGGATCTGGGTGGGCTTATCGTCATCGACTTTATCGACATGACCCCCGCCCGCAATCAGCGGGAAGTGGAAAACCGCCTGAAAGAAGCCCTTAAGCAGGACCGGGCCCGTGTGCAGGTCGGGCGTATTTCCCGTTTTGGTCTGCTGGAAATGTCACGCCAGCGACTTCGCCCCTCTCTGGGTGAATCCAGCCAGATCGTCTGCCCGCGCTGTAACGGCCAGGGCACCATCAGGGGCGTCGAGTCACTGGCTCTTTCCATTCTGCGCATCCTCGAGGAGGAGGCGATGAAGGAGAAAACCGGCAAGATCCAGGCACAGCTGCCGGTCGACGTCGCCACCTTCCTGCTCAATGAGAAACGGCCCTCGATTGCCGATATCGAGCAACGACAGAGGGTCAAGGTGGTTCTCGTACCCAATATTCATCTCGAAACGCCGCATTATGAGCTCCAGCGGGTTCGCGCAGACGAGGTCGAGCCGGCCCATAAGGCGATCCCCAGCTACGAGTTGATGACGAAGCCGGAAGACGCCGAAGAGGTCCTCGGTGATAAGCCCCATCCGCAGCGCGAAGAGCCGGCCGTTCGCTCGGTCATACCCAGCGCGGCACCTCCCTCTCCCGCCTCCCGGCAGGCGGCGGAGCCGAGTTCGGCGCAACCGGGCGGCTTTCTGAGGCGACTGCTCAATAACCTTTTCGGAGCCGAAAAGCCCGAAGAGGAGGCGGAACCGGAAAAACGCGCACCGCAGCGTCGCACCCGATCGGCAGGGGAAGACAGAGGACGAGGTCAGTCTTCTGACCGTCGGAAAAGCGATACCCGTTCCCGGCGTCGAAACGGTGGCGGCCGCTCAGGCCAAAAGCCGGCCGGCAAGCCTGCGCAGCGGCCGAAAGCTGAAAAAGACACCAAGGAATCCAAAGAGAAGGAGCCGGCCAAGGCGGAGAACAGTGAAGCCGCCAAGGGCCCCGAAACCGCGGACAAAGGCGATCGGGGCGCCTCTACCCGCCGGGGGCGTCGCGGGGGGCGTCGCCGCCGCCGCACCCCTTCAGGCACGGGGCAGGATTCGGCCGCACAAAACAGCGAGGCCAAGGGCCCCGAAAAGGACGAACGGTCCGCAAAAGCGGGCGGTCAACCGGGGAATGAAACCGCCCCGGCGGGAAAGAACAAAGAGTCTGAGCCAAAGGCCGCCGCTAAACCGGAGCGCAGCAACGAGGCGATGTCCGTCGCAAAGGACTCCGTGCCGCCGGTGTCCCAAAAGAGCGATGCCGATGTAAACGCATCCCCCAAGCGTTCGGGTAAACCGGAGCAAGCTCCTTCGACCCAGACGCCCGAGACGGCATCTGAGCGCCCGGAAAAGGGCGAGCAACGCGAGTCAGGCTCCAGCGGCCCGCAGGCAAAGGCTCAAGAGGGCCAAAAGTCCGAAGCCGGCAATGGCAACAAACCGGCCCGCGGCGATGCGGGAGGCGGCAATAGACCGAAGGCTCGTTCCGAGGAACCGAACCGGCGCCGCCGCCGTCCAACCGTCCCGAAACCCGCCAGGGCCGAAGGCGAGCAAACGAGCGCGGAACCGTCCCAACCGCCACAGTTGGAGGACCAGCGTCCGAAGGCCATGGTGGCCGCTAATCCGGATAACGCAGAGAAGCCGGCGTCGTCGCGGCCGGAAGCGGAAACGCCCGCATCCCCCCAGCGTGAATCGAAACCCGTGCAGGAGGAGTCGCCGTCGAAGGCGCGCGCGAGTCGGGAAGAGCGTCCGACCGCGCCCTCCTCCGCAGCATCAGCGGGCAGCAGTGGGTCCGGTGAGTCTACCCCTGACAAGCCGCAGGAAGGGAGCACTCGCCCCGACGACAGCGGCGGTCAGGACAAAGCCGGGTCCTGAAACGACAAAAGGGAGCCCTTGCGGCTCCCTTTTTCGGGTGTGCACCGGGAGTCCGGAGCTAACGCCCTATCCCGTGGCGCTCCCTGATATCCGCGAGCAATCCCAAGGCCGCGGCTTCGACCAAATCGAAGACCTTCTCAAAACCACCCGGTCCCCCGTAATAGGGATCCGGCACCTCCGTTTCCTTCAGGTCCGCACCAAACTCGAGAAACATCGAGAGCTTCTCTTCCGAACCGGCGGGGCATATCTCGGCCAGGATCCTGTAATTGCCCCGATCCATCGCAAGCACGTAATCAAACTCATCGAAATCCTCGGCGCAAACCTGGCGGGCTCGCTGAGAACTGATATCGATGCCCCTGCGCCTGGCCGTATCCTGCGAGCGCGGGTCCGGCTGCTCCCCTATGTGGTAGGCATGCGTCCCAGCCGAGTCGACCTGGACCCGGTCGGTCAAACCCTCCTGCTCGAGCAGGTGCTGGAACAGGCCATGGGCCACCGGGGAACGGCAAATATTGCCCATGCAAACGAATAAAACCTTGACCATTTCGTAGCCTCCCCTAATACACTACAATTTTGCTAAAGAATTGTGCGGAAAAAACCCAAATGCCCGAAATTGATATCAGCATGGACCAGCTAAGGAACATGATCGGTATCGAGGTGAGTCACCGCGGCATCCTCTGTCGGGTAATCGAGGTCCTCGATGACGGTCCGACTCTGGTGCTGCAGGATTTGGACAGGCGGGACATGCAGACCGATCAGTTCGGTGATCCCCGGCGCCGGGTCCCGGCGACTTATACCGTCCCCGTACTGGACAACGAGCACAGCTCTATCCACCCGGAATTTCTCGCGTTAGACCTCCAGTAATCCCCGCACACGGTTCAGATCGGCTTCGGTATCGACGCCTGGACCGGGTTCGGTAGTCGCCTCGGCGACGTGGATGCGGCCACCGTGCCACAGCACACGCAGTTGCTCCAGCGCCTCCATTCCCTCGATCGAACAGGGAGGCAGATCCACATAGCGCGACAGAAAACCGGCCCGATAGGCATACAGGCCCAAATGACGATAGTGCTCGGCTGCCGGCGGAAGCTCCTCGGTGGTGACCGCGAACGCCTCCCGATCCCAGGGGATCACCGCCCGGCTGAAATAGAGTGCGAAGCCATCTTTGTCTCTCACCACCTTAACGGCATGCGGGTCGAAAAGCTCCGCGGCCGTGGTTATCCGTGTGGCCAAGGTCGCGATATCGGCAGCCGGAAAGCTCTCCAGGTCCTCTGCCACCTGACGGATGAGATCGGCCGGCATCAACGGCTCGTCGCCCTGCAGGTTCACGACCGGCTCGTTTTCGTCGAGGGCAAGGCGATCGACCGCCTCCGCGATCCGTTCGGTACCCGAGCGATGGTGAGCACCGGTTATCAGCACCTCGCCGCCGAAGCCGGCTACCGCCTCGGCGATGCGTTCATCGTCCGTCAGGGTTACAACCCGGGTCGCGCCGCTGGCAACCGCCCTTTCATGGACGTGCTGAATCATCGGCCGCCCGGCGATGGGCAGCAGCGGTTTGCCCGGCAGGCGCTGCGACGCATAGCGAGCGGGAATGAAGACGTGAAACACGCAGCTAGTACTCTTCTTCGGGCGACAGCTCCCTGGCCTCGTCTTCGAGCATGACGGGGATATCGTCCCGAATGGGATAGGCGAGCCGATCGGCCTTGCAGATCAGCTCCTGGCGCTCCTTGACATAGACGAGCGGCCCCTTGCACAGGGGACAGACCAGGATATCGAGCAGTTTCCTGTCCACGGTCACCTCTTGTTATCGATTTGTTGCAGCAATCCCGTTTCGAAGTCGGAATCGAGTTCCGCCGTTACCGGGACCGACCACCAGTGGCTTTGCGCGAAGCCGCGGCATTTGACCGCATCCTTTTCGGTCATCACCACGGGCCGCTTGTCCCCGAATTCCAAATCGGAAGGCCTGAAAGGATGATGATCGGCAAAGGGATGGCGAACCACCTCCAGTCCGGCGCGCTTGAGCATAGCAAAAAATCGCTCGGGATGGCCGATCCCGGCCACCGCGTGAACACTCTGCCCGGCCCACTCCGACACCGGATGCTGGATATCGTAGCGATCGACGCGATGCGCTGTGCCGGCAGACAAGGACATGCGCTGCTCACGGTCGTTCATCGGGTCGCCGTTGACCACCACCCAATCGACCCGCTTCAGCCGGTTTACCCTCTCCCGCAGCGGGCCGACGGGAAGGCAGTGCCCGTTACCGGCGCGACGCTCACCATCGAGCACGGCGATCTCCACGTGCCGGCCCAGCCGATAGTGCTGAAGGCCATCATCACTGATGATGACATCGGCGCCTTGCTGTACAAGCGCATCGGCGGCGGCTGCGCGGTCGGGACCGGCCATCACGGGGCAGTCAGTGATGCGCGCCAGCAAGACGGGCTCATCCCCGACTATTTGCGGATCGCTCTCGCTACTGACGGCCTGCGGCCACTGTTCGGCCTTCCCGCCGTATCCGCGGCTGACGATACCGGGTCGAAAACCCGCGCCCCGAAGCACCACAGCCAAGCGTGCCACCAGGGGTGTTTTTCCGGTGCCTCCAACGGTGATGTTTCCGACCACGATCACCGGAACGGCACACTCATAAATTCCCAACCATCCGCAGCGGTAGGCAAGGCGGCGCAGGGCCGAGATGGCGCAGAAGAGCCCTTCCAGGGGCAGCAAAGGCCAGAGCACCGGAGCTGCCCGCTTGTGGTACCAGAGCTTCTGCAGACGGTCAGTCTTGGAACTGCATGTTGTAGAGGGCGGCATACCGGCCTTCCTTCTCCAGAAGTGCTTCATGGTGTCCGCTTTCGACCACCCGCCCGCTCTCCAGAACCACGATGCGATCGGCATTTTCAATCGTCGAGAGGCGGTGTGCGATGACGAGCGTCGTGCGACTTTTCATCAGCACCTCAAGGGCTGCCTGAATATGCCGCTCCGACTCGGTATCCAAAGCCGAGGTCGCCTCGTCGAGAATCAGAATGGGGGCATTTTTCAATAGCGCCCGGGCAATGGCCAGGCGCTGACGCTGCCCCCCGGAAAGCAGCACACCGTTCTCCCCGACCATCGTGTCGAGGCCCTGAGGCAACTCCTTGATAAATTCCCAGGCATGCGCGGCTTTCGCCGCCTCGATGATCCTTTCGCGGTCCGTACCTTCCAGTTGACCGTAGGCAATATTGTTGCCGATGGTGTCGTTGAAAAGTGTCACGTGTTGACTGACCAGTGCAATCTGATCGCGCAACGAGTCGAGGCGGATATCCCGGATGTCATGACCATCCAGTTCGATGCATCCACCGGTTACCTCATAGAAGCGCGGCAACAGACCGACAAGCGTGGATTTACCGCTCCCGGAGCGCCCCACCAGGGCGACCGTCTCTCCCGGTGCCACGTGCAGGTCTATCCCTTTGAGCACCTCCGGCTTGTTTTCGCCGTAGCGGAAGGTGAGGTTTCGGTAGGCCACCTCTCCCCGCGCCCGCTCGAGTGTCACCTCGCCTCGATCGTCTTCACCCGGCCGATCGATAAAGGTAAACACGCTGTCCGCGGCCGCAATCCCCTTCTGGAGCGTCGCGGCAACCTGCGTGAGACGCTTCATGGGGGAGTGGAGCATCATCATCGCTCCAACGAACGACATGAACGTGCCCACCGTCAGGGATTCGAGCTGGGAAAGGGCCAGATAGACCACACCGGCCGTTGCGCTTGCCGCAATGAATTCGACCACCGGAACGCTGGCAACTTTGGTGCTCTGCAGTTTGAGGTTCAAACGGCGATTGTGCTCGTTGGCCTCTTCGAAGCGCCGGCTTTCGTAATTGTGCCCACCGAAGGCCTTCACCTCGCGCTGACCCTCGATAACCTCTTGGGCAATCTGCGTCACGTCCCCCATCGAGCCCTGAATACGTCGGCTATAGCGGCGGAAACGCTCGTTGACCACATTGATGACCTTGGCGACCACCGGGGCTCCGACCAGCAGGAATATCGCCAGGGTCCAGTTGATGTAGAACATCCAACCCAGCAGCCCGATCACCGTCAGGGTATCGCGTACCAGAATGGTCACCGCGCCGGTCGCCGCCGTCGCCACCTGCTCCACGTCGTAGATCAGTTTCGAGACAAGGCTGCCCGAAGGTGTGTTATCGAAAAAGGAGACCGACAGTCTCAACAGGTGTCCGAAGATCCCTTCCCGCAGTGTGCTGATGACCTTGCGCGCAATCCAGGCCATGATATAGCCGGACGTGAAGGCAGCCGCGCCCCGGAACAGGAATAAGACGATGATGACGATCGGAGTCCATTGGATGATGGTGGGATCGCGTTCGACGAAACTCCCGTCGAGCATCGGTTTCATCAGCGCAACGAAACCCGTTTCCGAAGCCGCCACCACAGCCATTCCGAGGACCGCAATCAGAAATCGGCCCCAGTACGGACGGACATACCCGAGCAAGCGACGGTAGATGACAGAGCCGCTGGCAGCAGCACCCGACCCGGATGAGGCCATTTTCAGTGCTCCTCGGCCGGCTGCCGGGTGGCGAAGGTCATGTTGTAGAGGCCGGCCTGACGAGCCGCGTCCATCGCGGAAATCACCGATTCATGCGGGGTCTTGCGATCGGCGCTCAGGATCACCTGCGGCTCTTCAGCACTGCCGACGGCTTTGCGCAGCGCACGCTTGAGGGTATCGAGCTGGGTATTGATCAATTCCTGGCGATTGACGTAATAATTGCCCTCGGCATCGATCGTGATTTCCACCACGGTCTGTTCCGTTTGCAGCTTTTCGCCGGCAGCCTCCGGTAATTCGACGCTGATTTCGGTCTCACGCTCGAACGTGGTGGAGACCATGAAGAAGATCAGCAGTAGAAAAACGACGTCGATCAACGGTGTCAGATTGACCTCGGGCTCGCCTCTCTGGGTCCGCTGAAACTTCATTCGGCGGAGCCTTCCGTCCCAGTGGCCCGCTCACCGTGGATCACCTCGACCAGCTTGAGGGCCTCCTCCTCCATCTTCAGCACCAGGGCGTTGACCCGGCCCCGGAAATAGCGGTAGAACATCAGGCTGGGAATGGCCACGGAGAGGCCGGTTGCGGTGGTAATGAGCGCCTCGGAGATACCGCCCGCCAGCACACCGGGGTCGCCGACGCCATGGGCCGTAATGGCCGAAAAGACCTTAATCATGCCGATGACCGTGCCCAGCAGTCCCAGCAGTGGCGTGATAGAGGCGATAGTGCCGAGGGTGTTGAGATAACGTTCAAGCTCGGAGACCACCTGCCTGCCGGTCTCTTCGATGCCCTCCTTCATCACCTCGCGATTGTGCCGAATGTTCACCAGACCCGCCGCGAGTATCCGTCCCAGCGGAGAGTTGTCACGGATCTTGCGAATCTGGCTGTCGTCGAGCTTGTCTTTGCGGTAAAGCTGCCAGACCTCGGCGACCAGATTTTTGGGAGTGATCCGGTTTTGTTGAAGGGTCCAGAAACGCTCGCCGACAATCGCCACCGCGGCGACCGAGCAGAGCAGAATGGGCAGCATAAGCCAGCCGCCAGCCGTTACGATCTCCAACACGTCAGGAATTCCCCGTCAGAATAGGCGTACGAAACGCGCACAATTTAGCAAACCGTGGCCCCCCGGCAAAGCCGCAGGCGGCCCGAACCCGACAACTATACAGACTGCGCGGCCAGGGATCGCGCAATCGGCTCTCCTCCAGCCAGTTTCTACTGATGCCAGTAATGGCGAGCATACTCCCGATAACCTTGCACTCTCAGTGATTTGCCCCCCATTTCCACCAGGATCGGACCCTCGCGCCCGGTAATCATTGCCCTGGCGCCCCGCTCGCGATAGCGCGCCAAAATGGACTCAGCGGGAAATCCCCAGCGGTTCCCGGCTCCAGCCGGAAAGAAGACCCATTGCGGTTCGACCGATTCGATGAAGGCCGGGCTCGATGAGGTCAGGCTCCCGTGATGCGGGGCCACAATCATATCGGCCTTTAACGGGACGCCACGGTCGACGAGGTGCATTTCCGCCGGCGTCTCGATATCGCCCGGAAGCAGGAGCCGGTGCCCCCCGGCCGATACCCGGAGTACGCAGGAGGCGTTGTTTTCGGACTCCCCCTCAGTACCTTCGGGGTGCAACACGTCGAAGCGGACGCCTTCCCAGGTCCAGCCGTCCCCGGCACGGCAGGTCGAGGCTCCCGGTTCGGCCTCCGGCTGCAGTTTTGCGCCAATCGAAAAGGCATCGGTCAGGGCCGCGAGGCCTCCGACGTGATCCCCGTCACCGTGGCTCAACACCAGCGTATCAACCCGGTCGGCACCGATATACCGGAGGTATGGCACGATTACCGCCGATCCGGCGTCGAAACGGGCTGAAAAGCGTGGCCCCGTGTCGTAGACCAGGACGTGCTCGGCGGTCTGCACCACCGCCGAAAGGCCCTGTCCGACATCGAGCAGTGCCAGTCGTGCGACGCCCTCCGGCGGGCCGGGTTGCCGGAACAGCAGCATAGGCAGCAGCCCCGCGGCTCCCAGCCACCGTACGGGAACGCCCCGAGGCGCCATCCACCAGATAACGCCCGCTGCGGCAGGCAGCAGCGTCCAAAGAGCCACACTGCCGCCGACCGGCTCCATAGCGGCCAACCTCTCCAGAAAAGGCCATGGCGCCTCCAGGGCCAGGCGCGCCCCTTCCAGCAGCCCGGTTCCCAAGGTCTCCGAAAACGTCAGCAGCGCCGTTCCGGCCAAGGTCAACGGCACAACGATGAAACCCACCCACGGCACCGCCGCCAGGTTCGCAAGCGGAGCGACGAGCGATGCCGAGTCGAAGGCGGCGATCAGCAGCGGAAACAGACCCAAACCGGCCAGGAACTGCACCCGTAGCCAGGCCCGCCAGCCCGTTGGGCGGCGAAGCCGTCCATGGAGCCCGAACAGGATCACGGCGACGGCGGCGAAGGAGAGCCAAAAGCCAATCGAGAGTACGGCCAAGGGATCGATGATAAGCACGGCCAGAAGTGCACTCGACAGACCGAAACCGGGCGTTATCCTGCGCCCCGCCGCGCCGGCCCCCAGCGCCACCGCAGTCATGATCAATGCACGCTGGGTCGGTACGGAAAAACCGGCCAGCCCCGCATAGGTGAATGCGGCTGCACCGGCGAGCATGGCGGCGGCCCGTGGAGCCGCGATTCGTAAACTGCACGGGGCACAACGGGACCACGCCAGTCCTGCCAGGAAGTACACCAAACCCGCGACGAAACCGATGTGAAGACCGGATATGGCCATCAAGTGAGTCGTACCCGTTGCTGACAGCACTTCCCATCGTTGGGGGCCGATCTCCCGTCGATCACCAACGGCCAGCGCGCGGATCAAGTCGGTGCCAGGCCTATGGTCAAGCGCTTGCCCAATCTTTTTGGCAACCGCGTTACGCCAGTAATCGAGTCCGAACCCCGTCTCTTCGCGTCGATTTTGCGCCGAATCACGGACGTAGCCCGTGGCACGAATGCCGTTTCGGAACAGCCACCGTTCGTAATCGAAGCTGCCCGGGTTGAATAATCCGCGGGGGCGTTTTAGTCGTATAACCAGACGCCAGCGTTCACCGGGAAGGATTTGCGGATGGCGACCGTACCAACTCAGCCGCAAGCGCCCCGGTGACTTCACGGGCTTACCGGCGCCCTCCAGCCGATCCGGCCGGAACCGAAAACGGATTCGCCGCCCGTCGAGCCGGGGAAGGCCTTCAACGGTCCCCCATACGGTCAGGTTCTGGCCCTCCAGCGGTTCGGGCAGGGGTGCGGAGAGTACGGCCCACGCGTGGAGCCAGGCCCACAAAAAGCCGGCACTCGCGGCGAAAACCGGGGTCAGATGCTTGCGGGAGTCAAAGAAAACGCGGGCGATGAGCGGTGCGCCGGCAACCAGAGGCAGCCAGTGGACAGCCGGCAGTTCGGCGAGCAGTTGCAGTACCGACACGCCGAGTAAGAACGCGATCGTCCCTGAACGCATTGTTTCCAGAAGCCTGTAAAATCGTGGATAATTGGCGCAATTCGCCGCTCTAAACGCGCAGTGTACGTATGCCGAAGCGTCTTATAAAGCAATACATGCCGGATCATGAGACGATTCGGAAGCACAAGCACCTGAAGCTGTTCGGGGCTTTGCTTCATGATCCGAACCTGTGGCACCTGAACCGCCGTTCGGCTTCGGGGGCCTTCGCCGTCGGGCTCTTCATGGCCTTTGTGCCCGTACCTTTTCAGATGCTGCTGGCCGCCGGCGCCGCCATCCTCACGCGGGTGAACCTGTCGCTTTCGGTGCTCCTGGTATGGATAACCAACCCCATAACCATGCCGCCCATGTTCTACGGTGCATACCGTCTGGGCACCTGGCTCATCGGCGTCCCCGAGCGGAACGTGCACTTTGCGCTATCGCTAGAGTGGCTGACCAGTGAGATGGGAGCGATATGGCAGCCGTTTCTGCTCGGCTGCCTACTGCTTGGGACATTAAGTGCGCTGGCCGGCTTCAGTATCATCCGCGGGCTTTGGCGGCTCAGGCTGGTGCGTCACCACCAGCGGAAAAAACAGGACCGCGCCGCCCGGGAGGCGACGCAGTAGGGGTAAGCATTACTTCTTCAACCCGCAGGTGCTGAAGCCGAGCAAGGGGTAGAGCGGACAGAAACCCATCAGGCCTGTTGCCAATGGGACGAGCCCGATCCAGCCCCACGGGGTCTGCGGCCCAACGAAGACCAGGGCGAGCAGAGCGATTCCCAACACGATCCGCAAGCCGCGGTCGATGCCTCCAACGTTCAGCTTCATGATTTCGTCTCCTTTTGCGAGTGGTGGGGGCATCCTGCACGCTTGAACAACAGACGTCAGTGATAAAGTCACAAAGCGTTCCGAACCACCCCCTCCAATCCGGCCCGGTCCAGCACCCGCACACTGCCTCGGAAAAGCGCGACCCAGTTCCGCTGCTCAAATTCCTTAAGCTGTCGGCTGATGACCTCCCTTGCCGTTCCCAGTTCACCGGCCAATGCCTGGTGCGTCGTGTGCAATTCGGGATGCGCCTGCGCCAGCAGCACCTTCGCCAGCCGCACGTCCAGCCGCCCGAACGCAACCTGTTCGACCAGCAGTATGAGATCCTTGGCCCGTTGACCGTAGGCATCAAAGACGAAGCGCCGGAAATCCCGGGACTCGGCAAGACCGCGGTCGAAAACGGCCTGCGGGAGTACCACAGCCCGCACATCGGTTTCGGCGACCGCCTCGGCCGGGAAGCGATCTCCGCTCAGTAGGCAGGAAGTGGTAAGGATACAGGAGCCCCCGGACCGGATCCGATACAGCAGCAGTTCCCGGCCATTCTCTGCACGGCTGAATACCTTGACGCTACCCTCGACCACCAGCAGATAGTGGGTACAGGCTTCGCCCTGGCGCAGCAAGACCGCTCCCTTCGGGAGCTCGACCGTTTTCAGTGCGCCTCGAACCTCCACTCCGGCCGGGCCTTCGAGGGCCGCAAGTTCCGCAAAAAGCGAATGCCACCCATCGCCGCCCCCTCCCATTCAGCCGAGGTCCCTGGCCACCAGTACGCCATCACTCATGCGCAGGACGCGATCCATTCGCCCTGCCAAGCCTTCGTCATGAGTGACCACCACAAAGCTGGTCCCGAACTCACGATTGAGTTCCAGCATCAGTTCATAGACCTGACTTGCGGTATGGGCATCGAGATTGCCGGTCGGTTCATCGGCAAGCACACACCTCGGCCGGGTCACCAGCGCGCGGGCAATGGCCGCCCGCTGGCGCTCGCCACCGGAGAGCTCTCCCGGCTTGTGACGAACCCGCTCTCCGAGGCCCACGCGTTCGAGAATCGCAGCGGCCTGCTGACGGGCCTGCTCGGGCTCGATGCGACGAATCAGAAGCGGCATCGCCACATTTTCGAGTGCGCTGAACTCGGGCAGCAAATGATGGAATTGATAGACGAACCCCAGGGCGCGATTACGCAGCCGACCCCGCTCCGCCTCGTCCAGGGCACTCATTTCCCGGCCGTCGACCCAGACGTGGCCTTCGGAGGGCGACTCCAAGCCACCCAGCAGGTGCAGCAACGTGCTTTTGCCCGAACCCGACGTGCCGACGATCGCTATTCGCTCTCCCGTCGCAACCCTCAGGTCCACCCCGCGCAGCACCTCGACCGCCGCCGGTCCCTGACGGAAGGTTTTGGAAAGGTTCCGGCACTCCAGCACCCCGTTTGCCCCCGCATCACTCATAACGCAGTGCCTCCGCCGGTTGGGTGCGCGACGCCCGCCACGCCGGGTAGAGGGTAGCCACGACGCTCAGCAGGAAGGCCACTCCGGTGATCTTCACGACGTCATCCCAGTGGAGTTCCGAGGGCAGATCGCTGATGTAGTAGACGTCGGCAGGCAGGAACTGCACACTGAACAGCTGCTCGATGGCCGGCACAATGTTTTCGACATTAAGCGCCAGCGTCACCCCGCCGATGAGTCCCAGCAGCGTTCCCACGAAACCGATTAGCGTTCCCTGCACCATGAACACGCCCATCACGGACTTCGGGGTCGCCCCCAAGGTGCGGAGAATGGCGATATCGGTCTCCTTATCGGTAACCACCATCACCAGGGTGGAGACGATGTTGAAAGCCGCGACGGCCACGATTAGCAGCAGAATGACGAACATCACCGTCTTTTCCGTCTGGATGGCGCGAAAGAAGTTCGAGTGATACTGGCTCCAGTCCTGAACCCGGTAGACGCCGCTGATCTCCCCCGCCAGCTCCCGGCTGACATACGGCGCGCGGAACAGGTCATCCACCTTCAGCCGAACACCGGTCACTTCATCGCCCATTCGAAACAGCCGTTGCGCATCCTGCATATGGATAAGGGCCATCGCGCTGTCGAATTCGTACATGCCGACCCGAAAGATGCCCACCACCGTAAAGCGTTTCAGGCGCGGCAGGATGCCCAGCGGACTGACATTCGCGGTAGGGGAAACCAGGGTGACCTTATCGCCCTGCAGTACCCCCAGGATTCGTGCCAAATCGGAACCCAGGATGATGCCGAATTCGCCGGGTTTCAGTGAGGCGAGCGTGCCGCTGACCATGCTTTCGGCGACTTTCGACACCTCCGCTTCCTGCCCGGGCACGACACCGCGCACCAAACTGCCGGTCACCTGTTGGCCGTTGACCAGCATCCCCTCTTTCTGGATGTACGGAGCGGCCCCGATCACCTCGGGGTGTCGAGCCGCAATTTCCTCCATCTTTCGCCACTCATCGAGCGTTCCGTCATAGGCGCTGATGGTGGCATGGGCCGCCATGCCCAGGATGCGCTGGCGCAGTTCGGTTTCGAAGCCGTTCATCACCGAAAGCACGGTGATCAGCGCCGTCACACCGAGCGCAATCCCCAACATCGATGTGGCGGAAATGAAGGAAATGAAGTGATTGCGGCGCTTGGCGCGGGTATAGCGCAGGCCGACGAAGAGTTCTAACGGTCGATACATGGGGCGCTATTAGACCATAGGTCAAAGGGGAAACGTAGGGCGCCCGGACCGGTTACCTGGGCGAGCGCGTTGCCGATTGCAGAGGAAGACGTAATCCCTGGTTCAAAGGTTCGGTTTGCTCAGTGGTTCCCGGTTCTCGCTTTCGAGAACAATCTCGGGACACAGGAACGGAAGCGGCCTTTCCAAAGCGATGCGTTCGGGAGTGACTCCGGCGCTGTAGGCGATGGCCTCCACGCCGGCATCGATGGCCTCCCGCAGCGTCTCTCCGTAGAGACGATCGATCTCATCGGCAGGCCGTACCCGCTCTGCATCTCCACGCTGGACACAGAAGAAAATCACGCCCCGAGCCCCCTCCTCGACCACCCCCATCAACTCCCGAAGGTGTTTGCTGCCCCGCGAACTGACTGCGTCGGGGAAGAAGGCGTAGCGCTCATCGTCGCACGTGGTGACGTTCTTCACTTCCACATAGCAGGGCCGACCATCCCGGTGTCCATCCAGGAGCAGATCGATGCGGCTGCGTTCACTGCCGTAGCGCACCTCCTTTCGAAGGCTTTCGTAGCCCTGCAGTTCCTTGATGGTGCCGTTTCGAATGGCCTCTTCCACCAGATAGTTGGGGAGCCCGGTGTTGACCCCCACGAGTTCGCCCCGACGGTTCTCGGTGATCTCCCAGGAGTAGCGGTACTTGCGCTTGGGGTTCCCGGTATCACGCAGCCAAATACGGGAGCCCGGCTCGGAGCAGCCGAGCATCGATCCGGTATTGGGTGTATGCACGGTAATCACCGAGCCGTCTTCCAGCTCGACGTCGGCGAGAAAGCGCTTGTAACGGCGAATGAGGGTAGCGGTAATCATCTCGGGTTCATCGGGCAACAAGGTCCTGTTCACGGCCTGGATACTGCGCATTCGATAATCGGATACTCAGCGCGTACGGCGCCGCGCCTCCAGGATATTCGGGAGCTGTCCTATCCGCGAGAGGATACGGCTGAGTTGGTCCGTGTCGGTGATCTCCACGGTAACCAGCATCTTCGCCGTATGCTGGTGCTTGTCGGAGCGGGTGTTGGTGGCCAATACATTGATCTTTTCGTTGGCCAGGACCGTCGAAATATCCCGCAGCAGCCCCTGCCGGTCCACCGCCTCGATCTCCAGATCGACCTGATAGGTGTTCTTCTCGCTGGCACTCCAGTCCACCTCGATAAGCCGGCGGCGTTTCTCCTCCGGCAGATTGAGGATGTTGGAGCATTCACGGCGGTGAATAGTGACGCCCCGGCCGAGCGTGATGAATCCGACGATGGGATCCCCCGCCGCAGGTGTGCAGCAGCGAGCCATATTTGTGAGCAGGTTACCCACTCCGCGGATATGGATATCCCCGCCCTTCGTGCCCTTGCGCCTCTGTACCGGGGCCAGGGCATCCGCGTCATCATCGCGTCGGGTGAGGTGATGCACCGCATGGGCGATCTGCGCGGTATTGATATCCCCCCGACCGACGGCGATCAGTAGCTCGTCGACCTGCTGCAGCCCGAAATGCTTGGCAAGCGCCAGCAACTCCAGATCGTCCACCGCCAGGCGGTGAAGTTCCTTGTCCAGCGCCGATTTGCCGTCCGCAATGTTTTGCTCGTGATCCTGCTGCTTGAACCAGGTCCGCACCTTCGAACGCGCGCGGGATGTCTTGAGATACCCAAGGTGCGGATTCAGCCAGTCGCGGCTCGGCCCGCCGTGCTTGGTGGTGATGATCTCTACCTGCTCGCCCGTGTGCAGTTCGTGAGTGAGCGGTACGATGCGCCCGTTGACCTTGGCGCCGCGGCAGCGGTGACCGACCTCGGTGTGGATGTGGTAGGCGAAGTCCAGCGGCGTCGCGCCCCTGGGGCAGGTCGATGACTTCGCCCTTCGGTGTCAGCACGTAGACCCGGTCCTCGAAATACCTCGCGATTTGAAGCGGTCGATGAAGTCGCCGGCGTCTGCCGCTCGTCGCCCTTTCCACTCGAGGAGCTGGCGCAGCCAGGCGATCTTCTCCTCGAAGTGCTGGTCGGCCGCGCTCGCCCTTCCTTGTAGCGCCAGTGCGCGGCCACGCCGAGCTCGGCATGTCGGTGCATCTCGTGGGTGCGGATCTGCACCTCCAGGGCCTTGCCCTCGGGGCCGACCACCGCGGTGTGCAGCGACTGGTAGCATGTTCTCCTTCGGGCTGGCGATGTAGTCGTCGAACTCCCTGGGGATCTGCGGCCAGAGGCCGTGCACGACGCCCGAGCGCGGCGTAGCACTCGGCGACGCTGTCGACCAGGATGCGGACCGCGCGCACGTCGTAGAGCTGCTCGAAGTCCAACGCCCTTGCGCTGCATCTTGTTCCAGATGCTGTAGATGTGCTTGGGACGGCCCGTGATCTCGGCCTCGATGCCCGCCTCGGCCAGCTGCCTCGCTCAGAGTGCCGATGCACGTGGTCGATGTAGCCCTCGCGATCGGACGCGCCGCTCGTCGCAGCAAGCCGCGCGATCTGCTTATAGGTCTCGGGCTCCAGGTAGCGAAAGGCGAGGTCCTCCAGCTCCCACTTGACCTGCCAGATACCCAGCCGGTTGGCGAGCGGGGCATAGATATCCATGGTCTCGCGCGCGATCCGCCGCTGCTTCTCTTCGGAGGGTGCTTGAGCGTGCGCATATTGTGCAGCCGATCG
This sequence comes from uncultured Gammaproteobacteria bacterium, assembly GCA_963783235.1. GTDB lineage: Bacteria > Pseudomonadota > Gammaproteobacteria > Thiohalomonadales > Thiohalomonadaceae > Thiohalomonas. Next base: position 562,800 of record CAWAMN010000001.1, on the reverse strand, counting down.
GCGAGCTTGATCAGCACCACGCGCACATCTTCGGCCATGGCCAGCAGCATCTTGCGCAGGCTCTCCGCCCGCACGGATTCCTTGCCGCTATCGCCCAGCCCTTTCTGATAATCGCCGATGACCCGCATTTTGGTGACGCCATCAACCAAATGGGCCACGCCGGAACCGCAGGTCTCGGCAATCTCATCCAGGGTGAGGTCACTGTCCTCCACCGAGTCGTGGAGAATCGCCGCACCCAGGCTCTCGTGGTCGAGGTTAAGTCCGGCGAGGACGTCGGCGACTGCGATGACGTGAGTCAGATAGGGCTCCCCCGACGCCCGAACCTGCTGCTGGTGCGCCTGTCGGGCCAACCCCACCGCCGCGCGGATGATCTCCAGCTCCTTGCCGGAGTGGCGGTGCCCGATACGGGCAATCCACGCTTCCGGATCGGCGCTGGCATCGCTTTCTTGAACTTGGCTTTCGACGTAGACCATAGGTTTTGGCAACTCAGGGCAACAGGCCCGTCTGTTTAGACTCTGATTCGATCTTAGGTTTCCGCTGCGCTTTCAGCGACCGGGTTTGCCATCACCTCTTCGGCTGTTGCCGCCAGTTTGGCCCTAAGCCAGCGATGGGCGGCATCCTCGTCGTGGCGACGATGCCAAACCTGAAAGATCGGCAGGGAGTCCAGCTTGAAAGGCGGGTGACACCAGGCAAAATCCCGCATCAGTCCGGTCACGAGCAGACTCGGCAGAATCGCCAGCAGGCCGGTGCCGCGCATAAAGGCGGGTACCCCGGCGACATTGTCCACCACCACTGCCACATCCCGGTGAATGCCGACCGCCCGAAACTGTTTTTCGAAATCGGCCTTCTCGCTGTCTTCGAACTGCAGACCGATGTGCCGGGCTTCGAGGTAGCTCTCGATATCCGTGGGCGCTTCGGTCTGGCGCCCGTCATAGAAACAGACCAGCCGGTCCTCCAGCAGCCGTTCCGTATGAATATCACTACCCTGTGGGGGCCGCGGCGTAATGATGAGGTCGCAGCGGTCTTCGCGCAACAGCTCTGCCTCGGGAATACCCGCGGGGATGATTCGAAGCCGACTCCCGGGCGCCTCCTCGCAGAGCGAGCGAAGCACGCCCGGCAATAGCAGATCGCGCTGAAAATCGTTGGCGGCAATGGTGAATACCCGTCGTGTTCGCCCGGGATCGAAGTGCGGGGGCTGTGCAATCGCTTTCATGCCTTTGAGGACCGCCCGTGCCCGCTCCCCCAGCGTTTCGGCGTAAGCGGTGGCGACGATGCCGCGCCCCGATTTCACGAAAAGCGGGTCGCCGGTGATAGTTCGGAGCTTTTCCAGTGTGTGGCTCACTGCGGACTGGGTGATCCCGAGCCGTTCCGCCGCCGCGGTCACCGAACCGGTCTCCAGGACGGCGATGAAGAGACGCAAGGCGCGCCCATCCAGGCTCAAATAATCGAAATCGCTCATACGTTCTATGATAAATGGGTTATTTATCTTTATAAACTAATGAGCGACGATTACCGGTTCCGATACCCGCAGGGGAGCGGGTCTCCCCCCTCAACACGCAACGGATCAGAATTCGAATCATGGCCAAACGTTTCGTCGCCGTCACGCTGTTCCTGCTGGTAATCTTCGGCGGGATCTTCGGGTTCAAATACCTCCAGATGCAGGAGATGGCCAAACAGCTGGCCAAACCCCAGCCTCCGGCCACCGTCTCCGCGACGGAGGTCCGACGCGAGACCTGGCATCCCTCGCTTCGGGCAGTGGGCACCCTCACCGCCGTCAATGGCATCGACGTCACCAGCGAGGTGGCGGGCAAAATCGATCGAATCACCTTCGAATCCGGCACCGCCGTGGAGGCCGGTACGCCACTGATCGAGCTGGACGCCACCGTGGATCGGGCAACCCTGGAGGGGGCAAAAGCGGACCGGCGACTCGCCCTGGTACAGCTTCGCCGTTCCGAGGATCTTCTCGGGCGCAAGGCGATCTCCAAATCGCAGCACGATGAGGCAAGGGCGAAGTATGATGCCGCCGATGCGCGCGTGGTCGAGCAGGAAGAGAGGATTGCCAAGAAAAGCATCCTCGCCCCCTTTGCCGGTCTGCTCGGCATCCGTCACGTGGATTTGGGCCAATACGTCTAACCAGGTGCCCGCATCGTCTCCCTCCAGGCCCTCGATCCGATTTATGTGGATTACGCCCTGCCCGAGCGGCACTTCTCGGGTCTGCGCAAGGGACTGAACATCGAGGTTCGGGCCGATGCCTATCCCGGCGAAGTCTTCAAGGGCCAAATCCAGGCGATCGACTCCGGTATTGATACCGGGACCCGGACGATTCGCCTCCGCGCCAGCCTCGACAATCCCGATGGCCGCCTGCGCCCGGGTATGTTCGTCGAAGTGCTCACGTTTAATGGTGAGTCGCGCGAGGTCCTGACGGTTCCGCGCACTGCGGTGAGCTTCAACACCTACGGCAGCTTCATGTACGCGCTGGCCGAGGGCGAAAACGGCACGCTCAAGGCCGAGCGGCGGCAGGTGGGCACCGGCGAGGTCCGTGAGGGACGGGTGGTGATTACCCGGGGTCTCGAACCCGGGCAACAGGTGGTTCGCACCGGACTGGTCAAACTCCGTGACGGTCAGCCTGTCACCATCGACAACCGCATCGAACTCATCGATGCCGAGGTGACCACGGAATGAGGTTAACGGACATCTTCATCCGTCGTCCGGTGCTGGCGACGGTCATCAGTCTGCTGATATTGCTGATCGGCCTTCGTTCGCTCGGGCTGTTGGAAGTCAGGCAATATCCTGAAACCCAAAATACCGTGGTCACGGTCACGACCGCCTACCCGGGCGCGAGTTCGGAGCTGGTAAAGGGCTTCGTCACCACTCCCCTGCAGCAGGCCATGGCCGAGGCGAACGGCATCGACTACATCTTCGCCACCAGCTCCCAGGGCGTCTCCAAGATCGAGGCGCACATGGAGCTCAACTATCATCCGAATGCCGCCGTCGCCGAAATCCAGGCCAAAGTCGCAAGTAAGCGCAACGTCTTGCCTGCCGACGCCCAGGACCCCGTCATCGACTCCACCACGGGTGACTCCACCGCTCTGATGTATATCGCTTTTTACAGCGACTCGGTACCGCGTCCCCAACTCACCGATTACATATTGCGCGTCGTCCAGCCGCAGTTGCAGGCCCTTCCGGGTGTGGCAAAGGCCCGACTGTTCGGCCAGCGCTTCGCCATGCGTGTCTGGCTCGCTCCCAAACGGATGGCCTCACTCGGGGTGACGGCCGAGGACGTCGCCAAGGTGTTGCGTGACAACAACTATCTGGCGGCCGTAGGTTCCACTAAGGACAAGTACGTCCGCGTCGATCTCACCGCCACCACCGATATTTCCACGCCCGAAGACTTCGACGATCTGGTCGTACGCGGTGATAACGGGGCGCTGGTGCGGCTCGGTGATATCGCCCGTACTGAATTGGGCGCCGAGGACTACGAATCAACCGCCTGGTACAGCGGCATTCCCGCCGTGTTTATCGGCATCGAGCAGGCGCCCGGCGCGAACCCGCTGACCGTGGCTCAGCTGGTCAATGACGAGGTACCGAAACTCCGGGCCCAGCTGCCGAACGGGTTCAATGTCCGGGTCCCCTATGACGCCAGTAAGTTCATCAACGACTCCATCGACGAGGTCTACAAGACCATCATCGAGGCGGTGCTCATCGTGCTGCTGGTGGTCTATCTCACGCTAGGCTCCTTCCGCGCGGCGGCGGTCCCGGCCGTAGCAGTGCCGCTGTCGCTGATCGGCGGCGCCTTCGTGATGTACGTGCTCGGCTATTCGCTGAACCTGCTCACGCTGCTCTCCATGGTTCTGGCCATCGGCCTGGTGGTGGATGACGCCATCATCGTGGTGGAAAACGTACACCGGCATATCGAACGCGGCGAAAGCCGCTTCCAGGCGGCCATCGCTGGGGCGCCGCGAATTGGCCATCCCCATTATTGCCATGACCACTACGCTGCTGGCGGTTTATGCCCCCATCGGTTTCATGGGCGGTCTGGTCGGTTCGCTGTTCACGGAGTTCGCCTTCACGCTCGCCGGCGCCGTTCTATCTCCGGCGTGGTGGCCCTGACGCTCTCGCCGATGCTCTCATCCCGTGTGCTCAAACCCCACGGTAACCAGGGCCGGTTCGAGCAGTTCGTCGAAACACCGCTTCGAACGGCTGTCAGCCGGCTATCGAAGCTCTTGCACGGCGCCCTGGAGTCAGTGCTCGGTCGCGGTCTTCTTCGGCCTGGTGGTCATTCGCTTCCATTTACTTCATGGTCATGACCAGCAAAACGAGCTCGCCCCCGCTGAAGACCAGGGCATCCTGTTCTTCCAGGCGACGGGGCCGAGAACCGCGACGCTCGATTACCTCAGACCTACGCCGTAACGAGATCCAGACGCTGTTCGAGCAGGTTCCCGGATACGACGAAGGCTTTACATGCTCGGGCGCGAGTCCTGATACCGTCTTCGGCGGCTTCAAGATGAAGCCCTGGACCGAACGGGATGTTCGCAGTTGGCCATCCAGCCGCAGGTGGATCGGTGCGCTGATCACAGGTGGCGGGTTTCCAGACCGCCGTCTTCCCGCGCCCGGCCCTGCCCGGCGCCGGCGGCGGTCTGCCGTTCCAGTTCGTGTTACGACCGATAGCACTTACGAGCAGTTCGCCAGGTGGCTGACGAGCTGATCGGCCGCGGCATGCAGTCGCGGCAATTTCATGTTCCTGCGCAAGTCCATGGAATTCGATCGGCCCGTCGACCAATTTGTTGATTGATCGGGACCGTGCCGGCGATCTGGGCATCTCCATGGCCGATGTCGGCCGTAACCTCGCCAGTATGCTGGGCGGCGGCTATATTAACCGCTTCAGCATGGATGGACGCAGCTATAAGGTCATTCCGCAGGTCGAGCGCGAACGCCGCCGGATGCCGCCATGCTGGAGGATTATTACATCCGCGCGCATTCGGGGGAACTGGTGCCGCTGGGCACCCTGGTCGGCTTGGAGCATAGTGTGGAGCCCTCCAAGAGGACGCAGTTTCAGCAGCTCAACTCACTCACGGTCGAAGGCATCATGACGCCGGGCGTCCCCATGGGCGGTGCCGTCGGTTATTGGAGACGCAGGCCAGGGAGCTCTTTCCGAAGGGCTTCGACTTTCGATTACAAAGGCGAGCTCGCGCCAGTTTGCGCAGCAGAGCAGCGCGCTGATGGTGACCTTCTTCCTGTCGCTGTGGTCATTATCTACCTGGTCCTTGCCGCACAGTTCGAATCCTGGCGTGACCCCGCGATCATCCTGGTTTCCGTACCCATGTCCATCGCGGGGGCAATGGCGTTCATTACCCTGGGCTTTGCGTCCATGAATATCTACACCCAGGTGGGGCTGATTACCCTGATCGGCGTGGTGGCCAAGAACGGCATCCTCATCGTCGAGTTCGCCAACCAGTTGCAGATCAGGAGCGATTCCCAAACGCAGGCCGTCGAACAGGCCGCGTCGATCCGGCTGCGGCCCATCATCATGACAAGCGCAGCGCTGATCGTGGCAATGGTCCCGCTGCTCACCGCATCGGGGCCCGGCGCAGTGAGCCGGTTCCACATCGGCCTCACCATCGCAACGGGGTTGGGTATCGGCACCCTCTTTACACTGTTCGTGCTGCCCGCCTTCTATCTGCTGCTGGCCAGAGACCACAACAAGGCCGAACAGGAATTGGAGGCGGATGCAAAAGGTGTTTGACGCATCCAACCTCCCTTTGGGGCACCGCGATTGATATTGGGGCGTCGGCCGCAGGGATGCGGCCGTCGATCCTACAGGGATGTATTTACGGTGTTCCCAAAATCATTGCCCCACGCAACCTGTTCGGTGCTCCAGGAAGGCCGTCCCCGGCACGACAAAACCGTAACGTCCGTTCGGGAAACTAACGACGTCCGACCTTGCGGCGCCCCTTACTTGGATCTTTCGAGCGCGCCACAGGCGTGCCCTTTTGCACCGGGCCCCGTTTCGGGGCCGCACCCGGCTGCCAACGCGGCACGAGGTGGCGCTTGCCATTACCGATGAGATCGGCCCGGCCCATGCGCTTCAAGGCGTCGCGCAGAATCGGCCAGTTCTCCGGGTCGTGGTAGCGGAGAAAGGCCTTTTGCAGACGCCGGACGCGGCCCCCCTTGGGCACCGGAACATTGCCCGCCTCACGCCGGACCCGTTTCAGCGGATTGTGTCCGGTGTGCCACATCGCCGTGGCCAGGGCCATGGGTGAGGGCAGGAAGTTCTGAACCTGATCCAGTCGGAAGTTGTTGCGCTTCAGCCAAAGGGCGAGCGCCAGCATGTCCTCGTCCTTCGCGCCGGGGTGGGCGGAGATGAAATAGGGGATGAGATATTGCTCCTTGCCCGCTTCCTTCGAGTAGCGCTCGAACAGCTCCTTGAAGCGGTCGTAGGTGCCCATGCCCGGTTTCATCATGTGCGACAGAGGGCCGCTCTCGGTGTGCTCCGGGGCGATCTTCAGATAGCCACCGACATGGTGGGTCACCAGCTCCTTGATGTATTCGGGGTCGTGCACGGCCAAGTCATAGCGAAGCCCCGAGGCGATGAAGACCCGTTTCACGCCGGGCAGTTTCCGCGCCTTGCGATACAGCTCGATCAGCGGCTTGTGACTGGTGGTCATGTTACGGCAGACGTCCGGATAGACGCAGGAGAGCCGTCGGCAGGCCGATTCGATCGCCTGGGTCCGGCAGTGCAGCCGATACATGTTGGCCGTCGGTCCGCCCAAGTCTGAGATGTTGCCGGTGAAGCCGGGGACCGTGTCCCGCACCGTCTCGATCTCATGCAGGATCGACTCCTCGGAACGGTTCTGGATAATGCGCCCTTCATGTTCGGTGATGGAGCAGAACGTACAGCCGCCGAAACAGCCCCGCATGATGTTGATGGAGAAGCGGATCATCTCGTAGGCCGGCAGCTTGGCATCACCGTAGGCCGGGTGTGGCCGGCGGGTATAAGGCAGCTCATAGACCCCGTCCAACTCTTTGGTCGACAGGGGCACGGGCGGCGGATTGACCCAAACGTCCCGGTTGCCATGGCGCTGAACGAGGGGCCTGGCGTTGTGGTAATTGGTCTCCAGGTGCATGACCCGCGAGGCATGGGCGTAGAGAACCTCATCGCGGCGCACCTGTTCATAGGCCGGCAGACGGATCACGACATCGCCCCGCGATTCCCGCGGTACCTCCCGCAGGTGGTGAACGACCGGCCGGCACGGCTCCGCTTCGTACGGATCGCCTCGCGCTTCAATCTCACCCGGCACGTCCACCTCGGTGGAGTCGAGTTCGAACCACTCCCCCGGTGCACTGCCGAAAAAGGCCGTACCACGGAGATCGCGAATGGAATCGACCGCTTCGCCCCGGGCCAGACGGTGGGCGATCTCCACGATTGCCCGCTCCGCATTGCCGTAAAGTAACAGGTCCGCCTTGGCATCCACCAGGGCCGAGCGGCGGACCTTTTCGGACCAGTAATCGAAGTGGGCGATGCGCCTCAGGCTCGCCTCGATACCGCCGATAACAAGCGGCACATCCTTGTAGGCTTCCCGGCAGCGCTGCGAATAGACCAACGTGGAGCGATCCGGACGTTTGCCGCCCTGCCCGCCCGGCGAATACGCATCATCGGACCGGCGCTTGCGCTCAGCCGTGTAGCGATTCACCATGGAGTCCATGTTGCCGGCCGTCACCCCGAAAAAGAGATTGGGCCGGCCCAGGACCGTAAACGCGTCAGCCGAAGTCCAGTCGGGTTGAGCGATAATACCCACCCGAAAACCCTGAGCTTCCAGGAGGCGGCCTATCAGCGCCATCCCGAAACTGGGATGATCCACATAGGCATCTCCGGTGACCAGGATAACGTCACAGCTGTCCCAGCCAAGCTCGTTCATCTCCTCCCGGGTCATGGGCAGTACCGGGGCGGGCAGCAGCCGCTTCGCCCAGTAGCGGCGATAGGAGAACAGATCGGGGGTTTCGTGCCTCATAGGGAGAAATAACCAAGGTGTGCGGTAGCGCGCAGGACAAACCGCATTTACGTGGGACAATCAGCCGCGTTATATTGCGGAAAGTGAACAGTTTACCAAGGAGCCGTACGATGCGTCTTCTATCCGCCGCGACAGGGCTGATACTCGTCGGGCTAGTCAGCCTACCCGCTACGGCGGACACGCTTGTCATGCCCCCCAAAGACAGCGCCCCCGCCGAACAGGCGGAAGCGGGAGTGACGATGCCCACAAAGGGGATGAGTATGCGCCAGGTCGAAGAGCGATTCGGTGCCCCCGAAAACAAGGAGGCTCCGGTTGGCGACCCGCCCATCACCCGCTGGAAATATGACGATTTCACCGTCTATTTCGAATACCAGTACGTGATTCACTCCGTCCTGAACCGCTGATCCTGCCCTGATGACTACCACGAACTGCCTGCCGGCCGAATGGGGCCGGCAGGACGGGGTGCTATTGACCTGGCCCCACCAACACGGCGACTGGGGCGAACGGCTGGCCGATGTCGACCCGGTCTTCGTCGCCATGGCCCGCGCCGTCGCCGAACGCGAACGGGTGATCATCTCCTGCTTCGACAGCGAACACCTCGCCCATATCCGCGGCCTTTTGGAGTCCGGGGGCGTCCGCATGGACCGGGTCTCCCTCTTCGAGGTTCCATCCAACGACGTCTGGGTGCGCGATCACGGCCCGATCACCGTCATCCGCGACGGCATTCCCCGGCTTCTCGATTTCGGCTTCAACGGCTGGGGACGGAAGTATGACTATCGTCTCGACAATCGGGTTTCCCGCAGCCTCGCCGAAGCGGGTGCCTTCGGCGATACAGCCCTGGAGAGCATCGACCTCATTTTGGAGGGCGGCAGCATTGAAAGCGACGGCGCCGGCACGCTCCTGACCACCAGCCACTGCCTCCTCTCCCCCGAGCGCAACCCGCAGCACGACTGCAAGGCGTTGGAGGCCATCTTCGCCCGCGAATTCGGCGTCCGCCGCGTACTCTGGCTGAAAAGTGGCCTCCTCACCGGGGATGACACGGACGGCCACATCGACACCCTGGCCCGTTTCTGTGACCCGAAAACCATCGCCTACGTTGCCTGCACCGATCCCGAGGACCCGGATTACGAAGAGCTGCAAGGTATGGAAGCCGAACTGAAAACATTCCGCACCGAAGAGGGCGAACCGTACCGTCTCATTCCCCTGCCCCTTCCGGCCCCCAAGTGCAATGAAAACGGCGACCGCCTGCCCGCCACCTATGCCAACTTCCTGATTATCAACGGAGCCGTCCTGGTTCCCACCTACGACGACTCCGCCGATGCCGTAGCGATGGAGCGGCTGGGCGCGTGTTTCCCCGATCGGCAGCTTATCGCTATCGACGCCCTGCCCCTCATCCGTCAGTACGGAAGCATCCACTGCGCAACGATGCAGCTAGCGGCCGGCACTCTGGATCATCTGCGCTAACCTCGCCTTCGCCACCGGCGGAGCACTTGGGACAGGGCCGGGAACCAAAAGCCCTTCCCTCGCCCCGGGGCAAGGCTCCGGAATGAAGCCATCCCTCCCTTTGGGAAGGGTTAAATCGCTGTTCCGAAAGGGTCACCACTTGATCCCTTCCCCCTCTCCGGGAGAAGGTTAGGATGAGGGGGGAGTAATGAACACCATTTCGGTAACAGCTATTCAGGGCAAACCAGGAGCAACATCCATGCACAGTTCCAAACTATTCCCCGAGAGTCCCACACTGGAGCTCTTCGATCCCCTGGCACAGCTACTCGGCGCCGGCGACGGGGTCTTCACCTACACCTTCGACGACGCAGTGAAGTTGGCCGGCCATGCCTGCCCCACCGTCGCGGGCGCCTTCCTCATGGCCCGGCAGGCGATGGCCAGACTCTCCCCCAACGAACGGCCGCAACGCGGCGGCATACGGATCCGCTTCGCCGGCGCGCCCAACCAGAGTGCCAACGGCCCTTTCACCCAGGTCCTCACGCTACTTACCGGTGCCGCTGCCGAGAACGGCTTCGGCGGTCTGGGTGGCCAGCACGTCCGCAAAGGGCTGCTCGGTTTCGATGCCGACGCCGAACCCGGGCCGGTGACGGCCACCTTCGAGCGCACCGATACCGGCAAGCAGGTCACCCTGCAGTACGACCCCTCGCCGATCCCGCCGGCCCCGCAGATGGGAAAAGATCTGCAACAGGTACTCTCCGGCAGCGCCGATGATGAAACCAGCCGACGCTTTAGACAGGCCTGGACCGAGCGGGTGGGCAGAATCCTCAGCGACGACGGTCGCTCCACCCTTCGCGAGATCCAATGATCGTCGGTTGTCGTGAAAAAGCTGATTACCGTGCCGAGCGCCTAAATACTCCCACCAGGCGCAGCAGGTGTTTACCCCCAGGAGGACGGGTCCGCCAGCAGAAAAGTTACTGCGATCCCAGTTATTCCCTCAGAACCGCCTCAATTCTTACCCTTGGCGAACACCCCCTGCTCCGGTAGGCTTGATTCACTGTCAGGAGAGAGGACCGCGAGGATGCGGCGGAAAATGACGGAGCGTTACACCTTCTACGGCCACAGGGAAAGCCACGCTTCATTCTTGCCCCGAGCCCGGCACCTGTTAAGAAGCCTTCGGGCTCCTCCCTCGTCCTCGGCCTTTTTGCGCGCGCGAAAGCCCTACCATTCGACACCTTTCCCGCCGCAATTGCAGCGCCGCATAGTGGCGCCATCATTCGCCAGCGCATTGATCCTCGGGCATTTTCTTTCCCATACCCCGCTGCTACACGGCCGTTTCGTCGTGCTATCCGGGCGGCGACGTGTATCAAACCGGAATTTTAAACACGTGCTAATCGCTAACCGGTTGAATTTGGGGCTAAGCAAGGGCCAACCTTGGCTGGGTTTTGGGGCAATATTCGGCTATCAACCGCCGACATTTCGTTAGGGCTAGAGAAACCGCCATTACGAATGAACCGGATATTTGCGTTAATCACGGCAGTGCTCATTCCCCTCAACGCTCCAGCGGGAGAGGATCGCTCGTACGATCAATATGCTCACCAAGCAATTAGCGCTGCACAAACGATTCTGATTGGTGCTGGGAAGTGTAGTGATGCTGACGATTGTACAAGAAAGCAATATGTTTTCTTTCAACCTATATCGCAAGGTGTTTCTTTAGATTTTTACGGGGTCTCCGAGGAAGCAATAGTTCAAAAAATTTTCGCTATGTTAAGCCGGCAATTCTATCGCTTACCGCCAGGCAGCCGTCTTCGTGCTCGATTCATCGCCTCGACAAAGGCAGCCGATCTTAAGAGGAGCATTTTTAAGTCGGCGCCAATATTTGCGGAGATTCACATGCAGGGTACGAATCATGGCCCTAATCGGGTAGCCGGGGGTTTCTAACCCCCAGCCCCCACAGCACCCCGCATGCGGGTCCGCACGGGGCGCTTCCCTCGGAGTTAAAAGGACACACCGTAAAATGCCGACCTTCAACGCTGGTTACGTGACGAACCGCCAAGGCCGTTTCACCCGGTCGGGTGCATTACGGTCGTTGAGATCCGTCCGGCTCTCTCGTTGCCGAAGGTTCAGGCCTTCACCCTGTCCCACCCATTACGGTGGGCGTTTGGCTACTATGCCGTCTGCTGACTTCTGTCCCATCACGTCAGACGTTACCGTAAGACGCGCTACCCGAGTCACGGTAGGGTCCGATGGTGATTCCAGTCCTTTCGGGCTGGCCCTCAATTCGGCTCCCGTGGCGGCTCAGGCCGCAAGTGAGACAGAATCTCCCCGGATAAGAACATGAACTTTCCGTGCACAACCGCCGCATTTACCCTGTCCACGCGACTCTATGGGCTTCGTCATCTTGTGCTGACTCGCCCCCGGACTAGGCCTTCTATGCGATTTCTGTCCGTCGGCTCGCACTTTTGCGCTCGGGCTTCCTCCAGACCCCACCTCGCGGTGACGCCCTTGCCGTCGGCTAGTAGTTATCGTCAATCCCTTACGGGTCAACGTAGAGTCTCCTACAGGGGACTTCCACCCCATCAGTTCATGCCCATGCCGGGCGTACACAATTAGCTGCACGCGACGCCGGGATGCAACTTGGTTTTAGCAAACGTTGGCGTGCGGCGCGCGTGAGCTAAGGCGTTAGATTGTGCGAGGGAGCAGCATGACCATCGATGGCATAAAACAACTCATTGAGACTGAGCTCGCCTTAACGATCCCAGAAGTGGTCGATACGTTCAGGCTGGTTCTCCGCCTATATGAAGAGCATCGCATAGTGAACACATCAGTTGAGTCTGATGGGGATATGCTGTTGTTTCAGTGGGGTACTTATGACTGGGGTAACGGTCGTTACTTCAATGTGGATCTTACTCGTCAAGTTATGGAAGATTTAGAAGACCCTGATGACCAAGCTGATTCGATGCAGCAGTTATCGGTGGCGTTAAAGTTCTTTCCAAGTGCGGAAACTGTAATGCTTAATTCTGGCGACAGATGGTGCCATTCTCCAGATGAACTTCCCGCGTTCAAAAAATTCATTGAAAACAGCGCCGCATTTGCTTGGGCTAAAGGAAAAAAGCCTGACTCGGTCGAGGTCCTGCTCACGTATGTATAAGCAATCTAATCGGGTAGCCGGGGGTTTCTAACCCCCAGCCCCCACAGCACCCCGCATGCGGGTCCGCACGGGGCGCTTCCCTCGGAGTTAAAAGGACACACCGTAAAATGCCGACCTTCAACGCTGGTTACGTGACGAACCGCCAAGGCCGTTTCACCCGGTCGGGTGCATTACGGTCGTTGAGATCCGTCCGGCTCTCTCGTTGCCGAAGGTTCAGGCCTTCACCCTGTCCCACCCATTACGGTGGGCGTTTGGCTACTATGCCGTCTGCTGACTTCTGTCCCATCACGTCAGACGTTACCGTAAGACGCGCTACCCGAGTCACGGTAGGGTCCGATGGTGATTCCAGTCCTTTCGGGCTGGCCCTCAATTCGGCTCCCGTGGCGGCTCAGGCCGCAAGTGAGACAGATCTCCCCGGATAAGAACATGAACTTTCCGTGCACAACCGCCGCATTTACCCTGTCCACGCGACTCTATGGGCTTCGTCATCTTGTGCTGACTCGCCCCCGGACTAGGCCTTCTATGCGATTTCTGTCCGTCGGCTCGCACTTTTGCGCTCGGGCTTCCTCCAGACCCCACCTCGCGGTGACGCCCTTGCCGTCGGCTAGTAGTTATCGTCAATCCCTTACGGGTCAACGTAGAGTCTCCTACAGGGGACTTCCACCCCATCAGTTCATGCCCATGCCGGGCGTACACCATCGGCTCCAGCCGACCCGCAAAAGCGGCCCGGGTTTATGTCCTTCATTCAGGCTCCACTGAGCCGCTTTTGCGGGCGCCTGAGCCGAGCCGTTATGCCTAATCAAACAACGCTGGACGGTTGCATCTCATGAGGTAGATTTTTCTAGCCTTCATTGCACTGCTTGCCGCCGCTGGCAATGCGGCCATCTTCGAGAGCTTCTCTTTAAGTAGAGTGATTGGTGGCATTGCCTTTAACCTTTTCATCCTCTCTCTGCTTGTAGTTTGGCGGGCATCATATTTCTCCGACGCTCAAGCGAAAGCACGGCTTCTTGCGTTTGGTCATGCGGCGCTTACGTTGGCGGCGGGGATTGGAATATTCCTCATTGGTACAAACGTGGCATTGGCAAACTCATGTGAGAGTTTGATATTCGGCACCAAGCCGTATGGTTTGCTTAGCCAGTTTGCTATCCACTTACAGTCGCTTGGCTATTGCCGAGAGCTTGGCTTCGGTGTTGTTCTTTTTGGTTTATTTATGGCATATCCAAGCATTCGTCTATTCATAGGCATAACACGCCGCTCCAACGGACCGCCTTCGGCGGCTGAAGAATCCCCACGAATCACAGAGCCAACTGATTGACTAACAAGGAAATAGAAGTGGACATGCATCTCTGGGCATGATCTTCTTGCGGTTGCGAAACGAAAGAAGCCAGCCGTAAGAAGATAGAGATGCACGCCACCGACCTGATTGAGGCAAATTTTGGAGCCGAGTGTCAAGCAATGCACAAGGTTCGGTTCTCGGCTGGGGGGGCAGAGGCTGAAGAATCCCCACGAATTACAGAGCCAACTGATTGACTAACAAGGAAATAGGGGTGGACATGCATCTCTGGGCATGATCTTCTTGCGGTTGCGAAACGAAAGAAGCCAGCCGTAAGGAGATAGAGATGCACGCCACCGACCTGATTGAGGCAAATTTTGGAGCCGAGTGTCAAGCAATGCACAAGGTTCGGTTCTCGGCTGTGCAAGCCGGAATTGAGGCGGCACTTGTCGGCAAGTGCGTCTCGGTCACAGGTCTGGGGCGACGTTCACCCCGGCCTGTGACAGAGAAGGCATCGATAAAGCAGATGGACAGGCTGATCGGCAACCCGCATTTGGGGCGCGAGGCGCCAATGCTTTATCGGGCCATGGCGCACTGGAGCATCGGCCAGGCAGAGCGTCCTTTAGTGTTAATCGATTGGTCTCCGGTATCGCACGACGAGAAATTCCACGTTTTGCGCGCCTCCATTCCAGCGGGAGGACGAGGCAAGACGCTTTACCAGGAGGTCCATCCGCAATCGCAGTGTGGGAATCGGGATGTCCAATCAAATTTCCTCAGAACGCTGGCGCAAGTGGTACCCGAGCATTGCCGTCCCATTTTTGTCACCGATGCCGGTTTCAAGAACCCCTGGTTCCGAGCGGTCGAGGCGATGGGGTGGGACTGGATTGGGCGCATTCGCGGGACTGTCCAAGTCGCTCGTTCCGAAGAAGATAAGTGGTTGAGTGCCAAGCTCCTTGGGTATTTGCTTGAGAGCGACGAGCGCACATTTATGGGCGAATTTTCCTTGGCCAAGAGTTCACCGCTGAGCTGCGCGATTTATGGACTTCGTAAGCCGCCCAAGGGCCGCGTCGACAGGAATAAAAAGGGTCGCCGTTCTCAGGCTGGAAAGAGTCGTGAGAATGCCGCCCGAGAGCGCGAGCCCTGGGTCATTGCAACATCCCTCTCCGGCAGCTCGGCAATCACCGATGAGGTCATTGCTGCCTATGCCAAGCGCATGCAAATCGAAGAGGCATTCCGCGATACCAAGGACGAATACTACGGCCTGGGCCTGAACCGCTCGCGCTCTCGTTCAGCCGAACGTTTTGACGTGCTGCTGCTCATCAACGCACTGGCACTGTTCGTTGCATGGCTGTTCGGAAAGGTAGCGGAGCAGCACGAAGTCCACTTCCACTATCAAGCCAACACGATCCGTACCCGCCGGGTTTTGTCATTCGTCTTTTTGGGCCTGCGCGTACTGGATCGCAGACCACTAGCGTTCGGAGAGGCCGATGTTGCTCAGGCCCGTAGGGATTTGGCCTCGGAGATCCAGCCGAGCACTCCGCTATGAAATTCGTGGGGATCCTTCAGGGGCAGAGGGTCAGGCCTTTCTTCTTGCATACTAGGCGTGGACAGCAGCGAGCGACCAGTGCCTGGTTGCGTTTTTCAGTCCGCGCGGAGAGAAAGGGTCTTGACCCTTTACGACCAGAGTCTCTGGATGGCCTCCGGCCATGTTCGCCCAGAGGGCTGGGCTCCTACACGCGAGGGCTAGAGGGTCTTTCTTCTTGCATACTAGGCGTGGACAGCAGCGAGCGACCAGTGCCTGGTTGCGTTTTTCAGTCCGCGCGGAGAGAAAGAGTCTTGACCCTTTACGACCAGAGTCTCTGGATGGCCTCCGGCCATGTTCGCCCAGAGGGCTGGGCTCCTACACGCCTTGAACGACACCGGGATCAATGGGGTCGCAGTAACTTTTCTGGCTGGCGTTCCCCTGTTTTTTGGAACTTGGACGACTCTCCGCTAATCGATTTCGTCGACGAGGGTGTCTTACCGCTGATCCGGCATTTTAATTGCAGTATTATCGTCCGGCGTGCCGGGGTGCGCCTCAGGCTCGAATCCGTTTGGCTTTGCTGGAGTCCCGAATGTCCCGAACACTGACCGTTGGTCTCGTTCAGCACCGCTGTGGCGAGGATCGCGAAGCGAATCTGCAGAAGAGCATCGAGGCTATTCGGGAGGCGGCGGACCGGGGCGCCCGGTTGGTGCTGCTTCAGGAATTGCACACCAGTGACGCAAAAAGGGGACGGAGGAGTTTGGCTGCTCCTGGAAGTTGAAGACTAAAGGCTTGGAGCACAAATTCCTCGTCCCCTTTTCGCCCGTTACCTGTGCCTGTCCGGTGCTATGGGTTTTGGCGAAATCATTTTTCGACTCAGTAGGCATGCTTCCCAGACAGGTTAGGCATATCTTCCGCCATCGAGGTTCGGCGGGTAGTACTTATGCGGGAGCTGGAGAGGGATGGGTGAGTAGGCCGTCCCTGGCCAATGTCCGGCTATTGCCGCGTCAGGTCCCCATAGATGATGTAATTCTCATTGTTCGCGACGAGAGAGAAGGTGTCGTTCGCGGATTGATCATCAGAAATCACCCCGTAGCCGTTATAGTCCCCATCGGCCACCCCGCAGTTTGCGGCGCTCACGTCAACGTCATAGAGGTTCTTGTTGCTATCAATAATCGAAACAGAGCCGGAATAGATGCAGCCATCGGTGTCGGACCCATCAAGAGTCCCGTCGGCCTGAATGGTGATCGTAAAGGTGTAGGCACCTTCTGTGACTGACCAGATCCCCTCAGTGAGCGCGAGCGATGAATCCCGGTCGTAAAGTTCGTCGTAGGTAAGGGATACGGTTCCGCTATCGCCATTGGTTGCGGTGTAATCCGCACTGATGCTCTGCCCCTGGACATAACTTCCTGTCATGCTGGTTTCGGCGTAAACGGTTCCTCCGATGGCGTAATCGGTCGTGGTCGCGGAGAATACGCCACCACTCGCAACACTGGCCGTTCCGGCGTGAATACTGCCGTTGTCGGCGCTAAGCATCCGTATTTCGCCGTCCTTGATCAGTCCCAGCAGACTATAGCTTCCCGTTGAGTCGGACACGAAACTGCCTCGCCAAATGCCGTCCACTTCTGAGACGGGAGGCGGCGTGTCTGGGTCGCTTCCACCACCTCCACCACCACCGCAAGCTGCGAGGGTGAGGCATAATCCTGCTGTTGCTGCTTTCGCTTTCATAGCGATCTCCTTTTCCTTTTCGGCTTCGAATTTCCATTGCCCTGTCGACGATCGGATGAGCCTAGGAGTAGAACCTAAGCTGCCGCCAAGGCTAGCGTGGCCATGGTGGGTTATTCATTGTTACACGTCCAGCAAAGGCTACTCAAGGGGGGCAGAGGGTCAGGTCTTTCTTCTTGCATACTAGGCGTGGACAGCAGAGAGCGGCCAGTGCCTGGTTGCGTTTTTCAGTCCGCGCGGAGAGAAAGGGTCTTGACCCTTTACGACCAGAGCCTCTGGATGGCCTCCGGCCATGTTCGCCCAGAGGGGGCTGGGCTCCTACACGCCTTGAACGACACCGGAATCGATGGGGTCGCAGTAACTTTTCTGGCTTCCGTTCCCTTGGTTTTGGGACTTGGACGACTCTCCGCTAATCGATTTCGTCGACGACGGTGTCTTACCGCTGATCCGGCATTTTAATTGAAGTATTATCGTCCGGCGTGCCAAAAGGTTGCGCGGGGCACGCAGGGTCAGGTCTTTCTTCTTGCATACTAGGCGTGGACAGCAGCGAGCGACCAGTGCCTGGTTGCGTTTTTCAGTCCGCGGAGAGAAAGGGTCTTGACCCTTTACGACCAGAGCCTCTGGACGGCCTCCGGCCATGTTCGCCCAGAGGGCTGGGCTCCTACACGCCTTGAACGACACAGGAATCAATGGGGTCGCAGTAACTTTTCTGGCTTCCGTTCCCTTGGTTTTGGGACTTGAACGACTCTCCGCTAATCGATTTCGTCGACGACGGTGTCTTACCGCTGATCCGGCATTTTAATTGAAGTATTATCGTCCGGCGTGCCAAAAGGTTGCGGACCTTGGTGCGCACATACCGCCACCGTTTCCAGTAGCACATACGCATCCGGCGATGCCGCCAGTGGTCCAGTTCGGAAACCGGACGGTAGTAGTAGTCCGAGATGCCGAAGGAGCCCATCCAACCACGGACACACTGGGCGAGCTTTCGGAGCCGGTATTCCATCGAGCCGCCCCAGCTTCGGCCGGTCAGTTGCCAGATTCGATGCCCGGAAGTTCTCGAAGGCTCGCACCGACCAACGCAGCTTGATTCCCCGGAATGGAAACCCGAGAAATTCGCAGTCGTTGATCTTCACTACCCGACTTTTCTGCTCGTTCACCACCAGCTTGAGCTTGAGCGTTAACCAGCGGCTGACGCTGGCCATCACTCGATCGCCCGCACGATGGCTTTTCAAAGATCAGCAGATCATCCACGTAGCGGACGAAACGATGGCCGCGGTGTTCCAGTTCCTTGTCGAGGTCGTCCAACAGGATGTTGGTAGCGGCGAAAAGCGGTCCGCCTTGCGTCGTGCCGATTGCCGTTTGCTCCAACAATTTCTAAGGGATTCCATTTGGCGCGCCGCCGCCTGTTCAGGTGACGATTACGGGAATCCGCTGCACCATGTTGTTGGCCATCCCCTGATAGTTCCAAGGCTGATCAGTCGGCTGGGTACGCCCTTTGTCGTCGGTGGCCCGGGCGCAAGGGGGGCAGAGGGTCAGGTCTTTCTTCTTGCATACTAGGCGTGGACAGCAGAGAGCGACCAGTGCCTGGTTGCGTTTTTCAGTCCGCGCGGAGAGAAAGAGTCTTGACCCTTTACGACCAGAGTCTCTGGATGGCCTCCGGCCATGTTCGCCCAGAGGGCTGGGCTCCTACACGCCTTGAACGACACCGGGATCAATGGGGTCGCAGTAACTTTTCTGGCTTCCGTTCCCTTGGTTTTGGGACTTGAACGACTCTCCGCTAATCGATTTCGTCGACGACGGTGTCTTACCGCTGATCCGGCATTTTAATTGAAGTATTATCGTCCGGCGTGCCAAAAGGTTGCGGACCTTGGTGCGCACATACCGCCACCGTTTCCAGTAGCACATACGCATCCGGCGATGCCGCCAGTGGTCCAGTTCGGAAACCGGACGGTAGTAGTAGTCCGAGATGCCGAAGGAGCCCATCCAACCACGGACACACTGGGCGAGCTTTCGGAGCCGGTATTCCATCGAGCCGCCCCAGCTTCGGCCGGTCAGTTGCCAGATTCGATGCCCGGAAGTTCTCGAAGGCTCGCACCGACCAACGCAGCTTGATTCCCCGGAATGGAAACCCGAGAAATTCGCAGTCGTTGATCTTCACTACCCGACTTTTCTGCTCGTTCACCACCAGCTTGAGCTTGAGCGTTAACCAGCGGCTGACGCTGGCCATCACTCGATCGCCCGCACGATGGCTTTTCAAAGATCAGCAGATCATCCACGTAGCGGACGAAACGATGGCCGCGGTGTTCCAGTTCCTTGTCGAGGTCGTCCAACAGGATGTTGGTAGCGGCGAAAAGCGGTCCGCCTTGCGTCGTGCCGATTGCCGTTTGCTCCAACAATTTCTAAGGGATTCCATTTGGCGCGCCGCCGCCTGTTCAGGTGACGATTACGGGAATCCGCTGCACCATGTTGTTGGCCATCCCCTGATAGTTCCAAGGCTGATCAGTCGGCTGGGTACGCCCTTTGTCGTCGGTGGCCCGGGCGCAGAGTGTATAACGGCCGGGGACGGCGTCCCAGTGACTGGTCCAGCCGCGCCAGGCGGTAGGGGCGACCGGCTCCTGTAGGTCGGCCTCCTGCCACGAGCGGCCGTCATCCGTACTGATTTCAACGCGTTCGATGCGTCCGCGGCCCACCCAGGCGCGCCCCTCAAGCTGGACCCGGCCGGCCGGTAGCACGCGTACCCGGCTGGGGAAGTCTGGGATGCCCGGCGGAATCATCAGTGCGCGAGGCTTCATCAGGGAGACCGGTTCGCCTGGATCGGCAGCTGCCTGGGAGTCACGATAGGCCTCGGTCATCTGGTAGCCGGTGAACGGCTCCGAGATTGCGTCGATGGATTGAAGCCATTTCACACTGGCCATACCGTACCATCCGGGAACGAGTAGGCGCAGAGGATAGCCATGCTGCACGGGCAGCGGCTCGCCATTCATTTCGTAGACCAGCAGCACCTCTTCCCGTAGCGCCTCCTCTTTGCTGAGGCTGCGCTGGTAAGGCTGCACTTTGCCTCCCTGCACGCCCCAGTCCCCTCCTGTGAAGACGAGGTCCACGGTTGAGTCGTCCAGGCCTGCCTCCTCCAAGAGGCCGCGCAGAGGGGTTCCGGTCCAGGCGGCGGTACTCACCGCTTCGGTGAACCATGGCTGATTTAGCGAGCGCGGTGACAACAGCGCCCTGCCGTTTCCGGCACACTCCAGCGTTACCGAAAGGGTGACCGCAGGGAGGGCCTTGATGTCTGCCAAGCTCAGCTGCATCGGCTTCGAAACACGCCCTGAGATTTCTATCTGCCAGTCGGGGCTACCCGCGGGAATGTCGAAATGCAGCAGTAGGTAATGCGCGCCCGACGGGGTGATCGGTTCGCGCATCAACTCCAGCGGCATACCGCGATTGCGTAGCGCCAGCTGTACCTCCTCTCGGTAGAATCGTTCGTCTGGGGCGAGACCGCTGCCGTCACCAGGTGCGGGCAGATGGTTGATTTCGGGGACAGAGAGTGGTGGTCTGGGCTTTCTGCCGGACATGGATCGAATCTCCTCCATGGGGAAGGCATTGCCATGCCAATTAGTGTAGTGGCCCGAACCCCGGGGTGCCTCCAGGGTCGCCCCCCGAATTATTTACTTTCCTCCTTCGAAAAAGCTCCCAGCGCGCGGGGCGAGAGGGTCAGGCCTTTCTTCTTGCATACTAGGCGTGGACAGCAGCGAGCGACCAGTGCCTGGTTGCGTTTTTCAGTCCGCGCGGAGAGAAAGGGTCTTGACCTTTTACGACCAGAGCCTCTGGATGGCCTCCGGCCATGTTCGCCCAGAGGGCTGGGCTCCTACACGCCTTGAACGACACCGGAATCGATGGGGTCGCAGTAACTTTTCTGGCTGGCGTTCCCCTGTTTTTTGGAACTTGGACGACTCTCCGCTAATCGATTTCGTCGACGAGGGTGTCTTACCGCTGATCCGGCATTTTAATTGCAGTATTATCGTCCGGCGTGCCGGGGTGCGCCTCAGGCTTGAATCCGTTTGGCTTTGCTGGAGTCCCGAATGTCCCGAACATTGACCGTTGGTCTCGTTCAGCACCGCTGTGGCGAAGATCGCGAAGCGAATCTGCAGAAGAGTATCGAGGGTATTCGGGAGGCGGCGGACCGGGGCGCCCGGTTGGTGCTGCTTCAGGAATTGCACACCAGTGTCTACTTCTGCCAGACCGAGGAGGCCGACCATTTCGATTGGGCCGAGCCGATTCCCGGTTCCTCCACCGAGGCCCTGGGAAGCATCGCTGCGGAAGTTGGAGTGGTCATCGTCGGCTCACTTTTCGAGCGCCGCGCGCCGGGACTTTATCACAATACGGCGGTGGTGCTGGACAGCGACGGGTCACTGGCGGGCCGTTACCGCAAGATGCACATTCCCGACGATCCGGGCTATTACGAAAAGTTCTATTTCACCCCGGGGGATCTGGGATTTACGCCCATTGATACCTCGGTGGGCCGCCTCGGTGTGCTGGTCTGCTGGGATCAGTGGTTCCCCGAGGCTGCCCGTCTGATGGCGCTCGCCGGCGCCGACCTGCTGCTCTATCCGACCGCCATCGGCTGGGACCCGGAAGATGATGCCGCAGAACAGGAACGCCAGCGGGAGGCATGGGTGACGGTGCAGCGCGGCCACGCCGTCGCCAACGGTCTGCCGGTGCTGGCGTGCAACCGCACGGGGCATGAGCCCGACCCCAGCGGCCATACTTCCGGGGCCCGGTTCTGGGGCTCGAGCTTTATCGCCGGACCTCAAGGGGAGTTCCTGGCCCGGGCCGGTGAAGAGAGCGAAGAGGTTCTGGTGGTGGAGTTGGATATGCGGCGCAGCGAGTCGGTTCGGCGGATCTGGCCCTTTTTGAGGGACCGGCGGATCGATGCCTACGGTGATCTGGGCAAGCGGTTCCGGGATTGAAACGCGGATCCTGGAGACAGAGTACACGGAGACTTAGCAGGCTGTTGAAAAAGGGTTTTGTCCCTTCTCCCTCAGGGAGAAGGCTAGGATGAGGGGGTTAAAAATCAGGCAGTTACCCTGCATTGAACCCCCTCACCCCGGCCCTCTCCCGGGGGGAGAGGGAGTTTTTCAACAGCCTGTTAGGGCAAGCTGGTGGAGGCGGGATCTGTCTGACCACGGGTTGCCCGCCCTCGCGGCTGGAAGCCGCTCCCAGAGTTTGATCTCGGGGTCTTGAGATCGGGTACCATCTGCCTATAGCCCTCAACGGGAAGAAAACCCAATGATCGTCATCCTCCAACCGGACGTGGAGCGGAATACCGAAGAGTACCGCTCCGTCATGGAATACCTCTCGGACCTGCCGGGCGTCGCTGTTCGGGTCCACGAAGAGCGCGGTACCGAACAGGTGCTCACCGAACTGTACCTGGTCGGCAACACCAAGACGCTGGACATGGCCGATATCGAGGTACTGCCGGGGGTGGAGCGGGTGGTTCGCGTCTCTGAGGAATACCGGATCCTCGGCCGGCACAAGGATGATCAGCGCCCTACTTCGTTCCACTACAACGGTGTGAAATTCGGCCAGGACAACCTGCACGTGTTCGCCGGCCTTTGTGCCGTGGATACCCCCGAGCACGTGGAAATCATGATGAAAACCCTGGCTGAACATGGCCAGGTCTGCACCCGCATGGGCGCGTACAAGCCTCGTACCAGTCCCTACTCTTTCCAGGGCCACGGCAAGACGTGCCTGCCTTATGTTTTCGAGCTGGCGGGCAAATACGGGATTAAGGTGATCGCCATGGAGATCACCCACGAATCCCATGTCGATGAGATCCACGAGGCCCTGCACGCGACCGGCAACCCGACCGGCGTGATGCTGCAAATCGGCACCCGCAACACCCAGAATTTCGAACTGCTCAAAGCCGTTGGCCGCCAACGCGAGCTGCCGGTGCTCCTTAAACGCGGCTTCGGCATCACCCTCGAAGAGTCGTTGAATGCCGCCGAATACCTCGCCTCCGAAGGCAACAGCAAGGTGATCTTTGCGCTGCGCGGCATGAAGACCAATATGGGCGATCCGCACCGCAATTTTGTGGATTTCTCCCATGTGCCAGTGGTCAAGCGGCTGACCCGCATGCCGGTGTGTGTAGACCCCTCGCACTCGGTCGGTACCCGTGAAGCCTCCCCCGATGGTTTGCTGGACATCATGCATGTCACCGCCCAAGGGATCGTCGCCGGCGCCAATATGGTGCTGGTGGATTTCCATCCCCATCCCGCCAAGGCACTGGTGGACGGCCCGCAGGCCCTTCAGCTCAAGGAGCTGTCCTGGTTCCTGGATGATGTGCAGATCGCACGTGAAGCGTACGAAGAACGATGCGCCCGGGCTGAGCGGCATCGCCGGGAGAACACTTAGCTCGGTGATTCGCGGCTGGAAGCCGCTTACCGGTCGGGAGTCAGGGGGCGTCTTTTTGTAGGAGCGGCATCTTGCCGCGAAAGAGGTCTTGACGGGGATTCGCGGCAGGATGCCGCACCAACCGGTCGGGAGTCAGGGGGCGTTTTTTTGCAGGAGCGGCACCTTGCCGCGAAAGAGGTCTTAACAGGGATTCGCGGCTGGAAGCCGCTCCTACCGGTCGGGAGTCGGAGAGCGTCTTTTTGTAGGAGCGGCACCTTGCCGCGAAAGAGGTCTTGACGAGGATTCGCGGCTGGAAGCCGCTCCTACCGGTCGGGAGTCGGAGAGCGTCTTTTTGTAGGAGCGGCATCTTGCCGCGAAAGAGGTCTTGACGGGGATTCGCGGCTGGAAGCCGCCTACCGGTCGGGAGTCGGGGGGGCTTTTTGTAGGAGCGGCATCTTGCCGCGAAAGAGGTCTTGACGAGGATTCGCGGCTGGAAGCCGCTCCTACCGGTCGGGAGTCGGGGGGCGTCTTTTTGTAGGAGCGGCATCTTGCCGCGAAAGAGGTCTTGACGGGGATTCGCGGCTGGAAGCCGCTCCTACCGGTCGGGAGTCGGGGGGCGTCTTTTTGTAGGAGCGGCATCTTGCCGCGAAAGAGGTCTTGACGGGGATTCGCGGCTGGAAGCCGCTCCTACCGGTCGGGAGTCACATCAATTCGTCTCGTCTGCGGGTGAGCTCATTCCTTCCGCTCCATCGGGTTTAATACCCTCGATTCGAAGCCGGACCTTCAGCCTTCGGAACGTTACCGGATCCAGCGCATCCCGCGGAATGACCACAGACCGACGCCCACGTGCGGCACGGAAGTTAAGGATAACCAGAGCGGCACTCAGGTAGGTATCGCCCAGTAGATCGACTGGCCGATCGCGGCCTCCCTCATGCCAAAACCACTGCCCTTCCCGATCCCACTCCAACCACACCGGCCGACCGCCCAGTTCGGGGCGTTTGTGCCATGTCCAGGCCACCGCAGCGACTGCGAAGAGGGACAGTGCAAGTGATGCGGGGAAAGACAAAGGCGTTAGCCAGGGACAAACCGCGGCCCCGGCGCAAACGGCAACAACGACCCGCTTCAGGACGGGAGAAGAGCGGAATTCAATTCTGAGCGGTGCGTATGGATTCGATGACACGGGCCACTTCCTTGTCGTGCGGCTGTTTCGTTCCGAGGAGATAATCATGCAGGTCCTGGTCGGCGAGTTTCAAGACCTCCTCCTCGAATACCCGTTGTCCCCGGTCGTCCAAGGCCTCGTAGCCATGACGAAGAAAACCCTGCAGGAGCAGATCCAGTTCCAGCATTCCGCGCCGGCAGCGCCAATAGAGTTTTGAACGGGACCCGCTCACAGACAGGTCTTCACTAGAGATTTCGCCGCAACATCAGTTTCCGGATCTCACCGATGGCCCGGCTCGGGTTGAGACCTTTCGGACAGACGTTGGTGCAATTCTGGATGGTATGACAGCGGAACAGCTTGTAGGGACCTTCCAGATCGTCCAGACGTCGCTCGGTATCTTCATCGCGGGAGTCCGCCAGGAAACGCCAGGACTGTAGCAGCGCCGCGGGACCGCGGAATTTTTCCGGGTTCCACCAGTAGGAGGGGCAGGCGGTGGAGCAGCAGGCACAGAGGATGCATTCATAGAGCCCGTCCAGCTGCTCGCGCTCCTCCGGCGTTTGCCGGCGTTCGACCTCCGGCTCGGGGCTTTCCGCCGTGAGATAGGGGCGCACCGCCCGGTAGTGATGGAAAAACTGCGTCAGGTCCACCACGAGATCGCGGATCACCGGCTGGCCCGGCAGCGGTCGTATTTCCACCGGCTCCTTCAGGTCGGCCAGCGGCGTGATGCAGGCGAGCCCGTTGGTGCCGTTGATATTCATCCCGTCGGAGCCGCAGACTCCCTCCCCGCAGGAGTGGCGGAAAGTGAGGGTCGGGTCCTGCTCCGCCTTTATCGCCAGCAGGGCGTCCCGAAGCATCATGCCGTTCTCGACCTTCTCAAGCGAATAG
Organism: uncultured Gammaproteobacteria bacterium; assembly: GCA_963783235.1. Classification (GTDB taxonomy): domain Bacteria; phylum Pseudomonadota; class Gammaproteobacteria; order Thiohalomonadales; family Thiohalomonadaceae; genus Thiohalomonas. The sequence continues at coordinate 537,252 of CAWAMN010000001.1, read as the reverse complement.
GCCTGCATGTACGGCTTGCGGTCGGTCTCCGGATTGTAGCGGTAGATCCTGAATCGCATGGTTCTGATCTGTTTGATTAAACCTCAGAGGCGCAGAAGGCACAGAGTAACTGTTTGTTAAAGAATCCTCTGCGAACTCTGCGTCTCTGCGGTGAACAATCCAATTCAATACACCCGCGGCTTCGGTGGAAACGGCTCGACACTCAGGGGCTTCAGACGAACGGGTTTGAAGTCGAGAGTTCGCCCTTCGCTGTAGAAGAGCGTGTGCTTGAGCCAGTGTTCGTCATCCCGATCCGGGTAATCGATCCGCGTATGGGCGCCGCGGCTCTCTTTTCGGGCCAGTGCCGAGCTGACCGTGGCGATACCGAGTTCCACCAGATTCTCCAACTCCAGCGCCTCGATACGGGCGGTATTGAACACCCGGCTGTGGTCATCGAGCCGGACATCGTCCAGCCGTTCGCGGATCTCCAGTACCTTTTCCAGCCCCTCCTGCAACACCTCCTCGCTTCGGAAGACGCCGCAGTAGTGCTCCATGGTCTGTTGCAGCTCCGCGCGCAGGCCGGCGACGCTTTCCGAGCCGTCGGGGCGGTCCCAGCGGGCGAGATGCTCCAGAGCCCGGTCCAGGCTCTCCTGGTCCAACGGCCTGTGGCGCCGGTTCTCCTCGAGGAATTCGATAATGTCATTACCCGCGGCACGGCCGAATACCACGATATCCAGGAGTGAATTACCGCCCAGGCGGTTGGCGCCATGCACCGAGACGCAGGCGCACTCGCCGACCGCATAGAGGCCGGGAATGGGCTCCTCCCCTTCCTGTTCGGGTACGACCACCCGACCGGCCCGATCGGTGGGGATCCCGCCCATGGTGTAGTGGGCGGTCGGGAAGACCGGAATGGGCTCCCTGGCCGGGTCAATGTGGAGGAAGGTCTGCACCATCTGGCGAATCGCCGGGAGCCGCTTGGCGATGGTCGCCTCGCCCAGATGATCGAGCTTCAAAAGGACATGATCGCCGTCGAGGCCGCAGCCGCGCCCCTCGCGGATCTCGGTGGCGATGGCGCGGCTCACCACATCTCGGCTGGCCAGGTCCTTGGCCTTCGGTGCGTAGCGCTCCATGAAGCGCTCGCCATCCCGGTTCACCAGAAAACCGCCCTCGCCCCGCACCCCTTCGCTGATCAGCATGCCCTTGCCGGCGATCCCGGTGGGGTGGAACTGGAAGAACTCCATGTCCTGCACGGGAATGCCCGCCCGCAGGGCCATGGCCATGCCGTCGCCGGTATTGATGTGGGCGTTGGTGTTGGTGCGGAAAAGCTGGCCGACACCCCCCGTGGCGATGAGCGTGGTCTTGGCCTCGATGAGCAGCGGCTCGCCGGTTTCGATCTCCAGCACCAGCGCGCCGAGTACGTAGCCCTGGCGGTCGCGAATGAGGTCGATGGCAAAGTATTCGTCGAAGAAATGGGTGCGGGCGCGGATGTTCTGCTGATAGAGCGTATGCAGGATGGCATGGCCGGTGCGATCCGCCGCGGCGCAGGTACGCGCCGCCTGCTCGCCGCCGAAGTTCTGGCTCTGGCCGCCGAAGGGTCGCTGGTAGATCTTGCCGTCCTCGAGGCGTGAAAACGGCACCCCGGCGTGCTCCAGCTCCACCACGAGGTGCGCGGCGGCCCGGCACATGTATTCAATGGCGTCCTGGTCGCCGAGATAATCACTGCCCTTGACCGTGTCGTACATGTGCCAGTGCCAATTGTCCGGCAGAACGTTTGCAAGCGCAGCGTTCATGCCGCCCTGGGCAGCCACCGTGTGCGAACGGGTGGGAAACACCTTGGAGACGACGGCCACGGTAGCCTCGGCCTGTGCCAACTGCAGCGCAGCACGCAGACCGCCCCCACCGGAGCCGATCACGAGGGTATCGAAGCGGCGCCGCGTCAGTGTCACGGGCTCGTCACCGTCAACAGGATTTCCAGCATCCAGACCCCCAGAATCATCAACCAGGCCCCCAGAAGGGCAAGAAGCACCAGCCTCAGCCCCGCCGAAGAGGCCGCATAATCGAGAATGACATCACGAATGCCGACCCAGCTGTGCAGCAGTAGTGCGATGAAAAAGAGCGCGGTGGCGGCCGCGACCGCCGGCCGATCCCAGAAGGCACGCCATGCCCCGAAATCGTCCAGCGGCGTGGCGGCAAGCAAAACGACCGCCGTCAGTGTGAAAAGCGCCATGTAGGCTGCGCTGAGCCGCTGCACAAGCCACGCCGATAACCCGGTTAGCGGTCGGCTCATAGGATTAACAGCATTCCGAAAAGCAGAATCACCGCACTGCCGGCGAGAACACCCCAGGCACTTCGTTTCGCGCCGGACAGGTTAGCGCCGATATCCCAGTCCGTCAGCAGCAGCCGCAATCCGGCCAGGAGGTGATACCCATACCCCCACAGGAGCAGTACGGCCACCAGCTCGACCGGCCAGGAGGCCATCAAGGCCAGGGCGCGTTCGAAACCTTCGGGGCTGCGGAGCGACATTTCAAACAGATAGAGGGTGAAAGGCAGCAGAATGAATAGCAGAATACCGGTCAGGCGGTGTCCAATGGACGTGACCGCCGTAACCGGCATGCGGATACGCCGCAAATCGAGAAAGACGGGGCGTTCGTTCGCGTTTGACATGCTGCACGAGAGTTTACGGAAGAATGAGGATAGATCCAGTATTACAACAAGATGCTGAATTAGCTATCCTGTAGTTTAGTCTTTTAGTGGGGTTATGTGCATGAACGAAAGCTGGAAAGCCTTTCTGGAGAAGGCCGGTGCCCGGATCGAAAACGACCATGTAACCGGCTTCAGCGATGTCGCTGAAGAGGCCAAAGCGGCCCTCGAGGGCGATATTATCGCCGACCTGTCCCACTTCAGCGTGGTGCGGGTGACCGGAGACGATGCCCAGGGATTCCTCCACAACCAGTTTACCAACGACGTTCGACGGGTCTCGGGCGAGCGCAGCGAACTTAACAGCTACTGCACCGCAAAGGGGCGCATGCTGGCCGTTTTCCGAATATTCCAACTGGAGGATGGCGCGTACGCACTGCGCATGCCTCAGGAGGTACTGGACGGTTTTTTGAAGAAGCTGCGGATGTTCGTTCTGATGTCCAAGGTCGAAATTCAGGACGCTTCCGATGAGTTGATGCGCTTCGGCATCTCGGGGCCGGGCGTCGCTGAAGCACTGAAGGCCGCCGTCGGCGCTATCCCCGATGGGCTCAACGGGGTGGTGCATTCCGGAGGTACGGCCATTATGCGGATTCCCGGGCCCCAACCCCGTTTCGAAATTTATGGCCCGGAAACCGAAATGGAAGGGCTCTGGAACAAACTCGCCTCACAAGCGCAGCCCGTGGGCCACGATGCCTGGGCACTGCTGGATATCCATGCCGCGATCCCGACGGTGTATGAGCATACTGTCGAGTCGTTCGTGCCCCAGATGGCGAACATGCAACTCGTCGAGGGCGTCAGCTTTAAAAAGGGCTGTTATCCCGGTCAGGAGATCGTGGCCCGCATGCAGTACCTGGGCAACCTCAAGCGCCGCATGTATATCGCTCATATCGACAGCAGCGAAAGACCGCTGCCCGGTGACGCGCTCTTCTCCGCCCAAAGTAAAAGTGGTCAGGGAACCGGGAAAATTGTGGACGCCCGTCCCGCGCCCGAGGGTGGTTACGATTTGCTGGCGGTCGTTCAGATTGATTGCGCCGAGGCGGACGACGTCTATCTCAGAGAGGCGGATGGTCCCAAACTGGGCTTTCGCGAACTTCCGTATCCGGTCGAAACCGAAGACGCTCCCCAGCCATCGTAGCGTCACGGGGCCAGGGAAGGCTCCGACCGTTAACGATGACCGTTCGTCAACGCATCCACATCCTGTGAAGGCCGAACGTGCAAAACCCGTTGCGGGAACGGCACTTCGATACCGTTCTCCCGAAATGCACGGTCAATGGCGAAGTTCAGTTCACTGGTAACGGCGAGCCGGCTGTCCACGTCCCTGACAAAGCAGCGCAGCTCGAACTCCAGTGCGCTCTCTCCGAAGCGCCGGAAAAGCACCACCGGGTCCGGTAGCCGGTTATCTCCGGATACCACCTCGGGGTGTAGTTTCGCGGTTTTCAGAAGCAGTTCCCGGACCGTTTCGGTGTCGCTGCCCCGTGCGACTGAAAGCGGCACTACCACCCGCCCTGCCGCATCCCTCAGCATCCAGTTGGTGACCTGATTGGAGACCAGTTCGGAGTTCGGCACAATCACATCCGCCCGATCGAAGGTCTGTATCTGTGTAGCGCGAAAACTGATCTGCCGAACATAGCCTTCCGTGGTACCCACCACGATCCAGTCCCCTTTTTTGATCGGGCGCTCGAACAGCAGAATCAAACCCGACACGAAATTGTTGACGATGTTCTGAAGACCGAAACCGATACCAACCGACAGCGCACCAGCGATAATCGCCAGTTTGCCGAAATCCATGCCTGCGACGCCGAGCGCCAAAAGAACGGCCACTGCAATCACCGCATAACCGGATAGTGTTACCAGGGCTTCCCGCGCCCCGCGCTCCATGTAGGTTTTTGCCAGCCAACGTTTCTCCAGACGGGAACGGAGCCAACGCCCTGTTGGAACGAGCAGGAGCAAAATCAGCAGGGCCAGCAGAATGCGGGAGGGGAGAATTTTTAGAGAGCCGACAGAGAAGCCGTTCAACAGGAACTCGTAGGTATACAACCACACTTCCCGAGCGAAACCCCAGACCCCCAGGGCCAGCGCGACAATTCCGGTCCAGAGGACGGATGTCGTGATAAACCTCAGCCAGGTCAGTGCCGGAAAGGGCGTCCCCGGCTCAAGCCCCACCAATCCCCGAAGCTTCCGGTATCCGCCGCGCCGGCCATGCTCCAATCCTTCGTAAAATTCACGAAAGATGCGGCTAAGCAAAAGACCCAGGCCAACGGCCAGCATCGTGCCGGTTACGCCCTGGACCAGGTAGGCCGACAGGTTCCGATAGCCCAGCCACTCCGCACCGAGTGCCGAAATCAACAGCAGTGATACGGTTGCCCGCAGCCAGTTCAGCTCCTCGATGCCGGTGATTCGCCTAAACAACCAGACGATGGAGATTAGATTGACCACAAGGACAGCGGCGAGAACCCCCCGGGCCAGCAACAGGGCCGGGGCGGGAAGGCTCTGCCATACCACAGTGGAGAGCAGCAGATACCCCAAATAGAGGAGGAAAGCCAGCACCTTGAGCCGCCTGGCCATCTTTCTCGCGTTGTTCGGATCGATCGGCAGAAAAATGGCTGCCGGCGCGGGCGGTGCCAGAAACAGCTGAATCAGTGCAGCCAGGAGGAAATAGACCGGCAGCCCATAGGCGACCAGACCGACAAACGGCATCGTCTCCAGATCCTGGCTGAAGATCCATACCAAAACCGCTATCGTGCTGGAGACGAACAGCCGAGGGCCGTGACTTGCCAGCACACTGGCGAAAGCACGCCGGAAGGCGCCGGCGAAGCCAACCGGTTTGCGGGCCGAGAACTGCCGGCGAATTCCCCGCCGCAGCATGAGCCCCCATCCATCCGTCACCAGCGCCGCCAGGGCGACGAGCGACCACTCCGCCGCGGATATGCTGCGTATTCCGCTATGCTCGGCGATAAACTCCCGCGTTGAACGAAACCATTCGGATGAGTGCTGCCAGTTGTCCTCCAGCAGAGAAATGAGAGGTGGACCACGCGCCAAAAGGCGTTGGGCGAGAATGACCTTGCGCACATCTTCGACCGCTTCCAGGACTTCTTTGCTGCGCAACACCAGCAATCGACAACTTGAAAGCTGCTTCTCAAGGCTGGACTGTTCACCCGCCATTGCGATGCGTTTTTGGGTGACTGCCCTCTCCTCGCCCTCGACGGAAGGGCCAAGGGTCTCCAAGTCCCTCCTCACGGCCCCGAGCTTCTGTTGCGCGCTTTCGATGCAGGCGTCAGCTCCCGCCTTGATGGCATTCACTTGATCGACATGCGCGGACAGTACCGTTTCGTCCCGAACGCCTTCGGCAACCCCCTTCTCGATCGACTCGAGTTCGGTGACAGCCGCCTGTGCCTCGGCGGCCGGAATCAAGGCGGCATTCTCCTGTGCGTAAGACGGAGTCACGATTAGGGCGCAATACGCAAAGGCAAGCGGCAGCCAGACTTTGGGGATTTCGGTAGGGAACAAGGCCATGGTCTCCGGGAGACGAACGGCTGGAGTCGATAAGACACACCCGGGCGCTGCAATCTCTGAAGGCGTCCAACTAAAGAGAATAGGACGTATGTGGCCGATCTGCCGATGTTCCCGGGGCAATGCTTTTTTCGCAGGCCGACAACCCACAAATTCCCGAGGGTTGAAGTCAGGTACATTAGACGTCATTCTGGTCGTTATGCATACCCTCGAAACACTCCGCTTCGACAATAGTTACGCGCGTCTGCCGGACGGTTTTTATTCACGGCTGGTACCCACACCCTTGAAGAAACCGCGCCTCGCGGCCTTCAACAGTGATGTCGCAGCGCTGCTTGGCATCGACCCGAACGAGGCGCGACGTCCCGAATTTGTGGCCTGCATCAACAGCGAGCGCCCGCTGCCGGACAGCCAGCCGCTTGCCATGCTCTATTCCGGGCATCAGTTCGGCCACTATGTGCCCCAATTGGGCGACGGACGGGCGATCCTGTTGGGCGAAGTGCTTAACGAGGGCGGCGAACGCTGGGACCTGCACCTCAAGGGCGCCGGTGAAACGCCCTACTCCCGAAGCGGTGATGGGCGTGCCGTCCTGCGCTCGACCATTCGCGAATACCTTTGCGGGGAAGCCATGCATGGCCTTGGCATCCCGTCCACCCGTTCGCTTTGCCTGCTTGACAGCGAGGAAGAGGTCTATCGGGAAAAGATCGAACGCGGCGCGTTGCTGCTCCGTGTCGCCCCAAGCCACCTGCGCTTTGGCTCGTTCGAGGTGTTCTACTACCGGAGTCAATTCCAGCGCTTGGAGAAGCTCGCCGACTATGCCATCGGTTACCACTTTCCGCATTTGCAGGAGGAGCCCGATCGCGTGACAGTCCTGTTCCGGGAGGTAACTGCACGCACAGCCAGGCTCATGGCCCAGTGGCAACTGGTCGGGTTCGCCCACGGGGTCATGAACACCGATAACATGTCACTATTGGGACTGACGCTGGACTACGGCCCTTTCGGCTTCCTCGACGCGTATGAACCGGGATTTATCTGCAACCATTCGGATCACTCCGGCCGCTATGCCTTCGACCGCCAACCCAAGATAGGACAGTGGAACCTCAGCTGCCTGGGGCAGGCCCTGCTGCCGCTGATGGACGGCGAACCGGCCGAGGCGGCCGAAAAGGCCAATGCGGTGCTCGGAGAGTATGACGGTCACTTTGCGGCCCATTATGCGGCCGGAATGCGACGCAAGCTCGGGCTGCGTGACGAGCGCCCCGAAGATGGTGCGCTCGCCACGGATCTGCTCAGCCTGATGGCTGACTCCGGCGCCGACTACACCAACACGTTCCGCGAACTCGCGCGCTTTGACAGCAACCCGGATAACCGAAACGAACCACTGCGCGATCTATTCGTGGACCGTGAGGCCTTTGACAAATGGGCCACGCGCTACCGACACCGTCTTCACGTCGAAAACAGCCGTGACGGTGAACGCTCAGCGCGCATGAATCGGACCAATCCCCGCTATATCCTTCGCAACTATCTGGCACAGAACGCCATCGAAAAGGCGGAGCAGAATCGCGATTATTCCGAGATCGAGACCCTCCAGGAACTTCTGAAGGATCCGTTTACGGAGCGTCCGGGCAAGGAGGCCTATGCCGCAGAGCCGCCCGAATGGGGGCAACGATTAGCGGTGAGCTGCTCATCCTGAGGGGAACGGAGCGACCGCTCGCACCGATTGGCCACCCCTGGCAGGCTGTTGAAAAACACCCTCTCCAGAGGGAGAGGGCCGGGGGTGAGGGGGTTCAAAGCACGGTAACTGCCTGTTTTTTATCCCCCTCATCCTAACCTTCTCCCCGAGGGAGAAGGGACAAACCCTTTTTCGAAAGCCTGACTACGGGCTGATGATGAGGATCCGGTTATTCCGCCGCTGATTCGGGCCGCATGTGCGGGAACAGAAGCACATCGCGAATCGAGGGCGAATTGGTGAACAGCATGACCAGCCGATCGATTCCGATCCCCTCTCCGGCGGTGGGCGGCAGGCCGTGTTCGAGGGCAACGATATAGTCCTCGTCGAAGTGCATGGCCTCCTCGTCACCGGCGTCTTTCTCTGCCACCTGTTTACGAAAACGTTCGGCCTGGTCTTCGGCGATCGTTGAGCTCGGAGAAACCATTGGCAATCTCGCGGCCGCCGACGAAGAACTCGAAGCGATCGGTGACGAACGGATCGTCGTCGCTTGCGGTCGGGCCAGTGGTGAGACCTCAGTCGGATACTCGGTGATGAAGGTGGGCTCCTTCAGCCGGTGCTCGACCGTCTTCTCGAAGATCTCGATCTGCACCTTGCCCAGTCCCCAGGTGTCCTTCAGCGGGATCTCCAGGCTTGCGGCGACCTGCCGGGCGCCGTCCAGGTCGTCCATCTGCGCTTCGGTCGATTTCCGGATTGAAGTGCAGGATGGAATCTTGACCGTCATGCGCGCAGAAGGCTGCGCCGAAATCGTAGGTCTCGCCCTGGTACTCGATCGGCGGTGGTCCCGAGTCACCTGCTGCTGCCACCTCGCGCAGCATCTCCTCGGTCAGATCCATCAGTTCATTGTGATCGGCATAGGCCTGGTAGAACTCCAGCATGGTGAACTCGGGGTTGTGCCGGGTGGACAGTCCCTCGTTGCGGAAGTTCCGGTTGATCTCAAAGACCCTCTCGAAGCCACCCACCACCAGCCGCTTGAGATAAAGCTCCGGCGCGATACGCAGATACATCTCCATATCCAGGGCGTTGTGGTAGGTGACAAACGGCCGCGCCGTGGCACCGCCGGGAATCACCTGCATCATCGGCGTCTCCACTTCCATGAAGCCCCGGTGATCCAGGAACTCGCGGATGCGGTGAACGATCTGCGAGCGCATGCGGAAGGTGTCGCGGGTCACCTCGTTGATGATCAGATCGACGTAGCGCTGGCGATAGCGGGCTTCCTGTATCGGTCAGGCCCGTGCCACTTCTCCGGGCAGCGGACGCAGCGACTTGGTCAGCAGCTGTACGCTGTCCACCTTGACCGACAGCTCACCCTGTCTTGGTACTTGAACAGCACGCCTTCGGCCCCGACGATATCGCCGATATCCCACTTCTTGAATGGGTGTTATAGAGCCCTTCGGGCAGTGAGTCGCGCTGAACGAATAGCTGGATCTGGCCGGACATGTCCTGGAGTGGGCAAACGAGGCCTTGCCCATCATGCGCTCGGCCATCATGCGTCCGGCCATGGCGACCCGGAGGTTTTCCGACTCCAGCTCCTCGTCGCTCTTCTCACCGTAGCGGGCGTGCAGTTCCGCCGGCCATGACATTGCGGCGAAAGTCGTTCGGAAACGCCTTGCCCTGCTCGCGCAGCGCCGTCAGTTTCGCGCGGCGCTCGGCGATCAGCTTGTTTTCGTCTTGGGTCTTCGGGTTGTCACTCATGATTTGATTCTTTCTGTTAACCACGGGGTTCACGGTGAACACGGGGTTGGAAAAATTCCTTGGGTTCGTTTTCGGCTAGGCCACGTGGGCACGGAGGACACAAAAGCCAACCAGGAAAAATCCCCCGTGCTCCCTGTGTCCCCCGTGGTTAACCCCTATAACCCGCTTTTCAGGCTGGCCTCGATGAACTGATCGAGGTCGCCGTCGAGTACCGCCTGGGTGTTGCCGGTTTCCACGCTGGTGCGCAGATCCTTGATGCGGGACTGGTCCAGCACGTAGGAGCGGATCTGGCTGCCCCAACCGATATCCGATTTGGAGTCTTCCAGTGCCTGGTTCTCGGCATTGCGTTTCTGCAGCTCCAGTTCGTAGAGCTTGGCCTTGAGCTGCTTCATGGCGCGATCCCTGTTCTGGTGCTGCGATCGTTCGCTCTGACACTGCACCACCGTACCCGTCGGCATATGGGTGATACGCACGGCCGACTCGGTCCGGTTGACGTGCTGGCCGCCGGCGCCGGACGCACGGTAGACATCGATGCGCAGATCGGCAGGATTGATCTCGATGTCGATATCGTCGTCCACCTCGGGAGAGACGAATACCGAGGCAAACGAGGTATGGCGACGATTGCCGGAATCGAACGGCGACTTGCGCACCAGTCGGTGCACCCCGGTCTCCGTACGCAGCCAACCGATAGGCGTATTCACCGTCGAAATGGATGGTGGCGCTCTTGATGCCGGCCACTTCGCCGTCGGAGACTTCGATGCAGTTCGGTTTTGAAACCGTGCGTTCACCCCAGCGCAGGTACATGCGCAGCAGCATGTTGGCCCAGTCCTGGGCTTCGGTACCACCGGAGCCCGCCTGGATATCCAGATAGGCGTTGCTGGTCATCCATCTCGCCGGAGAACATGCGGCGGAATTCGAGGTTCGGCCAGATCCTGTCGGGCTGCCGCTTCCAAATTGCGGAATTCACCGATTCGACAGTCTGCTCATCACCCTCTTCTGCCGCCATGTCCAGCAGTTCACCGGCATCGCCGAGTACCGTATCGAGGCGATCGATGGTGCCGACCACACGCTCCAGGTTGCGCGCGTTCACGCCCCAGGGTCCTGCGCATGTTCCGGGGTTGTCCCAGACCGTGGGATCTTCCAGTTCGCGCTCGACCTCTACCAGCCGTTCTTGCTGGTATCGTAGTCAAAGATACCCCCTAAGGGCATCCGTACGCTCTTGGATGTCTTTGATGGGGTGACGATGGGGTTGATTTCGATCATCGGAAACTCGTACTCCCAAAAAAGGTGCGGAAAAACAGCCGGGTATCATACACCATGGCTCGGTTTTGGGTGAACCGCCAAGTGGGAATGCCCTGTAGGAGCGGCATTCTGCCGCGATGGGTAAAGGGCGTCCACCGTTCCACGATACCGTTCCGGACTGATTCCATCGCGGCAGGATGCCGCTCCCACGGGACGAGCCTGATCATCATCCGGTGTAGGAGCGGCATTCTGCCGCGATGCAGTTTTCGACCGGCGCTTTCGCGGCTGGAAGCCGCGGGACAAGCCAGAGCATCATCCGGTGTAGGAGCGGCATCCTGCCGCGATACAGTGTCGACCGGGGCCTTCGCGGCTGGAAGCCGCTCCAACGGGACGAGCCTGATCATCATCCGGTGTAGGAGCGGCATCCTGCCGCGATACAGTGTCGACCGGGGCTTTCGCGGCTGGAAGCCGCACAATCAGCAGTTCCCTCACCCATCAGCGCGGCAAGTCGGCTTCCCGCGGCCTTTCCTTCCGGTCGGAAGGGTGATGCTCCGCGGCCGGCTCGATGTGTTCGATGATGAACTGCACGCTGCGGCGTCCGCGGTATTCATTGACGTCGAGCCGGAATGCGGCATCGACGATCTCCGGTGCCGTTTCCCACATCTCCAGGTCGGCATTGAAGGCGATGGCATCAAACAGCTGCCCTTCGGATCCGGGTTTTCTCAGCAGCAGCTTCATGTGGCGCTCGCCGACGATGCGGTTGGAGACCACTTCGAAGCGGTCGTCGAAAACCGGTTCGGGGAAACCTTGTCCCCAGGGCACCGCCATCCGCAGGGTGTCGGCCAACTCCAAATCGATGGCTTCGACCTCAAGCGGTCCATCGCTCGACACGACGCCGTTGAGATCGTCGGCATTCAAATGGCGGCGCACCTCACTGTCGAAGACGAGCCGAAACTCCTCCAGGGCATCGGCATGCAGGGTCAGCCCGGCGGCCATGGCGTGTCCGCCGAAACGCTTGAGCATGGCCGGGTGCCGCGCGGCGATGGCATCCAGGGCATCGCGAATATGCACACCCGGTACGGAACGGGCCGACCCCTTGACGTCGCCCGACCCGGCATCGGTAAAGACGATGACCGGACGGTGAACGCGCTCCTTGATCCGGGAGGCCAGAATGCCAATCACCCCTTCGTGCCAGGACGCGTCATAGAGGCAGAGCCCGAACGGCAGTTCACCCTCGCTTTCCAGGTGCATGCGCTGCAGCTCTTCGAGCGCCTCATCACGCATGGACTGTTCGGTTTCCCGTCGCTCGCGATTGAGCCGCTCCAGTTCGGCGGCCAGTTCGCGCGCTTCGTTCGGGTCGTCGCTGAGCAGACAGCGGATACCCACGCTCATGTCGTCCATGCGACCCGCGGCATTCAGGCGCGGGCCGATGGCAAACCCGAAATCTCCCGATACCAGTCGCTCCGGATTCCGCTTGGCGATCTCGATGAGCGCCTGAATACCGGCACTGCCCCGGCCTGCCCGTATTCGAGCCAAGCCCTGCGCCACCAGGATGCGATTGTTGTGCTCCAGCGGGACGACGTCGGCGACGGTACCCAGCGCGACCAAGTCCAGCAGGGAGGCCAGGTTGGGTGATTGGGTGTCCCGCTCCTCGAACCAACCCGTCTCGCGCAGGCGAGCGCGCAGGGCCAGCATCACATAGAAGATGACGCCCACACCGGCCAGCGCTTTTGATGCGAAGTCGTCACCGGGCTGATTGGGATTAACGGTGGCATCGGCCTCGGGGAGATGGCCACCCGGCAGGTGGTGATCGGTCACAAGAACGTGCATACCGGCGGCCTTTGCCGCCGCCACGCCCTCCAGGGACGAGATGCCGTTGTCCACGGTCACGATGAGGTCCGGACGCCGCTCGGCCACTACCGCCACAATCTCCGGCGTCAGCCCGTAGCCGTACTCAAAACGGTTTGGAACCAGGAAATCCACCTTCGCCGCGCCCATCGACTGGAGGGCGCGCACCGCCACCGCGGTGCTGGTGGCCCCGTCGGCGTCAAAATCCCCGACGACCGTGATCGACCATTCCTCGCGCAGCGCCCTCTCCAGCAGACGCACGGCGCCACCGATCCCCTTGAGCGCCTCGAAAGGCAAGAGGCGCTCCAGGCCATGCTCCAGCTCTTCAACCGACTGGACCTGCCGCCCGGCACAGACTCGGGCCAACACCGGATTCAGACCCGCGAGCGCCGGAGGAATGGGGCCGATCGCGCGGCGCACAATGCGTTTTTGGGCCGACAGCGGCATCAGGAGGCCTCCTTCAAGGGGCGACGTCGGCGCCAGAACCGACGCAGATGGGCGGGTGTCACGCGCACTTCCCACCCGTTCCCCGGGTAGAGAAGCAGTTGGCTCAGTTCGCGCCTTCGCAGGGCCGCCTCCAGCGGGAGAAACCACCGCTCTTCGAGCGAGGCCATCATGTTCTCCGCTGGTTCGACTGCCGGGGCCGGCAGGACCAGCAACCGGCTTCCCGAGGTCGGCAGGGCATCGAAGCGGTCCGGTACCGGTTTAGTCACCCCACCGCCGCGGCGGCTCAGCCCGATCACGAATCCGTCCTGCGTGTGTACAACGGACCAGGGGCTGGGGACGACGGCCGGGAGCTCTCCTGCGCCCCAGGGCCAGAGACTGTTGACGGGCACCCGCCCGATCGCCTCCCGGGCCGCGTTGATGGGGCTGCCGTGCAGCAACATCTGCAGTTCGGTGAGAAACCGATGCCATTCCAATCGGTCGCGTCCACCCGGTAGGAGGGGATGAATATCCCGGCCGATCGCGCTCTCCAACGCGGTGGTTTCCGCCGTGCAGCTTAGAGGCGTTCTCAGCCGCAGTCCGGCCTCCCCCGCCTCCATTTGCCAGCCGTCCGAGTCGAACAGACGATTGAATTCATCCACCAGGGATTGGGCTTCGCCGGGCTCGAAATCCTCAACCGGACCCGTCAGTATGACCCTGTCCCGATCGGCCACCAGATAAACCGGGTCCGCCTTCAGCCAGCAGCCTTCGAACAGCTCTCCCCGATCCGCATAGCGACACAGCGCGCCAACGGGAAGGTCGCCGTCGATTGGCGCACGGTTGAAAAGCTGCCAGAAAAGGTCTGAGGCCGACTGGGGCAGGTGCTGGCGGCGACTACCCCGCCAGAAGAGGGTCTCCAGCGCGGGGGCCCGATCGGCGGCGGCCGCGGCCTCCAGGAGCCACGGCGCTGCGATGGCGAGTTCGGGTACATTACTAGTCAACCGCAAGGCTCCGCTTCCGCTCCTGATCCGCCCCTCTGAATGGGTGCGCTCTCTATCTGATACGGCCTGGTACGGAGCCCGCGCGCCGGGGCGATCCGCTGTAAGCTTCGAACGAAATCGCGGCGATGCGCCGCTCCTACCTTCGGCTTCGTTGTCTGGTGTAGGAGCCCCGCGTCGGGGCGATTCGCGGCAGCCGGACTCGAACACCTTCGCGGCGACGCGCCGCTCCTACCTTCGTCTTCGTTGTTGTCGTTGTAGGAGCCCCGCGCCGGGGCGATTGGCGCCAGCTGGATTCGAACACCCTCGCGGCGATGCGCCGCTCCTACCTTCGGCTTCGTTGTCTGGTGTAGGAGCCCCGCGTCGGGGCGATTCGCGGCAGCCGGATTCGAACACCTTCGCGGCGACGCGCCGCTCCTACCTTCGGCTTCGTTGTTATCGTTGTGGAGCCCCGCGTCGGGGCGATTCGCGCCAGCCGGATTCAAACACCTTCGCGGCGATGCGCCGCTCCTACCTTCGGCTTCGTTGTCTGGTGTAGGAGCCCCGCGCCGGGGCGATCCGCGCCAGCCGGATTCAAACACCTTCGCGGCGATGCGCCGCTCCTACCTTCGGCTTCGTTGTCTGGTGTAGGAGCCCCGCGTCGGGGCGATTCGCGGCAGCCGGATTCGAACACCTTCGCGGCGACGCGCCGCTCCTACCTGCGGCTTCGTTGTTGTACAAGGAGCCCCGCGTCGGGGCGATTCGCGGCAGCCGGATTCGAACACCTTCGCGGCGATGCGCCGCTCCTACCTTCGGCTTCGTTGTCTGGTGTAGGAGCCCCGCGTCGGGGCGATTCGCGGCAGCCGGATTCGAACACCTTCGCGGCGACGCGCCGCTCCTACCTTCGGCTTCGTTGTTGTGTTGTAGGAGCCCCGCGTCGGGGCGATTCGCGGCAGCCGGATTCGAATACCTTCGCGGCGACGCGCCGCTCCTACTTCGGCTTCATTGTTGTCGTTGTAGGAGCCCCGCGTCGGGGCGATTCGCGGCAGCCGGATTCGAACACCTTCGCGGCGACGCGCCGCTCCTACGCCATGTTGTCGAGAATGGCCCGCTTGACGGAATCGAGGTTGGCCTCGACCGTCATCAAACCGCCCTGGCTCTGCGCGATAGCGGTATCGGGGTCCTTCAGACCATGACCCGTCAATGTGCAGACAATTTTACTGCCCTCGGGGATCTTGCCCGATTTGATATCCCGCATGGCACCGGCCAGCGAAGTCGCGGACGCGGGTTCACAGAATACGCCCTCTTTCTCGGCCAGCCACTTCTGGGCCTCGAGAATCACCTCGTCGGCGCACTCATCGAACCAACCGCCGGACTCTTTTTTGACGTTCCAGGCCTTGTCCCAGCTCTGCGGATGGCCGATACGGATGGCGGTGGCGACGGTTTCCGGTTCATCCACCATTTCGCCGCGCATGAACGGCGCCGCCCCTGCAGCCTGGTAGCCCACCATGGTCGGGGTGGTGTTGACGATGCCGTGATCCTTGTATTCGGTGTATCCCATCCAGTGGGCGGTGATATTGCCGGCGTTGCCGACCGGGATGCAGTGGAAATCCGGCGCACCGCCGAGTTCTTCGACGATCTCGAAGGCAGCCGTTTTCTGCCCCTGAATTCGGTACGGATTGATGGAGTTGACAATGGTTACGGGGGCTTCGGTGGCGACTTCCTTGACCAGCCGCATGCCGTCGTCGAAATTGCCTTTGATCTGAATGACCACGGAACCGTGCATCATCGCCTGGGCCAGCTTGCCCATAGCGATCTTGCCGTCCGGGATCAGCACGAAGGCGGTGATTCCGGCACGCGAGGCGTACGCCGCAGCGGCCGCCGAGGTGTTGCCGGTAGAGGCACAGATAATCGCCTTGGAGCCCTCTTCCACCGCCTTGGTGACCGCCATGGTCATGCCGCGGTCCTTGAACGAACCGGTCGGATTGAGCCCCTCGTATTTGACGTAGATGTCCACGTCCTTACCCAATTCGCGGGGAATATTGTTCAGCCGAATCAATGGGGTATTACCCTCGCCCAGGCTGATGATTCGGGTATCGTCATGGACCGGCAGGCGGTCGCGGTAGCGGTCGATCAGACCGGTATAGCGAGTGCGAAAAGGCATGTGTTTGTTCCTGTAACTTAAACCGCAGAGGGCCACAGAGGATGCGATTGTACGGCGTGACGGCTCGGTCCGTCACCTGCCGAGGCAAGGGCACGCCGACCGGCCTGCCCTTGCCTGGTGTTCTCCGTGGTTCACAAAACTACTGCAGATATTCGAGACGAATGCGCGTGACGTCGCCGAAGATGGCATCCATCTCACCAAAGATCTCCATGGCCTTGACCATCTGCCGCTCCTGCACGGTGCGCGTCAGAAGAATGATGGTCACCAGACTTTCACCCGGCGGCGGTTCTTTCTGAACCACCGCCTCGATGGAGATATCGAGGTCCGCGAAGGTCCGGGTGAGATCGGCAAGTACGCCGGGGCGATCGACCACCTGCATGCGCAGGTAATAGGCGGTTTCGACCTCGTCCATGGGGAGAATCGACTCATCCGCGAGCGAATCCGGTTGAACACCCAGATGCGGCACCCGGCTCTCCGGGGCACACGAGATCGGCGCGCACGACATCAACCAGGTCCGCCACTACCGCCGATGCGGTCGGTTCGGCACCGGCACCGGCGCCGTAATAGAGCGTCGGACCCACCACGTTGCCTTTCACCACCACGGCATTCATCACGCCGTCAACGTTGGCGATCAGCTGCCGTTCGGGGATCAGCGTGGGGTGCACACGCAACTCGATCCCGTTCCAGGTCCGCCGGGCGATACCCAGGTGCTTGATGCGATAACCGAGTTCCTCGGCGTAACGTCACATCGTCGCGGGTGACGTGGGTGATGCCCTCGGTATAGACCTCATCAAACTTGCAGCGGCATGCCGAAGGCGATGGAGGCCATGATGGTCAGCTTGTGGGCCGCATCAATGCCTTCCACATCGAAGGTGGGGTCCGCTTCGGCATAGCCAAGGCGCTGCGCCTCGGCCAGGACGTCGGCAAAATCACGATCCTCGTCCCGCATCTCCGTCAGGATGAAGTTGCCGGTACCGTTGATGATCCCGGCCAACCAGTCAATCTGGTTGGCGGCGAGCCCTTCACGCAGGGCCTTGATGATGGGAATACCACCGGCCACCGCCGCCTCGAAAGCGACGATCACGCCCTTGGCCTCGGCCGCGGCGAAGATCTCGTTGCCGTGTTTGGCGATCAGTGCCTTGTTGGCGGTGACGACGTGCTTGCCGTTTTCAATGGCGCGCAGCATCATATCGCGGGCCAGTCCCTCGCCGCCGATCAGCTCCAGGATCACATCCACTTCCGGGTCGTCCACCACCTCGTTCGGATCCGTGGTCAGCGTGATGCCTTCGGTGTCGCAGATGCGCGGCTTGTTCAAGTCGCGGGCAGCGGCATGGACCACCTCGATGGCAGCGCCCCGCGCGTCGCATGATCTCTTCAGCATTGCGCATGCAGGACGTTGACGGTGCCGCCGCCGACGGTACCCAGGCCCAGAAGGCCCACCTTTGACCGATTCACATCGTTCTCTGCTTCCGCCTCTGTCAGCAGCAGGCCGATCCTTAGCGGAACATCTCGCGGATGCCGCGCACGGCCTGGCGGGTGCGGTGTTCGTTTTCGATCAGGCCGAAACGGACGTGATCGTCGCCATATTCACCGAAGCCGATGCCCGGCGAGACCGCCACCTTGGCCTCCTGCAAGCAGTTTCTTGGAAAACTCCAGCGAGCCCAGATGCCGGTAGGGCTCGGGAATGGGCGCCCAGACGAACATCGTCGCCTTGGGCTGCTCCACCGCCCAGCCGATGGCGTTCAGCCCGTCGCACAGCACGTCGCGCCGGCTGCGGTACATCTCGCGGATCTCCTCGACGCAGCTCCTGCGGCCCTTCCAGAGCAGCGATGGCGGCCACCTGGATGGGCGTGAACATGCCGTAGTCCAAATACGACTTCATCCGCGCCAGGGCCGCCACCAGCGTTCGGGTTGCCGCACATGAAGCCGACGCGCCAGCCCGGCATGTTGTAGCTCTTGGACAGGGAGAAAAACTCCACCGCCACCTCCTTGGCGCCCGGGCACCTGAGGATCGACGGCGCCTTGTAGCCGTCGAACACGATGATCGGCGTAGGCCAGATCATGCACCACCCAGATCTGGTGCTCGCGGGCGACCGCGACCACCTTTTCGAAGAACTCCAGATCCACGCACTGGGTCGTTGGGTTGCCCGGGAAGTTGAGCACCAGCATCTTCGGCTCGGGGCCAGGAGTCCTTGATCGCCTTTTGCAGCTCGGCAAAGAAGTCCACGCCCGGGGACAAGCGGCACATGGCGGATATCCGCCCCGGCGATCACGAAGCCGTAAGGATGGATCGGGTAGGCCGGATTGGGCACCAGAACCGCATCGCCCGGACCGACATGGTCGCCAGCGCCAGGTGGGCCAGGCCCTCTTTGGAGCCGATGGTGACGATCGCCTCGCTTTCGGGATCCAGATCGACGTCGTAGCGATCGCTTGTACCAACGGGTGATCGCCCGGCGCAGCCGCGGGATACCCCGCGACACGGAATAGCGATGGGTATCGTCGCGTTGCGCCACCTCCACCAGCTTGTCGACGATGTGCTGCGGCGTCGGCTGATCCGGGATTGCCCATGCCGAAATCGATGATGTCCTCGCCGCGCGGCCCGGGCCTTAGCCTTCAGCTCGTTGACGATATTGAAGACATAGGGAGGTAAACGCTTGATCCTATGGAATTCTTCAATCAAGTCTGGCGTACCGGATATGGGATTGATGGACGACGTCCGCGCGAATTCGCGGCGGCGAATGGAAAGCTGCTAACATTACTGAACGTGTGCGTTTCCTGTCAATTGACGACGACTCCAAACACCGCCCGGAACACCCATGAAATTCGCCCAGGACCTCACCGCGACCGGCTATGCGATCCACGGATACAGCGAAGGCGAAATCACCGTCGCTCTACCCGCATCCGAGGCCAATGTGGAAAATCGGGGCCGCAAACAGCTGACCCGCAGCTTTGTTATTACCCAGGATACCCTGGTTGAAGACTGGCCACCGGAGGAATTGGACGATCTGAAGCTCGAGCACTTCGAGCAGGTGGCGGCTTTGGAACCGGAGGTAGTGATCTTTGGGGCAGGGCCGTCTCTGCGGTTTCCGCGGCCGGAAATCACCGCCGTTTTCGCCCAACGCGGCGTGGGGCTGGAGGTCATGGACTCTCGCGCCGCCTGCCGAACCTACAACGTCCTCGCCGCCGAGGGCCGCCGTGTTGCCGCAGCGCTGCTGATTCCCTGAGACGGGCAAGCCGTAGAGGTCATACGATGATCGGGGCGCCTTTTTTGGTCTTGTCGTTTTCAGACCTGAAAACACAAAACCACAGAGGACGCAGAGGGCCAGCCCCCGCATCCTCTGTGGTTATTTTTTCGATGCCCGGTTACAGTGCCTCGCCGCTGTAGCCCTCTTTCTCCATGATTTCACGCATACGGCGCAAGGCTTCGATCTGAATTTGGCGAACACGTTCACGCGTTACGCCGATCTGGTTGCCAACGTCTTCCAAGGTGCTCACATCGTGCCCGTGTAGACCAAAGCGGCGTTCGACCACTTCGCGCTGCTTATCGGAGAGCTTGGAAAGCCAGGCGCTGATGTTGGTCTTGAGGTTGCTGTCCTGAAGCAGGTCGGAAGGGTCGATGTTGTTGTCGTCCGGAATCGAGTCCAGTACCGACTTGTCGGCGTCGCGGCCGAGCGGCACGTCCACGGACGTCACCCGCTCATTGAGGCTCAGCATACGCTTGACGTCCTCGACCGGTTTGTCGAGAACCTCGGAAATCTCCTCGGGGGTCGGATCGTGGTCCAGCTTCTGGGCCAACTGGCGCGCCGCCCGCAGATAGACGTTGATCTCCTTGACGACATGGATCGGCAGGCGAATCGTTCGGGTCTGATTCATGATGGCCCGCTCGATGGTCTGCCGGATCCACCAGGTCGCATAGGTGGAAAAACGGAAACCGCGCTCGGGATCGAATTTCTCGACTGCGCGTATGAGCCCGAGATTGCCCTCCTCGATGAGATCGAGCAGCGCCAGGCCCCGATTCAGGTAACGGCGGGCAATCTTGACGACCAGCCGCAGATTGGACTCGATCATCCGCTTACGCGCGCTCTCATCCCCTTTCTGGGCCAGGCGCGCGTAAAAGACCTCTTCTTCGGCCGAGAGCAGCGGCGAGAAACCGATTTCGCTCAGGTACAGCCGTGTTGCATCCATTTGGCCATCGGGCACATCCCCGGCCGTAAATTGGCTTTTCTCCTCCTCCTCCTCAGAAGCTGCTTCTTGCTGCTCCGAGTTCTCCTCGGGGTAGGCTTGAAAGTCCTCGACTTCATGGAGACTTTTCTGGCCATATGAAATCCTTAGTGTTTGGTCGGCAAATAACGAATGGGATCAACAGGACGTCCGTTCTTACGGATCTCAAAATGAAGTATAGACCCTGATTTCGGCCTCTGCCCCATTTCGGCGATTTTTTGTCCCTGTTTGACCCGCTCCCCTTCCTTGACCAGGAGGCGGCGGTTATGGCCGTAGGCACTCAGATAGGCATCGCTGTGCTTGATGATGATCAAATTCCCGTATCCGATCAGGCCTTTACCGCTATACACCACATCGCCTCCGGCAGTCGCCATGACGGGCTGCCCCGTCCGGCCCTGAATATCGATGCCCTTTTTACCCTGCTTCAGGGAAAAGCGCCTGACAACCTTCCCGGTCGTTGGCCATCCCCATTTTGTGGGGGCGGTCACATTTTGACTCTTGGGATGCGCTCGGGTTTTTTCAACCGGCCGCTTTTTGGGGGGAGTTGGGCGACTGCGGGATGGTGTCGGGGTCTTGACGGGTTGGGAGTGGGTCGTCGGTTCGCTGTGACTCGGACCCTCAGACGGCGTCCAGGCCCCTACGGACTTGTCTTCCACCGGCTTCGAATAATAGGCCAGGGGCTGAAGCTTCTGTTTGCCCGGCGGAATCAATGAAAGCTGCTGCCCGGCATAGATGCGATAGGGGGGGCTGATACGGTTCCAACGGGCGACCTCGCGGTAGTCCAGGCCGTAGTCGAAGGCTATCGAATAAAGTGTATCCCCGGGCCGGACATGGTGATATCCCGGGTCCCGCGTCCGGGGCATGCTGCAAGCCGCAAGGCCCAGCAGGACACTCGTCAGGACAAGGACTCTGAACCATCCGTTAAACATTACTACCGTTCAATGCCACATACGCGATAATCGCTATCGCGACAGTCACCCAGCCGATGCGGTCGATGTAGTTCCTCAAGGTGCGCTCCATCCGCTCCCCTCCCCACACCATCAGCGCGGACACCAGATAGAATCGCCCTCCGCGGCTGATGAGCGAGGCGAGCGCGAACGCCAGCGGGGACATACCGATCACGCCGGCGGCAATGGTAAAGATCTTGTAAGGCACCGGGGAGAAGCCTGCAAGGAACACAGCCCAGAAGCCCCACTCGGAAAACCAGCCGCGCACCTCCTGGTACTTGTGCCAATAGCCGGCTTCGTGCAGTAGCGGCTCGATCAGTTCGAACAGAAAGTGTCCGATAAGGTAGCCAAACAGGCCCCCCACCACCGAGGCCACGGTGGTAATGGCCGCATACCGCCACGCCTTGGCAGGATTGGCCAGGGCCATCGGCGCCAGCATCATATCCGGCGGTACGGGGAAGAACGAGGATTCGGCGAAACTCATTCCCGCCAGGTAGCGAGGCGCGTGCGGGTGAACCGCCCAGCGCATGACCCGTTCGTAGATCGCGGCGAACATCAGCCGGCCACCCGCGAACGGCCGACCATGCCCTTGAGCATCGGAACGAAGCTCACCGATTCGACGACCTCCTTTTCGCAGACATTGCCGCGACGGGTAATCACCACCAGTTCCTGCTGCTCCCCCTCCCCCACCGGTAGCACCATCCGTCCCCCGTCCGCCAACTGCGCAAGCAGCGCCTCGGGGATTTCAGGGGGCGCCGCGGCCACCAGAATGGCATCAAAAGGCGCATGCTGGGACCAGCCGGCGTAGCCGTCGCCCAGACGCAACGAGACGTTGTAGATGGAAAGCTCGCGAAGGTGGCGCCTGGCCTTGTGATAAAGGGGGTCAATCCGCTCGATGCTGTAGATGCTGTCCACCAGGCGGGCGAGCACCGCGGTCTGATAGCCGCAGCCGGAGCCCACCTCCAACACCCTTTTGGGCTCCCCGATCATCAGCAGTTCCGTCATGCGGGCCACGATGTAGGGCTGCGATATGGTCTGACCGCTTCCTATAGGTAGTGCGGTATCTTCGTAGGCGCGGGTTGCCAGGGCCTCATCGACAAAGATATGCCGGGGCAGGCTGCGCAGGACGTCCAGTACACGGGCATCGGCCACGCCCCGATCGACCAGCCGCTGCACGAGCCGTTCGCGGGTGCGCTGGGAGGTCATACCAATGCCCGCGTGGTGGTTCATTCAGGATTTCCCCAGAGAGGGCAACCAATGCCCGATGGCTTCAACGGCATTGTACCGCGTGAGGTCCACCTGAATAGGCGTGACCGAGGCGCGACCGTTTCGGGTTGCATGAAAGTCGGTCCCCGGTCCCGCATCCTGCTCCGCTCCGGCCGGACCAATCCAATAGATGGTCCGACCCCGCGGATCGGTATCACGAATCACCGGTTCGGACTTATGGCGCCGGCCCAATCGCGTCGCCTCAATGCCCTCCAGGGCCTCCCACGGCACGTCCGGCACGTTCACGTTGAGGATCGTATCCGCAGGCAGCGGCGCCTCGCGCAGGCGCTTGATAAGTTCGACGGCCACTCGGGCAGCGGTTTCGAAGTGTTTCGGACGGTGACTGGTCAGGGAGACCGCAATCGCGGGAAGCCCGAGAAAACGCCCTTCCATGGCAGCGGCGACGGTTCCGGAATAGAGGACGTCGTCCCCCATGTTGGCCCCGGCGTTTATCCCCGAGACCACCATGTCGGGCTCTTCGTCGAGAAAGCCTGTCACCGCAAGGTGAACACAATCCGTCGGAGTACCATCGACCCGAATCACGTCAGGCTCCACCGGAACCGCTCGCAACGGCCGCTCCAGTGTCAGCGAATTACTGGCCCCACTGCGGTCCCGTTCGGGGGCTACAACCGTGACGTGCCCCAAATGCTGAAGGGAGTCCGCCAGACAGCGCAGGCCTGGCGCCTGATAGCCATCATCATTGCTGACGAGAATCTTCATTCCTTGTTGACTTACGCGTCTCTCAAAGACGCGTACTATACCCGAACAGAGGGGCGGAAGCAGCCGGATAAGGGCCGTGGTAGAATCGGCGTGCAGAAGGACCAAGTCATGGCGAACAAATTCCGAGTTACAAAAGAGGAGCAGGCCCTTTTTCGGGAAACGGTGCGGGACGTCGTGCCGTTGCGCAACGATCGTGTACTACCCCACCGACAGCGCCCCCGCCCTCGGCCCCTGCAACGGGAACGCGACGAGACGGAAGTGATTCGCGACCTGCTTTCCGACCCCCTGGACCCCGCCGATCTGGAGACCGGCGATGAGCTGCTATTCGCCCGTCCGGGGCTGCAGCATACGGTTTTTCGCAAACTTCGCCGGGGCCAGTACAGCGTCGGAGCCGAATTGGATCTGCACGGCCTCACATCCGCAGAGGCGCGGCAGGCCATCGTGGAATTCCTGGCTGAGTGTCGTCGGTGCGATATCCGCTGCGTTCGCATCATCCACGGCAAGGGGAACGGCTCCATGAATCGGGAGCCAATCCTCAAAGGCAAAGTGGCCCACTGGCTACGGCAGCGGGAAGAGGTGCTCGCCTACGCCTCCGCCCGTCCGGTCGACGGTGGCACGGGGGCGATTTATGTCCTGCTACGGCGGGCCCGCTGACCACTTCTTCCTCGAAAACGGCTACCGCCGCTTGCAGTAGCGCCAGTCCGGGGGCAAGGCTTGGCTATACACCCGATCCAAACGGGTGTTATGTTGGAGCCGCGAACCCGACAATTCAAAAATCCTATTTCCCCCACCGGGTTAGCGCGTTCAACTTCCGCGAGTTGCCATCCGGAAGCGTGGTTTGCCATGAAGCACGTCAAGGAGGGGTGAATGAAAAAGAACTACCCGGTCTCTGGGAAGGAACAGACATTCGGCGATGAGGTCAACATCCTTTCCACGACGGATCCCAAAGGCATCATCACCTACACCAACAAAGACTTTATTGAGATCAGCGGCTTTTCCGAACAGGAGTTGCTCAAAAAGAACCATAACATCGTCCGCCATCCGGACATGCCCCAGGCCGCCTTTGCCGACCTCTGGGAAACCGTCCAAAAAGGGGTCTCCTGGATGGGCGTCGTCAAGAACCGCTGCAAAAACGGCGATCACTACTGGGTCGACGCCTTTGTTACGCCCATCCACGAAAACGGTCGTATCGTCGAATACCAGTCAGTGCGCCGCAAGCCCGAACGGGAAACCGTCAAGCGTGCCGATGAGCTCTACACGGCCCTGAATCGGGGAGAAAACCCCGCTGCTCTGCGGCGGCCCCCCTACCGGTTGCACACGCGCATCACCCTGCTCTTTGCGGCGACGTTGGCGGTTTTGCTGGCGGGGCTCACGGCAAGTGGCGTTCCAGCGGCCACTGCTCTTCCCCCCGTTATGGCGGCTTTACTGATAGGCACTGTGGGTATTTATCGCCTTTTTCGCCCGTTCCATCTCCTGGTGAGCCATGCCCGGGGGATTTTTCGCAACCCGGTCGCCCAGTACGTCTATACCGGCGACATGGGCGAGCTTGGCGAAATGCGCCTCGCCATGAAAATGCTCGAGGCCCGTGCAAGCGGCGTGATCGGTCGCATCGATGATGCCACGCACGTGCTTTCCCAGAATGCGGTGCGTCTTTCCGAAGCGGCCCGGTCGGCTAATTCGGGCATCCGGCGCCAGCAAGGGGAGACTGAGCAGGTGGCCACCGCCGTGAACCAGATGACGGCCAGTATCCAGGAGGTCGCCCGCAGCGCCCAGGAGACCGCAAACGCCTCTCATGATGCACATCAGGAGGCGGGTTCCGGCCGCACCGTCGTGAAGGAGACCACCGCTTCGATCGAACGCCTCGCCGCGGCCGTGCATACCGCCGCCGAGGCGATCCATCGACTCGACCTCGACATGGCGAACGTGTCAACCGTACTGCAGGTGATACAGGACGTCGCCGAAAAGACCAATCTTTTGGCTCTGAACGCCGCTATCGAAGCCGCACGGGCCGGAGAACAGGGCCGCGGATTCGCGGTGGTCGCCGATGAGGTCCGCGCCCTGGCAGCGCGGACGCAGGATTCCACCCTGGAGATAAAACAAATCATCGAGGCCCTTCAGTCCGCCGCCAAGGAAGCCGTTGAGGTGATGTCGGCCAGCCGCACCGAATCCGAGGCCAGCCTATCCAAGGCGGGAGAGGCCGTCCGCTCTCTGCAGGCCATTACCGATGCGGTTGGACGCATTAACGAAATGAGCGCCCATATAGCCAGCGCAGTGGAGCAGCAAAGCAGTGTTGCCGACGAGATTAATCGCTCCATAACGGCGATCCGTGATGCCGCCGATACGACGGCCGAAAACGCGCACGCGGTAGAGACCTCAACTCATGAGTTGGCGGGAATGTCGAGCGGTATGAGTCAGTTGGTGGCGCAGTTCGGTCAAACGTCCCGTTAATGCAGAACGAGACAAAGTGGCGGAAATGACCGCTGCATTTCGTCCCAATCGTACTTTCAGTTGACGAGCTCAGTTTTCCAGCTCTCCATCCTTTGCATGCAGCGAGCCAGCAGATCGGCACTACGGTCCTCGGATGCCGATTCCACGTAGCAGCGAATTTCCGGCGCGTTACCCGATGGGCGAAGATGAATGATTTCGCCGTTTTCATAGGTGACGCGAAGCCCGTCAGTGCTATCCGAGGCGATCGGAAAACCGCAAAATCCGAAGACTTCTTCGAAGCGTCTCAAATTGGCCGTCGGATTGGGTTTGAGCTCCTCCAGTTTATGCCTCGCCCATTCCACCGGAAACGCTTTCACGCGATCGCTGGCCGTGTACCGCCCCGGCAGCGTCGAAAGCAAGCGGGAAACACCGCCGGACTCCCGAGCCGACAGCAACACAATCACGGGCACAATCGTCGCGTCCCGGGTCGGTAATGGGGCCAGGGCGCGCCCCTCAATCTCGATTGACGTTGCCGTCAGAAATCCGCCGTTCGCCTCGTAACCGACCACGCATTTCGCTCCTTGGGCGCACGCCGACTCCATCGCCTCGATCACGAAAGGCGAACCGATGCGCGTTCTCACCACTTCCGTGAACTCCCCCGTCATCTCCACCGCGGTGTTGGAGCTGATCGGCGTGACCACCGTATCGGCACGGAGATAGCGGGCGCAAAGAATGCCGGTGATGTCGCCCCGTAACCAGCGACCCATTTCGTCACTGACCATGGGACGATCGCCATCCCCATCCGTCGATACGATGCTATCCAGCTCGTATTCGGACGACCAGTGCCGAGCCAGTTCGATGTCTTTCGTCCGGATGGCTTCGGTATCCACCGGGATAAAGATGTCAGACCGCCCCAAGCCGATCACTTCGGCACCGAGCCCCGACAGTACGGCGGTAAGGGTTTCTCTCGCGACACTCGAATGCTCATACACACCGACCCGCAAACCGGTGAGGCACCCCGCCGGGAAGAACCGTAAGTAGCGCTCAACGTAGCGTTCGAATGCGGTGGAATCCACCTCCGGCAGCCCTAATTTCGACCGTGGTGCACCCTCCTTGCCGAAACGGTTTTCCGGTATCGATACTGTTTGACCCCGGATCGCGATCTCGTCGGCTTTGAGTATTTCGCCGGTGGGTTTGTTGAACTTCAAGCCATTGCGGTCATCGGGGATATGGCTCCCGGTGACCATGACTGCGGGAAGGTCTTTTTCCAGGCCGTAGAGTGCCAAGGCGGGCGAAGGCACGAAGCCGCAGTTGATGATGCGATAGCCTCTGTCGCGCCCGGCCATCGCAACGGCTTCCATGATGCGGGGCGTGCTCGGACGCAGATCACCACCGACCGCCAGCGTCGGGAATTTCAGCTGTCCGCTTTTTTCCAAGTGCTGGAGGAAAGCCGAGGTGTAGGCGTAGCAGACCTCATCGGTCATAGCATCGACTGTCCCGCGGGCACCGCTGGTACCGAACTTTACCCCGCTATCAGCCATGACCTGCCCGATGTCCAACCGTCGTCCCGACATATCGGATTCTCTACGCTTTCCCGCCATTGTCCGGCTTACGCTGGTAATCGTCCTTCAGACGGATGATATCGTCTTCACCCAGATAACTTCCCGTTTGGACCTCGATCAGCTCCAGGGGAATCTTGCCCGGATTTTCGAGTCGGTGGACTGTCCCCAAGGGGATGTACGTCGACTGGTCTTCACTAAGGAGGAGACTCTCTTCATCACAAATGACCTTGGCGGTGCCCCGTACGACAATCCAGTGTTCGGACCGGTGGTGGTGCATCTGAAGTGAGAGCGCGGCGCCGGGGTTTACAACAATTTTCTTCACCTGGAAGCGCTCGGCCCGGCTCACACCCTCATAGCAACCCCACGGCCGGTGGACACGACGGTGGAAATCGCACTCTTCGCGCTGAGCGGCCTTCAACTGCTTGACCACCTCCTTCACTTCCTGGCTGCGGTGTTTGTCGGCAACGAGAACCGCGTCAGGAGTTTCAACCACAATGCAATCCTTCAGGCCAACTGTCGCCACCAGCCGCTCTTCGGCACGGATGTAGCTCCCGGTTGTATCAACAGTCAGAACATCACCTTTGATCACGTTGCCGCGCTCGTCGGTATCTTCGACCTCGCAGAGCGAAGACCAGGATCCTACGTCGCTCCAGCCCCCCTCAGAGGAACGACCACCGCCGAATCGGTGTGCTCCATCACGGCATAGTCGATTGAAATATTCGGACAGTTTGTAAAAGCATCGGGATCGAGCCGGGTGAAATCCAGATCACGGCTTCCCGAGTGATAGGCGGCAGAGCACGCCTTGACGACCTCCGGTGCCCACAAGTCCAGCTCTTCGAGAATTCGATCGGCACGGAACAGAAACATGCCGCCATTCCAGTAATAATCTCCCGAGGCCAGACACTCCTCGGCCGTCGAGGCATCAGGCTTTTCGATGAAATGGGAAACCCGCGACAGCCCCCCCCCTTGACCGTCCCGATGTAGCCGTAACCGGTCTCCGGTCTGGTTGGAACAATCCCGAAAGTCGCCAGGGCACCATCTTCAGCTGCCGTGGCCGCCGTTTGGACCGCCTTGCGAAATGCGACTGTATCAAGCATTAAGTGATCGGCCGGCAGGACCATGAGCAGTTCATCGGGATTTCTTTCACGGGCGGCCAGCGCAGCGGCGGCAATGGCGGGAGCCGTATTGCGTCCGAACGGTTCGAGGATGATACCGCCGTTTTCAATACCGAGTTCACGCAGCTGTTCGGCCACGAGAAAACGGTGCTGATCGTTGCAAACGATGGTCGGCGCCTTCCTGCCATCGATTCCCTCCAGCCGCTCGATGGTGGTCTGCAACATGGTTTTGTCGCCCATAAGGGGGAGAAACTGCTTGGGGTGCGAGGAACGCGACAGGGGCCAAAGGCGGCTTCCCGTTCCGCCTGCGAGTATCACCGGAATCATTGTCAAAACATCCGTGTTTTCCATCCGAATCGGGAACGCAGCCACAATCATCCTTTGCGACTGACGCTGCCAGTTAGTATAGATTGAATAGCCCTTTCGTCGAGAATAGAGCTAAAACTGCAAACCTTTTCAAAGAAATCCAAATGCTTTCGGCCCCGGCCGAATATTGCCTCCTTTTTGCGAACTATGCGGCAACACCGGGAGATAGACCCCGCTAATCTTCCCACTCCATTTGGCTGGTTGGTTCGCTTCCTCTTCCCGAGAACGATCTCAATCGACTCTAGCGGAGAATGTTTCAATGTCGACGCCCCGCACATTTCTTCCCCCCTTGCTTCTGGCTCTGGGTTTCGCTGTGTCCATCGGCAATGCATCGGCCGCGGAAAGCTTCTGTCCGAAGGGCAGTAATCCCGATCCGGGGGTCCTCTGGTGCGACAGTTTCGAGAATGAAGATCTGGGTCCGGGCGGGACGACGGCGGAAAACTATGCGGAGTTTAACGATAACAACGGAGATTTCCGGCGAACCTCGGCCCAAAGCGCCCATGGTGATTACGCCCTGAGGATCCGCTATCAGGCCGGGGAGGTAGGCGCCGGCTGGCTGACGAGGAACTTCGGTCGAAACCCGCTCGGCAGCCAAAGCCATACGGGTTCCAATTTCAGGGAAATCTACTGGCGCTATTACACCAAGCTGCAAGACGGCTTCATTGGATACCCGAGCAAGCATACTCGGGCGAGCATCGTCGCCAACCGTAACCGCGCTCAGGCCATGATTGCGCATCTTTGGGCCGACTCGAATGATCGGGCTTACCTGAAGATGGACCCGGTATCGGGTGTCCGCTATGACCAACTGGTCACGACAAAATCCAACGACTTCAGCAATTTCAGCTGGCTAGGCGCCCGAAAAGGCGTGACGCCTTTGCAGGCTGGCCGCTGGCACTGCGTGGAAACCCACGTCAAGCTCAATGCCCCCGGGCAGAAGAACGGGGTTTTCGAGTTTCGAATCGATGGGAAGCTCCAGGCGAGCCGCTCCGATTTGGACTGGGTCGGTCGTTGGGACGATTACGGCATTAATTCCGTCATGTTTTCCAACTACTGGAACGGTGGATCGCCCGCGGATCAGGAACGCTATCTGGACGCACTGGTGATCTCCACCCAACCTGTCGGCTGCCTCAGGGTCGCACCGAACCCTCCCACCAACGTGATGGTCCGGTAGTCGCGGCCGTTTCGATCGAGCCGGAACAGGCCGTCGTCATACCCCCTGCCAATGGTCCAGGGAAGGACCGAAGAGCAAAACGGCAGGGAAACTCTTTACTCGGCGTTTAGGAGTTCCCGGAGCACCGTGGTGGCATAGGTTCCGGAGTCGAGTTGGAAAGCGATTTCGAGCATGTCGTTTCGGTGCTCCCACTCGAGTTGACGGACCGACAAGCGAAGTGCCCGGCGCTCCTGTTTGAGTCGCGCCGCCTCCAAACCCTTTCTGAAAACCTCGAACTCAGACAGCACCGTCTCTTCCAGTTCAAACGCCTCCTCGGTCGGCATCCGCTTGCCTTCGCCCCAGAGTGGTCCGGTCGGATGTATCTCCCCCGCCTCGACACGCTCACCCAGCGTACCGTCTCCGGATTCGCCGAGGAAAACGCCGCTGCGGCCATCCAGTATCAGAACTTCCCCGCGAATCGGTCGGTTCCAGGTACCTTCTAGGACCCGGGCGGAAAGCACGCTGTTAAATAGCGCCGAACGGGCGGCTGACAGGTACAGTCCCCGCTTGTGGCGATTTCGCTCGCGAAAATCGCCGCGAAACAGCGCCTCGGCCCGCTCGAGATTCGCAGCACCGCGTCCAAAGCGCTGCGGGCCGAAATAGTTCGGCACACCCTGTGCCTTGATGGTCTCAAGGCGCCCCTTCAGCTTCTCCGTATCGGCCTGAACATCGCGCACAACCAGCCTGAACCGGTTGCCTTTCAACGCCCCGCGGCGCAGTTTACGCCCATGCCTCGCAGTCTCCAGTACCCGCACCTCTTCGCTCTCCAGCGCGGACCAGTCCGGCTCCTCCTTGCCACCCAGGCGCACGCTAAACCACTGTGTAGTGACGGCATAGCGATCCTTGAGCCCGGCGAAACTGACATCCACCGGCCGCACACCTGCGAGTTTCGTCAGCGCACGGGCAACGAAGTCGGTGTTGGTATTTCGCTTTTCGATCTGCAACAAAACATGTTCGCCAACGCCATCGGGCGTGACCAGGGCGATTTCGTCGACCCGAAAATCTTCGGGCACCGTGCGGATGCGGCCCGTTCCGGCAGGTCCACCGTGGGCAAAGGCCCAGTCAAGGGAATAGGCTGTCACGGGCGCTCTTCTTCCAGCAAGACCACCGCATGGGTGGCAATTCCTTCTTCCCGGCCTGTAAAACCCATCTTTTCGGTCGTGGTCGCCTTGACGTTCACTCGGCCGACTTCGACACCGAGGTCCGCGGCGATATTGGCGCGCATGCCTTCGATGTGCTCGGCGAGTCTGGGTGCCTGGGCCAGGATCGTCAGGTCCGCATTTCCAACCTTCAGGCCTTCAGCGTCAATGGTCTGGACCACATGGCGCAGCAGGATACGACTATCGATATCCCTGAAATCGTCACTGCTGTCGGGGAAATGCTTGCCGATATCACCCAGTCCCGCCGCGCCGAGCAGCGCATCGCAAAGGGCATGAAGGACCACATCCCCGTCGGAGTGCGCCGCCATGCCGCGCTCGAACTCGATTGCGACGCCTCCCAGGACCAGACGACGTCCCCGGGCAAAGCGGTGCGCATCATAACCGTGGCCGATCCTCATCACTCCTCCTGCTGAGCCAGATAGAGCGCCGCCAGGGCCAAGTCCTGGGGGCGGGTGATCTTGATATTGTCCGCGTGGCCCTCAACCATCATGGGCCGATAACCCGCCCGTTCGATTGCCGCCGCCTCATCTGTGACCCATTCGTTCGCATCGAGGGCCTCGCGCAAGGCGCGACGCAGCAGACCCAGACGAAACATCTGGGGGGTCAGAGCCCGCCAGAGGCCCTCTCGAGAGACCGTCTCCAGGACTTCCCCGCGGGTATCGGTGCGCTTAACCGTATCGGCCACCGGCAATCCCAACAGGCCGCCCACCGGATGCTCAGAGAGCTCCGACAACAAGCGGTCGATATCCTCGCCCCTCAAACAGGGACGGGCCGCATCGTGCACGAGCACCCAGTCGTCCTCGCCCGCCCTGTCCGCCAGGTGTTCGAGAGCGTTGAGGACGGAGTGGCAGCGCTCGTCGCCGCCGATCACCGTCTCCAGCGGCCGGGCCAAGTCGGGAGGCCTCCAGAACTCATCCTCGGCGCCAATGGCCACGACCAGCCCGCGCAGCCCGGCATGGGCGGCCAGCCGGCCCAATGTGTGATCAATCACCCGACGGCCGTGCAGCTCCAAATACTGCTTCGGCCTTTCGCCGCCCATGCGCCGGCCCACGCCCGCTGCAGGGACGACAGCCCACCATTCGGGAAGCCGTTTACTGGAATTCATGGGTATTCGAAGCCGTTTTGCGTCACAGAAGAGGACTCAATCTTCTACCACCTGATAGAAAGTCTCGCCCTCTTTGATCATTCCCAGTTCGGTACGGGCCCGCTCTTCGATAGCATCACGGCCCTTTTTCAAGTCGCGGACCTCAGCTTCGAGCGCCCGGTTGCGTTCACTGAGCGCCTCGTTTTCGGCAGTCTGGGATTCAACGGCTTGGTTGAGCTGACGAACTTTGAGCAATCCGCCGTCTCCCAACCAAAGCTTGTACTGAAGGAGGACAAGCAGAATGACAAGGATGGTGGCGAGCAGTCTCATGATGGAGACTAGAATGCCCGGAGCCGTAGCCCCGGGCAATCCCAGTGTTTAGATTTGGATCACGAAAGGTTGTGGAAGGCGTCGCGGCCGGGGTAGCTGGCCTTGTTGCCCAGCGCCTCCTCGATGCGAAGAAGGCGATTGTACTTGGCCACGCGGTCGGAGCGGGAGAGCGAGCCCGTCTTGATCTGACCGGCATTGGTGGCCACGGCCAGATCGGCGATGGTGGTATCTTCCGTCTCACCGGAACGGTGCGAGATGACCGCCGTGTAGTTGGCCTCTTTGGCCATGTTGATGGCCGCCAGGGTTTCCGTCAGCGTGCCGATCTGGTTGACCTTGATGAGGATGGAGTTACCGACGCCCTTCTCGATACCCTCTTTGAGGATTTCGGTGTTGGTGACGAACAGGTCATCGCCCACCAACTGCACCTTGTTGCCCAGACGCTCGGTCAGGAGCTTCCAGCCGTTCCAGTCGCTCTCGTCCATGCCGTCTTCGATGGAGATAATCGGGTACTTATCCACCCATGAGGCCAGATAGTCGACGAACTCCTCGGAGCTGAGACTCTTGCCCTCCGACTCAAGGACATACTTGCCGTCCTTGTAGAACTCGGAGGCGGCGGCATCCAGGGCCAGCATGATGTCTTCGCCGGCCGTGTAGCCCGCCTGATCAATCGCCTCGAGGATGACCTCGATGGCCGCCTCGTTGGAGGGCAGGTCCGGGGCAAAACCGCCTTCATCGCCCACCGCCGTATTCATTCCCTTGCTCGCCAGGACCTTTTTCAGGGCATGGAAGATTTCTGCACCGTACCGAACCGCCTCTGCCACGCTGGGGGCACCGACCGGCATGATCATGAATTCCTGCAGGTCCACGCTGTTGTCCGCATGGGCGCCGCCGTTGATGATGTTCATCATCGGCACCGGCATGGTGAATTCCTGTGCCAGGGCCAGACTGCGGTAAAGCGGCAGTTCGTGAGCCGCTGCAGTCGCCTTGGCGGCGGCCAGCGAGACGGCCAACAGGGCATTGGCACCGAGACGCGCCTTGTTGGGCGTACCGTCCAATTCGATTAGCAGGTTGTCGAGGGCTTCCTGATCATTGGCATCGAAACCGACCAGTTTTCGGCGGATCTCTCCGTTGATATTGTCGACCGCCTGGCGAACGCCTTTTCCGAGATAACGGTTTGCATCACCATCTCGTAGCTCAATGGCTTCACGCGAACCGGTGGAGGCGCCGGAGGGCACGGCCGCACGACCGAGGGTCCCGTCGGTCAGGAAGACATCGGCTTCGACGGTCGGGTTGCCGCGAGAGTCGAGGATTTCTCGACCCCGGATGTCGCGAATCTGGGTCTTCAGTGTACTCATCGTCCTTCCCGTTTTCGTTTTCTTGTTAGATTCCATCACGATGACGGCTGCTCGATGAAACCGTCTTTTTTCACGGTGTCATCGAGCGCCTTGAGGGTTCCCAACAGCCGCTCCATTTCTCCCAACGGCCACATGTTGGGCCCATCGCTCAGGGCGTTGTCCGGATCCGGATGCGTCTCCATAAAGAGACCGGAGATACCCGCCGCCACGGCCGAGCGTGCAAGAACGGGCACGAATTGGCGCTGACCGCCCGAACGGCCACCCTGACCGCCAGGCTGTTGCACCGAGTGCGTGGCGTCGAACACCACCGGTGCGCCGGTCTCACGCATGCTCGCCAGGCCGCGCATGTCGGAAATAAGGGTATTGTAGCCAAACGAGACACCGCGCTCGCAGACCATTACCTGGTCGTTGCCGGTGACTCTTGCCTTTTCAACCACATGGGACATGTCCCAGGGCGCCAGAAACTGGCCCTTTTTGATATTGACCGGACGGCCCTGGCGCGCCACCGCCTGGATAAAATCCGTCTGTCGGCAGAGAAATGCTGGCGTTTGCAGCACGTCCGCCACCTCCGCCACCTCATCCAGGGGCGTAAATTCGTGAACGTCGGTCAGTACGGGCAGTTTCAGCTCGCGCTGCACCCGTTCCAGGATGCGAAGCCCCTCCTCCAGTCCCGGGCCCCGCGGGCTTCCCGCCGAGGTCCGGTTGGCCTTATCGAAGGAGGATTTGAAGATGAGAGAAATCCCCAGCCGCTCCGTTATCGCCTTGAGTTCGGCGGCCGATTCCAATATCAGCGCTTCGCTCTCGATAACGCACGGACCGGCGATCAAAAAAAGTGGCCGGTCGATCCCGACCTCAAATCCGCACAATTCCATCAGCCGTCGCTCCGCTCCCTGTACTCAAGAGCCGCACGCACGAAACCGGAGAACAGCGGGTGGCCGTCACGGGGTGTGGAGGTGAATTCGGGATGGAACTGGCAGGCAATGAACCAGGGGTGGTCCGGTAGCTCCACCACCTCCACAAGGTCGCCGTGACCGGAGATACCCGTGACCTGCAAACCCGCCTCGGTCAGGCGGGCGCGGTAGTTGTTGTTGAACTCGTACCGGTGACGGTGTCGTTCGTGAATCACTTCCTGCCCGTACACTTCCCGAACGCGGCTGCCGGCTTCAAGCCGGCAATCCTGTCCACCCAGACGCATGGTGCCGCCCAGGTCGGAGGATTCGCTGCGCGTCTCGATGGTGCCGTCGGCCTCCATCCATTCGGTGATCAAGGCGATCACCGGCTCTTTGGCCTTTCTATCGAACTCGGTGCTGTGGGCCTCGGGGAGACCGGCCATATTGCGCGCGAATTCGATGCACGCCACCTGCATGCCCAGGCAGATACCTAGGTAGGGAACCTTCTTTTCCCGGGCGAAGCGGACTGCCTCGATCTTGCCTTCGACCCCGCGCTCGCCGAAACCGCCCGGGACGAGGATGGCATCCATCCCCTCCAGGCAGCCCGTGCCCGACTCCTCGATCTCTTCGGAATCGATGTAGATGATATTGATCTTGGTGCGGGTCTTCACGCCGGCGTGCAGCAGCGACTCGGAGAGCGATTTGTAGGCCTCCGTCAAGTCCACATACTTACCCACCATGGCAATCGTGGTCTCGTGTGCCGGATGCTCCATGGCATCGGCGACTTCCTGCCACTCCGACAGGTCCGCCTCCGGGCAGTCCAGTCGCAGCTTGTCGACGACGATGCTGTCCAGCTTCTGCTTATGCAGGACGAGTGGGATCTTGTAGATGCTGTCGACGTCGATGGAGGAGATAACCGCCCGCTCCTCGACATTGGTAAACAGCGCAATCTTGCGCCGCTCATCATCTGGCACCATGCGATCCGCGCGACAGACCAAAATATCGGGCTGGATGCCGATGGAGCGCAACTCCTTGACCGAGTGCTGAGTCGGTTTGGTCTTCAACTCGCCCGCGGTGGGGATGTAGGGCAGCAGCGTCAGGTGCATGAACAGCACGTTATCGTGCCCCTCCTCGACGCTCATCTGGCGGATCGCCTCCAGAAACGGCAGCGATTCGATATCACCCACCGTACCGCCGATCTCCACCATGGCCACATCGGCCCCTTCGGCGCCCCGGATGATCGATTGCTTGATCTCATCGGTGATGTGCGGAATCACCTGGACCGTCCCGCCCAGATAATCGCCGCGGCGCTCCTTGCGGATGACGTTCTCGTAAATCCGCCCGGAGGTGAAGTTGTTGCGCTTGGTCATGGTCGTTCGGACGAAGCGCTCATAATGGCCAAGATCCAGGTCGGTTTCCGCGCCATCTTCGGTCACGTAGACCTCACCATGCTGAAACGGACTCATGGTGCCCGGATCGACATTGATGTACGGATCCAGTTTCAGGAGCGTGACCTTGAGACCGCGTGCTTCCAGGATGGCCGCAAGGGAGGCGGAAGCGATGCCCTTCCCGAGGGAAGACACGACACCACCCGTAACAAAAATATACTTCGTCATGAAGATTCGGGGTCTTGGATGAAAGGGGAACTGCCCGGCGCCCGGGACCGCCCTTTAACCACCACCAAGCGGTGGGTTAAAGGGACGCCAAGGCCGGGCTCATTGTCGTTTTTTTTGGAATGCTTTTCAATGGCGTTCGCGATGCCAGAGTACTTCAACTCCCGCTTCGCCCGAAGCGGCGGCAAACGGTTCGCCATAACAGAGATCGGCCACGGCTGCGGTCTCCCCGCCCACGCTCAAAATCGGCAGCCGCCCCCTCTCCCAAGGTGGTATGCCGGCTTCCTGAAACAGTTTTTTGAGCGAATGGCTGTGGCCCCGTCCGGCGGGACGGCAACGCTCACCGCCGCTCCTGAAATGCACGGAAACGGTGCGATGCGCAAATACTCCGGCTTTCAGCCCCGCTCCCCGTGCCGGTCGCAGCGCCAAGCGGCCAAGTCCGGCCGGGAGCACCAATTCACCGGTTCCCGACCATCTGATCATCCAATCGGGGGAAACGGGCTCCACAGGGGACATGGCGTAAAGCTCGCCCCGGTAAGCCCGGACCTCGGCACCCGTCCAGCGGACCACGGGCTCGGCATCCTCCGCTGCGGGTATCACCTCGTCGATGATTCGATTGAGGTTGGCAGTATCGGGGGTTGGGAGACCCCGGCTGCGAAGCCAAAACCGCAGGGCATTGCGTGTGCGTGCCGAGGACAGCGCCCGCAAGCGGCCAGTCGCCAGAACCCCGGGAGCCGTTTCGCAGCTCTCCATATCCATTGCGCCCAGCTCGTCGAGCAGATCCGATGCCTCGGCGCAGTGGAGTGCACTGCGGGCGATCGAATGCGATGCACCCGGGCGGCACCCTGCAAGCGTGGGGAGGATCTCGTGTCGGATGCGGTTGCGCTCGAAGCCGGTGTCGAAATTACTGGGGTCTTCTATCCAGTCCAGTTCGGCCGCCTCGGCCCACGCCCTGAGTTCCGAACGCGAGGCCGTAAGCAGGGGGCGGACCAGCCAACCCTTTCCGAGTCGACGGCGCTGTGGCATAGCCGACAATCCCCGGAGACCGGCGCCGCGCAGTAACTGGAGCAGAACCGTCTCCGCCTGATCGTCCTCGTGGTGCGCGGCCAGAATATAATCTTCCCATTCCAGTCCTTCGGCAAAGGCCCGATAGCGCGCCTTGCGGGCGGCGGCCTCCGGTCCTTCGCCGTTTCGGGGCGCCGCATCAACCTTTATGGCTTGAAAGGGGACGGCCAGACGCCGGCAGAGGGCTTCGCACCGCCGGGACCAGTCTCCGGAGTGCGAATTCAGACCGTGGTCGATATGGATGGCCTCGACCGGGACAGCCAACCGGTCCCGGATCGAAGCGATCATGTGGAGGAGTACCGTGGAATCCAGACCGCCGCTGAAAGCGACCCGGTAGCGGGACGGTATCGGTAGCTCACGCAGCCGTTCGAGTAGCCACTCCGGGCCGACGGCCATGTCCGATCAGCCTTTCGCCTCGTAGTTACCGAAGCCCATCAGCCGCTCGTAGCGCTGCTCCAGTAGTTTATCGATGGGAATATCCGCCAGCAGATCCAGACTTTCAACCAGGGCGATACGAATACGATCCGCCATGGTATCGACTTCGCGGTGGGCCCCTCCGAGAGGCTCACTGATAATCCGATCAATAAGGCCCAACTGTTTGAGACGCTCCGAGGTGACCCCGAGCGCTTCGGCGGCATCCGATGCCTTTTCGGCGCTCTTCCACAGAATCGACGCGCATCCCTCCGGGGAGATGACCGAATAGGTGCTGTATTCCAGCATCATTACCCGATCGCCGACCCCCACGGCGAGAGCCCCGCCGGAGCCCCCCTCCCCGATGACGGTGCAGATGATCGGCGTCTTGAGCTTGGACATGACAAACAGATTCCGGGCAATCGCTTCACTCTGTCCCCGCTCTTCGGCCCCCACGCCGGGATAGGCCCCCGGTGTATCGATAAAGGTGAGCACCGGCATGCGGAAGCGCTCTGCCATCTCCATGAGCCGCAGCGCTTTGCGATAGCCCTCGGGGCGGGGCATGCCGAAGTTGCGATGGACCTTTTCTTTGGTGTCCCGTCCCTTCTGATGACCGATGACCATCACCGGCCGGCCTTCCAGGCGCCCCACCCCACCGATAATGGCGGCGTCGTCGGCATAGGCTCGATCCCCGTGCAGCTCCTCGAAGTCCGTGAAGAGGCGCTTCACGTAGTCTTCGGTATAGGGCCGCTGAGGGTGCCGGGCCAATTGGGACACCTGCCAGGCGTCGAGGTTTGAAAAGATCTGTTCGGTGAGGCTGCGGCTTTTCGACTGCAGCTTGGCGATCTCTTCCGTCAAATTGACTTCATTGTCGTCGCCGACGTAGCGAAGCTCTTCGATCTTCGCCTCCAGCTCGGCAATAGGTTGTTCAAATTCCAGGAAATTCAGATTCATAGGAGCAGTTCTTCGCAACCGATCTCACTATCGGGAATGGGCCTAGTTTACCGGTTTAAATGAATCGCTTACAAACCGCATCCGGCTTCGCGGCGATCCAGGCCGTTTCAGGCCGCCAATGGGGAACGCTGGGAGAGTCGGCCAGAGGGCTCCCACGAGGAAGTTCGGGTAAGGAGAAGAGAGCGCCTTTCAGGCTCAGGCGCCCTCGCCCTTGGGCTCCTGCGGCTCTCCCGACAGCGAGGCGACGATGTGACCACGGCGCAGCCATTCTCGGTAATGGGGCTTGTCGGTGGCCAAAATGCGACGGAGGTACTGCAGATTCCGCTCGATGGCCTGGTGGAAGGGCTCCTCGTCCTGCCCCCAACGGACTCGTGCATGCGTACCGAGAAAGGTGTCCACCTGACCGAACTCGTCGTCCAGGCGACGTCTGACGACGTTTTGATAGAACGTCGGCGTCTTCTCCAAAAGCTCCAGTTCCGATTCATAGCCCGGGATGCGGGCCTCCCGAAACTCCCGAAAAAGCAGTAGCAGTTTTTCCAGATAGGCCCGATCGGCCATCTGCGCCACCACATCCGCACTGCCCAGGATCTGGCCGAGTCTCCTTACTTCATCGTTGCGAAAGGGGATCTCTGCCACTCCTTTTCCCAGCACGGTACAGAGAATGATGTGGTGCGCATCGGTGATCGACTCGGACGAAAAACCGTGTTTCCCGAAATAGTCGCTCATGAATCCGATACTGCGGCCCTCGTGGCCCACCGTAAACCGGGCTCCGTTGCCTTCGTGTTCATCGATGCGACGAATCAGACCGACATCGTGGAACAGTGCACAGGCGAGTACCAGCAGCTTTCCCCGGGAACTGATCCGAATGCCGTCGTGGTGCGCCCCGTCCAGCATCGCGGCCACGCAGAGGAAAACCGCGTTGGTATGCTCCAGGTCATGGTACCAGGCGTCGCTGGCCCGATACCCGGGATAGAGGCCCTGGAAGAGCAGCACGATATCGCGATACAGGTGCTGCAGGCGCGAGGCCTCGAATTCCGGGTCGATCGCCTGCATGGTGGCGATGACTTCCCGCTCGACCGACTCCGGATTCTGCGGCTGGATAAGATCGTAGAGGTTTCGCGTGGACATACCGTACCCCAACCTGTGTCTGAAGTATGGACCGCCATTGACCTCCGGGATTCCCTCAAGTGCTCCTGCCGATTTTTTTTGACTTCCGCTGGACCGGAAGAGCCGGATTAGCAAAAATGTGCCGAATGTCCAAATCCCCCCATGAAACCGTTATCCCCATCCCCGTGCGTCTGTTTCGGGGCGAGCACCGCCTGCGCATCGCCCTTATCGGCATGCCCAACAGTGGCAAAAGCACGCTGTTCGATGCGGTTTCCAGCACCTCCGTCCATACCGGCGAGCTGAGCGGGACACATCGCGCCTACCGCGACTGCTCCGTGCAGATTGGGCTCGATGAGGCGCGGGTGGTCGATCTCCCGAGCATTCGCTCACTTCACCTGCTCCGCAATGACGAACAGGTCGCGCTCCGCTACCTGCTGTGGGGTGACGAACTCCCGCCTGTGGCGGCCCATGAGCAGAAAGCACCGCCGGCGCCCTTTGCTCCCCCCGACGTTATCATCCAGGTAGTCGACGCCACGGCGCTGGATCGTCACCTCGAGCTTTCCCTGGAGCTCTCGCAACTGGGCCGTCCCATGGTGCTGGCCCTGAATATGATGGATGAGGCCGCCCAAAAGGGGCTGCACATCAATACCAAGAGCCTGAGCAGGCAATTGGGGATCCCCGTGGTAGCCACCACGGCACTGATGGGACACGGTATTTCCGAGCTGTTCGCCAAGGCAGCCGACGCGGTACGTCAGAAGGTGTGTCCGCTCTCCCAGCCGGCCAGCCCGCACATTTGCGAACCCCTCAAACCACTCAGCCGGGCCCTGAACCGGCCCGATATTCACGCGGCGTTTCGGGTGCCGCATCCTTTTCTGCTGATGCAGGTGGCCGTGGGCGATCGCTATTTCCGCGAAGAGGTGCAGCAGCATTTTCCGGATCTCGCCCCGGAGCTGGAGCGCCTGAGGACCGAGGTGGAGCAGACCCTGCCACGCCCCCTGGATGAAGAGCTCCATGCCGATCGCCATCACCGTGCGGCCAGCCTGTTTGAGTCGGTCACGCGTATCGGCGCACCTCATGAGGGAGGTGGCTGGCGCTATTGGCTCGACGAGCTCTTCCTTCATCCCCAATGGGGACTGGCGGGCAGCCTCGCCGTATTCGCTGCCGTACTGTTCGTGGTTTTCGAGGTCAGTGCCTGGCTGGACAGTTTGACTGCCGCGCAGCTAATGGACTGGGCCTCCACCTGGGAACCGCAGTCGACGATCGGCGTGGTGGGTCGGGCCGTGCTCGACGGACTTATCGGGCTGGTGGGAATCGTCATTCCTTACATGATTCCGCTGGTGATGCTGCTGGTCGGGCTCGAAGAGGCCGGTATCATGCAGCGCATCGCCTTCGTCGTCGACCGTGGTTTCCACCGTGTCGGCCTTCACGGTAGCGTCGCCGTACCTTTTTTGCTGGGCCTCGGCTGTAACGTCCCGGCTCTTTCCGCCGCCGCAGGCGCCACCCGCGGACGGGCGCGAGTGGTGGCCTCAGTGCTGA
Organism: uncultured Gammaproteobacteria bacterium; assembly: GCA_963783235.1. Taxonomy (GTDB): domain Bacteria; phylum Pseudomonadota; class Gammaproteobacteria; order Thiohalomonadales; family Thiohalomonadaceae; genus Thiohalomonas. The sequence continues at coordinate 495,655 of CAWAMN010000001.1, read as the reverse complement.
TTACGTTTGTGCCCTGCTCCGCCCGTTCGGCAATCATCCTGGCGCTGGCGGGCAAATACCTGGGCGGATTCGGCGTTCTTTCGCTCTTCCTTCTGACGATTGTCGTCATCGCGGCGGTCGGTCAACTACTCGCCCGCCGCTACCCCGAGACGGGGCCGGGACAGGTCCAGGAGATCCCGCCCTACGCATTGCCGTCGTGGCAAACGCTTCTTAAAACGACTTGGGCGCGAACCAGCGATATTCTCACCATTGTCACGCCGCTATTGGTGGGGGGGAGTGTCATACTGGCGCTGCTGAGCCACGTCGGAGCCGACAGTTTCATCAACACCGTCCTGACACCGGTGACCGGTTGGTGGCTGGGACTGCCGGTCGCACTCGGCGTCCCCATCCTCTTCGGGATCCTGCGCAAGGAACTGTCGCTGCTGATGGTTTATCAGGCGCTTGGCACATTCGAAGTGGGGAGCATTCTCGACTGGGTACAGATCACCACCTTTCTGATCTTCCTGACCTTTTACATCCCCTGTGTCTCCACGTTCGCCGTAATGCTGAGAACCATCGGTCGGCGGGACGCCCTGATTTCGGTCATCCTTTCCGTGACCGTCGCCCTTCTGGTCAGCGGCATTGTCCGCCTCTTCCTGGAGAGCGCCCAATTCCTTTCCACCTGACCTGAGGGTTGCGCCCCCACTGCGGCGATAGCTACCCGTACCCACTTCCGAGGGACCCGGCCCAGCAACGGACGGCTATTTACCGGGACTCGCTGCTCAAGCTTCAGACAAGCTTTGGGAAGGTGCCGTCGGCACCTTGGGCAGGTCGCGACGGGATACCCCGTCGTAATCGATGCGTACCCGATCCGGCCCGAAAAGACGGCGTAGACGGACCAGGAACTCCTCCGAAGGCAGGACACGCCAGCCGTCGCCGAACGCCACCAGGGCCTGCCCTTTGACGTTACGGTAATCGATAACGACCGGACACTGCCCCTCGCCGCTTGCGCGGAGTGCCGCGGCGAGATCGTCCATCAGCGATTCGTCGAGAGATTCGCCGTCGACCTTGATGAGCACGCCATGGCCGAAGGCCTGCCTCGCTTCGCCCAATTCGTAAAGCTCATCGACACTGACCGTGTTGCCACCGGAGTAGTCGTCGATCGCCACCTCACCCTTGACGACCACCAGCCGATCCTTGCCCAATTTGTCGCGGGCGCGTTCGAAGACTTCCGAAAACAGTTTCAGGTCAATGCGCGCGGTGCGGTCATCCAGCGTTACGATGGCCATCTTGTCGCCGCGGCGCGTGGTCATCACACGCATGCCACTGACGAGACCCGCCACCACCTGATTTTTCCCTTTCTGCGGTGTCAGACGGACGATCGGTGCGGTGATGAAGCGCCGCAGTTCCGCCTCGTACTGGGTGATTGGATGGCCGGTGAGCCAAAGCCCCAAGGTCTCTTTCTCGCCGGTAAGGCGGATGTCGTCATCCCACTCGGGGACGACTTCGTACTGATAGGCCGCTTCGCCCGGGTCACCGCCCGTGCCGAATCCGAACAGGTCCTCCATTCCCGCCTGGGCATTCTGGAGGTGCTTTTCGGCAATGCGAAGCGCATCCGGCAGGGCTGCCGCCATGGTGGCGCGATTGGGACCGATGACATCCAGTGCGCCGGCCCGGATAAGCGCCTCGACCACCCGCCGGTTGGCCTTCTTCAGATCGACGCGTTTACAGAAATCGAACAGATCCTTGTAGGGTCCGTGGAGGCGGCACTCGTCGACAATGGAGGCAATGGCCCCTTCACCCACGCCCTTGATGGCGCCCAGACCATAGACCACCGCACCATCCTCGCGGACCGTGAATTTATAGGCGGAGGTATTCACCGACGGGGGCACCACATCGAGCCCCATACTGTTGCACTCGTCGATGAGCGTAACCACCTTGTCGGTGTTGTCCATATCCGCCGACAGAACGGCAGCCATGAACGAGGCGGGATAGTGGGCCTTGAGCCAGGCCGTCTGATAGGAGACTAGCGCATAGGCGGCGGAGTGGGACTTGTTGAAACCGTAACCGGCGAACTTCTCCACCAAATCGAAGATCTTCATCGCCAGATCGGGGTCGATGCCGTTCTTCTCGGCCCCTTCTGCGAATACCGCGCGCTGTTTGGCCATTTCCTCGGGCTTCTTCTTGCCCATGGCCCGGCGCAACAGGTCGGCGCCGCCGAGCGTGTAGCCGGCCAGCACCTGGGCGATCTGCATCACCTGCTCCTGGTAGAGGATGATGCCGTAGGTCGGCTCCAGGATCGGCTGCAGGGATTCGTGCTGCCACTGCGCGTCCGGGTAGGAGACGGCCTCCCGACCGTGCTTGCGGTTGATGAAGTTGTCCACCATGCCGGACTGCAGCGGACCGGGCCGGAACAGCGCCACCAGGGCGATGATGTCTTCAAAGGAGTCCGGCTGCAGCCGGCCGATAAGCTCCTTCATGCCCCGTGACTCGAGCTGGAACACCGCCGTGGTCTGACAGGCCTTGAGCAGATTCGAACGCCGGGCGGTCGTCCAGCGGAATGGTGGCGATGTTTACCTTTTCACCGCTGGCCTGGCGGATGTTGTCCAGAGCCCAGTCGATGATGGTGAGGGTACGCAGACCGAGGAAGTCGAATTTGACCAGGCCGACGGACTCGACGTCATTCTTGTCGAACTGGGTCACCACACCCTGTCCGCCCGGCTCGCAGAACAGCGGCGCAAAATCGGTCAGCTTGGAGGGAGAAATAACCACGCCTCCGGCGTGTTTGCCGGCGTTACGGGTAATGCCCTCCAGGGACTTTGCCATGTCGATGAGGTCGCGGACCTCATCTTCTCTTTCATAGCGCTCACGGAGTTGCTCCTCTTCCTCCATGGCCCTTTCCAGGGATATCCCCACTTCAAAGGGGATCAGCTTGGATATCTGATCGACGAAACCGTAGGGGTGTCCGAGCACCCGGCCCACATCGCGCACCACGGCCTTGGCGGCCATGGTGCCGTAAGTGATGATCTGAGAGACCTTCTCACGACCGTAGTACTCCGCCACATAGTCGATGACCCGGTCGCGGCCCTCCATGCAGAAGTCCACGTTGAAGTCGGGCATCGATACGCGTTCGGGATTGAGGAAGCGTTCGAACAGCAGGTCGTAGGCCAGGGGGTCCAGATCGGTGATGGTCAGCGCATAGGCGACCAGGGAGCCGGCGCCGGAGCCGCGTCCCGGTCCGACCGGCACGCCGTTGCCCTTCGCCCAGCGAATAAAGTCGGCCACGATCAGAAAGTAGCCGGGGAACCCCATCTGGATGATGACGCCCAGCTCCCGCTCCAGGCGCTCGTCATAAGGGCGGCGGATCTCGGCGAAATCGGGGGAGGAGGTATCGAAAAGTGTCGCCAGGCGCTGCTCCAAGCCCTCCCGGGAAGCCTTGCTGAAGTACTCGTCCATGGTCATCCCCTCGGGGATGGGGAATTCCGGCAGGTAGTAGGTGCCGAGCTTCAGCTCCAGGTTGCAGCGCCGGGCAATCTCCACCGAGTTCTCCAGCGCCTCCGGTATGTCGGAGAAGAGCTCCGCCATCTCCTCGGGGCTGCGCAGATACTGCTGCTCCGAATAGCGGCGGGAGCGGCGCGGGTCATCCAGCGTACGTCCTTCGTGGATGCAAACGCGCACCTCATGGCTGTCGTAGTCGCCTTTATCGAGGAAACGTACATCGTTGGTGGCGACCACCGGGACGCCCATCGCTGCGGCCAGTTCCACCGCGCCATGGAGGTAATCTTCCTCGCCTTCCCGTCCGGTGCGCATCAGCTCCAGATAGAAGTTATCTCCAAACAGCCGAATCCATAAGGTCAGCAGTTTCGCGGCGATATCACGCTTGCCGGCCAGAATGGCCCGGCCCACATCGCCTTCGCGACCGCCGGACAGTGCGATAAGCCCCTGGGTGCTATCAGCCGTCAGCCAGGCCTTCTTGATCATGGGCACGCCGCCGTGCTGGTTTTCGATATAGCTGCGGGAAACCAGCTCGGTGAGGTTTCGGTACCCGGTCTCGTCCTTGCACAGCAGCAGCAGGCGGGTGGGCTGTCCCGGCCCTTCGCGGGTCGGGTCATCCGTTTCGTCCTCGACCCACAGATCCACTCCGACGATGGGCTTGAGCCCCGCCCCCTGAGCGGCGCCGTAGAACTTCACGAGGGCGAACAGATTGCACTGGTCCGTCAGGGCAACGGCCGGCATACCCGCCTCGACAGCCGCCTTCATCAATGGCTTGATTCGGACAATGCCATCGACCAGCGAGTATTCTGTATGTGTGCGAAGATGGCAGAAGGTGGGTTTCATGGCACGGAAAGCTACCGGATCGCCCCGGAAGCAACAAGACTTGACACTGGACGGGTACTGGTTCTCCCGGTGACGGCTGCATGTGCAGAGAACGTGGGGTTGAACTTGTTTCCACTCAAATGACCGGCAACCCCAGCGAAAGGAACAGAACTGAGCTTGGCCAGGCGTAAACAGCTTTCTACACTCACCTACGCGATCCGCCCGCGGGTCGTCACCTTTTACCTGGGCCGGTTGGGCTTCGTTCTCGCCATCCTCATGTTGCCGCCCCTCGGCGCCTCCCTACTCTTTGGCGAGTCGGACCTCACCCTGGCCTATGCAGCCACCAGCTCACTCGTTGCTGCCGTGGCGTGGTTAGCCACCCGCCAACCGGCACCGGAATCCATTCAGATCAATGAAGCCCTCGCCATATCGGCGCTCGCCTTCATCGGTGCGGCTCTGGCCAACGCCCCCGCGTTCTGGGTCGCTGGATTGCAGCCCATCGATGCCCTCTTCGAGGCCGTTTCGGGTGTGACCACGACCGGACTCTCCACCGCGGGCTCCGTCGCCGATAGGCCCCGGACCTACCTGGTCGCCCGCGCTTGGAGCCAATGGTACGGCGGGCTGGGCATCGTCGTGCTTTCGGCGGCCGTCATGGCGGGCCACGGTCCGGCTTTTCGGAGGCTTGTCGCCCCGGACGGTGCATCCGACGAAATAACCGCGGCCAGCCGCATCTACGCCCGGCGCGTTTTTGTGTTCTACCTGACTGCCACCCTCTTGGGGATTACCGGCCTGGTTTTGCTATCGGTGCCGGCGCTGCATGCGGTAACCCATGCCCTCGCGGGCATCTCGACGGGCGGCTTCTCCTCGTTCGACACGAGCATCGCCCCCCTCTCCGGGCCGGCGGCTTACCTCCTGATGGCACTCGGAGTTGCCGGCGGGATTTCCCTGCCCCTCTACTTCCGCACATCCCAGCAGGGCTGGAGACAGCTCTTTCGCGACCCCGAGCCGCTAGCCTTTGCGGCCATTCTTTTGCTGCTGGCACTCGGGGTGGCCATTCTCTTCCTCGAGCAGTCGGGGCTGCCTATCGAGGATGCCCTCTACCACGGCGGCATCTTGGCGCTTTCAGCCCAGACCACCACCGGTTTTTCCAGCCTCGACCTCGGCCAGCAGCCCGGCGCGGTGTTGGTTCTCCTTGTGGTTTCGATGGCCGTGGGGGGGTCGGTCGGGTCCACTGCGGGCGGCCTGAAGCTCATGCGGGTATTGATGCTGTTGAAACTGTTCCGTTCGCTGGTGACCCGTGCCTCGCTGGCAAGCCATGCCGTCGTTTCCCACTGGTGGGGAGAGCGCAAGCTCGAGGGGAGTACCGTGGAGCGGCTTCTGCTCTACATGCTCCTTTTCATCTTTCTGGTCTTCCTCTCCTGGTTGGCGTTTATCTTCTACGGTTACGATCCGGTGGAGGCCCTTTTCGAGGTCGTCTCGGCCACCGCCACGGCAGGGCTGTCCACAGGCATCACCGGGCCGGAACTGCCCGTCCCGCTCAAGCTGTTACTGTGTTTCGATATGCTGGCCGGACGCGTGGAGATCGTGGCTGTGCTGGTCGTACTCTACCCCGGGAGCTGGCTCGGCAGGAGGAGCACCTGATGCGGATTGTTTTCGTAGGCGCCAGTTCATTGACCGTAATGACGACCCGCCTGTTGCTGGAACGCCGTCACGATGTGGTTATTATCGAACGCGACAAGGATCGCATCGATGCCCTGACCACCGAACTCGACTGCGGCTTTCTCCACGGTGACGGCAGCAAGCCGGCCATCTTGCGCGAGGCGGGACCCGACGATACCAACGTCCTGTTTTGTCTGACCGGCAATGATCAGGCGAATATCATCGCCAGCCTCGTGGGCCGTTCGCTCGGTTTCAAGCGGGTAGTGACCAAGATTGAAGATCCCGAACTCCAGCACATCTGCATCGAACTCGGCCTGGAGGACACGATTATCCCCACACGAACCATCGCCTATTCCCTGACCGATACGGCCCGCGGCATGAACCTGCTGGAGCTCTCAGGCGTTTTGAAAGATGACGCGCGGGTCTTCTCTTTCGCCGCCCGTGAAGAGGACGCAGGAGCCGTGTCAGAGCTTCCTCTGCCGGATAGCACCCGGGTGATGTGCCTCTACCGGGACAACCGTTTTGTTCCCGTGGAGGAGAAAACAACCGTAAAAACCGGCGATGAAGTCGTGGTCATTACCCGAAACCGTTACCTTTCCAAGCTCGTCGATCGTTGGGGTAACGGCCGCCAGTAGCCGCCTCCGTCCCCGGTGAACCGGAAAATCATCCGCGCCCTGCCTATACTTGCATCGAACATTTCGGGACGGGGGACATTGCCGATGCAGAACGAAGCCATTCAACGGCTCGAAAACCAACTCAACGGCTGGGAACACCGGATAGACGAGTTGGAAGCCGAGTTGGATCGAATCGGGCCACGGACACGTAGTCGCTATTTTCGGGATGTTCAGGAACTCAAGGAGAGGCGCGACGCCGCCAAAAACCGCTTAAGCCAACTGCGGCTAAAGCAGGCTGAATCTTGGGAGGAGGAGGAGGATCTGCAGGCGGGGATCATTCGCGTGTTCGATGACATCGGCTGCCGCGTCAACCGGCTGGTCTCGAAGGTGTCGCGAACCCACTGACTCCTTACCTACGCTTCCGGCACCTCGTCAAGCAACCGGCGTACCGGGGCAAATGACCTGCGATGCGCCGGACTCGGCCCGAGACGGCTTAAGGCCTCCATATGGGCGGCCGTGGAATAACCTTTGTGTTTCGCGAATCCATACCCGGGAAACAAAGCGTCCAAATCGGCCATTTCCCTGTCCCGCGTCACCTTGGCCACGATCGAAGCCGCACTGATCGCCGGCACCAGCGCATCCCCCCCAATGACATATTCGACCGAACACGGCACTTGAGGACACTGATTGCCATCGACCAGGACATGGTCCGGCGCCACCCCGAGCCCCGCAACCGCCCTGGCCATGGCCTTCAAGGTAGCCTGCAGGATGTTGATGCGGTCGATCTCTTCCACTTCGGCCCGGCCGACCGCCCAGGCCAGCGCATTTGCGGTGATTCTTTCGTATAAAGATTCCCGGGCCGCTTCGGAGAGCACCTTCGAGTCGTTGAGTCCCTCAACAGGGCGATTCGGGTCGAGGATGACCGCCGCCGCCACCACCGCACCGGCAAGCGGCCCCCGACCGGCTTCATCGACCCCGGCGAGCCGATCGGACCCGGCGGAAAAGTCGAAACTGGACTGAACAGACACGCGAATTCCCCTCCCTTGCAACTTTTTCCGGGGAGAATACCCTGCCCCTCCCATCGAAGCACGCGTTGATTTGCGAGCAGGCAAATGCGACCATTTAGCCGCCCGCCGAACCTGGAATAATCTGCTGCGCTTGCGGGAGAGCGGTCCGAATTTCCTCGATTTTTCGTTGCGTAGAGCTACTATGCTCCCAAAATCGATAGAATTTCGCCTCACTCTCCCATCAGGCTCGCCGCCGATTACCCGAGTCCGACAGGCGGCCAGCCGCCGCGAAGCGGCTCTTTTTTTCTAACCTTCCGTGTTTGCAGATGATACGAACCGCTGTTATCGGAGTCGGCTACCTTGGCCGCTTCCACGCCCAGAAATACGCCGCACTGCCCCATTCCGAACTGGTGGCGGTCACAGATATCGACGCCGAAGCGGCCAAAAGGGTCGCCGAAGAGTTGGGCACCCAGGGCCTGACCGACTATCGCGAACTGTTCGGCCGTGTGGATGCGGTCAGCATTGTGGTGCCAACCCAATTGCACTACCAGGTTGCCAAGGAGTGCCTGGAAAACGGCATCCACGTACTGGTCGAAAAACCGATTACCGCCACTGTCCCCCAGGCCGAAGAGCTGGTGCAGTTGGCCCGGCAGCATCGACGAGTCCTGCAGGTGGGGCATCTGGAGCGGTTCAACGCCGCCATTTTGGCCTTGGATGATGTACTGCTGGATCCGCTTTTCATCGAATCCCACCGACTGGCCCCTTTCAATCCCCGTGGAGCCGATGTCAATGTCGTGCTCGATTTGATGATCCACGACATAGAGATTATTCAGAATCTGGTCCGCTCCCCGGTGCGGGAAATCCATGCCGACGGCGTTTCCGTCCTCACCGAGGAGACCGATATCGCCAATGCGCGCATTAAGTTTGAAAATGGCTGCGTTGCCAACGTAACCGCCAGCCGGGTGAGTCTGAAGCCGCAACGGAAAATGCGCGTCTTTCAGCATGATGCCTATATCGGAATCGACTTCCAGGATAAAACGCTCAGCATCCACCGCAAGGGCGAGAAGGAGATGTTTCCCGGTATTCCGGAAATCACCAGTGAAGAGACCGCCTTCGAAAGCAGTGATGCCATCATGGCGGAAATCGAGGCCTTTCTCGAGTCCATCGCGGAGGGGAAACCGGCGGTGGTCAGCGGTGAAGATGGATGTCAGGCGCTGGAGACAGCCACCCGGATCACCGAAATGGTCACACGTCACCACTAACGATTTTAAGGAGTTCCCGACATGATCCCCATGGTGGATCTCAAGGGCCAGTATCTCGACATCAAAGACGAGATTGATACCGGTCTGTTGCAAGCACTGGAAAAAACGCAGTTTATTTTGGGTCCGAACGTAAAGGCCTTTGAGCAGGAAACAGCCGAATTCCTGGGGGCCAAACACGCCGTTGGGGTTGCCTCCGGGACCGACGCCCTTCACCTGGGGCTGATCGCCGCAGGTATCGAGCCGGGCGATGAAGTGATCACCACGCCATTCACTTTTATAGCCACCGCCGAGGCGATCCGCTATGTGGGTGCCACGCCGGTTTTCGTGGACATCGATCCCGCCACGTTTAATATCGATTTGGCGAAGGCCGAAGCCGCCATTACCGAGCGCACTCGTGCGCTGCTTCCAGTTCATCTTTTCGGTCAGCCCGTGGATATGAAGGCCGTCAATGCACTGGCGGAGAAGCACGGATTGAGGGTTATCGAGGATTGCGCGCAATCCTTCGGTGCCGCCATCGGTGAAAGCAAAACCGGCACCTTGAGTGCCGCCGGCGCCTTCAGTTTCTTCCCCAGCAAGAACCTGGGCGGTTTCGGTGATGGCGGACTGGTCACGACAAATTCCGATGCCATGGCCGAACACCTGCGGGTCCTTCGCAACCACGGCAGCTGGAAACAGTACCACCATTCGGAAATAGGTTTTAACAGTCGCCTGGATGAACTGCAGGCGGTCATCCTGAGGGCCAAACTCAAGCGCATCGACCGATACAACGAATCCCGTCGCCGGGTTGCCCATCGCTATACCGAGGCGTTGAAGGAGATGCCGGAGGTCACACCGCCGCACGAGGATGGTATCGGCCGACATGTCTACCATCAGTACACACTGCTTTCGGCGGATCGGGACAAGATCATGGAAACATTGCGCAGCAACGAGATCGCCTGCGCCGTCTATTACCCGATTCCGCTTCACAAGCAGCAAGTCTTCGCCGAAGTATGCAAGGGCGTCGAACTGCCCGAAGCCGAGGCGGTGGCAGCCCGTTGTCTTTCGCTGCCCATTTTCCCCGAAATGACCGACGAACAGGTCGATACCGTTATCGGCACCATCCGTGACAGCCTCGCCTGAAACTGATATATCGCCACAGAGATACAGAGAGGATAAGGGGCCAAGAGACGGGAGCTCAGTCGCCGGGAGTCTTGCGGCTTACCTTTTCCTGCTCGGCTTTCTTGAAGACGAAAATCGATCTCGGTGAACTCTGTGGTTACTAAAAAACGGGTGATGATCGTCGCCGGGGAGGCCTCCGGTGAATCACGGGCCGCGCGGTTGGTTGAAGAGGCGCTGACACTGCATCCCGATCTTGAGTTTTTCGGGATCGGGGGACCGCGCATGCGCGCCGCCGGCGTAGAGACGTTGGTGGATTGCCGGGATATGGCGGTTCTCGGCCTATTCGAAGTCCTCAAACACTTCCGTTTCATCTACGGCGTTCTGCAACGGATGCGCCGACTCCTGGCAAGCGCGCGGCCCGACCTGCTGGTTTTGGTGGACTACTCCGGTTTCAACCTGAAACTCGCCAAGACGGCCAAACAGTTGGGTATCCCCGTTTTTTACTACATCAGTCCCCAAGTCTGGGCCTGGCGTCGAAAGCGGGTCTATACGATTCAGCAGTACGTGGACCTTATGGCGGTGGTTTTCCCTTTCGAGGAGGCATTTTACCGGGAGTACGGCGTACCGGTGCGCTATGTCGGTCACCCACTGGTCGATGAGGTCGGCAGTGATTTGACCCGCGACGAGGCTGCCGTCGCGTTCGGCCTCGACCCCGCCCGGCCGATCATCGGCCTGTTCCCGGGTAGCCGCCGGAGCGAACTGCAGCGACTTTTGCCCCTGCTGCTGGATGCCGCCTCGCTGTTGCAGGCGCGTATCGGCACGGTACAGTTTCTACTGCCCCAGTCATCGGGCTTTGATCGTCAGGAAATCGATGCCTATCTGGAGAACAGTGGCGCTGAGGTAACGGTTGTGGCGAACCGGTTTTATGACGTCACTCGCGCCTGTGATGCCATCGCCACCGCTTCGGGAACGGCAACGCTCGAGGTGGCTTTGATGGGCGTTCCCCTGACCGTCGTGTACAAGGTATCGCCCCTCAGCTTTGCGATCATGCGACGACTGATAAAGCTTCCACACATTGCCATGTGCAACATCGTAGCCGGACGCGAGGTGGCACGGGAACTTCTCCAGAACGATGCGAAACCAGCCAGCGTAGCCGCCGAACTCGAACGGCTTCTGCAACCGCGAGCCCATGCCCGATCCGTCGGTGCCCTGAGGGACGTACGCGGGAAATTGGGAGAACCCGGCGGCGCAAGGCGCGCCGCCGAACTCCTGGACAGATTGCTACCGAGTCGGAAGCAATAAGACATCGAGCACAGCCGACTCAGTCGGCGCAAAGCAAGGGCGGGGCATGAAGATAACTGGCCATTTGGCGTTTCTTTTCGATATCGGCATAGACCCTTAACGCCCCTTCGGTGCCGATACCCAGGATGTTCCCCAATTCCTGGGCAGTCCGATCGTGATCATAGGCCCAAAGCGCCAAATCCATTTCCCCATACGGCAATGCGAAATAGAATTCATCCTGGCCTTGAGAAAGGCTGTAGGTATCGGTGCTGGGCGGTGCCGTCCGAATTGACTCCGGGATATCGAAGTACTCAGCCAACGCATAAACCTGCGTTTTAAACAGGTGGGCGATAGGCTTGAGATCGGCGGAACCATCGCCGTTCTTTACAAAGAAACCGAGGTCATACTCAAGCCGATTAGGCGTACCCACTACCGCATAGTTGAAACGATCAGCATAGTGATACTCAAGCATCTTGCGGACACGCTGCTTGTAGTTGGTGGCCGCGACAATCTCGAGGTACTCCTCCATCCTCAGGCGCCGCTCGAACAACTCCCCTTCAGGCGATTGGACCACCAGGTTGAAATGGTTAATCCGCCCGTCCCGGCCGCCGCGGATAACGATCTTGTTTCGCCAGTCACTGCTGTAATCGGCGAAGACCCGTCGAATCGCATCATCACGGGTCTGGTAACAACCCAATGCTTGCAGAGTCGCCGTGATGTCCCGGACTTCGTAGCCGATACCCAACTGTTCCGCGACCATCCGGCCCTTTACCAGGCTTTCGCCCGAGGCGTCATCTTCCGGCATCAAAAGCGCGAAGACCCGCTGCGCTCCCAGCGCCCCGACCGCCAGCGCGGCACAGACGCTGCTGTCCACACCGCCGGATAAGCCCAGCACCAGGCCCCGTCGCCTCAGACTGGTCCGAAGGTGCTCCCGGATACCCTCGCCGATACGCCCCGCTTCCGCAGCGGGATCGATATGGAGCACGTCATAGCCAAGTTCCGGCACGGCAGCCGTTATCCCTGTCATACAGTCAAACCTCCTTGGATGCCGCCTTTCCGGTCGTCATCTGCTCGCGTTCGGCAGAAAGGCGACGTTTATCCACCTTCCCGTTTGCCGTCCGAGGCAATCGTTCGACCAATTCAAAGCGCTTGGGAATCATGAAAGGCTCTAACCTTTCCGTACACCCGGCTTTAAGCCGCGTGGCATTGATCTCTATCGTTTGATCGGGTTCGATGAAGGCCCAAATGGCCTGCCCCAAGACCGGGTCGTCTACTCCAATCACAGCGGCTTGACGGACACCATCGATCCCACAAAGTACACGCTCCACCTCTACCGGACTGACCTTCTCACCACGACTTTTGATCACATCGTCAGTTCTTCCAACGAAATACAGGTAACCGGCTGCATCCGAGCGAAACAGGTCTTGAGTGCAAAGCATGCGTTCCCCCGGCCAAAATCCCGGCCGAAGCATTTCCGCTGTCTGCTCGGGACGTCTCCAATAGCCCAACATGACGTGCGGACCGCGCACATGAAGGATCCCGGTTTCCCCCGGAGCGGCCCTGGCGCCGTCATCACGCAACACGAACGCATCCGTTCCCGGAATCGCCTTACCCACCGAACCGGGCCGATTCTCCAACTCTTCCGGCTCAAGGAAGGTCGCCCGTTTGCATTCGGTTAGACCGTACATACTGAATACCAGTGACTCCGGAAACACCTCTCGCAGTTCGGAAATCAAACCTTCCGGCAATGCGGCGGCGGTATTGGTCACCCGCTTTACGAATGGAAACGTCTTGCCGTTGCGCCGATAGCCGTCAACCAGACTCGCAAAGAGCGTCGGCACTCCCGGAAAAACCGTGGCCTGCTCTTGTTCCAGGCGAGCCAACACTTGCGCTGGAAATGCAAAAGATTTCTCCAAAATCAAAGTCGCTCCCAGCTGGATCGACATGAGAAGCTGGTAAAGTCCATAGTCAAAGGCCAGAGGCAGCACACAGAGCATACGCTCGTCTTCCGAGAGGCGTAGATATTCGATGATGCTGGTCGCGGCAAATACCATGCTCTGGTGACTGTGCATGACACCTTTGGGTTCACCGGTACTGCCGGAGGTGTAAATAAGTGCAGCGAGATCGGTCGCTATAACCGGCTCGGTTTCGAAGAGAGGTTCTGCGGAGTTCTCAAGAATTTGATCGAAATTTTCGTAAATAGACGAATGTCCGTTCACCCCCGTATACCGCAGTCCATCCATGGACTCAATTTTCCCGACGAGCGGTTCCATGAGTCTGGGTTCTCCGAGAAGTGCGGTCGCCTGGCTATCCCTGACAATGAACAGAAATTTCTCAGGTTTGGTCTGCGGATTGATAACGGCCACCACACCACCTGCCATCCACACCCCATAGATGGATACCGCGGCAGCCCACCCGTTTTCCAACCACAGGAGCACCCGTTCTCCCGGCCGCACCCCTTTCTTCTTGAGGGTTGCGGCGAGGCGTTGCGCTGAGTCCAGAAGCTCCCGATAGCTGTACTGTTTTCCATCAGCGATAACTGCAGCCTTGTCGGGCGTCCGTGCTGAACTCAAGATCAGGGCGTCATGGACAAGTCTTTGAACGCGAGGCATACGGGATGCGACTCGTTCAGGCATTGGCGGCAACGCCCTGCTTCCGACTGACAAAACCGACAATCTGATCGACCGAGTCCAGGTTCTCGGGTAGCAGTTCGTCATCTTCTATCCCGAGGCCGAACTTTTCCTCCAGAAACGCAACCAGCTCCATCACCCCGGTCGAGTCGATAATTCCGCGATCCAGCAAAGATTCACTATTTTGCAGAGCAGAATCGTCGTCGGTAAAAAGAAAGTTATCGAGAATGTAGGCGCGAACGTTATGCTCGATGGACATTATGCTCTCCGCTTCCATGCAGGTTGAGATGTTCCGATGCCGTTGCGGCATTTGCGATGAAAAAATGGTGCCAAAGCTGCGTCGACAAGATGCCGACAAAAGCCATATTATCTTTATAGCCTAGCGTGCCACCACGTGCCAGCTTGCGTTCCAGCCGGCCCACCCGATCGGGATCGAAATAACCGTAATCCTTCAATTTTTCCGGCTGAATCATTTCCCTTAGGAATTCCGGATTTTCACCACCCAGAAACGGTGCCGCTTCCGGAGCCCGGTACGGCTGTTTGGTGCGTTTTGAAATACGCTCGGGAAGATAATCGCCCACCGCTTTTTTAAGAAGATATTTTTCGGTCAGCCCCCTCATTTTGAGGCTGGGGCGAATACGGTTAGCGAACTCGATGACACGGTGATCGAGAAACGGATATCGTCCTTCAACCCCATTGGCCATCAACATTCGGTCCCCTTGCGAACACAACAGATAGCCGGCCATTAAGGTTTTTGATTCAATGTACTGCGCCTTTTCAAACCAGTGCCATTTCTCAAAACCGGTCGGTATTAGCGCATGGGCGCTGTCATAGTCAGAGGTTGCCAGCTCCCGCATCCCGGCTGAAAAAAAGCTCTTAATCCCCTCGGTAGTCGTCCAGCGAGGAATATGTGAAAACCACGGGCTGTCGGGTTCTTGAAGTCCCCGCCCGAAAAACTGCTTCAGATAAGCCAGCGACTGCCCCCCGGACAGGTTCAGGTAAGGATAGAGACGTTTTAGCAACCTGGGGCGCATTTCCGAATCCGGTCTGCGCGCCCAAAACCGGCGAATCTTCGCTTCTTTAAAAATATCGTAACCACCCAGGACCTCATCCGCCCCTTCCCCCGTTAATACCACTTTGTAACCTTCATCCCTCACATGACCCGACAGCATCTTCATCGGTGCCGGTGCGGTACGGAGCAGCGGGCTTTCCGTATGCCAAACGGTTTCCGCAAACGATGTGGCGATATCTCCCAGGCTGCATTGAAACGCCCGGTGCTGAGTCCCGAGGTGCGCAACCATCTCTTCCTGGTAGGAAGACTCATCGTATCCTTCTTGATCAAATCCGATAGAGAATGTCTTTAACGGTGAGGTGTCCGACTCGCGAATCAGGGCGGCAATTGCCGAGGAGTCTAGCCCCCCGGACAGGTAAGCCCCCACCGGTACGTTGGCTCGAAGGCGGATCCGAACCGAGTCGGAAAGGATGTCCCGTAATTCTTCGGCGAGTTCGTCTTCATTCCGATTGTCGTAAACACCGTCGCTCGGATAGCTCCAGTCCCAATAGCGACGGCTTCTTGTTTTACCGTTGCCGACGGTCAGCAAATGACCGGGAGGCACTTCATAGACATCCTCGAACATCGTGCCGGGACTAATCGGCGCCCAATAGGTCATGACCTGATCAAGCGCGCGGAGGTTGGGGCGTGGCCCTCGCTTCTGAACCGAATGAATCGCCTTTATTTCCGATGCAAAGAACAGACGGCCACCTTCCTCCGAATAGAAAAGCGGCGCTATTCCCACCCGGTCGCGTGCCAAAATCAATTTGTTGTTCGGCGAATCCCAAAGTGCAATCGCAAACTGTCCATTCAGTTGATGTACAAATTCTTCCCCGTAGTCCTCATAGAGATGTACGATAACTTCCGTATCCGACCCGGTTCGGAAGCTGTGCCCGGCTGCTATAAGCTGCTGTCTCAGCTCCAGGAAGTTAAAGACCTCGCCGTTGGCGACCACCCAAACAGAACCATCTTCGTTGCTTATTGGCTGTTTACCGCCCTCCAAATCGATAATGCTCAATCGCGCGTGTGCCAAGCCTACCGGCCCCTCCTGGTGCAGGCCGGCCCCATCGGGTCCCCGATGGGCCAGTTGGCCAATCATCGAGCTCAGTTCGTGGCTGCCAACCTTCGGCATTGCCTCTTTTAAATTCAGAATTCCCGCTATTCCGCACATACGTGGCACATCCCTTTAACTACCGCGTTGGGCCGTCGGAAGAATACACTTCACCAGGCCCTTCCAGGCCCCCGTCAATCCAGGCTGCCGCCTCAGCGCCGTGAGGAAATCCATTGCCGCCGCAACGCGGTTTCTTTCGAGATGAAAGTAATTAATACCGCGTTGCAGGTATGACATAGCTTCTGTTCTTCTGATCAGTTTCTCCGGAACAATGCGCGGAAACTGCTCAACAAATCGCTTTCTTATCGTGAGGTCGGACTCATGCCGACCTTTGAAGTTATTTGAACAGGTTTGACCTTCCCATCGCCGCCACATCATCAGGGGTTCCGGCACATAAACAAACGTACATACCGCTGAGACCCGTAACCAGAGGTCATAGTCCAAACCCATATTCAGGCTTTCGGAAAACCCGCCAACCGAGTCCAGACACCTTTTACGGCCGACGGCCGAAGACATGGGAATGAAGTTACCTTCAAATAGCCTCCGTGTGATGTTTCCGGAATATCGTCGTATCTCCGGACGCGACACCACCTCCCCATTCTCAGCCATAACGACCGCGTCGCTGTAAACAACGCCGATATTCGGATCCCCGTCAAAAAGTGGAATTTGTTTTTCCAGCTTTTCCCTATCCCAGAGATCGTCTGCATCCAAAAACGCGACAAAATCGCTCTCTGCCAGTTGCAGCGTGAGATTCCGTGCCCTTCCCTGCCCCATTCTGGATCGTCGGAAATACTTTACCCGTTCATCCTCCTCAAACTGCTTCATCACTTGAGGAGTACCGTCGGTCGATCCGTCATCAACGACAACGACTTCTGTTATTGGATAAGTTTGCTCCAGAGCCGACGTGACCGCTGCGGCGATATGCTTTTCCATGTTGTGAGTTGGAATCACTACACTGACGGACTTATCCATAGTTTTTTTGCCCCGAGCCCATATTCATCGTGGTTTTTACATTCCTTCCTGGAAGAAAAGCGACTCGAACAGTCATTTTGACCAATTACGGCAGGTTTTTTACGATCCCGGGACCTAGTCGGTTAGCAAAACTCACTGGCAGACGTTTCCAAATCGCAATGGCATACTCGAACTTCCGGTTTTGAGGCGTGAGATTTGGAAGTTCTTTTCCGTCGGGAAGCGCATAGCTCCAGTAAAGCTGTTTTGGCTGCGCTCCCCATTGCCGTTTAAATCGGTAAGTACCGCTTTCAACCGTGGAGCGTCCGAAGTCAAACCACGTTGCCCCGATATGGACGGCTTCCGATAGGACATTCCAGTAAAGCAGCATATTGACGCCCAGGCGGTTGTATTCACGAAGCGATGACGCCCATGGAATTTCCATCGTGTCGCCGTCGAAAAGCAGCAACCCGGCGGCGACCGGTTTACCCTTTATGTAGACAATCCCTAATGATGCGTTTGTTTCAAAACTTTGAAAAATCTCGTCAAAAAACCATTTTGGGTAGACCGGCGTTCCCAAATCCCTCATGTTTCGCGAAAACACTCGATAAAAATCGTCGAGTTTCTCCCGGCCTCCGAGTATAAATTGCGCTCCCTCCCGAATCGGACGGCGGATCTGTGATCTCAGCTTCCCTGCCAGTTCGCCCCAGAGTTTATCCGCATCACTCGGTAAAGCTCTGAGCATAGCCACTTTGTCCGTTCTGAACGGTAACTCGTCGGCCCTTTGGATCGCATCGCGAAATTCTATGTGTCCTATGCCGCGCTGTTTGCCATGCATCCACGCCTCTCGCATCAGGTGCTTCTCGACCTTCGCGTCCCTGCCCAAAGCCCCACCGTAATTCAGGAAAGGCAGTGACACCTGATAGGTTCCGAACATCCAGCTCCGGATCTCGACAAGAGGAAGTATACCGGCCAGCTCACCTGACTCATTCGTGTGCATCCAGTACCGGGTCTTGTGACCGAATACGCGCTCGATCAGGCGTCCCCAGTCAAGTTGATGATAAAGCGACCCCCTCTCATGGCTTTTTCCAAAGTCATTCCATCTTTGGATTTCCGTTTCATCGAAATCGCTCGCGCGTTTGCAGATGGTCTGACTGTTTCGGCCAATTTCCACTCTTTCCGACGGCTTCATGCTGTTCACGTGCAACTGCATCATATGAAGTAACCATGCTCGTTTCGCCATGGAGGTCCAGAACACCGAGTTTTGCCAGCACGCTCTCTGCGGTGTCAAACCGGAAATCTTCAATCAAATGGCGCAGGCGCCGTTCGCATCGTTTCAGATTGAGATAATGCCGGACCCGTGATTTGACACTGGCTCTCAGCCGCGGTTGCTCCGGATCTATTTCCCATGGATGAATATAGAAAATGAAACTACGCGCTCCGATTTGATTGATCCGACGCAATCCCGCCCGGGTAAGCCAATATGGATAGAGTCGGAAATAGCCGCCTCCTGCCATCGGAATATTTCGATTCATCAAGGGAGTCGTGGCAGGTGGGAATTCGATAAGTGGACCGCTTTTTGTCTGACGTTCATGCACCTCTCGTGAGGATTCCGGGATCCCGTACAAATCTCTTTGCACAGGAAAGATACTGGAATCGTACTTGAAGCCGAGTTCGTGCAGTTTATCGAGCGCCCATAGCGATCTTGAGGTTACTGACCAACTGGCCGCCCGGTATCCGATAACCGCCCGTTGCGCCTGATCCTCCAGGACCGTTTTAGCCCGGAGGGTCTCCTCGACAAAAGTTCTGGGGTGCTGCTCATAAATGAGCGAATGATTTTGTCCGTGGCATGCAATTTCATGCCCGCCATCGGTGATACGCCTGACAAGATTGGGAAACCTCTCCGCCACCCATCCGAGAATAAAGAAGGTCGCTCTTATCGAGTGACCATCAAATATCTCAAGCAGCTTATCGGTATTTTGTTCGACTCTAGCCGGTAGACTGTCCCAGTCCTGCCGTCTCACTACGTGACGAAACGCAGAGACGTGGAAATAGTCCTCCACATCGACGCTCATCGCATTGACAGGTCGCTCCTTGACCACTGACCGCCATCTCCCCTATCGAACGTTTGAATACCTAGCCAAAAGCACCACACGGATACTGCCGCTCGTTCGGGTGCACTAGCCTCCCGGAGGGGTCACAACCATGCCCAACTGGGTGATCGTCACGGCACCAAACGCGAGAAATAGTGCCAGTAAAGCAAGTCCCATGAACCAGCGCTCCCGCTTTATCTGCTTTTTGTACTCCGGACTCCAAATCATCGAGACACTGCCGATGACCTCCATGCCCCCGATTTCCTCCAGCATACTGCGTGTGTAGATTGCCGGTCGCACCTGAGACAGGACGGCCGCTAACCCGACGCCGGCGCCAAGCGATGCCATCAGGACCAGGCTGTTGAGTATCGGTCGATCGGGCGTTGAAGGAAGCACCGGTTCCCGGGGCGGATTAATAATTTTGAATTTGACCTTTTCCCCGGTTTTTCCGACGTCATCCGATATCTTGGCTGCCTCCATTCTTTCCAGCAAAGCGTCATAGCGATCCTTGTGAACATTGTAGTCGCGCGTCAGCCGCTGCAGTTTTGCTTCGACCTGAGGAAGTGTTTTTGTCTGCTTACGCAGGGCCTCAACCCGGTTTGCATATTCATCCCGCTTCACCTGCAGCGAGGCAACCTCGGCTTCAGCTTCACCCAGGGTCAGTTGGAGTTGCTGGACGACCGGATTCGCTCCCGCTCCTTGGTCGTTCTCCCCCCGCTGGCGCTTGAGTTCCTCAAGAGTCGCTTTCGCCTCCCTGTAGTCCGGGTGGAACTTTGTGTATTTTAGTGACAGCTCATCCAGACGGCTTTCGAGCGCCATAATCCTCTCTTCCAAAGGCGTTCTTACCGGCTGACCATCCGGACCGATAATCACACGCATCTCCTTTGCCTTGTCCAACTGCAATTCCAGTTCATCCCGGCGACGTTTAGCCTGCCGCAGGTCCAACTCGGCTTCTGAAAGCGCCCCTCTGGCCTGCTGTAAGCGTTGAAAATAGGAGCCGCTCTGATCCGGCAACACGTCAACATGCTTCTGCTTGAATTCTTGAACCCGCTTCTCCGCTGCAAGCAGCTTTTGTTGGTAAACCTCTATCTGTTGAGTCAGGAACTTGTTGGCTACCTCCGAATTGTGACGGGCGTCGCCCTTTGTCTTCTTCATGAAGGTTTCCAAGAGCGCAACGACTATTTTCTTGGCCGTCTTTGGTTCGCCGTGACTGGCGGTAATCGTGTAAATATCAGGCGCCTCTTGAGGATTGTTTGCGCTCTGTGTGGCTTCGATTTCGATAGAGCGCCCGAGACTGATGAGGGCTTTCTCATATTCTGCCGGCGACTCCGCCGCATCGGCGACACCCACTCTTTTGGCCACATCCTCCAGATTGGGCCGGCTCAACAGAATCCGGGTCATCGCACCGAGTCGTTCGTTCACACTGGGGGTCTCCACGGATAGCCCCTGGAGCAAAGGCTTCAAGATCGTATCCGTATCGATATAAACCTTCGCTTGCGCCGAATATTGGTTGGGCATGGAGCCGACAACAATCCAGCCAGCCACAGCAATCAGCCAGATAGTTGCCAGTGCCTGCCACCGATACCTCAGGGCTTCCCGCGCGTATACAACGACCTGCTGATAGATTTCGTTCACGAACCTTTTCCTTGTGATTCGATGCCTAGCCGGTCTGGAATTTGAGTTTCACCTCACCAAACCGCAAAGCGTTTCAGGACGAGTTACTGCCAAATACATCATCACGTATAGCTCTATTTCATAGGCCACGCAAACAACGGGAAGCGCTTCGAATAAGCCGCAGCGCCGGAGCCATAACCAGGGTTGCTCCCGTATTCTCTCGGTAGAGACAGCGCGACGCCCGCGGCTATCGTCCACTATCGCCAAAGTAGCGAACAGACAAGCGGACATCTACCATATTGATACACCATCACATCAGGGACTAGAGCACCGAACAGATAAAAACTTGGAGGGCGTAAATCATTGAAATTGGGGCGTCGGCCGCAGGGATGCGGCCGTCGAGCCTACAGGGATGTGATGTATTTACGGCGTCCCCAAAATCAATGATTTGCAGCCACCCCCACGTAACCTGTTCGGTGCTTTAGCGAGTGACTATTTTCTCTGCACCCGGATTCAATCTCTATTCGGACTTACCCACGGAAACCCAAGGTTGGTTCTGAAACGACTTATCAAGCACTCCATCGGATCGGTAGTTTCGGCTACGGGCCTGGATCGGCGTCCGTTCGGGCCTCC
Organism: uncultured Gammaproteobacteria bacterium; assembly: GCA_963783235.1. Classification (GTDB taxonomy): domain Bacteria; phylum Pseudomonadota; class Gammaproteobacteria; order Thiohalomonadales; family Thiohalomonadaceae; genus Thiohalomonas. The sequence continues at coordinate 474,358 of CAWAMN010000001.1, read as the reverse complement.
GCGGCTCATCGTTCTGATGTATCACCGCGTGCTGGCACCTCACGAACTCGAGCACCCTACTGTTGAGCCGGGCATGGCTGTCTCCACAACCGCCTTCACACGTCAGCTCGATACTCTCAGGAAGCACCACACCCTGCTGCACCTTTCCGATTGGATTGAACAGGCACAGTCGGGCCGTCCACTGCCCAAAAGCGCAGTGGCGGTCACGTTCGATGACGGGTGGGCCGATAACTACGAGCACGCTTTTCCTTTGCTCGCGCACTTTGACATACCTGCAACCCTTTTCCTTGCAACCGATTACATCGGAACGAACCGGTGGTTCTGGCCTGAACGGCTTAGCCGGTTAATCGTGGAGAAACACGCCGACATACGCTGCAACCCCGATCTCAACGGAATTCGAGAGCTCCTGCCGGGAAACGCCGACACCAATCATTTGACCCGTTCAGCCATAAACCGGGCGATTGTTATCGCCAAGTCGCTATCCGACGCCCGCATCCGACGGAGGATAGAGACAGCTGAAAACATCACCGGACTCGGTCAGCCGAAAACACGATTACTCCTATCCTGGGAAGAAGTCCGACGCATGGCGACCTCCGGCCTTGTCGAGCTGGGCTCCCACACAAGGACACATCAGCGCCTCAATGCTACGCTTTCGAGATCCTCGCTATCGAACGAAATTGTGGATTCGGGCGCGCGAATCACTCGGGAAACAGGAGTGAAACCGCCCCTTTTCTGCTACCCCAACGGCGACCGGTCCAGTGAGGCGGAAGAGCTTGTCAGAAAGCACTATTCGGGCGCCTGTACCACCATTCATGGTTGCAACAGCAACCGTGCGGACCCATACCGCATCGCGCGTATTGGAATACACCAAGGTATAGGGACATCAACCTCGCTGTTTCGCTTTAATTTGGCCTGCTTGAAGCGCTAGAAAATGGAGTATCTCAATGGCGAAGCATTCCATCCTTCTTCTATTCCCTGGTCCGAAATACGACCTCGATCATGAATTCGGAGAACGATTGGCGTTGCTATCTCAGGATTTCAAAGGCAATGTGCTCACAACCGGCGTCAAAAATGAAGTCAGGCACTACGATTCGTTCCGATTACAGACTATTCATCGCAACCGGGCCGTGAATCTCCGTTTCGCACTGTTTGTGATCGGCACTGCCTTGAAAAAGCGGATTAAAGGTGAACCGGTCGATTTGGTAGTTTCCTATGATCCGATAAAGAGCGGAATGCTGGGGATTGCCGCCGCTCGAATTCTGCGGGCAAAAATGGTCACGGAAGTGAATGGCGATTATGCCGAAGACATCCAGTATGTCGACGAGGTTTCGGGAAGGAAGGCGAGCCTCAGAAAAAGCCTCTACGAATTCATTATCCGCTTCGTTTTACGACGTTGCTCAGGCATCAAAACGCTCTATCCAGGTCAGTTGGAACCCTTCCGGAACGCTCTTCGAAGGAGCCAGAAAGTCTCGTGCTTTCATAATCACATCAATTTGCAAGGGTTTTCAGGAGGCCCTGAAGAGAAAGTGGTTCTCCTGGCCGGATTCCCCTTTTACGTAAAGGGCGTTGACATCCTGATTGCCGCCTTCAGGAAGATCTCGGATTCCTATCCCGATTGGCGCCTGAAGATCCTGGGATGGTACCCGGACCGCACCTTACTGGACCGGCATATTGCCGGTCACCCCCGGATCGAGTTTCACCAAGCCGTTCACCACCGTGATATGCCGGAACACATAAGAGGCTCAGGGATTTGTGTACTTGCCTCCAGAACCGAGGGCATGGGCCGTTTCCTGATCGAGGCGATGACCGCAGGCAAGCCCAGGATTGGCCCACGGGTCGGCGGTATCCCGCAGATTATTGAACCAAACGTTGACGGGCTGTTATTCGAGCCCGAGGATGTCGATGGACTGGCGGACAGCCTTGAACGTTTACTGAAGGATCCGGACCTGCGCCAGCGCTTGGGCGAGCGCGGGAAAAACCGTTCTATTGAATTTGGTGCAGGTGCCTATTACCGCCATCTGCGCGGCTTCTATTTCGAGGTTCTCGGTCTCCCTGTGGGGTCGGAAGCCGCTGTCTCGACATGATGATCACTAAAACCGCCAGAGGCCACGGCAGACCCGATGATGTGAATTCGGTTAATGGAGGTGGAGGCTACGCACCGATGCTCGGCGCGCGGCCGATCCCCTTTGTTTAACCAGTTGCTAATGTCGCCCGACATATTGCACGAGCTCAAGAAGCCCTGGCCTGATATCCGCTAGACGAAAAACTTCGTTGCGGCTTCGACGATCGCTGATTGTCGTGACAAACGCCCTCACGGAATCGAGTTTCTTCGAAAGCCTCGCACGGCCCCGAAGCATCAGATAGAGATGATCGACGTCACCCAGAAACCACCTGTTGCGGGTGCCGACCTCATATTCACTTACCACCCGCTCAAAATGTTCGCCACTTTTTCCGGACTGAGCGCAGCTCAAATACGGGAAGTCGATTCCGGCATCGATGGCCAGCTGCAGCGAGCCCCAGAACCTGGCATTGATTTCCATTAAATAGGGGACGCCATCCGGCGCGACCTTGAATTCGACCATCGCCGGTCCCTGCCATCCTGTCCGCCTTAAAATTTTTTCCGCGGCGCTCTGTAACGGTGCACTGAGCGATGTACTTTCCGAGAACGTACTGACGCCGCCGGCCGGGGGCCTTTCCCGTATTCGCCGATGGGAGAACCATGCGGCAGCGGAAGCTTTATCGAACAAAACAAAAAGACCGGCGCCGTATCCTTCGATAACTTCCTGCACCAGAAATGAGCCATATCGAAATGCAAGGTCCGATTCCACAATCGTTTCCAGCTCACGCCGAGAGGAGACGAATTTGACCTTTCCGGCCAAATACCGGGTACCTGACCAGACGCGCGACCGACACGGCTTTAAAACAACGGGGAACCCGCCTAATGCATCGATCGCGTCATTTACCCGTTTTAGGTCGACGCCGGGTTCCATCTGAAGGCTTTCAGGCACCGACACGCCCATTTCCTGAGCCAACCGAAGTACCTCCCCCTTGTGGCTCAAGGTACTGAATGCCGACTGAGGGCCAAAAGGCACGGTACTTGCCAATTCATCCTTGGCACTGAGCACCAGAGGTAGCGTCGAGTCGCTCATGGGAAGGAGGTAGTCAGTCGTTTCCAGCTCCAGGCGCTCTTTCAATGACCGGATGAACCCTCGGGGGTTCTCATCCGGTGAGACATAACTGAACGCCGCCCCACAATAGCGGGATACACCAGCCAGGCACCGGGGCTTAGAATCCCCCACGACCACACGGAATCCACGCCGTCCAAGCGCCCGGGTTGCTGCGAGAGCACTCCTTTCATTGCCATCAAGGATCATCGCCGACGGGCGGGTTACCATCACGAGTTCTCCCCGAGCGCAGCCGAAGGACTTTCTTTGGCCCCGTACAATCCCAAATAGGCATCCAGCATGGCATCGAGGCTGTATTTTTCGACAACCCGGCGACGGCCTGCTTCTGCCAGTTCACTGGCCCACTCACTCACTTGCAACAACTTTCCAATCCCTTCGGAAAGCCCGTCGTGGTCAGCTACAGGAAAAAGCAAGCCCTGCTTTCCGTTTTCTATCACCTCCGGCACGCCGCCGACCGCCGAAGCCACTACCGGCCTTTGACACGCCATCGCCTCCAAAATCGACAACGGGTGCCCTTCAGATAGCGACGGGAGCACGAAGACATCCATGGCGCAAAGTAGTGCATGAACATCCTCCCTAAAGCCCAGAAACGAGACAGCGTGATCAATTCCCAGCGCCTTGGCTTGCCCCTTTAAATTAGGCTCCTCGCTTCCTCGCCCTGCGATGAAAACCTTGGCATCGGGGTATTTCTCCAAAAGCGTCGCCACTGCACGCAACAGAACCTGATGGCCCTTCACCGGATACAGATTCCCTATTGCCCCGATCACCGGATGCTCAAAGTAGCCGAGCTGGCGCCGGGTTTCAGTTCGCAGGTCGGGATCGAACCGGAATCGTTCTGTATCGATTCCGTTTGAAATCACATCCACCCTCGTTTTCGGAACACCCACATTAACCTGCAGGTGACGGCGGATATCTTCGGACACGGCCACCATCCGGGCCAACTGCCCCACACGACGATAGGCGAATCTCCGTCGAGCGCGATCACCGTAGTAGTTTCTTCCATGGACCGTGGCGACCGACCTCCGGCCGGTCATTCGCGCCAGAAGGCTGCCATGTACGTTCATCGCGAATTCATGCGAGTGAATCACATCCACGGCTCGGTCTTCGACCAAGCGGGCCGCTTGGCTCAACCACTTGAGGTCGAGTGCGTGATTAACCGGAATAATTTGGACGGGCGTCCCGCCCGCCTCAAGCACCTCGCGCAGCCAACCATCTTTTATCAAGATACAGAAGGACTCGATTCCGCGTCGTCTTAGCCCCTCAGTCATGCTGATAAGCATGCGTTCGGCCCCACCCGGGCCCGAGGTTTCGATTAAATGCAATACCCGGCGAGTCATAAGCGGCAGAACCATCCTCCCTGCGCTAGTCTACCTCCAAAGAAACAACCACCTCAGTTAACCCCTACAGTCATAGCATGCTCAAACCCCATGTTGCCAAGCTATATAGAACAACAATTTCGTAGTCGCCACGGCGGAAAACGTGCGTGGCTGAGACACCTGTCATCACTGTTGGCTCTCCGCAGCGGCCGACTGGATCGATTTCGCCGCATCGATTGCGACATCGTCCAGAGGGTGGTCTTTGTCTGCAAGGGCAATATCTGTCGAAGTGCTTACGCTCATGCCCGTGCCGTGCAAATCGGGCTTCGGAGCGACTCATTCGGATTGCAGGCAGATGCTTCTTCGGCAGATCCTGACGCATCCCTCAATGCGACGAAGCGGGGACTGGATTTAGGTGTACACAGGCCGAAAGCGCCCCACCATCTAGTATTGTCGAAGACCGACTTGGTCGCGGCAATGGAACCTGAACAGGCCTGGCACCTTGCCGCGCGGTTCACGCATCCACAAATCACTTTGCTCGGTCTTTGGGCCGATCCCCAACGCCCCTATATCCATGATCCTTACGGACACGATGACGAGTATTTCCAAACGTGTTTTTCCATCATTGACACTGCCGTAAACCGCATGGCCGACGCATTTCCCCAATCTTCCTGTTCTAACACAGCGCCCTCATAAACAACCGTTTCTGTCGGATTCTGCACAATAGCAGTTTCGTTAACGCTACGTTCGTCACAGGGCCTGTGTGACGAGCTCCGCCGTGTCGCTCCCAAGCGCATTGATAAAGTCCGCTCACCGTAACCCCACGGAGAGTCGACGTGCGCCTAATACGAATCAGTTCAGTTCTCGGAGTCGTGTTCGCAGGAACAATGCTTGCTACCGGATGCGGCGGAGGCGGCGGTGGCGGTAACTCTGCCGACGCCACCCCTTATGTAAATCCAGTGACCGGAACAGATAAAGACACCATAGCAGATGCCATATCTTCCCCGCTTCACGGGGGCTCCGGCGTGGCCACCGTGTCCTGGGTACCGCCTTTGGGCAACACTGACGGCTCGGCCCTTACCGACCTGAAGAGCTACCGTATCCACTATGGTGATGCCGCCAACGACTACCCTCTCATGGTAGAAATCACAAACCCCGGACTCACCGCTTATACGATTGAAAACCTGGTGAACGGCGTGAAATATTTCTTCGTCGTCACGGCAGTTAATTCTGAGGGTCTCGAGAGCGCTTATTCCGAAATGGTTACCAAAGCCATCAATTGAGGAATCTCGAACATGCAATACTCCTTTATAACCAAGTCTCTCGTGACAACCATAGTCACATTGTTCATCTGGATGATGGGGACACAGGCCGCCCTGTCCGCACCGGGTGACATCTTCTACGTCGATGCCGGCAACCCGGCCGCCTCCGACAGTAACAATGGCTCCGAGTCCAGCCCCTGGCGGACGATCCAAAAAGCTGCATCGACTCTGCGTGCCGGTGAAACGGTGCTGGTTAAAACGGGCACCTATACTGAGCTCTACTCCGGCTACCCGAACTCATCGATGAAGGCCATAAAGCCGCAAAACTCCGGGACGGACTCTGCTCCTATCACCTACAAAGCGGCTCCGGGCAATCATGTGGTCATCGATCAGAAAAACCAGGGAGCGGGTTTCTATATTCTGAGTCGAAGCCATATCATCATCGACGGTTTTGAAATCAAAAATGCACGTGCGGGGGGCGTCTACACCACCGACTCGACCCAGAAAATCGTTGTTCGAAACAATCACATTCACCATGTGGACGGCAATACCGGAGGCAACGTAGGTGGGATCAAATTTGATCGATGCGGCTATTGCGTAGCGGACCACAACCGCATACACCACATCTATGTCGGCGGTACGATGAACAATCAGAACGTTGCCGGCGTTCACAGCTTCGATATGCACCACACAACCATTTCGAACAACGACATTTCAACAACCTATCGCGGCGTTTACCACAAGCGCTCGTCGGGACAAAAGGGCGCTATCATCCGGAATAACGTATTCCATGATCTTTTCGATACCGGAATCATCTATTCGGTAGCGGGCGGTGGAAACCCTGGACACAAAGATCAGGAAGTTTATAAAAACGTTTTCTATAATGTGCCGACCGGCGTCAAGTCCACTGTCTGGGAGACAACAACCGCCAACGATGGCCTTGCGATTCACAACAACGTGTTCGCCACAAAAACAGCCATTTCTCTCGCCGGTCACCAAGGCGTTGAGATATGGGACAATATTTTCCTGGGCAACGAACACCAAATCGTGACGTACCATCACCCGGGGGGATGGGATAACCGCATCGATTACGTCGACCACAACCTCTATGACAATTCTTTGTCCAATATGATCGAGCGTTACGGGGCAGATCGACGATACACCTCTCTGGAAGCATGGCAGGGAGCCGGAAACAGCTCAACAATATCCGGTCTGCCTGGCGCCAATAGTATTGTTGGTGAGGCAGGCTGTCTGGATACTGCCCGGAACGATTATCACCTCCTCGGAACATCCAGTGCACGAAACGCTGGCCGCAATGGTGACGACATCGGGGCCTATCCTGGTGAGGCAGCCAAGATTCGGCCCCTGCCACCCACCAATGTAACCGTTCAGTAAATCCCTTTCAAAAACAGAGGCAGCCTTTGCGGGCTGCCTCTTTCACTTTCGCTTCTCCCTTTAATCGACGAGACCGAAACCCTCGGCACGCCAATTAGCCGTTCCTAACAGGCGGGTATTCCGAGGTTTCGAACACCTATTTAGCGTTCCATGAGCGGCTTCAAATCGGGAGGAGCCGTTGTCTGTTCCCTTCTGTTTCGAACGATCCATTCGTAGCAAGAAGCCAGTTTTCGACCGATCGCAGAATAACTGTATTTTTCCTCTACCAATCGGCGTCCCGCCCGTCCCATATCAACTCGGGCCGACTCATCATCCAACAGCCTGACAATCTTCTCGACATATTGATCCGCTGTTTGCGCCAAGGAAACGTCAACCCCATCGGTCACTGCAATACCTTCGCAAGCAATCGGATCGGCCACCAGCGCCTTACCCATGGCCAGTGCATCCAGCACTTTCAGCTTTGTCCCTCCACCATCAGTGATGGGACAGACATAGACCGATGCCTTTTCAAAGTATGGACGCACGTCATTGACAAAGCCGTGTACGTGAACATTAGGCTCCTTTTCCGAAAGTTCGATCAGCTCCTTCGGTGGATCGGCACCGATGACATCCAGGGATATATCGGGATAGAGCGCGCTTAGTCTCGGCCAAAGTTCGGTGCCTATATAAAGTGCCGCACGACGATTCGCGTACGCCCCGAGACGGCCGGCAAACAGCAGGCGTCTGCCATCCGTTTTCCGAAACGAAGGTTTGAAGTATCCGACGTCCACCCCGTTCGGGATCTCAGCTACCTTCCCATTCGACGAGGGCAAGATATCGATCAAGCGCGTGGAATCGAGCTTCGAGCAGGTCACATGCAAATCCACGGAAGTACTTTTTATCGTCTCGTAACGACGAAGCTTGTACCCTTCCTGCCACATGTAGAAGCGGCCAAATGGATTTAACTCATTTTTTGCCCTACGAAACATCATGTGTGATTCGACATTATGATGATTGAGCAGTACAGGGGTTGTGCCCAACTCGCTTCGATACTCGAGGAGGCTAATGGTGTCGATGTGGGCGGCATCGTACTCGTTCAAGGTCACCTGCTCTCGTATGCGCTTTGCCATACGGTCGGACTTCAACCAATTCACTGTGTAGGGCGTTGTCCGCAAAAGACTGGCGGCCAGCAAACCCAATCGTCCCGTCAGGTTCATCTCCTGAGGAAGGGGCTCAAAGTGGACGGTTCGACAGAACCTCTTTAACTCGGTCCGAGCGATATCGAGGGCTCTTTCATCATCGTGATCGAGATATTTGAGAAATGGACGCTGAACGAATGCGATCAGATCAACCGTATGGTAGCGGGAAACCTCCCGGAGAAGGTTAAAGCTCCTCTGCAATGCGCCACCTTTGGGCGGATAGGGCACAAGGTGTGATATCCACAGAAGTCGCAGTCCGGGGTCATCACGATCCATATTCGGTTTCCTTCGTCCGCTTACGAGCGTGGCGCACCTGGCATTGTTCCCCGGTCACCTTTCGATAGATTTCGTGGTATTGCTCGGCGCCGGAAGATGCAGAAAAATATCGATGGACTCGTTCACGGCCCGCCTGAACGATTCGTTCCTTTTCCAAAGGATCATCATCAAGCGACATAACCGCGCGGACGATCTCCTCGGGACCATCGCCATCCACCATTCGGCCGGCGACTCCATTTCCAAGAACCTGAGGTATGCCTCCCACTCGCCGGGCCACCACCGGGATGCCCAAAGCGAGAGACTCGAGCAAGGTCATAGGGAGTCCTTCATGATCCGAAACCATCAGCAGCATATCCATTTGAGACAAATGTTCGGCGATATCCTGCTTGAAGCCCATGCAATGCACGGTATCGGTCAGCTTATGACGCCCCAGATAGTCATCGAGTTCATTCCTGAGTGGTCCATCCCCAAAAATATAGAAATCGTACCTTTCCGGCCTTAGTTCGGAGAGCTTTCTTGCCACCTCGATGAAGAGATCCGGCCTCTTGATGGTGACTAGCCGACCGACGAAGGCTATTTGGGTCCGTTTGGGCCTATACGGACGAAACACGGGCGGCTCCGCTTTTTGAAGCACATCCGCAATATCGATTCCATTTGGAACCACAGACACGTGTCCACGGCCATAAAGCCCGGATAACTGGGAACCTAACTCCCGCGACACTGCAACCACCCGGGATTGGAGGAACTTACCGGTTACGTAGTCCAATATTCGATAGATCCGCTGTTTTACCGCCACGCGTCGCTCAACGGGTTCCGGAGCCCCATGAACGGTTCGGATCGAATAGACCCCGTGACATTTCCATGCCGCAATCGCCCCCACTAAATTTTCCTTGCGCCTGTGGGTGTGTAATACGTGCGGGAGCGGCTTAACTTCGATAATCGGCATCACTTTCCTGAGGATCGCCACTATTCCAAATTGAATCTCCGGAACAATGTGGACCATCACGCCAAGCTGCCTCAGTTGCGTCGCCAGCACCCCTTCGTTCAGTAGGATGACAGAGACGCTTACACCTGCCATCTGTGCCTGTTTCTTTACCAGATTGTAGATCTGCACCTCTGCCCCGGCCCATAGATCCCCTGATGCAAGATGCGTTACGTTCAAAACCTCGCTGGTGGTCTCCATTCCCCGGCACTCGGCGATTGCTTGGTGTGGCTTTTCGACTATTCGTTACTTTTAGATGCATTGGGGCGCCTCGTCCAATTGCCGATCCTTTTTTCCATTTGCAGACGACTGCGGGAGACCCATGGAGACCATTTTTTGGCTGTCTATCGTAGGGAGCCTCTATAGCTATGCCCTCTATCCCATCATCCTCAACCTTTTGCCAAAGCGATCTTGGCCGACAATCATGGATGCGAGTGAGTGGCCATCCATCGCATTTATCGTTACTGCACACAACGAAGAGAGTCGGATCGCCTCAAAACTTGATAACTGTTTGGAACTTGACTACCCGAATAAAAAGTTGTCCGTTATCGTCGCGTCTGACGCATCGACGGACGATACCGACGCCATCGTCAAGTCGTATTCCGGACATGGTGTGCAACTCGTTCGCGCACCGGAACGAAAAGGAAAGGAAAATGCCCAACTCCTTGCGATTCGTTCCACGGACGCTTCCATCCTGGTTTTCTCTGACGTGGCAACCCGTATCGATCCAAATGCGCTCAAGCGGGTGGCGACAAGGATGGGCGACCCGAATGTCGGAGCAGTTTCCAGCGAAGACCGTTTCGTGACCTCCGACGGACAACTCGCCGGAGAAGGCGCCTATGTGCGTTATGAGATGTGGCTGCGGCGCCTCGAATCCTCGATGAACAGCCTTGTTGGATTAAGCGGTTCATTTTTCGCCGCTCGCCATTCCGTTTGCGAAGAATGGGATATTGAGGTACCGAGCGACTTCAACACTGCATTAAATGCCGTTCGGCTGGGCTATGTGGCAATCTCCGACCCTCAGTTGATCGGCATGTACCCCAATATCAAGAATGAGCGTGGTGAATACCAGCGGAAAATTCGAACCATTTTGCGCGGGCTCAACGCACTAATGCGGCACGCGGAGGTGCTTAACCCCTTCAAATACGGGGTGTTTAGTTTTCAGATATGGAGCCATAAGATCATGCGCTGGCTGGTCCCCTGGTTTTTGTTATCGCTTCTTTTCACCTCTAGTGCTCTCGTTCTGGCACACGAGTCAGTTCTTTTTTCTGCAGTGCTCGGTATACAGGCTGCTCTCTATGGGCTGGTGATTGCTGGGGCACTATCCGATCGATTACGGAATCGGTGGTGGGTAAAGATTCCTTTCTACTTCGTTCAAGCCAATCTCGCCACTGCTCATGCCACTATCGCCTATCTCCTGGGCCAACGTGTTGTCCTTTGGCAACCGTCCGTGCGCTAATGATTTGCGCCTTGCCTCCCGCAGGTGATCCGATCACCTTTCGGCGAACTGCCGAGCGCCTGGATCACGTTCTCGATGTGCCCTACGAAAGCCACCAATTCTATGGCTCTGGTACGGCCGCATTAGCTGCAGCGATCAAAGCCTCGATTTCGATCACCCAAACACCCAATCCGGAGGTGATCATTCCCGCTTATGGGTGTCCTTCGCTGATAAGCGCTGCAAGGTACGCACGGGCTCAGCCGGTCTTGGTCGATCTCCACCCGGGGTCACCGTGGACTGCTCTTGACAAGGTGGAATCCACGATATCCGATAGGACCGTGGCGATATTAGCCGTGAATCTGTTCGGAATCCCGGAACGGCTGAATGAACTCCGTTCACTGTCGAGCGACCACAATGTGCTTTTGATCGAAGACGGCGCGCAATCGTTTTTCGATGATCTGTGCTCACCTCGCAGCGATTTCCTGGTAATGAGTTTCGGGAGGGGAAAGCCTGTCTCATTACTAGGAGGGGGCATGGTGTTCGCGCGCGATAAAACACTGGGCGGGCACCTGCCGGCACCGGAATCCCAGGCTCGGTCCCCGGCATTTTATCTGAAAGCAGCCGCCTATAATCTCCTTCGAAACCCTGGTCTCTACTGGATACCCCAACGCTTACCGGGGCTAGCCCTTGGAGAAACCCGGTATTCGCCGCTCGAGAGCCTCACCGCAATGGACGTAACCCGTCGCCATGCATTACCGGCAAACATTGTGGCGGCGAAACAACGTACATGGAATAACCAACAACTTCTCCACGAAGCCATTCGCCCGCTTCATGAGAAGGGCGTCGTTCTGGATATCCTGGCGTCATGTTGTCGGGAACCTTTTCCCAGGCTTTCCCGATATCCGATCCTGATACCGAATCGATACAGCAGAGATGCCCTCTTGGGTCGACTCGAAGACGCCGGCCTTGGGGCCACCGCCATGTACCGTTCAGACCTCACCGCTATCCCAGCGATCGATCTGGCACGCCGTTCGTTTCCCGCCGCCGAAGATTTCGCCGCCAGACTCATTACGCTTCCGACACATAGCTCTGTGAGCCGTCGACATATCAGCGCTATCACAGCCGTTTTAACGGACTGCCTTACCTAAACAGGTGTTCCAAACCTCGGAACACCTCTCCTGAGGCGGTGAAGATGGGCTCTTCGGGACCGGTGGCGGCAGGGATGCCGCCAGCGAGCCTACAGGGATGAATTCGTTGCGTATCCCGGAGAGCCCATCTTTACCGCCGGTTATGTAGCGAAGTTACAACGGCTGTTTGGCCTTTATGTCTCATTGGTGAGCCGGTGTTGTTCGGTCCCTCGCACGACCGGAACCGATCGGCTAATCTGATCACTGCATCAGGCCGATGCCCCGCAGCCGGTAAGTCGAAAGGAGCCCAAGGATGGATGCGACGCCTACAGTTATTTCGCTCGAGTTCAATGAACTGACGCTCCCACTCATTCACAAGTTCTGGGATCAGGGGCATCTCCCCAATTTTCGAAAGTTCTTCGCCGAGTCGCATTGCTTCACCACGGATGCTGAGGAAAACGGCGAATCGCTAAACCCCTGGGTCCAGTGGGTCACATTCCATACCGGTCTTTCCTTCGCAAACCACCAGGTTTTCCGACTCAATGAGGCAGACCGCGTTCGCGGGAGGCAGGTCTGGGACTTGCTGTCCGATGCGGGCTTTCGCACATGGGTTTGCGGAAGTATGAACACCAGCTATACGCATAAGTTCGACGGTGCGCTGATTCCGGATCCCTGGACTTCGAATACCCCCGCCACACCGGCGGATTTCCAGCCATACGTTGACTTTGTTCGTCGCCAAGTTCAGGAGCATACCAACGAACGGAAGGACAACAGCATCATAGATTCAGCCCGTTTCCTTCAGTTCCTGGCGACCCACGGCCTTTCCGCAGGCACCATTTGGTCGATAGCTTCCCAGCACATCAGTGAATTCAATGGCGGAGGAAGCTGGAAACGCGCCTCCTTGCTTGACCGCATCCAGTTTGACCTCTTCTCCTGGTATTTCCGGCGCTACCGGCCCGCCTTTTCGACCTTTTTCCTCAACAGCACCGCACACTATCAGCATGCTTTCTGGCGGCACATGGACCCCGAACCCTTCAGTATCAGACCCTCCCAAGAGGAGCGAACTGAATTCGGCGATGCCGTTCTGCATGGCTATCAGCAAATGGATAAACTGCTCGGCAAATTCGTTCGGCTTGGGGCCGGGAATGCGACGATCATTTTAAGCTCAGGCCTGAGCCAGCAACCCTGTACTATCTACGAAGAGACCGGGGGGAAGCGATTTTATCGCCCGCATGATATGGAACGATTCCTTGCTTTTGCTGGCATCGACTCCTATGAACGGTACTCTCCTGTCATGTCCGAGCAGTATCACATCTACTTCCAAAACGAAGAGTCGCGCAACCGAGCCTCCAGAAAACTGGAAAATCTGCAGGTCGATGGTCGCCCAGTCATGGGGGTCAGGAACGAGGGAGCTACCGGCATCTTTATGGGATGTTGCGTTTTTGATGCCCTCCCCGACTCTGCAACCATCGTTTCAGAACGCGAAGAGGCCCCCTTCCATCAACTTTTCTATTCGGCCGGAACCCTCAAAGGGGGTATGCATCACCCCGAAGGGTTCTGTTGGATCCGAACTTCGCAGCGGGAGCATGTCGCCTACGCGGAGCCGGTACCATTGAGAGCCATTGCGCCGACGATACTGTCGGCGTTCGGCGTGGACGTACCGGCGTCAATAACGGCCGACCCTTTGCCTGTCAACGCATTGGTTGGCCCCTATCGCGCGAACCGAGCTACCGCGCCTTCCTATCTGGAAGCGGACTGAATTGAATCAATCCTTCACAAGACCATTCGTTACGGTGATTCCATTGCTTCCTGGTGCTGGCGAGTTCGCACCAAATGAGTTGATATCGAACACCGCCCTCTTCCGAAGAAGCGAAGCCCCGCACCCTACCGTCACCAAATCATCGGCTACGCATGCCTGCGCTTTCCACACCGTGAGCGGAAATGGATAACTTACCCTCTTCAATATCCTGCGTGGCCAGGCGCTCCAGGATGATTGCGAAAGCAATCAGATACCAGACGTGGGGATAATAGAGCACCGAGAGGAAGGTCCCACTGCCCAGGTAACCGACCAAACCGACGAAAGCCGCTCTCGAGATCAGGATCAGCTCCGACTGTTCTTTTCCGATGTCGGCTTCCGATATCTGGCTATAGAGACGGGGGATATCCCTTAACTTATGGATGAGGCGAACAATAATCAATGTAAACAGGACGGTTCCGACCAGGCCTAATTCCGACAGCAGGGAAAAATAGGCAGAGTGAACCGCTCTCCCCCAGTTGACCTTGTTGTGACGCACATCGTAATCAGGATCACGGATCTCATATTCGTGGATGAGATAGGGGAAGTTATTGACACCGACACCAAAAACCGGATTATCGATGAACATTTCCCATGCCCTGCCCCAGTAGTAAATCCGCTGCTGGGCGGTGCTTTCATTGGGATCATCGATGGTCTGCATCTCTTCCACGTACTGTTCTGACGCATACAGCGAGGCGGCTATTGCGACGATGGCAAGGAGCAGGAAGTTTCGCATCCTTTTCTTCGAAAACAGAACCAACGCACCCGCAACGGCAACCAACCCAACGAATCCGCCTCGGGACATCGTTGCAATCACACCGAGCACAAGCACCAGCGTCGCCGCCAGGAAGGCCAGCCTGCCAACATTGGAAGTCCGCGGTGACTGGCTCAGATAAAAGGCGTAAGGGATAGCGATATTTAACGCCAGAGCCAAATCATTCTCATCACCCAGGAAACTACCGGGTCCTTTTCCCCCATTTAGAATCCCGGAAATCGCAGCAATCACATGAAAGAGAACCCATAGTCGAATGAAGCGTTGCAGTCGCCAGTGGCTGTCCACGAAAGCCATCAGCGGTAGCACACCCGCGAGCAACGTGATCAGCATGCCCTTGGTGGTCACAAAGGCCGCATAGTTATGGGTCGCATAGAACACACTGACAACCATCAATGCCACAAACGCAAGGTGGAGACGCACGAGCGAATTTTTCAGATAGCTCTTATCGCCCTTGGTCAGCCAGAGTGCAAACAGCCAAATGGCCAAGATCAGACCGGGGCGAATAACGCCTAGCGCAGGGATATAGTCCTGTGGTCTGACGTATTCGAGAAAGATGAAAGCCATCGCCAGTACAAAACCGGCTGTAGACTGTTTCGGAAGGCTGTGAACACTTTTCGCTCTACGCCATCCTGGCCTGTTCTCAGGCACTGCAAGGCTATTATCCGTATAGCTCATGGTTTACTTTGGCAACGAGTGGCTTTTTTAGTATAGGACGGGTTCTCGTTCCGGGCAGCACACCCTGTCTCCTTGCCGACATTGCGATACTTATCTACAGTTTTTCCGTAAACAGGTCGAAAAACATCCGAAGCCACTCCCCGGGCGAACAGGAAATGAAGCAAAGGGTGGTGCAAGCTGCACGCCACGGCCCAATTCCCGAGCTAATGTAAAGGTTTCGATATTTGTCAGCCGAAATAAATGGAAAGCGGGATGCGCTTTCGGGTTATCACTTCGTAAAATTCTATGCTTCCTAATTTCATTGTGATTGGCGCCGCAAAATGCGGCACTTCCAGCGTTTGCCATTTGCTTGGGAGGCACCCTGATGTTTTTATGTCCACACCCAAAGAGATCCACTACTTCGGGCAGAACGATCCCGCAAAGACGCCTTCCTGGTACCAATCGTTTTTTACTCACGCATCCGAATCAGCGATCGGCGAAGGCAGTACCAGCTACACCCATCCGAAGTTTATCGAACGTTCGGCGACTGCCATTTCCGAAGCGATTCCCGATTGTCGGCTCATCTACCTGGTACGGAATCCGCTCAAGCGGCTGGAGTCCGACTGGAAAATGCGTTGGCGGGAGGGGTGGACAGACAGTTCGATAAACGCCGCCGTATTTAAGCAGGATAGTTTGATAACCCATGGACTTTACTGGAAAAATATTAGCGTTTTTCGCAAATATTTTCCCGATGAACAGATTTTGATTCTTTTTCTCGAGGATTTCTCCCAAACCCCCAAACAAGAGCTGGAAAAGTGTTTTCGTCATATTGGGGTTGATCCCCGCACAAAGATAGAGGGTCTCTATAACCCCCGTAATCAGTCGACTGCTCACCGCCAGGATCGACTTCCGGTGCGTCTCCTCCGTTCGACTCCGTTATTCGAACGAGTCAAGAATATTGCCCCGGAAATTGCCAGGGACTTCGCCAAAGGTGTATTTACCAAAAAGCACATTCCCCCTCCGGCGGACTGGGACCCCGACGTTCGCTCCGACACAATCGCCCGATTTCGTGCCGATGCGCGGGAAATACTAAAGCATTGCCACAAAGAGCCCGACTTCTGGACGTACGACTGATCCAGTCTTGATAGCGACGCCGCCGTTACCTACCCTTGGGGAGGATAAGCAACCTTTTGGAAAAAGCCTCCTCTTGCAGTCGAGGGGGACAGTCTCGCACCAGAGACTCCACCATTTCCCACTGAGCCTGATATGGACCAGTCACGGCCTTTAGTCAGCGTCATCATCCCCACCTATAACCGTGTCAAGCCACTGGAGAAAGCGATAAAAAGTGTTTTGGCTCAGGGTCCGATTCCCTTGGAGATCCTGGTCATCGATGACGGTTCAACCGATGACACTGAAGCGATGGTCCGCGCTCTTGCGCGGCGCTATGGCTCGATTCGCTATCTCCGGAATCGGCGAACGAAAGGCCCCGCGGGTGCTCGTAACACCGGCCTCCTGTGCATTCAGGGCGAATTCACCGCATTTCTGGACTCCGATGATTTATGGCTTCCCGGACATTTAGAAAATGCCATTGATCTGCTGGTTGCTAATCCGCAAATAGATTTGCTCTTCGGCAATCTACATCTTTTCGACCAACCTCAACAGCGTCTTCTCACCGACTGGGGAGCGGCAAAACAACGCCTTGCGGCTTTGGACAAAGTTCCACTCGGGTGGAGTAGTGAGCGTATTGCCGACCCCCTGTTCCTGGCCCTGGTTGATGAATCGTTCGTTCTTCTTTCTTCCGTCGTAATGCGTTCCATGCGCGAACAAACCTTGCTTTTCAATGAAATGCTTGGCTTTTCAGAGGATCGCGATTTAATCATCCGGCTGGAACGTCTGAAAAGCTTTCATTTCGCTTATCGACATGCCGTTTCGGTGGTGCGACGCGAAAACGACGGTAATCTGACAAATAAGCACAGCCTCAAGACACATCGACAAATCCTCGAAGCACACCTCACAATCTATCGTGAATATATCGAGTCTTTTCCATTAAACGAGGACGAACACAACCACCTGCTCGATCTCATACACCAACGGTTGATCTCAATATCCTATACCTACCGGGAACTCGGCGACTACTTCAAGGCCTTCCGATCCGCAGCCGACGCGTTCATGATGAGACCCGGCTTTCCGCCTATAGTCCAACTTGCGAAGACCGCCCTACGCCCGGTCGCTTGTTACCGCACTGAGTGAACATAGAATGACCGGCAACTCGAAAAAACTGGTTTTTGGGTCGGTTATGCGCTCCGTGGCTCTTTTGGCCAATGTGATCACGGGTTTCTTTTTGATGCCGTTTATCGTTGATGCACTCGGCGATCACTGGTACGGATTCTGGGCGATCGCCGGGAGCTTGATTGGGTTCTACGGCCTGCTCGACTTCGGCCTTTCTCTGACGACCCAACGTAACATCGCCCACGCGCTGGGTTCAGGAAGGATGCAGGAGGTCAATGGTTGGATGTCGACCGCCGTGGTGGCATTTTCCGGCGCAGGAATTTTTATAATGATCGCGCTGGTTCCGATGATTGTCCTGGCACCTGCGTTCATCGAAGATCCCAACAGTGCAAGAATTCTGCAGTACGTCATCGCAATATTGGGCCTGAACGTTGCACTGAGCCTCCCGTTTCGCGCTTTCCATGGACTCGTAGCCGCCAAGCTGCGTTTCGATCTCCTGAGCAGCCTGGAGCTGGCGAAACTGGCCTTCCGCACAGGGCTGATTATCTACATCGTCGGCAGCAATCACTCGGTAATTTCCCTGGCACTGATCACCTTTGCTTCGGACTTTGCCATCCGGGTAGCGCAGGCACTGCTTGCCTGGTATCTGCACCCGAGCCTAAGAATCCACCCTCGTCTCTTTACCAAAGAGAAATTTTGGGCGTCGGTCAATTACAGTAAATATGTGTTTATCATTTCGATTTCTGACCGTGTTCGTCTTTCAGCAGACAATTTCATCGTGGGATTCGCCCTTTCCGCCTCAATGGTCACTCATTATGCAATCGCTGCCCGCCTGGTTGATTACCTGGGTCAGCTTGTCGCCAGTATATTTAGCGTGGTAATGCCCGTATTTACCCAGCACCATGCCTCCCACAATCAGGCGCTTCTAAATTCGCGTTTCTTGATGGTAAGCCAGCTTTGTGCCTTTTTCTCGATTCTTCTCGGGGGCCTCATCATCGTTCTGGGAGACGAATTCATCTCATTATGGATGGGTCCAGGGTATTTGGATGCCTATCTTCCCTTGATCGTACTGGTAACCGGAATCATTCTCGCAAATTCCCAACGCCCCTCGATATCCCTTCTGAATGCGATTGCGAAGCACCACTTCTACGCGTGGATTTCTGTTTTCGAAATTGCCGCCAACCTTGTACTAAGCCTTGCTCTGGTCTATCCGTTGGGCTTGATGGGCGTTGCACTCGGGACCACAATTCCTATTTTCGTTACCAAACTCTATCTACAGCCGAAGTTCGTCTGCCGACAAACGGGCATAAACCTCTCTGACTATTATCGGTCGACGTATTCACCGGCCATCCCCTCCGTGCCTGTGTTTGTCGGCCTGGAGTTAGTAACGGACGCCTACCCGGTTACCGGCTTTACGCAACTGGCGGTGTCGGGAACGTTGGCTGGACTGATTTATGCCGGATTGACATTCAAATGGTTCGTTGAGCGGGAAACAAAGTCTTATGTCTTTGGCCTTCTACCTATTCGTCTCCGACCTCTTTATACGCTATTCAGTTAGCTCAAGACGTGCGACTCTATTACTTCAAAGCCCCAAACGGCATAAGTAACTTCGGCGATGAGCTCAATCCCTGGCTTTGGGGACAGCGACTTGCCGAGGCCTTTTCCAGAGAAGATGAGCTCCTTTTTATCGGGATCGGAACCGTCCTTACCGATTCGCTTCCTTCCGAACCGATGAAGCTCGTTTTCGGTTCCGGTTGCGGCTATCACCATCCGCCTCAGATCGATGAAAGATGGGATATCCGGTTTCTCCGGGGGCCTCTCTCTGCAAGGTCTCTAGGCCTCCCGAATCGGTATTCCATTACCGATTCGGCTGTTTTGAGCCGCCCTCTTCTCCCCTCTCGTCCTCATCGCCGCGTAGGCTGCGGATTCATGCCTCATTGGCAAAACGCCCACTCCGACTGGGCTCGACTCTGCGATGAATACGGCCTCGTCTATATCGACCCCACTGAACCGGTCGAGGCTACAATCGGGAAACTTAATAGCGTAAAGGTTCTTATCACGGAGGCCATGCACGGTGCCATTATCTCGGATCTACTGCGCGTCCCCTGGATTCCGATAGCTACCAATAAAAACGTTCTCGGTTTCAAATGGAGGGACTGGTGCCTCTCGCTAGGACTCGATTATCGACCGAGTCCGATTGCACCTCTCTGGGCTCCTACTTCATCAGCCGCGCTCAGGAGATACCATCGGCGTCTAAAACGTCGCTGGATTGCCAGGGAACTCTTTTCAGTACTCGAAAGGCGAAACCCCATACTCAGCGACAGCAGAACCCTTAGGGATTCAACCCAACGGGCCGAAAAACAGTTGGAGCGCCTGAGATACCAAATTACCGGCTGATCTTGGGAGCAAGTAGCCCACCATCACTTCAAACCGGTCCGTAGGCGCTGTTTCCTTCAAATAATTCACCCAAGTGAACAGCGGCCTTCCGCGCAATCACGGGTGCCACTCTGTTGTTAAGGTGAAAAACCCAGAAATGGGATAATCCAGCCAGTCGCCAATATTCGATATCTCCGACGATCCGAAAGCCTAAACGCTCATGCGCCTTTTTCGACGCATCGTTGCTTTTTTCTATGTGCGTATATACCGGCGTCGACTCGGGTACTGAGTCCACGATAAACCTCTCCATCAACGGAAAAAGTCCCTTGAGACGAAACTCGGGAGCTATATATCCGTTACTCTTGAAGACGCCATCACCCAGCTTGATATCGATCGTTCTCGAACCGAGCCCGTCACGGCTCAGCGGATATTTTTCTCTAAACAACCACTGATAGGCGACTATTCTTCCTTCTTTTCGAATCGCCACACAACGGCCTTTTCTCGCAAAAAACTTATGAAATAGTTTATTCGTTTCCTGCTGCTCCGATTCTTTCCCCTCGGTCGTCAGCGATGCTATTTCCGAAATATCGTTTGCCGATGCAAAGCCGATATCAATGGCGGCATCATGCCTGTTAGGTATCCTTCGGAATTTCTCCAGACGGTAAATATCATATGACGCGAACTCTACCATCCAACACGGCATAATTCCGTAGCTGCAAAGCCGATCCAGGACACCCTTGCCACCGGCGCGGCGGTAAGTTTCCATTGCACGGTTCACACGAGCCCAGTTAATCATCAAAACCTGCTTTTATGTGCGGGACTTATCTTCTAGATTAGTAGCCAAGCTGTTTTTTAAAAGGACTCGTTAGCGTATGTCCGGCATGGAAGCGGAACTCGTTAAGCTGAAGGATGTAGAGACGGCTCGTAGGGCTTGGCACGAATTCGAGTCAGCTTGCAATTGCAGCGTTTTTCAATCGTGGGCGTGGATAGGGCCATGGCTCGAGCGAGCTATCGGCACGGCGAATCCCTGGTTGCTGGCAGCCTATGACAATGGGCATCCAGCGGGCGTTGCGCTTGCCATTGAGAAGCGTTTTACACGGAACCATTTATTCCCGGTAAAAGCGCTCTTCATCAACGAGGCGGGGCCGGAACTCCTGGATTTTTGCATTGAGTACAACGGCTTCCTACTACGTCCCGGTCGCGAGCAGGAAGCACTAAAGGCAATGTTTTCCGCACTCTGCGAGTCGCCGCTCGATTGGGATGAAGTCCATGTGCGGCGCATCAGCGAGACCGCACCGTATAGAAGGGCTTTTTCCGGATCCAATAGCGATCGGGTCAATCGTTTGTCCATGCGGGAAACGAACCCGACCCTGTCTCGCTACATCGACTTAGCAGAACTCCGCGCCAACAATCAGTCCTATTCGGACTCGCTTAGTGCCAGTCGCAGGAAGAAGATCCGCAGGGAGCTGCGCATCGCCGAAAAAGCGGGTCCTCTTAAGGTAGAGTGCGCCGAAACCGTCGACAACGCTTTGGCGCTCTTCGGTGAGCTTAAAGACTACCATCAGCTTCGATGGGAGCGCTCTGGCGAATCAGGCTCGTTCGCGGACCCGGCCTGGGAGTCGTTTCACCGAGAGCTTATAACAGAACAGATTCCCCGCGGTGGGGCTCAGCTATTGAAAGTGACCGCAGGCAGCACACCCATAGGGTTTATCTATAGCCTGGTCAAGTCGGGCCATGTGTACATTATTCAGACTGGATTCAACTACGATTCGATACCAAATCTCAGACCCGGGGAAACAACTCACTATTTGGCGATTCAATGGAATTACGACCGTGGATTTGAACGGTACGATTTCCTGGGAGGAGACTCTTTTTACAAGCAAACGTTGTCGAATTCTGCCAACCGCCTGGTTTATCTCATCATTCAACGACCGCGACTGAAGCTGGGCCTTGAAAATCGAATAAAAAACATCGCCAGGAAAACGAATCACTTACTCGAAAACTTTCCTGGCCGCTAACCTTTCGAAACGACACTTTTTCCCGTACATTTTTTAAATCCCAGAATATCCTTGCCAACCTCCGACGCGGTAACAAAACGCATTCGCTGTTCGCTTGCAAAAGCAACGAACCTCTCTATGCGCTCGATAAAGCGCCGCTCTTCTTCTCGTGATTGAACAAAGGGAGTGAGTTTTGGCACCAATGTCGGAGAATGGAAAAAGAGATTCAGGTAACCGTAGCCCTCATTACTCATTCGTTTTGCGAGCCCGATCATCGAATTGGCGCTCGCCCCCTCCGGACTCAAAACCACCCTGTTGAGAATGGAGAGACGATCGAGTAACCCAATCACGCGGAAGCGGCTCAGAGGACTACGACGGATCATTTGCTCCAGTCTTGAGCGGCGGGCAAAATCTGCCTGGAGATAGCCGGTAGTAGCGGGGATCTGGACCATTTTCCCGTTCGGATTGGGTTGATAGATATTCGTCCATTCGAATCGATAGGGTTGCGGTGAAAGGCTCGAATAATCCGGCCCGAAACTTGAACTCCAGTCGGTGTAGGCCGTAATAGAGGTATCGACCCGGTAGCCCAATAGATTGAGGGTTTTCGCCACGTTCTGTCCATAACCCCATCGGCCGCTCCGGAATGTCGTTGGTGACGCTCCCAGACGCTGTGTTAAGAGATTATGGAGGTTGCGGATTTTGGATTCCACCAACTGGGCGGGAAGATGCAGTAACATCGAATTTTTTAGATGCTTCTCTTCCTTTTGCGGGGGTGTGTTCCAGGGATGGCAGTGAGTCCCTACTTCGCAAAGGCCCTTTTGCTGACGGTCTGCCAGAAACTCGGTAAGCGCGGCATTATTAGCCATGTCATAGGTGAGCAGGTAAGTAGGCTTGGCCCCATAACGCTCAAATATCTCTTGCAGTGGCGGGATGGCATCTGCGTTACGGGTCGTAGGGTTGGGAGCAAACGGTTTCCAGTTATCCTCTTCGGTATCAATTGTGATCAGTACTTGCTGCGCACTCATTGAAACATCCTTGATTTCGCCAGGAATTAACGCCCCTCAGGTGTTTCGCAAGCTTTGAACGAGCACCTTGGCCAAGGATCGGCATTCAAGGAGTTTTTCGAGTGAGCCCATTCGCTCCTCGACAGAAGAGAGCCGCTGCTCCAGGCGCTCTCCTTTTTCTTCGGACAAACTGCTCTGCAGCGAACCGGCTTCTCCCTCAAGGTGGTCTGATGTGTTCGGCTGCTCCTCAGCCAATTCCGCAGCGACCTCCTCGACCAGATCCGCACTGATCGTCTCCTTCTCCTCCAAATAGGCCACCAGGAGGATCCGGTCGGAAAGTGTATTGATCCGCCGCGGTATCCCCTGTGTTTCCGAGTAGATCGATTCAAGTGCATGCGGATCGAGTTTCGGCCTGTTTTCCCAACCGACTCTTTCGAGCCTGTGCTTGATATACCCTTCGGTCTCTTCCTGAGTCATCGGCCCAAGATGGCAGAACGCCACTGCTCGCTGCCTGAGTTGTTCCAGGCGTTTCTCCTGGAGGCGAGTTCGTAACTCGCCTTGCCCTACCAGACAGGCCTGCAGCATCTGACGGTCACCGACCTGGTGGTTGGTCAGCATGCGGAGTTCTTCGAGAGTCGAGTAAGGCATGTTCTGCGCCTCATCTACAATCAGCAATGCTCTTTTTCCTTCCAGTCTCCTTTGCGTCAAATAGCCTTGAAGTCTGTTGAAAATCTGCGAACGGGATAATCCTTCGTTGGCGAGACCGAACGAAAGGGCAACCGATTCGGTCAGATCGGAAGCCTCAAGCTGAGTGCTGGCAATTTGCCCAATGACGAAGTCGGTATCGCTCGATAATTCATTAACCAGAGTTTTGATCAGTGTGGTCTTGCCGGCCCCAATTTCACCCGTCACGACGACAAATCCTTCGCCCTGGTGAATACCGTAGCGAAGATAGGAAAGTACCCGCTGGTGACCTCGGCTCGCAAAATAAAAGTTTGGATCCGGACTCAGCGAGAAAGGCTTGCCTTTGAATCCATAGAAAGTCTCATACATATCCTAGAACTCCGCCCTGGCTGTCAAGAAGAGCATGTTTTGCTGATAGTCAGAGCTGTCTGCGGTCGAATCCCTCTCCGTATAGCGGTAACGCAATTCTCCGGTTATCCGATGCGTCATCCTGCGTTCAACCCCGAACGACAGATATCCCAGATAGTCCGTACGATCAATATCTCGGAAATCCCGCTTTTGCAGTTCTCCATCCGCCAACAAAGTCGTTCGAGGCGCCATCCGCCAAGCCACGTGCGTGCCGATCGCTCCCAGCTCTTCTTCATCTTCAGTGATTTGATATTCGAGCCTCTCTTCATAACCATATAGTTCGACATCGGTACGCCCCTTTTCGCGTGACCAACCGCCTCTCAATCGGCGGCTCAGGTAGACTTCGTTATCGAGCCCGGTGCTGGTGCTGAACTCCACGGTTCCTGTCTCATCAATCCGTTCGGGTTCCACCACAGCGATTCGTTCTATTTCACTGGTATAATCTTCCGAGTAACTGGCATGGAACTGTCCGATGTTGGTTTGCCTGTCTGCGGATAGCGAAAATGTATTTCCGAATACCCTCCGACCATAGGCGGCAGCGAGCGTTGTCTGTGTATTCGGAGCCCAATCCGCGTTCACCAGCCATACGCTCCCATCTTCCTTTATTACATCGTCGACACCACCGTATTCGTTGTCCTCATAGCCCGCCTCCAAGCCGACCGACAGCCTGGAGGAGAATCGCCGCCCCAAAAAGATCGCCGATCGGTTGAGAACCGTGTCCTCTCTGTCTTCCGAAACAAGCACCCGTCGCGACGTTGATGCATTCCACCGATATTTTTGCTCTTCATCGTTTCCTACACGCAGTAGCGTGCGTCTGCGGCGTGAATCCGACAGCCGTTCTTCATCATAATCCACCCGATCCACCTGATATTCGGCCCGAACAACGAACTGGTCACTGAACCTGTGATGCAGATAGGGGTTGACTGTCACTGTGGAAGCATTTGTCCGGTTATCCGTGACACTGAGATTGTTCACGGAGACCGGGGCTTCAGGGGAAATTATGGTTTGGCTGTAGCCTGCTCCTGCGTCGATGAAAAACCATTCAGGAACAGCGACTACTTCACCGTAGGCCCCCGCCTGATGGAAGGTATCGTTGCGATCGGAGTCATTGGCGTACCAGAGATACTCAAGCTGGTAATTGAACACAAGGTCCAGCCTCGGGGCAACTCTGGAGTAAGAAATCCCTGGTACTATCTGGGTTATGAAATCGTCTTCCTCATCTCCCGGTGATGCCAATGCCACGTTATCGGTGTAAATTTCCGAAACCTGCAGCACCGGGTCGATGCTCACGGTTGCGGCATGGCTGGCTCCTGACGCAAGGTGAAGTCCAACCGTGACAGCGACCGACCGGAGCGCCATTTGCATTTTGGTCTGGGCTTTCTGGTCCATAGTCACTACCGCTGCTCGTCCGTCTCGTAATAGCGGTAGTATGAGCCGAAGCCTTCGGATGCCATATTGAAGACGAACCCTGCAATCGGCTCGGGTGACAGGAGATTGACGCCCTCTTCGATGGCCTGTTGAGGTGTCTTTCCCTGAGCAACTACAAACAGCACTTGCCCGACCAGACTACTGAGCACCGCTGCATGGCTTGTAGAAAGCAGAGGCGGCGCGTCGAACAAAACGACACGGTCGCTGTAGCGAGTGGATAGTTCTCTTGCCAATTCGCGCATTTTTTCACTGGAAAGCAATTCGGCTCCCTGTGGTTCATAAGAACCCGCCGGCAGCACTGCGAGTTTAGGAATATCCGACCACTTCAAAGCCTCCGGCATCGTCGTGCGGCCAGAAAGGACATCGATCAGTCCGGGGCTCTCTTTCAGGCCAAGCGCGGTACTGAGGGAGCGATTCACCAAATCCGTATCGACCAGGAGAACCGTATGGTCCATCTCCTTCGACATGCTGATAGCCAGGTTAAGCGAATTGAAGGTTTTTCCCTCGTTCGGCAACGCGCTGGTAATCATCACCAGATTGCGGGAATCGGGGTTGATTCGATCACTCTCCAAATTCGATCGAATCCGCCGTTTAAGCATTCGGTACTGTTCCGCGAGCACCCCGGTAACTAAGCCGATCCTCTTGTCATCGATACGCTCTTCAATAGGGATATCGGAGGCCGATTCTCCCGTCGGTTGTTTTTTTACGGGGTTGCGTATGCGTTCTGCTGCAGCCTCGATACTGTTGCCCTCTCGAAGCTCCTGACTGTTGCCCTTTTGAACCTCCGGGGAAGATTCCTCGCTACTTCCGGGTCCTTTTGACAGGCGTTCAGCTGCTTTCTCGATGCTACTCATTATCTGGCCACCCTGGATCGACAGAAATCAGAAAAATGCTTCCGGAATAATCAGAATATCTCCGGGCCGCATTTCCACATTGGCCGAGATATCGCCGTCTTTAACCAGGTCCGCCAACCGAACGTTAAACTGCTCCTTATTATCGTTCCCGACTCTGCGGACTATGCTGGCCCGGTTACCGGCAGCAAATTCGGTCAGTCCGCCCACAGCGATAAGTACATCGAGAACCGTCAGATCTTCACTGTAAGGTATCATCCGGGGCTCAACCGCTTGACCGACGACCCTTATCTGTTCAGTCGCCCGCCCAACCACCTCCGATACGGTCACAGTAACGACCGGGTGCTTGACATAGCGGGCCAACCTTTTTTCCATCGAGCGAGCCAATTCACTGGGCGACTTCCCACTGGCCTGAACGTCCTCGACCAGAGGAGTGGTTATCTTTCCATCCGGCCTAACGGGAACCGTCGACGACAGGTCCGGGTTGCCCCAAACGAAAACCTGAAGGGAATCTCCCGGTCCGATGATGTAATCAACCTCCGATTGCTTTCCCTCCGGAACGACCGGCTCTGAAGCCATATCGTTTCCCTGCATCATTCGGTCCAGTTGAGCGCAACCATTCAGTCCCAAGACTGCAACTGTCCAGACAAGGAATATCGCGGAAATACGCATAGTTGTCTCCATTTTCAAGATTCGTCCAGACCTGATAATTCCCTTCAACGGGCTCCCCGCCCGAAGACGACGACTTCAGCCGTTTGGACCAATATCAGAAGGTCCATCAGAAGGCTGTGGTTCTTAATGTAGTAGAGATCGTATTGCAGCTTTTGTGCAGCGTCGTCCTGCGATGCGCCGTAGGCGTAACGCAACTGGGCCCATCCGGTCAGCCCCGGCTTCATGCAGTGCCTTTCCGCATAAAATGGAATGGTTTTCTCCAGTTCTTCGACGAATTCAGGTCGTTCCGGACGGGGCCCAACGAAACTCATCTCCCCCTTGATGACATTGAGAAGTTGTGGCAACTCGTCGATGCGCGAGCGACGTATCCATCTTCCGACCTTAGTAATACGTTCATCGTTTGTCATCGCCCAACGGGGTTGGCCATCACTTTCGGCGTCGGTACGCATACTCCGAAACTTCAAGACGTCAAACAGCCGTCCGTTTTCCCCGACCCGCTTCTGCCGGTAGAGAACCGGGTCCGAAAAACCACTTTCGATTAAGATAGCGATCGCCGTGATTGCCATTACCGGCGCTGCCAGGAGCAACAACCCGCCCGCTGCCAATAAATCAAACCCGCGCCTTAACGCTCGGGCTCTGGCCCCATAGCGAAAACCTTCCGAACCAATGAGCCAACCTGGCGTCAACAGGTCCAGGGAAATCGCTCCGGTCTCCTTTTCAACAAAGCTGTTTTCGTCCGTTACAGCAATCCCCCGGGCCCGACACGCCAACAGGGCATTCATGGGCAAGGTGTTCCTGCGCTCTTCGGTTGCAATCACGATTTCTTCACAGTCGTAGCGCTCCGCAAGTTCCAGCAGATTTGAGTCTTTCGTGAAGAGCCTGCCGCTATCGGTCTCGCGTTTCTCGCCGGCGATTGGAACGAACCCGACAATCTCAACGCTTTTGCATTGCTTGGCCAAACGGTTTATGGCTTGCGCCTTTTTCCCCGCGCCCACGACAATCGCCTTTCTCGCCAGAGCACCGCTATCGATCAGTCGGCGAAAGATCAGACGATCCACCGAGAAAAAAACGGCGGCAATAACGATGGCTGTACCAAGAATCACCCGGTCAATCATCAAGTCGGGCATCCAGTAAAAGATGACCGCCAAGATAATGGCCGCGCCAAAGAACGCCACAGAGATCCGGGCCACATAGGAAACCACGCTCTCCCAGACGTCGGACTGGTAAAGCCCCATTGCGGCCATGCTCAAGGCTATAGTGCCCCCAAACACACCGGCACTTCCGACCCAGGACTGACCTGAAAACGTAACATCTCCAACCCAAGCCAATGCCAAATAGACCGACAACACTCCAAAGGCCAACTCCGCACCGAATAGAAAAACCAGCGGCATACGAAAATAATTTCCGAATATCCGAATCGTCGGCATTCGGGGCCCTCCCTGACCAAAAAGTGCGGGACCGGAAACTTTCCGGCCTATCCAAACTGGTTTGATACTGAACGTATAGACGGCGTTTCAAGAACCCGCAATCGCGGTTAGCCGGTACGTTTTCGAATTCGTGGAGAATCAAGGGGAATACAACCCTTGCCGTGCATGCGCCATGCCGGCGATTCTGTCATTGCCCCCGTGCGACCCCGGCTCTCTGGTGCTCCGTGTTACACGGCGCGACTAGTGGGCTGTTGAAAAAGGTTTTTGTCCCTTCTCCCTGAGGGAGAAGGTTAGGATGAGGGGGATAAAATCAGTAACTTACCTTTTATTGAGTCCCCTCACCCCAGCCCTCTCCCTCTGGAGAGGGTGTTTTTCAACAGCCTGCTAGAGCCTGCCGTCGACCATTTCGGCCGGGAAAACATGTTTGGCATCGAAGACTACATGGTTCGGCTTACATGCCTCCTGAAAATGGGCCAATCCTTTCTCAACAAACCGCTGATGACCGACACCCAACAACACCGCGTCATAATGCCCTTCACGCAGATTTTGTACCGGCGTTATCCCATATTCCTGATAGGCTTCTTCCGGGTCAACCCAAGGGTCGTGAACATCGACATTGACGTTGAGTTTCTTCAATGTCTTGACTACATCCACAATCCGGCTATTCCGCAAATCAGGACAGTTCTCTTTGAAGGCAAGACCGAGAATCAAAACGTTCGATTGCGGTACGTGAATGCTGCGCCTGAGCATGCACATGACCAGCCGATTCGCCAAATACTCCCCCATCCCATCATTTATCCGGCGCGAGGCAAGAATGATATCGGGATGATGTCCCAGCTCCTGCGCTTTATGGGTCAAATAATAAGGGTCCACTCCGATACAGTGGCCGCCGACCAGACCGGGACGAAAAGGAAGGAAGTTCCACTTGGTGCCGGCAGCATTGAGTACAGCTTCCGTGTCGATTCCCAAGCGCTCAAACAGTATGGCAAGCTCGTTTATGAGTGCGATATTGACGTCGCGCTGCGTGTTTTCAATGACTTTTGCTGCTTCAGCCACTTTGATGTTTTCGGCCTTATAGGTACCGCCATCGATGATCCGTCTATAGAGCGCATCGACGAACTCTGCACCTTCGGGAGTGGAAGCCGATGTGATTTTTTTAATCGAGACCAGCGGTCGCTGTTTATCGCCCGGATTAATCCTTTCAGGGCTGTAGCCGACGATAAAGTCGCTGTTCAACCGCAGAGAAGATGCCGACTCGAGAATCGGAATGCAGACCTCTTCGGTGGCACCTGGATAAACCGTCGATTCGTAAATGACGTAATCACCTTTCGACAGTACCCTCCCAACCATCTCGCTGGCATTGCGCAACGGGGTCAAATCGGGTTGATGGTGAGCATCCACAGGCGTGGGCACGGTGACAATGTAGATGTTGCAATCCGAAAGCTCCTCGAGTTTGTCCGAGAAACGGAGATTTCTTACTCGTTCCAGAACTTCAGGCGCAACCTCGAGGGTGGAGTCGCGATGCTCCCTTAGCTCAGCGACCCTCTCGGGTTTGATATCAAAGCCGACCGTCTCGAATTGTTTGCCGAACTCGACCGCAATCGGAAGGCCGACGTAGCCGAGACCAACAACGCCGATCCGTGCACGCTCCATGTCCAATGGATTCGACTCCCTGTCGTTTTTTCGCGATAAGCCACTCCGCATTTCTACGGAGAGTGTTCTAATTACCGAAGTTTAGACGCTATTTCCCGCGGTTCTAGTGTACTTTTGCATGCGCACAGATACCGGCAGAAGGGGGGACAAGGGGAGCGATACGGCCCCCGAAAGGGCTCGGAGGCCGCGATAAAGAGGCAAAGGGAGGGATTTAGCGGATGATACTCCGCTGCGATTGGTTCAGGAAATCAACCATTTCCGACAACACCGAATGCTCGTCGGCCATCGCCTCCAGTTGTTGGCGGGCCTCATTCAGTGGGAGCCCGCTCCGGTAGAGGATTCTATAGCCCTCTTTTAGAGCACGCAGCGCTTCCGGAGAGAAGCCGCGCCTTTTCAGGCCTTCCTTATTGATCCCGTGAGGTTTGGCAGGGTTTCCACTCACCATCAGATATGGCGGCACATCCTTGGCGATGGCACTGCCCATTCCCGTAAAAGAGTGAGCGCCAACCGAACAGAATTGATGAACCAGGGTAAACCCGGAGAGAATGACCCGATCTCCAATAGAGACATGGCCCGCCAGCGAGGCGTTGTTCGAAAAGATGGTGCCATTTCCGACGTGGCAATCATGGGCAATATGAATATAGGCCATGAACAGGTTATCGTTGCCCACCGAAGTGATACCGCCTCCGCCCACCGTGCCACGATTGATGGTGACCGACTCCCTGATGATATTTCCGTCGCCGATCTCCAGGCGCGTCGGTTCGCCACTATATTTCTTGTCCTGAGGCGCTTCACCAATCGAGGCGAACTGAAAAATGCGATTATCCTTTCCGATGACCGTTGGTCCCTGAATGACCACATGAGGTCCTATCCAGGTTTTCTCCCCGATTTCGACATCGGCACCGATTACGGAATAGGGCCCAACAGAAACACCTTCGGCCAACCGGGCATTCGGATCGACAATCGCAGTCGGATGTATTCTCATGCGATCTCCTGTTCAGCGCACATCAGATCGGCACTGGCTACGACCTTACCGTCCACCTTGGCCTCGCCTTTGAACTTCCAGATCCCGCGCTTTGCCTTGATGACCTCGACTTCAAGATGCAGCTGGTCACCCGGCTCCACCGGCCGTTTGAAACGGGCGTTATCGATGCCGGCAAAGTAATAGAGTGTTTTGTCGTCGGGTTTGCTGCCGGTGCTCTTGAAGGCCAGAATCCCGGTTGCCTGAGCCAGGGCTTCCATGATCAGTACGCCGGGAAAAACCGGTCGATGCGGGAAGTGTCCCGGGAAAAACGGTTCATTGACCGTGACGTTCTTCACAGCGACCAAAAATTCACCGGGTTGGAAATCAAGTACCCGATCGATTAGCAAAAACGGATACCGGTGGGGCAGATATTCCAGTACCTCGTGAATATTCATGGTGTTCAAGTTCGCTACCCTTTTTTCAGTTCTTCAAGTTCTTTTTCCAATGACCGAATCCGGCGCGCCATATCATCCAGCTGTTTGAAACGGACAAAGTTCTTTTGCCAGCGTTCGGTCGTCTCAAGTGGCACGCCGGCGGAATAGATGCCTGGCTGCTTAACGGATTTGGTGACCAGCGACATGGCCGTAATGGTGACCCGATCGGCAAGTTCCAGATGGCCCAAAATACCGGCCCCACCCGCAATGGCGCAGTTTTTTCCGATTACCGCGCTGCCTGCGATACCAACGCAGGCGGCTATCGCGGTGTGCGCTCCGATCCGAACGTTATGCGCAACCTGCACAAGGTTGTCGATTTTCACCCCTTCCTCGATAATCGTGTCGTTTACCGCTCCCCGATCTATCGTGGTGTTTGCTCCTACCTCGACATCGTCTCCAATAGTGACGGTGCCGAGTTGATGGACCTTCAGCCAGCGACCCCGCTCATTGGCAAATCCAAAACCATCGCTGCCAATGACAGCGCCGGCATGCACGATACCGCGCCGTCCAATTCGGCATCCGTGGTAGACCGCGACATTGGCGACCAGCCGCGTTTCATCTCCGATGATGCAGTCCGAATCGATGAAACATCCGGGACCAATCGATACACCGGCTCCGATTCGGGCGCGGGCTCCGACAAACGCGTTCGGTCCCACTGCAGCGCCAGGATGGACTTCAGCGCTTTCGTGAATGAAGGCGGACGGGTGCTGTCCCGGTGCAGGAGCGGCCACGGGCTCGAAGAGTGCCGTGATGCGGGCAAACGCAGCGTACGGGTTATCCGCCACCAATGCGGCTACGGGACACCGGGCAAGGGATCCCTCATCGAGAATCACGGCTGAAGCCCGGGTTTTCGCTAGCTGTTTTCTGTACTTGGGGTTCGACAGAAAGGCAATCTGCCCCTCACCCGCATCAGCCAGTGTGCCGACACCGTTAATGGCTAATGTGGGCTCGCCTTCCAGCCGCGCGCCTGCGACTTCAGCCAGCGCTGCCAGTGAGTAGACCATTATGGACTATTGTTTTTTCAGCCGTTCTACCACGCGCTCGGTAATATCGACCTTGTCACTCGCGTAAACGACCCCTGCTTCAAGAATGAGGTCGTAGTTGTTCTCTTTGGCCAAGTCGATGATGGCCTTGGCGACTTTACGCTGCAGTTTGGAAAACTCCTCATTGCGGCGGATATTGAAGTCCTCACTAAATTCATCCCGGGAGCGTTTCAGCTCACGACGCTCGGAAACAATGTCCCGCTCGAGCTTCCGGCGTTCCGATTCGCTCATCACGGCCCCGTCGCGATTCAGTTTCTCTTCAAGTTCCTTCAGCGTATTGCCCGACTTGGCCAATTCCTCATCACGGGGTGCGAACTCTGACTTGAGACGCTCTCGAGCTTCCTTGGCCTGAGGGGCCTTCTTGAGAACTTCAGGGGTATTCACAAACGCTATACGCACCTCTTCGGCCTGAACCGGGAATACCAAAAACAAGGCCAGCAACGCACTGGCCAAAACGCGTTTTCCACTAGCGGCCAATCTAATTCGGTACATAATTCCTTCCTGAATCGGGTTCTAGTCTGAGTCTATGTTCGAAGCTTTGCCGAACCGGCTATATCCGTTCCGAAATGGTATCCACCTTGAGCCCCTTCTCCCTGAGGGAGAAGGTCAGGATGAGGGGGTATAATGGCACCATTTCGGAACACGTAGTTAGTACAGAGTGCCGAGCGTAAACTGGAACGTCTCTGTTTCGTCATCGGCCTCATCGTTCAATGGTTGTGACAAGCTGAAGCTCATTGGTCCCACCGGGGTCAGCCAAACCAGCGACAGCCCCGCCGAATAGCGTAATTCGCCAAAATCGACGTCCGAGTCCGTTGTGTCGTAGACATTACCTGCATCGACGAAGGCACTCAAGCGGGTCGAATCGGCCTGATTGGCAAAAGGTGACGGGAAAATCAGTTCCAGATTCCCAAGCACACGGGCGTTGCCCCCCAGGGGGTCGTTATTTGAATCCCTCGGTCCCAGGCTATTGGCTTGGTAGCCCCGAACCGTCCGGCTTCCGCCGGCATAGAAATGTTCAAATGGAGGTAGCTCCGAGGTTTCCCCGATGGCATCACCGTAACCGGCTTCCGCCTCTCCTTTGAAAGTGAGCCAGTCAGTCAAGGGGATATACTGCTGGTGCTTGGCTTGAAGCTTGAAGAAACTGATACTGTTTTCTCCCGCCGGCACAGCGACTTCACTCGACAGCGTACTCAAGGCGCCCCGGTCCGGAAATACCGTCTTGTTGCGGGTGTCCCGCGTCCAACTCGGAGACAGCGTGACAGTGCTGAATGTACAGTCATCGATTTCGGCATTCTCCGAGCAGAAATCCTCAATCTGCGTGGACGGAGAATTCCCAAGCTTCATGTCGGTCACGCGATAATCCAGACCGAAGCGATAGGCGCTGAATTCACTCAGCGGAACGCCAAACGAAACTCCCGCACCATAGGAATCAGTGGTGTACTCGGAGATGTCGGCCTCACCCGCATCAGTTTCCCGGTAGGAGGCCCGAAAAGTCCGGCTGATACCGTCTATAGTGTAATAAGGGTCGGTGTGGCTGAAGCTGTAAACGGTGTTGACTTTGCTGGTATTGACTTCGATGGCCAAGCGTTTGCCGGTCCCGAGGAAATTCCTCTGGACAACACTTCCGGTCAGAAGCAAACCCTGGGATTCGCCATACCCGATCCCCAGGTTCAGGCTGCCAAAAGTGGCTCGCTCCGCTACCTTATAGTTGACATCCACCTGGTCGGGGCTTCCGGGGACCACGGGTGTTTCGACATTGACCTGCTCGAAAAAACCGAGGCGGTCGATACGTTCGCGCGAGCGCTCGACCTTTTCTGTAGAGATCGGGGCCCCCTCCAGCTGACGGAGTTCGCGCCTCAGCACTTCGTCCCGGGTTTTCAGATTGCCAGTAATATTGATACGTCGGACGTAGACACGCTTGCCGGGATCAACGAAAAAGGTGAGGTCAACCGTTTGCTCTTTCTCATCGATATCGGGGATGGGATTGACGTTGGCGAACGCATAGCCCTCATCACCCAGCCGCTTGCTGATGGCTTGGCTGCTTTGGTTCACTTGCGTGCGTGAGAAGATTTCCCCTTCCTCGACTTCAATCAGGTTGCGAACCTCATTTTCCGGAATAATGGCATCGCCGCTCACCGTCACTTCGCCAATCCGGTACTGCTCCCCCTCACTGACGTTGATTGTGATGTAAACGTCCCTTTTGTCGGGGGTTATCGAAACCTGAGTGGAATTGACCGTAAAGTTGATGTAGCCATGGTCCAGGTAATAGGAACGTAATGTCTCAAGATCCGCCGCAAGTCGCTGCTTCGAATATTGATCCCGGTCCGAAAACCAGGAGAAAAACGGTTTGGTGCCGAGTTCGAACAGTTCGAGCAGCTCATCTTCATCGAAGACGCGGTTTCCAACGATGTTGATGCGCTTGATGCTGGCCGCCTCGCCTTCGCCGACGCGTATGTTCACCGCCACGCGATTCCTTTCCAGAGGCGTGATTTCGGACTCGACCCGGGCGCTGTATTTCCCGAGACTCAAATATTGACGCTTCAGTTCCTGCTCCACCTTGTCCAGCATTGAACGGTCGAACACGCGTCCCTCGGCAAAGCCAATCTGTTCAAGGCTCTCCAGCAACTGTTCGGAAGGAATATCCTCATTGCCTTCAATGTCGATACTGGCGATCGCCGGGCGTTCTTCGACGAAGACAATCAGCGTATTGCCTTTTTTCTCCAGAACGACATTTTCGAAAAAACCGGTCTTGAACAAGGCACGGACCGCTTCGGTGGTCCGATTTTCGGTCAGTCTTTCGCCCTGTTCGACAGGGAGATAGTTAAAAACGGTACCCACGGAAATCCGTTGCAGACCTTCGACCTGGATGTCTTCAACGACGAAAGGCTCGAAGCTCCACGCCGGCTGGATCGAGCCGAACAGCACTAAGGCCGCCATCGGGCGGCGAAGGGATTTCGGAAAAGCCATCTGTTTATTATCTCACCCGGCCAAGCGGGCCAGGTCGTTGTAAAAGGCCAAACTCATCAAAGCGATTATTATTGCGATCCCAATCCGCTGGCCGACAGCTTCCGTCGTCTCCGACACAGGACTGCCCTTGGCCGCTTCCACCAGATAGAACATCAGGTGGCCCCCGTCGAGGACCGGGATCGGCAAAAGATTCAAAACGCCGAGACTGATACTAACAATTGCCAGGAAAGATAGAAATCGGCTGAAACCCGCGTACGCGGAATCTTTGGCATAACGGGCGATGGTGATCGGTCCGCTGATGTTCTCCGTCGAAACCCGCCCCATCACCATTTCCCCCATCATGCGAAGGGTCAAGGTGGACATCTCCCAGGTCCGTCCGATGGAAGAGCCGATAGCCTGGAGCGGACCCTGCTTCCATTCACTGCGCAGCGCGGCGACTTGAGCTTCATCAACCTTCACCTGCGCGCCGATCCGGCCTATCGTTCCCTGCTCCGTTTCGACGTGAGCCTGACGCACCTCAAGCGTCAGGCGCTCCCCGTTTCGCAGTACTGTGAAGGTCAGGGTTTCCCCAGGACTGTTGCGAATGGTTTCGACCATTGCCTGCCAATCGTTCACCGGCCGACCGGCAATGGCCTCGACCTTGTCTCCGGACTGCAAACCGGCGCTGGCGGCCGGGGACTCCGACTGAATCTCGCCAATCACAGGCTGAAGTTCGGGTCTTTTGGGACGCAGGCCAATGGTGGAAACCAGTTCCTCGGGTTTTACATTCGGCCCTGCCCGCTCCAGCGGAAGGCGCCTTTCCTCCGTCCTGCCGTCGGTGCGAACCGTTAACTCAACCGCCTCGCCAAGCAACAGTTTGGGAAGCAACCGGTCAAAAACTGCACTCCAGGTCGGCGTTGTTACGCCCCCCACAGCGATGATTTCCTGCCCGGGGCGCAAATCCGCCCGTGCGGCGGGGGTATTTTCCACCACCTCGCCCACGATCGGTTTAACACCGGGAACACCGCTGACGAACATCAGCCAAAATGCAAAGGCGGCAAAGAGAAAATTGAAAAACGGACCGGCAGCTACAATAGCAAACCGCTTGGGCACACTCTTGCGGTTAAAAGCGCGGTCCAGCTCCTCTTCAGCCACTTCGCCTTCGCGCTCATCCAGCATTTTGACGTAACCACCGAGCGGAATGGCCGCCAACACATATTCGGTTCCATCAGCAGCCTTGCGTTTCCAGAGCGGGCGGCCAAAACCGATGGAGAAGCGAAGCACCTTGACGCCCATGCGCCGTGCCACCCAGAAGTGGCCAAACTCATGGACGGCTATGAGAACGCCCAGGGCGACAACCAGTGCGAGAATTGAACCGACGAAATCGCTCATAAGGCTCCCGGGTGGTTCGAGCGGATCCACTCTTCGGACGCGTTTCTGGCAGCCGTATCCGCCTCAAAAATGGTGGGCAGGTCCGCCGCTTCCTGTCGGGGGACTTCGCCCAGCGTGTGTTCAATGGCCCCGGGGATCGCCGTGAAGGGGATTCGACCGTCGAGAAAAGCGGCCACGGCAACCTCGTTGGCGGCATTCAGCACAGCGGGACAGGTTCCGCCCGCATCCATCGACTCGCCGGCCAGGCGCAGGCACGGAAAGCGCTGCAAGTCCGGAGGCTCAAAGTCGAGGCGTGCCACCTGAAACAGATCCAGGCTCGCGACGCCGGAATCGAGCCGCTCGGGCCAAGCCAGTGCGTGGGCGATAGGGGTCCGCATGTCGGGATTGCCCATCTGGGCCAGAACAGAACCGTCGATATACGACACCATCGAATGGATAATGCTCTGCGGGTGCAGCACGACCTGAATGCGATCCGTGCCGGTACCGAACAGCCAGCAGGCCTCGATGACCTCCAGCCCCTTATTCATCATTGTGGCCGAATCGACCGAAATCTTCCGGCCCATCGACCAGTTCGGGTGTGCCACGGCCTGCTCGGGAGTGACCTGCCCGAGCGCCGATAACGGCAGGTGGCGAAAGGGGCCGCCGGAGGCGGTGAGGAGGATGCGCTCGACCCCCACCTCACCCAGCCCCTTGTCAAAATCGTGCGGCATGCACTGGAAGATGGCGTTGTGCTCGCTGTCTATGGGCAGTAGCTCGGCACCCGCGCGGCGCACCTCCTCCATGAAAAGCGCCCCCGACATTACCAGGGCCTCCTTGTTGGCCAGGAGAATGCGTTTGCCCGCCCGCGCGGCGGCCAGACTCGGACGCAGCCCGGCCGCTCCAACGATGGCCGCCATGACGCAGTCCACCTCCTCCAGGGCAGCCACTGTTTCGAGCCCCTTCTCGCCCGCGAGCACCTCGACTTCGGGCGCCAACTGCCGCAGGCGTTCAGCGAGCTGTTCTGCTGCCGCTTCATCGGCCATGGCCGCATAGCGGGGCCGAAAGGCAACGCACTGCTCCACCAGCCTCTCCACCCGGGAATGGGCAGTCAAGGCCACGACCCGATAGCGATTCGGGTGGCGGGCCAGTACATCGAGGGTGCTGACACCAATGGAGCCGGTGGCCCCCAGAACGGTTACCCCTATCATGCCCAGGCCCTCAGTCCGTAAAAGCCTAATGCGAAAACCGGGGCCGCCGCTGTCAGGCTATCGATGCGATCGAGAATGCCGCCGTGTCCCGGAAGCAGGCCACCGCTGTCTTTTATATTCATCATGCGCTTGAACATGCTTTCGGATAGATCGCCGAGGACCGAAAAGGCGATCGTAACGCCACACAGGACAATAAAGCCGGGCAGCGCGGTTTCCGGCCGCAGCCAAAGCCAACCGACCGCCCCTGCCAACAGAGCCACCGCCGCGCCGCCGCCCACACCCTCCCAGGTCTTACCCGGGCTGACGCTTGGCGCCAGGCGGTGCCGGCCCCAGCGGCGACCCGCGAAGTAGGCGCCGGTGTCCGCGCCCCAAATCAACACCATCAGAAGCAGGACGAAGCCCGGTCCGGGTGCATGCTGCAAAAGGACCAAACACCCCCAGGCCGGAACCAATACGAACCCTCCGGCCAATGCGCGCGCGACCTTGTTCTGCCGCCAGACCTCGATACCCGCGGGATAACGCAGCACCGAAACGAGTGCCGCAATCCACCACACCATGGCCGATGCACCAAGGGCCACGATGCTTCCCGGCATCGACATCATCGGAAAGAGGCCGACCATCAAGAGCGCTATCGTCGCCACATAACCGAAGCGTCCTCCCATGGAGGTGAAACCTATCAGGCGGGTCCACTCCCAGGCCCCGAGTAGCATGATGACCCCGAACAGGAGCGCAAAGACGGGGGACGGCAGCGCCAAAATTGCCCAAACGGCAAGCGGCGCCAGGATCAGCGCCGTTAAGACCCTTTGCTTAAGCACGATCCTGTTCCACCTGGTCACCGGTCTTGCCGAACCGGCGTTGACGCGCCGCGAAGGAGTCGAGGGCGGCCTCGAAATCCGCTTCGCGAAACTCCGGCCACAACAGCGTCGTAAAATAGAGCTCCGTATAGGCCAACTGCCAAAGCAGGAAGTTACTGATCCGCTGCTCACCGCCGGTGCGGATAAAGAGGTCCGGCTCAGGGAGTTCGCTCAGCGCCAACCGCGCGCCCAAAGTCTCCGGGGTGATATCCTCCGGCCCGATTTCGCCCGCGGCAACCGCCTCAGCCATCGAGCGGGCGGCCTGGGTAATGTCCCAACGGCCCCCGTAATTGACCGCAACCGCCAGTGTTAAGGCGGTATTTTCCCGGGTGAGGGCTTCGGCCTTGACAATCCGCTGCTGAAGCTCGGGTGAAAACGCGCTCGTGTCGCCCACGATGCGCAACCGAACGCCATTTTTATGCAGCTTACCGACCTCGTTATCGAGTGCCGTCATAAACAGCTTCATCAGCAAACCGACTTCGTCTTTGGGACGCCGCCAGTTTTCACTGCTGAAGGCGAATAGCGTCAGCGTCTCGATCCCGTGATGAAGACAAGCTTTCACCATGCCCCGGACCGATTCCAGTCCGGCACGGTGACCGGCAAAGCGCGGGAGGTGGCGCTGCTTGGCCCAACGACCGTTACCGTCCATGATGACGGCGACGTGCCGCGGCATGCGCCTGCGGGGGGTCGAACTACTCTCTTCGTTCGCCATAGATGCGAATACCGATGCGGCGCCCCGAAAAGCGCCAGCCGGCGTTCAGATTTCCATTAAGTCTTTTTCTTTCGCATCCAGAAGCGTATCCACTTCTGCGACGTAGGTATCCGTCAACTTCTGGATGTCATCTTCGGCCTTGCGCGCTTCGTCTTCCGTGATTTCCTTCTCCTTGAGCAGCGACTTGAAATCGCCGTTGGCATCGCGCCGGATGTTGCGGATAGCGACTTTGGCGTGCTCCCCTTCCTGACGCACCAGTTTGCTCATATCCCGACGACGCTCTTCGGTCAGCGCCGGCATTGGCACGCGAATAACGGAACCCGAGGTTGCCGGATTGAGCCCCAGGTCCGAGGTGATGATCGCCTTCTCCACCTTCTGAACCATGGGTTTTTCCCAGGGAGTCACCGTCAGCGTCCGGGCATCCTCGCTGGCGATATTGGCCACCTGATTGAGAGGAACTTCCGAGCCGTAGTACTCGACCGTAACGTGGTCGAGAATGCTGGGGTGCGCACGCCCGGTGCGCAGTTTGGAAAGTTCTTGCCGCAGCGCCTCGATACTCTTTTTCATGCGCGCTTCGGCATCTTTTTTGACATCATTGATCATGCGCTGTCTCCCCGTTCAACCAAGGTGCCCTCGTCTTCGCCCCGCAAAATGCTCATCAACGCACCCGGCTTATTCATATCGAAAACCCGTAACGGCATGTTGTGATCCCGGCAGAGAACCATTGCGGTCAGATCCATAACGCCCAGATTCTTCGTCAGCACCTCATCATAGGTTAGCCGCGAATAGCGCGTTGCCGAAGGATCCTTGACCGGATCGGCGGTGTAGACCCCGTCCACTTTCGTCGCCTTCAGAACGAGATCGGCACCGATCTCGATGCCACGCAGGGTAGCGGCGGAGTCGGTCGTGAAAAACGGATTGCCGGTGCCCGCGGCAAAAATACACACCCGGTGCTTTTCGAGGTGCCGGATCGCGCGTCGCCGCACGTAATCCTCACAGACCTGGTGGACCGGCAGCGCGGACATGACCCGCACTGCCAAATTTTCGTGCTCCAGGGCATCCTGAATGGCCAGGGCATTAATCACCGTGGCCAGCATGCCCATGTGGTCCGCGGTAGCGCGCTCCATCCCCCCGGCAGCCAAACTGACCCCCCGGAAGATATTGCCGCCACCGATGACCAAGCCGACCTGGGCGCCGGCGGCCACCACCTCGGCCACCTCCCTGGCGGTGCGCTTGGCGACCGCCGGGTCGATACCGAACCCCTGCTCACCCATCAGCGCTTCGCCGCTGAGTTTGAGCAGAATCCTTTTATACTGGAGTGTGGTCGCGTCGGCGTCGCCCATCGGTCAGCTACCGCGGGCCTGGGCCATGACCTCTTCGACGAAGTTGTCGGCCTTTTTCTCAATGCCTTCGCCCACTTCGAAACGACGGAAGCTGACGACCTTGGCGCCCTTGTCCTTGAGCAGCTTTTCAACGGTGGTATCCGGGTCCTTGACGAACGGCTGCCCGAGCAGGGTGATCTCTTTGAGCGCCTTCTTAACCCGGCCTTCAACCATCTTCTCGATGATTTCCGCCGGCTTGCCGCTCTCCGCTGCCTGAGCCACGAAGATCTCCCGCTCCTTCTCGATCACCTCGGCCGGTACGTTCTCTGCAGAGATGTGCTGCGGGTTGCTGGCAGCGATATGCATGGCCAGATCGCGCGCCAGCTCTTCATCGCCTCCTTCGAGCTCCGTCACCACGCCGATGCGGGTACCGTGAAGGTAACTCGCCAGCGTGCCCGTGGTTTGGAAGGTCACGAAGCGGCGCACGGCCATGTTTTCGCCCAGTTTGGCGATCAGGGTCTTGGTGGCATCGCCCACATTGGTGTCGTCACCATCCTTCAGCGGCATGGCCAGCAGCGCGTCCAGATCGTCAGGGTCGCTGGCCAGCACACGTTCGGCGACGGCATCGGCGAACCCCTGGAAGTCCTCGTTCTTGGCAACGAAGTCGGTCTCGCAATTGATCTCGACCATCGCCGCGCGCTTGCCGTCGTCGCTGGTGTTGACCTTGATCAGGCCCTCGGCGGCCGTACGGCCCGCCTTCTTGTCGGCCTTGGCCAGGCCGGTCTTACGCATATGCTCGATGGCGGCATCGATGTCACCGTCCGTCTCCACCAGCGCCTTTTTGCACTCCATCATGCCGGCACCGGTGCGTTCACGAAGCTCCTTAACCTGCGCAGCAGTAATCGCCATTGTTGTGTAGTCCCCTAGAAAATTTTGCCAAACGTCAGGCGGCCAGGCCGCCCGGGAACGATTTCAAAAAAGGGGGCAGCGCCCCCTTTTTCGGATATCTTGGTAAGTCGTCGAAGTTACTCGGAGGCCTGTTCGCCTTCGGTGACCTCGATGAACTCGTCGGTACCGCCCTCGGTTACCTGAGCGGTCGAGGCCCTGCCCTCGAGGATGGCATTGGCGGCGCCCGTCACGTAGAGATTGATCGCGCGGATGGCGTCGTCGTTGCCGGGAATCACGTAATCGACATCGGACGGGTCGCAGTTGGTATCCACCGCAGCTATAACCGGGATAC
This sequence comes from uncultured Gammaproteobacteria bacterium, assembly GCA_963783235.1. GTDB lineage: Bacteria > Pseudomonadota > Gammaproteobacteria > Thiohalomonadales > Thiohalomonadaceae > Thiohalomonas. The sequence continues at coordinate 432,092 of CAWAMN010000001.1, read as the reverse complement.
CCAGTTTCTTGGCTTCGCTGATGGCGTTCTTCTCGTGGCCGACATCGATGACGAACATCGCGTCGGGCAGACCGCCCATATCCTTGATGCCGCCGAGGCTGCGATCCAGCTTTTCCATCTCACGGTGGCGCATCAGCGCCTCTTTCTTGACCAGCTTGGCCAGGGTGCCGTCCTGCTCCTGGGCTTCCAGGTCTTTCAGGCGGCGGATGGACTGCTTGACCGTCTTGAAGTTGGTCAGCATGCCGCCCAGCCAGCGGTAGTTGACGAAGGGCATACCGCAACGCTCGGCTTCCTGCTTGACGATGTCGCGGGCCTGACGCTTGGTGCCGACGAAAAGGATCTTGCCCTTGTTCGCGGCCAGCTTGCCCAGATAGTTCATCGCATCGTTGTAAAGGGGCAGCGTCGCCTCAAGGTTAACGATATGAATCTTGTTACGCTGACCGAAGATGTAGGGTGCCATCTTCGGATTCCAGTAACGGGTCTGGTGGCCGAAGTGAACACCGGCCTCCAGCATCTGACGCATGGTTACGTTAGCCATGTAGAAAGTCTCCTCATTTGGGTTGGTCCTCCATGCACCCTCGGATATCGACCCCTTTCGGGGGCACCCGGATACCCGTGCCGGCGCATGTGTGGAGTGTTTCGACCCCGGTGCAAACCGGAAGCCGTTTTCGTTTGCCTACGAAAGCGCGCCTTTATACCATATCCGTTACGGCACAACAATTGCTGGCGCGCCTTCACAGACAATCCGCCGATTCGGCAGTGGACCGCCGGCCAAACCCATAAAATCCAGGATTTTCAATTACATGGCTGTCCATATCAAGACGCCCGAAGAGATCGAAAAAATGCGCGTAGCCGGCCGGCTGGCTGCCGAGGTGTTGGAGATGATCGCACCGCACGTCCAACCCGGCGTCACCACCGGTGAACTGGATCGTATCTGTCACGATTACATCGTGCATGAACAGCAGGCGATCCCGGCGCCCCTCGACTACCACGGTTTCCCCAAGTCTATCTGCACCTCCGTCAATCACCAGGTCTGTCACGGGATCCCCAGCGACAAGGTTCTCAAGAAGGGGGATGTGGTCAATATCGATATCACCGTTATCAAGGATGGCTACCACGGCGACACCAGTCAGATGTTCTTCGTCGGCGAGGCCACCGTTAAAGCCGAAAGGCTGGTGCGGGTGGCGCGCGAGGCAATGATTACCGGCATCAAAATGGTAAAACCCGGCATTCGGCTGGGGGATATCGGCCATGCGGTCCAGGAGTACGCCGAGAAACATCGCTATTCGGTGGTCCGGGAATACTGCGGCCACGGCATCGGTCAGCAATTCCACGAAGAGCCCCAGGTGCTCCACTATGGCAAGCCGGGCACCGGTCTCGTTCTGGAAGCGGGCATGACGTTCACGATCGAGCCGATGATCAATGCCGGAAAGCGCTTCGTGAAGCTGCTACCGGACGGCTGGACCGTGGTTACCAAGGACCGCACCCTCTCCGCTCAGTGGGAGCACACCATTCTCGTCACCGACACGGGTTACGAAGTGCTGACCCTTCGCAAGGGTGAGGCAATCTGAACGTGTCGCCGCTGGCGCTGTTCGATGCCGAGGCTTTCGAGAGCGCCCTGGCTGCCGGAAGTCCGCCCCTGACGCTGTTCCGCGACACGGCCGAAGCCGCCCGGACTGCGCTGGAGGAGCGCTTTTTGGCAGGGGATGCGGTCGTGGATTTGGTACCGGCTCACGCCCGCTTCGTCGATCGGCTTCTGGATCGCGCCTGGAGTCTCCATTTCGACGACCCGCCCGATGACCTGTGTCTGGTGGCGGTTGGGGGCTACGGGCGCGGCGAATTGCATCCCCACTCCGACGTCGACCTGATGATCCTGGCCGAACCCGGGGCTACCGACCGCTACCAGCAGAATCTCGAGCACTTTCTACTGTTCCTGTGGGATATCGGCCTGGAGGTCGGGCATAGCGTCAGGACGGTCGCACAATGCGTGGAGGAGGCGGAGGCGGACATCACGGTTGCCACCAACCTGATGGAGTCGCGGCTGCTGATAGGCCCACGGGCTCTCTACGAGACCATGCGCGAGCGGACCAGCCAGAAGCACGTCTGGCCGGGGCCGGCTTTTTTCGAGGCAAAGTGGCAGGAGCAGATCGCCCGCCATCACAAGTTCAATGATACGGCCTACAACCTCGAGCCCAATGTCAAGGAAGGGCCCGGGGGCCTGCGGGACATTCAGATGATCGGCTGGGTGGCCAAGCGCCACTACGGCGCCGAAACCCTGCGCGACCTGGTCGGTCACGGCTTTCTGACCGCCGCCGAGTACCGCACCCTCAGCGACGGGCAGGCTTTTCTCTGGAAGGTGCGCTTCGGCCTGCATATCCTCAACCGGCGCCGCGAGGACAGGCTCCTCTTCGACCATCAGCGCACCCTGGCCCTCCAGTTCGGCTTTCGGGACGACGACTCTCGGCTGGCGGTCGAGCACTTCATGAAGGAGTACTACCGGACGGTCATGGAGCTGGAGCGGCTCAACGAGATGCTGTTGCAGTTATTCCAGGAGGAGATACTCTACGGCGACCAACCCGCCGAACCGGTTTCCATCAGCAAACGCTTTCAGGCGCGCAAAGGCTTCCTCGAGACCACCTCCGAAGGCGTTTTCCGGCGCTACCCCTTCGCACTGCTGGAACTTTTCCTGGTGCTGGTGCAGCACCCCAATACCAAAGGGGTGCGAGCCGAGACGATTCGGCAGATCCGTAACCACCTCTATCTGGTCGACGCCGAATTCCGGAACGACCTGCGCTGCCGCAGCCTTTTCATGGAGATTCTGCGCCAGCCGCGCGGCATTACCGATGCCCTTCACCGGATGAACCGCTACGGGGTGCTCGGCGCTTACCTGCCCCTGTTCGGGCGAGTCGCGGGGCAGATGCAGCACGACCTCTTCCATGTCTACACAGTGGATGAACATACCCTCTTCGTGGTTCGGAACCTGCGCCGCTTCGCCGTCCCCGAACACGCCGAGGAATTCCCGCTGTGCAGCCGGCTAATCCAGCGTATCGCCAAACCGGAGATTCTCTACATTGCCGCCCTCTTCCACGATATCGCCAAAGGGCGGGGCGGCGACCACTCCGACCTGGGCGCCAGGGATGCCTCGGCCTTCTGCACCCACCACCTGTTATCCAAATACGACACGCACCTGGTCGCCTGGCTGGTTCGCCACCACCTTTTGATGTCCACCACCGCCCAGCGCAAGGACATTTCCGACCCGGAAATCGTCAACGAGTTCGCGGCCCAGGTGAGCGATAAAAACCGGCTGGATTATCTCTATCTTCTGACCGTGGCCGATATCCGCGCCACCAGTCCCGGGGTCTGGAACTCCTGGAAGGATGCCCTGCTCGCCGAACTCTACTATGCCGCCCGCCGGGCCCTTCGCCGCGGGCTCACCAACCCCATCGACAAAGAGGAGCTCATCGAGGAGACACAGCGCGAAGCCATTCGGCTCCTGGAGGACAGCGATGTCGACCTGGTGGCGGTCTCACGCTTCTGGGACCGACTGACGGACGACTATTTCCTTCGCTATTCGGTCGATGAAATCGCCTGGCACAGTAGAGCCATTGCCGAGAATGCCCGGTTGGACCGACCGCTGGTGCTGCTCCGGCGCAAGACCCAAAGGGGCGGAACCGAGGTCTTCATCTTTACCCCGATCAGGGAGCACCAGTTCACGACCACGACCACCGCCCTCGACCAGTTGGGCCTGACCATCGCCGACGCACGCATCATCCCCTCCAATGATGGGTATACCCTGGACACCTATATCGTCCTGGAAGAGTCGGGCGAGCCCATCGACGAGCCTGAACGCGAACGGGAGATCCGCGAGCACCTGACCCATCTTTTATCGCACCCCGAGGAGACGCCGGCCAAGGTGCGCCGACGGGTCGCAAGACAGCTCAAGCACTTTAACCTGCCAACCCATGTCACCTTCCAGAACGACCTGCGTAACGGTCGGACGGTCATGGAGGTCGTCGCCGCCGACCGGCCCGGCCTGCTGGCCGAAATCGGCCGGGCACTCACCGAATGCCATGTGCAACTTCAGAACGCCAAAATCGCAACCTTCGGCGAGCGGGTGGAGGACGTCTTCATGATCGCCGACCAGGATGGCGAGTTCCTGAGCGATGAAGAGAAGACGGAGTGTCTGCGTCGGCGCATCTGCGAGCGTCTCGCCCAAGAGTGACGGGCGAAACAGTCACGAACACACCGGAAAATTCAGAAAGGATTATCCGGTCGTAAGCGCCCCGGCTCCCGGGTGAAGGCCCGCCCTTTTCGGGTAAGGCCGTCACTTCAGCTGCCGATGAGCTCCACGCCGTTACCATCCGGATCACGGCAAAATAGCGCCTGGCGCCCCGACCGGCTCCGGGTGAATGCGATGCCGGCCTCCTCAAGCCGTTGGGTCATCCCGTCGAAGTCATCGATCAGAAAGGCCACGTGTCGGTCACGGCCGCCGTGCTCCGGCCGCGCTTCGGTAGGGTCGGGATTGGGCAACTCCAACAAATGGATCTGCTGCCCACCGATATCCAGCCACGCACCGGGGAAGCCCAGCGGCGGGCGTTCGGCCTCGGGAATACCCAGCACACCGCTGTAGAACCCCACGGCACGGGCCGTATCGGAGGTAATGAGGCTTACGTGATGCAGTCTTTGAATCGACATAATTTCCCTGGGCGATGAGTGTGGGTGGGTCAGGCCGATCGTCGGTCTACCATTGGTCCTCAGCCCCTCCAAATGCAGTATAATGGTTGTTTTTGCCGCGAACCGAGGCCATGAATCCGGATCTCGAAAAGCTACAGCCCTACCCCTTCGAGAAATTAAACCGCTTGAAGGCCGGCACGCAACCGCCTGCGGACAAGCCCCACATCGCCCTCTCTATTGGCGAGCCCAAGCACCAACCGCCGGCCTTTGTGGTCGAAGAGGTGATTACACACCTGCATGGGCTGGCCAGTTACCCCGTCACCAAGGGGCGCCCCGAGCTGCGCGCGGCCGCCGGTGATTGGCTGACCCGCCGTTTCGGTCTGCCGGAGGGCAGTATCGATCCGGAGGCCAATGTGATCCCCGTGGCGGGCACCCGCGAGGCACTGTTCGCCTTCGCTCAAGCCGTCGTAGACCGCTCGGGGCAGCCGCTGGTTCTGGCCCCCAACCCCTTCTACCAGATCTATGAGGGGGCCGCGCTGCTCGCCGGTGCCACTCCGCACTATCTGAACACCACAGCTGAAAACGGATTCCTTCCGGACCTGGACGCCGTGTCGCCCGAGGTCTGGGAACGTACACAGCTCATTTACCTGTGCAGCCCCGGCAATCCGACCGGCGCCGTCATGCCGGTGGAACGGCTCCAACAATTGATCCGTCTGGCAGACGAATACGATTTCGTGATCGCCTCCGACGAGTGCTACTCGGAGCTCTACTTCGAAGAGGCTGCCCCACCACCGGGGCTGCTGCAGGCGGCGGCCGAGATGGGACGCTCTGATTATCGGCGCTGCGTGGTCTTCCACAGCCTCTCCAAGCGTTCCAACCTGCCCGGCCTGCGATCGGGCTTTGTGGCCGGTGATGCCGAACTCATGCGTCGCTTTCTGCTGTACCGCACTTACCAGGGCTGCGCCTTGCCGCCGCCCACCCAGGCGGCCAGTATCCTCGCCTGGCGGGACGAAACCCATGTGAAGGCCAATCGGGAGCTTTACCGGGAGAAATTCGATGCCGTTTTAGATATCCTCCAGCCAGTCCTGGAGGTGGAGCGGCCCGATGCCGGCTTCTACTTGTGGCCCAAGACCCCGGTTGTGGAGACCGATTTCGCCCGGGGTCTTTTCGATCAGCAGCACGTGACCGTTCTGCCCGGCAGCTTTCTTTCCCGCGAGGCCGGTGGGGTCAACCCCGGTGCCGGGCGCGTGCGTATGGCCCTGGTCGCCGAACTGGATGAATGCATCGAGGCGGCCGAACGCATCCGCCGCTTCGTCGAAAGTCTTTAAATTTCGAAAAAGAACTAACCACGGGGGCACGGGGAACACGGGGACAACGCCGCAAACCACAGAGGGCACAGAGAACACGGAGAAAATAGTCTCCGAAAAAAATGACTCTGTGCTCTCTGTGGTAAAAACCCCGTGCTCCCCGTGTCCCCCGTGGTTTGGCCGTTTATCAATCCGGATTGAGGAGACAGTGATGGAAGACATCAAGAACGTCATCGAGGAGGCCTTCGAGCGCCGCGCCGATATCACACCGCGCAGCGTCGAGTCCCACGTCAAAGAGGCCGTTGAGGAGGCGATCCGACTGCTGGATAGTGGTGAACAGCGGGTGGCCGAGCGCCGCGGCGTTGGTGACTGGAAAGTCAACGAGTGGCTGAAAAAGGCGGTTCTGCTCTCGTTCCGTATCGAAGACAACCGCTTCATGAAAGGCGGCTTTACCAACTACTTCGATAAAGTGCCGTCAAAGTACGCCGACATGAATTCACGCGACTTCCGTGACTGCGGCGTGCGCGTCGTTCCGCCGGCGTCGGCCCGTCGCGGCTCCTATGTGGCCCCGGGCGTGGTACTGATGCCCTCCTACACCAATATCGGCGCCTATGTGGACTCCGGCACCATGGTCGATACCTGGGCGACGGTCGGCTCCTGTGCCCAGATCGGCAAGAATGTCCATTTGTCCGGCGGCGTCGGTATCGGCGGCGTGCTGGAGCCCCTGCAGGCGGCCCCCACCATCATCGAGGACAACTGCTTCATCGGCGCCCGCTCCGAGGTCGTCGAGGGGGTTATCGTCGAGGAGGGAGCGGTCATCTCCATGGGCGTCTACATCGGCCAGTCCACCCGGATTTACGATCGCGAAAAAGACGAAATCATCTACGGTCGCGTACCGGCCGGCTCCGTCGTCGTCTCCGGCAATCTGCCGAGCAAGGACGGCAAATACAGCCTGTACTGCGCGGTCATCGTCAAGAAAGTGGACGAAAAGACCCGCTCCAAGGTCGGCATCAACGAACTGCTGCGGGATATCTGAGGGCTTTAACCACGGGGCGCACGGGGAACACGGGGAAAGTGAAAGACAACCACAGAGAACTTAAACGCACTTTTCAGTAGTTCTTTGTGAAGGCGTCATGTTTTCCAAGGTTTGAAGTCCCCGTGCTCCCCCGTGGTTGGATCGAATCATGACCAAAATCTACGGCATCAAAAACTGCGATACGGTCCGCAAGGCGCGTAAGTGGCTGCGCGAGAACGGTATTGAGCACGGGTTTCATGATTTTCGCCTCGACGGCCTGCCGGAAGAGCACCTGACCGACTGGGTCGACGCGGTCGGCTGGGAGACGTTGCTGAATCGCCGCGGCATGGCCTGGCGGAAGCTGCCGGCCGAAAGGAAAGAGGACCTCGACGAGGCGAAGGCCCTGGCGCTCATCCGCGAAGAGCCCACGCTCATCAAGCGCCCGGTGCTGGAGCACGACGGCACGGTTCGGGTCGACTTCTCCGCAAACGACTACGCCGAAATTTTCGAAAATTGACCACGGGGTGCACGGGAAACACGGGGAAACTGCTGATAACCCAAAAGGGTAGAGAGGCTAACAAGCTGTTGAAAAAGGGTTTTGTCCCTTCTCCCTCAGGGAGAAGGCTAGGATGAGGGGATCAAAAAATCAGGGCAGTTACCCTGCATTGAACCCCCTCACCCCGACCCTCTCCCGGTGGGAGAGGGTGTTTTTCAACAACCTGCTGCCGCACTTTTCCGTACCCTTTTGGGGCTTGGCATCCCCGTACTTTGGATTCCCCGTGGTCCCCGTGTCCCCCCGTGGTTTCTATTTCCAGAGCTGATAAACCGCTATGTCCGACACCCTCGATCTTGCCCGTGAACTGATCCGCCGCCGCTCCGTCACTCCGGAGGATGCCGGCTGCCAGCCCCTGCTTGCCGAACGGCTGGCGCCGCTGGGCTTTGAGGCGGAGCATCTGCGTTTCGGTGAGGTGGATAATCTCTGGCTCCGAAAGGGCACGGACGGGCCGGTGTTCTGTTTTGCCGGACACACCGATGTGGTCCCCACCGGCCCCGAGGCGAACTGGTCCCACCCGCCTTTCGATGCCGTGGTCGAGGACGGTGTTCTGCACGGGCGCGGCACGGCTGACATGAAAGGCTCGATCGCCGCCTTCGTCACCGCCTGCGAGCGCTTCCTGGCCCGAGGCCCTGAACATGGCGGTTCCATCGCCTTGCTTATTACCAGCGATGAGGAGGGGCCGGCAAAGGACGGCACGGTGAAAGTGATCGAGCACCTGGAGGCGCGCGGCGAGAAGATCGACTGGTGTCTGGTGGGCGAGCCCTCCTCCACCCGTGAGGTGGGGGATGTGGTCAAGAATGGCCGGCGCGGATCGCTCAATGGCCGCCTGGTGGTGCACGGCACCCAGGGGCACGTCGCCTATCCGCACCTGGCGGACAACCCCATTCACCGTCTGGCTCCCGCCCTGGATGCCCTCTGTCGGGAGTCCTGGGACGGGGGCAATGAGTTTTTCCCTCCGACGACTTTCCAGGTATCCAATATCCGTGGCGGCACCGGCGCCACCAACGTCATTCCCGGCGAAGTGGAGGCCTTGATCAATTTCCGCTTCTCTACGGAAAGCAGCGCAGACGGACTAAAGGCACGGGTGCACGCCCTCCTCGATGCCCAGGGTATCGACTACGAAATCGAGTGGTCGCTCTCCGGTGACCCTTTCCTTACCCCCCGCGGCGCACTGCTCGAGGCCACGGTTGCCGCCATCCGCGATGAGGCCGGCCGTGAACCGGACGTCAACACCGCAGGCGGCACTTCCGACGGGCGCTTCATCGCCCCCACCGGTGCCCAGGTCCTGGAATTGGGCCCACTCAATGCCACCATTCACAAAGTGAACGAACAGGTGCGGGTTGAAGACCTGGATCAACTCTCGGCCATCTACGAAAGGATCCTCCACCGGCTGCTTGGCTCGGACGGATAGCACGGGCTATAGCCACTGAGAACACGAAGTATTTCCTTGGCTTTTTGTGTCTGCTCCGTGGCCTGAAAACATTAAAGTACGCAGCCCCCCTGCCGATACAGGCTGCTTACTTAAGTTTTCCCCGATCTGCCCGCTATTGCGGGTTAACAGATAGACGGGGAGGACGACCGATGGAGATCACCGCATCCCGTATCGCCCTGACCAGCTCTCACGAAAGGGTCGAACGCCACATACGCCGAGAATCACTACAAGTGACGGTGGAAACGCCCCGCCGTTTCGTCAGAGACGCCACCGAGACTGAAGGCGAACTCTCTCTTTCCCCCCAGGCCCGTCGGCTCCAGCCCGTCTCCGTGGAGGCAAAGCTGGAATCAGCCAACTTCACGGCCTCCGATGCGTTGGAGATTTCACTGATCAAAGCGATTTTGGAGCGGCTCACCGGCCGCGAGATTCGCCTTTTCCGACCCGAAGATATTCACGATGCCCAAGCGGAGGGGGAACTGGCAAACAATGCCGAAGCACTCCGCGAAGCCCACGAGCAGGAGAACCGCCCGGAGCAAAGGCTGGGATGGAGCCTGTCCTATGACCGTTACGAGTCCCACTACGAAGCGGAGCGAGCGACGGTCAGCGCCGAGGGAGTGATTCAGACCGCCGACGGCCGTGAGATCACCTTCAGTGTCGAGGTGGCCATGAGCCGCGAATTCCTTCGGGAGAGTGCGCTCAGCCTCAGGGCCGGCGACGCGGTCCGGCTGAAGGATCCCCTGGTGATCAATTTCGGCGGCCATGCCGCCGAGTTGACGGTTGAGCGCTTCGCCTTCGATCTGGACCTGGACGGCCGTACGGATCAGGTCCGCTTCGTGGGGCCGGGGAGCGGTTTCCTCGCCCTGGACCGCAACGATGACGGCACCATCAACGACGGCTCGGAGCTGTTCGGCGCCCGCTCCGGCGACGGCTTCCGGGAGCTTACTCGTTTCGACGAAGACGGCAATGGCTGGATCGACGAATCCGATTCGATTTACGACCGGCTGCGTATCTGGTCCCGAGACGTCAACGGCAACGATCGTCTGGTCGGGCTGGGCGACAAGGGCATCGGTGCACTCTATCTGGGACATATCGAGTCGGCATTCGCACTCAAGGATGCTGACAACGCCCTGCAGGGCGCGGTACGCTCGACGGGTCTGTATGTGCGGGAAAACGGTAGTGCGGGAACGGTGCAGCAACTGGACCTGGTGGTTTAAGAACGGCGCCTTCGTATTCGCCATCGCGCTCCTGCTCGCTGCCTGCAGCGAGCAGCCAAGGCTCCGGCCCCTTAGCCGCGATGCGGTCATCCTCGCCTTCGGAGACAGTCTCACCCACGGCACCGGCGCCAAGCGGGAGGAGAGCTATCCGGCGGTGCTCGAGCAGCTCATCGATCGGCGGGTCATCAATGCCGGTGTACCCGGAGAACTCAGCGGTGAGGGGTTAAAGCGCCTTCCGCATCTCCTGAAGCAATACCGGCCCGACCTCCTGCTCCTCTGTCATGGCGGCAACGACCTGCTGCGGAACCGCGGTGCCGATCGCCTCGCCGATAACCTCCGACAGATGATCGAGCTCGCCCGGGCGAAGGACGTCGAAGTGGTGCTCCTCGGTGTCCCCAGACCGAAACTGTTCCTGATGGAGAGTGAGCCGCTGTACGGCGAGCTCGCCAGGTCGACGCAGGTTCCGCTGGAGCCGGACATTATCCCGGCTGTGGAATCGGACAGCGATCTGAAATCCGACCGCATCCACCCCAATGCCGCGGGCTATCGCCTCATGGCCGAGGCGGTGGCCGAGCTGCTGCACGGGGCGGGGGCGGTTGACTAGATTGCGCGGGGCGAGGAGCAGTCATTGAGTGGGGACGCCGTGGGTCTTCAGGCGGACTTGCGAGCGACCTGATCCCGCAGGTAAACGGGAAGGGCCTTTTCGGCCGGAAGACCCTCGCCCCGGTCGAGCACCGGCACAGCCAGGGCCGCGATATCCCGTGCGCTTGGGAGCCGCTCGCCATCGCTGAGGATGCTCCGGCCGAGGTGCGCGGCAAGAGCTTCGGCGTAGGTACCCCAACCGGTACCGACTCCAAACCAGCCATTCTCCGCCGGACGCGGCACGGCATCCGGCGCATAGACACCCTCCCCGCCCGCCGGCTCCAGAAGAGCGGCAGCACCTTTCTCGAAGACGCCCCAATAAACCTCTCCCATGCGGGCATCGATGGCGGCCAACACCCGTCCGTGCCCCTGCTCACGGAAAGCTCCCTGAGCCAACGCGTGCAGGGTGGAAACCGGCACAACCGGTAGTTCGGCGCCGAATGCCAGTCCCTGAACCACACCGATGGCGATTCGCACACCGGTAAAGGCACCCGGTCCGCGACCGAACGCCAGTCCGTCCAAATCCCGAAGCTTGAATCCGGCCTCCGAGAGCAGCTCATTGATCATTTCCAGGATCAGATCGGCGTGACCACGCGGCTGAACCGTGCAGCGCTGAGCAATATCACCGTCGTTATACAGGGCCGCCGAGCACGCTTCGGTGGCCGTTTCCAAGGCAATCAGTTTCATAGCGGGATCAAAGCAGCCCGGGAGATCGACTCCCGGGCATTGCGTCAGAAGCCATAAGAGATCCCGACACTGATGACGGGGTAACGATCGAATTCGTCCAGATCGTCTTCGAGGTTGTTCTCCTCTTCCCGAATATCGGCATCGATGGTGCCGCCGGTGATATTCGTATTCAGGTCGACATCCGGGGTTCCCTGGAGCACAACGCCGAGATCGGCCGCAAAGCTCCACCCCTTCTGACCACCGTTTCCGTAGCCTATTCCTACAAAGGCGCCGCTCCCGAGAGCGACCGTTCCCCTGACGAAATTACCATCCAGGTCGTAGGAGGAGTTGCCAATGGTGACGGCCCCGGTCGATTCGGATTCAAGCTCCAGCTCATTGCTGCTGAACAGGTACCCCAGACTCATGCGGAAACCGTTCTCAAACGGATGCCAGTCCATGATGAGGGTGGTGTTCTGCAGGTCCAAATCCGCGTCGTACTTGATACCGTCCTCTGTGCGACTGTCGCTGCGGCTTAAGGTGTTGAAGCCTACACGGGCATTGAACTGCGGTGTAATGGATTTAATCACCTCGGCCCCGTAACCCAGGGTGCCAACCTTGGCGGCCGCACCCCATCCACTGCCCATTTCGGCCATACTCGGCGTAGATGCCAACAGTGCACCGCCCGCCACAGCCCAAATCAGCCTGTGCATGATCTTTCTCCCCAATGTTTGTCGATGCTACGCAATTCCCCCCAAGGAAGAGGATCATGCGCCGAGGCCGCAGGCGCATCAAGCGGAATTCGGCTCTTCCCGGATTCGAAAAAACCGCTCCACGACCTCCAGCTTTCTCGTCCGGGTCATGGGCGGCAGCGCCTCCAGAAAGACACGCCCATAACTGCGGCTCCCCAATCTCGGATCGCACAGCACCAGCACACCGTAGTCACCAGTGTCACGGATCAGACGCCCCACGCCCTGCTTGAGGCTGATCACCGCTTGGGGCAACTGATGGTCCCGAAACGGATTAGCGCCCTGATCCCGCATGATGTCGATGCGTGCCTGCAGCACCGGGTCGCCCGGCGAGGCGAACGGGAGTTTGTCGATGACCACGCAGGAGAGTGCCTCCCCGCGCACATCCACTCCCTCCCAGAAACTGCCGGTGCCCAGCAGTACCGCATTGCCGAGTTCCCGAAAGCGCTCCAGCAACCTGGCCCGAGGCGCATCGCCCTGAATCAGTAGTGGATAGTCGAAACGATCTTCGAGCAGTTCCGCCGCTTCGCGCAAGGCCCGGTGGCTGGTGAACAGCATGAAGGTACGTCCCCCGGCGGCTTCGATCACCGGCACCGCCCGTTCAACCACCGCTGCGGTGTAATCGCTGGCAGGCGGCTCCGGGATCCCCGGCGGGACGTACAGAACCGCCTGTCGGGCGAAGTCGTAAGGGCTTTCCCAGCGGCGGGTGACGGCATCATCGATGCCGAGCCGCCGGGTGAAATGGCTGAAATCCTCCCGCACCGCCAGTGTGGCGGAAGTCATAATCCAGGCCTGCGGGAAGCGCTCCAGCTGCTCCCGGAAGACCTGGTCCACCTCCAGCGGCGTCAGGTTCACGCCAAACGAGCGCTTGTGCGTCTCGAACCAATGGATGTAACCCTCCACAGGAGATTCGGAAACCAGCTGATCGAAACGCTCCGACAGCTCCGTCGCTCGACGGGCGCACGCCTCCAGCCCCTTGCCTCGCTCCGAGAGTTGCTCCAGGGCATCGCCCAATTCCTCCAGGCGGGCAGCGGCAACCTTCGCAACCGGCAGCACCTGCGCCATCACCTCACTCCAGGGACCCCGCCGCAATGGCTCTCCGAAGGCCAGGCGCAGGTCACGAACGGCCTTTTCCAGGGGCTCTGCACATCCGCGCACGCTTCGGCTGTCGCCCGCCTCACGCAACTCCTCGGTGATGCTGTCGCGCGCCAGTTCCAGCAACTGATTGCCTGTAACGCTGGTACCAAAGAAATTGGAGGCCGTCTCCGGGAGCTGATGCGCCTCGTCCAGAATGAAGGCGTTGGCGCCGGGCAACAGCTCACCGAACCCGCTGTCCTTGAGCGCCATGTCGGCAAACAGCAAATGGTGGTTGACCACCAGGATATCCGCCTCCTGCGCGGCCCGGCGCGCCTTGATCAGGAAACAGTCGTTGAAGTAATCGCACTCTCCACCCAGGCAGTTATCGGCGGTCGAGGTCACCATCGGCCAAACCGGGGAGTCCTCCGCCAGTGCCGTCAGCTCGGCGATGTCCCCCGCGCTTGTGGTTGCCGCCCAGCGTTTGACGGCCTGGATCTCGGCGGCAGTACGCCGGCTGGCAAAGCGCCCCTCTTCGACCGCCGCGTCCAGGCGCGGCAGGCAGAGGTAATTCGCTCTTCCCTTGAGCAGCGCGGTTTCGATGGGCAGCGCCAGGGCATCCCGCACCAGCGGTAGATCCTTGGTGAAGAGCTGGTCCTGGAGATTACGGGTCCCCGTGGAGATGATCACCTTTTCGCCCGATAGCAGGGCGGGCACGAGATAGGCAAAGGTTTTGCCAGTGCCCGTCCCCGCCTCCGCCACCAGGACCTGTCGCCCTTCGATGGCGTCGGAAACGGCGTCAGCCATCTCCTGCTGCTGCGGGCGAGGCGAAAAACCGGACAGTAGCCGGGCGAAGGGCCCGTCCGGCCCCAGGATGTCACTGGGCGTCTGCATGGAAGAAAAATGATCGGTTAACAGGTTCCAGTTAAGGCGTCGACTCTTGGTGCCGGGGCAGGTCGAGGCCGATTGTGTTCTGACCGGGCGAGGGTCGGATGTTTTCGGAAAAGAGGCGGTACCGGAAAGGATTTTTCAGGGATCCCGGTTACTCCAGATTTCATCGTCCAACGGTCCCTCGTCACGGGTCCAGACCAACCGGGAGATGATTTTGAAGCGCGCGACGGACATGGCCCCCCGCTTCTGACGGCGACTCTCCGCCTCCGTCACGGCTTCCTCGATTTCGTCCCGATCGGCTTCGTAGATCGCATAGGGCTCGAAATCCTCGTCCAGGAGCACCAGCATGACGCTGTCCCACTCCTGCTCCATCTTCAGCTGCCCGATACGCTGCCCGGACTTGCTTTCATCGATGATGGCGCGCCCTTTGATCTGAATCTGCCGGTCTTTCCGATGACCGGTTCGGCCAACGGCGTCATAGCCGCCGGGTTGCGTTGCCGGGACCAATTCCAGGTCGAGAAGCCTGGCGGCGTCATAACGGGCGATCTCCGCCGTCACGGGCAACGGCTGGCCGGTCGTCCTCCGATATTCGGCGGCAAGTCGGCGCGTCTCCGCCATCAGTTTGTCTACCGAATAGATGCCCAATGCCCTGCCCGTTTTACCGACGCCCGTCCACGCCTTATCCAGTGTATCGTACAATCACTGGCGTCCCGGATAAAAACCACTATTTTGCATGGCGTTGGAAGCGGAAGACAAGCAACAGGCCGAACGGGTGCAGGCCCTGGCGAACTCGTGCCGGGCCGCATTGGGGGACAACTCCGTCCGGATCATCGAAACCCATATTTCCCGAGTCCTCCTTGCGGGCCCCCATGCCTACAAGTTCAAACGCCCGGTGGATTTCGGGTTTCTCGATTATTCGACCCTGGAAAGACGAAAACGCTTCTGCGCTGAAGAGCTGCGCCTCAACCGAAGAACGGCCCCCGATCTCTATCTGGAGGCGGTGAGCGTCACCGAGACGCCGACGGGCATCGCTTTCGGGGGCGAGCCGGCCGTGGAGTTCGCGGTGAAGATGCTTCGCTTCTCCGAAGATGAACTGATGAGCCGCATGCTGATGGAGGGTCGCCTGCAGCCAGAGCATATCGATGCGCTGGCGGCGCGGATCGCAGCATTTCACATCGGACTGACCGGAACCATGGACTACGGCGATGCGGCATCGGTTTTTGCGCCGATGGCGCAGAACTTTCAGCAAGTCCGCCGGCTATTGGCCGAGCCGCCGCAACCCCTATCGGAACTCGAGCAGTGGACGCAAAGATACTACGAAAAAAATCAGGGATGGTTGACCAAGCGCCAACGTGCCGGCTTTGTCCGCGAATGCCACGGCGATCTCCACCTCAACAACATCGTGTTCCGTAACGGCCAACCTCAGGCATTTGACGGAATCGAATTCAACCCCCAACTCCGTTTCATCGACACCATCAGCGAGATCGCCTTTCTGACCATGGACCTTGCCGACCGGGGTCATGAACCGCTGGCCTGGCGTTTTTTGAACGACTATCTCGAGTGGACCGGCGATTTCGGCGGCGTGGCGCTGCTGCGCTTCTATCAGGTGTATCGGGCGATGGTGCGGGCCAAGGTCGCCGCGATCCGACTCTCCCAGGTGGATCACGATACGCAAAGCCGCTCGGAACTTGACTCCTATATTACCCTGGCCCGCCGCTTTACCCGGGATCCGAAGCCCTTCCTGCTGGTGACTTGCGGCCTGACCGGCTCCGGCAAAACGACCTTGAGCCAACCGCTCACCGAGCGCCTCGGGGCCGTCCGCGTGCGCTCCGATGTCGAGCGCAAACGCCTCTTCGGCCTGGCCCCCGATGCCGATTCCGAATCGGTACGGGGCGGCGGCATCTACACTTCGGAAGCGACCCGCCGTACCTATGACCGGCTGGAGACGATAGCCGAACAACTCCTGGCCGGCGGCACACCCACGCTGGTGGACGCCACCTTTCTCGAAAGGTCGGACCGGGATCGGTTTGCCCGGCTGGCCCGGCGACTCAGGGTGCCATTCGCCATCGTCCAGGCCCATGCCCCCGAACCGGTGCTCCGCGAGCGGGTAGCCAAGCGCCATTCCGAAAGAACCGATGCATCGGAAGCCGACATCGCTGTGCTCGAACACCAACTCGCGAGCGCGAGCGAACCGGCCCCGGAAGAGCCCGTGATCCCCATCGATACCTCCCAACCGCTCGAAGCCGCCCGAATTATCGAGCGGGTGAAAACGGGTCTCGTGGAGGAATGAGCCTGCTTGAGATTCTGCTGTCGGGCCCGGTTCTTTTCGGCCTGTTACTCTATGCCGGCGCCGTTGTACTGGTGGAATGGATGGCCGCGCAGATCCGTGCCCGCGATCCGGAGCATGGTCACATCCTTGCCGATCGTTTTCTGCTGCCGTTGGGGCGCGCCGCGGCGATGGGGATCTTCATACTCGCCGCCTACCCCCCGCTTTTTGGAACGGCCGAGGCGCCCCCCTTGAACACCTTGCTTTCGACCGGGTCGGGACGCCTCAACCGGCTAATCAGTCTCTCTTTATTGCTGACCCTGGCGCTACCGCTGGTCCCCATTGTCGGTAGACGGCCCGTCATCCTGCCGATACAGGGCATGCTCCTTGCGGCGGTGGTCTTCAGTTGGGCCGCACCACCCCTGGGAATCCCGGAAATCAGTTATTGGCCCGGTATGGGTGTGCTCACGGCGATGGCCCTCTTCAGCGTCCTCGCCCCATTCAGCGCCTCCCGGATGGCTCACCACATCGGTGGACGACTGGACAGGCTCTCCGAGCGGCACGGTTTCCAGGATCTCGTTTACGACGGCCTGCTGATGGGCATGCAGCTTCCTTCGATCGTACTCTATACCCACGCACTCGGGAGTCAGTTGGGCCGCTGAGCACCGTCAGTCAGGCGCCGAAGCGGACGGTCAACAGCCAGGAGCCGATACTTCCGAGGAGGATAAAGGCGGTGAGCGAACCGACCGAGGCCCAACGGTAGCGGCGGGCAATCTGGTCTTGAGGCAGAACGGAAAGGATATAGGGGCGACGCCCGTCGCTGGGGTGACCGAGGAGGTTGTGGACCGGTTGTACGGAGTGCTCTTTTTGCATTTGCTTCACTTCGCGCCGCGCCTCCCGGCGGGCCGAATCCCATTCGGAGGCATCCACCATGCCGTCACCGTTATGGTCGAAGCGTTCCACCAGCGTCTGTTGATCCTGCTTCCAGGAGCGCAACAGTTCCCTGATGTCGCGGGCGGTGTTGGGTGCTTCCGAGCTACCGCCGACGGTGCGGAACAGACCGATCGCGTAGAGCGAGTCCCCCGCCTGCATGCGCTCTTCCGTGTAGCGATAACTCCCGCCCGCCAGTCCCGCGAAACCGCTGGTTTTCCGGGGCATTCCCCCACCCCAGTCGCCACTGTTTCCGTACCAGGCATCCTTTTTCGAGGGCGTCACCTCGGCCCCATCGGGGTCGATGATGCAGGTTCCGGTGTCGTCCCGCAGCAAAAACAGCTCGTCACTGACACCGGAGCGAACGGTACGCCAACGCGTGCGGGAATGGCCGCGACTGTCCGTGGTCCGCTCCCGTTTTTCAACCTTGAAGCGGTACCAGGTGCAGTGACTGCCCGTCAGGGGGGCAATGATGGGCGTGCCCGCCATCAGTTCGCCCCGGCCGATCAGTTCCACGTAGCCCTGATGGGCCGAGCGCACCTTCGATGTCGGAGTATCCTCGATGATCCGGGCACGGTGGATGAACCGGAAAACGCCATACAGTGCCGCGGCGGCCACACCGATCACCAGCACGGTTCCGAACCAGAATTCCGGCCCGGGGGCCGCGGCGACCTGGCGGCTCCATTCGGCCGGGATAAGCGACTCCAGCGCCATGTGGTTAGCCGAAAAGCCCCTTCATGTCGACGTCCGCCTTTTCCTCTTCGCTGAATTCGAGCAGCGGCTTGTCACCGAAATTGAACATGCGGGCAACGATGACATCCGGGAACTGCTCGATGCGGATGTTATTGATGTTGACGCTTTCGTTGTAGAACTCGCGGCGGTCGGCAATGGCGTTTTCCAGACCCGAGACCCGGCTTTGCAGGTGCTGGAAACTGTCATTCGCCTTGAGATCGGGATAGGCCTCGGCCACGGCGAAGAGGTTGCCGAGCCCCAACCTCAGTTGGGTTTCCGCCGGGCCCAGGGCCTGGACATCGCCGCGTTCCCTGGCCGATGCCACCTGGGAGCGCGCCCTCATGACCTTCTCCAGCGTCTCCTGCTCGTAACCCATGTACTGCTTGCACACCTCGACCAGCTTGGGCAGTTCATCGTGTCGCTGTTTAAGCAGAACGTCGATATTCGACCATGCCTTGGAAACGTTATGTTTGATGCGAACCAGATTGTTGTAGAGCACAACGGTGTAGATCACCGCGATAACGAGCACGGCCAGAAAAATGAAGGATTCGATAGACATGGTCTGCTTCCCGACTTTTGATGGCCAATATACCACCAAAATTCGCCTGGAAACGAGGGGCAGGGCTAGGCGCCGAGGGTGTCTGGAGGGGCAAAGCGGGCTGGTCAGGCTAAAGTGCGAAAAGACTCCGACGACGCGCCTGCCGGCGGGATTGATAAGCAGTCGCGTCAATCACATTCAAGCCGATACCCATCCCGATTGAAGACGAAAAGCCTATCGGTTCGGTTTCTTCACTCCGGCAGTCGGTTTGGCGCCCCGGGGATCATCGGGCCAGGGATGCTTCGGATAGCGCCCTTTCAACTCCTTTTTCACTTCCGGGTAGGTACGTTGCCAGAAACCGGCCAGGTCCCGGGTGACCTGGATCGGACGACCCGCCGGTGACAGCAGATGGAGGGTCACCGGCACTCGGCCCCCAGCCACCGACGGTGTCTCGGAAAGTCCGAACAGCTCCTGCAGTTTCACCGCCAGGACCGGTTCACCGCCGCTGTAATCAATGGGCCGTCGGTGACCACTCGGTACATCGATTCGCTCCGGGGCGTCCTCTTCGAGGCGCTGCAGCATCTTCCAGTCGAGCCTCGCTCGCAAAGCGGCCTCGATATCGAGCTGCCGTAGTCCGGCGCGACTGGAGATCCCGCCAAGATAAGGGCCGAGCCACTCTTCCAGCATGTCCGTCAAGGCCGGGCAGGAGAGGTCGGGCCAGGGCCCTTCGTGATCGACGGAGCGCAGAAATCCGATTCGGGCCTGCAAGGCCCGGGCCGACTTGGACCAGGGTAGAACCTCGATACCCATCTGCCGGATGCCGGCTATCAGGACCTGCGCTAGGCGTTCGGGGTCCGGTCTGTCCAGGGCCAGACTCTCCAGTTCGATAGCCCCGAGCCGACGCACGCGCCTGGCTGTCACCCGTTCCTCACGCGCCATCCATATCACTTCCGACTCTTCCCTCACGCGATTTCCAAGACGCTCGGCGATGGCCTCTTCGCTCACGGGGGCCGCCAGACGGATGCGACCCTCGCGTCCCCCGCCGTCGATTGAGGCTACCGCCAGGAAGCTCGTCCCGGCCAGCGGGTCCGCGGCCTCCAGCCGCCCGCCCCGGCCACCGGAGAGAAGAAAGCGGGGCTCCCCGGAGCGGCGCCGGGCCAACCGATCGGGGTAAGCCAACAGGAGCAGGCCGCCGATCTCGCCGGGCTCCGCCCCAGGCTCCTCTGCTTCAATGCCCAGCATTCGCCGCCACTGCCCCGCTACCTGCACCACAGCGCGGCATGCACCCGGGTCGCCGTCCCAATGCCGGGCGCCGGCGGCGCCACGGCGCCGATAGTCGCCAATGGCTTCCCATCGGGCGGTAATGTCGCTGCAATCCCGGCCCGCGGCTCCGCGGAAGATGTCCCGTTCCGAAAGCAGTGCGGCCAGATCACAGGCAAGGGCCGCCCTGCCCTCCTCTTTGGCGATGAGCATCATCCGCGCCAGACGAGGATGGGCCGGTAGCCCGACCATTTTTCGGCCCATGGTCGTCAGTCGCCTCCCATCGTCGAGGGCACCGAGCTCAACGAGCAGGTCACGCGCCTGCTGCAGGGCGCCCGGCGGTGGCGTGTCCACCCAGGAGAGATCCGTCACTTCCCGTACCCCCCAGGCGGCCAGCTCCAGCGCTAGCGGCGCCAAATCCGCCGCGGCGATCTCGGGCGGGTCGAAAGGCACCAGCCCCTGAGCGGTCCTCTCGCAATAGAGACGATAACAGGACCCCGGTCCCAGACGCCCGGCCCGACCGGCACGCTGTGTCGCCGAGGCGGCGGCAATGCGAACCGTCTCCAGCCGGGTGAGGCCGCTACGCGGATCGAACCGGGGTATTCGCGCCCAGCCCGAGTCGATCACGGTGGCGATCCCTTCGATGGTCAAACTGGTTTCGGCGATGTTGGTGGCGATCACCACTTTGCGCCGACCATCGGGGCTGGGCCGAATCGCCGCCTCCTGCGCCTCCAGCGGAAGATCCCCGAACAGCGGGTGGATCGCCGCCTCCGGCTGCTCTCTCAGCGCCTCGGCGCAGCGGCGGATCTCCCCCGCACCGGGCAGGAAGATCAGGACATCCCCGTCCTTTTGCTCGTTCAGAACACGGCGGGCGGCGTTGGCTGCGGCCCTCCACAACGGACCCTCCGGATCCCGCTGCATATGGTGCAGCTCCACGGGATAGCTGCGACCGCGGCTAACCAGACGCACCGCATCAAGGGTTTCGGCGAGAGCCGCGCCGTCAAGGGTCGCGGACATGACCAGGATCCTCAACTCCTCCCGCAAGGCACTCTGGATATCCCGGCAGAGCGCCAGACCCAGGTCGCCCTGGAGTTGTCGCTCATGAAATTCATCGAAGATCACCAGCCCCACACCGCGCAGCTCCGGGTCCGACTGCAGTCGGCGGGTGAGGATCCCTTCGGTGACCACCTCGATTCGGGTGTGGGCCGAAACCCGACTGTCCAACCGTACCCGGTAGCCGACCCGCCGCCCGAGCGGCTCTTCCAGAGTCTCAGCGATGCGGGCGGCGGCTGCGCGCGCTGCCAGTCGGCGCGGCTCCAACATGAGGATCGATTGGCCCGCCAACCAGGGACTGTTCATTAGTGCAGGAGGGATCCGGGTGGTTTTGCCGGCCCCGGGCGGCGCCTCGAGCACCACGCGACGGTGGCTCGCCAAGGCGGACTCCAAATCGGAAAGAACAGCATCAACAGGGTATTGGCTCACAGCGGGGGCTACACTTGTTAGCAGAGTCGAATCGTCATAAGGAGGTCTTCATGGCCGAGGCATGGATTTTGGTCGCCAACGGCAGCGAGGCACGGCTGTTTCGCCACGAAGGCAAACAGCTTGCCCTGATCGAGAGTTTTCTCCACCCCGACAGCCGCCGTAAAGACCAGGAGATCACCTCCGATCACTCGAGCCACAGGGAGACCCGCAGCGACGGCACTGCCAGTAAGAAGGCGTACGGCAGTTTCCCGGAACCGACCGACCCCCATGACTTCGAAGTCGATCGCTTCGCGCGGGAACTGGCCCACACCCTTGATGCGCACCGTGCGAAAAGTGAATTCGGTGAACTGATCGTGGTAGCCCCTCCCCGTTTCCACGGCCGCTTCAATGCGCATATGCCAAAGGAACTGGCGCGGTGCATCACTCATAATATCGAGAAGGACTACACCGCGATTTCGGAGCGGGAGCTGCCGGACAGACTGTCCGCTCACCTGGACTGAGCGGCGGAGCTTCCCGAATTGCGACGGACTTCACAGCAGTTTTGCAAACACAGACATTCAACTCTATGCACTCGGGCCGCTATAGTACGCACCCTGCGATAAGAATGGGCTGGAGAAACCCTCGATGCTGCGTCTTTTAATTGTCGCTTTTATCTTCTACTGGGCGGTGAACGGAAGTCTGCCCGCCGGCGACATCCTCGGGATGGCACCGGAGACGGCTGTCTCCATCATTATCGCCCTGCTCCTCGCTCCCACCGTAGGACGGATGATGGAGTAGAACGGAAACGGCTCCCGGCCGGAACCGGACTGCTGTGAAGCCCGGACCGCCCGCTACTTGACGGCCTTATCGATACCCTCAGCCATGACTTCCGCCAGAAAGCGGATCTGTTCGGGGGTGATGATGTAGGGCGGCATCATGTAGCTGACATTCCCCAGCGGCCGCAACAGCGCCCCGCGGCTCAAGGCGTGTTGATAGACCCGCAGGCCGCGTCGCTCCTTCCAGTCGAACGGCTCCCTGGTGGCCTTATCCTTCACCATTTCCACCGCCAAAACCATGCCCGTCTGCCGCACATCGGCGACGTTCGGGTGGTCGTTGAGATGCTCGGTCGCCCGCCGCATCTCTTCAGCCAGTTCCCGATTGCGGGACAGCACATCATCCTCTTCAAAGATATCCAGCGTCGCCAAGGCGGTGCTACAGGCTAATGGATTACCGGTGTAGGAGTGCGAGTGAAGAAAGGCCGTGAGATTTTCGTACTCATCGTAGAAGGCCTGGTAGACCTCCTCATGCGTCAGCACCACCGCCATCGGCAGATAGCCCGCCGTTAGCCCTTTCGAAACCGTCATGAAGTCCGGGCTGATCCCCGCCTGTTCACAGGCAAACATCGTTCCGGTACGGCCAAAACCGACGGCGATTTCGTCAGCGATCAGGTGAACGCCGTGTCGATCGCAGGCCTCACGCAGCAGGCGCAGGTATTCCGGGTCGTACATGCGCATGGTGCCGGCACACTGCACCAGCGGCTCGACTATTACCGCCGCTGTTTCGTGGGCGTGGCGCTCCAGGGCGCGCTCCATATGCACAAACATGCGGCGCGCCACCTCCGCGCAGCTCTCCCCCGGTTCACGGTCGTAACAGTCCGGGGCGGGAACGGTAATCGCCTGCATGAGCAGCGGCTCATAGGTCTTCTTGTAGAGCGCCACATCGCCGATGGCAAGCGTGCCGAGGGTCTCGCCGTGGTAGCTGTTGGAGAGGGTGATGAACTTGGTCTTGTTCCTCTGGCCGGTATTGCGCCAGTAGTGAAAGCTCATTTTCAGCGCCACTTCCACGGCCGCCGAACCGTTATCCGCATAGAAGCAGTGGTTCAGCCCTTCCGGCGCGATCTGCACCAATCGCTCCGAGAGCTCCACCACCGGCTCGTGGGAGAAACCGGCGAGAATGACGTGTTCCAGCGTATCGAGTTGCTCCTTGACCGCCGCGTTGATGCGCGGATTGGCGTGGCCGAAGAGGTTCACCCACCAGGAGCTGATGGCATCGATATAGCGCTTTCCGTCGAAATCCTCCAGCCAGACGCCCTCCCCTCGGCGGATCGGCACCAGCGGCAGGCTTTCGTGGTCCTTCATCTGGGTGCAGGGATGCCACACCACGGAGAGGTCGCGATCGATAATGTCGGAATTTCTCATAGCTCTACAACGTGTCTTGCAAAAAACGGACTGAGCGGCAAAGCCGCTCAGTGGACGAGATAATCGGCGGCGATGCCTGCAAAGATGGACATGCCGAAATGACGGTTGTTCAAAAAGGCCTGAAAGCTCAGCGCCGGGTCCCGCCCGCGGATCAGGTACTGCTCGTACACCGCGAAACCGCAACCGATGGCCAGACCCGCGTAGAAAACCGGCCCCAAACCGAAACTGATCCCCGCCGCGGCAAGCAATCCCACGGTCAGGGCCTGCATCAAGCCGATCCCGACGCGGTCGAAACGCCCCATCAGGATCGCGGCGGACTTGACGCCGATCTTGAGATCATCCTCGCGATCGGCCATGGCATACATGGTGTCATAGGCGAGTGCCCAGAAGACATTGGCGACAAAGAGCAGCCACGCTTCGGTCGGCACCGTGCCGGTTTGTGCGGCGAAGGCCATCGGGATGGCCCATCCGAATGCTGCGCCCAGGTACGCCTGGGGAAGATGGGTGAAGCGTTTCATGAACGGGTAACTGGCCGCCAGGAGGACCCCTACGAAAGAGAGCTTGATGGTCAGAGGGTTCATCAGCAGTACGAGTCCGAACGCCACGAGACTCAGGACGGCAAAAACGGCTACTGCCTCCCCGGCGTGAATCGCGCCCCGCGCCAGGGGCCGCTGTCGGGTGCGGCGCACATGACCGTCGATTTTGCGATCGGCAAAATCGTTTATGGCACAGCCTGCCGAGCGCATCAGAACGGTACCGGCCACAAAGACGGCCAACACGAGCCCGTTCGGCTTGCCCTCCGCAGCGATCCAGACCGCCCACAGCATCGGCCACAGCACCAGATAGATGCCGATGGGCCGGTCCAGCCGGGTCAGGTAGACATACTCCTTCAGACGTGTGCCAATCGCGTGCAATGCTCGCTCCCACTGCCTGTACGTTAGGCCGCAAAGTGTACCGGGTTTGGCGTGTGCCCCCAACCTCGCCCGGTATGTTACTTTTAGAGCAAGCTTGACGCTCAGCCCGGAATCCGGTCGCCAACAAAAACAATGTGCTATGGCCAACCAGGACTGTCCACCACTCGCAGCGGAAACTCCTCTTCCCCCGTGGCATGCATTGACCACCAAGGAGGTCATCTGCCGCCTTGAGGGCGAGCACGAAGGCCTGGAACCCGAGACGGCCCGTGCACGACTGGAGGAATACGGTGCCAACCGCCTGCCCCCGCCCCGGCGCCGCGGCCCACTCAAGCGTTTCCTGCTGCAGTTCCACAACGTCCTGATTTACGTCCTTTTGGCCGCCGCCGCAATCACCGCCGGTCTCGGCCATTTTGCCGACACGGCCGTTATCGTCGGCGTAGTGGTCGTCAATGCGCTCATCGGCTTTGTACAGGAGGGCAAAGCGGAAAAAGCGCTGGATGCCATTCGCGGCCTCCTCTCACAACAGGCCACCGTCATGCGCGGCGGCCGGCGACAGGTCATCTCCGCCGAAGAGCTGGTACCGGGCGATATCGTACTTCTGCAGTCGGGGGACAAGGTGCCGGCCGACCTCCGCCTTTTCCGAACCCGCAACCTGCGCATCGAAGAGGCGGCGCTCACCGGCGAGTCCCTGCCGGTGGAGAAGAATTCGGATCCGGTGGCCCACGACGCTCCCGTCGGTGACCGCACCGGTATGGCCTTCTCCTCGACGCTGGTCACTTTCGGCCAGGGCAGCGGCGTGGTGGTAGCCACCGGAAGCGCGACCGAGATCGGGCGCATCAACGCGATGCTATCGGAGGTGCAAATCCTCACCACGCCGCTGCTGCGGCAGATCGACCAGTTCGGCCGAACGCTTACCCTCTGGATCGCCGGACTCGCGCTCCTGACTTTCGCTTTCGGCTATCTCGTGCGCGGTTACAGTGCCGAGGAGATGTTCCTCGCGGCCGTTGGCCTGGCCGTGGCGGCAATCCCCGAAGGCCTGCCCGCGATCATCACGATCACACTTGCCATCGGCGTGCAGCGCATGGCATCCCGCAATGCAATTATCCGACGCCTCCCCGCAGTGGAGACCCTGGGTTCGGTGACGGTGATCTGTACGGACAAGACCGGGACTCTGACCCGCAACGAAATGACGGCCCAAAGCGTCGCCAGCGCCGAGGAGACCTACCAGATTACCGGTGTCGGCTATAACCCGCATGGTGGCTTCATTCTCGACGGTACGCGACTGGATTCATCCGAAAAGCCACTCCTTCTGCAGCGCTGCGGTGAGAACTACGACAGCCAATGCCAGCCGCTACTGCTGGAAATCTGCCGCGCCGCACTGCTTTGCAACGACAGCGAGGTCCGGCAGCATGACGGCCGCTGGGTGGTGGATGGCGACCCGACGGACGGCGCACTGGTCTCCCTGGCCCTGAAAGCGGGTTACGACCGCGATCTTCTTGAAGAGGAGTTTCCACGTACCGACTCCATTCCCTTCGAGTCGGAACACCGCTTCATGGCCACCCTCCACCACGATCATGCCGGGCATGGCTTTGTCATCGTAAAGGGCGCTCCTGAGCGGGTGCTGGAGATGTGCACTTTCGAACGGTATGCCGGAGAAGACCGATCACTGAAATCCGATCAGTGGCACGCCCGCATCGAGCAACTGGCCTCCCGCGGACAGCGTCTGCTGGCGATTGCCTTTCGGACCGCTTCCCATGAGCAGCGCACCCTCAACTTCGATGATGTGGAAGGCGGACTCACGCTGCTGGGCATCGTCGGTCTCATCGACCCGCCCCGTCAGGAGGCCATCGATGCCGTTGCCGCCTGCCAGTCTGCCGGTATCCGCGTCAAGATGATCACCGGCGACCACGCCGTCACGGCCAAGGCCATCGGAGGCCAGATGGGGATAGGCGATGGCAGGGTGATGACCGGCCGGGATTTGGACGAGTTGGACGAAGCGGCCCTTCGTCCAGCGGTCCTGGAAACGGATGTTTTCGCCCGGGCAAGCCCCGAAAACAAGTTGCGTCTGGTGGAGGCGTTCCAGGCCGAGGGGCGGGTGGTGGCAATGACCGGCGACGGCGTCAATGACGCGCCGGCCCTGAAGCGGGCCGACGTGGGCGTGGCAATGGGGATAAACGGCACCGAAGTCGCCAAGGAAGCGGCCGAAATGGTGCTCACCGACGACAATTTCGCCTCGATCGGCCGGGCGGTCGAAGAGGGTCGCACGGTTTATGACAACATCAAGAAGTCGGTGATGTTCATACTGCCGACCAACGGCGGCGAGGCCCTGACCATCATCGGCGCGATCCTTCTGGGGGCCGTCCTGCCCATAACGCCGCTGCAGATCCTCTGGGTCAATATGATTACCGCGGTCACTCTGGCACTTTCACTAGCCTTCGAGCCGTCGGAAAGCAATGTCATGCGTCGCCCGCCGCGGGATGCAAGCGAAAAGCTGCTGACGCCCTTTCTCGCGTGGCGCATCGCGTTCGTTTCACTGATCCTCGTGGCGGGCACTTTCGGGCTCTTCCTGTGGGAGACCCGCGTCAACGCCACCTCCGTTGTCGAGGCACGCACGATTGCCGTCAATACCCTGGTCATGTTTGAGGTCTTTTATCTGTTCGCAACCCGCTACATGCTCGAACCGGTGCTGAACAGCGAGGGCCTGTTCGGTAGCCGCTATGTCCTGATCGCAGTAGTGCTGGTCACCGGTTTCCAGTTGCTCTTCACCTATGCCCCCTTCATGCAGGCCCTGTTCCATACCGCGCCTATCACCGGCGGCGCCTGGGTGCGCATTGTGCTCATCACCGCCACGGTTCTGCTGCTGGTGGAGTTTGAAAAGTATCTTATCCGCCGCTGGCGGGCCTCAGCGGCGCGGCGGTCGTAGCGCCAGCACAACGATCCCCACGACAACCGCGAGGATGATCAATTCGACAAAAACCATCAATAATCTCCTATCAACCATTCTGCCGGAGCGCAGAACCCGACATTCACCCCGACACCGCCTTCACCGGCCAAGCCCTTGCCCGGACGCCCGACCCAACCGATGCTGATGAGAGCGGCCGGGGCGCGGGAAACGATGCCCAAGTCAAGGAAAGAATCCCATCCTGCAGCATGACATTTTCGTGAATAAATTATTACAAAAGTGTGTTTGCATTTGCCTGTCCTCGACTACAGTTAGCTGGTATTGCACTGGTCAACAAGGAGGGGGTTGACGATGGAAAGCCCATGGTTTCGCGGTGAAATGTCTTCCGATCCCATGTTTTCGGAAGAGGCGTTACGCCAACGGCTCGCCTACTGCAAGGCGCGCCTGACCGATATTGACAATGCCCCGCGCCATTCGCGGCATCGACAGGATCGCAACCGTGTGGTCAGTCAGATCCGCAAGTTCGAGTCCGCGCTGGAGCGTCTGCGTGCGACCCGGTACGGCCGCCGCCCACCGGCCGCCTATCGTCACTAATTCGTTTACCGGCGCCTGCGGGCGCCGGTTTGCTTTAGCCGCGTTAATTCCCCCAATGCTTGTAGGTGTCAGCGAAAACCGATAATTTACGGCGCCAATGGATGCGGCCGTGAAACGATGCGACACCTATTACTGCCCTTGCTTTTCGCCCTGGCAACTACCGGTTGTGCCGATCTCGCGGCCCGACGCATGGCCGACAACCTGTCGAGCGCCATCCTCAATCAGGACGACCCCCGCACTGTCCGGGACGGGGCACCGGCATTCCTTTTGCTGGTCGACGGCCTTTTGGAGGGCTCGCCAACCAGCCCAAAGCTGCTTCGTGCGGGTTCGGGCCTCTACGGCGCCTATGCCGGGGCTTTTGTCGATGATCCGGAGCGCCGTCGGCGCCTGAGCGCTACCGCATTGAGTTACGCCCGGCGGGCCCTCTGCCTGGACCATCGGGAGCTGTGCCGGGCCGAGACCTTTCCCCAGTTCGCCACCGCCATCGAACAGATCGAAACGGCCGATGTAGCGGCCCTCTACACCTATGGGGCGGCCCTTGCCGGCTGGATTCAGGCCCGGCAAACCGATTGGAAGGCTCTGGCGGAACTGCCCAAGGTGGAAGCCGTGATGAGGCGGGTGATCGCTCTTGACGAGCGCCACGACCATGGCCGTGCCCACGTCTACCTTGGCGCGATCGACAGCCGGTTGCCGGCCACCCTCGGTGGCCGACCCGCCTCTGGCAAGGCGCATTTCAAGAGGGCCCTCGAGCTGTCGGAAGGGCGCGACCTCATAGCCGCACTGGAGTACGCCAGGACCTACGCCCGTACGGTCTTCGATAAAGCACTGCACGATAGACTGCTACGGCGCGTGATAGAGTCGGATCCGCATGCACCGGAGCTGACCCTGAGCAACGTCATCGCCCAGCGCCGCGCCGAAGCACTGCTATCGGAATCCAATGAATTTTTTGGGGAGTAATATGCGCCGTCTCGTCGCCCTTTTCGCCGTCGGTCTGCTGATCACGCAGGCCGCCCCGGCACAGACCTTCAAGATCGCCACCCTGCTGCCGGACGGCACGCAGTGGATGGTCTCCATGCGTGCGGCCGCCAAGACGATCGAACAGCGCACGGAGGGTCGGGTCAGCTTCCGTTTCTACCCCGGAGGGGTGATGGGCAACGACAAGAGCGTGCTGCGCAAGATCCGCTTGGGCCAGTTACACGGCGGAGCCCTCACCGGCGGCGGTCTCGCCGATATCTACCCGGATACCAACGTCTACGGCCTGCCGTTTATCTTTCAGTCCTATGAAGAGGTCGATTACGTCCGCGAGCGGATCGACCCCAAGATCCTCCAGGGCATCGAGGAGAAGGGTTTTATCAGCTTTGGGCTCGGTGAAACCGGTTTTGCCTACCTGATGTCGGATTCGCCCATTCGCAGCACCACCGAACTGAAGAGCAAAAAGGTCTGGATCCCGGAAGGCGATGAAATCAGCCGGTCGGCCTTGGCCGCGATCGGCGTCACACCCGTCTCGCTACCCCTCACGGATGTACTCACCGGCCTTCAGACGGGCCTCATCGACACGGTGGCCACCTCGCCCATTGGCGCCATCGCGCTGCAGTGGCACGCCCGCGTGCGTTACGTGACCGACTTCCCGCTCATGTACCTGCTCGGCACGATGGTCATCGACAAACGTCGCTTTGAGCGCCTGAGCGCCGAAGACCAGCGCATCACCCGCGAGGTGATGATGCAACTCTTCGAAAAGCTCAATCGTGAAAGCCGCGCCGGCAACCGCGAAGCCCGTGCCGCCCTGCACCAGCAGGGGCTGACCTTTGTTTCGCCCTCGGGCGATGAGGAGGAGGGTTGGCAGGAGGGCGTACAGGACGCGGTCGACGCCCTGGCACAGCGGGGAGAGTTCAGTCCGCAAATGCTCGAGGAGGTGCGCAGCCACCTGCGAACGTTCCGGCATGGGCATTAGGCCGCTTCTCTTAGGACTGGCCCGAAGCGCCGCCCGGGTCGAAGACCTGTTGTTGGTCCTGCTGCTCTCGGCCATGATCGTCCTGTCGGGCGCCCAGATCCTGCTGCGAAACCTGTGGGACGCCGGCTTCGCATGGAGTGACCCGCTGCTGAGAACCGCGGTTCTGTGGCTGGCCCTGCTGGGTGCCATGGCGGCCAGCCGCGACCACCGCCACATTACCGTCGACGCCCTCTCGCGCATTCTGCCGGCGGGCCTGCGGCGGGTGACGCAACTTGCCACCGACCTGTTCACCGCCGTCGTCTGCGGTTTCCTCAGCTGGCACGGGGCGCGCTTCGTTCACCTGGACTGGACAGATGGCGTCGAAGCCCTGCCCGGCGTGCCCGCCTGGCTGGTAGAGCTCATTATCCCTGTCGGGTTCGGGATCATCGGCCTGCGTTACCTCCTCCATGCCGTCTTCGGCCGCCGCGACGAGGCTGCAGCCCGGTGATCCTCACCGGGCTTCTCCTGTTCGCTCTCGCACTGCTCGGTGCGCCCCTATTTGCCGTTATCGGCGCCGGTGCCCTGCTCGGCTTTTACCGCGAGGAGATTGATCTGGCGGTGGTCGCCATCGAATTCTATCGCCTCGCCGAGATACCGGTTCTGGCGGCCATTCCCCTCTTTACCTTTGCCGGCTACCTGCTCTCCGAGGGCGGGGCACCGGCCCGCCTGGTCCGCCTCACCGAGGCCCTGCTCGGCTGGATGCCCGGCGGACTGGCTATCGTCGCACTCTCTGCCTGCGCCCTTTTTACGGCTTTCACGGGAGCCTCCGGTGTGACTATCGTCGCCCTGGGCGCACTGCTCTACCCGGCCCTGCGCCAAGGGGGGTACGGCGAGAACTTCAGCCTGGGCCTGGTGACCACCTCGGGAAGCCTGGGCCTGCTGTTCGCGCCCTCACTACCCCTGATCCTCTACGGGGTAATCGGTCAGCAGATGGGCCTGGGGCGCCCATTCGGTATCGATGACATGTTCCTGGCGGGGATCCTTCCGGGGGCGCTGATGGTGGCGGTTTTGTCGGGGTGGAGCATCTGGAGCTATCGCCGCCAGACCCTGAAGAGCTTCTCCTGGCAGGAACTCGGGGCCGCCCTTCGCGATGCCGTCTGGGAAGTGCCGCTACCGATCATCGTCCTCGGCGGGATCTACAGCGGCTATTTCGCGGTCTCCGAAGCCGCCGCAGTGACCGTGATTTACGTGCTGGTAAGCCAGGTGCTGATACGGCGCGACATCAGCCTGCGTGAGCTACCCGGAGTGATTCGCGAGAGTATGGTCCTGGTCGGTGCCATTCTCGTGATCCTCGGTGTCTCGCTGGCCTCGACCAACTACCTCATCGATGCCCAGGTGCCGAAGCAACTGTTCGATGCGGTGAGAAATCTGGTCAGCGATCGCCTGACTTTTCTGATGCTCCTCAATCTTTTCCTTCTCGCCCTCGGCACCATGCTCGACATCTTTTCGGCACTGGTGCTTATCGTTCCGTTGCTGTTGCCCATTGCGACCGGTTACGGAATCGACCCCGTACATCTCGGGATTATCTTCCTGGCCAACATGCAGGTGGGCTATTTTACGCCGCCGGTGGGCATGAACCTGTTTATCGCCGGTTTTCGCTTCAACAAACCCATCCTGCAACTCTATCGGGCAACCCTGCCGTTTTTCTTTTTGCTACTCGGAACGGTTCTCATCATCACCTACTGGCCTCAGCTCTCACTGCTCCTGCCTGGGCGCTGACCCTAGCAGGCTGTTGAAAAAGGTTTTTATCCCTTCTCCCTGAGGGAGAAGGTTAGGATGAGGGAGATAAAATCAGTAACTTACCTTTTATTGAGTCCCCTCACCCCAGCCCTCTCCCTCTGGAGAGGGTGTATTTCAACAGCCTGCTAGACGCTTTCCCGAAGGATCGTCACGCGAAGCCAGGGCTCGCCCAGGGCATCGGTCACCGGGGTGATGCGCCCGATGAGTTCACGACCTTCGACGCTTCGCATGCGAAAATCAGTGGGGCCCCCGTCCGGTGGTTCAGGAGGAATGCTGGCTTCGCGCTCCCTCAGTAACCGGTGCAGATCGCTGCCTGCGCTTTCCTCCGCTACCAGACCCAGCGCGTCCGCGGCGAGTGAGGTGATACCCACCACGCGCCAGGCCGGGTCTGTCAGCACCATCATTCCCTCCATGAAATCCAGTACGCCACGGCTCTCCGCCTTTACCAGCGAAAGGCTTGACCGCAATCGTGCCAGTAGCTCTTTTTTGTCGAAGGGTTTGGTGATGAAGTCCGTGGCGCCGGATTCAATACCCTTGATGCGCTCTTCGGGCATGGAAAGGGCCGTCACCATGATCACCGGGAGCGTGGCAAATTCCGGATCGGTTCGCACAGCGCGGCAGACCTCATACCCGTTCATACCGGGCATACGCACGTCGAGTATGATCGCCGCCGGCTTTTCAGCCCGAAGCTTTTCCAGCGCCTCGGGCCCGCTAAAGGCTTCAACAACGCGAAAACCGGCATCCTTAAGGATCAGGCGCAATAACTTGACGTTCTGCGGCGCATCATCGACGACCAGGATCTTTTCGCCAGCGGCCTCGCTCATCAACTCTCCCCCGGATTCCACTTACCAACTAGTAAAGACCACACCTGCGGTCTTGAGTGGCCGACAACAGAACGGGTTGATGCCGCCGGGAGTTGCCTTCGCTGCCGCAAGGCATGCGACAAGGGTTCTATACTCGGTTTGTTAAACCCCACTCTTTTCATACCTTAGGAGCCCTTTTGGAAGGCAGGGTTGACACCTTGCGCTACCGGCACACTCTGCTCGCTTTCGTGGGCGTGCTTACGGCGTTTTCGCTGATGGGGGATGCATTGCTGGTCGCGCAGCAGCGGAATCAGTTCCTTGATGCGGCCCGCGTATACGCCGGCCGCGAACTGAAGCTGTTGGGCTCCTGGGTAGCCACCGCCGACGATCTCCCAACCGTGCGCCCGGCTCTGCACGCCTGGGCACGGGAAACCCCGGAGGTCGTCAGCATCGTGGTGCGAATCGGGGCGCAGGCGTTGCTGCGCTATAGCCGCGAAAATCCGGCCCGTTACACCTTTGAGGTGGAGCGCACCGTCACCTCCCGGGATGGCCAAACCATACACCTGAGCATGGAGCGGGATTTCACCCGTATCGAACAGGTGATCGATCAGGTCCGTCTGCAACTTATCTCGGGTTCGATGGTATTTATAGCCGTTCTGGGCACGTTTCTCTGGATCACGATCCGCCGAATGGCCCTGCTCCCCATGAGACGGTATGAGGACGAACTCCAGATGCACCGGTTTCGGCTCGAACGGCTGGTGCAGGAGAGGACTGCCGAGCTCACCGCCTCGAACCGCAGCCTCCTTGGTGAGGTGGACGAAAGGAGAGAGGCGGAAAACAAACTGCGCCGCTCCAGTGAACGGCTGAAGGTCCTTCGGGAGGTGGATCAGGCCATCCTTGCCGCCCAGTCGCTCCCGGAGATCGCAGAAGGCGCCCTTTCGCATATCAGCGATCTATTGCCCTGCAAACGCGCCGTTATCACCCTTTTCGACCTCCAAAAGGCGGAGGCTGAAATTCTGGCGGTGCGTACCGACGGGATTACCCGTCTGCGCGCAGGCGATCGCCTGCCCATCGATGTGGAGAAAATCCCCGACGCCATCCGGGCGGGGCAACCTTTTGTGGTGAAAGAGTTGAAGGTGCTTGAGAAGCTTTCGGCCATGGAGCAGGTGCTGACCGAAGAAGGGGCCGAGGCCTATGCGATTGTCCCTATCACCTATCGTGGGGAACTGCTTGGTGCACTCCACCTGGCCGCGCCCACCATAGGCGTGTGCAGCGGTGAAACGCTGGATGTGGCTGTCGAGGTCGCGGACGTGCTGGCTTTGGCGATACAGCAGATTCGACTCAATGAACAGGTCCAGCAGCATGCCGAACAGATGGAGCAGCGCGTTCAGGAGCGCACCCGGGAATTACGGGAGGCCCAGGCCGAAATCGAAGCCTTCACCTATTCCGTCTCACACGATCTTCGCGGTCATCTCTGGACGGTCGAGGGCTTTGCCGACCTGTTGAGTGAAAAATACAGCGACCGGCTTGAAGAAGAAGGCACCGACTATATCCACAGCATTAGCGATGCTTCGCAGAGCATGACCGTGCTCATTCAGGACCTGCTGACCTACAGCCATATCAACCGCACCGAAATGCAGCCACTCCCGGTCAGTCTCGACCGCGCGGTTACCGACACTCTCTCGGCCCTGAGACAGCCGCTGCGCGACAAAGGGGCGGAAGTCACTGTGGAGAGCCCGCTGGGAGAGGCCCAAGGGCACCATCCAACGCTGGTTCAGGTGCTTTCCAATGTCCTGGATAACGCCATCACTTATGTGCCTACGGATGTTTCCCCTCGGGTGAAGATCTTCAGCGAAAGGCGGGGGGATCGGATTCGGCTTTGGGTGGAAGATAACGGTGTGGGGATCCCTGCGGATCAGCGCGAAGGGATCTTCCGGGTGTTCAAGAGACTTCACCCGGAAGAGGCCTATTCGGGAACCGGCCTGGGACTGGCGATCGTGCAACGGGGTGTATCCCGCATGGGCGGCGAGGTCGGCGTCGAAGAGCGAGAAGGTGGTGGCAGTCGTTTCTGGATCGAACTACCGGCATGACGCCTGCCACTCACCGCAGAGCGGCTCCAATTCACTCCTTTTTGCTTAAGTTCTCGCGCATCATATTTATAAACAACTCCCCCTGCTCCCGGGCATCGTCCAGGGCCACATGCGTATGTGCCTGCGGCGAAAACCAGCGCCTCGGCAGATAGTTCTTGCCCGCGCGGCGGAAATCCTTCTTGCGCATTCCCATGGCATAGGAGCGCATATCGATGCCGTGTTCGGAAAAAGTGCGCTTACCGGTGAAGCGGATCAGGTACCAATAGATCCACATGAAGTCCCAGGTCGCCGGCCAGGCGACGAAGATCGGTGTGCCCGGCAACCCCTCCAGCCAACCGGCAAACTCTTCCATCACCTCTTTCGGTGGCCGCGGCTCGCGCCGTGCCTCGGCCCAGGCCTCGGGGAAACGTTCCCACCACTCCTGGGTCGGAGGATAGGGTGCGGCCTCCGGCAGGGTTTCCAGGTTCGCGCTGTACGCCCCCAGATCCTCACCGGTCTCATCGTAGGCGACCGCGCCGATACTGAGCATGGAGTGCGGACCGGGGATCGGTCCGTCCGCCTCGATATCCACACTGACGTAAATCTCGGTTTTTTTAGCCATATTCACCGCGTCTCGAAAAGGGCCGCACAGTTAAACAGCCGCCCAAGGCCGAATCAAGCGACGGAATTCGCACGCGGCTGAACCGGTTGTGGCTGTTGCAGTCGAATTGGGGGTCGAACCTTCTCCCCATATCGTGCAAAATCCTCTTGTTCTCAACCGGAAGCGCCCGTGAATACGCCCAGAGTTTCGTCCCGCATGGGATTTGCCGCCATTGCCGTCGCCGCCTTCGCGCTGGTGGCCGCCTCGGTCGTTGTGACCAAGGCTCTGGATTTGGCGCCCTGCTCCCTGTGCATTTTCCAGCGAATGCTTTACCTGCTGCTTGCGCTCCTTGCCCTTGTCGCTCTGGCCTCGCGGCGGTTGCGGCTATGGTTCGGCGTCACCGCGCTCCTGACCAGCCTCGGCGGACTCGCCACCGCCACCTACCAGAGCTGGTTGCAGGTCTATCCCCCCGATAGCTTCGCCTGCGGTCCCGGTAATCCGGGCCCGATCGAGACCCTCGTGAACTGGGCCGGCACACAGATTCCGTGGCTGTTTTCGGCCTGGGGGGAATGCAGCAGTACCGAATGGGAGTTCTTCGGACTCTCGATAGCCAATGGATCGGCCCTGGCCTTTCTCGGATTCAGTCTTCTTTTGGCGCTACTGGTGAAAAAAGTCGCTGCCCCGGGCGGCTAGCGCCAACATTCCCGCGATCGCCTTATCAACCTGCTCAGCTCCCCGGTAAGTCGCAGACCCCCGGGGGCGCAGAACCCCCTTCGAACTCGCCAGACTTCCAGCGGGCACCCATACTGGTTTCAAAATCCGTCTACCAGAGTTCGGGCCCCCCGAGCCCGGCCGGCCCTAAATGACCACTCAGGGAGCGTTCTCATGGCGCGAAAACGTCTTACCGCCACCGGTGTCCTGCTGACACTGCTTATCGCCGTTCAGGCCGTTCAGGCTCGAACCATCGAGACCCGGTCGGGTCCGGTCCGGGTCGAGACGGTGGCCGAGGGGCTTGAGCATCCCTGGGGGCTGGCCTTTTTACCCGATGGACGCATGCTGGTCACAGAGAGGCCCGGACGGCTTCGCATCGCCTCACCGGACGGGGCGCTCTCGGAGCCGATCTCCGGTTTACCCCCCGTCTTTTCCCGGGGTCAGGGCGGATTGCTCGATGTGGCGCTGGATCCCGATTTCAAGTCCAATCGGCTGGTCTATTTCAGTTTTGCCGAGCCCGGCAGGGGGGGCGCCTCCACGGCCGTGGCGCGGGGTCGACTGGAAGGGAAAGAGCTGAAGAGTGTCGAGGTTATTTTCCGGCAAGAGCCGAAGGTTCGGGGGAGAAGTCATTTTGGCTCCCGACTCGTCTTCTCCCCCGAGGGGAAGCTATTCGTGACCATGGGGGAGCGATTCAAGTTCGACCCGGCCCAGGATCTATCCAACCACCTCGGCAATATTGTACGCATCCAGCCCGATGGTTCGGTCCCCCAAGACAATCCCTTCGTGGGCCGACCGGGAGCGCGATCCGAGATCTGGTCCTACGGGCATCGCAATGTTCAGGCGGCCGCCATTCACCCGGAAACCGGCGAGCTCTGGGAGATCGAGCATGGACCGCGCGGCGGCGACGAGCTCAACATTGCCAAGGCAGGACGCAATTTCGGCTGGCCGCTGGTGAGTTGGGGCCGCCACTACGACGGCCGCGATATTCCCGACCCGCCGACGCGACCCGATCTGGCGCAATCGATTTACCAGTGGACCCCGGTCATCGCCCCTTCCGGCATGACATTCTATACCGGCGATCGGTTTCCCGAATGGAGGGGCAACATCCTCGTTGGCGGCCTGGTGGCAGAGGCTATCGTCCGTCTCCGTCAGGACGCTCAAACGGCTACCGAAGAGGAACGCATCGGACTGGGGGCCCGCGTCCGCGATGTGGTTCAGGGACCGAACGGCGCCATATACGCCCTCACCGATGAAGATGACGGAAAAATCCTCCGCCTGACACCGGCCAACCCGCCTTCGTGAGGAGACAAGGAGGCAACATCGGCGAGGGATCGAGGACCTATTCTGAAGACTTTCCAAGTGCCGTGAGCCGGGTTAATTGCCAGCCCTGCCGATCGTAGAAGGCCAGGCCCTCGCTGTTTTCAACATCAGCAAGCAGTTGCAGGCGCCTGAGGCCGCCATCGGCGGCCCACTTCTCCACTGTCTGGAGCAACCGTGTGCCGATTCCGAGTCCCCGCCGGTCTTTTCGAACCACGACATCTTCCACCACCCCGACGGGACCGCCTTCAGCGGTGGAGATGAGGACCTGGCAACTGGCCATGCCAACGACTTCGGCTCGCTGTTCGGCCACAAAGACCCGCGCACGCTCCCCACCCGCATTCAGCAAAGCACTCAAGCCCCGTCGCTGCCTGGAGCGGTCGGACCGGAAATCGGATTCAATGGCAAACAACTCTTCCAGCAGATCGCAAAGCGCCGGCACATCGGCTTCGCGAGCCGGGCGGATCCGGAAACGGGTAGCGCTGGTCACGTTCATAACGGTTCGCTGTACTCGATAGTCGGCCGGGTTTCGCCCTGGAAATCAACCCGGTCGCGCATGGCGGGATTCATGTATAGGGTGCCCGCATCGTCGACCAGCATAACGAAGCGGACACCCATCCGCTTCGCAATCCGGTGCCACTCCCCAGGACCCGCCACCACAAGGGCGGTGGCGGCCGCATCCGCCACTGCGCCATTTTCATGAATGACGGTCACCGAGGTGACCCCTTCGACCGGCATCCCGGTTCGCGGGTCGAGTATATGCTGGTAGTGCACCCCCTCGAACTCCCGGAAGCGCTCGTAGTTGCCGGACGTAAAGACGCTCTCGTCCCCTTTGACCTCAATGGCCGCCAGTACGCCGGCTCCCTGCGGGTGACGTACACCGACCCGCCAGGGAGCGCCGCTTTTGCTACCGATGGCGCGCAGATCGCCACCGGCATTCACAATGGCATTCCGGATCCCCAGTCCGCGCAGGCGCTGAATGGCGAGATCAACGGCGTAGCCCTTGGCAAAGGCGCCAAAATCGAATTGAACGGCCGGGTTGTCGGAGGTGAGCATGCTGCCGTTCAGGTGCACATCTTCCATGGATGGTGCCTGCTCGACCCACTCCGCGATGGCCTCCTCGGCGGGAGGTGGACCGTTCGGCCGATCATCGCTTTGGAAACCCCAGAGGGACAGCAGGCCACCGATGGCCGGGTTGAAAAGCCCCTCGCTCCGCGCTTCGAGAGCTTTGGATTGCTCAATGATGGGGACCAGGGAGGGGATTACCTTAGCCGGTTCTCCCCGGGCGATGGCCCGGTTGATGTCCACCAGCGGTCCCGGTTTCCAGGCATGCCAGTCGTGATGCATGCGCTGGAAATCCGCGTTGAGCTGAGTAATCGCTTCCTGGCCCCTCTCCGGCTCGACTTCCCACAGGGTGATATTCACCAGCGTGCCGAACACATAGAGTTCGTACTCTTGGGTCTCCGTACGCGAGCATCCGGACAGGAGCGTGGAGAACAGGAGGATGATGGCGGAAATGCTCAAAGCCCGCCGATAGGGATTCGGCACAGGGATTCTCTCAGAATGACGTGGGATGCAAGTTACCGTCCCGGGGGCGGA
Organism: uncultured Gammaproteobacteria bacterium; assembly: GCA_963783235.1. GTDB lineage: Bacteria > Pseudomonadota > Gammaproteobacteria > Thiohalomonadales > Thiohalomonadaceae > Thiohalomonas. The sequence goes on along the minus strand of CAWAMN010000001.1, from coordinate 393,250 downwards.
AAGTCGAGTGCGATAGCGGGGTTATGTACAGGGCTTGCAGTTTACGACACGGTCCGATGCGCATAAGGATGAGAGGGAATAGTGAAGCAGAAAGTCGCCCCTTCCCCCGGTGTCCCGTCGGCCCAGATCCGACCACCGTGTCGCAGCACCACCCGGGAGACCGTGGCCAATCCGATACCGGTCCCTTCGTAGTGCTGTGCACCCTCCAGGCGTCGAAAAGGTTTGAACAGCTCGTCCGCTTCGTTCATGTCAAAACCATTACCGTTGTCCCGAACGAAGAAAAACGTCTGCCCATCCTCGGTCGAATGACCGAATTCGATCCGGGCGGGTTCCCGGCTCGTGGTGAATTTCCAGGCGTTGTGCAGCAAGTTTTGCATCAAAAGGTGCAGCAGCGCCGGATCGCCACAGACCTCCAGTCCCGATTCGATATGAACCTCTGCCCTGCGTCCCGGGTCCGCCGAACGCAACTCCTCCACCACCTCTTCGGCCAGCGCGCTCAGATCGACCGGCTCCCGTTTGATTTCGCGACGGGCGACACGGGACAGGGTAAGCATGCCGTCGATCATCTGCGACATACGTTCGCTGGCACCGCGAATCCGCTCGAGATAGCCCTGCCCCTCGGCATCCAGCCGCTCCCGGTAATCCTCCCTGAGCATCTGACTGAAACCGTTCAGGGCGCGAAGCGGGGTACGGAGATCGTGTGAAACCGAATAACTGAACGATTCCAGTTCCTGGTTGACTGCGCTCAACTCCCGGGTCCGCTCCGCCACCAGCTGTTCCAGATTTTCCCGGTAACGATGTAACTCCTCCTCCATTTCCTTGCGTTCGGTGATGTTTTGAACGACAAAGACGCGCCCTGCCCCGGTTTTCTCACTCAGAGGACTAGCGGAAACCACCACCGGCACCGATTTCCCGCTTTTTGTTTTGAAACGGCACTCGCGGTGAACGGAATCGGACCCCGCTTCCAAGAGAGGCCGGCACTCTTCCGGGCCATTGAAGAGAGCCCCGATGGGCCGACCAATGAGCTGTTCCTCTTCGAAACCAAAGTTGTCCCGTGTGGCCCGATTTGTGAGCCGGATACGCCATTCCGAGTCGGTGACCAGCAGGGCTTCATTCAGGCTGTGGATGATCCCGCCCAGGTAATCTTTCGAGACGGTCGTCTCCCGGAGGCGCTCCTGCATGGCGGCGATGGCCTTGGCAAGGTCGCCGACCTCATCCCGGCGACTCACATCGATGGTGGTCGGCTGCGACTGACCAATGCGGGCCGCCGTAGTGGCCAGCTTCAAAATGGGGTCTGTCAACCGCCTGCCCAGTTGCACGGCAACGAGTACGCCACCGACCAGCAGGGCCATTGTCAGAACTGCAACGCCGACCAGCTCTTCCCGCAGGGTCTCGACGCGCAGTGCTGAGAGTTGCGCCCCCATTGTCGAAAGGCGCTCGGCCATCATCTCCTTGGAGAAGCCGATCCACAGCCCCCCCAAGAGTCGGGTTCCCCCATCCGCGGGAGAACCCCGCCGCAGGTTTCGCTCAACGGTCCCTGTGCCTCCGGGACTGGATCCGTAAACGGGTACCACCACATCCATTATGCCGTTACGATGGCGAACCACTGGCTGTTCATCATCGAGGACATCGGTGACGAACGATTCCGATACCGGTTCACCGAAAGAGGAGACATCATCCTGCAGTCCGTCGAGAACCGAACGTCCTTGCTCATCGAAGAGCATCAGGTACTCGACGCTGTGATGTTGGCGGGTGTTTCGCAGGACCTCGTGCATACGCTCGATATCCATCCGCGAAAACGGACCGGAGACGTTTTGGGAAACCAGATGGGAAAACTCCAGCCCATGGTTGCGCAACTGCGCTTCGCCCAATTCGCTAAGTGTCTGCATACCGGCCTGGGCCAGGTTTCCCAGGGCGTCCCGAAAATGCCATATCAGTCCGGTGGAGAGGACGAGCACGACGACAATGATGAGGCAGGACGTGGAGACGGCATAGCGGGTGCGCAGGCCCAGTCTCACCGTGTCTTCTCCCGTACTGACAACGGCTGTCCACTGGCCGAAGACACACCCCCCCCTTCCTTTGAGTCGGCTTTGTCGATCTGCTGATTCACGCGCCGCCCGAGGTCCCGGCAAACCTCTGGACGTGCTCTCTAGTCTAGCAGGCTGTTGAAAAAGGTTTTTATCCCTAGCAGTGACGCAAACCGAGGCCTCGCCTACATCAGGGCAACACTCTTGATTCGCGCATACACCCGCTTACCTGCGGTCAGTTCCAGGACATCGGCGGAGCGGCGGGTAATCCGGGCGACAATCGGCGGCGCCCGCTCATCGTCGGGCTGTTCCATGCGGACCAGTACCTGGCCGGGTCCGGCATCGGCTATGGAGACTACCCGTGCACTCCAGACGTTGAGAATGCTGCTGGCCCGATCGGGCACCAGCCCGAGGCTAATGTCCCCGGCCGGCAGACGAACCCGGGCCCGCCGCCCTACGACGGCGTCCATTTGCTTCACCCACAGTCGCCCCCACGGACTGTCGAGTCCGGTCAGGTGGTAGTCCCGATCGTGTGTCGCCACGACGGAATCGATCACAACACCGGCCTCATCCACCTCCGATTGTTCCAAATCGAAGCGTGACAAAACCTCTGTCAGCGGCCCTTGCGCGCTGACGCATCCCTGCTCCATCCAGACCATGTAATCGGCCAGCCGGGCAACCTCTTTAAGGGAGTGGCTGACGTACACCACCGGTAGCGCCAATTCGCCGTGGAGCCGTTCCAGATAGGGCAGAATCTCCTGCTTGCTGGGGTCATCCAGGGCAGAGAGCGGCTCATCCATCAGCAATAGGCGGGGACTGGTCAGCAGTGAGCGGGCGATGGCCACTCGCTGGCGTTCACCACCGGAGAGCTTTACGGGGTTTCTCGGCAGCAACGGCTCGATGCCGAGCAGTTCCACTGCCTGCTCGAAGGCCACCCGCCTTTCACCGGGATTGATACGCTTCCAGCCGAATTCCAGGTTGCGTCGAACCGAAAGGTGGGGAAAGAGGCTCGCCTCCTGAAAGACATAGCCGAGCGCCCGGCGATGGACGGGAACAAAGGTCCTTCGGTCCTGCCACACCTCGCCATTGACCTCCAGGCGCCCTTCCGCCTTTTCAAGGCCGGCGATGCAGCGCAGCAGCGTCGTCTTGCCTGAACCGGAATGGCCAAAAAGGGCCGTGATACCCACGCCCGGCCCCTCAAATGCCGACTGCAGACTGAAGCCGCCCAGGCGCTTTGTGAAACTCGCCCTCAACCCACTCACGTCCGCCGCGCCTCGAGCCTTTGGTTGGCAAGGTACAGCAGATAGAGGACGACGAATGCAAAACCGACCATGCCGGCCGATAGCGCGTGCGCCCTGTCATATTCGAGTGTTTCGACGTAGTCGTAGATGGCCACCGAAAGGACTTTGGTTTCGCCCGGTATATTGCCGCCGATCATCAATACCACGCCGAATTCCCCGACCGTATGGGCAAAACCCAGCACCGCGGCGGTCAGAAAGCCCGGACGGGCCAGCGGCACGGCCACCGTCAGGAAACGATCCCAGGGCGACGCTCGCAGCGTCGCCGCCACTTCAAGCGGACGCTCGCCCAAGGCCTCGAACGCATTTTGCAACGGCTGCACCACGAACGGCAGTGAATAGAACACCGATGCGACCACGAGACCCTCGAACGTGAACGGTAGCGTTCCCAGCCCCAACGCCTGGGTCAACTCGCCAACCGGCCCCCTGGGGCCGAGTAATAACAGCAAATAGAAGCCCAGCACTGTCGGAGGCAGCACCAGCGGCAGCGCCACCACCGCACCAATCGGTTGTTTCAGCCAAGAACGGGTTCGCGCCAACCACCAGGCCACGGGGGTGCCCACCACCAGCAATACCAGCGTCGTCACCGAGGCCAGCTGAAGCGTCAACCAAACGGGCGTCCAATCAAATGCAGACATGATTCGTCGATGTCCTTAGCCGCAGAGGCGCTTCACTCCAGGCCGTAGCCGAACCCCTTGATGACTGAGCGGGCTCGCTCACCTTTCAGGTATTCGACAAAAGCTCGGGCCGCCTCATCGTTTTCGCCCCGTTTGAGCAGAACCGCCTGCTGTTCAATGGGGGAGTAGAGTTCCGTCCCGATATTCCAGTAGGAACCGCGATCGGCCTCGTCCAGCGCCATCACCTGAGACTTGGCGACAAAACCGAGTTGGGCGTTTTGAGTGGCGACGAACTGGAAGGCCTGGGCGATGTTGTCGCCCCGTACCAGTTTGGACTGAAGCGCCTCCCAGAGGTGGAGGTTGTCCAGAACCTGCCGCGCCGCTAGACCGTAGGGCGCGGTTTTCGGATTGGCGATAGCGAGTTTTCGGAAGTCACCCAACTCGAGAACGATCCCCTGACTGTCCACGACGCTGACATCGGGACTCCACAGGACCAGTCGTCCGGAGGCGTAGGTGTAGCGACTTCCTGCCACCGTGAACCCCTCGCTTTCGAGTCGCGCCGGCCGGGCAGTGTCGGCGGCGAGGAAAACCTCAAAAGGAGCACCATTGGCGATCTGGGCATAGAGCTTGCCCGTCGACCCGAAACTCACCTTCACGGAGTGACCGGTGTCGGCTTCAAACCTCGGCACGATGGCCTGGATGGCGTCGGTGAAATTCGACGCCACCGCAACCGAGACTTCGCCCGCCTGGGCGCTACCGCAGAGCACTCCGAGCAGAGCAAGCGCCAGTCTATATCGTGTTCTGACTTTCACGTCGGTTTCCCCTATTGATTCCTGATGTGTTTTTTGCAATTCGCACAGCCTTAACCCTGTGCGACCAGCAGCACGCTCGAGGCCCTGATGAGGCCACAGGCCCGCTTGCCCTGGGCGAGGGCCAGCTTTTCCATGCTGGCGTTGGTCACGATCGCCGCTATCTCCAGCCCACTCGGAAGTTGCAGCACGACCTCCCCATTCACCGCTCCTTTGAGCGAGTGAACGACTTGACCACAGAGCACGTTGCTCACACTGGTCAGCGGTGGCGTAGGTCCCGCGGATACAAGCACCGACGAGGCCTTCACCAGCGCAACAACCGAACTGCCTTCGCTCAACCCGAGTCGTTCGACGCTCGCGTGAGTGATGATCGAGACCAGTCTTTCACCTGCGCTCAGCTCCAGCACCACCTCGGCATCCACGCTATCACTCCGGACTTCAGCCACCCGGCCCGCATAGCGATTGCGCGTGCTGATCCGAAGATCCATCGGAACCGCTGTATTCACCAGGTTTGCGGGAGCCGGTTACCGGCTTTGCTTGGTTGCCGCGGTCGCATGTCGGCCTTGCCTCCGGTGATTAGTCGCTGATGGCGAGAATGACATCGCTTGCTTTGATCAGGGCGCAGACTTCGCCGCCCTCCTTGATACCCAGGCGGCAAATGCTTTGGTTGGTGATGATGGCGGTAACGGCTTTTCCGCCGGGCAACTCCAGTCGTACTTCACCATTGACCGCACCCTCCTGACAGCGCACGACCCGGCCGCAGAGCCGGTTTCGGGCACTGATCTGCAGCGCCTCCGCCGCGGGCGCCAACATGACCGCCGATTCCTTGACCATCGCGTGGGCGCGGGTTCCTTCCCTGAGTTGCAAACACTCGACGCTCTCATTGGTGACAACGGCCACCAGTTCGTCACCGCCCGGAAGGGCCAGGACCACTTCGGAGTTGACGGCCCCCTTGACGACTCGACTGATGCAGCCCTGATACTGATTGCGCGCCGATGTTTTCAGGGAGAAGCGCCGTATCAATTCGTAGTACCGATCGAAGTCACCGATCCCTTCGCTGAGGTGAGCCAGAAAGCTCTGGTACTCACGCTCGATGCGGCGGAACAGTTCCACCGTTCTCAGCCCATGTTCGGTCAGTCGTGTGCCTCCGCCCCGACGACCTCCCGTGGAACGGACCACCAGAGGCTCATCGGACAGGTTGTTCATCGCATCGACCGCATCCCATGCAGCCTTGTAGCTCATTCCCATCGCCCGGGCCGCCGCGGAAATGGAGCCACATTGAGCGATCATCTCCAGCAGTTGAACTCGGCCGTGACCGAGAAACCGGCTGTTCTCCTTATCCAGCCAGAAGCGCCCTCCCAGACGCGCCGCGTTACCGAATTTGGCCATTTCCAGCCCTGCCCAACCGTTATATACGCGAAGATATAACGTATGCCCCGCCGGTACAACCCAGTGGTCCATGCGGCGGCCGGCCACCCGTTCCCGTCGAAGCTTCTGAATGCCTGCGGGGCTGGGAAGGAGAGGAAAAGATGTTTGGCGGGAACCCCAACCGATGGGGCAAAGATTGCCGCGCGTTCGCACGTTTTTTGCTCAATAGACCAGGTCCAAATGCCTTCGCCCTTTTGAAACAACCACCAGATTGGCGCTTTCATCGATGAAATAGTTGGCTTCATCCGCCTTTCGATCGAATCCGATTCGCGTGTCTTTGTCGATAATGTTGTAGCGATCAACAATCACGCCACGGAGTCGAACTGCCCCTTTTGATCATCACGTAATCCATGATGATGCAGTCTTCGATTTCAACGTCATCTTCAATGACCACTTCACGGCGCACGATGCTGTTCTTGATGTGGCCGCCGTACACGATGGCCCCCGCGCCGATACTGCTGTCTTCCACCCTCCCCGCGATAATCCTCGCGGTGGGTCCGTCGTAGTTGCTGGAACGAATGGGCCAGTACGGATTGAACAGATCGAACCGCGGCTTGGGGCCCAAAAGATCCTGATGGGCATACCAGTAGGCCCTTATGCTGCCCACGTCTCGCCAGTAGGCGTGTTCCTCATACTCTTTAACTCCGGGAACCCGATTGGTGGAGAAATCGTAGGCATAGACGCGCTTCTCACCGAGAAGACGGGGAATGACATCTTTTCCAAAGTCCTTCTCCCCCCGCCTGTGTGCCTCCTGGAGGGCTTCCACAAGCGTTTCCCGGCTGAACAGGTAATTGCCCATGGAGGCGAAAGCCCGGTTCCGCTGGCCGGGCATCGGCCTGGCCGACTCAGGCTTCTCCTGAAACTCGTTGATACGTCCCTTCTCGTCCGTTTCGATGATTCCGAAGGCCCGGGTTTCGCTGAGCGGCACCGGCAGTGCGGCGACACTCACATCGGCCTGCATCTCCTGATGGAATCGAATCATCTGTCGCAAGTCCATTCGGTAGATGTGGTCGGCACCGAATACCGCGACAATATCGGGCCGGTGCTTATGGATCAGGTTGAGATTCTGATAAACCGCATCCGATGTACCCTGGAACCAATCGGCACCGTCGCGCATTTGGGGGGGAACAACGGTGACGAAATGACCGGTAATCAGCGGTGACAGCCCCCACCCCTTACGCACATGCTCGATAAGCGACTGGGACTTGTACTGAACCAGGAGGTAGATGGAATAGATGTGGGAGTTGATAAAATTGCTGAGGACAAAATCGACGATTCGGTAACGTCCACCAAAGGGGACCGATGGTTTTGATCGCTCCTTCGTCAGCGGGCTCAGGCGTGATCCCTCCCCGCCGGCGAGAACGATGGCCAGTACCTTGGCCGTCGCACCCATATCACCTCCTTGTGACTCAATACCGCCCCCAGCCGTATCAGTGATGTACGCGCTTATGGACTCCCATCAGTGCCCGGATTCCATCGGCGGCGCGTTTATCGTCGCGCTCCACAAAAAGACCCACGCCATCGTCGCTCCGATGTACAACAAGCGCATCAAAGCGGTACGTTCGTTTTCCGCTCAAACTCCGGTACTCCAACTCGACATGATCATCCCGGTCAAGGTCCGGTGTATTGGTCTGGATAAAAAGCCCATCCAGACTGACGTTTCTCACTTTTCCACTACCGGCCGGTGCGCCTTCCCGATAGACGAGCAGTTCAGCATCGGCTCCCATTCGGCGGCTTTCGCGATCATCCCACATAGGCGACTCCTCTACCGAGCAAGATAGACTTGAGGCCTTGAGTGTCAACGCCACAGTCAGACGAAGATTACACTGGAAAAAACCTTTTATTTCGTCGGAGTCCTGTCCCATGGATGTCCTCGTCGTCAATGCCGGAAATACCTCCGTCAAACTGACCCGCTCCGCGGATCGCCAACGGGTAAGTGAAGACAAATTCCCGGGCGATGCTCGCCCTGAAGAGCTTCTCCGGCTTTTGTGAAGACCGGGCCCCGGACATCGTCGTGCATCGAGTGGTCCATGGCGGGGCCGATCTGACCGCCTCGGCCTTCATCGATGACCTGGTCCGGGAAGTCGAAAGGCTGGTTGCAGATGCACCATAGTGTGGAAATTACGGATAGTCGCGGCTCGCTGCATTCACTAGAAATGGACACAGAGAGTTTCAGCGATAGGAGATCGTATATGGATAAGAAACAGCTTTCGATCATTGTCGGCGCAGTAATGGGCCTTTCCATTGCGGCACCGGGTTCTGTCCTTGCTGCCGGCATGGATTACGAAGGGTCCTCCCAGGACGGCATGCAGCAGGACAGCCAAATGGGGAGTGAACGAGAGTCAGCCAATTCGCTGATGCAGATGCAGGTCAGTGAACTCAAAAACAAACCCCTGATCAGTGCCGATGGAAACAATCTGGGTGAAATCAGCGATATCGTCCAGAAGAAGGATGACCAGAGCCTGCACGCGGTCGTTGCGGTCGGCGGGATACTCGGCGTCGGTCAGAACCGGGTCACCCTCCCGGTGGAAGACCTTCACGCCCGAGGCGATGAAATCGTCACCTCCGACAAACTGACTCAGGAAGAGCTGGACCAGCGTACAGCCTACAACGCGGACGACTACGATTCGGTCAGTGACACCGAGCGTCTCGCTGAGGTGAGCGGAGTCAGTCCCGGGGTGGAGATCGCCTCCTTCGAGGAGATCGACGAGGATGGAAACGGGGTCATTAGCCAGGAAGAGGCTCAAACGTATGATCAGTTGGCCCAGAACTGGCAGCAGTACGATCTCGATTCCAACCAGCAGCTGGACCAGTCGGAATTCAGCGCCTTCGAGTCGGACATGAAACCCGAAGACACCGGCGTCAACGGGGCTATGGGGGAGGACGAGATGGGCGCGCAGGCACCGGACCAGAAGCCTGAACAGACTGCCTCTTTCAGTGACCTCGACGTCGATGGCGACGGCATTATCAGTCAGGACGAGGCTCAGCAGAACGATCAGCTGGCCCAGAACTGGCAGCAGTACGACTTCGACAGTAACCAGGAGCTGGACCGGGCTGAATTCAGCGTCTTCGAAAGCGAACAGCAGCCCCAGCAGTTCGGCATGCAGCAGCAGGACCAACTGGCCTCGTTCGATGAAGTCGACGAGAACGGCGACGGCTATATCAGCCGCGACGAAGCCCAAAAACATGAGAATATCGTGAATGCCTGGCAGGACGTGGACGTTAATTCGGATGACCAACTCGATGAGTCCGAATTCAGCGCCTTCGAAGCCGGGTGGGAAGCCGCAGGTACTGGAAACCAAATGAAGCCGGATACCGGTATCGATTCAGGCATGGGCGAAGACACCGGCATGAGTGAGGAGCCCGGCTCGATGAACCAGGAATAAGCTTCGGCTGAATGGCTGTTCCGGCGTCCGACCGGCTTTGACCGGTCGGATGTTTTTTTGCGTGGAACCCCGCCAATCCCTCGCCGGATGATGAGGACTCGGTCGTGTTGAAGTAGTGTCGAGCGGCATTAGTGTACTGTTGCATGCTTGGCGGTGCATTCAGCGAGCCGCTGGCCGGCCAGATGCAAGGCGCGTTTCGCAGGGAATGGCGCGCCCTTTCCAAGAAACGCAACGCCGCAGATGGCCGGCCAGCGGCTCGCCCGGAGGGAGCCCCCCAAAAACGCCATGACGGCGTTGCAGCGCTTGACAAGGGAATAACCATTGCCTGCGCGCTGCGCCTTGTCCTGACATTTTTGGGGGGCTCTGAAAGTATCGCCAAGCATGCAACAGTACACTAGCCTTCGCGGTAAAGGCCTTTCAAGGAGGTGTCCGTCATGCCCCCCGTCGATGAACTTCAGCAGACCATGGCCGCTTTGGTACGCCCCGGAAAAGGCATACTGGCGGCGGACGAAAGTACCCCGACGATCACCAAACGTTTCAAAGCGACCGGAATCGAATCCTCGGAGGAAACGCGGCGAACCTACCGCTCCCTGCTTCTGACCACCGCCGGCGTCGGCGAGTATATTTCCGGGGTCATTCTTTACGAAGAGACACTTGGGCAGAAGGACGGCACCGGTCGCCCGCTTCCCGATGTGGCCGCTGACCAGGGGATCGTCCCGGGCATTAAAGTGGACAAGGGTACCGTGGAGCTGCCCGGCGCCGAGGGCGACAAGATCACCCAGGGTCTGGACGGACTGCAAGAGCGGCTGGTCGGTTACAAGCGGCAAGGTGCGCGCTTTGCCAAGTGGCGCGAGGTCTACGGCATCGGTCCGCGCAATCCGACCCGTCTCGGCATCGAGGCCAATGCCGAGGTGCTGGCCCGGTATGCTGCGGCATGCCAGGCCGAGGGTTTGGTACCCATCGTGGAGCCGGAGGTCTTGCTCGACGGCGACCACGACATCGAACGCTGCGCCACCGTGGCTCAAGCGGTCCTGCACGAGGTCTTCCATGCGCTACATCGTCACAGCGTCGCTCTGGAGTCGATGATTCTCAAACCGAGCATGGTCTTGCCCGGCAAGTCGAGCGGACACCGCGCCGAACCGCACGAGGTTGCCGAACAGACCTTGAAGGTGCTGCGGCGAACCGTTCCGGCAGCCGTACGAAGTATCAATTTCCTCTCCGGCGGCCAAACTCCGATACAAGCGACGGCCAACCTCAATGCCATGAACCGGGATTTCGCCAATCAGCCCTGGGCGCTGAGCTTCTCTTTCGCCCGAGCTCTCCAGGAACCCGCCATGGCATCCTGGGACGGTCGAACCGACACGATCGAGGATGCCCAAGAGGCCTTTTATCACCGGGCCCGCCTGGCCGCGGACGCCAGCCGCGGCTCTTATGACCCGGCCATGGAGGCCTAGGAGATATCCTTATGAACCCACTTCGGCAGCTCCACGACTATGGCCAGAGCTACTGGCTCGACAACCTGACCCGTTCCATGATCCTCAACGGCGAACTGGAGCGTCGCGTCCGTGAGGACGGCCTGCGGGGAATCACCTCGAATCCCGCGATCTTCCATAAGGCGATCAGTGGCCAGGAAGGTTATGACGACCAGATTCGGGAATTGACCCGCTCCGGTCTGGCTACCGCCCAAATCTATGAGCGGGTCGTGACCGACGACATTCGGGCCGCCTGCGATATCTTGCGTCCGGTCTACGACAGGAGTGAGGAACGGGAAGGTTTCGTAAGCCTGGAGGTTTCACCTCACCTGGCCAACGAGACCCAGGCCTCCATCGAAGAGGCTCGCCGACTGCACGCAGCGGTTGATCGACCCAACCTGATGATCAAAATTCCCGGCACGAAAGCGGGGCTCGGGGCAATCGAGCAACTGCTGTTAGAGGACATCAACGTGAACATCACGTTGCTGTTCTCCATAAAGGCATACGAAGGAGTTGCCGAGACCTATATGCGCGCCTTGGAGCGACGCGCAGAGGCGGGTCACTCACTTGGACATATCAATTCCGTGGCGAGTTTCTTCCTGAGCCGGATTGACACTCTCGTCGATAGCAGGCTCGAAGCCCAGATCGACCCGGAAGTGCCTATCCAGACCGCCGACCCGCGTCCGGTCGACCTGCTGGGCAGGGCCGCTGTCGCCAATGCCAAACTGGCATACCGCCGCTTCAAATCGATACTGGAGACCGACCGCTGGCAGGCGCTGGCAGCGAAAGGAGCCAATCCCCAGCGCATGCTTTGGGCCAGCACCAGCACCAAGAACCGGAGTTACAACGACATCATGTACGTTGAACCGCTGATCGGTCCCTTTACCGTCAACACCATGCCCAGCGCTACCATTGCGGCTTTCGCAGACCATGGACGTGTGGAGGATACGATCGAACGGGGGACGGACGAAGCGGCCCAAGTCCTCGAAGACCTGACCAAACTGGGTATCGACTTCGAGGCGTTGACCGACCAACTGCTTGAGGAGGGCATCCAGAAATTTGTCGAACCGTTTGATGCCCTGATGCGGCTAATCAACGAGAAAAGCCGGGCGCTGGCTTCATAGACGGAAATTCCGCAGGCACAGGTCGCAGGGTCGTACGATCAGGCGAGCCCGATCGCTCTGCACCTGCCCTTTTGGAGATGGACCAATGCGTGCCGCACTTCGCACCGGACTGGGTTTCGGGCTGACCTCAGGCATCATCACCACCCTGGGATTGATGGTCGGGCTCTATTCGGGCACCGGATCACGACTGGCCGTAGTGGGCGGCGTCCTGACCATCGCAGTGGCCGACGGTCTTTCCGATGCATTGGGGATTCACATCTCTGAAGAGTCCGACCCATCCCGTTCGAACCGTCACGTCTGGCAGGCGACGGCGACCACCTTCGCCGCCAAGTTTTTAATGGCGGCCTCCTTTCTCCTGCCGCTCCTTCTCCTGCCGCTTCGCGTTGCCATTCTCGTCAGCATCGTTTGGGGCATGCTGGTTTTAGCGGGACTCAGTTGGCAAATGGCTCGGGAACGGGGCGAGCGAATAGCGGCCGTGATCGGCGAACATGTGGGGATCGCACTTCTGGTCATAGTCCTCACCCACTTGATTGGCCAGGGCATTGCCAAGGTTTTCCCGGAGGCGTGAGACCTGTCCCGCCAGCGACACCCGCTGAAGTCGTGAAAGCGTCCCTCAATACATTCGGTGACGAAAGAGCCAGGCAGCCAGGGCCATATTGGTCAAGCCGATCACGGCCATGGGCCAGAATTGTGGAATCAAGGCCTCGAACGAGGCGCCTTCCAGAAACGTGCTTCGCAGGATCACCATGAAATAGCGCAGAGGGTTGACCAGGGTAACCATCTGTACCGCATCGGGCATGTTGGCGATGGGGGTCGCGAAACCGGACAGTATGATAGCCGGGACCATGAACAGAAAGGCACCCAGAAGCCCCTGCTGCTGCGTCACCGACAGGGAGGAAATCATCAGTCCGACGCCCACAGCCGAGAGAAGAAACAGCACCACGCCGGTATAGAGCGTAAATACGCTGCCCCGTAGCGGCACTTCGAACCACAGGAACACGATGCTGATCACCAGGGTGGCCTCGAGAAGCCCGATGATGAAGCCGGGCAGCGCCTTGCCAATGAGGATTTCCACCGGCCGCAGCGGCGTGACAAGTAGCTGATCGAAGGTCCCCTGCTCCCGCTCGCGGGCGACCGAAAGGGAAGTCACCAACATCGTGACCACCAGCGTCAGCAGACCAACGATGCCCGGGACGATGAACCAGCGGCTCTCCAGATTGGGGTTGTACCATGCGCGGATCACCAGATCGGCGGGCGGTCCGCGTGCCCCCTGCCCCTCCAGCACCCGGTCGTTGAAATCGCGCACGATAGTGCGGATGTAGTTGAGGGCGATCATGGCCGTGTTGGAGTTGCGGCCGTCGATAATCACCTGCACCTTCGCCGATTCCCCTTTCAGCAGTTCATCACTGAACCGGGGGCCGATTCGCAGCACCAGCAACGCCTCCCGCGATTCGATCAGCGGCGCGATTTCCCGGTTGGCATTGACTACCGCGACTTTCTCAAAGGTCGGCGATCCCTCAAACGCCGAAACCAGGTCTCGGGAGAGACTGCCGCGGTCCTCGTTGTAGACCGCAAAGGGGACATCGTTGAGATCGAACGTGGCGGCGTAACCGAACACCACCAACTGGATCAGAGGCGGCCCAATCACCACGAAGCGGCTCTTGGGATCCTTGAGGATCGCCAGGAACTCTTTGCGGACCAGCGCCAGGATGCGCAGCCAGGAGAGCATCACTCCAACCTCTTACGGGAGCGGCGACGGCTCAGGCCGAGAAACAGCACCGCCATCGCCATCAACGCCAGCGCATTGGGGACGATCACCGACCAGATATCGCCGGCCAGAAAAACGCTCTGCAGGATCGCCACGAAATAGCGTGCGGCAATCGCATAGGTCAGTCCCTGGATAGCCCAGGGCATGCTGTTTATGTCGAAAATGAACCCGGAGAGGATGAATGCCGGTAAAAAGGTGGTGATAATCGCCACCTGCCCGGCAACGAACTGGTTTTTCGCGGTAATCGAGATCAGCAGCCCCATCCCCAACGCCACCAACAGGAATAGAGAGGCGGCCGCAAACAGCACACCGAACGAGCCGCGCAGGGGCACATCGAACAGCCAGACAGCCATCGCCACCGACAGCAACATACCGCCGGTGCCGAGGATGAAATAGGGGACCAGTTTGCCCAACAGGATCTCGGTCATGGAGACCGGCGTTACCAGCAGCGCCTCCATGGTGCCCCGCTCCCACTCGCGCGCCATCACCAGCGCCGTGAGCAGCGCACCGATGAGTGTCATGATGATCGCCACCAGCCCCGGTACCAGGAAATTGCGGCTTCTCACCTCCGGGTTGAACCAGATCCGCTGTTCCACCTCGACCGGTACGTCCAGCTCCTGCCCCGCCTGTTCGGCCCGATGCTGTAGCCAGGTGAGCCAGCTGCCCTGCACATACCCGGAGACCAACTGGGCGGTGTTGGCATCGACGCCATTCAGGATCACCTGAATGGGGGCCGGTTCGGGCCCATTGATACCCTCGGCGAAGTTTTCCCGTAATCGGACCACGCCATCGACTTCGCGGGCCCGCAGGGCGGCTACCGCATCGCCCATGCTGAGGTACTCCCGCGACTGGAAATAGGGTGAATAGCGAAATTCCGCCGCAAAGCTGGCGGCCTCCCCGCCGAGGTCCTCCATCACCACCGCGATAGGCACCTCTTCGGCATCCAGCGAAACCCCGTAGCCGAACAGAAGCAGCAGAAACACCGGCATCACGAAAGCGATGGCGATGCTGCTGGGGTCGCGGATGATTTGCAGAAACTCCTTGCGCATCAACCCGCGCAGCCGCGTGAGGCCCCCGCTTCTCACGCGGCCGTCTCCTGGCGTTCGATAAGCGCGATAAACGCCTCCTCCAGCGTCGGTTCACGCCCCCCATGTGGCGCCACACCGCGCTT
The DNA here is from genome assembly GCA_963783235.1 of uncultured Gammaproteobacteria bacterium. Lineage (GTDB taxonomy): Bacteria > Pseudomonadota > Gammaproteobacteria > Thiohalomonadales > Thiohalomonadaceae > Thiohalomonas. Next base: position 378,150 of record CAWAMN010000001.1, on the reverse strand, counting down.
GATCTCGGCCGGTGTGCCCAGCTCGAGGATCTCGCCCGCCGCCATGATGGCGAGCCGATCGCAGTATTCGGCCTCCTCCATGAAATGCGTGGTCACCATCACCGTGACGCCCGCCTCTGCCAGAGCGTTGATCCGATACCAGAATTCCCGCCGGGCCAACGGATCGACACCCGAAGTGGGCTCGTCCAGAAAGAGGATTTCGGGCTCATGCATCAGGGCGCAGGCCATGGCCAGCCGCTGCTTGTGGCCCAGCGACAGATCGTCGCTCAGCGAGTCGCCCAGTCCCTTCAGCTCGAACTGCTCCAGCGCCCAGCGGATCCGCTCCGCTCGATGCCTGCCCCGCAAACCGTAACTGCGGGCGAAGAAATCCAGATTCTGCTCGACATTGAGCATGCCGTAGAGTGAAAACTTCTGCGACATATACCCGATGCGCGCCCGCGCTTCGGCCGCGGCATGGCGCAGGTCCACACCGGCAACCCGCAGTGTGCCCCCGCTGGCCGGTAGCAGGCCGCAGAGCATTCGAAACGTGGTCGACTTTCCGGCCCCGTTGGCGCCCAGGAGACCGAACACCTCGCCGCGACGCACCGAAAATGTGAGGCCCTTGACGGCATAGAAGTCGCCGAACCGACGGGTCAAGCCCTGCACCGCGATCACCGCGCCATCACCGCGCGCCTCAATCGTATGCTGCTGCATTTCGGGAAGCGGTGGAGCCCCTCTGCGTTCGCGCAGCAAGGCGACGAAACTATCTTCAAACCGCGGCGGCACCGGCTCCAGGGCCCCCTCTTCAGCAAATTCCTCGGGGCGGCCCCCCGGTTCGAGCACCAGGCGCACCTGCCCGCCGGCAACCACCGCGTCCGTGATCTCCGCCCGTCTCTGCAGACGCGCCTGGGCCTGCCGGCCCCGCACTCGAGGTCGCAGCTGATAGGTCCGTCCCCGAAGCCGGTTGCTGAACGCATTCGGGCTCCCGTCCCCGAGCACTTCACCCTCGTGAAGCAGTACCACCCGGCTGCACCGCTCCGCCTCATCCAGGTAGGCCGTACTGAGCAGCACGGTCAGGCCTTCGTCCCTGACCAGCCGGTCGATGATGGCCCAGAGTTCGCGGCGTGAGACCGGATCGACGCCCACGGTGGGTTCATCGAGGATGAGGGCACGAGGGGAGCGCACCAGCGTGCACGCCAGACCCAGCTTCTGTTTCATACCGCCGGAAAGACGGCCCGCCAGCCGTTGGGTAAACGGACCGAGGCCGGTCATGTGCATCAGTTCCCGGTAGCGCCCCTGGCGTTCGTCCGTCGCAACGCCCTGAAGGTCCGCATAGAGATCGAGGTTCTCCCGCACCGTGAGGTCCTCGTAGAGCCCGAATCGTTGCGGCATGTAACCCACGGCCGTTTGTACCGCAAGCGCCTGCCGGGTAGCGTCCAATCCCAACACCCGGATCTCGCCCCGGTCGGGTTCAAGCAGACCGACCGCCAGACGCATCAACGTGGTTTTTCCCGCCCCGTCGGGCCCGACCAGACCGGTCACGCTCCCGCCCTCGGCGGAAAAACTGACGCCGTTCAATGCTTTTGTCTTCGCACCGCGCAGGGCAAAGGCCTTGTGCACGTCGGAAAACGCCAGGACCGGTTTGGCTCCGGTTTCGGTCATTCGTGGTTACCGCACTCGTGGGGTCCCCTCGGTGTATTTCCCGCCAGGGGAATGAGGACCTCGGCCGGCATACCCAGCCGCAGTTCGCCCTCGGGATTACAGACCACAATGCGCACCTGGTAGACAAGACGGGTGCGCACCTCTTCGGTCTGCACCGATTTGGGGGTGAACTCGGCGGTCGGTGAGATGTAACCCACCCAGCCGCGATAGCGCCGGCCGGGAAAGGTGTCGGTGATCACCCAGGCCTCCATCCCGGTCTGCACCCGCCCGAGTTGCGGCTCGGGCAGGTAGGCACGGACCCACAACGGGTCATCAAGGGCGACGGTATAGACGGGCTTCTGGGGAGAGGCCATCTCCCCCGCCTCCAGGATGCGATCCCGCACCACGCCGGCAACGGGCGATTCCAGTGTGGCCTCCGTCAGATCGAGTTTCGCCAGGGCCGCTTCCGCCTCCAGCGCCCGTAGGGTGGCTCGCGCGGCCGCGATATCCTCCTCACGCGGTCCGGCTTCGGCCAACCGCAACGACTCGCGCGTGGCGCGTAGCTGTGCCTCGGCCGCATCCCAGGCGGCCTTCGCCTCATCCACCTGCTCCACCGAAACCAGCTTGCGGTCGAGCAGATTCTGCAAGCGCAAATAAGTGCGCTCGGCCTGGTTGGCTCGGGCCTGAGCCGCCTCGACCTCGGCCTGTAAGCGCCGAATCTCTTCCGTTCGCGTTCCCGCCTCCAGTGCCGCAAGCTGTTCCCGCTGAGCGTTCATCCGGGCACGGGCGCGCTCGAACGCACGTTCGAGACGAACCGTTTCCAACACTCCAAGTAACTGACCCGTTTCAACGCGATCGCCCTCTTCGACGTTCAGGGCGGCAATACGCTCGCTGGCCTTGAAAGCCACCGCCACTTCGCGGATATCCACATTGCCGTAGAGGGTAAGGCGGTCATCCGACCCATTTCCCTCGTCGGATCCGGACCACACGAAGATCGCGGCTGCCGCTATGAGGAACCCGACAAGCGCCACCAGCAGTGCCTTTCGCATGTATTTATTCCTTCTTTTTCTTCACTCGGCCGGCTGGCTGCCTCACTGCGTCGGCGGCTTTTCGACCCTTGCGGTAAGACGTGCGAATCACCAAAAGGCTAACATGCCCTGCCCCGCCCGGGGCGCTCCATGGGTTAAGAAGTGACAATTCGCTACGCTTTGTCCAGGGAATGGGAATATTTTAAAAACGCCAGGAGACCCTTCATGTCATTGCGCGGGGCCCGTGTGCCACTGCTGGCGGAGAACTCCCGCGGGGTTCGGGGGTCAGACCATCCCTGTTATCGACCCGGGAAGCCCTGCGCCGAAGGGCTCGTCCTACTCGACATCGCCGCACTTGAGGAAGGCTGAGGAAGGGGCCGTGGATACGCTTTCGTCCCTGTTCGAGTCCATACGGACGGTCGGAGATCAGCCGATACTGATAAGCTTCGAAGCCGGTGAAAAGCAGGCTCTGACGGGAAACGAACTGGCGGATGCGATCGAAGCCGAGGCCGCTCGACTCGTTGAAAAATGCCAGGCCGGGCCCGACCGACGAGTGGCGGTCTTCGCTGCCCCTTCCCAACGCTCGGTTATCGCCAGCCTGGCGGTTCTGCATAGCAGTGCCACACTCGTGCCCGTTGATACGCAGTTTGCGGATGAGACTCTGACATCCGTCCTGAACGATGCCGATTTGGCGGGGGCCTACTGCGACTCAAGGCGCTGTGCCCGACTGGAGAGTTTGGCGCCGGCCCTGCCCCGCCTGCCCGTGGAGGCGCTCAGCCTCGCGGGTGTTCCCGATGGAAAGCCCCGTTCCCGGGCACCGGAGAATATGGCCGCGCTTTTCTACACCTCAGGCACAACGGGCGCCCCCAAGGGGGTTCCCCTTTCGGAAAAGAACCTTGCTTACCAAGTTGAGGTGTTGAGGGGCTCCGGTCTGATCGGATCCGGTGATCGCATCCTTCTGCCACTTCCCCTCCATCACGTTTATCCTCTGGTGATCGGTCTTCTGGGTCCCTTGGCCTTGGGGCTTACCGTTGTGCTTCCCCGCTCGCTGACAGGGCGCGATGTCTTGCGCGCGACCGCCGAGAGCAAAGCTACCGTCCTGATTGGCGTCCCCCGTCTCTATCGCGCCCTCCTTGAGGGTCTGGAACGACGTGGAGGGGCGTTCTTCAAAGTGGCCGACGGAATCTGCTATCGCATTCGTTCGAGGCTCGGTCTGTCCGCCGGTCGCATCCTGCTCGCCCCTATGCATCGTCGCATCGGGACTCAGCTCCGGCTTTTTGCCAGTGGTGGCGCCCCCTTGGGACCCGAAACCGCCCTGCGCCTGGAGGGCCTGGGATGGGAGGTGGCAATCGGGTACGGACTCACCGAAACCTCCCCCCTGCTGACGATCAATCCCGGGCAATCGTCCCGGCCGCAGAGCGTCGGATTCCCCCGTCCCGGGCACCGAACTGCGACTGGCGGACGGGGAGCTTCAGGCTCGGGGTCCCGGCGTGTTTGCGGGTTATCGACATCTGCCGGAAAAGAGCCGGGAAGCCTTCGCCGAAGGTGGATGGTTCCGTACCGGCGACCTGGCGCAGATCGATGAGGAGGGCCGTATCTATATTAGCGGCCGGGCCTCGACAGTCCTGGTCACCGAAGGCGGCAAGAATATTCAGCCGGATGAGGTGGAGGCGGCCTACGAGAGCCACCCGGCCGTTCGGGAAACTGCCGTTCTCCAGGAGGAGAACCGGTTAGTGGCCCTTGTTGTTCCGGAGCCCGGGGCTATTCGCGAAGGCGACGCCCGGGAGCGGGTACGGGAAGCCCTGAACAGCGTGTCGGGCCGATTAGCGTCGTACCAGCGGATTGCCGACTTTGCCCTCACCCGCGAGCCTCTGCCCCGGACGCGCCTCGGCAAGCTGCGCCGGCATCTGCTGCGGGACCGCTATCGAAAGGCCCGCGAAGGTATCGCCGAACCGGCGCCCGGGCCGATGTCACTGGAGGAGATGTCCGAGGCGGACGCGGCACTTCTCGAGGATGAAGAGGCGCGACAGGTCTGGGATCTCCTGGCGGAGCGTTATGCCGATCGCCGCCTCACGCCGGATGCCAACCCGCAGCTCGATCTGGGAATCGACTCGATGGAGTGGCTGGACCTGGGCCTCGAGATCATTCGCCGTACCGGCGTGGAACTGGAGGAGTCGCAGACTTCGGCGATCGAGAGCATTCGCGATCTGCTTCAACTCATGGCGGAATCTGAACCGGCGGAGGAAGCCGAGAAGGTGGGGGAAAGGCGCGAACTGCTGACCCGACGCAACCAGCGCTGGCTGCGTCCACTGTCCCCTCCCGGATCGACCCTGGCCGGCCTGCTTCACCGCCTGGACCGTACACTGGCCGTCCACTGGTTCGCACTTTCGGTCGAGGGGACACCTCCACCGGCGGACAAACAGGTCCTGTTCGCGCCCAACCACATCAGCCATCTGGACCCGTTCATGCTCGCCGCGGCGCTCGCACCGGAACAGATGCGGCACACCTTCTGGGCCGGCTGGACCGGTGCCGCTTTCCGAAACCCGTTTACCCGGGCAGTCGCACGGCTGGGTCAAGCGATCCCCGTGGATCAACGCAGTGCACGTGCCAGTCTGGCGCTTGCCGAAACGGTCCTCAAGCACGGCTACAACCTGGTCTGGTTTCCGGAAGGGGCGCGCTCGCGAGACGGGCAGATGCAGCCGTTCCGCAAGGGGGTGGGACATCTGCTGGACAGTTACCCCGTCACCGTCATACCGGTGACGCTACGAGGCACCTACGAGGCAATGCCACCGGGTCGGGCCCTGCCTCGGCATCACCCCGTATCCCTGCGCTTCGGCCCGCCCGTCGAGACCGAACAACTGGACCGGGAAGGCGAAGGAGAAGAGCGGCCCGAGCGTCTTACCCGGGCGCTTCAAAGGCGGATGGAAAGCCTCCTGCGGGAAGCGTCACGGTAGCAAGCAGCGGCAGATGATCCGAAGCCAATCCGGCCAGGGGGGAACGGTGAGGCGAAATCGTCTCGAAACACTCACGCGGCCGGAACCAGATGCGATCCAGCGCCAACAGCGGGAATCCCGATGGGAAAGTTGCCGGAGATGGCGGCTCGCCGAAATGTCCGTGCAACCAACGCAAAGGCCGGCCCCAGGAGAACCACTCGTTGATATCCCCCAACAGGGCAGAGGGGCTTCTATCCTCCACGGCCAGGATTTTGAGTATCTGCTGAATCTGGAAACGCCGCTCCAACGGCCAGAGCCCGAGGTGAGTGGCGAATACCTCGACCGGGGTCTCCTCCCACTCCAGGTCGACCTGCAGAGCGCCGCGCGGTTCACGTTCCAGCAAACTCAAATCGATACGACGTACCGCATTGACCCGCGCCCGGGTCAATATCGCGTTGCCGAAACGGTAGTGCTTGTGACCCAGCGTCGGCCCCGGTATCACCCGCATGTCCGTTTGTGCGCCGAGGCGGGCCAGGAAGTCCCGGTCACCGCCAGGGTAGGTTTCCACCTCCTGCAAGGCGATCACGTCCGCATCAAACTCGTTGAGAACCCGGATAATTCGATCGGGATCGCGCCGACCGTCACGGCCAATGCAGCGATGAATATTATAGGACGCGAAGGTCAGACGCATACGAATCAGGGCCCGGCGTGCGCCTCTTCCCGCCGCGTCGCCCGGCGCTGGAGTATCCAGCGCCGCAGCAGCGCCGCGATGCCGACCAAAGCCACCACCACCGCGATAGCGATGGCGAAGTTGGAAAAACCCGGCTCACGGATGGCCGCGATCAGCCGGTCCATAAACGCCACCATACCGGCGATGCCCGGGGCCATTCCCAACAGGGTCCCCACCATGAAGGTCTTGAAGCGGATGTGAGAAACGCCGGCGACCAGATTGACCACTGTGAAGGGTGCCACCGGCAACAGACGCACGGCAACCACCGCCAATAGCCCCCTTTCCGCCAAGCGTTTGCTCAAACGATTCAGTCGGCTCCCGGCCACTTTCCGGATGGTGTTACGGCCCATGAGGTGACCGATGCCGTAGGTTACCGCCGCGCTCAACAGCGAACCGGACAGGGCATAGAGAAACCCCCAGCCGGCGCCGAATCCGATCGCGGTGACCGCCACCAGGAAGGTGACGGGAATCATTATGAGCCCGCCGATCACGTAGGCCGATAGCACCAACGCCGGCGTCCAGGGGTAATCTTCAATGACGGCCAGTACCCCTAGCATACTCTCCAGGTCGAGCCATTCGCCCAAAGGCGTCCAGCGCCAGGCCGCTGCAAGCCCGAGTAGTCCCGCCAGCGTGGCGATAACAAACCACAAGCCCCGATTGGCGGGGCGCCCCTGCTCTTCGGGAAGCACCCGTTCCGCCAGTTGTTCGGGACCCACCGGCTCTTCGGGGTCGACCAGTTCAATGCCGTTTACAAACGCCTCCAATTCCGGGTCCACTGCCGGAAATTCCCCATTCAGCTCCTTTAGAGTCCTTTCCCTGCCGGAAAGTGCATCGACGGTCGCCAGCAATGAATGGGTTGCAGTGAATTGGGCTTGTACTTCCTCCGGATCCACGCCGAGGTGCTCGCCGAGCAGCCGGTTGCGCAGACGGACAATGCTCGCCGAACGGGAAGATCCGCCTTCAGCGGATAGCGCCAGATCGCACTCGGAATCGAGGCCCATGGAGCGGTTATTGAGGTTGGATGATCCGATCCGCAGGAAGGCATCATCGGCAATCATGAGTTTGGAGTGAACACTGATGTGGACCGGGGCGAGCCCCGGCACGTCAGGGTAGACGATGCGAAGACGCCCATAACGGTCCGCCTGCCGCAGATACAAAATCAGCGCCCGGCGGCGGACGTCCATCGTCTTCTGTTCCAGCCACCCGCCGGTACGGAGCGGCACCACGATGACCATCTCGGGACCATCGGGGTCCTGCAGCCGGGCCGCCAGGGCATCGCGGATCACCTTTGCGGTGAGGTATTGGTTTTCAATGTAGAGATAGTCTCTGGCCGCGGCGATGACGTCGAGGTAGAGCCGCTCCACTTCGCGAACCTGTTGCCGCTCCCGATAGCGTGGTTCGGTGCGTGCGATCGCGATGTCCGCCTCCAACATGTCGGGCGCGATAGTGTCGGGCCATGGATCACCCTCCGGCTCCGGCCCCGGCAGGACCTGTCCGGTGGCCCGCTGCCAGCGCCGCCGGGCCAGTTGCCCCAATGCCGCCGCGGCGGGACCATCAACCATCATTTGCAGGTCGTGGTAGGGATGGTAGCTGTTGCCGGCGGCATCGACACGGCGGGGATCGTCGGGACGATGCTCAGAGGTGTCCCAGCGCCACTTGCCAAGATCCATTCCGCCCACAAAAGCGAGGGCGTCATCGATGACCACGATCTTCTGGTGGTGGGAGCCCCCGATGGGATGCTCGTTATCCAGGTGAAAATGCAGGCGGCGATGGGTTTTCCAGCCGAGCCGATAGACCGGAAGCCACTCCCGCTCGACCGCATAGATCATGGAGAAATCCCAAATCAGAACATTCGCCTCCAACTCGGGACGGCTGGAGACGATGTCGTTGAGGAAACCGCCGAGCGGTCCGCCGTCGCCCTCTTCGCCCCGAATCAGGCGGAGGTTGGAATCGATGTCCCAACCGAGGATCAGGATCCGGCGTCGGGCGTGTTGGACCGCCTCGCGGAAGGCCGCGAAATACTCCGCGCCTTCGACCAGAAAGGCGGCCCGATGCGCCCGCTCGATACGCCAGCAGTTGCGACCGGGCCTCAGGATCTGTTCAACGCCCATGGAGTTTCCAGGTGGGTTTATCCCACGAAATTAGTCGCAAACCTTGTTTTTTCAAGCGGTTGAATTAACTCCGCGGCAAACGTCAGCGACTATAGTTATGGCCAAAGAGTGGCTCTCATCCGCTCACCACATTTGAACCGAGGGACAGGTTCGCCATGGAAAAACCGAATACGCCACAGCAGGGACCGGGTGCCGACCAGAGCAGCGGCTTCTATTGGCGTTATCTCGTTTGGATTCTGATCATCACCGGCCTTTTCCTCTACTGGGCCAACACGACCACGGGACCGGTGACGACAGAGTCCCTGGCCTATACGGAATTCAAGCAGGCGGTGCGAAACGGGCGGGTCGCCGAAGTCACCATTGAGGGACAGCAGATCCGCGGCCGCTACGAACAGCAGGCAGCTCCGGCCAAACCGTCGGCCAGCGAAGATCAGCCCCAGCCTCAACCGCCCCGGGCATTCACGACGACCATCCCGTTGGTCGATGATCCCGATCTGATGCCGCTCCTGGAAAAGCAGAATGTGACCATCCACGCCCAGAGCGCGGAAACCCCCTGGTGGGCATCGGCCCTTATCGGCATATTGCCCTGGATCCTGATCATTGCCCTTTTCTGGTGGGGCTGGAAACGCATGCAGGAACGCATGGGAGGTGCCGGCGGCCGCGACGGCATGTTCAGTTTCGGTAAATCGAAGGCGCGCCGGTTTCGGGAAGGCGCCACCAACGTGCGCTTCGACGATGTAGCGGGACTCGAGAACGCCAAAAAGGATCTCCGGGAAATCATCGACTATCTACGCGAACCGGAGCGTTACCTTCGCTTGGGCGCCAAGATTCCCAAGGGGACTCTGCTCATGGGTCCGCCGGGTACCGGCAAGACCCTGCTGGCCAAGGCCGTCGCCGGCGAAGCCGGTGCCCCCTTCTACAGCATTAGCGCCTCGGAGTTTATCGAGATGTTCGTCGGGGTCGGTGCGGCTCGCGTTCGCGACATGTTCAAGGACGCAAAACAGGAAGCGCCCTCCATTATTTTCATCGACGAACTGGACTCGGTCGGCCGATCCCGGGGCACCGGCATGGGCGGGGGTCATGATGAGCGCGAACAGACTCTGAATCAGATCCTGTCCGAAATGGATGGCTTCCAGCCGTATGAAAAAGTGGTGGTCCTGGCAGCCACCAATCGCCCCGACGTACTCGATCGCGCGCTGCTGCGGCCCGGTCGCTTTGACCGCAAGGTAGTGCTCGATCTGCCGCGAAAGGAGGCGCGAAAGCAGGTCCTGCGTGTACACACCCGAAAAACGCCCTTGGACGAAGATGTGGATCTGAGCATCATTGCGCAGCGCACCGTCGGATTCTCCGGAGCGGACCTGGAGAACCTGGTCAACGAAGCCGCCCTGCTCGCCGGCCGTGACGGCCATGAAAAGGTGGCAATGGCCCATGTCAACCGTGCGCGCGACAAGATCATCCTGGGCGAGGAGCGCGAAGGGCTTCTCAATGAGGAGGAGCGCGAACTGGTCGCCTATCATGAGGCGGGCCATGCGGTACTGGCCTGGGAGCTTCCGGAAGCCGACCCACTGGACAAGGTCACCATCATTCCCCGCGGGCGGGCGCTAGGTGCGACGGAACAGCTCCCGGAAGAGGAGCGCAACAATGTTAAATTCAGTTACCTCAAGGATCGTGTCGCCGTGATGCTGGGTGGCCGAGTGGCGGAGAAGACGATTTTCGGGGAGGTGACCTCGGGCGCCGAATCGGATCTCACGCAGGCCACCCGGCTCGTCCGTCGCATGATCTCCCAGTGGGGTATGAGCGAAGTCATCGGCCCGGCCTCCTTTCCCCGGGGCGAGGAACACGTCTTTCTCGGGCGGGAAATGGCGCAACCACCCGAATTCTCGGAACAGACTGCGCAGATTATCGACAAAGAACTCCGCAAAATGCTGGAGGAGTTCGAGAATTACGCCACGGAAACACTCAAGAAAAACCGCCACAAACTCGACGCCCTGGCCAAAGCGCTTCTCGAGCATGAGACCATCGAGGCATCTCAGGTGGACAGACTATTCAAGGACGCGGAAAAAGCCGCCTAGCACGCTGTTGAAAAACACCCTCTCCAGAGGGAGAGGGCTGGGGTGAGGGGACTCAATGAAAGGTAAGTTGCTGATTTTATCCCCCTCATCCTAACCTTCTCCCTCAGGGAGAAGGGATAAAAACCTTTTTCAACAGCCTGCTAGTGGGCCATGCGGAAAATAGTGTAACCCTCAGCCGTTCCACAAAGCCCATAGGCAAGGCGCATGAGCGCAGGACTAGCGGGCCTGATTTATGTGCAGGGATGCACTAATGCCGCGAGCGCAAGGATGCGCAGGAGCGGCCAAGCGAGTGCAACGCCGACTATGGGCTTTGTGGAACGGCCCGCGTCAAAGTTGCAGTTGGCCTGACGCCTGAGTCACTGCTCGGGGAAGCCGGTTCCTTGCAGCGGCTTCACCCGCTCCGGTAGCGATTCGCTCCGGCGATTGAGCTGCCCCCCCCTTTTTGGCACGATTCGTGCTCTATCTTGTCAAGCCGCCCTGGCCGGCAGATGCCGATGCCAGGTGCATTGAACCTTGGATTCAGCCGTACGTCCAAAGGATGCCGCTCCCGACATTCTTTGTTCCCTGGACGTAATGGAGCGATGGAGCCCCACACTTGCCGTCAACACTAAACCGTAGGCCGTGGCAGTCCATGCGTCCGAGCACCCCCGTTCTGGGCCTGCTCGCGGTGATGTTGGGTGTCTTTTTTGGCAGCATGCTCCATGCCGGCCGCCATTTTTGGCAGGACGCAGCCGCCCCGCAGGCTGCCCGCGAGCTGGTAAGGGAGCTCCGCCTCACTGATCTCTGTCTATTTACCGAGGCGCGCTATACCCGCCATCCCTCCCAGGCCGATCTCCACACACCGTTTCAGGACCACCCCCTCGCCCTGGAACATTTCCCGTCCGGCTCGCTGTTCGGGCCACCCAAGCACTTGACTGACAATGCACTGGTTCGCGCGACAACGTTACCTGATTGACTACACCGTGGCGGCAATTCTGCGCCGCTCGGCCAAAAACCTGGGCCTGCTCGGGGTCTATACCGCCGTGGTGTTCCTACTCGCTTCGGTGATGCTCTACAGCAATGCCTTGAAGCACGAGGCATCACTGCTGCTCAAGAGCGCCCCGGAACTGGTGGTGCAACGGATGGTGGCCGGTCGCCATGACCTCACCCCGGCCGACTATCTGGAGCAACTGCAGGGGATCCGCGGCGTGCGCCGGCTGGAGGGGCGGTTATGGGGCTACTTCTACGACCCGACCGTCAACGCCAATTACACCTTTATGGTGGCACCCGAACGCAACATCGCCTCAGGAACCATTGTCATCGGAGATGCCATCGCCCGCGCCCGCGGCTCCGATGTGGGCGACGTACTCGCGTTCCGCGGCGCTGGCGAGACTCTGTATCCCTTCCGGGTAGCGGAAGTGCTGCCGCACGAATCGGCCATTGTCGCTGCGGACCTGGTGCTGCTTTCGGAGGCCGACTTCCGCGGTTTCTTCGGTATCCCATCCGGAAAATTCACGGACATCGCACTATCCGTGGCCAACCCCAAGGAGGTGCGGACCGTCGCAGAGAAGGTGGTCGGTTTGCTGCCCGATACCCGGCCTATCCTGCGCGAAGAGATGCAGCGCACCTATGCGGCGCTCTTCGACTGGCGTGAGGGAATTGTCCTGGTGCTATTGGCCGGGGCGCTGCTTGCCTTTGCCATCCTCGCCTGGGAAAAGGCCTCGGGCCTTTCGGCCGACGAGCGCCGCGAAATCGGTATTCTGAAAGCGGTGGGCTGGGGGACGGGTGACGTGCTAAAGATGAAATTGTGGGAGGGTGGACTGCTCTCTCTATCGGCTTTCCTTCTCGGCTTCACCCTCGCCTACTGGCACGTGTTCGGCACCTCCGCTGCGCTCCTGGCCCCGGCCCTGAAAGGATGGGCGGTGCTCTACCCGGAATTCGAACTCACCCCGGCTGTAGATGGGCTTCAACTCGCCACCCTGTTCGTACTCACCGTCCTTCCCTATACGGCCTCAACCCTGGTGCCCGTCTGGCGAGCGGCGATCACCCACCCAGATGTGGTGATGCGATGAGCACCATAGCGCTGTGCGGGGTGCGCAAAGCCTTCAACGAGGGGCGACCGAACGAGTTCATGGCGGTCGACGGGGTGGACCTGACCATCGAACCGGGGCGAATCACCGTTCTGACCGGACCGAGCGGCTCGGGAAAGACCACGCTGCTGACCCTCATCGGTTGTCTGGCACGCCCCACCGAGGGTCGGGTGCACCTGGCCGGGGAGAATGTGTCGGGTCTGCCGGAGCGGTTCCTGACCGAACTGCGCCGGCGCACCTTCGGATTCGTCTTCCAGCAGTTCAATCTCATTCGCGGCCTCTCCGTACTGGAGAACGTGATGCTCCCCGCCTACCCACTCGGGCCACACTATCCCACCCTGCGTGGGCGCGCCATGGAATTGCTCACGCACCTGCACCTGGGTCACCGCGCGGAGGCTCGCGTGGAGTGGCTCTCCGGGGGCGAGGCACAGCGCGCCGCCATCGCCCGAGCCCTGATCAATGATCCGTCCGTGGTGATCGCGGACGAGCCCACGGCCAACCTCGACTCCCATCTCTCCGCCGCCTTCCTGGAGATCGTCGCCGAGTTGCGGGAGCAGGGCCGCACGGTACTGCTGACCAGCCACGACCCCCTGATCACCGGGGCCGAGGTGGTGGACCGCGTCGTCGCTATGCGTGACGGACGGGTGGCCTGAGATGCTATTCCAGCCGGCGATAGTTGCCCTGTTATTGGCCGATACCCTGAGCCTGCTGTTGTTGATACCAGCGGGTCTGTTTGCCGTTCAGATACTGCGCCGATGGGACCTGCACAGTGGCAGCGCCCGACAGATCCGCCTGGAGGAGCGCACCTACCTGATAGCCACCGGGCTGGCGCTGGTCTTCATCGCGCAGGCCCTGACGCTGTTGCTGTTCGTCTTCACCGCCGATCACCTCGCCGTGCAGTTTGTCGGGGCGATGTGCGCCGTGGGCACGCTAAACGCAAACGCCTGGGGGTTCCCTGCGCTTCTCTTGCGTATGGGACTGTTCCTCCTGGCCGGGGCGTGGCTGGTGATGAACTATATCGATAATCGCGCCTACGACTATCCGTTGATTCGAGTGAAGTATGCGCTGGTACTGCTCGTCGTGCCGTTGGCACTGGCTGCGGCCGGGACACAATTCGCCTTCTTCCTCGGCCTTGATGCCGACGTGATTACCTCGTGCTGCGGCAGCCTTTTCAGTGCGGGCGAGCCGGCGGTGACTGCTGATCTCGCCGGGCTGCCGCCGCGGCCTGCCATGGGCGCCTTCTATAGCGTGCTCGGCCTGACGATCCTGGCAGGAGGTTGGTATGCCCTGCGACGCCGTGGCGCTTTACTGTTTGCGGGTCTGAGTGCAATCGCATTTCCCGTCTCGATAGCGGCGGTCATCGCCTTTGTCTCCCTCTATGTCTATGAGCACCCGCACCACCATTGCCCGTTTTGTCTGCTGAAGTCCGAGTACGGCTATCTCGGCTACGGGCTCTACCTGCCGCTGTTCACCGCGACCACCCTGGCGATCGGACTCGGCGTAACCAGTGCCTTTGCCAGGGCCGCCAGCGTGCGCGAGGTTATGGGCAGCGTTGCGCCACGGTTCGCCTGGACGGCGACTCTTCTTTTTGCCCTGTTCACGCTTGAGGTGATCGGGTTCACCTGGCGCTCCAATTTGATCCTGCTTGGGGATTGACAGTGACACGCTTCCGGATACTCCTGTTGTTGGTCGCCGTCGCCGTCTTCATCGCCGGCTGCGACAGTGAGCGCCCGCTGGTGCCCAATGGCGAGGACGCCCCCGATTTCGAGCTGGAACATCTGAATGGCAGCCGCGTGCGCCTGTCGGACCTGCGCGGGCAGGTGGTCGCAATTCGCTTCTGGGCCGACTGGTGTCGTTTCTGCAAAAAGGAGATGCACGAACTCGAACCCGAATATCAGCGCCTGGCACCGCAAGGATTGCGTTTACTGGCAATCAACGTTGAGCAAAAGCGGGCGCGTGTCGCAAACACCATCAAGCAGATCGGGATCTCCTATGACACGCTGCTCGACACCGATGGCGCGGTATCCCGTGATTATGGGGTGATCGCCCTGCCGGTGACCTTCCTGCTCGACCGGAAAGGCGTGGTGCGCGCCAAGATTATCGGCGAATCGGATGCCCCTACCTTTTCACGGATGGCCAAGTCGTTGCTGGAGCGGAGAAGGGTTCCTCGCTGACCCTGCGGTGATACCCGTTTTTTACGTTTTTCAAAGAGGTTACAACCAGGAGAGCAAAGATGAATCGACGAAACCTGTTGAAGAGCCTGGCCGGTGCCGGCGCTCTGATGGCGACCGGTGTTCCTGCAGTCATGGGAGCGCCGACGGACGGAACTCCCCTGCAATTCACCCCCAGAACGCCCAAGGATCCCAACCCTCTGGAGAATGAGCTGCAGAAATACCCCGCCTGTCCCTATTGCGGGATGAACCGCACCAAGTTCAACCACACCCGCCACTTGGTCCATTACGAGGACGACCTGGTGGATGCCACCTGTTCGCTCCACTGTGCCGCAGTCGGTCTGAGTCTCAACATCGATCGGGGACCCAAGGCGATTTACGCGGCCGATTACGGTAGCAGCGAGGCGATCAAACCCCTGCTCAATGTGGACGAGGCCACTTACCTCGTCGGCAGCGGGCAAAAAGGAACGATGAGTCACCGCAGCAAACTGGCCTACAGCGACCACCGACTGGCCAAAGCCGCCCGAAAGGACCACGGCGGCAAAGTGGGCAACTTCAACGCGGCCTTGACCGCAGCCTATCTGGACATGGCCAAGGATACCGTCATGATTCGCAAGCGCCGGGCCGAACGGCGGGCCAGGATGCAAAAAGGCAAATAGGCTATCGGGAGTGGAGCCGCAGGGGTCCACTCCCGGGGAGAGCTGTGACGTGCATAGACACCCGTTAAAATCGGCAGGCGCATTTCTGGTGCTCTGTCTCGCCACCACACTTCTGCTTGCCGCGCCAGTCGAAGTGCCTGCTCCTGAACCGAACGCCACATGTCCGGTATGCGGCATGTTCGTGGCCAAGTACCCGGAATGGGTGGCCACGGTGGTCTACCGGGATGGCCACGCCCATCACTTCGACGGCGCCAAGGACCTCTTCAAATACCTCCGTGATGTGCCCAAATACGCGCCCGGACACACCGCCGACGCGATCACGGCCGCTGTGGTCACCGATTACTACAGTCTGGATAAGATAGACGCCCAGAGCGCCTTCTATGTTATCGGCTCCGATGTTTACGGACCGATGGGACATGAGCTTGTTCCCCATGCCAGCGAAGCCGATGCCGAGGCGTTCATGGCCGACCACGGCGGCGATGCCATCCTGCGCTTTGAAGAGGTAACCGAAACGATCCTCGAACAACTCGATAACCGATGAGATTACGTAGAAGCCACAGGGAATACCCGCTGCCATTGCGAGTTTCATCTGTCGGAAAAATAACCCGTTGTATCCACCCGGGTAGGAGCGGCGCGTCGCCGCGATAGCGTCGGCAATCGCCCCGGCGCGGGGCTCCTACCAGAAGCCAGGATTCGGATATGGGCGTGACTGGATACCATTTCGGAGCATCTATTTAGTCCCGCAGGTAAAAGCCGGGGGGGGCACCGAAAAGCGCCAGTTTACGATTGCAGTAACTTCAACAGATCGGCCAGGGGCCGGGTATTGATAACGTCCCGCTTCTCCAGCCAGCCGCGACGCGCCTGGCCGATTCCAAAGCGGATAAAGGCAAGGCTCGCCTCCGAATGAGCATCGGTGGAGACCGCGACCCTGGCTCCCCGCTCCTTTGCCAGCCGACACGCCGTATCGGTCAGGTCCAGCCGGTTGGGCTGGGCATTCACTTCCAGAAAGCGCCCCCGTTCGGCGGCGCCCTGGACGATTCGCTCCAAGTCGACCTGCAGGGGATCGCGTCTGTTGATGATGCGCCCGCTGGGATGGCCCAGGATCCGGAAGTAGGGGTTGTCCATCGCACGCAGGATGCGCTCGGCCTGCTTCTCCGGCGAGAGATTGAAGCGGGAGTGGACCGAGCAAACGGTGATGTCCAGTTCACGAAGCATATCGTCCGGCAGATCGAGACGGCCGTCCTCGAGAATATCCACCTCGCTCCCCTTCAGGATGCGGATATCCTCATACTTTTCCTGAAGCCGATCGATGGCCCGTATCTGCTGCCTCAATCGCTCCACACCGAGTCCCCTGGCAACCGCCACGGCTTGGGAGTGATCGGTGATGGCCAGATACTCATAACCGCGCTCCCGTGCCGCCTGCACCATCGATTCGAGGCTACTGCGCCCGTCACTGGCATCGGTATGGGCATGCAGATCACCCCGAATGTCTTCGGCTCGAACGAGCTTGGGAAGCCGCCCCTCTCTGGC
This sequence comes from uncultured Gammaproteobacteria bacterium, assembly GCA_963783235.1. Lineage (GTDB taxonomy): Bacteria > Pseudomonadota > Gammaproteobacteria > Thiohalomonadales > Thiohalomonadaceae > Thiohalomonas. Next base: position 361,227 of record CAWAMN010000001.1, on the reverse strand, counting down.
CGCTTCGACTTCGCCCCGATCCTCCCTCAACTCCGGTTCGATAAAGGGAAGATCGACAGAGGCAAAGACCTCAGCTTCGGTCCGCCCCGCCACGCGCTGGTTATCTCTGAATACCCCGTACTCGTTGATCTTGAGGCCGCGCGCCACACCGAGTTTCCGGATGGCGATATTGTGTGCCTTCGAGCCGGTGAAGTAGTGCAATGCAGCGCCATAGCTGACTTCGGGAACCACGCGCAGGTCGACCTGCAACCCGCTGCGAAGGCGAACGGAGGAGCGGGTTTGCCCCCGAGAGAGAATCGTTTCTACCGGCTCAAAGCGCGCAAAATGCTCATTCACCGGCGTGTCCCCGCGACAAGTCATAAGGACGTCCAAATCGCCGACGGTTTCGCGACGGCGGCGGTAACTGCCGGCCACTCTGACTCGCTTGACGCCTTCGAGCTCCCTCAGATACTGCACCAGACGTACTGCCGTTTCTTCGGCATCGGCGATAAGGGTTCGCCCCTGACTCGCCCGGAGCCGCTTTAGACCGTTGCGGATCAACTGCTCCGTCCGAGCGCCAAACCCCGGAAGTTCGCGCACTCTCCCGGCATCCACCGCGGCCTCCAAATCATCGAGGCTGTCGAGATGGAGTGATTCGTAGAGAGCCTTGACCCGCCGGGGTCCCAGACCCTCGATTTGGGTCATCTGACTCAGCGCTTCCGGAACCCGCGTCTCCACCTCCTCCAACAGGGGCAGCGTTCCGGTCTCCGCAACGATACGGATCTTTTCCGCAAGGTCCTTTCCGATCCCGGGATATTTTGAGAGATCCCGCCCCTCGCGGACCATCGCAGCGACATTCTGGGAAATGCTGTCGAGGACGCGGGCGGCATTACGGTAAGCCCGCACCCGAAACGGATTGGCGCCCTCGATTTCCAGAAGGTCAGCCAACGTATCGAAGGTATGAGCGATTTCCCGGTTTCCGCGCATTTTTCACCGTTGGGATGACAGACTGATACTCGCCCGGGGACTCGGGGAGAACTCACGCCTCGATCGTCAGGTGCGGTGCTGGACTCCTGATGAATACCCGTGCCCGTCGTTCGCGCACAAGCGGCAAAAACACCTGCAGATCTGCGAGCTGATCACTCTCCGCGATCCGTTCCAGCAGGTCCGCGCCGCCCTCCTCGTCGATCTGCTCAACCCGGGTCTCCCACGCCCCGGGGCGCAGGTGCGGAAAACACCGTGTGGTGGAGTTCCGCAGGCATCTCAATCTCAACATGGCCTTTTTCCTTGAACAGTTCAACGGCCCGATCCAGAGAGCCCTGTCCGCCCCAAAAGACCCGTGCTTTCTGATCCCCGGGCTACGCATAGAATCCTCCCGCTTGGTCAAAGCCCCTGGTCGACGCGCTGAAGAGCAATACGGTAGATTTGCGCCCGCTCCTGGTTACCTTCCTCTTCGCTCTCCCGCCATTCGGATCTGAAGCCGCCGTCGCAGCACCTTCACGTAGTGCCAGGACCCGGGATGCGGAGTCAGGAACTGCGTGGCCACGGGGAGTAAAACGAACAGAAACAACCCGAATCCCGCCAAAATCCACTCCCACTCCAGAACGGCGAGTCCGTAGCCGAGGACGCTCACGACGAGGATGTTTTCGACGATTCCCAGGCGGGCATACCACGGTGGTCGCAGCTGTAAACTGACGCCCCTCGGCAGTTCGGGCGCGAGCTTGTATTCCATCATCCGCGTCGTCTCCCGGGTATGTTTCGCATAGGCGCTGAACCAGGCCACGATCACCAGAAGATCAGGTACGCGACGGCTACCTCGTTGATACCTCCGACGGTCGGATCCACGACCTCCTCCTTCGGGTTCTCATACTCCAAAAGATACCAGTAAAACCCGGGGTTGCCGGATTGAGGACTCCGCTACACTCTTTCCCAAGAGCCGAGGCTCATAGCCACACAGGATGGGGCCATGTTCGGGAAACGTATCAAGCTGTTTCGCCTGCTAGGTTTTGAGGTTCGCATCGACCTGAGCTGGCTCTTTTTGGGGCTGCTCATCGCATGGTCGCTTGCCCAGGGTCTATTCCCATACTTCTTCCCCGAGATGACGACGGCGCAATATTGGGCCATGGCGGTAGCCGGGGTGGCCGGGCTGCTGGTCTCTATCGTTCTGCATGAGTTTTCCCACCCGATTGTGGCCCGCCGTTACGGTATGCCCATTGACGGCATCACGCTTTTCATCTTCGGCGGCGTCGCGGAGATGGAGGATGAACCACCAAGTGCCAAGGCGGAGTTCATGATGGCGGTGGCCGGACCGATTGCCAGCGCGGTCCTGGCCTGGCTCTTTTTCCAACTCTCTTCAATCGGTGCCGGAATGGGCGTTCCTCCGACCGTCACCGGCGTGATCGTTTATCTTGCCTATTTGAACTTGCTGCTCGCCCTCTTCAACATCATCCCCGCCTTTCCGTTGGATGGCGGGCGCGTACTGCGCTCCATTCTTTGGGGAGTGCGCAAGGATTTGGAGTGGGCCACCCGCATCGCCATGCGAATCGGAGCAGGGTTTGGCTGGGTGTTGGTGTTTTTCGGGATTTGGGCCCTGTTCAACGGCAATCCCGTGGGGGGAATCTGGTGGATTCTCATCGGGCTGTTCCTGAGAGCGGCCGCCCATGGGTCCTATCGGCAGATGCACATCCGGGAGAAATTGAAAGGGGTGCCGGTGCAATCACTCATGGATCGTTACCCGGTGCGGATTCCCGCCGGAACCTCGCTTTCCGATCTGGTCAACCGCTATTCGCACGGATATCACCACGCTCTCTTCCCGGTGGTTGAAGAGGAGCGCCTCGTCGGTTGTGTCGACGCCGATCTTCCCAAGCGGATCCCCCGTTCGGAATGGGGCGAACACACCGTCATGGACTATGCCCATGGCTGCCCCGTAGAGGACTCACTGACGCCGGATTCCGATGCACAAAGCGCCCTGGCAGCGATGAGCCGCCGCGGTGACCAGCTCCTGATGATCGTTGATCATGGCATTCTGCGCGGCACCCTGTCGCTTTCAGACCTGCTACGCCGGGTGACTTCGGAGTCCGCCGGTGCGGACCAGCGGTGGCGAGCCTAAAGCAAAGGAGAGTAATTATGGCCGACGAAAACGCCCTGACACTGCCTTTCGCCGGGCTGCGTTCCACCGACACCGCTATCGTGGGCGGGAAGAACGCTTCGCTCGGGGAGATGATCGCCTCTCTCAAGGAGACCGGCATTGCCGTGCCCGGCGGTTTCGCCACCACCGCGCGGGCTTACCGCGAATTCCTTCGACATAACCATCTGGACGGGAAAATCGCCGACGTGATCGGCACGATGAGTGAGCAAAACCTGCCGGAATCGGGCGCCAGAATCCGTCGCATGTTTGAAAACGCGGAGTTTCCGCCGCAGCTGGAGCAGGAAATCCGACGAGGCTACCGTGAACTGGGCAACGGCAACCGCATATCGGTTGCCGTGCGTTCGAGTGCCACGGCCGAGGATCTTCCGGAAGCGTCATTTGCAGGTCAGCAGGAGACCTTTCTGAACATTCGCGGCGAGGAGGCACTACTCGACGCCTGTCGAAAGTGTTACGCCTCTCTGTTTACCGATCGGGCGATCAGCTATCGCGAAAATCAGGGGTTCGATCAGCTTGAAGTGGCCCTCTCCATCGGCATTCAGCACATGGTCCGTTCCGACCTCGGAGGCGCCGGCGTCATTTTCTCCATCGACACCGAAACCGGTTTCTCCGAGGCGGTACTGATCAACGCCTCCTGGGGCTTGGGCGAACTGGTGGTGCAAGGCTCAGTCGATCCCGATGAGTACCGTGTATTCAAACCCCTGCTCGACAACCCGCAACTGCGGCCGGTTCTCGAACGGCGGCTCGGCAACAAGAGCAATAGAATGATCTACGCCGACGGCGACGATGAACCGACCCGAACCGTGCCGACCGAAGAAAACGATCAAAACACTTTCGTGCTCACGGACACCGAAGCCATGCAGTTGGCCCGCTGGGCGGTGCTCATTGAGCGGCATTACGACCGCCCCATGGACATCGAGTGGGCTAAAGACGGAGAGACCGGAAAGCTCTGGGTGGTCCAGGCACGGCCCGAAACGGTTCAATCTCAGCGTGGCACCCGGCTGCTCAAGAGCTACACCCTGAAGAGCAAGGGCAAGGAGTTGGTGCGCGGCCTTTCGGTGGGCGATGCGATTGCCGCCGGGAAGGTCTGCAAGCTCGCCACTCCGGATGATATCGGTCGGTTTGAAAGTGGTGCGATTCTTGTCACTGCCATGACCGACCCCGACTGGGTACCGGTGATGAAAAAGGCGGCAGCTATCGTCACGGATCACGGGGGACGAACCTCGCACGCGGCGATCGTCAGTCGTGAATTGGGCGTTCCCGCCGTCGTCGGCACTGGCAATGCGTCGCAGGTTCTGGAGCCGGGGCAGGAGGTCACCGTCTCCTGTGCCGAGGGCGATGAAGGCTTCATCTACGAAGGCACCGCCGATTTCGAAGCGCGCGATCTGGCACTGGAGAATATTCCGGAGACAAAGACCACTGTGATGCTCAACCTGGCCAATCCCTCGGCAGCCCTTCAGTGGTGGCGACTACCTGCCGATGGTGTCGGCCTCGCCCGCATGGAGTTCATCATCAACAACCTCATCAAGGTCCATCCCATGGCCTTGATCGAACCCGATCGGGTAAGCGATGAAAAAGCCCGACAGGAAATCGCCCATCTAACCCGCGCCTTCGAGGACCCCAAGGACTATTTCGTGGAGACGCTCGCACGGGGTGTCAGCCTGATTGCCGCCTCCCGCTGGCCAAACCCGGTGATCGTCCGCATGAGCGACTTCAAAACCAATGAGTACGCGGAGCTACTGGGGGGACGAGCCTTCGAGCCGAAGGAGGAGAACCCGATGCTCGGCTGGCGTGGCGCAAGCCGCTACTATGACGAAGGCTACCGGGAGGGCTTCGCCCTTCAGTGCCGGGCCATCAAAATGGCCCGGGAACAGTTGGGGTTGTCCAATATCCTGGTCATGATTCCGTTCTGTCGCACAATCAAGGAGGCGGATCGCGTGCTGGAGACCATGGCCGAGCACGGGTTGGTGCGCGGCCAGTCAGGCCTGGAGATCTACGTCATGTGCGAGATCCCGTCCAACGTAATCCTGGCCGAAAAATTCGCGCATCGCTTTGACGGCTTCTCGATCGGCAGCAACGATTTGACTCAGCTTACGTTGGGGATTGACCGGGACTCCGATCGACTCTCCGGTTTGTTCGATGAACAGGACGAGGCGGTCAAGGCGCTTATCAGCCAGGTCATTGAGCGGGCCCACCGGCACAACTGCAAAGTCGGGTTGTGCGGCCAGGCCCCCAGCGACCATCCGGAATTCGCCCGCTTCCTGGTGGAATCGGGTATCGACTCCATTTCGGTCAATCCGGATAGCTTCATTCATGTCAAGGAACAGGTGGCTGCCACCGAAAAGCGGCGGCGCTGAGGGACAGGCCTTTCCAAACCGCGCCGGACCGGACCGCCTACCGCGGTCCCGGACCGCTCTTCTCAATCAGCGCCCGAGAGGCGGCCGTTCATCCGTCCGGGCATATTGAAAGCGTTTCGCGGATTTTCCCGCCAACCCCTTCACCGTCCCTGACCCAGGTTTTCTCGAAAGGATACGTTTTTTCAAAAAAGGTCGAGCCGTTGTCGTCGTAGAAATCGATGGCTATCGCGTCGGAACACTCAATTCACGCCGGAACGGCGAAACCGGTTTTTCCTGTGGAGCAGCGGAACTGGGGTACCGAAAACCGGGTCCGATGAGTGATCCCCGTCACACCGGCGATCCCGCCAAAACGGTAGAGTCACTTCAGGGTGACCTAACGTTCAATAGGGTCGCAAGGACACGGCGGGGCGCATCGCCCCTGCCCGGGTCCTTTAATTCAAGGGAGAGTAACAATGATGGAAATGATGACGCCGAAAGAGCACACGGATAATTCGTTCGTGGACGAGATGGTGGAGCATATGCTGGAGGACTGGTCCGGACTGCGCCTCTACCTGCGTCAGCGACGCTCCGGCAGACCGGCCGATCCCACCATGGACACGCTGCTTTCGGAGCTGCTTCGGGTCAACCTGCGCGAAGCCGACGTGCCGAGCGTGCTGGAATACCTGTCGGAAAACAGGTGTTAAGAACGGGCAGGGAACGTAATCGTCACCTGAAGGCCGCCCATCGAGGGTGAACGGGCGAAACTCAGGTCGGCGCCGTAGCTGTCGGTGATTTCGCGGACGATTGACAGGCCGAGGCCATGGCCGGGCATGGATTCATCAATCCTGACCCCGCGCTGCATCATCCGCTCCAACTCGTTTTCCTCTCGACCGGGGCCATCGTCTTCAACAACGAAATGTCTCGCATCGAGGGTGACCCGAACACGGTGGTGCGCCCATTTGCAGGCATTGTCCAACAGGTTGCCCAGAAGCTCGAGCATGTCGTCCCGGTCGTAGGGCAGGTCCAGTTGTCGCGGCGCCTCCCAGTCCAGAACCAGGGCACGCTCCTCATAAACCCTTTGAAGCAGCATCACCATCGCCGGTAACTCCTCCGCGGGACGGAAGCGGCGTCCCGGCGACACACTCCCCACGATACGGGCACGCCTCAGTTCATGTTCCACCAGCGAACGAATACGTGTGACCGCCTCTTCCAGGCCCGCCTCCGGGTTACGCTCCGTCGCGCGTAGCAGCAAGTTCAGCGGCCCCTTGAGTGCGTGGGCCAGGTTGCCCAGGGCATTACGCGAACGGTCGACTCGACGACGCAGTATCATTAACAGCCGGTTCACCTCCCCCACCAGTGGCTGAATCTCCAGGGGCACCCCCTCTGGCAGACGTTCGATTTCGCCGCTCTCAAGCCGCTGCATCGCCTGACGCACCCCCTCCAGGGGACGAAAGGCCCGGTGAACGATAGCGCCCTGCACGGCGGCGATACCGGCAATGGCCGCCAGCATCAGAACTCCGAACCCGATATTGAAGCGCCGAAGACTGCCTTCGATGACCGAGACATCTTCAGCCACGGCAATCGTCACCGCATGGCCCTGCAAACGGTATCCGGCTGCACGGATCAGCAGTTCCTGCTCCCCCGGTCCAGCCATTAGCTGGCGCCGCTGCTCCCCGGGGGCCACCCTGTCGACCTGCAGCTGAAAGTCCCAGAGGGAGCGCGAGCGCAGCGGCTCTTCGGGACCCATCACCAGAAAGTAGTGTCCCGAATAGGCCCGCTCGTAGATCGCATCGACACCGGAGGGAGGGAGGATCGGCCGGCCCTTTTCCAGGGACAAGCCGCTCAGCAGGCTTTCGGCATCATGCCCGAGACGCGAGGCGACAAAATCCTCGGATAGATAACGGATGGTCACATTCACGACCACTCCGAACAGGAGGAGAACCGACACGAGTCCGATCAAGAGCCCGACGGTCAGGCGCCACTTCAGGGATGTCATTGCCGATTGCCAAACACGTAACCCTGGCCGCGCCGGGTTTCAATGAGAGAGCGTCCCAGCTTCTGCCGCAGTCGGTTGACGTAGACCTCGATGACATTGCTGTCACGATCTTCGTCGCCCTCGTATACATGATCCGTAAGGCGACTCTTCGAGAGTACCTTGCCGGGGTGCAGCATGAAGTAGCGCAGCAGCCGGAACTCGGTACCGGTCAGGTCATGGCTGTTTCCATCAGGCGCGGTGGCGGACTGCTGCTCTTCATTCAGGAGCACCCCCGCCACTTCCAGGGCCTCCCCGGCGCGTCCCAGGCTGCGGCGAATCAGTGCTTCCAGTCGTGCCATCAGTTCCGGAGTATGGAAGGGCTTGCCGAGGTAGTCGTCTGCCCCGGCCCGCAGTCCGTCCACCCGTTCATGCCAGGCATCACGGGCGGTAAGCACCAGCACCGGGACGCGGTTTTCCCGTGCCCGCCAGGCGCGCAACACTTCGAGGCCATTTTTCTCCGGCAGACCGATATCGAGGATAACGGCATCGAAGGGTTGTTCGTCACCGAGGAACTCCGCATCCACACCGTTAGTGGCGACATCGATGGCGTAGCCGGCGGCCGCCAACTCCTCCTTGAGGTCGGCTACCAGTTCACGGTCATCTTCGGCCAGTAGGATCCTCACGTCTGCGCCTCGGCCGCCAGTATATCTTCGGCCACCGAACGGCGTGCCCTCCGCTCATCACGGATCATGTCGATGAAGTGGTCCAGCAGCTTCGGGTCCCATTGCCCCGAGTCACGCTCCGCTTCGAGAATGCCGAGGGCCTTTTCCACGCTCATGCCGCGCCGGTAGATGCGATCGCCGGTCATGGCATCCCAGGTATCGGCAATCGCAACGATGCGCGCCAGCAGCGGCACCGCATCACCGGCGAGGCCATCAGGGTAGCCGTTGCCGTCCCAACGCTCGTGGTGCCAACGGGCGATTTCCGCAAAGGCCTTGAAACGGCCCAGCGGCTTCATGATGGTGTAGGTCAGTTCCGGGTGGCTCTGCATTACCTCGTATTCGTGCTCTTCGAGTGCCGCGGGTTTGTTGAGAATCGCGTCGGGGATACCGATCTTGCCAAGGTCGTGCATCAGGGCCCCCTGCTTGAGGAGCTTCAACTCCTGTTCATCGAGCCCCACGCGCTGGCCCAGCAGGACTGAAAAACGGGCCACGCGCCCGGAATGGCCGGCCGTATAGCTGTCCTTCGCCTCCAGCGCCTTGGCAAGGGACTTCAGCGTGCCAAGGTAGGCTTTTTCCTGCTCTTCAAATAGATCCTCAATGCTGTCGGCCATCCGATCGATGGACAGGCTTAGTAAGCCGATCTCATCCTGACCGTGGCGACCGATGCGGGTAGTCAGTTCTCCTTCCGCAATGCGATGGGTCGCTTCGCCGATACGGCGGACGGGATACACCAGACCACGATGCACTACGGTCCAGACGAAGGCCAACAGCAGGGCACCGGCGGCCAGGAGCATCAGCGTCAGTTCGGTCTCGTAGCGATCGTCCAGGGCACGCACCTCGGCGACAGTTCGGCCGAGATCCAGTTCGGCCTCAAGGCCGCCGACCACCCGCCCACCGATGCGGACAGGAATGATGACATCGCTGCTGGGAACCGACTCGCCGGTGACGGGATGGATTTCCTGCTCCACCTCCTGACCGAGGAAAGGCCGTCCACCCTTCAGCACCTCCCCATAGCGACCCTGCAGCGACTTTGCGGGGAAGTCACCGGGAGGCTCGTGGGCCATTACCCGTCCGCGCGTATCGTAAAAGTAGAGGGCCAGGATCGCGAAATGGTGTTCATCGGAGTCGGCGTGCGCCGCCCGGTGCAGTAGCGGCTGCAAGGTTTCCGGGGAGATTGGCGAATCGGCGCTCTGCATCTGTCCTTCGATGCCGCGCAAAAAAGCGACGGCCTGGTGGCGAACCTGCTGCAGCATCGCCTCCTCCAGAACCCGTTCCGAATACCAGACCTGAAGCGCGCCGATCACTGCCAGGCCGGCGAGAATCGTCCCCAAAATGCGCTGAGTGAGGGTGAATCTCGGGGCCCATGAACGTTTTCCCTGTTCAGTCATCAATACTCTGCTCCAGCAACTCCCCGCTCTTCGCATCGAAGTTCAGTTCCCACACCAGCCCCTCGCCATCCAGTAATTCCAGTTCGTAGATGAGCCGGCCGTCCTTTTGCTCGAATTCGACCTCCAGCAGACGTCCCGGTCGAATGGTCCGGGCCTTCTCGATGAGCGCCTCCAGCGGAACGATGGCGCCCTCCTCCACAAGCCGCCGTGCACGCTCGTGATCATACTCCCGTTCGCCCCCGGCGGCCGCACCCGCCAGGAGCAGAGCCAGTACCGCTGTGGCTATCAGTCTTCCCATCGCCCCACGCCAGGGATCCGGACCTCATGCTCGTTGTAAACGCCTTCGTCAGCCCGCGTGTGGCAGGCGTTGCAGTTACTGAAAGAGCGTACATCGCTGTTGGTCTTGACGAATCGCGCAGGGATTTCGTCGTGCTTGCCAAGGAAATAGCGGGTTTCGCTAATCCGCAGGGGCATTTTTCCGGGCGAAACGGAGCGGGCAATCCCGGGTGAGCGCCCGTAATCCACCACGTCGGCGGCATTCGTTTTGAGGTAGCGGGTCAACTGGCCCTGAAGCTCGGGCCCAAGTTCGGCGTTCTCCCCGAAGTGGTCGGCGAGCCCCCCCATCAGCGCTTCCCAGGATCGTGCCGGCAGCAGTCCGGGCTGATAGGCAAAGTGACACGCCCCGCACTCCTCTTGATAAAGCTCATCCCGTGCCGGCTGAACATCCGCCCTCGGGCCACCCCAGCCGAACCAGCGCCCTCGCTCCTCACCATCATCACCCATCACCGAGCCTGCACCCAGGACCAGGAGTCCACTGCCGACGATCGCCGCTAACCAATGTCTGTTCATCACATTATTCTCCTCTACTGTACCCGAATGAAGGCGAGAAAGTCGCCCTTCTCCTGAGGGGTGCACGCCCGCCCCCAGGCCCATTTGCAGTTGCGGCGGAACCACTTTTCAATATCCCGCCGGTCCGTTAACCGCTTGCTGTTGGCCGACACGGCCATCGGTTCAATTCGCTTACCGGTACGGACGTGTTCGCCGGTCTGGACCAGGTCGCCTCCATGACAGGTGGTGCAACTGCGGGTCTGTCCCGACACGGTCACCTCGCGCCGCCACATTTCCGCCCCGCGTTCGGCATTGAACGGTCCGGCTCCGGCATTTCGATACTCCTCCTGAAGGTTGTCCACCACGGGGCCCGCCAGCGCGGCGTTCCCGAAGCACAGCAACAGCAGCATTAACAGTCGTTTCATCGTCACTTCTCCTCGATGCGCTTTTTGCCGGTCACCATCGCGTGCACCAGATTTTCGCGGTGCTGAATACTGGCGATGAGTACACCGGCAAGATGGAAGGCGACCAGCCAAAGGGTGGTGTTCGCCAGAAATTCGTGAATATCTTCGATTACATTGCCGCCATCGGGGCCGAGTCCGCCGGTCAGGCCGGCCAGCGGTCCAGAGAACTCCACCGCCCCGTAGGTGGCGATACCCGAGAACCCCGTGAGGGCGACGCTGGCGAGCAGTGCCAGCACCATGGCGCCTCCGGCCGGGTTGTGCCCGAGATAGTGGGGTGCACGGAAAGTCATCACCTGCAGGAGATAGGCGCCGGCCGCTCTCGGGGGCACGACGAAGTCTTTGAACCGTGCATGGGCGGTGCCGATAAAGCCCCACAGCAACCGAAAACCGACGAGGCCGAGGGCGCCATAGCCGGCCCACACGTGCAGTTCGAGCCAGGCATCTTCCAGGAGGTAAGCGAGGAAAAACGTGCCCGCCAGGCTCCAGTGGAAAAACCTGACGGCCGGATCCCACACTTTCACAAGGGTTTCGCTTTGCATTGGAGATGCCGCGGTTGATGGTTGGTCCTTAACTTAGTGGTTGGCCCTGAAATCAAGCTGAACGGTTTGATCCTCCCGGCGGACTCATCAATGCTTAACAGAGACCCGATACACAGGCGCGCCGATGCATCTGCCAACCTCGCCCCTGCTGACCGACCTTTATCAGCTGACCATGCTTGAGGGCTACCACCAAGCCGGCATGGAAGAGATCGCCGCTTTCGAATTTTTTGTCCGCAAGCTACCGACCGAGCGCAACTTCCTGATAGCGGCCGGCCTCGAACAGTTGCTCGGGTTTCTGGAGAATCTTCGCTTCCGGGAAGAGGAGCTGCAGTGGTTGGCTGGAAGCGGCTACTTCAGCCGCGATTTCATCGACAGCCTGGGCAATTTGCGATTTACCGGCGATGTCGCGGCGATGCCCGAAGGCTCGGTCTTTTTCGCCGATGAGCCGATCCTTCGGGTCGTTGCGCCGCTGCCTCAGGCACAGTTGATCGAGTCGCGGCTGATCAACATCCTTCATTTACAGACGATGCTGGCGTCGAAGGCGGCACGCTGCACCCTCAGTGCGCCGACCGGTTCGCTGCTGGTGGACTTCGGGATGCGGCGCGCCCATGGCGCGGAAGCGGCACTCTATGCGGCTAGAGCGAGTTATCTTGCGGGCTTCGCCGGAACCGCCACGGTTTACGCCGGCCCCGCCTTCGGTATCCCGCTCTTCGGGACCATGGCGCACTCTTTCATTCAGGCCCATGATCGGGAAACCGATGCCTTCGAGACCTTCGCCCGCGCTCAGCCGAACAATGTCATTCTCCTGATTGATACTTACGACACCGAAGCGGCTGCCGAGAAAGTGGTGGAATTGGCGCCTCGTCTGCAATCCGAAGGCATTGTCATCAAAGGCGTGCGACTCGACAGCGGGGATTTGGCCGAACACGCACGCCGAGTCCGAAAAATCCTGGATGAGGGCGGTCTCCAGAAAGTCGCTATTTTTGCCAGCGGCGATCTCGACGAGCACAAGCTTGGCGAATACGCGGCCCGGTCGGCGCCGATATCCGGCTTCGGGATTGGCACCCGTCTGGATACCTCCGCGGACGCCCCTTACCTCAATTGTGCCTACAAGTTGACCGAGTATGCCGGGCAGGCGCGCCGCAAGCGCTCCGAGGGCAAGGCGATGCTGCCGGGCCGAAAACAGGTCTTCCGCCGTTTTGAAAGCGGTGTCATGTCCGGCGATACCATTGCCGTGGAGGGCGAACGTCAGGACGGTGTCCCGTTGCTGGAGCCCGTGATGCGTGACGGTGAGCGGGTCGGGGATCTACCCACGCTGGCGGAGAGCCGGGATTACCTCGCCCGGCAGCTGGCCGCTCTACCGGCGCCGCTGCGTCGTCTGGAACCGGCCTCCTACCCGGTCGGCGTCTCGGACCCGCTGAAGGATTTGGCCGAGACGGTCGACCGGTTCGTTGACGAGCAGGCCGCCCGATAACAGAGCGAGTACCCGCGAATGCCCGTGTCCCGGTGCTCTAATATGACGCCCGTTAACTACCATAGTATGGATGCGCTGCCACCCTCGATTCTTGCTGCAAACGAAGGCCACTCACCTGGCGCTATCCCTGCTCGTACTGCTCTTCGCGGCGCCGGTTCGGCTTGTTGCCGCCGAAGCGCCAGCAAGTTGAAGTTGAGATCACAGGCGTTGGCAGCGAACTGGAGTCCACGCTCCGCAGCGCCCTGTCCCTGGTCAGGGAAACGGGACACCCCCTGCTGACCGCCTACCGCATTCAGGCTCTGCATCAACAGGCCCCGGAAGAGATCCGAAACACGCTAGAGCCGTTCGGCTACTACCAGGCAGAGGTGGATGCCTCTCTGGAAGAGCGAAACGGCATCTGGCATGCGACCTACCGAATCCAATTGGGGGCGCCCGTCACCATCCGCTCGCTTGACTTGAAGATCCGGGAAGCCGGCAGTGAAGCCCAGGTCTTTCGGCAGTGGCGCAAAGGCTTTCCTCTTCAACCCGGGGATCGTCTGCTGCATGCGGCTTACGAAGACGCCAAGGATGATCTGCTGGCAATCGCCCGAAGATACGGCTATTTCGATGCCGAACTGGTCAAGCGCGAAATCCTTGTTGATCTGGGAGAAAACCGCGCAGATATCACTTTGCACATGGCAACCGGGCCGCGCTATCGCTTCGGTCCGATTCGTTTTAGCGATACGCCGCTGCGCCGCTCCTTTCTCGAGCGTTTCGCACCGTTCGAGAGCGGCGATCCATACCAATCCAACGCCGTCTTCCAGCTTCAACGGGAACTGTCCGACAGCGACTATTTCAGCCGCGTCGACGTCATCCCTCTTATCGAAGAGGCCGAGGCGCACCGCGTTCCCGTCGAAGTGCAGTTAACGATGCGGGAAAAGACCCGCTACGCCTTCGGCATCGGCTACGGCACCGATACCGGCCCGCGAACCACAATTGCCGTGGATCGGCGCTGGCTCAACAGCCGTGGACACAGTGCGGGCGGTGAAATCATTGCCTCACAGCTACGTACCGAATTGAGCCTCGACTACCGCATTCCTCTTTCTCGGCCTACGACCGACTTCCTGGGCTTTACCGCAGACTACACCGACGAGACGACGGATACCGCATCGCGCCAAACCGCACTGCTCGGTACTGCCCTGACGCAGATGAAAGGCGGATGGCAGCGGACGCTGTCACTCAACTATCAGGAGGAAGCCTTTGATATCGGTGGCGAGGAGGAGCAATCGACCATGCTGGTGCCGGGAATCGGCTGGCAACGCCTGGTGGTCGAAGACAGTCTCATCCCCCAGCACGGCTGGCGCCTGGCGGTGGCTTTCAAGGGCGCCTCCGAAGCCCTGCTCTCCTCGACCGATCTGGCCCAGGCAACACTCCGCGCCAAGTACGTCACCACGGCTTTGGGGGGGCGGCTCATATCGCGAATCGACGCCGGTAGATCCCGAACCTCCGATTTCGAACAGCTGCCGGTATCGCTACGCTTCTTTGCGGGGGGCGATAAGAGCGTTCGTGGTTACGATTACAACACGCTGGGCCCGGAGAACAGCGAGGGCGATGTGGTTGGCGGGCAGCATCTTCTGGTGGGCAGTGTCGAATACGATTACTTCTGGAGCGAAAAGTGGGGAGCGGCCGTTTTCATCGATGAGGGTAACGCCTTCAACAGCACCGACGACTTCAATCTCTCACAGGGGGCGGGGCTCGGGTTGCGCTACAAGCTGCCTTTCGGTCTGATTCGCGTCGATGTGGCCTCGGCAATCAGTGAGCCCGATAATCCCTGGCGCCTTCACATCAATATCGGACCCGAGCTGTGAAACGTCGGCTGGCGGCAATCGTGGCGACAGGCGTCGTTGTGATATCGCTGGGCGTCTTCTGGATTTTTGGCACCGAGTCAGGTCTGCGCTGGGCCTGGGCCCGCGTGCAGGCCTGGACGGGCATAGCGCTTTCCGCCGAATCACTGCAAGGTACGCTGGCCGGCCCACTGACGGCGCGACAATTGGCGATCCGCGTGGGCGGCACCCGGTTCACAGCCGCAAATATCACTGTCGACTGGCAGCCTTCGGCGCTGCTGACCGGAACACTCGCCTTTCGGCAACTGGTCGGCAGCGATGTCCGGTTCCAGTTGCCGGTGCCAGCACCAGAGGAGGATGGCGAGCCGTTCACAGGATTCACTCTGCCCCTTTCGCTCGATCTCGACCATGTGCGGGTGGAAGATCTGAAGGTGCTCGAGGGGGAAGAGGTCCTGTACGTCTTAAATAGCGGTGAACTCTCCGGACAGCTCGAGCAGACCGAAGTGGAGCTCGCGCACCTCGAGCTACAGGGGCCTTGGGGGCGGTTCCGGGCCGCGGGACGGTTCGGTACGGTGCCCGCCGCGGCCATCGACCTGGAAACCCACTGGCGACTCACGCTCCCGGAGTTGCCTCAACCCGTCGCGGGCATCGGTCGCATCACCGGGAGCTTCGCCAAACCGCAGTTTCACCAGCAAATCACAGAGCCGGCCGCCGCCACGGCAGAGGGCCGACTGGACTGGCAGGCACAGCCCTTTAGCTGGCGTGTGCGCCTGAAGAGCGCCGGGGTGAGCCTCAATCAGATCGAAAGTGGATGGCGACCGCTTCGGATCGCGGGCGAAATCAGCGCCGATGGCAAGGCCAGCGCATTCAGCGCAAGCGGCGATCTGACCCTCGTCGACCCGGCGATGGGCCGCTGGAGTGTCAACACCCGTTTGCAGGCGGATGAGCGCTGGGAGCTGGAGCAGCTTCAGTTGATTCAGGCGGACGGGCCCGCCGAGGTGGAGGCTTCGGGAGTCTGGATTCCGGCGTTCGACAACCCCGGTCTGATCCGCGATGGCCAACTGATGCTGCAGTGGCAGAACCTGTCCTGGCCGCCAAAGGGGCCGCAGCCACTGATGATCAGCCCCGAAGGTAACCTGACCGTAACGGGCGACCTCTCGGCCTACGCCCTGAAGGGCACGGCAGCGCTGAGGCGCCCTGAAGAGCCATCCGCCACGCTGCACCTGGCCGCCACGGGTGATCGCGATCAACTGCGTGCCGAGAGCCTGGAACTGGCATGGCTCGACGGGAGGGCTGCCGGAAACGCTCGGCTGCAGTGGAGCGATGGGATCGCATGGAGTGCCGAGCTAAGGGGCTCGGGATTCGACCCCGCCCGGCTCGTTCCCGACTGGCCCGGCGCCATCGGTTTCAACGTCGCCGGCCACGGCAGCATACCCCGGGAGGGCGAACCCGCCACGCAAATCGCGCTCAAAAACCTCTCCGGTACCCTGCGGGGCCAACCTCTGGGCGGTGCCGCAGAGGCACAACTCACCGGGACCCGGCTGGCCCTCGATCGTCTGAACTTCAGCGTCGGGGCGGCATCCCTTGGCGCTTCCGGCACCATCGGTGCGACCTGGGACATGGCCTGGCAACTGGAGGCACCGCAACTCGGCATAATCCCCGATCTCAAAGGAAACATCCGGGCCGAGGGGCGGCTGAACGGACCCAGACAGGCTCCCCGTATCCGCCTCCAGGCCACCGGCAGCGATGTTGCGGCGGGGGAGATTGGCGCGGGCACGATAGCCCTGCGTGCCGATCTCGACCTGGCCGGAAAAACCGCCTGGGATGCCCGCTTCGAGGTGACCGGGCTGGAAGCCCCCCAGGCACCGCCCATCGACCGGGTTACCGTGAGCGCCGAAGGAAGCGCATCCGATCACCGGATCCGGCTCGAGGCCCTCGGCAGCGGGATCCGGCTTCTTCAGACCGCCCGGGGTGGTTATGTCCCGGGTCGTTGGCGTGGTCGGCTGACCGACGGCATCATCCGCGGGCTGCCTCCCGATACGTGGCGTCAGGCATCGCCGGCCGTCGTGTCCGTCGATACCGCGGGCGTGGAACTCGACCGTTTTTGTTGGCGTTCGGGTAATTCCCGGGCCTGTGCCAGCGTCTCAGAGACGACCGGACAGCTCGAGCTGGCCGAATTCCCACTGGCCACCGTGTCTCCCTTTATTGCGGTATCCGGTATTCGCCTCGACGGCTCCATCAATGCCAACATCGACGCCGACCTGGCTTCGGGACATTTGGATGCGGAGGTGGCCGCCGCGGGAGCCGGCATCAGTTACGGCGAGGGGGCGACGGACTTGAGCCTCGCGTTTGAGACCGTCCGTTTGATAGCCCAAAGCCGACCGGAAGGCACTTCGGCCGAACTGGATTTGGTGCTCGTGAGAGGTGGACGGTTGCATGCGGCCGTGCGATCACCCCATGCATTTCCCTTCGGGACCGAGGCCCCCATCGACGGCAGCATAGAACTCGACGCGAACCGGCTCGGCTGGGTCTCACTGCTCGTCCCGGAAGTCGCCGAGCCGAAGGGGCAGATTGTTGGCAGTTTCCAAGTCAGCGGAACCGTCGCTAACCCCGATTTTCAAGGAGGCATCCTCCTCGAAGGGGGCGATGCATTTATCGTCCCGGCCGGCATTCGCATTCGACCGATCCGACTGCAACTGCAGGCCGGCGGGGGTAACCAACTGCTGCTCAGCGGCGAGGCCCGTTCAGGTCCGGGCCGCATCGAACTCGATGCCCGGATTCAGCAGAATGAAGGGCGCTGGCAGGTCTCCGGCACCGTCTCGGGCGAGGACTTCGAAGCGGTTCGGTTGCCACAGACCAAGGTGTTTCTGAGTCCTCAATTGCAACTTGATATCAGTCCGGGACGGGTCACCGTAACCGGCCGGCTGCACGTTCCGCGGGCCGACATCGAGCTGCGGGAGCTCCCGGAAGGTGTCGAGCGTTCCCCCGATGTCGTGGTAGTCCGAGACGAAGAGATCATCGAAACCCGGGCCGGTTGGGAAACCCGTGCCGATGTGACGGTCACCTTTGGCGACCAGATCAAGCTGAGCGGTTTTGGCTTATCCGGTCGCCTCACCGGTCGTCTCGCCATCTCGGAAAGGCCGGGGCAAGTAGCAACCGGCACGGGCGAACTGCGAATTCTGGAGGGGCGTTATGAAGCCTATGGCCAGGAGCTCACTATTAGCGAGGGCCGGCTCCTGTTTGCCGAAACCCCGATCACCAATCCCGCGGTCGATCTGCGTGCCATTCGGGTCGTGGATGATGTGACGGCCGGAATCGAGGTCACCGGGGAGCTAAAGCAGCCCGAGGTTCGTCTGTTCTCCGAGCCTCCCATGGAGGAGAGCGACGCCCTGGCCTTCCTGATCGTCGGCCGGCCCCTGAACCAGGCCAGCCGTTCGGAAGGAAACCTGCTCTATAACGCAGCGCTTTCACTAGGCTTTCGCGGTGGGAATTTCCTCGCAGACCAAATCAGCAACCAATTCGGAATCGAGGAAATCGAACTGGAACGGGACCCGCAAAGCGAAACGGCCTCCCTCGTACTCGGCACTCATCTCTCACCGCGCCTTTATTTGCAATACGTCGTTGCCTTTGCCGAAACGGTCAACCGGGTCCGTATCCGCTACGAACTCGGCACGCACTGGACCCTGGAGGCGGAGAGCGGTGAACAGACCGGGACGGATCTGTTCTACACCATCGAACGGTGAGGGGATTCCCTCTCAGTAACTCCCACCCTGCCCGGCTTTCAGGAGCAGTCGGTGGGTCTCCTCGTCCGGTATCCGCAGCCGACCGAATTCAAACTCGGGGAGCCGGCCCCGATAACCATCGGGGCTTTTCGCCGACGGTCCCGTCGCGTCCAGGAAGAGGGATTCGCGACCGACGCTTTTATCGGTGGGTCCATCCATGACTCTTCACCAAGAGAGAAACTACGTGGAACCCGGAAGCGTCGTAATGATCAGCTGATAGAGGTCACCGACGGTCGGGCTGGCGCCATCTATGGCCGTCACCCAGGCCAACGCCATCGCACCGGCGGCTATCACCAGCAACGATTCAACACAGGCGAGTGCAGGGCTGCACCGCTGCTCTTTGCATATCCGTTCCATGGAGGTTCCCTCCTGCATACTTCCCTGTTGCTCGGAAGCCTTACCGTCGTTATGGCAGAGGCCCTACCCGGCTGCAAGTTGATGCACGATAAATTTATGCAAACCATAATTTCCGGAATCCGGAAACGGCCCTACCTGCCGGACTTCAGTGCCGGGTATCCCTGCCCCTTTCGGCATCTGTCTTTAGCCTAGTCGTCCTCTACAAAAAATCCCGCAAATTTCATCGGTGAATCCCTACCTTTGGGGTTCACCCCTACCCTGCCCTACGGCCTTTCTGTAGCGAAAAGTAGGGTTCCCCCTACCCGACTTGCCCTCGACCGCAGACTAGTTTTAGAGGCAAATAGCCCGCCAGGAGGGCGGGATGCCCGACAAGATCGGGCATTGAAGTAACGAATCCCACAAGCAAAGCCAAGGACGGTTAATGGAAGAGAAAACTGCAGTGCTGGTCACGGGCGGTGCCGGTTATATCGGTAGCCATGTGGTGAGGCAGCTGGCCGAGGCCGGCGAGCGGGTTATTGTGTTGGACAACCTCTCGACCGGTTTTCGCGATTCGGTTCTGTATGGGGATTTGGTCATCGGGGATACGGGCGATCGGGAGACGGTCCTTCGCATCCTGCGGGAAAACCGGGTGGAAGCGGTAATGCATTTTGCGGCCCACACGGTGGTTCCGGAGTCGGTGCGCGACCCGCTGAAATACTACGGCAACAACACCGCCAGTACCCGGACCCTGCTTGAGTGCTGTCGGGAGGCCGGCGTTAAACACTTTGTGTTTTCATCCACCGCTGCGGTCTACGGAATACCCGACGGTGGTTTCGCCAGTGAAGAGACGCCCACCAATCCGATTAATCCTTACGGACGCTCCAAACTGATGTCGGAGTGGATGCTGCGCGACCTCTCACAGGCCACCGACATGAACTACGTGGCGTTCCGCTATTTCAATGTGGCCGGCTGCGATCCCCATGCGCGTATCGGCCAATCGACACCGAATGCCACGCTTCTCATCAAGGTGGCCTGTGAAACGGCCATCGGCAAACGGTCCCAACTCAAGATCTTCGGCACCGATTACCCGACGCCGGACGGCACCGGGGTGCGCGATTTCATCCACGTGGAAGACCTGGCCGATGCGCATCGGCGCGGGCTGGAGTACCTCCGTAACGGCGGAAAATCCTCGGTTTTCAACTGCGGCTACGGGCATGGCTATAGCGTGCGTGAGGTACTCGATTCGGTACAGCGGGTAACCGGCAAACCCCTGGCTATCGAGGAGGCGGCACGTCGCCCCGGCGACCCGCCCCGGCTGGTTGCCGACTCCGAGCGCCTGCACGAGACACTCGGCTGGCAACCCCGTTACGATGATCTCGATTTCATCGTGGAGACCGCATGGAACTGGGAACGCAGGATTGCGATGCCCAAGAATCAGGGCCCGTGGATGGCGCCCGCCCATTAAGCCCCGTAACTACCACAGAGGCCACGCCTAGTGGCCTCTCCTTTACTCTACTCACCCGCCTGCGGTTGAAACCGAACCGAAACCTCTCCTTCGGTCGACCAAACACGCCCGTCAGCAACCCGAAAGGTGATCCGATCACTACCGGTTGCCCCTTCGGGAGCCCGATAGATGAAACGCCCGGCGTCGGCCTCCGTCGCGACCAGTTCGGCCTCCCCCAGCCTCCCGGCATCGACGATTTCGAAACGGAGCTCATCGCCATCGGGGTCCCTGGCCTGAAAGAGGGCCTGGACGGCCTCTCCGGGTGCGACCTGGATCGTGCTGTTTTCAACCACGGGCGGATCGTTGACCGGAGTGACATCCACTTGCACGCGCGCCGTGCTACCCGCACCGCGATCATCCGTCACCTCTACGGTGAAGCGATCACTGCCGTTGAAATCCGGTTCAGGGCCATACTCGACAACGCCTAACCGATTGATACTGGCCAATCCGTGGTCCGGTGCGCCCACGGAATAGGACAATGGATCCCCATCCGGATCGGTAGCATCGAACCGGCCCGTCACCGTTCGGTCCTCGGCCGTTTTCAACTGCAGATCGGAAATCCGGGGCGGCCGGTTGGTGGGAAAATCCGTGTCCTCCGCCTGACCGGGCGTTGCTGTCACGTTGATGGTAACCGTCGCCGTCCGTTCGATGCCGTGCCCGTCGCTTACCGTGACCCGGAAACGGTCCATGCCGGTGTAGCCCTCTCGCGGCTTGTAGGTAAATTCCATGGTTTGGGGGTCAAGGCGCACGGTGCCCCAGTTGGGTGATTCCGTCGTCAACTTCAGGGTGGCGTCGTCCGGGTCGAAGATCAGCAGTTTCCCGGTCGCGGTGCTCCCGGGCGGGATCTCCAGTCTCAGATCGCGCACAATCGGAACATCGTTGACCGGTACGATTGCGACGGTAGCACGTCGGGAGTAGGTCTTGCTGTCGCCCTGCACCGTGTACGTGAAGGCGTCACTCAGGGTTTCTGTCCCGTCATGCACATAGCGGAAATCACCACTGCGTCGCAGTACAAAGACACTGGCATGCTCAGGTCCCCTTATCAGGCTCGCGAAACCCGGCCCGGTGTACCCCGCCAGAACGCCCCGGGACGGTTGCACGATCAAGGCCCCGCCTTCGGTAACGCTGTAACTCGGTGCCTCGGTCGGCGTCAGACCCGCACAGCCTGCGAGCCCACCCACGACCAACACCGAAACGGTCCGTTTTATTCGGTCCATCGTCCGGCAGCTCCATTACCCCACTCTCTAATCTAAATGTAGCCGCGTACCCTTTGGCCATACCGGCTTTTCCGGCCGACAAGCTTGTGGTCCAAGAAGCTGCCCTGTGACCCCCTTCACCGCCGCCACCGGGCTCCTGCTCTAGCATCGCTCTCTCTTAGCATCCGAGATTGCGCTCCCATGCTCTGCCTTCGTCTTTTACTGATGGTTGCCATCCTGGGCTCAGGCCTGGCTGCGGCCGAACCGGTCGTGGAGGTCCAAAACGGCTATCTCGCCCGAGAGTCCGGGGCGGTCCGGAAGGCCGGCGAGCTCAACCGCTCCCAACGGCTTGAACAGCAGGCAAAACTGGCGGAACTGAAACCCGGCGACATCACCCCCTTGATGGTGGAACAGGCACAACTCGACGCCGAGTCCGCCCGGGTTCAACTCGAAGGTGCTCGCCTGGATTTGCAGGCCTCGCAGAACCGCATCAAGGAGTTGGAAACCATCATCCGTGAACTGGAGCAGAAGCTTCAGCAGACCCGGGTTGCCCCCTCTCCAGGGCCTGAAATGCTCACGCTGGAGCGTGATCTGGAGAAAAACCGCCAATCTCTCCACCTGGAACAGCAACGGGCCGGAGCAAGTCAGGCCACCCTGGAAGCCGCTCAGCAAGAGCTGGAGATTGCCACGGCCTGGTCCTCCGGCCTCAACCAGCTGAGCCGGATGGCTCGCGAGGCGAGTCAGCAAACGGTTTTGGAAGCACTGAAGGCGCGCTTCGAGCGTGAACAGCAGCTATGGCAGGGGCGTGCCGCGGAGTGGCGCGACAAACTGCAAAATGCCTCCGACTCGACGGCGGCTCATCAGCGGCAACTGTGGCGCAGTCGGCTGTATGAGGCGGAAGAGCGTGCCCGGCTGGCGGGTCAGGAAATGCGCATCGCCCAGCTCGAGGCCCAGGTCGTCGGTTTGGAGTCGGACCTGCTGAGCCACGATATTGGCGTTGAGCAACTGCACTCGGCCCTTGAGCAGATCACAGCCATCGGTACGGAGCTCGAAGCCGGTCGCGCCCTTCTGGACAAGCGTCTGGAGGTCTTCCATCAGCAGCATCAGGTAGCCAGTAAGCGGACCATCACATCGGAAGAGGCGCGGGTCTACCAGCAACTGGAACGGGCCCTTGATGCCCAGGCTACGAAAATCGAGGAACTGACCGCCCGCGCGGCCCCGCTGCCGGAGAAGATCGAAAAACAGCTCAGCCACATTCTGCGCCGGGGTCTTACCGCACGCCGCCCGCTGCCGGCCGATAGCGCCGAATGGCAGCGGCTGGCCCACGACCTCGCATCGCTGCCGTCGGTGTTGACAAAAACCCTTGCGGATAACCTGAAGACACTGGCACGAGGTGCCTTTGGGCTAACGGCCGATCGCTGGCTCGTCCTTGCCCTGGGGCTGACCTTCTGGCTCACTTTCGTTGCCCGAACGCGAAGGACGCTGGTCACGCGAAAAATCCCGCAAGGGGGATGGGGCGCGCTGGTGCAGATCCCCTTGCTGCTGCTTGAGCGCAGTGCCCGTCCGGTGGCGGCTGCCGGCACAGCGGCGCTCCTGATCTGGGCCTTCCTCCCGGCTGATGCCTCCGTAGCGCCGCTGATAGCACTTTTGGTGTGTGCGTTTTCGGTTCGCCTCCTGCTGAACCTTTGCTGGACGCTATTGATGGCGCCCGGCGAGGGACAAAAACCCGAACTCTATCGCCAGTTGCAGTGGACGACCCTTGCTGTCGGCTCTCTCGGCGTGGTGACGGCCACGGTTCACGCCCTGTCATTGACAGCCTCGCTGGCGAACTTCGTGGATCGGGTATTCATGCTGTCGCTGCTGATGTTCGCGGTCCCGACCTTTGAAGTGCGGCGGCTGAGCCTGGCTTACCTGGACGCCCGGTTGGGCGAACGCTACTGGGCCCGGGTGATACGACTTCTGAGTCTGCTCGCCCCCGCCTCGGTCATGGCTGCCGCATCGGTGGGGGTCGCGGGGTTCGTCAACCTGGCCTGGGCAATCGGAGGCATACTGGCCACCGTACTGTTCATACTCGCCGCCTGGCTGGTTGCCCGCCGCCTCCTGCGCGAGGCCGGGGACAGTTTGAAGAATTATGTCAACCTGCATACCGACCATGGAATGCTGCTGACCAAGGGGGTGATAGAACCGCTTCACTCGCTATTGAAGGCCGTTGTTTTCGTTGCACTCTGGGCGCTGCCTTTTCGGATCTACGGCATCGGGCCGGAAACGCCGGTGGTTTCGACCCTCTGGCATCACCTGCAAGCGCCGCTTTTTTTCATCGGCGCCAACGCCGTAACCCTGTTCGGACTCGTGCTCGCACTGGCCGCCGTGCTGGCGGTGGTGCGCACCGGCCGCTGGCTGCGTCTGGTGACCTACCGCTGGGCGTTCTCCGGCGTTACCGATCAAGGCATTCGCCACAGCCTGTCGGTCTTCAGTCAATACAGTTTCGTTCTGGCCGGCGTCCTGATTACCCTCCAGCTCATCGGCATCGACCTCACTTCCGTCGCGATCTTTGCCGGCGCACTCGGCGTCGGTATCGGTTTCGGTCTGCAGAACATCGCCAACAATTTCATCAGTGGCATTCTGCTGTTGGTGGAACGCCCGTTGCGCACCAACGATATCGTTAGGGTGGGGGAACATGAAGGGGAAGTGACCCATATCGGCATGCGCTCATTGACGGTCAAGACCTGGGATAACCAGGAGGTCATCATGCCCAATGCGGACGTCATTTCGAATTCGTTCACGAACTGGACGCACAGTGACAACATCGTACGTACGGTTATCGAGGTGGGTATCGCCTATGATGAGAATCCACGCCGTGCGGCCCAGGTCATCCAGTCGATACTGCACACCCATCGCGATGTGCTCGATGACCCCCAACCACAGGTGTGGATGAAGGAATTTGCCGCTTCTGCGGTCCTGTTTCATGTGCAGTACTTCATCGATCTCAAATACAACGGCCGCCTGGAGGTACGTTCCGAAATCCTGATGGCGATCTGGGACGGCTTCCTCGAGGCGGGTATCCGTATCCCCTACCCGCAGCTTGATATCCACCTGGACCGTACCGCGCCGGTCGAGCATCTGGAAATCCCGGAAGCTCCCATGCATAATGCCGCGACCATTCACCAGGTCAGGCCCTCCTGACAGAGGATCGTTTCAGGCCCATGCCTTCTGGCAATTCACCGAGCCGGAACAAACCGGTTTCCGTGGTTGGTATCGGCGCCTCGGCCGGCGGTCTCGCGCCTCTTCGGGAGCTGATACAAGCCATCCCGAAGAATTCCGGTCTCGCTTTTGTGGTCATTCAACACCTGGCGCCGGACCATCACAGCCACTTGGCCGAACTCCTGGGTCGCGGCCCGAAAGAGCCGTCGGTTACCATTGTCGAGGTCACTGACGGGATCCCCCTCAAACGCGACCACCTCTACATAATCCCTCCGCACCACGACCTCGAGTTAAAAGGCGATTGTCTTCGCCTCGTGGAGCGCGATCCCCAGCCGGCGCAGCACCTGCCCATCGATCGCTTTTTCCGTGCGATGGCCCGGGAGCTGGCCAGTCGCGCCATCGGCGTGATTCTATCGGGGGGCGGCAGCGATGGCACTCTGGGGGCTACCGAGATCAAGGAGCACGGTGGTCTGGTGCTGGTTCAGGATCCCGCCGAGGCGGAGTTCGGTTCGATGCCCGGTCAGGCGATTCGGTGCCACATCGTCGATGTTGTCGGTCGTGCCGCCGAGATCCCGCGCATTGCGGTTGATTATGTGCGACATCCTTCGTTGCCCTTGCCGGCATCACCGGAGGCCAAGGCCGATGACCGCGACCTGGATCAGCTATCGGCCATTGTCGGATACCTGCACACCCGGACCGCTTACGATTTTTCGCATTACAAGAAAAACGGACTAATCCGGCGGGTTCACCGCCGCATGGGTCTCCTGGGTGTCGAGACCCTGAGCGAATACCGCCGCTATCTGGCCGAACATGCCAACGAACCTCTGGCTCTGGTCAACGATCTGCTGATCGGTGCCACCAGTTTTTTCCGGGATCGGGACGCATGGGAGATCTTCCGCCTTAAAGTGGTGGAACCGCTGGTGGCAGAAAAAAGCAGCGGCGAAACCGTGCGGGTCTGGGTTCCGGCATGCGCCACCGGCGAGGAGGCGTATACGGTAACCGCCCTGATTCATGAGGCCCTGCACCGGTCCCGGAAGAACTGCGAAGTTCACGTGTTCGCTACCGACATCGACGAAGGGGCCCTGCTTAAAGCCCGCGAGGGAGTCTATCCCTTAAGTGCTGCGGGCGACATTCCGGATAGCTACCTGGAGCGGTATTTTCATTCCGAACCCGAGACCAACCGCCTCCGCGTGGATGCGGCGCTGCGTGAAAGTGTGGTTTTCGCACGTCAGAACCTGTTGAGTGATCCCCCCTTTTCCCGACTCGACCTGCTGCTGTGCCGCAATCTGCTCATCTATCTGGAACCGTCCATTCAGTCCCGGGTGATCGAACTGTTCCACTTTGCGCTGCGCCCGGAGGGTGTACTGTTTCTGGGGAGCGCGGAGTCCATCGGCGAGCAATCGGACCTCTATCGGACCATCGATAAAAAGTGGCGCATCTATCTGCGAGTCGGAAGCCGCACACCGGGTTCGACGGAGATCCCGCTCACCCAGAGCCCCGCAACGGTTTCCGCCCTGAAGGGGAATACCCTCCCCCCCATCACTCAGGAAACCCAACTCGAAGGTTTCGCCAACCGGGTATTGATGGAACGCTTCTGCCCCGCGGCGGTGCTGGTCAATAGCCAGTATGAGGCCCTCTATTTCGCGGGACCGACTCACGATTATCTGGAACATCCGACCGGAACGCCCACGAACAATCTGCTCGACCTGGCTCGCACCGAGCTGAGGGGGCCATTGCGCACGCTCGTTCATCAGAGCCTCCATACCGGGAAGATCGCCAAGACGCAGGCCAATGCCCTGGCGGCGCTCAATGCCCGGATTCTGATGCGGGCCGAGCCGATCAGACCTGACCAGGGTGCCGAGCATCCGCTGATTTTGGTGACTTTCGAGACCACCTATCCCCAAGAGCTTCCCGAGGAGCCGGAAAAACTCCCCGACAGTGTTCCGGAGGATGTGGTCACGCAGCTCGAGTATGAGCTGGCCGTTACCCGGCAGGATCTGCAGAACCATATCGAACAACTCAAGAGCGTCAACGAGGAGTTACAGTCGGCCAATGAGGAGCTGCAGATCTCCAACGAGGAGCTCGAAACCTCCCGCGAAGAGTTGCAGTCGGTCAATGAAGAGTTGACCACCGTCAACGCCCAGCTTCAGGACAAGATTGACGAACTGGAGGAGACCAACGATGCACTTCGGAACTTCCAGACCAGCTCCGACGTGCCGACGCTCTTTCTTGATCGCAAGTGCTGCATCCGCCGTTTCACACCGGCGATTTCAACCCTTATCGAGCTGCGCCCATCGGACATCGGTCGCCCACTCAAAGACTTCTCACGAGAGTCATTGGGCGCGGCGCTCTTCAAGGAAATTGAGGGTGTTCTCAAAAAGCCGGTTCCTGTCGAACGGGAAGTCCAGACCGCCGGAGGTCAATGGTTTTTGCGCAGGGTGCTTCCGTATCGAACCGGCGCCGACGAAATCGATGGAGTCGTCGTCACCTTCAATGACGTATCCCACCTTAAAGCGGCCCAGGAGTCGTTGAGACGGGCTCAAGCCACGCTGGAGCAGCGTGTCCATGAACGCACTATTGAGCTGGCCCAGGCGAACCGCGCGCTGGAGCGGGGACGGGAGGAACTCGAGGATAAGGTCCAACGTCGAACCGAAGAGCTCGCAGAGGCCCATCGTCTCGCCGAAGAGCGCGCTGCCAAATCAGCGGAGACGGCCGCACGGGACGACGCCGTTCTCAAAAGCATGAGCGACGGACTGGTTCTGGCCGACCCGCAGGGCAATATCATCGATATGAATCCCGCGGCTTTGGAGCAGCATGAATTCAAGAGCCTGCAAGACGCGCAGCGAAATTTCCGGTATTACGCCGATGCCTTTGACCTTCTGGACCTGAAAGGCCAATCGCTACCCAAAGAGCAGTGGCCGCTTCCCAAAGCCCTGAAGGGCGAGAAGTTCACGAACTTCGTTGTGCAGGTGCACCGTTTCAGCACCGGGCGGCGCTGGTATGCGAACTACAGCGGCACCCCCGTGCATGGGCCCGACGGTCAGATGAACCTGGTGGTTTTGACTATTCGCGATGTGACCGAGATTCGCGAGGCCGAAAACGCCCTGCAGGCGAGTGAACAGCGTTTCCGCTCGGCTGTCGACAGCTATCCGTCACCCTTCACCATCTATGATGCCCAACGCCGTATCCAGTTTATCAATCCCGCAGGGCTTCGGTGGCTCGATCTCCCTGAAGAGGAGGTACTGAACCGTACCGATGAGGACATACTGCCCACAAACGTGACCGTGGCGTATCTCCCGACGCTCCTCCTCGCCATCAGCCGGAAGGAGCGGCAAACCACCGAAGCGGAAATAACCTGGAACAATGCAACCCGCACCCTGGTAATCAGCTACGTGCCTCTGCTGGACGAATACGGCCGTATCGAACAGGTATTGGGAATCGCTCAGGACCTGTCCGCCACCGTCGAAGCCAAGCGTTCCGTAGAACGACTCAACGCGGACCTGCGTCGGCGTGCATCCGAACTCCAGATCGCCAACCGTGAACTGGAGAGTTTTGCCTATTCCGTCTCCCACGACCTGCGCGCGCCGCTACGAGCCATCAGCAGTTTCAGTTCGATCCTTCGAGAAGATTACGAGGGTAAGATTGATGCCAAAGCGGATGATTACCTGCAGCGTATCAGCGACTCGGGCATCAAAATGGCCCGGCTCATCGACGACTTGCTGAACCTTTCCCGGATCACCCGGCACGAACTGATCCACGAAGCGGTCGATTTCACCGAACTGGTCGAGAAGATCACCCGGGAGTTGCAAGGCGCCGGCATTTGCTCTGAGGAGACGGAGATCACGGTGGAGCCGACTTTGACCGTGGTGGCTGATCGCCGTCTGCTGCGGGTCGCTCTTGAGAATCTCCTGCGCAATGCCTGCAAATTCTCCGGCCGAGAGGAGCATCCGAAAATCGCCGTGGGCCGCACAGAAAAAGAAGGCTATCCGGTCTTCTTCATCCGGGATAACGGCGTCGGGTTCGATATGGCGTTTTCCGGCAACCTCTTCAAGCCCTTCCAGCGGCTTCACGATCCCTCGGACTACGACGGGACCGGGATCGGCCTCGCGATCGTGCAGCGGGTGATCTCGCGCCACGGCGGACGCATCTGGGCCGAATCGGAGCCCGGCAACGGGGCCACCTTCTATTTCAGCCTTTGAGTGAACACTTCGTCAGACCCGAAGAGGTAAAAGACAAGAGAGTCGATGCTCCCCCTTTGAATGGACGCCGGGCCCCCTCCGGTATCGAGCAATCAGAAGATGTCCAGCCCGCCGCCCTGTCGCTCCAGCTTCTCTTCCAGACGCCGGCATCGGTGTTCCCGTTCTCTCGAAGCGGGCAGGCGACGAGCAAAGGCCAGCGCCTTTTCCCAGTCATGCAGTTCATGCTCGTAATACTTTGCAAGCCGTTCCACGGCCTCACTGCACCCGGCCCCGGCTAACCGTTCCCAAATCACCCGGGCCTGCTCCCACTCGCCGCGACCGCGATGCAGACGCGCCAACTCCAGCAGGCCCGCTTCTTCCAGTTCGGATGCGGCTTCCCGAAGCAGTTCATAGGCGACCGATGCGTTTCCCGTCTTCAATGCCGAGCGCGCGATCGCGAGTACATCGGCCCCCCGGAGGCGCGGATCACTGTGCACGTCAGCCAGGGCGGGCAGCAATGCAGCCAGGGAGACGATATCCCAGTGATTGTGTTTCGCCACGCCGGGCAGCCGGGAGGCATCGCCCCGGTGCAGATAGGCGAACCAGGCCTCCGGCGCTTCGCAACCGGGAAGATCGTCGATGCGGCCAAACTGCAGCAGTTCTCTTTCGGTTGTCGCCAGCCTGCAATCAGCCCACCGCTTCCCGAAGGCGCGACGGGTGGCATGAAGCAGGTCGAGATGTCGTAATCCGCTGAAAGGGTCGCTCACTCCCGACAGCCTTGCGCGGGCGGTCAGAAGCGGCTGATCGAAACTCTTGCCATTGAAACTCACCAATGCCCGGGTGCCCTCTAACCAGCGACCGGCATCCTTGAGCATCGCCCGCTCCGCGGCAAAGGAGGTAATCAGGTATTGGCGCACGACCAACATCTCGCCCGCGAGCCGTCCCAGCCCCAACAGGAACACCACAGTGCCGGTACCGCCGGAGAGTCCGGTGGTCTCCGTGTCGAAGAACACCGCTTCACGGACATCGAGCCCATCCGCTTCGGGCAGCCCGCCGTGATCCTCAAGTACCCGGCTCAGTGGTACCCGCCCGTGAACACGGGAGAGCGGCAGATGTTTTTCGATGCAGATCAGCCCCTCTCCAATCAGCTCGCCCCCAACCGATTCGGCCACTGCCGCCGCTTCTGTCGTGGCCGCACGGCTTCGGAGTGGCGCGCCCGCGTTCGAACGCAAGCGCGAAACCCGATCGGCCAACCCCGTTGCGGGCATCTCGGGTTTTATCTGCCCCGTCTGCCGTTTGAGTGTCTTGAGCCGGTCTTTCAGCGCCATTGGTTCAACGGGCCTGGCCGCAACGGTTTAGAGCAATCCGGGAAAATGGCCAAAGGCGCGCAGCGACAGGGCCAACTGCACTTTGCCCGACCCTCGACATGGTAGAGCGGTTATGGGCTTGCACTCTGTCCAATGTTCTATTCATCCGCTCCGAAGAGGTCGAGTACCGTCAGCGCCGCGATTTTCGGTGAATAACCCCGCGCTTCGTCGGAGGCGAGGATGGGTCCGACGCAGGCCGGGCAGCCGTGGTTGCAACCGCAGGCCTGGACCATTTCGCGGCCCTTGGCCACCACTTCCCCCCGGCGGTCATAGAGCGGTGCAGAGAGTCCAACACCACCGGGGTAGTTGTCGTAGAGAAACACCGCCGGGCGAAATCGGCCCCCCCTATTTTCAGGGGCATCGGGGGAGAGTTCGCCCCCCTCGAAGCTGCGCATCTGCCCGCGGCCGTTGGCACCTACGGTGGCGAACCACCTGGCGTCGCCGTCACCCACCGCGCGACCCAGGTCGTGGGGCTCGGACATGGTGGCCAGGGCGGCCACATGGTGCATGGCGTAGGCGGCGCCGAGGAAACCGTCCAGCGCCTGCTGGCGGTTGTCGAAGGCGGCCTCCAGCGCATCCGGATGCACCTGCCACCACACTGCCGTCGTGTGCATCTCCTGGTCGGGCAGGTTGATGTTTCCGTAGCCGATGTTCTCGTGGGTGTAGTAGCGGATCTTCTTGTAACCGGAGATGCGTCGCACCAGATGCACTTCTCCGCGGGCGGTTTCGGCGCGCCGGCGGGCGCTCCGCTCGAAATCCTCCAGGATCTTCAACTTCGTATAGTCGATGGCGTCGGTATAGTAGTCGGCGCGGGTCTTGCGAACGAACGCCTTGCGTCCCTCCCAGTCCAACTTCTCCACCTGATAGGGCGAGGCCTGTATCAGGTAAATGGCGCCCTCGTAGATCGTCATGGGTGCCGAGGAGTAGTCCACCTCCGCGACAATGTCCTGACGGCCCTCGCTGATGTCGATCACGACGAAGTTGCCTTCCGCCACCGAGCGCAGGGAGACCGCATTGGCCGGATAGCTGTCAGCCGTCCAGTGCCAGGCATCCCCTTCCGGGTGGACGATGCCCTCCTCCTGGAGGTATTCGAGCATCTCCACCAGGTTTTCGCTGCCGAAGCGTTCGCCGTCTTTAAAGGGCAACTCGAAGGCGGCGCAGCGAACATGATCCAGCAGGATCAACAGCTGGTCGGGATCGATGCGGGCGTGCTCGGGCGAGGCACCCAGAAAGAATTCCGGATTGCGCACGATGTACTGGTCCAGCGGCTGACTGGTGGCGATCAGCACGCCCAGTGCGGTGCGACGACGACGCCCCGCCCGGCCCAGGCGCTGCCAGGTACCGGCGATCGTGCCCGGATAGCCGTTCAGCACACAGACATCCAGGGAGCCGATGTCCACCCCCAGTTCCAGGGCGGAGGTGGCGATCACACAATCGATACTGCCCGAGCGCAGTTTCTTCTCGGTGGCGCGCCGCTCGGTGGGCAGGTAACCCCCGCGATAGGCGGAGACCCGCGGCGGTTTGCGCGGGTCCCTGTCGAAGACATCCTTCAGGTATTTGGTCAGCACCTCCACCATCAGCCGGGTCTGGGCGAAGATGATGGTCTTCAGGCCCGCCCGAACCGCCGTGCGGGCAATGCGGGAGGTCTGGGAGCGGGCGGAGGCGCGGATCCCCAGATCGGGGTTGATCACCGGCGGATTCCAGAGCAAAAGATGCTTCTCGCCACTGGGCGCCCCGCTTTCGGTGATGGCATGCACCTCCTCGCCAATAAGCTGGGCCGCCAGCTCCCCCGGGTTGGCGATCGTCGCCGAGCAGAGCACGAAGCGCGGGTCGGAACCATAGAAGCGGCAGATGCGCCGCAGTCGCCGGATAAGATTGGCCACGTGGGAGCCGAACACGCCCCGGTAGGTATGCATCTCATCGATGACGACGTAGCGCAGATTCTCGAAGAACTGGGCCCATTTCGTGTGGTGCGGCAGGATGCCCTGGTGGAGCATGTCGGGGTTGGAGACCACGATATCGCCGCGGGTGCGCACCGCCTTGCGTGCATCGCCTGGGGTGTCGCCGTCAAAGGTGTAGGCCCGCACCCCCAGTTCTCCGGCCTGGTTCAGCTCGAGGATTTCCGCCACCTGATCCTGGGAGAGGGCCTTGGTGGGAAACAGATAGAGCGCCTTGGCCTCCCCCGCCAGTGCCGACTGGAGTACCGGGAGGTTGTAACAGAGCGTTTTGCCCGAGGCGGTGGGTGTTACGATCACCGTATGCCGACCGCCCTGGATCGCGTCCCACGCCTCGCGCTGATGGGAGTAGAGCCGCTCGATGCCCCGGTCCGCCAGGGCCTTCTTCAGCCGCGCATCCAATTCGTCGGGCACCGGGGCATAGCGTCCCGAGCGCGCAGGCACAATCAATTCACCGGTGACTCGGCCCTTGTGCTTGGCGCGCAGCCGCTCGGAGAGACGTTTGACGGGGTCTTGCAGTCGTTTTTCGGAGTCGAGGTGCCCGGCCGGGGTGCTCATCCGTTTGTTCTCCCTTTGTTCTCGCAGGCATAATAAAGAACCGCCATAAAACGAACAAGAAAACGGGAGCCGCCATGGCCGGTGAAAAGGAGGCGGGGCTGACCCGCCGCCAGCGGGAGATCCTTTATCTTCTGAAAGACCAGTACGCCGGGGCTAAACACGCGCCGACGCTGGAGGAGCTCTGCCAAGCGCTGGGGATGCGCTCCCGGGGTTCGCTGCACAAACATATCACCGCCCTCGTGGAGGCGGGTTTTGTCGAGCCTCTAGAGGGAAAGCGCCGGGGCATTCGTCTCTCGGACCGGACCGCAGCCGAACCCGATCACCTGCCCTTTCTGGGTCGAATCGCCGCCGGGCGGCCGATCGAAGCGATCGCCCAACCGGAGACGATTGCGGTTCCGGATGCCCTGCGGACCGATGGCCCCTGTTATGTCCTGGAAGTCCGCGGGGATTCGATGGTGGACGAGGGCATTCTGGATGGAGACTGGGTGGTGGTGGAGCATCGAAATCAGGCCCGAAACGGCGAAGTGGTGGTAGCCCTTGTCGATGGCCACGAGGTCACCCTGAAGCGTATCGAACAGCGCCTCGGAGAGATCATTCTGCACCCGGCCAACGCCGCCATGGATCCAGTTCGCTTCGCCCCCGAGCGGGTTGAGATCCAGGGGGTGCTGATCGGACAGATGCGCCGTTACTGAAAAAGCGGCAAATCCGGTCCAACCTTGCGGTTGGCGGAGTGACATGCACTCCAACGGAAACCCGCCCTCGCCTTAATGCTGGCCCGCATGAGTTCGCCGCTGTGCATAGCGCCGTCATCGCACCCGGCCTTATCGACTCGCCGCTAATGGATTACCTGTGCGAGGTGCCCGCCCCAGGCGGCCGAACGGGTACTTCGGGCCGTTCCGGAACTGAAACAGTTGGAGAGCGGCAGTTACGTGGACATCCACCAAATCGTTGCGCCGGAGGAGTACAAGCAGCTCATCTCGGCATCAGGGGCCACCCGCCGGGAATAGCCGATCTAATCTTGGGGGAGACCCGATGGGAAATCCCCCATGGAACTGGCCCGTAAAGTCGCTTTCCTGCGCCGCCCCGAAACCTACCCCGTTCCTGCGGAGAGGGTCGAGGCGATTGAGACCCACATTTCCTGGGTCTTTCTGGCCGGGAGTGACGTCTACAAACTCAAAAAGCCGGTTCGCTACAGCTACCTGGATTTTCGGACGCTGGATGCGCGTCACCGGGACTGTCTCGAAGAGGTTCGTCTCAACCGCCGTCTCGCCGACGGCGTCTACCTGGGCACGGTACCCCTGACGGCCAGTCGCGAGGGCACGCTCTCCATCGGAGGTGAGGCATGCATTGTCGACTGGCTGGTCCACATGCAACGACTACCCCGGAAGCGGATGCTGGACCGGCGGATCGCCACCGGCGAGCTGAGCGCCACTGAATTTCTACCGGCCGCCAACCGGCTTGCCCATTTCTACCGGCAACTCTCTCCCGTGGAGATCACCAGTGGCGAATACCAGCGCCGCTTCGCCGATGATATCAATGAAAACCGCCAGGAACTCACCAATTCCGCCTTTGCATTGCCGGCGGGGCGGGCCGAAGCGGTCTGCGAGGCACACTCACTCTTCCTGAAAGAAAACGGGGACGCGCTCGACGCTCGGGTTGCCGCGGGTCGTATCATCGAAGGTCACGGCGACCTGCGTCCTCAGCACGTCTGCCTCACCGAACCCCCGGTCGTCATCGACTGCCTGGAGTTCAACCGGGGTTTTCGGATCCTGGATGCCGTCGATGAACTGGCGTATCTGGCGGTCGAGTGTGAACGTTTGGGCGCCGCCTGGGCGGGTTCGGAATTGCTGGCGACCTACTCGGCGATCAGCGGCGATCGACCGGCCCCGGAACTCATTCATTTTTACGCCAGTTTCCGTGCCACGCTGCGTGCCAAAATCGCCATATGGCACAACCTCGACGACGGTATCCGCGACCCGGACAGATGGGTGCGGCGGGCAGAAGAGTACCTGCAACTGGCCGAACGCCATGCGGAACATTTTTGAATGGCCCGGTCGCAGGTTCGCCAGGGAAATCGCGGCGAGCCCCGCTTGACTCACTGGTGGACCTGTGATAGGTCCGCCAGTGATTCGCCTCCGTGCAGACGGCGAACAGCCTCCGCAAGAAAGGGCCCGAGTGCGATCACCTCGATTCGCTGCGGCGAGCGCTTCGGGTCCGGGGCATCGGGCGGGATGGTATCGCCGATGAAAACGCGCTCCAGCGGCGATTCATCCAGTTTATCCCTTGCCCCCGGTGCAAAGACCCCGTGGGTGGCGACGGCGATCACCCGATGGGCGCCGCGTTTTTGGCACGCCTCTGCCGCCCTGGTCAGCGTGGTACCACCGGCAATCAAATCATCGACGATCACAACGGTTTTACCCGCCACTTCCGCCACGAGCTGCTCTCCCGAGACAGTGCCGCCACTGCGCTTTTTTTCCATGAAGCCGTTGCCGACCGCTCGCCCCAGCTTCCGCTCAAGGCTCTCGCGAAAGCGCTCGGCACGCTTAACACCGCCGGAATCGGGCGAAAGCACAAGCGTCGGATCGCTGCCCACGAACTCCGCTACCGGCGTAACGAACGCGTGCCGCGCCTCGAGGTGTTCGATGACGCAGCGAAAGGCATTTTCAAAGGCCGAGGGGTTGTGGACGTCCACCGCCACCACGCCGTCGGTCCCCACCGCTTCGAACAGCATGGCCACGTAACGGGAGGTAACCGGATCATGGGGCTTGGTGCGCCGGTCCTTGCGGGCGTAACACAGGTAAGGCAGAACGGCCGTGACCCGCGCGGCCCCCGACTCCTTCAAGGTCCCGATGAAAAACAGTAGCCGCACCAGTTTATCGTTCACCCCCTGCGCGCCCCGCCCGTGCAGCGACTGGACGACATAGACATCCTGATTCCGCACCGTTACCAGCGGACGCGCTTTGTGTTCGCCATCTTCGAACTCCCGCTCCTCGTGATCACTGAGCGGAACGCCCAGGGACCGGGCGAGGCTTTGGCCGAAATCCCGGGAGGCGTCAAGGGCAAAAAGCAGCGGCGCGGCAGCCATGCTCATACCGTTCGGACCTGAAACCATTCCCGGGCCAGTCGGGCGACCTCTTCGAGTTTGCCCGGCTCCTCAAACAGGTGCGTCGCACCGGGAACGATCTTCGAGCCGCTTCTCGGCCTGCATGCGTTCAGCGGCCTCGCGATTGAGCTGAATCACCGGTTCATCGAGTCCGCCCACGAGCAGGAGGGTGGGGGCCTTCACCCCGGGCAGTGCATCGCCCGCCAGATCGGGGCGACCTCCGCGGGAGACCACGGCCGCAATGCTTTCCGGTTTGCTCGCAGCGACGTTAAGCGCGGCCGCAGCGCCCGTACTCGCACCGAACAGGCCGATACTCAGTGACCGCAGCTCCGGCTGGCTTCGGACCCAGTCCACCGCCCCTTCGAGACGCCGGGAAAGCAATCCGATGTCAAAACGATACTCGCCACTGTACTGATCGATTCGATGCTCTTCCGGCGTTAACAGATCGAAGAGCAGCGTCGCCAGAACGCCACGGTTGAGTTCATCAGCGACGAGACGGTTACGCGGACTGAAGCGGCTGCTGCCGCTGCCGTGAACAAACAGCACGATCCCGCGGCTCCCTTCGGGAAGGCTCAGATTCCCCGGAAGTGTCGCGTCCGGCGTATTTACCAGGACCTCGTTCTTGCCGATCGCTGCCCGATCATTCATGGTGGGTCCCTCCCAGAAGGGCGATGACCTCCTCGTCCGTGACTTGACGGAACTCCTCGAAGAACTGTCCGACCGCCATGAACGAGCTTGGCGTCTGCAAGCACACCAACTCGTCCACCATTTTGGCGATGCGTTTGGCGGTCTCCGGCGGAGCCGCGCCGATCCCGACGATCACTTTGGAAGGCTTTTCCATCTGTACGGCGCGGATCGCCGCCTGCAGCGTGGAACCGGTTGCGATACCATCATCAACCAGGATAGCAACACGCCCTTTTGCGTTGGCCGGGGGACGCCCGTAGCGCTCCCGACGCCGACGGATGGTTTCCAGCTGCCGCTCCGCTTCCCGGTCGATGTAGGCCTGTTCGATGCCGTACTGCCGAGCCTCGGGTGTCAGCTCGACACGGCCGCCCTCGTCCACCGAACCGATGGCGTACTCGGGATTTCCCGGTGCGCCCAGCTTGTGGACCAGGACAACGTCCAATTCTCCTTCGAGGCGGTCGGCGACAATGCGTCCCATCGGCACGCCGCC
Source organism: uncultured Gammaproteobacteria bacterium (assembly GCA_963783235.1). Classification (GTDB taxonomy): domain Bacteria; phylum Pseudomonadota; class Gammaproteobacteria; order Thiohalomonadales; family Thiohalomonadaceae; genus Thiohalomonas. The sequence continues at coordinate 324,200 of CAWAMN010000001.1, read as the reverse complement.
ACGGGGAATCGCCAGGACGAGCGGTTTGTCGCCACGAAAGTGTTCGAGGCGATCGGCGATCCCTCCGGCGGCTTCCTCGCGATTTTGGAACATGGATACCTCGCCCCCTCCCGGTTACCCGGAGTATAGAAAGCGAAGTTTTCTTTGGAAGTTTGTTTCGTCCCGTTCAGGGGTGGAACAGTCCCGAAAAGCTGAGTGCACCCATTCCGATCAGCATGGCGCCCGCAGCCCATTCCAACCGGCCCTTCCAGCCTGCCAGACGTTCACGGACCTCCGCGCCGATATGCGCCACCACGAGGCTGAACAGAACGGCCGGGATGGCCACCGCACCCAGGCCGAATCCCAGGCCCAGCAGCATGCCGGCCACCGGTTTTGCCGTCACGGCAGCGGCCAGTGCCACCGTACCGAGCGGCGTACAGGGATTGAGCGCCATCGCCGCCCCCATTCCGAACAGACCCACAGGCATGAGCGGCGCATCGGCACTCTTGCGGTACAGGGTGATTGTCGCTTCGCCCCCGGGAGCCCGGTGGGCGCTGCAGGCGGAGGGAGTCTCTTTACCTTTTCGGCCCGAGCGCCACAGGATCACCAACCCGACCATCACCGAAGCGATGCCGAGCAGCATGGCCCCGGTGCCGTTCTCCAGTTGCACCGTCACCGCACGGCCGCTAGCCGCCGCTACCGCCCCGAGGGCGGCGTAGGCCGAGAGCCGCCCGAGGGAAAACGGCAGAATCGTGCGCCAGGCCTGACCGATACCGCCCGAGCGGGCAAAAAAGACGGGACCCAGATAGGGCAGACAGGCGATATTGCAGGGCCCCGCGCCGAACAGCAGGCCCATCACCAACGCTGCCGAGAAGCTGAGTGCGACCGGTTCCATTTACCTGCTCCGGAGTCAATCGAATGGGCGGGTGAGCGCAGTGAGTCCCCAGGTCGAGGCTCGCAGGGATGCGGCCGTCGAAGATAATCAGTAGGGGGCATCCCTGCCCGCATGGAGTCCTGTGATGCTAGAAGCGCAGGGACACGCCCGCGTAGTACGCCCGGCCCGGATTCACGACGATGGAGAGGTCCTCCTCGTCATAGACACCATCTTCATTGCCGTCCCCCGTTCCACGGACGGTGTTATAGAACTGCTCGTCCAGAACGTTGTCGACCCGGGCAAAGAACGACCAGGCCCTGGTGTCGTAATTCAGCAGCAGATTGAAGACCTCATGACCGTCGATCTTTATCTGGTTGATCTCATCCGCATAGTAGGAGGAAATGGCGTCCATCTCCCCCGTCACCAGCCAGTGACTGGCCGGCCGGTAGAGCACGCGCAGGTTGAGGTGGTGGTCCGGCACCCGGGGTACCGTGTTTCCGGCATTATCATAGGTCCTGTCGCAGGCAACCACCTCGGGTGGCCCCCACCCGGACTCCTCTGTGATTGCTGTAAAATCAGCCGAGCAGCCTCCATCGATAGGTTCCACCCGCAAGTGGTAGTCATCATAATTTGTATACACGCTATCCAGGTAGGTATAGGCGACATCCATGGATACCTTGCGAGAGGGATCCGTCAACAATGAAAGCTCGAGACCTCGGCTTCTAAAATCCCCCACGTTGTCATAAACGGCGTCTTCACTGGTGGAGTACTGACCGCCCGTGGACTGGATATGGTCGTAGCGATCCAGTTGGAAGATGGCGGCATCGAGGTCGATGGGCAGTCCCCACCAACTGGTCTTGGTCCGAAGCCCGATCTCTTTGTTGATGGTGGTTTCCGGGTCCAGGTCCGGATTGGCTGCGGTACGATGGCTGGGGCTGTTGCTGCCAACAAACAACTGCTCCGGAGAGGGTGCCCGAAAGCCCGTGGAGGCATTGGCGTAGAGGTCGACGTTCGAACGAAGGGCATAGTTGCCCCCCAAGCGCCAGGAGGAGACCGTGAAATCCTTGCTGCCATTATCTTCGGGGCTGAGTTGATCCTCGTAGTCCAGATCGATCCGGTCCACCCGGCCATTGGTGGTTAGCGTCAGCCGCTCGGTGGCCTGTACCTTCACTTCACCGTAGAGCGCCTTGACCGTTTCCTCGGTGTCATTGAAGCTGTTCGGATCGCCGGCGGAGTGTACTCCACTCCAGCTATCAACATCGATGCGATAGGTATCGCGGTTTCGGTACAGATTGTCACGCAGGTCCACCCCCGCCATCCAGGCAAGCCTTTCGCCACCTGTCCGGAACTCCGATTTCAGACCCTGCTGAACCTGATGATAATCGTTGTTGTAGGTATAGACCTCCGGATCCTCGTCGGTGGGGGCGGTTACAAACCGGGTATCGTCGGTGAACTGGTAGGCATTGACCATCCAGTTGGAGGCCTCTCCGATATCGTTGGAATAGGTCAGGAAGTACTTGGAAAGATCCACATCGTAGTGATTGGCATAATCGTTGTAGGCGGGGTCTTCACTCTTCGGATCCTCCTCGGCCGCGGTCACACCCTTGACGTTGCCATGGCTGTTCTTTGCCCTATCCGAGAGTTCGAATCCAAAAGTCAGATCACTGGTATCATTGAGGTAGTACTGCAGTTTGCCATTGACGTAATCGGCTTCCGACGCGGAATCATCATGGTAGCCGTCCGTCTCACGCGTGGAAACCTGCACATGGCCGTTGGCATTCTCCCCAGCAAAGCCGGCCCGGGCCAATCCCTTCCGATGGCCGAAGCTGCCGCCTTCCGCCTGGACCAGATAACCGGCGTTGTCGGCGCCCCGCTTGGTGGTGATGATGACCGCCCCGGAGAGGGCATCGTCGCCGAACAGATAGGAGGCTCCGCCCTTGACGACCTTGATGGACTCGATGTTATCGAGGTCGATGTTAACGCGACCGGTCCGTTCGAACACCGGCACACCGTCGATCACCACGGCCACGCCCGGTTTCTCCCCCATGTAGACCTGATTCTCGACGCCGCGGATATGGATCTTCAGGGAGTCACCACTCTGAACCTCAGTGGTGACACCGGGGACTTGCTGGAGCACCTGTTGAATATTTTCAGGGTGAGCCGCGTCCACCTCATCGCCGCTGACGACGGCAATATTCGAGGGTTGATCCCGCTTATTGTCGAAGCGGTCGTCGATGGTGGTGGATTCCACCTGGATGATGCCAAGGTCTTCTGCCACGGCGACCTGCGCCCCCGATAACATCGCACCGCCCAGCATCGCGGCCCCGACCGCCGATGCCACTCGAGACAAACGAAATTCAAACATGCCTAACCCCTTAAATTGTGACTAAATTTTATTTTTTGTGCATCACTGCCCCTTCGGTGGGTTTCCTTACCACCGGGTTGTAAACATGCAACTACAAGGCAGTTTTCATGCCATGCAGGTAAGTTTCTGGATTCTCTGAAATTGTTCGAACTGACCGCAAGCAGGCGTGCGGCATATCACTCATTTTGTGGTATTTGCCTCGCCCTCACCTAACCGACGCCGGACAGGGCGGTCTTCACGACTGACGGCGCTAGTCGCCACCCGCCTCTTCTGCCTGCCACGCCTCACGGGCGAGTATTGCGGCACCGTAGGCGGTGGTGATCTGGGGAATATCGGGGATGACCAGCTTTCGCATCAGCTCCTCTTCGAAGGCCGCCACGAGCCCCCTGTTCAGGGCGGGACCGCCATCGAAGTACACCTGATCCTCGAGTCCAACCCGCTTGGCGAGGCGGACCGTGCGCTTGGCGATCGAGTAGTGAATACCGGCGACGATCTCCTCTTTGGAGTAGCCGCTGGCCAGAAGGCCAATCACTTCCGATTCGGCAAAGACGGCGCAGGTGCTGTTGATCACCGGCGGGGCCCCCTTGAGATTGAAATGACGATCGCCGAGCTCATCGAGATCGAGCTCGAAATTGCGTGCCGCCATGTCCAGAAAACGCCCGGTGCCCGCGGCGCACTTGTCGTTCATGGCGAAGTTGACCACATTGCCCTCATCGTCGATCTGAATCGCCTTCGAATCCTGTCCACCGATATTGATGATGGTGCGCACGCCGCCGTAGGCCTCCCCCGCCTTCTTGGCGCCCATGGCATTGGCGGTGATCTCGCTCACCGACTCGTCGGCTTCACGATAGAGCTTGCGGCCATAGCCGGTCGCCGTCAGAAAACCGATATCGGACGGTTCAAGCGCGTTCTCCTTCAGCAACGACTGGAACGCCTCCCGGGCATTGCCGTAGAAGTGGCTGCCGGTGGCGACCGTCTTGCTGGCGATGAGATCATCACCCCCGTCGACCAGAACCACCTTGATGGCCGTCGACCCGATATCGATACCTGCGAAATAGGGCATGCTATTTTCTCCTCCTGCGGGCCTTGAGCGACTCGATGAAGGCCTCGATACGGGTCGAGAGCTGGCCGACATCGTCCGGGCTGTAGTCGGTCTCCACATACAGGGAGGGAATGCCTTCGTCTGCAAGAAAACGGCTAATGCTGCGCTGTTCCATTTCGAACACCTGACACCCGGCGAACGCCTGATAGACCACGCCGTCCACGGCGAAGGTGCGCGCCAACTCCAGCAGGCGGCGCTTTCGATCCTCGTCGCTGACAAAGATGGGACAGGTGCAGGGCTTGAGGGCGCGATCGGCGACCGCATCCACCATGTCGTACAGCTGCCATTCATCGACGCTGACCGCGTCATAGAGCATACGATTGGCCGAGCAGGTTTCATCCGCGACGATGACCGCACCCGACTGCTCGATCAGCGTGGGCAGCTTGAGGTTGGGAAAGATGGGAGGCGAGCCCGTAAATAGAATACGCGGAGCCCGGCGCTGGGCCGCGGCGAAACCCTCCTCGCAACGCTGCTCCAACTCGTCATTCAGCGCCTCGACGGCATCGGTCCAGGATTCGATATCGTCGAAAAAGTAGGCGTTGGTCACCAGAAAGATGTCTTTCCCGAGAACCGGGGCGAGCGGCGCCATACGCAACCGGTGCAGGCGACGGAATGCCTGTTGTGCGCGGGCCACCTTGGCGATGCCCTCGCGCAGGCTATCGCGGGTGATCTTGCGGCCGGTGACCGAGGCCAGTTGCCGGGCAAAGCCGTTGACGTTGCTCTGCCAGTAGGTACGGGCCGCTTCGCTCTCCTTGGAGGGTGGCAACTCGAGGTGGTGGACCCGATAGCCGGCCTCCTCCATCAGGCGACCCGCCTTGGTCTTCTGATCACAGGTGGTCACGTTGACGATGTCCCGACCCTCGTCGAGCCAGGAGACGAGCTCACTGGAGAGCATGCCCAGTGTCGCCTTCACCAGGGAGCACGACTTGGCCGGCATGAACTCCGCACCGAGTTGATCGAAGGTATGGGCACCGTTGCAAAGACGCACGGGAACCGCACCGGCGGCATAGATGAGCTCCTCCGGGACCTGTACGCAGGTCGTGCCGATAACCTTCTTTCCCGGGTGCGGCGCCGCACCGTCGCAGTGAACGCGACGGTACAGGTCGTAGAAATACGTCATCGCCTTGGGATTATCGGGAAAATCCTTTTCAATCCGGTTCAGCGCCTGAGCCGACTCGCGGGAGAGCTGCTTGCGCGCCATCTCGGTCTGTTTTTCCTGTGCCTCGGCGCTCATTTCTTCCCCCTTTTGATCATGCGTTTGAAGAAACCGGCTTCGGTCGATTCGTAGATCGGGATCCCCATGAATGAGGCCTTGAGTGCCCCCTCTTCCGGACAGGAAGCAACGCATTTAAAGCACATCATGCAGTCGTCCTTGATCAGCGTTTCACTCTCGATGTCGTCCGCTATTTCCTTGATCTGCATATCGCAGGCACGATAGCAGTCACCGCATCGGGTGCACTTGCTACCGTCCTTTTTCAGCTTCAGCAGCGCCACCTTGGAGAACAGTGAGTGGAGCGCACTCATGGGGCAGAAAAAACAGAAAAAGCGCTTGTTGACGAAGGCACCGGCAAAGAAGATGCCCAGCACCAGCATCCCGAGTCCCGTCATGGCCGCGGCCGTGCCGGTGGAGAAGTCCACCGTCCATTGGGAGAAGTCACCGGTGAATGCCGGGATCACCATGCGCGCCGGGCAGATCTTGCAGAACGGCGTCCCCATATCTTCGGGGAGCTTCGGCAGCCCCGCCACCGAATTGGCCATCAGAAACGGGATGACGATCAAAAGGACCAGGAGAATGAACTTAACCTTCTTCAGCCGCGTGAAGGTATCGAGGCTGTAGGTCGAATAACGGATACCGAGTTTCTGACGCAGTGCCGTTATCCAGTCCTGAATCGTTCCGAGCGGACAGGCATAGCCGCACCACGCCTTGTTGAAGACGAATAGCCAGGCGACAAAGGTCAGAAGACCGGTGAGGATGCCGAGTCCGCGCCAGCTGATGATGCTGTCCCAGGGAATATGGGTCTGATGCTGCAGGGGCAGCAGAAAGCACACGCCGGCACGTCCCGGCTGATTGAAGCCGCAGGAGAACGTCGGCAGTGACTGCCCCAGGTTGATGAAGAAGTACCCGCCATAGACGAGCAGAACGAAAAACCCCAGCTGTACCCAGAAACGGAAACGGCGAATGTCCGCCCCGTCGATAAACGCCTTAAGCCTTTTCATCGAAACGCTCCCGTACCGCTCGTCGGCGCTTTAGCCGGAAGAGAAAAACACCTCCCGCAGTGAGCGCCGCCGCCGCAAAGGTCACAAGAAGCCCGATCAGGTAAGAGGAGTATTCGAGTTCGGAGGGATAGAACGTGCCGGGCAGGGTCGCCCTGTATCGGGCCTCTCGAAAGGGGGTGCCATTAAGCTCACCCTGCAGTTCGGTCCGATACTCCGCGGTAACCAGAAAGCTCTCGTAGTGTCTCTTGTCGAAATCGTTCCAGGCGGGATAATAATCGCGAATAAGCTCGAAGACGGCCCTGCCGTTTTCGTCGGTTTGCATGCGTTTTGTCCACCCCGCCTGTGTGGTCAGGCTGACGTCAGCGCCTACTGCCGGATGTCCTTCGTAGTGGACGCGAAAAGCCACCTTGTCGCCGGATTTCATTCGCGTATGGAAGTCTTCACCGGGGAGGCGCTCCCGAATGATGTCCAGCGCGACGCCGGCGTAGCCCCGGGGCGGCATTCGCGAAGCGGTGAACTTGGGGTCGTGACCCTCGCCGCAACTATGCTTAAGGACCTCCGCCTTGACGATGGACGTCTCAAGAACATCATCTTCGACGCTGCGTTCGACAAAGTAGGCGTTATAGAACCCCTCATCGGGCATCGGGAAGGTAATGCCACCGCCGCTGTCGACCTTGAAGAGTTCGGGCGTGACGTTCTTGCCATCGACGCCGAAAACGCTGAGGCTTCCGTTTTCCCCGGGACGCGTGTAGGTCGCAGATGCCGGGATCGCCCCTTCTCTTAGCCAGAGACGCTTGACGTAGACTCCGCCCCGGCCACGCTCGACCATCCCCCCGTGGGCATGGCGTGCGCGCTTGGACCATTCCGCATTCGGCGGCTGATCGGAAAACCATACCGTTGCGGCATCGACGCTCGCGACAAATCCGCCAGACAGCAGCACCAACGCTATCGCCCAGCGTCGTAATTCAACCATGTTCTCCCCCGTCGAATTCGCCACGACCATGCCATCGACCGTGGTCCTTGATACCGGCGTGTCCCACCGTTCGTTTTCTTGAGAAGTGCCCGAGGGGACGATGCAACCGTTGAGCCGTTCCTTACCGACACCATCGGTGTAACCAGCACGATTCGTGCCAGTGGTAACTCACTGTTCGACAAGACATCGCCATCCGAAGGGGGATTCTTTTTGTGTGGTTTGCCGCACCTGTAGTGCAAATGACACACTTTGGTCTTTATGTCACGGTCCGGGGCGGTTCGCTAGCTCTGGCGGAGGGATACACTATCTTTCGCTGTAAATGCGCATTCAGGGAGGTCTGCCATGTCCACCTTGCATCCCGCTGGCGTACTGCGTCAGCTCGCTACCGATTTTCACCATCACAAACAGGAAAACAGGGAAAAGGCGGGCCGTCACAGTCAGCAACGGCGCAGACATGAAAAGGATCTGGGCGAACTTCAGGCCGATTTCGAATCGATGTTGACGCGCTGGGTGCTCGATGAGTCCGAACGCGAGGCGTGGAGGTCCCACTTCTACCACTTCAAACCGGCACCGCCCGGTCCCGACCTCGAGCAGCCTCCGCTGTTCAAAGGCCGTAATGCCGGAGGAGGTCAGGCCGAGATTCGTAGCGCGCCGGGCCCTGCCTACGAGATCATCGTCGATGGCAAGGCGGTTCGGCGCACCAGCGAGTCCCCCGGGCTGACCGGGCGCCGCATTCGCCGGCTCCATGTCGAAGAGACGGAATTCGAAGAGGTGTACGATGCGCCGGAGGAAGCCCAGGCTCCGTTGGCGGATTTCTACGATGGGCCGCGGGACGGCGCTCCCTGGGAATACTCCCATTCTCTTTTCAGTGACGGCCTCATCGATGCGAATTTCGGGCTCACGGAAAGGGGCCGGCGCTGGCTGGATACCCGGCGACACGGTCGGGAAAGCGGAATCGAAGTCTGGCTCTGAGCACCACCGAATAGTGAACAAACGCCCATGAGCGGAGCCCGTTCCGGACGGGGAGTCGGCAGTGCCGAACAGGCGATTCCCGACACTCGTTCGGTATGGGTCCGTGGTCGGGGTGCCTTCACCGCCGGCCCTCCCCTGCGTGCCCCCACGCGGTCACGCCTGGATGTCCCCGCTCAAGGTCCACCGCAACTTACCTGAGCATTGATTTCGCTGCTTCCTTCAACGCTGTTTTTCAACGAAGCACTAAGAGCCGCGAAGAACGGCTGGGCGGGATTCTTGAACGAGCTTTAGCAGGCTGTTGAAAAAGGTTTTTATCCCTTCTCCCTGAGGGAGAAGGTTAGGATGAGGGGGATAAAATCAGTAACTTACCTTTTATTGAGTCCCCTCACCCCAGCCCTCTCCCTCTGGAGAGGGTGTTTTTCAACAGCCTGTCAGCAGAATTCGACCGAAGCCCCTTGGCTCAGACCTCTCCGCCTTTCCCGCTCGGAGACGGTTTCAAAGTGTCCACTCATTCAAACGAAAGCCCTTTTTTCCCTTTTCAATCAAAGACCTTATCACCCGCGCGGAATTAGATTATGCAAGCAAATTAATACGCCCCAATGTTAGAATATTTTGACATGCCACCTTTTGGCATAGCGGAAGAACGTCGAACAGGATTCGGTCTAACATTAAATAAATTTGTTTAATTATAATATGAAACATACTTATCATACCCTCGTTATTACATTGGCCGCCGTTTACGTCCCCGGCACCGCACTCGCCACCAACGGCTATCAGCTCATCGGTGTCGGAGCCTATCAAAAGTCGCTGGCCGGGGCTGTTACCGCAAATCCCGGTAGCGCCATGACCGCCGTAACCAATCCCGCGGGAATGGCCCGTATCGGCAGCCGTGCCGACTTTTCCATGGAAGCCTTTATGCCGGAGCGGGAAGCCGATTTCTCGGCTCTGGGTGGAAACACCGCCGACAGTGCAGTGGATACCTATGGCGTGCCGGCCATCGGCTGGACAGCCCCGGTCAACCATGAAAACCGGGATGTCTACTTCGGCGGTGGCATGTATGGGACCTCCGGCATGGGCGTCGACTACGCGCCCACCTTGATGATGCAGGCACACCCGACTACCGGCCAACCCGTTTTCTGGGACGGTTATTCCAACATCTCGTTCTGGCAAATGGCACCGACGGTCGCCTGGAACCAAACCGAGCGATTGAGCCTTGGCGTCTCGCTGAACATCGATTATCAGTCCGTCGCCTTCCGTCAGCGCGCCATGCAGGACACCGACGGTGATGGCGCCGGCGACAGCGTCGCCTCCAACTTCGACTTGGGACGCTCCACCAGTTCGTTTGGCCTGGGGCTCTCCTTCGGGATGATGTACGACCTGACCGAGAACCTCGATCTGGGACTTGCCTATAAGAGTCGTCAGGAGTTTTCCGAACTGGAATACCAGCTGGCCCAAGGTGATATCACCGACGCCACCGGCAACCCCCTGCCGGCGGGCACCTACAAGCTGGATCTCGACTACCCGCAGCAGGCCTCGGCCGGGATTGCCTATCAAGCGACACCGGCGTTAACCGTTTCGGCGGACGTGAAATGGATCGACTGGTCTGACACGATGGACAAACTGGCCGTGGAGGGTTCGGGCGTCTCGGTTGCGATGGACCCGGGTTGGGATGATCAGACCGTCTACGCTATCGGCGTTGCTTACGCAGTGACTGACCGATTCAATCTGCGTGCCGGTTATAACCACGCCGACTCGCCCTTTGGTGACAATGAGATCAGTCGAAACCTGATCCTGCCGGCCGTGGTCGAGGACCACTACACCATCGGCGGAGACTACCGGTTCAACAATCATTGGGAACTGGCAGCCCACTACATGCATGCACCGGAAGAGACCTTCACGGCACCCGCCGACGATCCGATCGCCCCGAATGCCGAGATCAAACTCGGGGAAACTTCCTTCGGCCTGAATATCGGCTATCGCTTCTGAAGCCCGGATTGGCGCGGGGGCCCTGCCCTCCGCGCCGCCCTCCCCCTAACGGCGGTCCCGACTGGTCAGGTTTTTCCGGGTCTTTTCGCCCATCTTTAAAATTTACGGTCGCTCCAACCCTCGGCATCCGGCATTCCCGACAGCGCCTCCTCGAACTCGGATCCGACCATGCCGCTTTCAGGAGAGGCTCCCTCACCCAATTCGCCCAGATAGTAGTGCTGGAGGATGTCGATAAAACGCTTGGCCTGGGGTGACAGAAACCGGCCCTGGCGCAGGACGATGCCGTAGGAGCGCTTGGGGAAGTAGCGCACCAGCGACTTGCAGGCCAGGTTTTCCTCTCCCGTCAGGCAGACATCGGTAACGATCGAGATCCCGAGCCCCAGTTCCACATATTTTTTGATCACCTCCCAGCCACCCGCCTCCAACGCTACCTTGTAGCCGGCATTGTGCTGACGGAATACCAAGTCGACGATGCGCCAGGTGGAGAGGTGACGGGGCGGCAGGATGAGGCCGTGGGGACCGATGTCATCGAGCGTTACTTCCCCCTTTTCCGCCAGCGGATGGTCTTTGGGCGTAATCAGTGTCGGATCGTAGGTGACGACCGGCCGATAGCTGATCTCCTCCGGCACCTCCAACATGGAGCCGACCGCCAGGTCCACTTCGTCCGCGCGCAGCATGGCCATGCCGTCACGCCCCGTGACGTTGTGCAGCTTCAAGCGAATATTGGGGTATGCCTTGGCGAATAGCCGAAGCGGCTCGGCCAGGATGTAGAGTATGGTCGACTCACCCGCTGCAATATTGAGTTCCCCGGATTCCAGTTTCCCGTAGTTCGCCGCGAAGCTCTCGTGCAGCTTATCGATACCCTCCACCAGCGGTTCGGCCAGCTTGTAGAGCGCCTCCCCTTCCGGGGTCATCTTGATGTGAGGGCCCCGTCGCTCGAAGACGGTCACCCCGAACTCTCTCTCCAGAGCCTGTATTTGCAGTGAGACCGACGGTTGACTGAGAAACAGCGTTTCCGCTGCCAGGGTAATGCTCCCTGCCCGTGCAGTGTGGCAGAACGCGCGTAACTGCTTGAGTCGATTCTGTTTGTAGTAGAGGTTCGGTGAGGAATCCATGGCTCTTTTTCGGGGCTCCACGCCCTTATCATTAAGTTAGTTAATATTGAGCATTGAAATAATTGTCGTGTCAAATACACGCAACATCTCTAGGATTAATTCCGTAGCCAATGCCTTACGCGTAAAAGCATTGGTTTTATCAATACTAATAGCGCGACATGGGGGTAGTTAGTGGCGTCAGTCGTGAACATTGCGATTGCCGGTGGATTCATGGCGGGCCTGGGCATAGCACTCGCTTCGGTGCTTGCGATTGCCAACCGGCGCCTGCACGTGGAAGAAGATCCCCGCCTCGATGAGCTCGAGGAGATGCTCCCGAGCGCCAATTGCGGCGCCTGCGGCAATCCCGGCTGCCGCCCGTTCGCCGAAGCCCTGCTCAATGGCACCACCGAACCGGCCAAATGCACCGTCAATGCGGTAGAGGCAAACCAGGCCATCGCCGACTTTCTCGGCATTGAGCTTGGCGATTCCGATAAACGCGTGGCACGCCTGGCCTGCGCCGGTGGCAGTCACGTCGCCTACACCCGTGCCCGTTATCGCGGCTTGAAGTCCTGTCGTGCCGCATCCGTCATCTCCGGCGGCGGCAAGGGCTGCTCCTGGGGCTGTCTGGGGTTAGCGGACTGTGAGGCCGTTTGCGACTTCGATGCCATTCGCATGAACAAATACGGGCTGCCGGTAGTGGATGCCGACAAATGCACCGCCTGCGGCGACTGTGTCGATACCTGTCCCAAAGACCTTTTTTCGCTGCAGCCGATCAGCCATCGCCTCTGGGTCGCCTGCAAGAACCAGGACTTCGCCGACGAAGGGGAATCCCACTGTGAGGTGGTCTGTACCGCCTGCGGGCGCTGCGCGGCCGACTCGCCCGAAGGGCTCATCGCCATGGAGGACAACGTGGCGGTTATCGACTACGGGAAAAACGATTTGGCCTCGAAGGTCGCCATCGAACGCTGCCCCACGGGCGCCATCGTCTGGCTCGATGAAGTGAAAGGCGCCATCAAGGGCGCCAAAGCCAAAAGGGTCACCCGAAAGGAGCCCCTGCCCGAAAGGGTTGAACCCCTACCCCGGGCCTGACGGCACCGATTTCCGAGATCGCAGAGAAGTGGTGTTTCGCTTATGAAGATGAAGCAGAAAGACAACGCACAGTTCAAGTACCCCGGCTCCCGCCAGGCCATGGACGGCAACAGCGCCGTCATCATGTGCGAGCGCGAGTCCTCCGACGCCGCCGGTGCGTATCCCATTACGCCGTCCACGCAGATGGGCGAGTTCTGGGCGGAAGAGGTCTCGAAGGGGCACATCAATATCGCCGAACGCCCCCTCATCTTCATTGAACCTGAATCCGAACACGCCGCGGCGGCGGTCACCGCCGGGCTGTCCATGACCGGGCTGCGCGCCACCAACTTCTCCTCGGCGCAGGGCGTGGCCTTCATGCACGAATCGCTCTATGCCGCAGCCGGCAAACGCCTGACCTACGTCCTGAATATCGGCTGCCGCGCCATCACCAAAGCCTCGTTGAACGTGCATGCCGGTCACGACGACTACCACTCGGTAGACGACACCGGCTTCTTCCAGATGATGGCCAAGGATGCCCAGAGTGCGGCGGATCTGAACATCATTGCGCACCGGGTGGCGGAATTGGCCCTTACGCCGGGCATCGTCGCCCAGGACGGTTTTCTCACCACACACTTGATCGAATCCCTCCAGGTCCCGGAGCGCGAACTCATCGCCGAGTATCTGGGCAAACCCGAGGACATCATCGAATGCCCGACCCCGGCGCAGAAGATGCTCTTCGGTGAGACCCGCCGCCGCATTCCCCTGACCTGGGATGTGGACAACCCCGTCACCTCCGGCTCGGTGCAGAACCAGGACGCCTTCATGCAGGCGGTCGCCGCCCAGCGCCCCTTCTTCTACCGCCACATCCCCGAATTGATGGAAAAGGCGATGGAGGAGTTCCATCAACTCACGGGCCGCAAGCACGAACGTATCTACACCTATAAGGCCGAGGACGCCGATTATCTCATCGTCGGCCAGGGTTCCATGGTGGTGCAGGCCGAGGCCGTCGCCGACTACCTGCGTCAGACCCGAAAACTCAACGTCGGCGTGGTCGGCGTCACCAGTTTCCGGCCATTCCCGGGCGATCTTCTGGGACAGGTTTTCAAGGGTAAGAAGGGCGTGACCGTGCTGGAGCGCACCGATCAGCCGTTGGCGGAAGATCTGCCCCTGATGCGCGAGATCCGTGCCGCTTTTTCCAAGTGCATCGAGAACAACATCGCCGCCAATGGTCACCTGCCCCACCCCGATTACGCGGTCTACAGCAAAAAGGGTGACATCCCGGCCCTCTACTCCGGCGCATTTGGCCTCGGTTCGCGCGACCTGCAGCCCGAAGGACTGATTGCCGCCGTGGAGAACATGCTGGAGGGCGGGGAAAAACGGAAGTTTTTTTACCTGTCGATCGATTTTCTGCACGATGTCCCCGACAGCCCCAAGCAGGAGCTCTATCAGCAGGAGCTGCTGGAGGCCTATCCGGATATTGGCGAGCTGGCCCTGCGCGGCTCGGAGAACCCCAACCTGATGCCGGAGGGCTCGATCACGGTGCGGTTGCACTCCGTAGGCGGCTGGGGTGCGGTCACCACCGGCAAGAACCTGGCCATGACCCTGTTCGACCTGCTGGGCTACGACATCAAGGCGAACCCCAAGTACGGCTCCGAGAAGAAGGGGCAGCCGACCACCTACTATCTGTCGGCGGCACCGGAGCCCATCAAGATCAGCTGCGAGTACCACTTCGTGGACGCGGTGCTCTCCCCGGACCCGAACGTGTTCGAGCACTCCAATGCCCTGTTCGGTCTGAAGAAGGGCGGCACCTTTGTGGTCCAGTCCAGCCTGGAGACGCCCGAGGCGGTCTGGAACAGCTTCCCCCACTCGGTCCGCAAGTTCGTGGTCGAGAACGACATTCGCATCTTCTACGTGGATGGCTTCCAGATCGCCAAGAGCGAGGCCTCCAACGCCGACCTGCAGTTCCGTATGCAGGGCATCGCCTTCCAGGGTGCGTTCTTCAAGGCCTCCCCGGTAATGGAAAACGCGAATCTGGACGAAAAGTCCCTGTTCCGCGCCATCGAGGACCAGTTGGAATCGAAGTTCGGCTCCAAGGGCCGCCGCGTGGTGGAGGATAACCTGCGGGTCGTGCGCCGCGGCTTCGAGGAGTGCACCGAGATCCTCGACAAGCCCCTCGGCGAGGTCACCGCCGCCACCAAGCAGCACAAATCCACGCTGCCGATCACGCTCAAGCGCATGCCGCAAAACCGGGAGCGGCTCAGCGACATCCACCGCTTCTGGGAGGCCACCGGTAACTTCTACATCTCCGGCAAGGGTTCCGACAACCTGGCGGACCCGTTCATCGGTATGTCGCTCATCCCGGCGGCCACGAGCGTCTACCGCGACATGACGCAGATCCGCTTTGAGCAGCCGGAGTGGATCCCGGAAAACTGTACCGCCTGCGGTGACTGCTATACCGTCTGCCCGGACAGCGCCATCCCGGGCCTGGTCAACTCCATTACCGAGGTGTTCAACACCGCCATTCAGCGCATCGAGGGCAACGGCCGGCCCACCCGCCACCTGCGCCGGGCGGTGCGTACGCTGGAGAAAAAGCTCCGGGCGAAGGTGGCGGCCGAGGGCGACAGCGCCAACGTGCAGCTGCTGATCGACGCCTCTATTGTCGAGACCATCATCGAATCGGAGCTGGAGGGCGATGCCCTGGATCGGCTCAACACCGAGTTCGAGTGGTTCAAGGAGTCCATCGGCAACTTCAAGTTCGCCAGCACCAAGCCCTACTTCTCCGCCAAGGAGAAGCGCAGCAAGGGTACCGGCGGCCTCTTCTCCATCACCGTCAACCCCTATACCTGCAAGGGCTGCATGGAGTGTGTCGAGGTCTGCAAGGACGACGCCCTGGAGGCGATCCCGCAGACCCCGGAGACGGTGGAGCGGCTGCGCGAGGATTGGAACTTCTGGCTCGACCTGCCCACCACCTCACCCGATTACATCCGCGTGGATGACCTGGACGAGGCGGTCGGCGCGCTCGATACCATCCTGCTCGACAAGCGCAATTTCGGCTCGCTGGTGTGCGGTGACGGCGCCTGTCTGGGCTGTGGCGAGAAGACCGCTATCCATCTGTTCACCGCCACGGTCACCGCGTTGATGCAGCAGCGGGTCAAGGCGCACCTTTCCAAGGTCGAGGACCTGATCCAGCGACTGGAGAAGCACATCCGCCTGAAACTGGCCGACTCCATGGACCTCTCGGACACGGGCACCATCAGCGCCGTGGTCCACCAGCACCAGGATGCCGACCTGACCCTCGCCAAGCTCTCCGCGAGCCTCGACGAGGGCAAGGCGGGCAACCCGCTGGATTCGGACTGGCTCAAGTGGGCGACCGACCTGCTGGCACAGCTCAAGGATCTGAAGTCCAAATACGTGAGCGGCCCCACCGGCAACGGCCGTGCGGAGATGGGCATCGTCAACGCCACCGGCTGCACCTCGGTCTGGGGCTCGACCTTCCCCTTCAGTCCCTACCCGTTCCCGTGGACCTCGAATCTGTTCCAGGACAGCCCCTCCATGGCGATGGGACTGTTCGAGGGGCACATGCAAAAGATGGGCGACGGCTTCCGGGCGATCCGCATGGCCGAGCTCGAGCTCGAGGGGAAATACAACGAGGACACCCACGGTGAATTCTTCCGCTACTTCTCCTGGAAGGACTTCAGTGACGAGGAGTTCAAACTGTGCCCGCCGGTGGTTGCCGTCGGCGGCGACGGTGCCATGTACGACATCGGCTTCCAGAACCTCTCCCGCGCCATGATGTCCGGCGTGCCTATCAAGGTGCTGGTGCTCGATACCCAGGTCTACTCCAACACCGGCGGCCAGAGCTGCACCTCCGGCTTCGTGGGCCAAGTGGCCGACATGGCGCCCTACGGCAAGAAGTGGAAGGGCAAGCTGGAGATCCGCAAGGAGATGTCGCTCATCGGCATGGCCCATCGCACCAGCTACGTGATGCAGAGCTCGGTGGCCAATGTAAGCCACCTGCTGGAGAGCTATATCGAGGGACTGAACAGCCGGCGCCCGGCGGTATTCAACGTCTACACCACCTGCCAGCCCGAGCACGGCGTGGCCGACGATGCCACCCTGGCCCAGACCAAGCTGGCGCTCGACTCCCGCGCCTACCCGCTGTTCCGGTTCGACCCGGACCGCGGCACCACCCTGGCCGAGTGCTCCGATATCGAGGGCAACCCCGCCATCGAGGAGGACTGGGTGACCTATACGATGCGCTACGAGGAGGATGGCCAGGAGAAGACGCTGGAGACCCCGATCACCTTCGCCGACTTCGCCGCCACCGAAGGGCGTTTCCGCAAGCACTTCAAGAAGGCGCCGCGGGAGACCTGGGATGACGAGAAGATGATATCGGTGCCGGAGTTCCTGGAACTCGACGACGACGAGCGTGAGGGGAAATTCCCCTTCGTGTGGATGGTTGATGGCAAGAGCCGCCTCAACCGCGTGCTGGTCTCTCAGGAGATCGATCAACTCCACCGAAGAACGCCGCCACTTCTGGCGCCAATTGAAGGGCATCGTCGGTGCCGACCAGACCATCGACCTGGAGCAGGTTGCCAACGACGCCCGCGTCGACATGGCCCAGAAGCTGACCCACAGCCTGCTGGCGATGGCGACCGGCAACGGGGCGAACGGAAACGGCGTCGGTGCAACCCTGCTGGGTCTGCCCGCCAACGGCAACGGCGCCGCCCATGCCGACAACAGTGCCAACGCTTCAGGAGCGGACGGCGCTGATTACGAAGCGGTGTGGGTGGAAACCCCCGAGTGCACCGCCTGCGATGAGTGCATCGAGTTGGCCCCCAAGGTATTCCAGTACAACGACAAGAAGCAGGCCGAGGTGGTGAATCCGCGGGGCAGCTCCTACAAGGATATCGTCAAGGCCGCGGAGAAATGCACCGCCGTGTGCATCCATCCGGGTACGCCGTGGAACCCGACCGAGGCGGACGAGAAGCTACTCAAGCGGGCGGCAAAGTTCGCCTAGGCGGGCAGGAGCGGCGCACCGCCGCGAATTCGCTCAATCTTTTGCGAATCGCCGCGAAGCGCGGCTCCTACGGGCCAGATGAAGCATCGGTTTCCGGGGCTCGTAACGGAGCGTGTCGACGGCTGGGAAACAATTGAAGGTAAAATCATGGGGCTTTTTGAATTCATCAAGCGGAAGACCTTCTCCCACGGGGTCCATCCGCCGGAATACAAAGAGGAGACGGCCGGAAAGCCGATCCGGCGATTGCCGTTCGCCCCGGAAATGGTGATCCCCCTGTCCCAGCATTTCGGTGCGCCGGCCATTCCGCTGGTGCATCCGGGTCAGGAGGTTCTCCGCGGCGAACCGATCGCCCGGGCGGACGGTTTCATGTCGGTGCCCATTCATGCGCCCGCCACGGGCATCATCGAAGACCTCCGTCTGATGCCGACCGCACGTGGTCCGAAAATGGACGCGATCATCCTCAAGGCACACCCGGGCGCCAGCCAACGGGTGCTTTACGGTGCCGAACTGGATGTCGATGCCATGAGTGCGGAGGAAATCATCCGGGCTATTCAGGATACCGGCATGGTTGGCCTGGGCGGCGCGGGCTTTCCCACTCACGTCAAGCTGACGGTTCCACCCGAGCACAGCGTCGATACGCTGGTGGTGAACGGTTGCGAATGCGAGCCCTATTTGACGACCGACCACCGCATTATGCTCGAGTACACCGATGAGCTGATCCGGGGCATCCGCATAGCGATGAAGGCTTGTGGAACCCAGCGAGCGGTGATCGGTGTAGAGGACAACAAACCCGACGCTATCGAAGCTATTCGCGCCCGGCTCAAGCCGGGCGATGCCATCGAGGTTCAGGAGGTCCGGACCAAATACCCACAAGGTTCGGAGAAGCTTCTGATCACCGCCCTGCTGGGCCGAGAGGTTCCGTCGGGGGGATTTCCCTTCCAGGTGGGTGTGGTGGTCAACAACGTCGGTACCCTGGCCGAGATTGGCCGGCTGCTTCCCGATGGCGAAGGGCTTATCGAACGTGTCGTGACCATCGCCGGCCCGGAAGTTAAAAAGCCCGGAAACTATCTGGTGCCGCTCGGCACGCCGCTGCGATTTATCCTGGAACACGTCGGTTACTTCGGAGATGCCGGCCACCTCATCCTGGGTGGACCGATGATGGGAACCACCGTCGCCTCATTGGATGTGCCTATAACAAAACCGGTTTCCGGCCTCATTGTCCTGCCGGAGAAATCGGCCAACGACCGGCCGGATCGCATCTATCCCTGCATCAAATGCGGCAAGTGCGTCGACGCCTGCCCGGTGCACTTGAACCCGTCCCGCCTGGGACAACTCGCTGCGAAACGCCAGTACGAGACAATGGCTTCGGAGTTCCATCTGACCGACTGCTTTGAGTGCGGCTGCTGCAGTTATGTATGCCCCTCGAACATTCCGCTGGTGCAGTACTTCCGCATCGCCAAGTCCGTCAATCGTGAGCGGGTCGCCTAGATGTTTGCCAAGGTTGAACTAAAGACATCACCGCACTTGCGTTCGGCGCCGAGCGTCGAGGAGATCATGCGCAATGTGGTCTATGCGCTATTGCCGGTTACGGCCTTTGCCGTTTTCCAGTTTGGCCTGTCCGCCCTGGTCCTGACCGTTACGGTTGTCGCGAGTTGCCTCGGCACCGAACGCCTGTTCAACTGGCTCTCGGCAAAACCGAGCACACTGAATGACTGGAGCGCGGTTATCACCGGTCTCCTTCTGGCCCTGACCCTGCCGCCCGCCTTTCCCCTCTGGATGGGTGCCGTGGCCGGGTTCATTTCCATCGCCATCGGCAAGGCCCTGTTCGGCGGGCTCGGCTTTAACGTATTCAATCCGGCACTGGTGGGGCGTGCGTTCGTGCAGGCCGCGTTCCCGGTTGCCATCACCACCTGGACACCGGCCTTCGCACCAGGCCGGCTCGCGGAATTCATCCCCTCGAGCCTGGCGATGCCCTTCATGAAACCACCGGCAGTCGACGAGTGGATGACATCACGGGCAGTCGACACCTTTACCGGCGCCACACCGCTGGCCCAGTGGAAATTCGGTGGGGAGGTCATGGATACCTGGAGCCTCTTCAGCGGCATGACCGCGGGCTCCAGCGGCGAAACTTCGGCCCTGCTGATCCTGGTTTGCGGCGCCTATCTGGCTCTGCGCCGAATGATGAACTGGCAGATTCCGGCGGCCATGCTGGTAGGCGCAGCCGTTACCGCTCTGCCCTTCTGGCTATATGCGCCGGAGACCTATCCGTCACCGTTCTTTGTCCTCTTCTCCGGGGGACTGATGTTAGGCGCGGTTTTCATGGCCTCCGATATGGTGGCCTCGCCGGTCACTCCGCGAGGCATCTGGATTTATGGACTGCTGATGGGTTTCCTGACCGTAGTGATCCGATTCTGGGGTGGTCTACCGGAAGGTGTCATGTATGCCATCTTGCTCGGTAACGCCGCCTCGCCGCTGATCGAATCGATCACCCAGCCGCGGATTTATGGGCAAAAAACCGAGTCGGGAAAACCATGACGACGACTCAACAAACGCAGCCGGCATCGATGCTGCCCTCCAGCGGCAAGCTGATCAGCACACTGGGCGTGATTGCCATGCTGTCCGGTTTTCTGGTGGTGCTGGTCTACGAATACACCAAGCCGCTTATCGAGGAGAACAAGCGCCAAGCGATCGAGCGGGCGGTCTTTCAGGTGATACCCGACACTACGCAGCGCCGTGACTTTGTACTCAACGAAAAGGGGTTGTTCCCGTTGGATTCAGGCAAGAACGGCACGCCCATTTACGTCGCGTATGACCAGTCCGGAACGCTGAAAGGAATCGCCTCAGGTGCGGCCGCACAGGGCTATGCCGACATCGTCCAACTTCTTTTCGGTTACGACCCGAAGTGCCAGTGCATCACCGGATTTAAAGTATTGAAGATGGCGGAAACGCCGGGGCTCGGCGACAAGATCCTGACTGATGAGGAATTCCTGGCCAACTTTGAGGCGCCGGGGCTCGAAGCGGCATTGAATGCGGATCGAAGCGGCCTGAGAAATCCAATCGTCACGGTCAAGCACGGCACTAAACAACACCCGTGGCAAATCGATGCCATCTCTGGTGCCACGGTTACCTCCACAGCCGTGGGCAAGGCGCTCAATGCCGCCTCCCAGGAACTGCTGCCGAAACTCTGGCTGCATTTGGATGAACTGAGGAAGGAAGATCTGACGCAAAAACGCAAAGACACAGAGAGTGCAAAGGAATAGAAATATGGATTATCCATCTCCGTTTTCACTTTGCGCCTTTGCGTTGAAGCAGTTGACCTTAATGGGTTGAAGCATGGCTATCGATTTGAAGAAAGATGAAGGCATCACGGCGGACACCTTTCTCTCCGGACTCTGGCGGGAGAACCCGGTGTTTGTCATGTTGCTCGGGATGTGCCCGGTGCTGGCAGTGACCAATTCGGTCATCAATGCCATCGCCATGGGCCTGGCGACTACCTTCGTGCTGTTGGCGTCATCCGGCCTCGTGTCACTTCTTCGGAGTTTCATCCCGAAGCAGGTACGGATCGCCAGCTACATCGTGATTATCGCGACCTTTGTGACCATCGTCGATTACGTCATCCAGGCCATCAGCCTGGACCTCTACAATCAGTTGGGTGCATTCATTCAGCTCATTGTCGCCAACTGCATGATTCTCGGTCGCGCCGAGGCCTTCGCCTCGAAGCAGCGCCTGGGAAAAACCCTGGTCAACTCATTGGGACAGGGAGCCGGCTTTACCGTGGCCCTGCTCTGCCTGGGTTCAGTACGGGAGCTGTTGGGTAATGGAACGCTGCTGGGTGTCGACATCTTCGGCGCGAATTTCGAACCCTGGGTGGTAATGATTCTGCCGCCGGGCGGTTTCTTTGTGCTCGGCGGCTGGCTGCTGTTTTTCAACTGGATGAGAGAGCGCAAGGCGCGCAAGGCCCGCGAAGTCGAGGATGCGTCGGAGGTGGCCCATGCATGATTCACTCTCTTTCATTTTCCTGAACGCCTTTATCATCAATAACTTCGTGCTGGCGCTTTTCCTCGGCATTTGTCCGTTTCTGGGTGTATCCGGAAAGCTACAGACAGCCTGGTCCATGGGCCTGGCCACGGCTTTCGTGATGCTCATCAGTTCGGTATCGGCCTACGTGATCAACAGCCTCCTGGTGGAGTTCGATCTCGAATTCCTGCGCCTGATCTGCTACATCGCGGTGATCGCCTCGGCCGTACAGCTGGTGGAGATGACCATGAAGAAGTTCAGCCCTGCGCTGTTTCGGGCCCTGGGTATCTTCCTGCCGCTGATCACCACCAACTGTGCCATTTTGGGGCTGGCGCTATTCCAGACCTTTAACGACTACAACTTCGTGCAGTCCGTGGTTTACAGCCTGGGCGCCGGCGCCGGCTTTACGCTCGCCATCTCGCTGATGGCGGGTCTGCGCGAAAAACTGGATCTGGCCGAGGTACCGAGCGTCAGCCAAGGGGCCGCCATGAGTCTGATGCTGGCGGGCATTCTGTCGCTATCTTTCATGGGCTTCGCTGGCCTGGGAGGCTAGTCGTGTTAAGCAACTATATTTTGGCTATGGGCCTCATCATGCTTGTACTGCTCGGCTGGGTTTCCGTGCAGCACGTATCGCGCCTTTTCGCAAAACGTCATCCCCAGTTCGGGGTCGCCCGCGAAGAGGGTGGCGGATGTGGCAAGAGCTGCCTCTGTGCCGGCGGCGGTTCCTGCAAGACCCGCGACTGAGCGGCCGGCGGACTGCAAAGCTCGCGATACGCAATAGCAGCTTCTTGAATTTACCAACCGGCGGCCGTGATGCGTTTGCGGCCAAACGCCAAATCGATCATCAGCGACGATGTGGGGGAGCAAAGTGGCGGACGAATACATCATCTGGTTCGACAAACTGGGTATGAATGACGTGGCACGGGTGGGCGGCAAGAACGCCTCCCTGGGGGAGATGATCAGCGGACTGGCATCTGCCGGGGTCCGCGTACCGGAAGGCTTCGCAACCACTTCCCATGCTTTCCGGGAATTTTTACGCCACGACCGCCTTGATGATCGCATCAACGGGCTTCTCGATCAGCTGGATGTGGAAGATGTCGACAAGCTGGTCGAGGCCGGTGCGAGTATTCGGCAGTGGATCATCGATACGCCCTTCCCGGAGCCCCTGCATGCTGCGCTTACCGCGGCTTATCGGAAGATGGCCGAACAGCACGAAGGTGAACTCGCCGTCGCGGTGCGCTCTTCTGCAACAGCCGAAGATCTCCCCGATGCCAGCTTCGCGGGACAGCAGGAGACCTTTCTGAATGTCCGCGGTCTGGATGATGTGCTGGTTGCGGTCAAGCATGTTTTCGCCTCTCTCTACAACGACCGGGCTATCGCCTACCGTGTGCACCACAACTTTACCCACGCAGAGGTGGCGCTTTCGGCCGGTATTCAGCGCATGGTGCGCTCGGACATCGGTTCCGCCGGGGTGATGTTCACGCTGGATACCGAGTCCGGCTTTCAGGATGTCGTCTTCATCACCGGTGCCTACGGTCTCGGAGAAACCGTGGTACAGGGGGCGGTTAACCCGGACGAGTTTTATGTGCATAAGCCGACACTGTCGAAGGGGAACCCGGCGATTCTCAGCCGTACGCCGGGGACAAAGGCCATAAAGATGGTGTACAGCTCTGAAGCGGGTCATGGCAACTCCGTGAAGACCGTGGACGTGGAGGAGGACGACCGTCTTCGGTTCTGCCTGACCGACGCTCAGATCGAGGAACTGGCGCGCCACGCCGTTACCATTGAGAAACATTATGGTCGGCCAATGGACATCGAATGGGCGCTCGATGGTGATGATGGCGAACTCTACGTGGTTCAGGCCCGCCCCGAAACCGTAAAAAGCCGCGGCGCTCAGGTAATTGAGCGCTATAGCCTCAAAAAGCCCGGGGAGGTCCTGACTTCGGGCCGTGCGATCGGCCAGAAAATCGGTGCCGGTCCGGCGCGGGTCATCGATGACATCAAAGAGATGAATCGAGTTCAACCCGGCGACGTTCTGGTAACCGACATGACGGATCCGGACTGGGAGCCGGTCATGAAGCGGGCCGCGGCGATCGTCACCAACCGCGGCGGAAGAACCTGCCACGCGGCCATCATCGCCCGAGAGCTCGGCATTCCCGCCGTGGTGGGCACCGGCGATGCAAGCTCGCTCCTCAAAGAGGGCCAAGAGGTCACGGTCTCCTGCGCCGAGGGGGATACCGGGTATATTTATCGGGGACAGTTGGCGTTCGAGGTTCAGACTGCCAATGCCGACAAAATGCCCGACCTGCCGGTTAAGATCATGATGAATGTCGGCAACCCGGGGAGAGCATTCGATTTTGCCAATCTGCCCAATGCAGGCGTTGGCCTGGCCCGTTTGGAATTCATCATCAATGCCATGATTGGCGTCCATCCCAAGGCGCTGTTGGAGTTTGACAAGCAGCCACTGGAGATCCAGGAGCAGATCCGGCGCAAGATGGCCGGCTATGCAACGCCGGTGGACTTTTACGTGGAGAAGCTCGCCGAGGGCATCAGCACCCTGGCCGCGGCCTACTACCCGCAGCCGGTCATTGTGCGTATGTCGGATTTCAAATCCAATGAGTATGCAAACCTGCTCGCCGGCAGCCACTACGAGCCCCAGGAAGAGAATCCGATGATTGGCTTCCGCGGGGCCTCGCGTTATCTCTCCGAAACCTTTCGCCCCTGCTTCGATCTGGAGTGCCGCGCGCTTCGCAAGGTCCGGGACGAAATGGGACTGACCAATGTGGAGGTCATGATCCCCTTCGCCCGGACGGTGGACGAAGCGAAGGGCGTCGTGGACCTACTGAAGGAAAACGGCCTGGAGCGGGGCAGGAATGGGCTACGGGTGATTATGATGTGCGAGATCCCGTCCAACGCGCTACTCGCGGATGAGTTCCTGGAGCACTTCGATGGTTTCTCCATCGGCTCCAACGATCTGACCCAGCTGACTCTAGGCCTGGATCGTGACTCGGGGTTGATTGCATCCCTGTTTGACGAACGCAATGCCGCCGTCAAGAAAATGCTCACCATGGCCATCGAGGCGTGTCGAAAACAGGGCAAATACGTCGGCATCTGTGGGCAGGGGCCTTCGGATTACCCCGACCTTGCCAAATGGCTGTTTGATCGCGGGATCAGCAGTATTTCGCTCAATCCCGATACAGTGGTCGAAACCTGGCTTCATCTTGCCGGTGAAACGGTCGACGACGAAGGCACGGCATCAGCCGGAGGCTCCGTCGCCTGACGATTCTTCGCCAACCGCGCAAGGACGCGCATCTTCGAGGGTGACTCACACTTGGGTGTGAGCTTTTGGCAGGAGACAGCCGGCTTTTAGAACCGAAAAGCGGCTTGGCAGCCTCTCCCCTGAGGGCCGCTGTCTCCTTTTTTTTTGGACCCTAACACATTCAACAACGGATTATTTTTCCCGGGATTGAATACTCATGAATTCAGCCGGGTTCTACAATTGACGGATCTTTATTCTTGTCTTCGGTGGTAACACAATGCGTCGTTCCGTCTTTTTCCTCTCCGACCACACCGGTATCACTGCCGAAACGCTGGGCCGCAGCCTCCTGACCCAATTCGAGGGACTCGAGCTCAGTCAAACCAGTTGGCCGTTTCTCGACAGCCTTGAGAAGGCCGAGAGCGCAGTAAGCCGTATCAATAGGGCCGCCCGTGATGACGACTGCCGACCACTGGTCTTTTCCACCATCGTCGACCCGGAAGTGCGAAAGGTGGTCCTCACCTGCCGGGGCGTCGTTTTCGACTTTTTCGATGCTTTCAATGACAGACTGGAGAGCGAACTCGGCCAACCGGCGCTGCATGTCACCGGCCGCTCTCACGGGATCCGTGACTTCCAGCAATATACCGCCCGTATCGATGCCCTGAATTTTGCGCTGTCCAATGATGACGGGCTGATGGCGAGCAACTACCCCGCCTCCGACATCATACTGCTTGGCGTCTCGCGTTCCGGGAAAACACCCACATGCCTCTATCTGGCACTCCAATACGGCGTATTGGCCGCCAACTACCCGTTGACCGAGGATGATCTGGAGGCCGGCCTGCTTCCCAAAGCGCTCACGCCCTACCGTAATCGCCTGTTCGGCCTGACCATAGACCCGATCCGTTTGCACCGGATTCGAACGGAGCGTTACCCCGACAGCCGCTATTCCCAACTGGGGCAATGCCAGTTCGAGATCGAAACGGTCGAATCGCTTTACCGCCGGGAGGCGGTGCCTTTTCTCAATACCACCTCGATGTCCATAGAGGAGATCGCCGCCACCATCTTGCAGCGTGCGGGTATTCAGCGTCGTTTGTATGGTTAGAAAATAATTAATTTGTTAGTTTCTAAAAATACAAATTAGTACTCTGTCTAGATTTTAGACGATCAATTGACAGCCCTCCCCCTCTTTCTAAACTCAAAAAAGGATCATCAATGATCCTTTTCACAGGTCAACATATGAAAAAGGGGGTGCCCAATGCGACTGAGTGGCAACGAGGTCCGCAATGCCTTCGATGAATACATCAATGCCCTTGAGGACGAATCCCGGATCGAAGAGGAGCCGGAACTGCAGGACTTCCTCGCGGATAATCCGATGCTGGAAAACCTTGGACGCGACGAGTACGACTGAAGACAACCAGGCCGCTAAAGAAAGGCCCCTGCGAATCGCTTCTCAGGGGCCTTTCGACTTATCAGCGTTTGAATGCGGCGACACCGGAAATCACGTTATCACTGCTCCCGTTGAATTTACCCAATGAGTAACTAATCCCCGCCGCTTCACCGGTGGCACCGGCAAATCCACCCACTATGGCACCGCCGGTGTTGTCGCCCGCTATACACCCGGCCAAACAGGTTACGTTCAGGTTGCTTCCAAAGTCAGAACCCGCACCAAAGTGATGGCCCTCAAGCGGAACGTTGGCAGCACTGCCCTTCAGCGAAAGGCCGTTGACAGTTGCCTGTGCCGAGACATCGACGCTCAGATTCGTAAAGTCGGCCACCAACGAGAAGTCGGAAGCGGAAGGCGCGCTTCCTACATTACCGCCGCTGTCGGTGGGAGATGTGCCCCCGATGAAGCTGTAGGTGAACGTACCACTGGTCGGTAGTGCAACCGGTTGGTTCATAATCGGACCGGCCAGATAATGCAGACTGTCGGGTGTGGCTGTGGCCGTCGTGCCATCCAGCTGAGTGGCGGTGATACCAGTCGCGTTAGCCCAACGCCCCCAAGTGATACCTAGGGCGTCGGATCCCACATCGACGGGTGTCCCCGAGTAGGCTAATTCAACCCAGTCAAAATCGGGCTCGGGGATTTCAGTCCGGAATTTGACGATACCTCCCGAATAATTAATTTCGGCCGCATTGTTGTAACCACCGTTGACGTACGGCTTAACGATCCCGCCTGAAGAGTAGCTCCCCGACCAGATGATGATGCGGTGATTAATCGAACTACTGGGAACCGAATCCGCCCGGAAGGCGGCTACGCCACTGATTGAATTGGAAAGGTAATCATTGAATGCATACGAGAGAAACGCCCCGGACATCGCCTCACCGGTGAAGCCGCCCACGACAGCCCCTTCGTAAGTGCCACCGCCGCCCGTATTATTGGAAATGTTGAGCGTACTATCCGTATCCCATGTGTCCGCCCAGAAACCATCATGCTCAATGCCTGCCGACCCGCTCGCCGACCAATTGACTCCTGACACCGATGCACTGAGCCCAAAATCCGCCACCATGTTGGTGAAATCAGCTGAGATGTATGCCGAATTCAGCGTTCCACTCGCGCCTGATCGATTGGTCGGCGAAGTACCACCATCCAGCGAATAATTCAGGGTTCCCCGAAATACCATGGGCAAATACTCGGGAAAAGTGATCGCCCCGATCACCCAGTGGAAATACTGGCCGTCCGATAGATCGAATGTAATATTCGAATAGGTTTCCGGGTCGGGGTAGTTATCCTGAACGTCCGTAATTTCGATAGAGTCACCCTGCATCCGCCCATACGCAATCCCGGTCGTCGAATAGCCGGCGGCGTATTGCCAAGTGCCGTTTCGAGGATTGACGACCCGGAAGTCCACAATTCCGGCATGTTCTTCCGTCGAATCCGTTGCCACCAGATTCCCGGCAGCATCAAACGTCAGCGTTCCTGGCGGTGCCCAGGCCAGGTGCGATGCACGCCAATCCCAGCTATTGCCGAGCCAACTGCCGGCGGCCATTTTTCCAGGCATGTTGAAGAAGGTCGTGATTTCCGTGACCGTTCCATTTGGATCGACTAACGTTTGGTTCGTCAGATCCGCCGTACCCAGGGTATCGTTGGTGGCAACCACGGAGATGGTCGGCTCCGAAGTGAAGGTAGCCAGAGTCGTCATTTCTGTCGTCGTGTCGGTGGCAGTCGTTGTATCCGGGGACTCTGTGGTGGTTATCATGTCTGCAGTCCCGTCGGTGCTCGCGGTCTCTGTAGGGGATTCCTCAGTGGTTGCCCCCTCTGCCGAGGATTCCGTGCTCCCGTCACTCGTCTCTTCGGTCGCCGTTGCGGTCTCTTCCTCAGTCGTCTCTGTCCCCTCTTCCGAAGTAGCGGCAGCTTCCGCACCCTCCTCGGTCTGCCCCTCACCGGAAGCCTCCTCGGTATCGGTCGCCAGCGAGTAGGCTTCCGGCATTTCAGGCATGGAGACGGGCGGTTGGTCGGGATCCGCCACAAAACCGATCTGATTCGGACCCAGCTCAATCCGACCACCCCGGGTCTGCATGAAGGTCGCGCCGCGGTTCACCTTGTCATAGGTCCCCGGCTTCGCACCCGGAGTCCCCACGGGGATATGCATGGGCTCATGGTCGGTACCGCGGATACCGATGGTGGCAACCGGCGTCTTGACCTTGTAGGCGTCGCTGTTTTCCCGGCCTATCGCTCCGGTGACCGATCGGAAGGTGCCCTTGATCAAGGACATGACGCTGCTCTCTTTCTGCCCCTTTTCACGATAGACGTACTCATCGATGCGCAGCTCGGTTTGCGGACGGACCGCCAACATCGCCCCGTCTTTCATCCGGATCTGGGCCCGTCCCTTCTGGCCGGTGACGATCGTGTCGCCTTCATTGATGTCCATCCCGCGGCGCGCCTTGCGCTCCCCTGCGGATTGATCGCTGAGTACGACCTGTCCATGAACGAAGATGAATTTACCCGCCGAGGCCAGGGTCAGACCGGGAAAAACCAAAAAGATGAACAGCAGGAGCGAAATCCGTCTTCTCTGCATACACGGGCCGGACATGGTCGTGCCTCCTTGTTTACCGGAAATCCCGACGAACGGAAATTGACGCGTCGGTCCGGTCATAGTCGTTGATCGCGATGTTCGATTCGTTATCGTAATGAGTCAGGTCGGTTCGCAGGCTCCAATCTTTGCTAACGGACCAACTCACTCCCACCTCGGCGACCCTGAACTCATCACGCCGATCCACCTGGAAGGCCTGATTGATCTCTTTATAATTCCCGTACTGCAGGCCGAAGTTACCGTACAGTGCCAGACTTGGGGTCAGTGCCTTCTGGCCTCCAACGCCGAACCCCACCAGGGATTTGGCACCATCCGCACGACCATTGATGTCGTTTTCCTGCCCTAAATAGCTACTGAAGAAAACAACATCGCTTCCGGTTCCGGAAAGTGCCCGGAACCAGTTGACGCCCACAATATTCTGGTTCACGTCGTTCGCTTCAAGTTCCTCGTCGGCATGGCGCAACCGGTTGTGCTGGGCGAACAGGGTCACCGCGGCACTCGGCTCATAAAAATGTTGCAGAGAGAGATCCATGCCGTAATTGTCCCGGTTCACATCTTCGTCCAACCAAAAACGCCCCGTATGGATTCCCACCTTGACGGTATCCCTGCCGCTACCGAGTGCCACACCGATTATACCGTTGGCAGCGTCCTGATCGAATTCCGAGGCATCCGCAAACCTGCGTGAGGTCGCATCGATACTCCCGAAGAGCGATGCGGATTCTTTCAGGCGATGCGATACCGAGACCCCGCCAGCCGTCTGAAGGTAGTTATCGTCGGTCTGCTGATTGCTTGCATCGAGGTTGAAGTCGAGACCAAAGACCGGAATGAAAACGGTGCTCTGATCGGGAGAACTATTGACATTGGTGTCGTGACCGGCCCCTAGCTCAAGGTAACCGCTCAACCGCGTGGGTTTGCTTTGGCTATCCACTCGTGCAATGGCACCAAGGTAACGCTCAGCAACCTCCCTGGCATGCTCGGGGGGATTCAGGGAAAGAATCTTTTCGAACTCCCTTCCCGCCCGCCCGTAATCACCCAAGGCGAAATAGGCACGGGCCAAATCCATCCGTGCCCCGGCGAAATTGGGTTTTACCGACAGCACCCTCTCCAGAGCAAAAGTCGCTGTTGTGGGGCGATCACTCTCTAAAGCGGCGATACCAAGGAGATAATCATACTGGTATTTACCCGCCAGCTGGGCCTCCAGCGGTGCGAGCAGTTGATAGGCCTCGTCGGCCTTGCCTGCCTTGAGGAGTTGATCGGCGCGTTGCACGACCTCGGCCGCCGCGATCGTTTCGGCGCCATGGGCGGGCAGAATGGCAAATGCAAAGAGGAGAAGAACTGCAAGGAGAAGGCGCGGTGGCATGGTTCGGCCCTTAAGCACGCTAACCGATATTCCAGGAAAGAAATAATCGGGCCTCCGATCCCATACTGCCTGTAAAGTATCTCAATCTTTCAGGCCTGTTTCAATAACACTGAAAAGATATCCTTGGAGTGAAAAAGCCCCGCTTTGCGAGGCTTTTTCGGACTTAGGAAGAGCAGTCAGTGACCTACCAGGCAGTTACCATTCATTGGCCCCCCCTCACCCCGACCCTCTCCCGCTGGAGAGGGAGTTTTCAAAACAGCCGGCTAGATCGCCAGGTATTGATGGCGAAGCTCTTCATTGTCGAGTACTTCCTGTGCGGTGCCGTCAAACACCAGATGCCCCATATCGAGAATGATGGCGCGATCGGCCAAGCGCAGTGCGGCGATGGCATTCTGCTCGACGATGATGGTGGTGATACCCAGCTTTTTGATGTTATCGACGATCCGTTCGATCTCGTGCACGATTACCGGAGCGAGGCCCTCGTAGGGCTCATCGAGCAGAAGCAGCTTCACATCGCGGGCCAGAGCCCGGCCAATCGCCAGCATCTGCTGCTCACCACCGGAGAGGGTGACCCCGATCTGATCGCGGCGCTCACCCAGTTTGGGGAAGTGCTCATAGATGCGCTCAATAGTCCAGCCCATGGGAGGGGCGATTTGAGCCAGCTCCAGATTCTCCTGAACTGTCAGACCGGGGATAATGCTGCGGTCCTCCGGTACCAGCGCAACCCCGTGCTGTGCCGCCTCGTGTGACTTCATCGTATGAAGCGGCTGATGATCGAGCCAGATTTCACCATGATTGAGCTGCGGGGCGTCCATTCGGGCGATGGAACGCAGAGTGGTGGTTTTACCGGCACCGTTACGACCGAGCAGAGCGACGATCTCCCCTTCGCGAATATCGAAACTGGCTCCCTGCACGATGTAACTCTCACCGTAGTAGGAGTGCAGATCCCAGCAGGAGAAGAAGGCAGGGGCCGAGCCGGTGGCATTGACCTTGGGCACGACCGGTGCAGTGTTATGACTCATAGGTGTGCGCCTCCAAGATAAGCCTCTTGTACCACCGGATTTCCCTTGATTTCATCAGGTGTGCCGCTGGCGATGATGGCCCCTTGGGCCAGTACAGAGATGGTGTCGGCAAGACTGAATACCACGTTCATGTCGTGCTCGATGATTACCTTGGTCATACCCCGCTCCTTGATCTTCTGCAGCAACTCGATGGTGCGGTTGGTATCGTGCCTGGACATACCCGCCGTGGGCTCATCGAGTAGTAACAATCGCGGGTGCTGGATCAGGCACATCCCCAGTTCCAGACGACGTTTGTCACCGCGCGACATGCTGCCGGAGTGATGGTGCATTTGATTCGCCAGTCCCAGGTCTTCCAGGACATGTTCAGCCTCTTCGCGGATCTGCTTCTCCTGGGAAATCCCCCGCATGAAATTGAACTTGAAGGCACCATCACGCTTGGCAAAGGCGGGAATCACCACATTTTCCAGCAGGCTCAGGTCGGGGAAAATTTCCGGGGTCTGGAACACCCGGGCGATACCCGCCTGATTGATCTCGTGCGGCTCCTTCCCAATGATGTTTTTACCGTCAAAGCTGACGCTACCGGTATCAGGATGGAGACGACCGATGCAGACGTTTAGCAACGTCGATTTACCGGCGCCGTTAGGGCCGATGATGGCGTGAATCTTACCCTCTTCAATCGCAAGGTCGACACTGCTCAGGGCGTGCAGACCGCCAAAGGTCTTGTTCACGTTTTCGATGTTAAGAACGATATTTCCCATGATTTATCCCTCTTAACCCTGCTCTTCGGTGGCTGGCGTTACGTCGTAGTTTTTCGTCTTCGCCTCCGCCTTGGGCTTTTTGAGTCGCTCACGGATCCGTTGGTAGCCCTCCATAATGCCGCCCGGGAGGAAGATCACCACCACCATGAAAAGTACACCGAGGGTCAAGTGCCAGCCCTCGCCAACGAACGGTGAGGTAATGGCAACTGCCACGTTGGCCATCCAGTCGGGAAGGAAGGAGAAGCTCTGCTGCAGCACCTGCTCGTTGAAGGCCGAGAAGATGTTCTCGAAGTATTTAATGATACCGACCCCGAGCAGCGGCCCGATAAGGGTTCCGGCACCACCGAGGATGGTCATCAACACCACCTCGCCGGAGGCCGTCCACTGCATGCGCTCGGCACCAGCCAACGGGTCGGTAACCGCCATGAGCGATCCGGCGAGACCCGCATACATGCCGGAGATAACAAAGGCCACCAACAGGTAAGGCCGCGTGTTGTAGCCGGTGTAACGCATGCGAGTCTGGTTCGACTTGATCGCCTTCAGCTTCAAACCAAACGGTGAACGGAAAATTTTCAGTGAGATGTAGAAACCGAGGATCAATAACGCCGCGCAGAAGTAAAAGCCGGAGTAGCCGTTCATCTCGATGCCAAAGAGGTTGGTAGAGGGGAGCCCTGCAGCGGCCTCGATGAACAGTCCGTCAATGACCCGCGGGTCGGTATTGCTTAACTGCAGTCCGGTTTCGCCGTTGGTAATCGGAGTCAGCACCGAGTAGGCGAGGTTGTAGAACATCTGCGCAAAAGCCAGCGTAAGGATGGAGAAGTAAATACCCGAACGGCGCAGACTCAGAAAGCCGATGATCGCAGCAAACAGACCGGCGAAAATGGTGGCGAAGATCACCGCCGGGATCACATTCATCGTCAGCAGTTTGAAAGACCAGACCGTGGCGTAGGAGCCGATACCGAGGAACGCCGCATGACCAAAGCTGAGATAGCCCGTGAGGCCAAACAGCAGGTTATAACCGATGGCGAAGATGCCGAAAATGGCAAACTTCTGCAACAAATCGGGGTAAGCCGCGCCGATGGGGCTTAGCCACAGCGGCATGCTCAGGATTATCGCCGAGAACAGACCCATTACGACCAGATTGTTAGCAAGGTTCAGTTTTTTCATGATTAGTCCTCCATCACCCCTTCACGGCCCATCAGACCGCGCGGCCTGACCAGGATGATGATGACGGCAACCAGATAGATAATGATCTGATCGATGCCGGGAATGATGGATTTGATTTCGTTCATCGAGGCGAATGACTGCAGGATCCCAAGCAGGAAACCAGCGGAGACCGCGCCGCCCAGCGAGCCCATGCCACCGACCACCACCACCACGAAGGAGAGCACCAGGAAGTCCATCCCCATGTGATAGTCGGGCGGCAGGATCGGGGCGTACATCACCCCGGCCAGACCGGCGACGATAGCGGCCAAACCGAAAACGACCGTGAAACGCCGTTCGATGTTAATGCCGAGCAACTGCACCGTTGCGCGATCATGCATCCCGGCCCGCACCACCATGCCGAAAGTGGTGTAGCGCAGGAAGGCGAAAACGGCGCCGATTACGACCAGTGAAAAGACGAAATAGATAATCCGCCACCAGGGATAAACGATGGTGTCACTCAGGCCGAAAAGCGCGCCGATGGAAAAACTGCCGGAGACGAGTTCCGGCGCCGGTGTGGGTATGGGATTGGCGCCGAAGAAAGAGCGGATGACCTCCTGCAGCACGATAGCCAGACCAAAGGTCACCAGTATCTGCTCGGCATGGCTACGCTTGTAAAAGTGCCGAATCAGGCCGCGTTCCATCGCCAGACCGAACAGCAGCATGAGCGGAATTGCCGCGATGATGGATATGGGGACGGAGAAATCAATGATCGTCGAACCTATATCACCCCACCACAGTTCCAGATACGGGACTTCTTTGTACGCGTCGAAAAAGGTGATGCTCTCATCCTTGACCTTTTCCGAGAGGGTGAGCAGTTGCTGAATCGAGACCGCACAGAAGGCACCGAGCATGAAAATCGCGCCGTGCGCAAAGTTAACCACCCCAAGGGTACCGAAGGTCAGGGTCAGGCCCAATGCAATCAATGCATAGGCCCCCCCCTTGTCCAGACCGTTGACGATCTGGATGAATATCGCGTCCATAGTGGCTTGACCTATTTGAATAGAGAATTCATTTGTATGCAGCGGCGCAACACACAAGTGAGTTTTCTAAGTACGTGTTCCGAAATGGTGCCCATTAACCCCCCCATCCTGACCTTCTCCCTCAGGGAGAAGGGACTCAAGGTGGATACCATTGGGCAAAAAAACAAGCCACTCTGTTGCCAGAGTGGCTTGTTGTCAGTTGTCACTAGACCTCATAGGGTCCCAGCTCACCACCGAAGATCGAGGCATCGTACTCAACCTGTGAGCGCGGCACCTCCTGGACGATCTCAAGCAGGTCGAACTGACTGGTGGGGTTCTCGTTACCACGCACAACCAGTACATCCTTGAAGCACTGGTGGTCGGCAGCGCGGTATTCCGTGGCTCCGTTGCCCATACCATCAAACTTGAAGCCTTCCAGCTGCTTGATGACCTCGGGCGGATAGAAGCTACCAGCCATCTCACAGGCATTGGCGTAGAGCAGAGTCTGCACGTAGCAGGTGTGCGCCGCCTGTGAGGGCGGGAAACCGTACTCGTTACCGAAGGATTCGACAAAAGCCTTCGAGCCGGCATCTGTCAGTGCCCAGTTCCAGTTGGTGGTACCGAGGATACCCTTGAGGTTGTCACCCGCACCCTGGGCCATCAGGCGGGAGTACAGCGGAACGATGATCTCGAAGTTCTTACCGTTAACCGACTTGTCACGCAGACCGAACTGTACCGCCTGGGTGAGCGAGTTGATCATGTCCTTACCGTAGTGGTTAAGGATCAGCGTATCGGCACCGGAGTTGAGGATCGGGGTGATGTACTGCGAGAAGTCACCCGCGCCAACCGGCGTTTTCACGGTCTGAACGGTGTTCCAGCCCAGCCCCTCAGTGGTCTCCTTGATCGACTCCTCCTGAGTCCAGCCCCAGGTGTAGTCGGCGGTCAGGTGGTAGGCGTTACGATCAGTGCCCATCTCCTTCTTCAGCACCGGGCCGAGCGCGGCGCCGGACATCTTGGCGTTAAAGAAGTGACGGAAGCCATAACGGCGCTTGTCCTTGCCGGTGGTATCGTTGGAGTGGGTCAGACCGGCCATGAAAACGACGCCCATCTCCTGGGCGAGGCCCTGTACCGCAATGGCCACACCGGAGGAGGAACCGCCGGAGAACATGATAACGCCGTCTTTTTCGATCATGCGCTTGGCCGAGGCGCGCGCTGCATCGGATTTGGTCTGGGTATCACCCGTGACGTACTTGACCTTTTTACCGAGGATGCCGTTGCCCTTGAGATGGAGCGGCTTCATGGTGTTCATCAGGCCACCATCGCCCTCACCGTTAAGGTGCTTCACCGCCAGCTTGAAGGCGCGCAGCTCATCGGCACCCTCATCGGCGTAGGGGCCGGTCTGGGGAACATTGAAACCGAGGGTAACGGTCGAGGCGTTACCGGGATCGTTACGGAAAGACTTGGCAGCCCAGGCGTTCTTCACAAAGAACAACGGCATGGAACCGGCTGCGGCCAGTGCTGCGCCCCCCTTTAGGAGATTTCTTCTGAGATGTCAGTCTTTTTGCTGTTGTCACTCATAAACTTGCTCCAGTGTCTGAAGGTCTTCGGGAAACGGGCATGAGCAGGCTCTAGTTTTCTCTTTTGCTAACATGCCAGTAGGGTGTTACACACTTTGGGCGATCTGAAAATATCAACAAAACTAGCTGCTTACAAACGCCGACCAAGGGTTGGAGAGCGTTTTCGTGTTACGTCTCGTAACACTTCCAAAGGTAACAGGTAACACTCCAGGGGAACCCGCCACAGCGCTGAGTGAAAACAATTTTCCCGTTCGCGCTCCGGCGAAGGTCACGTGTTTCCGGCGGTTCAAAAATATCCCAATAAAAAGCATCGAGTTAGAAGGGTTGTCGAGCAAGAGGAGATAGTACGAAGGACAGGACAGCTGCGGGACGAACCTTCGGGTGCTCCGGGTTATCGCAGCGGCCCGGTGGTGTTACGTATGGTTACACCCTATTTTTCTCCGTTAGGAGAAGACACGGCCCGGGAACGGGTGGGAAATGAGTCGCCTGTCCTGAAAACGTTCGAGACCGCTGCCCTCATGCCGTAAACAACCCGGACCGAATCCGTGGTTTCACATTCGGCAGACACAAAAAAAGCCCGCTAAGCGGGCTTCGTTTGCAACAGCAAATTAACCGAAATAAACAGGGCCTAACTTCTGTAACTCCCTGTTAAAAATGGTCGGAGCGGGGAGATTCGAACTCCCGACCCCCACAACCCCATTGTGGTGCGCTACCAGGCTGCGCTACGCTCCGATAAACCGTCTCCCGTCGGGAAGCGCGGTATGATACACAAGTTCAGGGTAGATCGAAATACGTGAAACGCTTTTAATCAGCGTTTGAGGATATCGAGTACGCCTTCCAGTTCGATGCGAATCTGGCGGATGATCTGCTGACTTTGCTGCGAGTCGGCTTTCGCCGGCTCGCTTTCCAGTTGTTGTCGTGCACCGCCGATGGTGAAGCCCTGTTCATACAGAGGCTGCGGATCTGGCGGATCACGATAACGTCCTGCCGCTGATAGTAACGGCGGTTGCCGCGCCGCTTGACCGGCTTCAGCTGCGGGAATTCCTGCTCCCAGTAACGCAGCACATGCGGCTTTACGGCACAGAGCTCGCTGACTTCGCCGATGGTGAAATAACGTTTGCCCGGAATGGGCGGAAGCTCGTTATTGTTGCTGGGTTCCAGCATATGCCTCCACCCGCTGCTTAAGCTTCTGACCCGGGCGGAAGGTCACCACCCGCCGGGCCGTGATAGGAATCTCTTCGCCGGTTTTGGGGTTTCGGCCCGGACGCTGCTTCTTGTCACGAAGATCGAAATTGCCGAATCCCGACAACTTGACTTGCTGCCCCTCCTCCAACGCCTTGCGAATCTCCTCGAAGAACATCTCGACGAGTTCCTTCGCCTCGCGTTTGTTGAGGCCCAGCTCTTCGAACAACTGTTCTGCAATCGCTGCCTTGGTAAGCGCCATACTAGTCTCTCAATGAAGCGCCCAATTGATCGCCAAGCGCCGCCACGATCCCGTCGATGACGGCGTCGACTTCTTCATCAGTTAGGGTGCGCGATTGCGACTGCAAGGTCAAGCCCAAGGCCAGACTTTTTCTACCGGAATCAATATGTTCGCCCTGATAGACATCAAAAAGCTTTAACTCGCGAAGCGTGTCCGGAGAGGCAGAACGGATGCATTCAGCCACTCTTTCGGCCGGCATGTCCCGCTCCACAACAACGGCAATATCGCGGCGAATCGCCGGAAATCTCGACAATTCGCGGAACTGAGGCAACCGTCCGGCGGTGACGGCATCGAGTTTTACCTCGAAGACAAAGGCCCGGGCCGAGACGCCGAGCGTCCGTTCGACGGAGGGATGCAAGCCCCCGATCCAACCGATCGGTTCCCCTTTCAAGCGGATGAGGGCCGACTGGCCCGGATGCAGTGCGGGATGTTCAGCCGCTTCAAACGTCACCTCATCGGCTCGGCCGGCGAGATGAAACAGGCCCTCAACGTCGCCCTTGAGGTCAAAGAAATCCACCGCACGGTTATGGCCGCTCCACTGCTCGGGAACCGTGGTACCGGCGACGACACCCGCCAGCATCGGCTCCTGCCGGGTCTCTTCCCCCTCCCTGATGAAGCGCAAACCCGTCTCGAACAGACGTACCCGCCCCTGCTGGCGGTTGAGGTTGCGCACCAGCGCCGGGATCAGGCCCGACCAGAGCGTTGTGCGCATCACCGACAGATCGGCCGAGATGGGGTTGGCCAGCCGGATACCCTCCCGTGCCGGATCCAGGACATCCTGAACGCCCGGTTCCACGAAGCTGTAGGTGATCGCCTCCTGGAAACCGCGATCCACCAAAAGACGGCGCAGACGCGCCAGCGGCACCTCGGCTTCATGTTCGGTACGCATCACCAGCGGTGCGCTCGGTGCGCAACCGGGGAGATTGTCGTAACCGACAATACGCGCCACCTCTTCGATGAGATCCTCTTCGATACCAATATCGAAACGGAAACTGGGAGGCGTCACGCTCCAACCGCTTTCGGTGGTTTGCAGTTCCATGTCGAGGCGCTGCAGCACCTCGCCGACCTGCTCGGCCGGGATCTCGCTGCCGAGGACGCGGCCGATGCGCTGGTGGCGCAGAGCGACCGGCTCCCGCGAGGGAAGATGCTGCTCGGAGACCACTTCAATGATGGGCCCGGGTTCGCCGCCGGCGATCTCGAGAAGCAGCGCGGTGGCGCGCTCAATGGCGCGTGCCTGGAGTTGTGGGTCCACGCCGCGTTCGAAACGGTGCGAGGAGTCGGTGTGCAGGCCATAACTGCGAGCACGGCCGGCGATGCGGGTCGGCTCGAAAAAGGCGCTCTCCAGGAAAACGTCCCGGGTCTCGCCCGAGACGCCGGAAGCCTCGCCGCCCATAATCCCGGCCAAGGCCAATGGCCCGCTCCCGTCAGCGATCACCAGGTCTTCGCCGGTGAGGGTGATCTCCTCCTCGGTTAGGAGAACGAGCTTTTCGCCCTCTTTCGCCTTGCGGACCTGGATGCCCTTCGTCAGCTGGTTCAGGTCGAAGCCGTGCATCGGCTGACCCAGTTCCAGCAAGACGTAGTTGGTGACATCCACGACCGGCCCAAGGGAGCGGAGACCGCTGCGGCGCAGCCGTTCGCGCATCCAGTTGGGCGTCCCGGCTTTGGCGTCGATACCGCGCACCACCCGGCCCACATACCGGGGGCAGTCCACCGGCGCATCCACCTCGACCGGGAAGGTGTCGTCAATAGTCGCTGTGACGGCCTCGATTGGCGGACCTTTCACCTTAATGCGGTTCAATGCGCCTACCTCGCGGGCGATACCCGCGATGCTCAGGCAGTCGGCCCGGTTCGGCGTGAGGCCGAGTTCGATAGCGGAGTCATTGAGATCGAGATAGTCGCGGATATCAGCGCCGGTGGGGGCATCGGCGGGAAGCTCCATCAACCCTTCGGCGGCTTCCGAGAGCCCCAACTCCTTGGCGGAACAGAGCATCCCCCGGGAGGGAACGCCGCGCAGTTTAGCCTTTTTGATCTTGAAATCGCCGGGCAGGCGGGCGCCTACCACAGCGGTTGGAGCGCGCATGCCTTCATGGACGTTCGGGGCACCGCAGACGATGCCCAGGGGTTCACCCTCGCCCACGTCCACTTTACACACCCGAAGCTTATCGGCATCGGGGTGCGGCTCAACGCTAATTACGTGTCCGACCACCACCCCGTTCGAAGTCCGGCGCCGCCGGTTCGATGGCGTCGACCTCCAGGCCCGCCATCGTCAACTGATGGGCCAGCTCCTCGGTGGAGACCTGAGGGTTGACCCACTCCCGCAACCATTTCTCGCTGAATCGCATAGGTTCGAAATCTTGTAAGCCGTGTTATTCGGAATCCGGCGGTTTACCGGAACTGCTCCAGAAAGCGCAGGTCGTTTTCGAAGAAGAGCCGCAGGTCATTCACGCCGTAACGAAGCATGGCCATGCGCTCGACGCCCAAACCGAAGGCGAAACCGGTATAGCGCTCGCTGTCGATGCCGGCATGGCGGAAGACTTCCGGGTGGACCATGCCGCAGCCCAGGATCTCGATCCAGCCGGTCTGCCCGCAGACGCGGCAACCGTCACCGCCGCAGATCACACACTGGATGTCCGCTTCTGCCGAGGGCTCGGTGAACGGGAAATAGGAGGGCCGGAACCGTACCGCCAATTCCTTCTCGAAAAAGGCCTGAAGGAACTGGTCCAGGGTCCCCTTCAAATCAGCGAAGGTGGTGCACTCATCCACCATAAGCCCTTCGATCTGATGGAACATCGGGGTGTGGGTCAGGTCGGAATCGCACCGATAGACCCGCCCGGGGGCAATCAGCCGCAGCGGCGGCTCCATCTTCTCCATCGCCCGGATCTGCACCGGAGAGGTGTGGGTGCGCAGCACCGTGTGCGCGTCGAAGTAGAAGGTGTCGTGCATGGCCCTCGCCGGATGGGATTCCGGGATATTGAGAGCCTCGAAGTTGTGGTAGTCGTCCTCGATCTCCGGCCCCTCGACCACCTCGAAGCCGAGCTGACCGAAGAGGGTTTCGATACGCTCCAGGGTGCGTGTGACCGGGTGTAGTCCTCCCACTTCCTGGCCACGGCCGGGCAGCGTGACATCGACGGACTCGGCGGCCAGTCGCGACTGCAGTTCGGCCGCCTGCAGCGACTCCTTCCGGGCCTGTATCGCCTGTTGAACCGCCTGCTTGGCCTTATTGATGGCCTGACCGGCGGCAGGGCGCTCTTCAAGAGAAAGCTTCCCAAGCTGCTTCATTTGCTCGGTCAGCAGGCCCTTTTTGCCGAGGAAGCGAACCCGCACCTCATCAATGGCTGCGAGATCCCCGGCGGCTTCGATAGCGCTTCCGGCTTCGGTTACCAGGTTGTCGAGATCGGTTTGCACGTTCTTACCTTGGTGTTGAATGGTGCGGGCGTAACCGGCGCCCAAACAGAAAAGGGGAAGGCGCGGCAGCCTTCCCCTTTTCCTCGATCCGGCATGGGACTATCTATCAGGCTGTTGAGAACCTTGTCCCTTATCCCCCGGGGAGAAGGTTAGGATGAGGGGGGACCTGAAATCAGAGATTTTACCTCTTATTGCTCCCCTCACCCCGCCCTGGGAGCATTTTTTCAACAGCCTGTCAGGAGGCTATGAACCGACAGCCTCCTGGCCCCGGCAAAGGTGCGGTTTACGCTGCCAGCGCAGCCTTCGCCTTCTCCGCCAGAGCGCCAAAGGCGACCTTGTCGACGACGGCGATATCGGCCAGCACTTTGCGATCAACTTCCACACCGGCCTTTTTCAGGCCGTTGATGAAGCGGCTGTAAGAGAGCCCGCATTCGCGTGAAGCGGCATTGATACGCACAATCCACAGGTTGCGGAACTGGCGCTTGCGCTGACGGCGGTCGCGATAAGCGTACTGGCCGGCCTTGATGACCGCCTGCTTGGCGACGCGGAAAACGTTCTTGCGGCGACCGTAGTAACCTTTGGCCTGGGCAAGAATCTTTTTGTGCTTGGCGCGGGCATTGACGCCACGTTTTACTCTAGGCATTGCTCGTCATTCCCCTTTAGCTGTACGGAAGCATTTTCGCCACGAGACGCACATCCGCCTCATGAACCGTGCTGGGCGAACGCAGTTGGCGTTTCCGCTTCGTGCTCTTCTTGGTGAGGATATGACGACGGTGCGACTGATTTCGCTTGAACCCGCCCGAGGCGGTGCGCTTAAAGCGTTTGGCCGCGCCCCGATTGGTTTTCATCTTTGGCATGTCTTTTCAAACTCCGCATTTTCATTTTGTTACGCGTACGTTTGCGACCGGACACCTTGCGGCGGACGGTAGCACGCAGTGGATAGGCAACGGCTGCCTATTGCTTCTTCTTGGGGACGATAATCATGATCATTTGCCGCCCCTCCATTTTCGGGAACTGCTCGACGACCCCGAGACCCTCGAGATCCGCTTCGACCCGCTTCAGGAGTTTGCGACCTAGATCCTGATGGGCCATTTCACGACCGCGGAACCGCAGCGTGACCTTGACCCTGTCCCCGGCTTCAAGGAAACGCACCAGGTTGCGCAGTTTTACCTGGTAGTCTCCTATATCCGTTCCCGGACGGAATTTTACTTCCTTGAGCTGGACCTGCTTCTGCTTCTTTTTGGCCGCCTGCTTCTTTTTATTCTCTTCGAAGATAAATTTGCCATGATCCATGATCCGGCAAACCGGCGGCTTAGCCTCGGGGGCCACTTCCACCAAATCCATGTCCACGTCGGCAGCGGCGCTAAGCGCCTCCTCGATGGGCACAACTCCGACCTGATTGGAATCCTGATCTATGAGGCGGACTTCAGGTACTCTGATCTGATCGTTCAGACGAACCTGTTTATCTTTGGCAGCGATCCTTTAACCCTCCAAAACATTACGGCCGCGGCTCGCGATCTCATCGGCGAGACGCTCGGCAAACTCATCGATTGACATCGAGCCGAGGTCTTTACCGCCACGCGTGCGCACGGCCACAGTTCTATTTTCGACTTCTCGATCCCCGATAACGAGCATATAGGGGACCCGTTGCAACGTGTGCTCCCGAATTTTAAAGCCGATTTTTTCGTTTCTCAAGTCGCTTTGCACTCTGAAGCCCCTATTTTCAAGGACTTCGGCAATTTCTGCGACAAAATCGGCCTGTTTATCGGTGATATTGGCCGCCACAACCTGCACCGGAGCAAGCCAAGTGGGGAATTGACCGGCGTAATGCTCGATGAGAATGCCGATAAACCGCTCCAGAGAACCCAGAATGGCGCGGTGCAGCATCACGGGCACCTGCCGATCCCCATCCTCATCCACATAATGGGCCCCCAGGCGCCCCGGCATGGAGAAATCCACCTGGATCGTGCCGCACTGCCAGACCCGGCCCAGGCAGTCCCGCAGCGAAAACTCGATCTTGGGGCCGTAGAACGCCC
The DNA here is from genome assembly GCA_963783235.1 of uncultured Gammaproteobacteria bacterium. Taxonomy (GTDB): domain Bacteria; phylum Pseudomonadota; class Gammaproteobacteria; order Thiohalomonadales; family Thiohalomonadaceae; genus Thiohalomonas. The sequence continues at coordinate 281,440 of CAWAMN010000001.1, read as the reverse complement.
CCTCACCCGGCTGCAGGTCCCATTCCAGTCCTTTATCGTTCAGGGCGCGCTCCAGGGCATGCTCCGCCTTGTCCCATACCTCATCGGCACCGACCCTCTGCTCGGGACGGGTCGAGAGCTTGATGATGACATCGGTGAAGCCGAAATCTTCGTAGACCCGATGCAGGAGATCGATAAAAGACGACACCTCGTCCTGAATCTGGTCTTCGGTGCAGAAGATATGGGCATCATCCTGCGTAAAGCCGCGCACCCGCATCAGGCCGTGCAGTGTGCCGGAGGGCTCGTTGCGGTGACAGGAGCCGAATTCCGCCATGCGCAGCGGCAGATCGCGATAGCTCTTGAGCCCCTGATTGAAGATCTGCACGTGACAGGGGCAGTTCATCGGCTTGATGGCAAAGATCCGCTTCTCCGATTCGGTGGTGAACATGTCATCACGGAACTTGTCCCAGTGGCCCGACTTCTCCCACAGGGAGCGGTCGGCCAGCAGCGGCGTGCGGACCTCCTGATAGTCGTGTTTGCGCAGCACCTGACGGATGTACTGTTCCACCTGTTGATAGAGGGTCCAGCCGCGGTCGTGCCAGAAGACCAGCCCCGGCGCCTCCTCCTGGGTATGAAAGAGGTCCTGATGGCGGCCGATTTTGCGGTGATCGCGCTTCTCCGCCTCTTCCAGGCGGTGCAGGTACTGCTTCAACTCCTTCTTATTGCGCCAGGCCGTTCCATAGATACGCTGCAGCATTTCGTTGCTGGAATCGCCGCGCCAGTAGGCGCCGGCCAGCTTCATCAACTTGAAGGCCTTCAGCTTGCCCGTCGAGGGCACGTGCGGACCGCGGCACAGATCGACGAAACTGTCCTGCCGGTAAAGGGAGATATCTTCGCCCTTGGGGATCTCTTCGATGATTTCGGCCTTGTAGGTCTCGCCCATCTCGCGGAAAAAACCGACCGCCTCATCCCGCGGCATCACCTCGCGCTTGACGGTGAAGTCCTGCTTGGCCAGCTCCATCATCCGCTTTTCGATGGCCTCGAGATCCTCGGGGGAAAAGCTCTTTTCATAGGCGAAGTCGTAATAGAAGCCATCCTCAATCACCGGTCCGATGGTCACTTGCGCTTCCGGGAACAGCTCCTTGACCGCCTGGGCCAGCAGGTGGGCCGTGGAGTGACGAATGACATCGAGCCCCTCTTCGTCTTTCTCGGTGATGATGGCCATTTCGACGTCATGATCGATGGCAAAATCGGTATCCACCAAGCGACCGTCAACCTTGCCGGCCAAAGCCGCCTTGGCCAGACCAGGGCCGATATCGGCAGCGACATCATGGACGGAAACGGGATGGTCGAACTCGCGCCGGGAGCCGTCGGGCAGCGTAATCGTGGGCATGAAACCTTCCTTTCGCATTCAGTGGTGGTCCATACGAGAGACCACGTGAGCTTGGGCAAACAAAAAAGCACTGGCCGGGGCACAGTGCTTGAGCAGAATCCGGAGGCGCGTAATTGGGTGCCAAAATCGGTTATCGGCGCGCTAATCAGAGCCTATTTCGGCCAAGGATTCTATCGTCCCGCCCCCTTAGTTGTCAAAGCGAACAGAAAGTTCTAGCGGCCGGGATCGGCCGTCGCCGGCCGCCCGTTACGACCCGACCGGCTGGCTTCAAAATTCAAGTACGAGGGAGTTCCAGACTTTACGGAGATTTGCCCTCGCTGCGTCGGCCTGAAGACCGGCCAACGTAGAGAGTGCGACGATACCGACACCGGGCGTCCCTTCCAGCAACGCCTTGGCCTCCAGCACCTTCGCTTCGAGACGACTTCCCACACAGCGGCCCTGGGCACAATAAGCGTACCAAACGATTCGCCGAAGGCCGCGCCGTTCAATTATCAGTTCGCGTAACGGCCACTCCGGCCCGACCGAGTGTTCGGCGACGCGCTGCCAAGGCGGACTGAACATTTGCTGCGAACTACTGGTGTAATCGCTGCCGCCACCCACGAGAAAGGCTCCCGCATAGACGTCGACGATGGAGCCATCGACAGTCAGCCGCAATTGAGTGTCCTCGCTAACGCCAATGAAAGCGGGTCGCCAATTTGCCACCGGCGACCCGGACAACTCCTCATAGGGTGTCCCGATGCTCATATCGACGTCGGCGGCACCATCGGTGGCGGGAAATGGAACAAGCGGAGCGACGGCCAGGGCGACTGCCGCTATCACCGTAGTGCCGTACCCGATTTTGCCGTCGCTTCCCTTTCGATGGGTCTCCCTCCCTGCAGTTTCGGGTTCAGCCCAGCGCCGGCCGAGAGAAAACAGGAGCAGCATGGCGAAGAAGTAGACAAACCAGCCCCAGCTGTAATGGTCCTGGACGATTTCCGCTTCGATGCCGAGAAACTGCCCGAGCCCAATGACACCGGCGGCTCGAAAACCGTTGGCCAGCACCGCAACCGCCAATGCCGCGATCATGAAAAGCGCCCGCCGCCTGAAGCTGTTGTAGGTGAAGTAGGCATAAAGCAGAGCCAAGGGAAACGTCGCCTGAAGGAAACGCCAACCGGCGCAGGTCTCCGCAACTTCAAAGTCGCCTGCCGGGATGTGGAGCAGATAGCCTTCCCAGACCACCGGCACACCCATAGCCTGCAACAGGAAAACCGAGATCCCCGCGGTGACATCCTGCAGCCAGGTCACCGGCGGCGAATGTAACGGCAATGCAAGGAAAAGGAATGTCAGCGGAAATGCCACTGCTTTGAGAAAGGCCCATCCGTAAAGCGTCAAGACGCCGGCGATGACCGTCAGGAAAAGCAGATAATTTTCTGCGATTTCCACGCTCAGTAACTGGGCCAGCTTTAACAGCACTCCAATCGCGAGCAGTCCCACAGCCCCAAGCGGAGCCGGTTTGATGGCGACTTCCTCCAACCGGAACCGCTCTCGCCACAGAAGGCCAGCGGAGATCAAGGCAATGAGGTAGCCCTGGCCGTAATGGGCCTGCCACTGAGATACCAACGACGATACCGAGGGGAAGTACAGCGCAACCATGAGCCCCAGCAGAACAAGCCCGGGGAGCGCTCGATGGAGGGCACCCGGCGGTTTTGGGTGTGATGGGAGAGCAGTGTCCGCGCTCATAGATCGGCCAACAGCGCTTCGGCCTCTTTTCGCGACGCGAAGGCCTTGTCCGACGATAGCAACTCCGTGAGAATCGCTTTGGCTTTCGCCGGTTTTCCGGCCTCAAGATAGGCAAGGCTGGCGTGATAACCGATTTGGGGATTCTCGGGGCGGGCGGCCCAAGCCCTTTTCAGGAGGGGGAGAGCCCTTTCGACACGCCCCTTTTCGATCAGGATCTGAGCCAGTGTATCTGCCACTTCCGGGCTATCGGGGACCCGTTCGAAAGCCTTTTCGGCCAGTCCAAGTGCCCGCTCGTCGCCGGTTTGGTGGTAGAGCCCGGCGAGATTATTGAGAACCAACGGTTGTTCCGGGTGACGAGCACGCACTTCTTCATATTCATGAATACTGCGCTCGATACGCCCTGCGGCTTGGTGGTCCTGGGCAAGCACTATGCGCACGCGATCATCGTTCGGCTGCCGTTGCAGATGGCTTTCGAGGATCCGGTAGGCCGATTCGTCACCTGTTGCTTTCAGCGCGCCATACCATTTCACTGCGATTCGGCCGTCGGGCTTCTCGGCGTATACCTCGTTGTAGACGGTGATAGCCGGCTTGTACTTCCCCTGCAGCTTCAGAACATCACCGAGAAGAACCCGGTTTCCGAAATCGGCTGAACCAGCCCGCAAAAGCATGCGGATATGCTCCTCCGCTTCCGCGTAGCGCCGCTTTTTCAGGTTCACCGAAACAAGGGCCCTCCTCGCCTGGAGGTAATTTGGATTCTCGAACAGGAGACGCTCCCAGGCAGAAATGGCCCCTTCGGCGTCATCCTGAGCCAGAAGCGCCCTTCCCAGCATGAAAGTCAGGCGACTCGCCCGAGGATGCTCTTTGAGCGCGGCTTCGAGAGTTTTCCGGGCCTTTTTGAAATCGCTCCGGGCGATCGCCACATCGGCCACCACTGTGGTGGCATCCTCGTCCTTCGGCGTGAACCGCTCCAGTTCAGCCGCAATATCTGCGGCCGCTTCCATTTTCCCCGCTTTCAGATACGTGCGAGCCAAAAGAAGCTTCGGTTCAAGCGCTTCGGGATTGCGGGTCCGGACTATCTCGAGTTTCGCAACGGCCTTTTCGAACTCACCGCTACTGAGTTCGAGACGCGCCAAGGCTGTCAGCGTTTTCACATCATCGGGGTGCATCTCCAGAACGCGGCTCAGCCTCTGATGCGCCCGTTTTTTATGCCCCTCCATCGCATCCAGACGCGCCAGCATCAACTCTGCCGGAACGAAGTCCGGCTGTTCACTGATAAGCTCCTGAAGCTGTGCTCTGGCCTTAGCCGTCTGGCCCAAGGCCAAATGGATGTTTGCCGCCAATTGCCGAGCATTCGGGTATTTGTCGGCACGCTCGCCAATCCAAACCGCTAGATGGTCCGCGGCGTCCGGGTCGCCTGTTTGCAGGAAAGCCCTCGACAGGAGGGCTTCTCTTTGTAGGGACGGGGCGGATCCGGCTGGCAGGGGTTTCAGAAGCTCGATGATTCGCTCGGGCTCCCCGGCTCTTTCACTGGCCTTCGCCAGCTGCAATCTCACCTGTGGATTGTCGGGATTGAGTTGATAGGCCTGCTCCAGGTACTGCTTGGCGATGGCAGTGTAGCCTTGTGCGAGGTGCGCTTCCCCCAGGATCAAAAGACCGGGGACAAAATTGGGCCGTGACTGATAGACCCGGTTCGCGTGTTTTATGGCGCTTTCGTAATCTCCCCTGCCCTCTGCGATGACGGCACGGAAGAACAAGCTTTGGAAAGTTTGGGGGAAGGCCTCCGAAAGGCGCTTCACCTCCCTTTCAGCCGCGTCGATATCACCTTCCACTAACAAGGCCCGGATCAAGCCGGTCGCCGCGCGTTCCTCATACCCTGCATCCAAAATGGAGGAAAAAGCCCGTTTGGCCTCGGTCGGTCGTCCCTCCGCCAAGGCCAGATCCCCGACAAGGAGTTGGGTTTTCCTGTTTTCGGGCGCAATCTCAGCTGCATTCCGCAGGTAATGATGAACCGCTTCAGTGTCACTTCTCTCCAGGCTCATCCGACCGAGCGCAAGCCAAGCCTCGAGCGCCACCTCGTCGACCTTCGCCGCTGCCCTGTAGGTGCGAGTGGCGGATGGCCATTGTCGCAGTCGGGCTTGGGCATCGCCCAGCAGCAATAATGCCTGCCCTTTGCCTGCGGCTTCCAGCTCCTTCGCCGAGGGGAAACGCTTGATCACTGCATCGGGTTTTCCCGCAGCGAACAGGGCCCGGGCATGGATTATTTGCAATTTCTCCCGGGAAAAGCCCAGCTGTTCCGCCGTATCAAGCTCTTTTAAAGCCGGGGCGGGTTCACCAGTGGCCAGATAGGTTTTTGCCAAAAGGTAGTGCGCCTCGGCCCTCTCGGGAGCTTGTTTTAGAAGCGCTTGCAATCGAACTCGGGCCTCTCGGTAATCCGCATCGGCGTAAGCCTGCTCAGCTTTCGCGAGCAGTTCGTCGGGATCGGCAAACCAACTGCACGCCGATAAGAGAAATACGAATGTCGCAATACCCCCGAAACGAACGATATCCATGTCCGGATTTGCTCCTGCATTGGAAATAGGCGCCGAGCCGTCGGTAAATGTTTTGAGCCGACTCGAGCATCTGCCCCTTTGGAAAGGGCTATTGGCAGGCTGTTGAAAAGTGTGTTGTCCCTTCTCCCTCAGAGAGAAGGCAAGGATGAGGGGATCAAAATCAGGCAGTTACCTTGCATTGACCCCCTACCCCGACCCTCTCCCCGTGGGAGAGGGCGTTTTCAACAGCCTGACAGGGCGCACGACGGCTTTACCAAAAACTAGACGCCACCGACCCCGTCTTCCAGCATCATGCATGCCGATTGGAAGTTGGAAGCCAATCGGCTTCTTCAGCTCTGAGGAGATCGCTATCCTGGGGCGCGGGAATTACGTATGGGATTCGGGCCGGCTTCGGTTGAAGTTGCCCTAAAACAAAAAAGCCCGGCCTGAAGCCGGGCTTTTTCGATCGCTGACTCGACAGCGTTTATCTGGTAGGCGCGAGTGGGCTCGAACCACCGACCCCCACCATGTCAAGGTGGTGCTCTAACCAACTGAGCTACGCGCCTGTCGAGAGCGCGATAAGATACCTATGGCGAATCGATAATGCAAGGGGCTGGCGGCCAAATTGTTCGAAAAAAACTCCCCGACTGCGACCGACTAGTCGGGCGTAACCACCAGATTATCGCGGTTGTTTTCGAGCAGAACGGGGCCGATCCCTTGTACCTTTTGCAGGTCATCGACGGTTTTAAAAGCGCCGTGCTTGTCTCGGTATTCTACGATCGCTTCGGCCCGCTTGGGACCGACGCCGTCGATCGCCTCGGCCAGTGCCCCCGAATCGGCCGTATTGATGTCCAGCGGCTGGGCCGAAACGGCCGCCGAAAGGAAGATCGAGATGGTTGCTAGGGCGAGAAATATGATCTTTTTCATAGGTGACTCCTTGTCATCCGTGTAGGGCCGCCATGCCCCTTGGCTGAGTTCGATGTCCCTATCGTGCACACCATCCGTGGAGCCTCCAATCTATCGCACCCTGCTATCCGAGTCTGTAGGATATTTCCGTCACTGTTTGTAGGCTTATCCTGACAACCTCACCAGATGTCCTATTAGGAGCCTTGTACATGCTACATTGAGCAGTGGGGATAGATGTTGTGATAAACACAAAAGCCAGGAAGATATGAAAAAGATTACAAAGGCGGTTTTCCCGGTCGCGGGCTTGGGAACTCGATTTTTGCCAGCTACAAAAGCCAACCCGAAAGAGATGCTTCCGGTGGTCGATAAGCCGCTGATCCAGTATGCCGTTGAGGAAGCCGTGGCCGCCGGTATGACGGAAATGATTTTCGTGACCGGCCGTAACAAGCGCTCGATTCCTGACCACTTCGATAAAGCCTACGAACTCGAGCATGAGCTTGAGTTTCGAGGCAAGAGCAAGCTGCTGGAAATTGTCCGGGGGATCGTTCCGGACAACGTTACCTGTATTTACATCCGCCAAACTGAAGCTCTGGGTCTCGGTCATGCCGTTCTGAAGGCTCGCCCGGCTGTTGGCAACGAACCGTTTGCCGTTATCCTCGCCGATGACTTGATCGCGGATGGGTCAACGGGTTGTCTCGCCCAGATGAGCAAGCAGTTCGAATATTACAACTGCAGTCTGATCGGTGTCGAAGATGTTGAACCGGAAAAGACCGACCAGTACGGCATCGTTAAAGCCATGCCCATGGAGGGCGCCATCTCGAAAGTCGATGGCATTATTGAGAAGCCCAAACCGGAGGTTGCGCCATCGACACTGGGCGTCGTCGGCCGTTATATCCTTACACCGCGCATTTTCGATTTTCTTGAGCGGACGGGAACCGGATCCGGTGACGAGATTCAGTTGACCGATGCCATCGCCGATTTGATCGAAGATGAACAGGTCCTTGCCTATCGATTCAAAGGCAAGCGCTACGATTGCGGAAGCAAGCTGGGTTACCTTCAAGCAACCGTTGAATATGCACTCCGTCACCCGGAACTACGGGACGATTTCCGGGAGTATCTGAGGACTTTTTGCCTGCCGGAGGAATAGACGTCGCGCTCCCAGTCCGATCCAGCGCAGCCCCTCAGACTCCACAGACAGAAATCGTAGTTCCGGGCAAATATCACAAACGGACTGAAGCTGCATCTGAAAAGCCCGTATCCAAGGATGCGGGCTTTTTTACGATCCACTGAATCAGTCGAATCGGACCGGTTCGGCTGTCCTCCGGTTTCTGTGACGCAAGGCAACCTGCAGCGAGTACACCCGAAAGGCTCATGAGAGCTTGAAGGGCAAGGCGAGCCAAGCACTAAAAAAACCTTCCCGTTACGCAAACCCCGGACACAAAAAAGCCCGAAACCTGGACAGGAATCGGGCTCTTTAAAATTTGGCTCCCCGGGACGGGCTCGAACCGCCGACCCAGTGATTAACAGGCTAATTTTTCCCCTTCTTCAAGTGCTTGATTTGTTACAAAACAGGATGAGGGCCACTTATAAGCCATTGACACAAAATGATATTGCTTGCTGACCTAGTGACGTTTTGCGACAATCAACGAAAGCCAACACCGTTCCAGGGTGTTACAAATCAGGTGACAAATCGAGGTCAGCAATGTCGAAGCTCTCCGAGGCGATCATCAAACAGGAAGTTCCGCCCGAGAAGGGGCAACGGTTCATCTTTGACGACCACCGGGACGCACCAAGAGGCTTTGGGTTGCGGATCACTGCAGCCGGTGGGAAGGCTTTCATTCTCCGCTATACCTTTGACGGTGTAGCCCGCCGCAAGACCATAGGTAGCTGGCCTACGTGGTCCCTGTCGGCCGCCAGGGAGGAGGCCGGTCGCCTCAAGCGACTAATCGATAGTGGGATCGATGTTCTGGCCGAAGCGCGCCAGCGCCGCACCGAGCCGACCGTAGCCGATCTGGTTGACGAATACTGCCAAGCTCATGTGGACGCCTTAAAGTCCGGGGCAGCGGTTCGAAGCTACTTCGACCGCGACGTGATCCCGGTAATCGGCAAGATGAAGGTCCGGGACGTTCGCCGCCGGGATGTAATTGAACTGGTCGAAGCCAAGGGTGCCGACAAGCCAACCGCGGCGCGCCACCTGTTGACCTATGTTCGGGGAATGTTGGAGTGGGCAGCGGACCGGGAATACATCGAGTTTAACCCGGCTGCGGGACTCAAACCCAAGGCCATCAAACCCAAGGGCAGGCGCGACGCCCTCAAGCCCACGGCCCGAGGGCGTGTGCTGGACGATACCGAGATCCAAACCTTCTGGAACAATGCCGAGAACTGCAGCCTTCATCTCCTGACGGCCCTTGCTCTTAAACTCATCTTAGTGACAGGCCAGCGACCGGGCGAGGTCGCCGGTATGGCTCACAGCGAAATCCGAGGCGACGTGTGGACTATTCCGGCCGCCCGCCGAGGTAAGGATCAGGCCGATCATGATGTTCCGCTGACCGAAACCGCCCTGCAGCTCGTTGAGGCCGCAAAAGAGGAAGTCGACCGCCTGTCGGCTCGGAGAACGTGGAAGGCGGGCGATCACGTGTTTGCCGCTCGTCCCAATGGTGGACTCACGATCAACGCTCTGGATCGTGCCGTAAAGCGCCGGCTGGCAGAGCTAGGCAATACGGCACATTCGACTTGGGGCCACTGGACACCCCATGACCTGCGCCGAACCTGCCGCACTGGCCTAAGTGCTGCCGGAATAGGTCCGGAGATTGCAGAGCGGGTGATCGGGCATTCGGTGAAAGGGATCGAAGCCGTCTACAACCACCACACCTACATCAAGGAAAAGCGCACGGCCCTGGAGGCTTGGGAGCAACGCCTAATAGGGATCGTTGACGGAAGCACTGAAAGCGGCAAGGTGATCTCCATCCTGGCGACGGGAGGCACAAAAGCATGACCACTCAAGAAGAAAGCCAGATCGTGAGGGAGGTCTTTGTCAAACACCCGCCCCGGACGGTTATCCAACCGGATGCACAACTCAATCTTTTTGTCACTGAGTCGGCAATTATCGATGCCGATCCGGATGCAGAGTATTGGCCAGCGCTGCTTCACCGCGATAAGCAGTTCAAAGAATCGGGCAACCCGGTCCACGCCATTGAGTCTTTCATCCTGTGCCATCGGGCCGGTCTCTATCCGCCACTCGGTATCCTCGATTGGCTCGCCGATGCCTTGGAGGAGTGGCACAAGAAACAAGGAGCGTTAGAAATGGATCGGGCGATGGGGTTGAAAAAACCAGGGAAAAGCGGCAATGCGATGCGGAATGCGATTATAGAGCAGTTCGAAGAAACGCTCATGATCGAAATACATAAACTGCGCTTGATGTTCGATCTCACGATTAGGGACGCGGCATACATCGTTAGCGTTCAGCTCGAAGATAACCCTGCCACATCAAGAGGACCGGCTCTTATTCCCCGATACGCTCATGCAACGCTAATAGACAAGTTCGAAAAGAAATGGAGCAGGATGTTCCGAAGGGATGATAAACCAGCCATCGGAGGTGGCCCCATATTGAGCGAGCATTTCGGGAAACTTTCAGACGACAAAAAGCGCAAGTTTCTAGCTCGATATCCGCGCCACGCTTACGCACACCTTCCTAAGCTACAAAAGTACCTGTAACCCGGTTCAAACCTAGCGCCATTTGGACCCGCACCACCGAACGACATCGACCGCATTATTGGCCCCACACAGCGACGGGGCCAGCCACCAAAACACTGGCCCCAGCCATCCACAACAGCACGGGAGCCAGTCACATGAAAAACAGCACTGCCGCGCACGATTCGGCACCTTCTGCCGCGCCCCTACTGGCCGACTTCCTCACCCCTGACCAGCTCGCAGATGAGTTGGAGATAACTCGCCGTACCCTGGAACGCTGGCACGCCCAGCGCATCGGACCGCCCCGCACGCTAATTGGTCGGCGCCCCTACTACAACCGGCAAGCCGTTCGCCAGTGGCTCATTGGACAAGAGCAGCCGCAACCCGTCAGAGGCAGCCGTGAACAGCGGCACAGGGGAGGGGTACGGTGAACAGCGAAAACTCCCAAGCCGTTGCTGCCCCGCCAGGGGCTGACGTGGCCAATCAAGATGCCGCACGATGCAAGCGGTGTAGTCGCCCTTTGACCGCTCTTGACTCCGGCCCTATGTGCCGCCGCTGCACCAAGTCGAACCAAGACTCAGCGGGCTACATCAAGCCTTCCCGCCTGAATAGGCGTTCCAAGCGTTCATGGCGTCGCGGAGGTGCGAGGTGAGCAGTGGCCGCAAGTCCACAACGCAGCACTTCAATGGCGAAGTTAACTGGGAAGATGTACCAAGAGGACTGCTTCACGCTTATGAGCGTGGATTCCAATCGGGAATGAACACAGCACGTGCATTTGTTTCCGCAAAATCCAGAGAAGAAGCCAGAAGCCAGCTTGCTGCCGCGTTAAAACTGTTCCCGGAGTTATCCCGAAAAACCTCTTTCTACTTTGGCATGAGAGGTGTTCACGATGGGCTTTATGGATTGAGGCTTGGCGCGGTGGAAGTCATTCTCAATGCAACTTTCCAGGGCTCGCCATGATCAGTGATGAAGAAGAACGCCCTAACATTTTTCATAACCCCGGTGAGCTGCCGACCATCATAGATGAGATCCTCGCAGCGATTCGTTCACACGGCATCTATGTATGGAGCGGCGGACTCTACCGGGTCCACGTGCTTCCTTCTGAAGAGGAAGGATACATAAAGCGGCCTGCGGGTGCGGTCCTTATGCACCGAATCGATGCAGCGCATCTGGCGGAACTGGCGACCAAGGCAGCGAATCATTTCAAATACGACAGTCGAGCGAAGGATTATCGGGTGATGGACTGCCCCCGGCGCACTGCTGAATCTGTCCTCTCTCGCGGCCACTGGCCCGAATTGTTGCCGTTGCATGGTGTTGTAGAGGCTCCGACCCTGACCCCACATGGGGCGGTAATAGACCACCCTGGCTATCACTCTTCAGGGCTCTATCTAGCATCTGTTCCAAAGGGCTACAAAAGGCCGCCCGAGTCCCCTCCCAAAGAAGACGCCCAAGCGGCGGCCGGTCGGCTGATGGAAGCCTTCAGTACCTTCCCGTTTGTAGACGAGGCCGATCACGTTGCTGCAGTCGCCGGGGTAATCACTGCTCTCGTCAGACGTTCACTCCCTGCAGCACCCATGATTGCAATCTCGGCCCCAACACCTGGCACAGGGAAAAGCCTTCTGGCCGAAGTTATCAGCGCGATTGCATTAGGAAGGTCCGCCGCGATGTTGGCCCTTGGTGATGATGAGGCGGAAACCGAGAAACGCCTCTACTCTGCTCTACTGGCTGGCGATCCCCTTCTCGTTGCCGACAATATCGAAACCCCACTCAAAGGTGCCCTGCTCTGCCAAATGCTCACACAGTCGAGCGTACAGTTCCGTCCGCTTGGTGTCTCGGCAATGGCAACCGTTCCGACCCACACCACCTTAGTTTCCACAGGGAACAACCTAACCATTATTGGGGATCTCCGCCGCCGGGTGGCACTGGTCCGGCTGGATGCGCGCACAGAGCGACCAGAGCAGCGCAAATTCAGACGTGACGCTATTGGCTACGTGAGAAAGCGCCGGGGCTCACTGATCCGTGATGCGCTGACCATCCCCCTCGCCTACCTCGCAGCAGGCGCACCGGACGTGCCCGACCTGGCGGCATACGGCGGCTTTTCCGACTGGGACCGGCTTGTTCGCCGCCCTCTGGTATGGGCGGGCTTTCCTGACCCGCTACAGCCGGCAGAAGCGCTGAGAGAGACAGACCCCGACCTAGAGACAACCCGCGCCCTCTTTGCCGCATGGCGGGCGATGTTCGAGGACACGCCCACCACGGTACAGGAGGCAATCGCTAAGGCCAGGGAGAGCCACCCCAGGTTTGATGGTGGAACCGAGGTGGCCAATGGGGAACTGCGTGATGCCATCCAAGGCGCGGCCGGCGACAAGATGGACAGCCGCCGCTTGGGTGGCTGGCTCCGGCGACACAAGGATCGGATTGTGGATGGCCTCCAACTCCAACAGGCCGCATCGGACAGCCACGCCAAGGTGGCCAGATGGTTCGTCAGGTCTGCGGGGTTTGCGGGGTAATGCGGAGTATTTCTACCCCTACGCGGAAAAATTGTCAGTGACAAAAAACAAAGCACGCCGGGAATTGACCCCGAAAACCCCGCATAACCCGCAACCCGGGGAAGCGGCGCGGGTCCTCCTGGAACTTCGCCCCCTGCGGGTAACGCAGCGCGCGGAATTTCGCTAGGCGGTGAAACTGGAACATAGTGAACTTTGAGCGGGACCACATGACAACCGACAACGAAACACCCAAAGAGGCACCCGATCAGCCATGGTTGTCCTTTTCGCCCGACGACCTCACCGGCTTGCGGGTGAGGCAGAGCGAGCTGGCGCGGATGTTTGAGGTCAGCCGGAACACGGTGAGCCAGTGGGTGAAAAAGGGATGGATCACCGCGGGCCCGGACGGCCTGATCGATCCTCGCAGGGCCACGACCGAGATTATGCACCGCGACGACGCCGGCCGCTTCCGGGCTCGGGTTTTTCGCGGGGCAGTCGGGGAACTCAACCGCCACAAAACAGAAGCCGAGCAGCTGAAACAGCAATTGGCCGACTTGAAGCGCGATCACCTGAACGCGGAGCTTTGGTATTGCCGCCTGGAGCGGTTTCAAGAGTTGCTTGACGAAAACGCCGGCAGGCTTCGCACCGTCGGCAGTGACCAGGAGTTTTCGGACCTTTGCGCCGAACTCTACTGGGAAGCCGATGACGACTGCGAAGCCGCCGAGCAATCCCCTGGCAATGCCAGCGGCGCGCCGCTGGCAGAAGGGGGGCAAGGGGGCAGCGGTGACTGACCCGACAGTACCGCCGCCGCTGGCTCACCTATTGGCCCTGGCCGACGCAGGCCAAAGCGGGCGCCCAGCTCCGGAAGAATCGGCCGAGTGGTTGGCGGAAGCCCTGGCCGCCTTCCTTGAGGAACAGATCCCCCTTGCCGAGGCGTTTCAAGTTGGCGCTGAGGGGAATGGTCGAACGGCGCGAACCGTCTACCGGCTGCAACGGCGAAACGCCTACCTGCGGCAAGCCTGGCGGCTGTGTGAAGCCGAAACGCCAACGGCAAGAGCAAGGGAGTTAGAACAGCACTGCAAACGGTTCGAGGCCATCATCTGGCCGCGCTGGTGCAGTGATGGAGCGCCCCCGACAAATGCTTCGGGATTGCGTACCGCACTTTTTCATGCTCGCCGTTGGAGTGGTCCGGACGGCCTACCCGCCTGGAGAACCCTTTTGGAAGTGTGCAATGAGTTCCCGATAGTCGTTGCACAAGATAAGCCTGATGATGAAGCCTCAAACGAATGGGATGCGTCATGAGCGACGACACCAAGATCAATATCCGAGGCGAGATCGCCAAGGAAATTATACGGCGCTGGAAATGCCCGGAAATCCGCGAGCGCTACGGAAACGACATCGGGCGCCTAGAGGCCGAGTTAAACCGCGTCGTGCCGATGGAGGTGTTTCGACCCTTCGCCCCGATTCGTGCAACTGTCATTGATTTCAGCCGGAGGAAAGCATGAAAAATCGAGTCGGCCCTGAGCACTTTGCTCCTATGGTTGCCCACTTCCAGCAAAGCGGCATGTCCGAGCACCAAGCCCGCGACCAGGTCTATTCAAAAATGGGCTGGGCGGATCGGGCAGCGCTGGCCCAGAAGTTGGGGCTTATTAGTGCGGCCGCAGCCGAAAGCAAAGCCGAAGATTCGAAACCAATTCCATCGAAAGCCAAACCCAACGAGGCGGGCGCAGCCGCACGTCTTTTGGGTGAAGCTGGTGCGGGCGGTATCAAGCCTTACATGTTTCCGGCAATGGAACGGCGTGGTTTAAGCGAGTCCAACGTGCGATCGGAATGGGAGCGTGACAATGGTGTTCAGAAAGAGTTCAAAAACGTGACCACGTTTGCGGCGTGGAAAACAATGTCATCGGCTAAGAATAGAGGGAGCAGGCATCATGCTTGATTTCATGGGACTTAAAAAAACGATCAACTCTGTTGGAGAGCAGGCCCGCGGGTTGCGGCTCAAAATCGAAGAACTTCGACAGAAGCGGGAAGAACTCAACGCGCTTCCTCTGCCTCGCGATGAGGTCGTTTCGATTGCAGCAGAATGGGGGCGAAAGCAACAGGAGCTTTACGTCAAGTCTTTCGGCAGCAGCTCCGAGTTTCTGCAGCGCCCTCGCGGCCCGGGTTGGAAACTCCATGGAAATTCCTTGGCCAACGGATTCTTCCTGTTGACAGACAAGAAGATTGGCGAGGGGCGGGCATTCCATCCGCCTTCTATCGTGGGTTTTCTTGCCGTCATGTGCGACGAAATCGAAGAGCGCCAAAAGGAACCAGGGAAGGCGAATGCCCCGCTCTTTGAGTCTGTTCTCGGGCGCCTGTTCCAGTCGGTCGATTACCCGGAGACGGTCGGGCCCGACTCTGCCAAACGACAGGAGATGATCGTCAGCCTTGATGAGGAACTGGCAAAAGCCGAAGCCAATTACATGAAGATTCGGGCAGAGGCTGAGGCCGCTGGCATCCGGTTTGATCGCCTTGACAGCATTCCCGGCAACCAGAAGCAGATCGGAGGGTAGAAAGTGGACGAATACCTGTTTGGAACATACCGCAAAGAAACCGAAGCGCTGAAAGATCTGCGGGTCTCGGTATCTCTTATCGCCAAAGCAAAAGGTTTGGGAACTGTACCAAGTGAGCTTTCGATTGAAGAACATCGGGAGCTTCTGGAGGCCTCATCGAGGCTCGACGGGCTCCCTTCCGACAAATGGCTCGAACTCGTTTCCAAATGCGTGAGAAACAACGGACAGAAGCTTTAGCGTGGATTGTGCTCCATCCATGCCGGATTAGACGTGGAGTGCCGAAATAACCCCGTCAGCCTATGGCCGCTCTGATTGGTTGCAGAAGATCCTCCGGCGGCGCGATAGGCAAGGGGCGGGAAACCGCCCCTTAATTTTGCCCTATTGACCAAACATCAGGCACTGATGTTTAATATTCAGGCACTGACGTTAAGGAGGGGCAATGGCACCGAGAAAAAAACAGTACGGCACCAGGGGCGAACAGCAGCGCGCTTACGAGGAACGATTACAGCAATCCGGAAAGCGGCGCGTGTGCACCTGGCTTCACGAGGGAACCATAGACAAGCTCGGACGGTTAGTGGAAGCCCGGGGAACAGATAGGGCAGCCTTGTTAACCGATCTAATCGAGAAGGCAAAGAAGTAGCGGGGCCGCAGCGGTGCGGCAACACCGCTGCGACCCCTTCCCACAACTCACCTGATATGGAGGTGAATAATGAGTGCAGCGAAGAGTAACACCGACGAAGCGATCGAGACGATGATCCACATCGATGGAGCTTCGCCCTTTCAACGCCTGGAGAACGGCATCATCGGGATTACCGCGGTAGGCGACGCAATTGAGGGCGGTTGGGGTGATGCTGGGCTACATGCCGCCCGTGTGACACTGGCGGCCTACATGCTGGAGGACGTGAGGCAGCTTGCTAGAGCCCAGTCGCCGGGCCAGTGGAAATGTCACAAAAATCACACCGGCGCAAAGGACAGGAGAATGAACATGGAAACCAATCAGCCCACCCCGTTTGCACGCGATATCTTTGAGTCCCGTCCAACTGACACCCGAATACTTCGCCGGCTCGAATCTGGCGGCGTACTCACTGCCAGCGAACGCAAGATGATAGAGCGGCAAAAGCAAGGATCCGAAAATACGCTCGTTCACTTCTTCGCTGGTGTACGCGGCTTGGGGGAAGTCATTTCTCAAGCTTCGCATACCGATGGAGATGGTTTGGACGAAAGCACTGCAGCTGATTTGGGAATGTTGCTCACGATGTTGGGAGAGATCGGAGATTGTGCCTCTACGGCCTACGTTGAATCGACTTACCTTCTGAATAACTCGGCCGTGAACGAAGCGGCCAAATCCGGCGAGAAAAAGTAAACACAACTGCATTCACTACAGCCCGCCAGGTTCCCGCCCTGGCGGGCAATATGAACAGATTAAGGAGACATCATGGATCATATTCAGGAAACGGATTCGCCGGCAAAGGTCACTTTTTATTATGTCGGCGAAAAACACGGCAACGTGCACCACGCCTGGATCTCGGCATTCTTTGAAGCTGCCGAAGATGCGAGAACGGCCCTTGAGGCTCTCCGGCCGGAACACCCGACCGCTCGGGTCATACAGTCAACCGTTTTTCTCTCAAGAGAGGATGACGAGGAGCGGGAAAAGCTGTTGGCGAACATACTGCCAGCTGGGAGCATCGCGGTTCAGCCCACCTTATAGGCCTCATCCAAGCCAGCCACCACCAGACCCCGCCACGGTTCGCCCTGGCGGGTTTTTTGTGGCCATCGCCGCACCCCTACCGGATTTTTATGAAAAGCGGCTCAGGAGCACTTCGCGCCCGCCAGTTGCTCTCCGTCTGTTACAAATCCGGTGACAAGCCCCAGAAACGAAAAAGCCCCGCACTTGGCGAGGCTCTTAAGTTGCTGATTTATCAGCTTTATTTGGCTCCCCGGGACGGGCTCGAACCGCCGACCCAGTGATTAACAGTCACTTGCTCTACCGACTGAGCTACCGGGGAATTACTTGAGGCCGCGTATACTACCGACCGACGCCGGTGCGGTCAACACCCTTGAAAAAGAAAGAGGCCACACCTTGCGGTGCAGCCTCTCGGGGGCCTGTCGACGTCCCTGTCGCGACCACTTCCCTGTGACACTGATAACTCTAGGTCACCGAGGGCCGGCATGAAAGCTTAACTCTGTAGGAATTGTCCCAAAGGGACGTCAGCGTTTTCCTACTCTTCACCCAGAAGCCGAGTAAGGCGGTCCAGGGCTTCGCGCAGGTTGTCGAGGCTGGTGGCGAACGACAACCTCATGTAGCCGGCCTTGCCGAATGCAGAGCCCGGTACCAGGGCGACTTCGGCCTCATTCAACAGATACTCGGCGAATTGCACATCATCCTCTACAACGCCGGTGGCATCGATCGCCTGGCTCATGTCGGGGAAGCTGTAAAATGCACCCTGAGAGGCGAGACAGTTCACACCCCTGATTCGGTTCAGGCGCTCAACGACGAAATCGTGGCGCTCCTTGAAGGCCTTCAACATTTCCTGAATGCAGGACTGGTCCCCGTTCAGGGCCGCTTCCGCCGCGGCCTGGGAAATGGAAGCCGGGTTGGAGGTACTCTGCGACTGGATTTTTTTCATCGACTGAATCAGTGTCTGGGGCCCGGCTGCGTAGCCGATGCGCCAACCCGTCATTGAGTAGGCCTTGGAGACACCATTCATCACAACGGTCCGGTCGTAGAGTTCCGGGCAGGCATTGACGATGTTGCAGAACGGCTCGTCGGCCCACAGTATGTGCTCGTACATATCATCCGAAGCGATGACCACTTCGGGATACTGCTTTAGCACCTCACCGAGAGCCGCGAGTTCGGCCTTGCTGTAGGCCACGCCGGTCGGGTTGGAAGGACTGTTGAGTACCACGAGCCGGGTTCGTGGGGTAATAGCGGCCTGAAGCTGCTCAGGGGTGATCTTGAAACCCTGCTCGATGCCGGCTTCGATAATCACCGGGCGGCCTTCGGCCAGCAGCACCATGTCCGGGTATGACACCCAATAGGGCGCGGCAATGATGGCCTCGTCACCGGGATTCAGCAGCGCCTGGGCCATATTATAAAAGCTCTGCTTGCCGCCGCTGGAGACCAAAACCTGCTCCGGGCGGTAGTCCAGCGCATTGTCACGGCGGAACTTTTCGATTACCGCATCTTTCAGACCCGGTGTACCATCCACGGCCGTGTATTTGGTAAAGCCGCCCCGAATAGCTGCAATAGCCGCTTCCTTGATGTGTTCGGGAGTGTCAAAGTCGGGTTCGCCGGCGCCCAAGCCGATGATGTCCTTGCCCTGCGCCCTCAGTTCCTTGGCGCGCGCGGTGACGGCCAGGGTGGGCGACGGTTTGACGGTCTGAACACGATGGGACAGCTGGATATCCAAGAAAAGCTCCTCGACACTTAGGATTTGAATCAAATTACCCTAATATACTTGAACGCTTCGCGCACCTAAATCCCCCTATGAGCAAGTCATTTATTCTGAGTTCAGGTTATTCCCCTGCGGGGGACCAGCCTGAGGCGATTCACCGCCTCACTGAAGGCCTGAGTGCCGGAGAGGCCGGGTTGACCCTCTTGGGGGTGACCGGCTCGGGCAAGACCTTCACCATCGCCAATGTGATTGAGGAGTTGCAGCGCCCGACCCTGATCATGGCCCACAACAAAACCCTGGCGGCCCAGCTCTATGGGGAAATGAAGGCGTTCTTTCCCGAAAACGCCGTGGAGTATTTCGTCTCCTACTACGACTACTATCAGCCGGAAGCCTATGTCCCCGCCTCGGATACCTATATTGAGAAGGACGCCTCCATTAACGACCATATCGAGCAGATGCGGCTTTCGGCCACCAAGGCCCTGCTCGAACGGCCGGATACCATTCTGGTGGCGACGGTTTCAGCCATCTACGGTCTGGGTGACCCCCAGTCCTATTTGGGAATGGTGCTGCACCTGTCACGCGGCGAGACGGTCGATCAGCGGCAGATCCTGCGCCGCTTGGCGGAACTGCAATACACCCGTAATGACACCGAACTGCAGCGCGGTACTTACCGGGTGCGTGGGGAGATTATCGATATCTTCCCGGCGGAGTCCGAGCGCGAGGCCGTGCGAGTCGAGCTGTTTGATGATGAGATCGAATCCCTGGCCTATTTCGACCCGCTCACCGGCGAGGTCCTCGCCCGGGTCCCGCGGCTGACCGTCTACCCCAAGACCCATTACGTCACGCCGCGCCAGACCATTCTGGAGTCGATCGACCACATCAAGGAAGAGCTCAAGGCCCGCCTCGATGAACTCTACGCCGCCAACAAGCTCGTGGAGGCGCAGCGCCTGGAGCAGCGCACCCGCTTCGATATCGAGATGATGCTTGAGCTGGGCTATTGCTCGGGGATCGAAAACTACTCGCGCTATCTCTCGGGACGCTCCCCGGGTGAGCCGCCGCCGACGCTTTTCGATTATCTGCCGGACAATGCTCTGCTGGTTGTCGACGAGACTCATGTCACGATCTCCCAGATCGGGGCCATGTTCCGGGGCGACCGTTCGCGAAAGGAAAACCTGGTCACCTACGGCTTTCGCCTGCCGTCAGCCCTGGATAACCGCCCCTTGAAGTTTGAAGAGTTCGAACAGAGGGCGCCGCAGACCATCTTCGTCTCTGCCACGCCGGGCAAATACGAAGCGGCACACTCCGGCGAGGTGGTGGAGCAAGTGGTGCGTCCTACCGGGCTGGTGGACCCGGAACTGGAGGTCCGTCCCGCGACGACCCAGGTGGACGACCTCCTCTCGGAGATCCGCAAGCGCACCGCAAACAGGGAACGGATCCTGGTCACCACCCTCACCAAAAAGATGGCCGAGGATCTGACCGACTACCTGGAGGAACACGGTGCCGGGTCCGCTACATGCACTCCGATATCGATACGGTGGAGCGGATGGAGATCATCCGTGATCTGCGCTTGGGCGAATTCGACGTGCTGGTGGGTATCAACCTGCTGCGCGAAGGTCTGGATATGCCCGAAGTCTCGCTGGTCGCTATTTTGGATGCCGATAAAGAAGGGTTTCTGCGTTCCGAAACGTCACTTATCCAGACGATCGGGCGGGCCGCGCGCAATGTGCATGGCAAGGCGATCCTTTACGCCGATACGATCACCGGCTCCATGCGCCGTGCCATCGACGAAACCGATCGCCGGCGCACAAAACAGATTGCCCATAACGAAGCTCACGGTATCACCCCGAAGGGTATTCAAAAGGCCGTGCGCGATATTCTGGAGACCGGCTATCCGGGGGCTCCCGGCACACCAAAGCGTTACGCCAAGGTCGCCGAAGAGGTGATGGAGTATGCCGGCCTGGGTCCTGCCGAGTTCAAGCGGAGACTCAAGGAGTTGGAAGAGAAAATGTACGAGCACGCCCGTAACCTCGAATTCGAGGAGGCTGCGAACGTGCGCGATGAGATACACAAGTTGAAGGAACAGAACATGGGGCTGGGGGAGCCCGCCTCGGACTGATGCTGGCTTCTACACCGGTTGGGCGCCGATTTCCTCTTCAATCTTTCGAAGGGCATCCAAGGGATCGGAAGCGCCCGTGACGGGCCGGCCGATCACCAGGTAACTGCTTCCCAGCTCGATCGCGTCCCAGGGCGTGGTGATCCGCTTCTGATCGCCCGTCGCCGCCCAAAGCGGACGGATCCCCGGGGTCACCAGGCGAAAATCACCTGAGATCTGACGTCGCAAGGCCGCGACTTCTTTCGGAGAGCAAACCACCCCGTCCAGACCGGCGCGTTCCGCCAGTCCCGCCAAATGCAGGACATTGGCTTCCGGATCGCCGGGCAGCCGAACCTCTTCCAGGTCTTCCCTTGCCATGCTGGTAAGAATGGTCACCCCGATCAGTAGAGGACGGCTTTGCCGCTTGTCGAGGGCATCGCGCGCCGCTTCCATCATTCGGCGCCCGCCCAAGGTATGAACATTGACCATCCATACTCCCAGATCGGCGGCTGCCTCGCAGGCTCGGGCCACGGTGTTGGGAATGTCGTGAAACTTCAGGTCGAGAAACACATCGTAGCCGTCCGCTACCAGGCGCTCCACCAGTTGCGGCCCGCCCCGGACAAACAACTCCTTGCCAACCTTCAGGCGACATCGTTTCGGGTTCAGTCCCTCAACGAGTTCCAGCGCCTGCTTTGTGCTGGAGTAATCCAGCGCCACAATGATTCTGGGGCCGCTATCAGCCATCGTTCAGGTCTACTCCCCTTCGATACCATGGATGGGCTTGATGGTGCTCCACTGTTTGCAGCTCGGACATTGCCAATGAAGCGTTCGCCCCGTAAAACCACAGTTTCCACATTTATAGATCGGTTTTCCGGTGAGGATGTTGTCCACCAGATTCTGGAGGATCGCGAAATCCTGCTGTTGGGCTTCCTCGGAACCGGTTGCTTTCAACTCAATGAGCCGTGACATACCGCGCACTGAGGGATGCCGCTCAAGATAGTCGGTCATGAATTCAACAGCGCGCTCCTCACCCTCTTGTCGCCTAAGCTGCTCGACCAGGGCCAGCGCGATGCTTGCCGATCCATGGCGTTGCAAAACATCCTGCAGGAAGGAGGTGGCTTCCGACGATCGCTGAAGTGCGCTGTAACAGGCCTGCACCGGCTCAATCACTTCCGGCAGGTAATCCGGGTCCTGCTGCTCCACCCGCTTGTAGGCCTTGAGCGCAGCTTTCGGACTCCCCGCAACTAACAGCAGCCCCCCTTCGATGAGACTGGCGCGTACACAGCTCCTGTCTTCGGAAAGCGCTTTCTTAACCATTTTCTGAGCCTGTCCTGAGCTCCCTTTCCCCAATTCCATTTCGGCCAGTTCACAGAAGAAATGGGCGATGACGGGTCGCATTTGCTTGCCCGATCGACCATCAAGCCGCCGTGCGGTATCGATGGCCTTTTCCCACTCTTTCTCCTGCTGGTAGATTTCCACCAGTTGCTGAAGCGATGGGGAGCCGTAGGCGCCGTCCTCCACCAGTTCGAGAAAGAGGCTTTCGGCCCGGTCCAGCAGACCGGCTCGCATATAGTCCCGCCCCAGTTCAAATAGCGCCTGGTTCCGCTGCTCTCGAGTCAGTGTTGGACGGGCAATCAGATTTTGGTGAATGCGAATGGCACGGTCGACTTCTCCGCGTCGCAGGAAAAGGTTTCCCAATGCGAAGTGCGTCTCGACCGTTTCGCTGTCCACCTCCAGCATGTGGACGAAAACCTCGATAGCCTTATCCGGCTGCTCGTTCAGGAGGAAATTGAGACCCTTGAAATAATCCGAGGAAAATCGGGCATCTCCCCTTTCATTCGCCACCCCGCCGGAGCGCCTTCCGATCCACCAACCCGAAAAAGCAGCCACCGGCAGCAACAGAAAGAGCAGCTCCAGCATCATCTTCAGTGACGGTCCCGAACCGGCAGTTCCCTTAGGTTTTGGATCTCCTGCTCGGCTAACTGCAGCCGTCGACGCAAACGATTATTGTCGTGTTTTCTCGCCAGGATTACCCCGATTGCGGGCAGGAGACCCAGCAACGCTCCGACCATGAGCGTCGCTACGACGACGAGGGCCAAAGGAAGCACAGCTTCGCCAAAGTAATAGTTAAGGTGAACATCGCCCGCATTCAGCACGGTAAACCCGAGCCCTACGGCGGCGAAACATAGCAGAATGATGAAGGCTAGAATACGTTTCACTCTCTACCCCAAAACGCCGGAACGGCCAGTCAATTCAGTAGGCAAGATACTACAAACGGGTGCCGATACTCCAACCGAGCCTGCCCGAACATGACTTGCGTCGGAGGCAAGCAGCGCTGGCCTTCAACGACGGGTGGAGAGCGGGCTATTTGACGTTTCCACGGAAATAAAAAGGGCGAGAAAAACGGAAAGTTGCCGTTTAGTGGACACCGTTGTCCTGGATTTCCAAGCCACGTTCCATGCCTTCATTGACACGGTCGCGTAACTCTTTTCCGGGCTTAAAATGGGGCACGAACTTCGAACCGAGGGAAACCGCTTCACCGGTCTTGGGATTACGGCCCATGCGAGGGGGCCGGTAATGCAGCGAAAAGCTGCCAAAGCCGCGGATTTCGATTCGATCACCACTGGCCAGCACCTGAGCCATGTACTCCAGCACCGTCTTTACTGCTAGCTCCACATCTTTATGGGCAAGCTGCGACTGTTTACTGGCAAGTATCTCGATCAGTTCGGATTTTGTCATCGTTATATCCGCGAGAGAATGGAGGTCCGGCTCCAAGCCGGACCTCCTATCTTGCTGCTGGTTAGTCGTTCTTCTTCTCCATCTGCTCCTTGAGCAAGTCGCCCAAGGTCGGATTGACCACCGCTGACTGACGGTTGTAATCCTGCATGGCGTCGGCTTCTTCCTTCATATCCTTGGCCTTGATGGAAAGATTGATGGTGCGGTTCTTGCGATCGACGCCGATAAACCGGGCCTCGACCTCCTCACCCTCATTCAGCACCGTACGGGCATCCTCGACGCGGTCCCGGGAAAGCTCCGAGGCGCGCAGGTAGCCTTCCATCTGGTCGGCAAGTTCGATGACGGCACCCTTGGCATCCACTTCCTTGACCACACCCTTGACGATGCTGCCTTTCGGATTCTCGGCAACGAACGAGGAGAACGGATCCTGCTCGAGCTGCTTGATTCCCAGAGAGATACGCTCGCGCTCGGCATCAATGGCCAAGATGGACGCTTCGACTTCTTCGCCCTTCTTGTAGTTGCGGACCGCCTCTTCGCCGGTCTCGCTCCAGGAGATGTCGGAGAGATGAACGAGGCCGTCGATACCACCATCCAGACCGATAAAAATACCGAAGTCGGTAATGGATTTGATGTTACCCGAAATCTTCTCACCCTTGTTGTGGGTGGCAGCAAACTCTTCCCACGGGTTCGTGGCGCACTGCTTCATGCCCAGGGAGATACGGCGGCGCTCCTCGTCGATATCGAGGATCATCACCTCTACTTCGTCGCCCAGCTGAACAACTTTGGAGGGGTGAATATTCTTGTTGGTCCAATCCATTTCGGAAACGTGGACCAGTCCCTCGAACACCCTCTTCGATCTCCACGAAGGCACCGTAATCGGTAAGGTTGGTAACCTTGCCGTACAGTCGGGTGCTTTCCGGATACCGGCGGGTGATATCTTCCCACGGGTCCTCGCCCAACTGTTTGAGCCCCAGGGAAACACGATTGCGCTCGCGGTCGAACTTGAGAACCTTGACGTCGATCTCGTCGCCGACATTGACGATTTCGGAGGGGTGCTTGACCCGCTTCCAGGCCATGTCCGTGATATGCAGAAGACCGTCAATGCCACCCAAGTCCACAAAGGCGCCGTAATCGGTCAGGTTCTTGACGATACCCTTGACCACCTGGCCTTCCTGCAGGTTCTCCAGCAGAGCCTCGCGCTCTTCGGAGGTTTCGGCCTCGACGACGGCACGACGGGAGACCACGACGTTGTTGCGGCGACGGTCCAGCTTGATAACCTTGAACTCGAGTTCTTTGCCTTCGAGGTAGGTGGTGTCGCGCACCGGGCGGACATCCACGAGAGAACCCGGCAGGAATGCGCGGATATCTTTGAGTTCGACGGTGAAACCGCCCTTGACCTTGTCGACGATTTTACCGGTTACGGTTTCGCCGGCCTCGGAAGCCTCTTCCAGACGATTCCAGGTCTCGGCACGCTTCGCTTTCTCACGTGACAGGCGGGTGGCTCCGAAGCCGTCTTCCACGGCCTCCAGCGCAACTTCCACCTCATCTCCGACCTGCACTTCCAGTTCGCCGTTCTCGTTGAGGAACTGGTCGGTCGGGATGATGCCCTCCGACTTCAGTCCAGCGTTTACGACAACCACTTCCTGGCCTACATCCACCACGGTGCCGGTCACGATGGAACCGGGGCGCATCTGGGTGTTGGTCAGACTCTGTTCAAAAAGTTCTGCAAAGCTTTCGCTCATTACTCCGTAACCTGAAAATAAAAAACCGCGTCGCCAGGGCGAGGCAGTTGGGCTGATGACTAATTCCGATTCGCGGCGTCTGCGAATCCCCGTATTTCACTCTACTGCGATCTGTTCAGCGAGGGACGACATCACTTTTTCGAACACGTCTTGCACGCCGAGTTCGGAAGTGTCGACCACTACTGCGTCTTCTGCAGGCCGAAGCGGTGAAGCGCTACGATTGCTGTCCCGCTCGTCCCGCTCGGCTATCTCTTGCAGAAGACTGGCTAGGCTAACACCCAAACCCTTTTGCTTCAACTGGTTATAACGCCTTTCGGCCCTCACTTCCGGGCTGGCCGTCAAAAAAAACTTGGCCGGGGCATCCGGAAACACCGCAGTACCCATGTCCCGGCCGTCGGCAACCAGCCCCGGGGAGCGTCGAAAAGCGCGTTGTCGCCGCAAAAGTGCCTCACGGACACCGGGAAGCGCAGCCACCACAGAGGCATCACTGCCGCACGTCTCCGTCCGTATGTCTGCGGTAACATCCTGATTTTCAAGGAAGACGATGGCGGTCCCGCCGTGCTCTCCCGCCTCAAAACGGACGTCAAGACTGCCGGCGAGCTCGCTAAGGGCCTCCTCGTTGTCCAGTGCCACCCCCCGCCGCTTGGCGGCGAGCGCGGTGAGGCGGTAGAGGGCGCCACTGTCCAGAAAATGCCAACCCAGGCGGGCGGACAGCAACTGGCTGATGGTGCCCTTTCCGACCCCGCTGGGCCCGTCAACCGTAACAACCGGGACGTTATTCCGACTCATTGTAGCCTCATTGTGCCGTTTGGAGCCGCACTGGCGGCCAATGACCCCATATCGCAAACCCGCTCAAACCCAGCCGTTAGCGGCGGCGAGCCCGTCAGTGCGATTCCGTTACCGAGAGTCCCGCCCCGGCGGCCAAATCGACGAAGCCCGGGAAGGAGGTGTTGACGTTGGCGCAGTCCCGGATGCGGATTGCCCCGTTTGCCCGCAGTGCCGCCATGGCGAAAGCCATGGCGATGCGGTGGTCGCCGTGGCTGTCCACCGTTCCCCGCCGAGAGCCCCCCCTGAATCACCATACCGTCTTCAGTGGGGCGGGCATCGATGCCGAGTGCGATCAGACCGTCGGCCATCACCTGAATGCGATCACTCTCCTTTACCCTCAGCTCCCGGGCTCCGGTCAGTAACGTTTCACCTTCGGCGCAAGCCGCCGCCACGAAAAGTGCGGGGAACTCGTCAATGGCCAGCGGCACCTGTTCCTCGGGAATGCGGATCCCCTTGAGTCGGCTACCCCGGACCCGGATATCCGCCACCGGTTCGCCACCGACCTCACGTTCATTGATCAATTCCAGTTCCGCGCCCATCAGACGCAGTATGTTGATGACACCGATGCGAGTGGGGTTGATGCCCACATGTTCCAGGAGCACATCGGAATCCTCCGCGATGGCTGCACCGACCATGAAAAACGTCGCCGAGGAGATATCGGCCGGCACCTCGATCGGGGTGGCTGTCAATCGCCCACCGCCCTCGACGCAAACCGTCGAACCGGTCTTGACAACCGGATAACCGAAACCCGCGAGCATCCGTTCGGTGTGGTCCCGGGTGGGGGCCGGTTCGGTGACGCAGGTTCGCCCGTCGGCATACAGAGCGGCGAGCAAAAGACACGACTTCACCTGTGCACTGGCCACGGGAAGGTCGTAATGGATCGCCCGCAGCGACGCACCGCCGCGAATGCGGATGGGCGGCGTGCCATCCGGAGAGGTCTCCAGCCGCGCCCCCATGGACGTCAACGGATCCGTGACCCGGCGCATGGGACGCTTGGAAAGCGAGGCATCGCCACGCATTTCGAGATCGAAAGCCTGCCCGGCCATCAAGCCGGCCAACAGACGCATGGAAGTCCCCGAATTTCCCAGATAGAGCGGTTCTTGGGGTTGCTTCAGACCATGCAGGCCGACGCCCTCGATCCGCACCCGGCCCTCCTCCGGGCCTTCGATGCGGACCCCCATCTGCCGAAAGGCATCGAGGGTGGCCAGATTGTCCTCCCCCTCAAGGAAACCGCTGACCTCCGTCACGCCATCGGCCAACGAGCCGAGCATGATGGAACGATGGGAGATCGACTTATCGCCCGGCACCCGAATCCGCCCGGAGAGACGTCCGCCCGGTTTGACCAAAAATTCCACTTTGTCGTTAGTCGTTGGCATCTTTATTAACCACGGGGTTCACGGGGAACACGGGGAGAATTGAATCAAACAAGGGGTTTTACCCCCCTTGGACCCCGTGTTCCCCGTGGTTATCTATTCTTCCGCCTTGTCTACGAATCGGTCGCGCGCCTCTTTGGCGCGCTCGAAAACCTCCAGCAGGTACTCCCCCTCGCCGGCTTCAACCGCCTGCCGGATGCGATGCAGATCGTTTTCAAAACGATCCATCACTGTCAGAAGTGCATCGCGGTTGGCCAGACAGATGTCGTGCCACATACGCGGGTTACTCGAGGCGATGCGGGTGAAGTCCCGGAAGCCGCCAGCGGCGTAACGGAAGATTTCCACCTTTTCATCAAGGGTGGCGAGTGTATTGACCAGACCGTAGGCCAGCAGGTGGGGCAAGTGGCTGGTGGCAGCGAACACCTCATCGTGATGTTCCGGCGTCATGGTCTCGACCACTGCGCCGGCCTTCTCCCACATGGTCCGCACCGCCGCCGTGGCATCGGCATCGGTCTCCGGCAGCGGCGTGAGAATCACCCGTCTCTGCTGAAACAGCTCAGCAAAGGAGGCCTCGACGCCGTTACGCTCGGTGCCCGCAATGGGATGACCCGGAACGAATCCGGGCGGACAGCGAACCCCGAATACCCGGCGGGCCGCCTCCACCACCGATCCTTTAGTGCTCCCCACATCGGTGATCACGGCGCCGTCGGCCAAGCGGGGGCGAATGGTTTCCAGAATGGTTTCCATTGCCCCCACCGGCGCTCCGATGACGACCATTTCGGCCCCATCGACGGCCTTCGCCGCATCGGTGCTGTAACGGTCGATGATGCCCAATTCGACCGCCCGCTCCAGCTGCTCCTCGTTGCGACCGCAGCCGATGATTTCTCCAATGCTCCCGGATGCCCGCAAGGCGCGGGCCAGAGAGCCGCCGATCAGCCCGACGCCAATGATCGCCAAACGTCGCACCAGGACCTCAGACGTCCCGACCGATGGCTTTGGCAATACCCCTGAGTTCTTCCATCAGTGCATTCAGCTCACCGGGTTCAATGGCCTGATCGGCATCGCACCACGCCTCACAGGGGGTCGGGTGCATCTCCACCAACAGGCCATCGGCCCCGGCCGCTACGGCCGAACGGGCCAGGGCGGGGACCATCCACGCCTTGCCGCCGGCATGACTCGGATCGACGATCACCGGCAGGTGCGTCTCCTTCTTGAGAACCGGAATGGCGGTGACATCCAGCACGTTGCGGTAAGCGGTTTCGAAAGTGCGGATGCCGCGCTCGCAGAAAATGATGTTGTGGTTGCCGCCGGCCGCAATGTACTCGGCCGACATCAGCCACTCCTTGATGGTGGCCGACATGCCGCGCTTGAGAATCACCGGCGTCTGCGTGCGTCCCACCTCTTTCAGCAGGTCGAAATTCTGCATGTTGCGGGTGCCGATCTGGATGGCATCGACGCTGTACTCGTCAAAGGCATCCAGGCTTCGCACATCCATCAGCTCGGTGACGATGGGCAGCTTCTGCTTGTCGGCGGCGGCACGAAAGATCTCCAGCCCCTCCACCCCGTGGCCCTGGAAGGAGTAGGGACTGGTGCGCGGCTTGAAGGCCCCGCCGCGCATCAGCCGGCAGCCGGCTTCCACCACCATTTCCGCGGCCTTGTCCATCTGCTCCTGAGTCTCCACGGAGCAGGGACCGGCGATCACCTGCACGGTGTTGCCGCCCAGTTTGACACCGCCGATGTCCACCACGGTATCTTCCTTGTGGTAAGAACGGGCAACGATCTTGTAGGGCTTCATGACCCGGATGACGTCCTCGACGCCCGGCAGTGCCTGCAGCGCCTCCTTGTCCGCCTTGGTCTCGTCGCCAATGGCGCCGATGACGGTGCGTTCGATGCCACGGGAGACATTGCTCCCCAACCCCATGGACTCCAGCCGTTTTTCGACGCCGGCGATCTGCTGTTCGCTGACATCGGTGCTCATGATGATGATCATTGTGCTTAACTACCTCGATTGTTCTGTTTTCAGCGCCTCAGGATCTTATCCAGGGCGGCCAGGACTCTGTCATTCTGTTCGGCGGTGCCTACGGTGACCCGCAAGTGATCAGGCATTCCATAGCCGGCAACCGGTCGCACGATAACGCCTTCTCGCAGTAGCGACTCATAGACCGGGACGGCTTCTCGCCCCACGTCCACCGAAACGAAGTTGCCTATCGACTCGATATAAGAAAGGCCGAGCGCACTGAAGCCAGCGGCCAGCTGCTTCATGCCCTCGGCATTCACCTCCAGAGTCCTGGAAAGATGGGCTTTGTCCTCCAGCGCCGCCTCGGCAGCCTGTAGTGCGACACTGTTGACGTTGAAGGGCGGGCGCACCCGGTTCATCAAGTCCGCCACGCCCGGATGCGAGACGCCGTACCCGACGCGTAATCCGGCAAGACCGTGACACTTCGAAAAGGTCCGGCTGACGACAAGGTTGGGGTACTTTTCAATCCACCCCATGGCATCGGGATAATCCGGTGTCAGGTGTTGACCGTACTCGAAATAGGCCTCATCCACCACGACCACCGTCTCGGCGGGCACCTTGGCGATAAAGGCCTCCAACTCGTCGCCCCGAAGCCAAGTGCCCGTGGGATTGTTGGGGTTGGCCACGAAAACGACTTTGGTATCGGGGGAGATGGCGGCAGCCATGGCAGCCAGGTCGTGTCCCCACGCCTTGGCCGGAACCGAAACCGGCCTGGCCGAGGCGGTCATCGCCAGTATCGGGTAAATGGCAAAGGCATGCTCCGAAAAAAGCACCTCGTCGCCGGGCTGCACAAAGGCGCGCACCACAAATTCGAGGATATCGCTGGAGCCGTTACCCAGGGTGATACGTTCGGTCGGAACCCCAAGCCCTTCTGACAACTTTTGCTTGAGGCGAAAGCCGTTGCCGTCGGGATAGAGCCCGATATCGGCCATGGCCTTACGGCCCGCCTCGACGGCGAGCGGACTCGGCCCGAGCGGATTCTCATTGGAAGCCAGCTTCACCGCATCGGTGATACCCAGCTCCCGCTCCAGCTCATCAATGGGCTTACCGGGTTGATAGGGCTGCAGCCCGCGCACACCGGGCGCCGCCCGTTCAGTAAAATCGTTCATAGCCTGTTAATAACTAAATAAAACCACAGAGGGCACAGAGAACACGAGCTTAAACCACAGGGAGCACGGAGGGCACGGGGAAAACCCGTTTGTATTTGCCCGGCCTGGGTGTACTAACACCCTTCGGTCAACGATAACCCGGCAAGGTGTCACCCAATTCAACAACCCCGTGCGCCCCGTGTCCCCGTGGTTAATCCGCAGTTCTCTGTGGCTAAATAAAACCACAGAGGGCACAGAGAACACGAGCTTAAACCACGGGGAGCACGGGGGGACACGGGGAAAACCCTTTTGTATTTGCCCGGCCCGGGGCAGTAGTAACACCCTTCGGTCAACGATAACCCGGCAAGGTGTCACCCAATTCAACAACCCCGTGCGCCCCGTGTCCCCCGTGGTTAATCCGCAGTTCTCAGTGTTCTCTGTGGCTAAATCAAATTCATTACAGCGCCGCCTTGGGGAACGAGCCGAGCACTTTGAACAGCGAGGCGTTGCGTTCCAGTTCGGCGAGCGCCTTGGAGACGATCGGTGTCTCCCGATGCCCTTCGATATCCACGAAGAAGACATAGTCCCACATCCCCTGCTTTGAGGGCCGGGATTCGATGCGGGTCATGGAGATGCCATTCTCCGCCAGCGGTGTAAGCAGCTGGAACAGTGCACCGGGTTCATTGCGGCTGGACACCAGCAGCGATGTTTTGTCCTCACCGCTCGCCGGGATCTCCTCACGGCCGAGGATCAGAAAACGCGTCGTATTATCGGGTGCATCCTCGATATTCTCCGCCAGCCGGTTAAGCTCAAACAACTCCGCGGCGGTGGCACCGGCAACGGCTGCAGCCCCTCTCTCCGCTGCGGCGATCCTGGCGGCTTCGGAATTACTGCTGACCGCGACGCGTTTAACGTTGGGCAGGTGGCTGTCCAGCCACTCGCGACACTGCGCAAAGGATTGCGCATGGGAGTAGATCGTCTGGATCCCCTCCAATGAACTCTCCCGTGAGATCAGGTGATCATGGATCCGCAGTTCGACTTCACCACAGATCTTCAGCGAGGTGCGCAGCAGCAGATCCAGCGTGATGTTTACCGCGCCTTCGGTGGAATTTTCCACCGGAACGACGCCGTAATCGGCACTGCCCGCCTCCACCTCCCTGAAGACCTCATCGATGGCGGCCTGCGGAGCACCTTTGACCGCGTGACCGAAATGCTTCAACACCGCTTCCTGGGAAAACGTCCCCTCGGGTCCGAGAAAGGCGACGGCCATTGGCTGCTCCAGGGCCAGGCAGGCCGACATAACCTCCCGGAAGAGCCGCGCCATGGACTCGTCGGACAGGGGCCCGTGGTTGCGCTCCTTGACCCGTCGCAGGATCTGCGCCTCGCGCTCGGCTCGGTAGAACAGCGTCTCTTCGCCCGCGTCGAGCTTGACGCGGGCCACTTCCTGGGCGAGCGCCGCCCGTTCGGAAATCAGATCCTGAATCTGTCCGTCGACCGCGTCGATACGCTCGCGGATCGCCTGAAGCCGCTCTTCACTCATGCTCAATCGATGATCCGTACCGCGAGCACGCCATCAATGGCCTTGATGTCGGCTGCGCAGGACTCGGGGATCGCCTGATCAACGTCCACCAGGGTGTAGGCAAGTTCACCCTTGGACTTGTTCAGCATGTCATGGATATTGACGCCGGTATCGGCCAGCTTGGTGGAGATCTGTCCGAGCATATTGGGGACGTTGCTGTTCACCACGATCAGGCGATAACAGTTCTCCGTGCGCGGCATGATCACTTCGGGGAAATTGACCGAGTTGACGATGTTGCCGTTTTCCAGATAGTCCCGTACCTGTTCGGCCACCATCACCGCACAGTTCTCTTCGGCTTCCCGCGTCGAGGCGCCCAGATGCGGCAGCGTGATGACCTTGGGATTGTCTTTGAGCAGGTTACTGGGGAAGTCACAGACATAGCCGTAGACCTTGCCCGACTCGATGCCTTCGACCACGGCCTCGTCATCCACGATGCCGTCGCGGGCAAAGTTCAGGATCACCACACCGTCGCGCATCCGCTTCAGGCGCTCGGCATTGATCATGTGACGGGTCGCGTCCACCAGCGGTACATGGAAGGTGATGAAGTCGCAGTTGGTGAGGACCTCGTCGACACTGGCCGCCTGGCGCACCGAGGCGTCCAGGGCCCAGGCCCCTTCCACGGTAATGCCCGGATCGAAACCGATCACGTTCATGCCCAACGAGACGGCCGCGTTGGCCACCCGGCCCCCGATGGCACCGAGACCGATGACACCCAGAGTACGGCCCGGCAACTCATAGCCGCCGAAGTTCTTCTTGCCGGCCTCAACCTGTTTGCCGATCTCGGCGTCGGAGCCCTCCAGCCCACGGGCAAAGTCCCAGGCCGGACCGATGTTGCGACAAGCAAGGAGCATGCCCGCGATCACCAGTTCCTTGACCGCATTGGAGTTCGCGCCAGGGGCGTTGAACACCGGGATACCGCGTTTGCTCATCTCGTCGACAGGGATATTGTTCACCCCCGCCCCGGCACGACCCACCGCCTTCAGCGACTCGGGGATCTCCATGCCGTGCATCTTGAACGAGCGCAACAGGATCGCATCGGGGTGCTGGATTTCCGAGGCGACCTCATAGCGCTCTCGCGGCAACTTCTCCAGCCCCGCCACCGAGATATTGTTCAACGTCAGAATCTTATACATGACTTCTCCTCACCACAGAGGACACAGAGGGCACAATTACAACGCCTTGGGTCCTCTGAGTTCTCTGTGTGCCCTGTGGCTATCCTTTTTCTTTTAACCGTGGCGCTTTTCGAAATCGGCCATAAAGGCCACTAGGGCGTCAACGCCCGCTTCGGGCATGGCGTTATAAATGGAGGCACGCATGCCGCCGACGGAACGGTGGCCCTTGAGGGTGGTGAGGCCCTGCTTCTTGGCCTCCTCCAGGAAGGTGGCGTTGAGGTCGGCATTGGCGAGGGTGAACGGCACATTCATCCAGGAGCGACAGCCGGGGTCGACCGGGTTGGCGTAGAAATCGGAGCCGTCCACGGCGTCATACAATTTCTTCGCCTTGCGCTCGTTGATCTCGGCCATTTTGTCCAGTCCGCCGATATCGTTCTTCAACCAGTCGAACACCAGACCCGCCAGATACCAGGCATAGGTCGGCGGCGTGTTATACATGGAACCGGCATCGGCATGGGTCTTGTACTGGAACATGCTCGGGGTGCCGTCGAGCGCTTCACCGATCAGGTCGTCACGGACGATGGCCACCGTCAGGCCCGCCGGACCGATGTTCTTCTGGGCACCGGCGTAGATGATGCCGAACTTCGACACATCGATGGGCCGCGACAGGATGGTGGAGGACATATCCGCCACCAGCGGTACATTGCCGGTTTCCGGGATGTAGGGGAATTCGATCCCCTGGATGGTCTCGTTCGGGGTGTAGTGCACGTAGGCGGCATCCGCGCTGAGGCTCAAGTCCGCCTGTGCGGGACAGGTCATGGAGGTTTCCGCCGCGATGTTCACCTCGCCATAGCGCTTGGCTTCGGCAATCGCCTTTTTCGACCAGGAACCGGTGTTGGTGTAATCCGCCTTACCCTTGCCCGGCAGCAGGTTCATGGGAACCATGGCGAACTGACTGGAGGCGCCGCCCTGCAGGAAAAGGACCTTGTAGTTGGCTGGAATGCCCATCAGATCGCGCAGGTCGGCCTCCGCCTTCTCGGCGATCGACACGAACTCCTTGCCGCGATGGCTCATCTCCATCACCGACATGCCACTGCCCTGCCAGTCCAGCATCTCGTCCCGGGCCCGCTCGATAACCACCTGCGGCAACATCGCCGGCCCGGCACTGAAATTAAACACCCGTCCCATATGCGTCTCCTGATTACGAAAAGCGAGTTAACCACGGGGTACGCGGGGGGCACGGGGTTTTGCTCAAAATCTCCCCGTGTACCCCGTGCGCCCCGTGGTTCATTCTGTTTTTTGCGCTGCCAAGCTTACTCTGCCGACTCGCCCTCGGGCTCATCGCCCTCGGCGTCCTCTTCGTCGGTTTCGGCCACCGGCTCGATGCCGACCAGCTTCTCGCCT
The DNA here is from genome assembly GCA_963783235.1 of uncultured Gammaproteobacteria bacterium. Taxonomy (GTDB): domain Bacteria; phylum Pseudomonadota; class Gammaproteobacteria; order Thiohalomonadales; family Thiohalomonadaceae; genus Thiohalomonas. The sequence continues at coordinate 246,821 of CAWAMN010000001.1, read as the reverse complement.
TCATCGAGATTGATCAGCTTCACGCCCTGGGTGTTGCGACCCATGACGGAGACTTCGTCGACCCGCGTGCGCACCAGGGTTCCGCCATTGGTGATCAGCATGATCTGATGCTCCTCCTCAACCAGAACGGCACCCACCACCTGACCGTTGCGACCGGCGGTCTGGATCGAGATGACGCCCTGACCGCCCCGGCCGTAGGTCGGGTACTCATTGATCCGGGTACGCTTGCCGAAACCGTTTTCTGTGGCGGTCAGCACACACCCCTCGCTCTCCGCGACGATGAGGGAGACCACCTGCTGGCCCTTCTGCAACCGGATGCCGCGCACCCCGCGGGAGACCCGTCCCATCGGGCGCACGTCCAGCTCGCTGAAGCGAATGACCTTGCCGCTGGTGGAGAAGAGCATTACTTCCCGCTGACCCTCGGTGATATCCACGCCCACCAGACGATCCTCCTCGACCAGGTCGATGGCAATGATGCCGGTGGAGCGCGGGCGGGAGAAGTCGACCAGCGGCGTCTTCTTGACTGTGCCGTTGGCGGTGGCCATGAAGACGTACTTGCCCTCCTCGAACTCGCGGATGGGCAGGATCGCATTGATGCGTTCGTCCGATTCCAGTGGCAGCAGGTTGACGATCGGCTTGCCGCGCGCATTGCGTCCCGCCTGCGGCAATTCGTAGACCTTCAGCCAGTAAACCCGGCCGCGACTGGAGAAGCAGAGGATGGTGTCGTGGGTATTGGCCACGAACAGCTTGTCGATGAAGTCCTCATCTTTCATGGAGGTGGCCGAGCGCCCCCGGCCGCCGCGGCGCTGGGCCCGGTAGTCGGCCAGCGGCTGCGCCTTGGCATAGCCCTCGTGGGAGAGGGTCACCACCACGTCCTCTTCACTGATCAGGTCTTCGAGGGTCAGGTCGAGGTGAGTGGTCTGGATCTCGGTGCGCCGCTCGTCGCCGTACTGCTCGCGCACGGCCTCGAGTTCACCGCGAATCACCTCCATCAGCCGCTCGTAGCTCTCCAGGATCTCGATGAGCCCCTTGATGGTTTCGAGCAATTCCTTGTACTCGTTGAGGATCTTGTCCTGCTCGAGGCCGGTGAGCCGGTGCAGGCGCAGGTCCAGGATCGCCTGGGCCTGGGCTTCAGTGAGCCGGTAGCCGCCCTCGACCAGTCCGAACTCTTTGGAGAGTCCCTGGGGACGGGAGGCCTCGGCGCCGGCCCGCTCCAGCATGGAATTGACCACGCCGGACTCCCAGACGCTGGAGAGCAGCCCCTCCTTCGCCTCGGCGGGGCTTGCGGCCTCGCGAATCAGCTTGATGATGGGATCGATATTGGCCAGAGCCACGGCGAGGCCTTCGAGAACATGGGCGCGCTCGCGTGCCTTTCGCAGTTCGTAAACCGTGCGGCGCGTGACCACCTCGCGGCGATGGCGGATGAAGGACTCCAGCACCTGCTTGAGGTTGAGCAGCCGCGGCTGCCCCTCCACCAGGGCGACCATATTGATGCCGAACACGTTCTGCATCTGGGTCTGCTGGTAGAGATTGTTCAGCACCACTTCGGGGACTTCACCGCGCTTCAGTTCGATCACCATGCGCATGCCGTCCTTGTCGGACTCGTCACGCAGCTCGCTGATGCCCTCGATCTTCTTCTCTTTGACCAGGTCGGCGATCTTCTCCAGCAGGCGCGCCTTGTTGACCTGATAGGGCAATTCGTTGACGACGATGCGCTGGCGGCCGTTGTCCTGCGTCTCGATTTCGGTAACGGCACGTACATAGATACGGCCGCGCCCGGTGTGGTAGGCGTCGTGGATGCCACGGGCACCATTGATAATGCCACCGGTCGGGAAGTCCGGGCCCGGAATGTGTTCCATCAGGCCGGCGATGTCGATCTCGGGGTTGTCGATGAGAGCCAGGCAGCCGGTCACCACCTCATTGAGGTTATGGGGCGGGATGTTGGTGGCCATGCCCACGGCGATACCGGCCGAACCGTTGATCAGCAGGTTCGGCAACCGGGCCGGCAGGACATCCGGCTCCCTTTCCGATTCGTCGTAGTTGGCGATGAAATCGACGGTTTCCTTGTCGATGTCCGCCAGCATCTCGTGGGCGATGCGCGCCATGCGCACCTCGGTGTAACGCATCGCTGCGGGCGAGTCGCCGTCCACGGACCCGAAGTTGCCCTGCCCGTCCACCAGCATGTAGCGCAGCGAGAAGGGCTGCGCCATGCGGACGATGGTGTCGTACACCGCCGAGTCGCCGTGCGGATGGTACTTACCGATGACGTCGCCGACGACGCGGGCCGACTTCTTGTAGGGCTTGTTCCAGTCGTTGCCCAGCTCGCGCATGGCGTAGAGCACGCGCCGGTGAACCGGCTTGAGGCCGTCGCGGACATCGGGAAGGGCGCGCCCCACGATGACGCTCATGGCGTAATCGAGATACGACTGCTTCATCTCCTCCTCGATATTGATCGGGAGGACTTCTTTGGCGAATTCCGTCATCTAGCAGGAGGTCCGTTTCTTGAAACTCGGATAAAAACCCGGCTGAAGCCGATAAATAGGGACGATGATACCATACCCGGCTTCGCCCCCGCATCCGGCATAAAACCGCTCAGAGAGGCCCAGGGGGCCTCTGGCGACCGTTCACCCGCTCAAAGTTCCGGCTTTTTCATCATGTCCGCCATCTTCTCCGCGGTCGGCTGCTCTACCACGCCTTTTTCGGTGATGATGGCGTCGATCAGTTCCGCCGGCGTCACGTCAAAGGCGGGGTTCCAGGCCTTGGCCCCGGGGGCGGCGACAGCATGACCGCCGCACCCCAGGACCTCGTCCGGGGAGCGGCTCTCGATGGGAATGCGATCACCGCTGGGAAGACTCATGTCCACGGTGGAGGTCGGCGCCACCACCATAACCTTCACCCCGTGGTGACGTGCAGCGATGGCCGCGTGATAGGTTCCGATCTTGTTGGCCACGTCGCCATTGGCCGCAATCCGGTCGGAGCCGACGATGAGCCAGTTGACCCGCCCTTCACGCATCAGAGCGGCGCCGGCGCCATCGGCCAGGAGCGTCACCGGGATGCCGTCCTTGACCAACTCCCACGCGGTCAGCCGCGCCCCCTGCAGCCAGGGACGGGTTTCATCGGCATACACCTGGGCGATGCGTTTTTGCTCAAAGGCGCTGCGAATCACCCCCAAGGCGGTACCGTATCCGCCGGTGGCAAGCGACCCGGTATTGCAGTGGGTCAATACCCCGCGCCCCTCCGGGGCGATCAGTGCCGCACCCAGCTGTCCCATCCGCTGATTGGCCGCCACATCCTCCGCGTGAATGGTTTTCGCCTCGGCCAACAGCGGACCCACCGGCTCGCCGGTCAACGTGTCCATGAGCCGTCCCATGCGCTCGAGCGCCCAGAAAAGATTCACGGCCGTTGGCCGCGAGGCCGCCAGCGCCTCGAAATCGGCACGAATGGCTTCGCGCCAATGTTCCTGGTCCTGGGCGTACCGGCGCCTGGCCGCCAGGACAACGCCATAGGCTGCCGTCACCCCGATGGCCGGAGCGCCGCGAACGACCATATCGCGTATAGCAGCGGCCACGGCAACCGGCTCATCGTAATCGATGTAGACCTCTTCGACGGGTAACCGTCGCTGGTCAAGCAGTTTGAGGCGATCCTCCTCCCAGAGGACGGCACGGATGGTATCGAATTGCATGGACTTACCGGAACGATAGGGAAAGACGAAAGTCTACCAGAGGTCGGCAGGTGCCGGTGCAGTATGAAGCGCTCACCCGCGCGACCGAGTTGGCGGTACCGGTACCCCAAAGACCCGCTTTACTGGCCACAGGGCGCTTATATAGGTATCTTTCCGCTCCCATGAACGTAGAAACCCTGATTCATGCCGGGTGGGTCATTCCGGTCGAGCCCGAGGGTGTCCTCGAACGCCACAGCATCGCTGTGAATGCCGGGCGTATCGTGGCGATACTCCCCACCGATTCGGCCAAAGCCGACTACCAGGCGGAAAATGAAATCGACCTGCCCGGCCACGCCCTGATTCCGGGCCTGATCAACGCCCACACCCACACCGCCATGTCGCTGATGCGCGGGCTGGGCGGCGACCTGCCGTTGATGGAGTGGCTGAAGAACCACATCTGGCCGGCCGAGGCGCGCTGGGTCAGTCCGGAATTCGTGCGCGACGGCTCGCAACTGGCCATGGCGGAGATGCTGCGCGGCGGCACCACCTGCTTCAACGATATGTACTTCTTTCCGGACGAAGCGGCGCGTCAGGCCGAGCACGCCGGTATCCGGGCCGTCGTGGGGCTTATCGTTATCGATTTTCCGACCCCTTGGGCGGAAAACGCCGATGAGTACCTGCATAAGGCCCTCGAGGTCCACGACGGACTCCGCAACGATGCGCTGGTGACCACCGCTTTCGCTCCCCATGCACCCTACACCATCTCCGACGGCCCCCTGGAGCGCGTCGCCACCTATGCCGAGGAGCTGGATATTCCTATCCACATCCATCTCCATGAGACCGCGGATGAGGTCAAGGATTCCATCCAGCAGTTCGGCAGGCGCCCCATCGAAAGGCTGGAGCGACTCGGGCTGATGTCACCCCGACTGCTGGCGGTGCACATGACCCAGTTGGAAGCGGCGGAAATCGAACGCATTGCCGGCGAAGGCGTCCATGTGGCGCACTGCCCGGAGTCCAACCTCAAATTGGCGAGCGGTTTCTGCCCGACCGCGAAACTGCTCGACTCGGGAGTGAATGTCGCCCTGGGCACCGATGGAGCCGCCAGCAACAACGACCTGGATATGTTAGGCGAGATGCGCACCGCCGCGCTGCTGGCCAAGGGCGTGGCCGGCGATGCCAGCGCCCTTCCCGCCGCTATGGCACTTCGCATGGCCACCCTGAACGGAGCACGAGCCCTGGGGCTGGATGGCGTGACGGGCTCCCTGGAGACAGGCAAGGCGGCCGATATCACGGCCGTTCGACTGGACGACATCGAGACCAGCCCGGTCTATCATCCCCTATCGCAGCTGGTTTACGCCGCCGGGCGCGACCATGTGACGGACGTGTGGGTCGCCGGCCGACACGTCGTCCGGGCCGGTGAACTGACCACCATCGATGTCGAAGCGCTCCGCGCACGCACGGCGGAGTGGCGAATGAAATTGGGCGAATTTGATTAAACAGCTAAACCACGGGGGTCACGGGGAACACGGAGATAAAGATTTTGGAAGCGACAAGGCCGCGAGAACTCATATACGCAGTCCCTGAATCCCCCCGTGATCCCCGTGTGCCCCGTGGTTAACACGAGAGAAAAGATGAACGAGCAGGCACATAACGTCGATCCGAGCGAGTTGCGCAAGTTCGAGGAGCTTGCCTCCCGCTGGTGGGACCCCAACAGCGAGTTCAAGCCGCTGCACGACATCAACCCGCTGCGCCTCGATTATGTCGAGGAGCGCGCGGGCCTCTCCGGCAAACGGGTGCTCGACGTCGGCTGCGGCGGCGGGATCCTCTCCGAAGCCATGGCTTTTCGCGGTGCGGAAGTCACCGGCATCGACATGGGGGAAGCGCCGCTTTCGGTGGCACGCTTGCACCAGCTCGAATCGGGCGTGAAGGTCGAATATCGACAGATCACCGTGGAGGCGCTGGCCGAAGAGATGCCGGGAGCCTTCGATGCGGTGACCTGTATGGAGATGCTGGAGCATGTCCCCGATCCGGCATCGGCCATCGCCGCCTGTGCACGGCTGGTCAAGCCGGGCGGCAAGGTATTCTTCTCGACCCTCAACCGAAATCCCAAATCCTACCTGCTGGCCATTCTCGGCGCCGAATACCTGCTGCGACTGCTGCCGAAGGGGACCCACGATTACGCCAAGTTCATTCGTCCCTCGGAGATGGAGAGCTGGGCCCGCCGTGGGGGGCTGCAGGTCAAGGAGCTGACCGGCATGAGCTATAACCCGCTCAGCCGTCAATACAGTCTCGGCCGGAATATCGACGTCAATTATCTGGCCTACTGCATTCGTCCGGCATCGAACCTGTCATAGGGGTAAAGCAACCCCAATTCGGCATCCGCAAAAAAAAACCGGGGCAACTTGCCCCGGCTCTGTTTGCTAAGGATTACTCGCCGTTTTTACCGCACGGCTTTTTTGGGCACCACTTTCAGATAACCGCGCCCTTCGAACTTCTTGCCGTTCACCTCCCCTGTCAGGATGGCCTCGGCATCGGTGGGCTCAAAGGCGGCCTTTTGATTTTTGAAGTGACATATGCGATCAACGCGCCCGTCGCCGTTGATATCCGTACCCGTCCAGTTGCACTTCCACAGGCTCTCTTCATCGCCCTTCGACCCGAACCGCAGGGTATCCAGGTCAATGTTCATCACGTCGAAATCCGCTGACCCGAGGATCGCCACGGGGATTTTTCCGCGACTCTTCGGATTGATGGGTGCAATTCCATTGTTCCCGGGCTTAATAACGATCGGAACCTGTTTGACCGAATCGGAAATGCCCGAGACGACCAAGTCGTAGTCCCCCGGCACGAGACCGTCCCGCGCGACACCGCCGACACCGAAATACCGGGGGAAGTTACTGATACCCACCGTGTACGTTCCGCTTTCGGGCAGGACAAATTTTTCGATCTTCGGATCCGAGGTGCTGGTGCTGCCCGGATCCGTTGCACTATCATCATTCAGGCGAAGGATGTTCCCCTGCTCGTCGAAAAGGGCCATGACGGTATCGACCGACTGCTCTCCGCCGATCCCATTGTCAAGATCGATGGTGACCACGTCTCCGGCGTTTCCGGAAAAGCTGAAGAAGTCGAGGTCGTTATCTCCCCCGTTGCCCAATGCGCCTTTCAAGGCAACCTGACCGGGAATGGTAAGTTGCTGTGCATTGTTTATCGGATGGTTCGTTTCCAGTTCCAGCACTTCGGCGTGGAGGCCGGCGGCAAACGCCAGCGCAAAAGCCGTGGTGATGGCTCTGCCAAGAGGTATCTTATTCATGATTTCTTCCTTTTGTTCCCCGTGACCACTATTTTGTAGATAGGAAAAAGTGGCGGTGTGAACTCGATCACTGAATGAACAAACTTCCGTCGAAAAACAGCTGTTTCTTTGAACTCCGTTACAAAAACGAAAGAGTGAATAAGAAAAAAGCACCCCACTCCGGCTTCAGGTAACATTCGGGAGAAATTGCCTGGAGATGTGTGAATGTCAATTGGAACCGTCCTGTTCGATCTGGATGGGACCCTCGCCGATACGGCTCCGGACCTGGCCGATGCGCTGAACCGGGTCCTTGTTGAGGAGGGACGGGAACGCCTGCCTTTCGAAACTATCCGACCGGTGGTCTCACACGGAGGTGTTGCCCTGATCCAGTTCGGGTTCGGGCTGAAACCGGGGACCTCCGAGTTCGATCGGCTTCGTCATCGGCTACTGGCGGTTTATCGCGACAATCTCGCCGTTGCGACGCGACTCTTCCCCGGCATGGAGGCACTACTGACCGAACTGGAGCGCCGGAAAATCAATTGGGGCGTTGTCACCAACAAACCGGGCTGGCTGACTCTTCCGTTGATGGAGGCGCTTGGTCTTGCCGAGCGCGCAGCGAGCATCGTCAGCGGCGATACCATCCCGGAGCGGAAACCGCACCCGGCTCCGATGCTCCGGGCCTGCCAAGAGGCCGGTACCGAGCCGGGGCGTTGCCTGTACATCGGAGATGCCGAACGGGATATCATCGCAGGTCGCAGTGCCGGCATGGCCACTCTGGTGGCCCTGTGGGGCTATTTGGGAGAAAACGACACCCCCACCGACTGGGGTGCAGACGGCATGACCGAGAAGCCACTGGCGGTGCTCGACTGGCTATCCGCACCCGCCGCGCATGGACCACTAAAATAGATGTTCCAAACCTCGGAACACCCTCCTGAGGCGGTGAAGATGGGCTCTTCGGGACCGTTGGCGGCAGGGATGCCGCCAGCGAGCCTACAAGGATGTATTCATTGCGTGTCCCGGAGAGCCCATCTTTACCGCCGGTTGTGTAGCGAAGTTACGAACGGCTATTTAGCCCGCCGGAAAGCGGCAACCCGCCGCGGTCGCGCAACCGACTGAAGGAGCTGACGGGCAGATGACGACAATTTCACTGGAAGCGGCTTATCGGCACTGCCAATCGCTCGCGCAGTCCCACTATGAGAACTTTCCGGTCGCCTCCTGGATACTCCCCCGGGAGATGCGAAGGCCGGTGGCGGTGATCTATGCCTTCGCGCGCACAGCCGATGACTTGGCCGATGAGGGGGATTCGAACCCGAATCCCGGCTGCAGGCTCTGAACGACTACGAGAGGATGCTGGAAGAAACGGCCGACGGCCGGCTGCCGGGCGATCCGATCTTCATTGCCCTGGCCGATGTGTTACACCGTTATCGACTGCCGGTTCAGCTCTTTTTCGATCTCTTGTCGGCCTTCCGGCAGGATGTCACCCGCAAACGCTACCGGGACTTCGAAGAGCTGCTCGACTATTGCCGACGCTCCGCGGATCCCGTCGGTCGCCTGCTCCTGCATCTTCACGGCAGTGATAGCGAGGAAAACCTCGCCCTTTCCGATTGCATCTGCACGTCCCTGCAATTGATTAACTTCTACCAGGACCTCGCACAAGACTTTAACGAAAACAACAGGATCTACATCCCAATCGACGAATTGGAGAAGGCCGGCGTCTCCGAGACGCACTTTCGCGAGCGCCGGAGCGACCCGGCCATGCACCGACTGTTCGCGGCTCAGGTAGCGCGGGCGCGCGCACTGATGCTGAAGGGCGCCCCTTTGGGTTCACGACTAACCGGTTCGATTCGGTCTCGAGATCCGAATGATCGTGGAGGGCGGCCTGGCGGTACTGGAACGTTTGGCCGCAGCCGAGGACGTATTTGCCCGTCCCCGGCTACGGCGCCGAGATCTGATGCGAATGCTCTTCAGGAGCCTGCGGCCGCGGCGATTTTCTCCTCCGGCAGCACGCCCCGGTCACGCAGGAGATCAATGACTTGCTCCACCGTCTCGTCCAGCGAATGCTCGTGGGTATCGAGGATCAGCTCCGGTTTGTCCGGTTCCTCGTAGGGTGAGGAGATGCCCGTAAATTCCTCGATTTCGCCCGCGCGGGCCCGTTTATAAAGACCCTTGACGTCTCGCTCTTCGCACACACCGAGAGGACAGCGGCAGTAGACCTCGAGAAATTCACCGTCCGGAATCAGATCACGGACACGATCCCGATCACTGCGCATCGGTGAAATGAAGGCGGTCAGTGAGATCGTGCCGGCGTCGAGAAACAGCTTCGTCAACTCGCCAATGCGGCGAATATTCTCGTGGCGATCGGAAACCGAGAACCCGAGGTCGCCACACAAGCCGTGGCGGACGTTGTCGCCGTCCAGCACGATCGTGCGACAGTTATAGCCGTGTAAGCGCTCTTCAACCGCATGGGCGACTGTCGATTTACCCGACCCCGAGAGGCCGGTGAACCACAAAACGACGCTGCCGTGTCCGTTCAGGCGTTCCCTGTCCTGACGACTCACGATCTGTTCCTGCCAGACCACGTTGCTGCTCTTCTGCATTTTTGGGGCTCCGTATCGGTTATATTCCACTCTTACAACCGCCCAGGCGAGCCATTATACTCGGACACGGCGCGCCTACTTGCGGACTCCTTTCCACAAAAACAAACACTATTTCATGACGCCCGATCAGTACTGCCAGGACCGCACCTCCCAAAGCGGCTCCAGTTTCTACTACAGCTTCCTTTTCCTCCCATCGGACCAGCGCCGGGCCATCACCGCCCTTTATGCGTTCTGTCGAGAGGTCGACGACGTTGTTGACGAAACCCCGGACCCGGCACTCGCCCGCACCCAGCTCCAGGAATGGCGGGAGGAAATCGGCCGGCTTTTTCATGGCATGCCGCAGCATCCGGTGACCCGGGCCCTGCACCCGATGCTGGAGCGTTATGAGCTGGCCGAGGAGCATTTTCTTGAAATCATAGACGGCATGGAGATGGACCTCGACCAGAACCGCTATGCCAGTTTCAAGGAGCTCTCACTTTACTGCTATCGGGTCGCCAGCGTCGTGGGGATACTTTCGGCCGAAATCTTCGGCTATCGAGACCGTCACACGCTGCGCTATGCCCATGATCTTGGCATGGCCTTTCAGCTCACCAACATTCTCAGGGATGTCGGCGAGGACGCCCGCAGGGGCCGGATTTACATTCCCGAAGACGAAATGGCCCGCTTCGGCGTTAGCGCTGACGACCTGGTTCGGCCAAAGGACTCCGATGCACTGCACGCGCTGTTCAAGTGTCAGGCGGACCGCGCCCGGACCTATTACCGTGCTGCTTTCTCCCGGCTGCCCGAAGAGGATCGCTACCGCCAACGTGCGGCCCTCATCATGGCTGCCGTTTACCTGCGCCTGCTGGACGAGATCGAGGCACAGGGGTTTCCCGTACTGAAGCGGAGGGTTTCACTACCACCCTGGAGAAAATTGTGGCTCGCGTGGCGCACGGTTCGCCGCGAAGCCGCCCGACACCGTCGCTGGCTCAAGGCGCGGCGCAGATGAGATGAGTCTGCTCCGACCGTGAACGCCAAACCAATCGTAGTAGTGGGGGCCGGCTGGGCCGGGCTGTCGGCCGGGGTCGAGCTGGCGGCAAAGGGCGTTGCCATTCAGGTATTGGAGTCCGCCCGCCAGCCGGGCGGTCGCGCCCGCTGTGTACGGTTCGGGGAACTGAACGTCGATAATGGTCAACACCTGCTAATCGGCGCCTACCGTGAAATCCTGCGGCTGATGCGACTCATCGGGGTCCGGGAGTCCGAGGTATTCGCCCGCACGCCGCTTCGCCTGGCTATCAGGGGCGACAGGCAGAACCTGGATCTCGTATCGGTCCCGCTGCCCAGCCCGCTGCATATCGGAGGTGGCCTCCTGCGCGCACGAGGCCTGTCACTCCGGCAGCGACATGCTGCGCTTGGGATGGCCTTTCGTCTCTGGAGGCGGGACTTCACCCTGACCGAAGATTGCTCGGTCACGCGTTTTTTGGAACGTGAGGGACAGGATTCCGATCTTATAAGACGATTCTGGGAACCTTTATGCCTGGCCACCCTCAACACGCCGGGGGAAAGGGCTTCGACGCGCTCCTTCCTGGCCGTCCTGCGGGATGCGTTTGGCGGAGCCCGAAGCGATGCGGACCTGCTGATTCCGCGGCAGGGCCTCGGACGTGTTTTTCCGCTGCCGGCCATCGACTTCGTGGAGCAAAGGGGCGGCAGCGTGCAATACGGGCGGCGCGTCACCGAACTGCTAGTGGAAGGTGGCCGCGCGACCGGCGTCAAAACGAGTGATGGTAAAACGGTGATGGCCGATCAGGTGGTACTGGCCGTGCCGCCGCTTGCCGCCGCCCGTCTTCTTCAGCCCCATCCGGCCCTGGCTGAAACGGCCGAGCGACTGCTCCGACTCTCCTACGAACCCATCACGACTGTCTATCTCCACTACCCGGAAGAGACCCGACTCCCTTTTCCCATGCTGGGAATGGTGGGCACCCACACACAGTGGGTTTTCGATCGCAGCCTCTGCGGACAACCCGGACTGATGGCCGCGGTCATCAGCGCCGATGGGCCCCATATGGGGATGGAAAACCGGCAGTTGGTGGATGCCGTCGCCGAAGAGATCTCCACACTGCTGCCGGGGAACCCGAACCCACAGAACAGTGCCGTTATTCGGGAAAAACGGGCGACGTTTGCTTGTGAGGTCGGAGTTGACAGGTTGCGCCCCGAGACCAGGACGCCCGTGGCCGGGCTGTGGCTGGCCGGCGATTATACGGCGACCGGCTATCCGGCCACCCTGGAGGGAGCGGTGCGCAGCGGGGTTCAATGTGCGTTCGACATGGTGGATAATGCGCATCCTTCCACAACTCCCTGAATTCCGATGGCATCTATTCCCCCTGATTCTTTGAAGCAGTATCAGCCTTCCTCGGATCTCCTTAACGAGCGGGTTATCCTGGTCACCGGTGCCGGCGGCGGCATCGGAGCCGCAGCGGCGAAGAGCTTCGCGGCACACGGGGCAACGGTGATACTGCTCGGGCGCACCATCCGTAAGCTGGAGGCCACCTATGACGCCATAGAGGGGGCGGGGAACCCGCTTCCGGCGATCTACCCGATGAATCTGGAGGGAGCGGCGCCCAAGGACTATGCGGAAATGGCCGCAACCATCGAAAAGGAATTCGGGCGAATCGACGGGCTGCTGCATAATGCCGCCTCTCAGGGCGATTTGACGCCCCTAGGGCAGTACGGCATCGAGTTGTGGTCAAAGGTCATGCAGACCAACCTCAATGCCCCGTTCATGATGACCGCTGCCCTTCTCGACCTCCTGAAGGCATCCGACGATGCTTCGGTCGTGTTCACCTCTTCGGATGTCGGCCGCCATGGCCGCGCCTATTGGGGTGCTTACGGCATCTCGAACGCCGCCTGCGAGAACATGATGCAGATCTGGGCCGACGAACTCGAGGTCAACACCAACATCCGGGTTAACAGTCTGGATCCCGGTCCGGCACGCACCAACACGCGGGCCCGGGCCTATCCGGGCGAAGATCCCAACACGGTTCCGCTGCCCGAAGAGCTCATGGGTGCCTACCTGTACCTGATGGGGCCGGAGAGCCGCGGCATCACCGGTCAGCAGTTGAACGCACAGTAACCGCTCGCCGGGGTTTGCGACTGCCGGGGAGGGCACGCAAGTGTCCTCCCCTTTCCACGCTGCGAACCCGCGCCGAAGCCCTAATCCCAGATATCGACGTGTGCGCCCTCGGCCTCCAGCCGATCGGCGCGGGCCTGCACGAAGCGCTGAAATTCCGGCTCATCGCGGTAAGCTCCGGAGGCCACGTATTCCAGGGCCGATTGCACATGGAAGCTCTTCAGATAGGCCTCAGTCCGAAATACCTCCCGTCCCGCCTCATCGAAAAACAGCAGACTCGGGCTGTACTTGACCTCGAGCGTGTCCGCCCACTCGCGGGCCGTGGTTCGCTCACCGGACGGCGTGAGCACCGGGGTGTCCGCCCAGCGGCTGAGTTGGACCACATCGAAATCATCCAATTGGTCGCGCGTCGCTTCCCTCGCCAGCACATCCTGGTGGAATTCATCACACGCGGCGCACCGGGGCTGTTCGAACAGAACCAATAGGGGACGCTGGGCGGATACGCTACCCGATCTTGCCAGTGCAAAGGGCGGCTTCTGGAAAAAGGGCTCCTCATTGAGGGTCTCGGAGGCAGGCCCGGATTGGTTTTGTGCCAGGAAAGCCGAGAAATCGATTGGCCGATCGACCGAGGCGTAATCCAGGGCGGCGGTGAACTTGGCGGGATGGTAATAGCCATTGACGCGCAACACGGTTCGGCCCTGTTCGTCCAGGAAAAGCAGGGTCGGGGTGAACATCACCCGAAGACCGGCAGCGAACCGCTTTTCGGTCATCCCTCTTCCTTCCAGGTCGATCACCTCCCGATCGCCCCATAGGTTGATCGCCACGACATCATAGTGCTCCCGAGTCTTCTGGGCGATCTCACGCTGACCGAAATTGTCTCGCAGCAGTTTGGCGCAGTAGGGACACCCATCCTGATAGAAGTACAGGAGCAGTCGCTTATCCGCCTCTGCCGCTTCGGCGGCATCTTCGCGCAAATCGAGAAATGACTGTTTGAACCACTCGGGCTGGGGGTGGTAGCCCGGATTCACGCCTCCCTCCAGCTTTTCACCGGCGCCAAAAGCAGCAGTCGCCGCCCCTGTCATTACCAAAAGCACGATGCCTCTTATCCGCTCGATCATCGCCTCCATCCTCTCTTTCATTCTTATAACTCCGACTATATCCATGCGAAAAGCAGCGCGCCACGTTTTCGGCGCCGGCGGCAACGAATTGCCGCACGAGGGACCACCGGAACCGTCACCGATTTGACGGGGCAGCCAAATCACTCACTACGAGAGTGGCTAAAGGCCTGTTTTTTTCATGAAAACACCAAACTGGCACGCCATCTGCATGAAAGACAACCGAAGTGAGAGAGGACACTCGAGATGGCACCACCAAAAACCAAAAACGGACAAAGCAGCGCCTGTCCCGGAAACGTCACCAGTATAGGCGCCCACCTTGCCGCGCCAAGTACATACCGGCTGACGGTCGCCCTGCAGACCACGTTGGAGATGGATCAGCTTATCGAAATCTTCTCGGGGGAGGCCAACGAAACGGTTCGGTATAACGGGTGTGTTTACCGAACTCCGGAAGAGGATGATGAGATCACCACCGGGACTCCCGCCCGGCACAGCGCGCGCTATGACCTGAACCTTGCCGGTGAGGCCTTGGGAAACATCACGTTCTTTCGGCAGCAGCGCTTCTCCGAACACGAGTTGCTGCAGCTTGAACACCTGCTTTGTGCGCTTCTCTACCCGCTACGCAACGCCCTGCAATTCCGGGGGGCTCAAAAGGCCGCCTACAAGGATCCCTTAACGGGCCTCGGAAACCGGGCGGCCATGGAGGATGCGCTCTGCCGGGAAATCGAACTGGCGCGACGGCAGCATTCATCACTCGCATTGCTGGCCATCGACCTGGACCACTTCAAGCGGGTCAATGATTCTCACGGACATACCGTAGGCGATCGTGTCCTTCACGCAACCGCCGAAAGAATGCGCTCCGCGACACGTGCCAGCGACCTGCTGTTCCGCTACGGGGGCGAGGAGTTCGTTGCGGTGCTGGCACAGACCGGGCGGGACAACGCCCGAATGGTTGCCGAAAGGATCCGCTCGGCGATCAATGGTGGGCCTTTCGCCATCAAAGGTAGCGAATTGGCCGTTTCTGCAAGCATCGGCGTCGCCGCACATCATCCCGGGGACCGCTCACGGACGCTGTTTGACAGGGCTGATCGGGCGCTCTACGCCGCCAAACACGGGGGACGCAACTGCGTTATCGTCGACGAAAACGGCGCCACTAGCGCCTAATACGCTGTCCGATTCGGCTTCTTCAGCCAGAGGTCAAAGGGACGTTCAACACCACGGATTTCGACCTGTCGCGCCGGCAACTGCCGCTGCTCCGGTGTACGGGCCAATTCCTCCGCAATGAATAGATCGTCGAATCCCGCTTCGGCAGCGGCCTCTCGCGGCGCCGCGAAAAAAATGGCATCCAGCCTCGACCAGTAGGCCGCGCTCAGGCACATGGGGCAGGGAGCGCAGCTGACATACAGGGTGCAGCCCTCCAGGGAAAAATCACCCAGATTACGGCAGGCATCGCGTATCGCACGCACTTCGGCATGCGCCGTCGGGTCGTTATCGAGTGTTACGCGGTTGTTGCCCTCCCCGACGATGCGCCCGTCACGGACGATCACCGCGCCGAAAGGCCCCCCACCCTCTTCCACCGATTTCTCGGCCAGTTGCAGGGCGGTTTCAAGGAAAGAAAGGTCCGGCTCCATCGACGCTCCCCCGAATGAATCCTCTTGATTGTCGAAACTCTTCCCTTGAGCGTCAATCGCTGTGGGTTCCCGGACACTGCGACGCCAGACAACAGCCGGTGCACGTCCGCTTTTTTTGGCAATACGCCTTGGCGTGGACCACGATCAACGCATGAAACTGGTTGAACAGCTTGACCCTGTCGGGTTCATCGGCGAAAGCGTTCTCCAGGAGACTCCTTAAGTCCTCGTAGGGCTCATCACCACGAATCGCGTCCACGCGGGAGAAGATCCGCCGGGTGTAGGTATCGATAACGAAGACCGGGCGTCCGAACGCATAGAGGACGATGTCATCGGCGGTCTCGGGCCCCACGCCGTTGACGGACAGCACCTGCTCTCTCAGGACTGGCGTCTCGAGGCGGTCCAGGGTATCGAAACCACCCGCATCCAGATACCAGCGACAGTAATTCCGGAGCCTGTCCGCCTTCACATTGAAATAGCCCGAGGGACGAATCCATTCGGCCAGTTCGGCCTTTGGCACCCTCAGCAGCACTTCCGGCTGCAGGGCGTCACGAGCCTTGAGGTTGCCTATCGCCTTTTCAACATTGTTCCAGGCGGTATTCTGGGTCAGGACCGCCCCCACCATTACTTCGAAGGGTGTCTCTCCGGGCCACCAGTGCTGGGGGCCATATGCCTCAAACAACCGATGATAGATGGTCTTGAAGGCCATGGCGTTGAGTTCACGGCCGGCGCTTTCGCGAGCGCGCGGTACGCCCCTGGGGCTTGTAGCGTTTCCTACGGCTGTCCGGCCGCTCTTTTTCCGATTCACTCGGCAACCCCGCAGCCTCCAGCAGCGCCTTCAGTGCAGGCAGGGGCAAATCCTGAAAACGGCCTTGCCGCAACGCTCGGTTAAGGATCACCGGCCCGTAACGGACCCGGATCAGTCGACTCACCACCGCACCCTGGGACTCCCAGAGGCGGCGCACTTCCCGGTTTCGTCCCTCACGAATGATGACGTGAAACCAGTGATTCGTCCCCTCCCCGCCGGCATCCACCACCGAGTCGAAGCGGGCAAAGCCATCCTCCAGCTCAACGCCCTCGGTCAACTGGCGGATCACTTCGGGCGTCGGCTCGCCGTAGATTCGAACGGCATACTCGCGTTCGACTTCCGATGAGGGGTGCATCAGGCGATTGGCGAGTTCGCCGTCATTGGTGAGCAGCAAAAGCCCCGACGTATTGACATCCAGCCGCCCGACCGGTATCCAGCGCCCACCGCCGGCACGGGGCAGGTTTTCAAACACCGTGGGGCGCCCCTCGGGATCGCTCCGGGTTACGAGTTCCCCTTCGGGTTTGTTGTACACCAGGACCCGCCGGCGCGGACCGGCTTTTCGGTGGCGCGACAGCACCCGCCCATCGACGCGAAGGATGTCCTGCTCCTCCACGCGATCGCCAAGCGTGGCCACCTTGCCGTTGACAGACACCCGCCCGGCGGTGATCCACGCCTCCAGTTCGCGGCGTGAGCCGAATCCGGCACGGGCCAATACTTTTTGCAGCTTCTCGCTCATAGGATTTGGGTTATGAACCACAGAGGTCACAGAGTGATCTGAGGATTGTGAGATTGTCGACGACCAGTGGTGCCAGGCCGCATCGATTACCGGGGACCGCCGGCCCCCGCAAGGCCCTGAATTCTCCAGTGATTAGACGTACTCAATAGGCTCC
This sequence comes from uncultured Gammaproteobacteria bacterium, assembly GCA_963783235.1. Classification (GTDB taxonomy): domain Bacteria; phylum Pseudomonadota; class Gammaproteobacteria; order Thiohalomonadales; family Thiohalomonadaceae; genus Thiohalomonas. The sequence goes on along the minus strand of CAWAMN010000001.1, from coordinate 229,730 downwards.
AAATCCACCGGCGGCAACGAAACGCCCTCTTGCAAACCATCTTCACTCTCCCGGGCACCTTCCCCGGGGAGGCGAAGGTCCAATTCGGCGTTGAGCTTATCGATGTCCCTGAGCTCAGCAAGCGGCGGGAGTTCATCAAGGCTCTTCAAGTCGAAATAATCGAGGAACTGGCGTGTGGTGGCGTACATGGCAGGCTTGCCCGGCACATCCCGGTGGCCGACCACCCGCACCCACTCCCGCTCTTGGAGCGTCCGCATGATGTTGGTGCTGACCGAAACCCCCCTGATGTCCTCGATCTCGGCCCGGGTGATGGGCTGACGATAGGCCACCAGGGCCAGGGTCTCCAGAAGGGCCCGGGAGTAGCGGGCCGGTTTCTCCTCCCACAAACGCGACACCCAGCGGGCCGTCTCCGCCCGTCCCTGAAAACGGTACCCGCTGGCCACCTCCTTGAGTTCCACGCCGCGCCCTTCACAGTCGGCCTGCAGGGCGTCGAGGGCCTCGCGAAGTGAGCCTTTGTCCGGTCTTTCGTCCTCTTCAAACAGGCCCTGCAATCGGTCCAGGCTGAGCGGTTCTCCCGCCGCAAACAGGGCCGACTCGATAATCTTTTTCAGCTGTTCGATTTCCATGACTCGGTTTTGAATTATTGGCTCGCACCAATCGCCTTGACGTGGATGCGCCCGAAGGTTTCGGTCTGAATCAGTTCGATGAGCGACTGCTTGATAAGCTCAAGCACCGCCATAAAGGTCACCACCACGCCCCGGCGTCCCTCTTCGATCTGAAACAGCGTGGTGAATTCGGTGAAGTGCTCGCTACTGAGGGTATCCAGGACCTGGGACATGCGTTCGCGCACCGACAACGTCTCGCGCTGGATGTGGTGGTGGGCAAACATCTCGGCACGGCGCACCACCTCCGACAGTGCCGTCAACAATTCCCGAAGGTCGAGATCGGGCTGGGGCCTCTCCACCGAGCGGTCGGGTCCCTCGATGTGCGCCGGGAAAACATCCCTCCCCACGCGCGGCAGCTCGTCGATCTCCTCGGCGGCCTGTTTGAAGCGTTCATACTCTTGCAGACGTCGGACCAATTCCGCACGCGGATCATCGTCCTCTTCATCCGACGCCACCGGACGCGGTAGCAGCATGCGCGACTTGATCTCCGCCAGCATCGCCGCCATCACCAGGTACTCCCCGGCCAACTCCAGCTGGAGATCTTTCATCAGCTCCACATACTCCATGTATTGGGCCGTGATCTGGGCGATAGGGATGTCCAGAACGTCCAGGTTCTGGCGCTTGATGAGGTAGAGCAGCAGGTCCAATGGCCCCTCGAAGGCCTCCAGGAAGACCTCCAGCGCATGCGGGGGTATGTAGAGATCCTTGGGCAACTCGGTCAGGGGCGAGCCCAGGACGACAGCGAAGGGCATTTCCTCCTGCTGCGGCTGGTGCGGCGCCGGTCTCTCTTCGGGCGCGGAGGGTTCGACGACAGCGTCGCTCATGTCGGGTTACCGGTAATCCAGTCCCATGGAACGGCGAACCTCTTCCAGGGTGAGTTTGGCCTCGTCCCGGGCTTGTTCCCGCCCCTCCGCCAGGATCTTGCGTACCAGCGAGGGGTTGTCGATGAACTCCTTGGCCCGCTCCCGGATGGGCGAGAGCTCCGCCAGCACGGCATCGACCACCGGCTGCTTGCAATCGAGACAGCCGATCCCCGCTGTGGTGCAGCCCTCCTTTACCCACTCCCGGGTCTCCTCGCTGGAGTAGACCTTGTGCAGTTCCCAGACCGGACACTTCTCCGGGTCGCCGGGGTCGCTGCGGCGCACCCGGGCCGGGTCGGTGGGCATGGTGCGCAGTTTTCTCTCGATCTCCTTGGGCTCTTCGCGCAGGCCGATGGTGTTGCCGTAGGACTTGGACATTTTCTGTCCGTCCAGACCGGGCATTTTCGAGGCCGGGGTCAACAGGGCCTGGGGCTCCGGCAGGATGATCTTGCCGGCGCCCTCGAGGTAGCCGAACAGGCGCTCGCGGTCGCCCAGGGTGATGTTCTGCTGGTTCTCCAGCAGCGCCTGCGCCGTGGCCAGCGCCTCGTGATCGCCCTGTTCCTGGTAGCGCTTGCGCAGGTCGTGATACAGGCGGGCATTCTTCTTTCCCATCTTCTTGGCCGCCTGCTCCGCCCGATCGGCAAAATCCGGCTCCCGGCCATAGAGATGATTGAAACGGCGCGCCACCTCACGGGTCAGCTCGACGTGGGCCACCTGATCCTCTCCGACCGGAACCTGGGTCGCCCGGTAGATCAGGATGTCCGCGCTCTGCAGCAGCGGATAGCCGAGAAAGCCGTAGGTGGAGAGATCTTTCTCCTTGAGCTTCTCCTGCTGGTCCTTATAGGTCGGCACCCGCTCCAGCCAGCCCAGCGGGGTCATCATCGAGAGCAGTACGTGCAGCTCGGCGTGCTCCGGGACCTGGGACTGGATGAAAAGCCGTGCCGACCCGGGATTGATGCCGGCCGCCAGCCAGTCGATCACCATCTCCATCGCGTTTTCGACAATCGGCCCGGTGTTGTCGTACTCGGTGGTCAGCGCGTGCCAGTCGGCAACGAAGAAGAAGCACTCGTACTCATGCTGCAGCTTCAGCCAATTCTTCAGGACGCCGTGGTAGTGACCAAGATGCAGGCGACCGGTGGGCCGCATGCCGGAGAGCACGCGCTGGTTTTGCGACGACATGGAATTCAAAACGACTCCAATCCGTGATCAGAACAGTGAATACAGGACTGCCAGGAAGGCCTCGGGCGACAGCCCGGTCATCCCTCCCAACAACGACAGGAACCATGTGACGATCGGCCACAGGATCTGTCCCAATATGCCAGTGACGAGCAGCAATACCAAGATGGGGAAACCGTAAGGCTCGATGCGACTGAGCTGCCAGGAAGCCGGTCCGGGCAGCAGACCTACCGCCACCCGCCCCCCATCCAGCGGCGGCAACGGGAGCAGGTTCAGCACCATCAGGACGATGTTGATAAAGATACCCGCAACCGCCGTGTAGATAAGGAACAGCCCGGGGTTCCCCCCCAGCCAGGCGCCCAGTTGAGCCATGAGCACCCAGAAGGCCGCCATGATCAGGTTCGACAGGGGCCCCCCCATGGCCACCAACGCCATATCACGCTTGGGGTTCCGCAGATTCTGATAGGTAATGGGCACCGGCTTGGCCCAACCGAATACAATCCCCCCGAGCAGCAGCAGGATGCCGGGCACGAGGATGGTGCCGATCGGGTCGATGTGCTTGATCGGGTTCAGTGTCAGCCGGCCCAGCATGCGGGCGGTGGGGTCGCCGAAGCGAAGGGCCACCCAGCCGTGAGCGGTTTCGTGCACGGTGATGGCAAAGATCACCGGCACCGCCCAGACTGCAATGCGCTGCATGGTATTGAGTTCTTCCATGGAGGGATTATACCTGCTGGTTCATCCGGACCCGAATCGGGCTAACCAAAAATAGTCATCGAAAGCATAACTAGACCTCGAAAGGCGACGGATCACCCAAGCCCCGGCGCAGAATCTCCGGTGCATCGTCGTAAAAGGCAACCACCGTGGTCGGCTCCAGGCCGCCGTAGCCGCCGTCGATGATGAGATCGACGGCGTGTTCCAACCGGTCGCGGATATCGTAGGGATCGGATTCCGGTAGCTTTTCCCCGGCAGAATAAGGGTGGTGCTGACCATGGGCTCCCCCAGCTCTTCCAACAAGGCCGTCGCGATGGCGTTGGCGGGGACTCGCAGACCGATGGTCTTTCGCTTGGGCTGCTGCAACCGGCGCGGGACCTCTCGGGTGGCTGGAAGCACGAACGTGTAGGGCCCGGGCGTCACCGCCTTGAGCAGGCGATAGGCCGTATTGCCCACCTTGGCGTAGGTTCCCAATTCCGACAGGTCGCGACAGACCAGCGTAAAGTGATGCTTTTCACTCAGTTGGCGGATGCTGCGAAGCCGATCGAAGGCTTTTTTATCATCCAAATGGCAACCGAGCGCATACCCGGAATCCGTCGGATAGACAATCACTGCCCCGGTTCGGACCAGGTCGGCCGATTGCTTGATCAGGCGCGGCTGGGGATTATCGGGATGAATCTGAAAAAACTGGCTCATTGGAGTTCTTAGTCGTTGGTTGCTGCGTATCGGCCTCCGTACCGCCCGCTTCCTGTGCCCAGCTGTCCCAAATGGGGGTGCAGCCGTCGGGCAGCGGCGGGAGACGGCCCAGTTCAAGCCACGGATGCTCGGGACCGTGATAGTCGGAACCCACCGAGGCCAGCAGTCCGCTATGCCGCGCCAGCTGGGCGATTTTGAAGCAATCGTCGCGGCTGTGGCTGCCCGAGACCACCTCGATGCCGACTCCACCCACCTCGACAAACTCCCCCACCAGCTTACGCAGACGAGTCATGGTCAGGCCATAGCGCGCCGGGTGGGCGATTACCGCTTGTCCGCCGGCGGCGCGGATCCAGCACAGGGCCTCGTCGAGCGTGGCCCACTGCCCCGGAACATGGCCGGGCTTGTTATGCTTCAGAAAGTGTTTGAACACATCGCGCACGCTTTTGGCGTGCCCTTCCGCCGCGAGGAAGTGGGCGAAATGGGTGCGACTGACTATTCGGCCCTTGGCCCGCTCCGAGGCCGCCTCATAGGCGCCCTCGATCCCCGCTTTGGCCAGGCGCCTTCCAATTTCCCGGGCCCGCCAGTCCCGGAATTCCCGTAAGCGGCCAAGTCCCGCCTGAAGTTGGGGATTTTCCCGGTCGACGTGCAGTCCCACGACGTGGATCGTCATCCGATTCCAGGTGACCGAGACCTCCACGCCGGGGACAAGCGTCAGGCCGGCGGTAGCGGCGGCCTCAGTGGCCTCGGCGATGCCGTCCGTCTCATCGTGATCGGTGAGTGCCAGGGCATCGATACCGGCAGCGCTGGCCCTGCGGACCAATTCTCCCGGTGCGAGTGTCCCGTCGGAGGCGAGGGAGTGGCTGTGAAGGTCATAAAACATAAGCTGTCCATTCTAGCCGATTCCATGCCTTGGCTTCACGCGTCACGGCATGATGAAATGTGCTAGTGTATTGTTGCGTGCTTGAAGGTTCGTTCAGAGCCCGCCGAAAGCGCCACGGCAAGGCGCAGCGCAGGCAATGGTCATTCCCCTTGTCAAGCGCGGCAACGCCGTCATGGCGTTTTCGACGGGCTCCCTCCGGGCGAGCCGCCGACGGTGCCTCCAGGCATGCAACAGTACACTGTTGTTTATAGACGCTGTCAGGCACGGATCGTCCCCAACCAAATACGACTTCAATGAAACTTCTTTTCGATTTCTTCCCCATCCTGCTGTTTTTCATCGCTTACAAGGTTTACGGCATCTACGCCGCAACGGCGGTGGCGATCGGGGCTTCATTCATTCAGGTGGCCGCCTTCTGGCTGCGTCACCGCCGTTTCGAGAATATGCACCTGGTCACTTTGGGACTTATTGCGGTCCTCGGCGGCGCGACACTGTGGCTACAGGATGAAACCTTCATCAAGTGGAAGCCGACCGTGGTCAATTGGCTGTTCGGAGTTGTCTTCCTCGCCAGTCGCTTTATTGGCAGCCAGCCTATTGTCAAGCGCATGATGGGCTCGGCCCTCGAACTCCCCGATGGTGTTTGGCAGCGGCTCAATAGCGCCTGGGCACTGTTTTTCATCAGCATGGGATTCGTCAACCTCTACGTGATGTATAACTTCAACACCGAGATTTGGGTGAATTTCAAGCTGTTCGGACTCATGGGGCTGACCCTTGCGTTCGTGATCGGCCAAGCCTTCTTCCTGGCACGCTACATGAAGCCGGAAACAGAGAGCGGCAACTGATGTTTTACGCCATCCTCGCCGAGGACGTGGAAAATAGCCTCGAGCAGCGCCTTCGGGCCCGTCCGGCACACCTCGAGCGACTCAAGGCACTCCAGGATGAGGGGAGGCTCCTCCTGGCGGGTCCCCATCCGGCCATCGATGCCGAGGACCCCGGTCCCGCCGGTTTCTCCGGCAGTCTGGTCGTCGCGGAGTTCGACTCTTTGGAAGCCGCCCGTCGCTGGGCGGACGCTGACCCCTACGTTGAAGCCGGCGTTTATGATCGGGTTAACGTCAAACCCTTCAAAAAGGTATCACCATGAACCGTGTCGAAGCCATTCGTTCCACGCTCAACGAAAAGCTTGAACCCCAACAGCTGGAAATCGTGGACGACAGTCACAAACACGCCGGCCACGCCAGCGCCGGAGGCGCGGGCCACTTTACGGTGCACGTGATTTCCCCCGCGTTTGCCGGAAAGAGCCTCATCGAGCGCCATCGCCTGGTCTATGCGGCCCTCGATGACCTGATGCATTCGGAAATCCATGCCCTTTCCATAAAGGCGGAAACCCCGGAAGAAACCAATAACCAATAGGGATCGAAATTCATGCATAAACCTCTCTCTTTCCTGCGCCGTTCCGGCGCCGCGCTAGTGATCGCCGTCCTGCCCTTGGCCTGCACCCAGGCGGCCAATGTGGTTGCCACCGTCAATGGCGAACCCATCCATCGCGAGGACATCCAGGCCTACCAGAAAGAGCACGGCATGGGTGTCGAGCAGTCGAAAGACCAACAGCAAGTCATCGATGAGCTGGTCGCCCGCGAGCTGGTCTATCAGGACGCCCTCACCAGGGACCTGGAGAAAAAACCCGAAGTCCAGGAGGCTTTGAAACAAGCCCGCCGTGATGTCCTGCTGAACGCGGCTATTCAAACGGCCCTTGCGGAAAATCCGGTTACCGAAGAGGAAATGAAAACGCTCTACGAGGACCGGATTTCGCAGGTCAAGGGTACCGAATACAAAGCGCGGCACATCCTTGTCGAGGAGAAGGGCAAGGCCGAGGAGGTGATCAACCAGTTGGAAGGCGGCGCCGACTTCGCCGCTCTGGCCGAAGAGTTCTCGACCGGACCCTCGGGCAAGAACGGGGGGGATCTCGGATGGTTCAGCCCGCAGCAAATGGTGCCGGCCTTCTCGCAGGCCGTTCAGAACCTGGATAAGGGCGAGTTCACCAAGGAGCCGGTCCAAAGCCGTTTCGGCTGGCATGTCATCAAGCTGGAGGACACCCGTTCCCAGCAGCCGCCGAGCTTCGAAGAGGTCAAACCGCAACTCCAGCAGGCGCTTCAGCAGAAGCATGTTGCCGACTACCTGGCGAGTCTGAAAGAGAACGCCGAGATCGAAATCAAGAAGTAAGGCGCTTATTAGCCACAGAGAGCACAGAGAACACTGAGACCTGCGGGTTAAACCACGGGGTACACGGGGAGCACGGGGTTTTTGAATTGGCTACCGATTGTCGGTGTAGCAATTGACCGACGGGTCGTGCCGCTGCCCAGTGGAACGAATGCAAATGGGTTTCCCCGTGGCCCCCGTGGTTTAAGCTCTGTGCCCTCTGTGGTTAAAAACTAACCTTCCAGAAGCCTGAGCATGGCCTCCTCGTCGAGGACTTCGACGCCGAGCTCTTCGGCCCTGGCCAGTTTGGAACCGGCATTCTCCCCCGCCACGACGTAGTCGGTCTTCTTCGAGACGCTGCCGGTCACTTTGGCCCCCAGTGCCTGAAGGCGGATTTTGGCCTCGTCGCGGGTGAGCGTTGACAGGGTTCCGGTCAGCACGAAGGTCTTGCCCTCCAGCGGTTTTTCACCGGCCGGCATCGGCTCGCCTTCCTCCCAGTGCACGCCGTAGCGCTGGAGCTTTTCGATTACCTCGCGGTTGTGCGCCTGCCGAAAGAAGCTGTGAATGTGTCCAGCGACGATCGGACCGACGTCGGGGACCTCCAGAAGCTGCGCCTCATCGGCCTTCTCGATGGGCAGCAGAGCGCCAAAGTGGGCGGCAAGGGCCTGTGCGGTGGCCTCTCCGACCTCGCGGATACCCAGGGCGTAGAGGAAACGGGCCAAGGTGGTTTCCTTGCTTTTGTTAAGAGCTGTCAGCAGATTCTCGGCAGACTTGTCACCCATCCGCTCAAGGCGCAGAAGCTGCTGCTTGGTGAGAGTGTAGAGATCGGCCGGGTCGTGGATCAGGTCCCGCTCGACCAGTTGTTCGATGATCTTGTCGCCCAAGCCATCGATATCCATGGCGCGACGGGAGGCGAAGTGCTTGATGTGTTCCTTACGCTGGGCGGCACAGACCAGGCCGCCGCTACAGCGGGCCACCGCCTCACCTTCCGGGCGCACCACGTCGGAGCCGCAAACGGGGCAGTGGCTGGGCAGTTCCGGGGGTTCTGCCCCTGCGGGACGCCGGCTCTCCACCACCGAGACGACTTCGGGGATCACGTCGCCGGCACGGCGGACCACCACGGTGTCGCCGATGCGCACATCCTTGCGTTCGATCTCATCGACATTGTGGAGGGTGGCGTTGCTCACCGTCACCCCCGCCACTTGCACCGGCTCCAGCCTCGCCACCGGCGTCAGGGCACCGGTGCGGCCCACCTGCCACTCCACGTCCCTCACGAGGGTGATCTCCTCCTGGGCGGGAAACTTGTGGGCGATGGCCCAGCGCGGTGCGCGAGCCACGAAGCCCAGTTCCTGCTGCCAATCGAGACGGTCCACCTTGTAGACCACCCCGTCGATCTCGTAGGGCAGCCCCTCGCGGCGCTCGCCGATGCCCCTGTAGTAAGTGAGACACTCCTCCAGTCCTTGGACGACCCGGAGTTCAGGGCAGACCCGCAGGCCCCATTCGCGGAGGCGCTGCATGGTGCCGCTGTGGGTCTCCGGCAATTCGCCGCCCTCGCTGTACCCGGTCCCGTAGCAGAAAAGTGTCAGCGGCCGTTCGGCGGTGATACGCGGATCGAGTTGCCGCAGGCTACCGGCCGCGGCGTTGCGCGGATTGGCGAAGCTCTTGCCCCCCTGCGCCGCCTGGCGGCGGTTCAGGTCTTCGAAACCGGCCTTTGGCATGTAGACCTCGCCCCTGACCTCGAGCAGCCGGGGCCAACCGGTCCCTCGCAACCGTAGCGGAATGGCTTCTATGGTCCGCACGTTTTGAGTGACGTCTTCACCGGTGGTGCCGTCACCACGGGTGGCGGCACGGACCAACCGCCCCTCTTCGTAGAGCAAGCTGATCGCCAGACCGTCGAGCTTGGGCTCGGCGACGTAGGCCACCGTATCGGTCTCCAGACGCTCCCGCACACGACGGTCGAAATCCGCCAGCTCCTCGTCGGTGAAGGCATTCGCCAGGGAAAGCATGGGAACGAGATGTCGGACCTCGCCGAGCTCTTTGGCCGGCTCGGCCCCGACCCGCTGCGTGGGAGAGTCTGCGCTGATCAGTTCCGGATGCCGCCCCTCCAGGCGCTGAAGCTCACGGAACAGTCGATCATACTCGGCATCCGGGATCTCCGGATTGTCGAGCACGTAGTAGCGGTAGTTGTGGTGTTCGATTTGTCGGCGCAGTTCATCGATGCGCTGCCGCACCTCATCCGAATCCGCATCATTCATAGTCGGGCTCCATCCTGCTACAGCACAGTGGCGAGGGCGTCGAAGCCTCGAACCCGTTCCCGCAATTCAGCGAGCTGCGCCGCACCAACCGGCTGTCGGCGCTCATCGCAAAGCTGAGCACCGAGCCTCTCGGTAAACGCTTGAGCCGTTTCCAGCATTCGGTCGAATGCAGTGGTGCCGTCCGCCGGACCGGGCAGTTGCAGGAAGAAGATTAGCCCCGGGGTTTCCATTTCGGAGACGCTTTCGAGATCGAAGGTACCCGGCTCAAGGACATTGGCGATGCCGAACCACGGTTCGTCATCCACCCCTTCCGCATCCGGAAAGTAGTGAAAGATATCCATACGCCCGAAGTGCAGACCCGACGCTTTCGCCAACGCCATGATATCCGGCCCCTTGAAGGTCCCCTCCGGCGCCATCACTGAAAGCACCACCACCATGCTCTCTGCCTCATCGGTGCCGCCGACCTCCCCCATTTCCTCGATGGAGGGGTCATCACCGCGCGCGCTAAAACCGGTCCCGTCCCAAACCTCGGGGTAAGGCTGGTCGGTCGCCGAAAACCCGTCTACCTCGGGAGATTCATCGGCCGTCCCGAGATCCTCGTGACGACGGCTTTGCATCCGACGTCCCCACAGGTAGATGCCCGCAACGAGCGCCAGCCCGACAACGATTAGGATGATTCGCAAGGTATCCATGGGAAGATCGATTCAGACAGCCGCCAGCTCGATGGCCTCATCCACATCCACGGCCACCATCCGGGAGACGCCCGGCTCATGCATGGTGACACCGGCAAGGTGGCTCGACAGCTCCATGGTGACCTTGTTGTGGGTGATGAAAATAAACTGCACCTGTTCGCTCATCTCCTTGACGAGATTGCAGAAGCGGCCCACGTTGGCCTCATCCAGGGGGGCGTCCACCTCATCGAGCATGCAGAAGGGCGAGGGGTTCAGTTCGAAGATGGCGAACACCAGCGCCACCGCCGTGAGCGCCTTCTCCCCCCCCGAGAGCAGGTGGATAGAGCTGTTGCGCTTGCCGGGCGGGCGCGCCATGACGGCGACACCGGTATCCAGCAGATCCTCGCCGATCAGCTCCAGGTAGGCATGGCCACCGCCGAACAGGCGCGGGAATTTCTCCTGTAGTCCCTTGTTGACCCGCTCGAAGGTCTCCTTGAAACGCGTGCGGGTCTCGCGGTCGATCTTTTTGATGGCACTCTCCAGCGTCTCCAACGCTTCCATCAGATCGGCATGCTGGGCATCCAGGTAGTTGCGCCGCTCCGACTGCTGCTCAAACTCCTCGATGGCGGCCAGGTTGATGGGCCCGAGGCGGGCGATACGCTGGGCGATGTCGTCCACCTGTTTCTCCCAGGCGGCTGGCTCCGCATTATCGGGCAACGAGTCAATCAACTCGTTCAACTCCAGGCCGCTCTCCGTCACCTGCTCCTGAAGGGTCTGACGGCGCACCTTGAGCTCCTGCCAGCCCATGCGCTTTTGCTCCAGTCTGGAGCGGATCTCCTGAACGGCACGCTCGGCCTGGATGCGCTCGCCCTCTTTTTCGCGCAGGGCATGGTCGATATCCTCCACCCGCCGGCGCGCCTCCTTCAGCCGCGCCTCCACCTCCATGCGGCGCTCGAGCAGTTGCTCGAGCTCCTCGCTCATCCCCTCTACGGGACTGCCGCCCTCGGCGCGCGCCATGGTGAGTTCTTCGCGCCGTTCGGCCAACTGAGTGAGTTGCTGCTCGGCACGCTCCAGGGCCTGCCGGGTGGTCTCCAGCTCGGTGCGCATGGTCTGGATCTTGATGGCCGTTTCCTGGGCCGCCTCCCGATCGGTGCGGGCCCGCTCACGGGCCTGCTCCAGGGTCTCGCGCAATTCATCGCGGCGCCGGGTCAGCTCTTCGCGGCGCTGGGCCAACTCCTCCATCTCTTCAAGGGCGCGATGAAGGGTATGGTGGGCGCTCTGTATCCCCTCCTCGGCCTCGGCCTGATGGCGCTTCAGTTCCTCGGCCTCGGCCTGGGAGCGGTCACGACGCTGCTCGATCTGCTCCAGGCGCGCCTGCTTGCCCGACAGTTGCGACTGCAGTTCACTGACGGCGCGGTTCGCCTCGTTGAGTTCCCCCTGGAGCTGCTCCCGCTCCTCCTCCAGCTGCCTCTGGCGCCCCCGGCCCTCTTCGACTTTTTGCGCCAGCTCCTCCGATTCCCGCTCCAGCGCCTCCAGGCTCTGCTTCGAGTTCTTTCAACTCCTGCTCGCGATGCAGGACGCCGGCGTGCTCATCGGACTCACGGACCACACGCAGCCAATTGGCGCCAATCCAGATGCCGTCGCGGGTGATTACGGACTCGTGGGCCGCCAGTCGCCCCCGGAGACTCAAGGCCTCGTTCGAGGCTCTCTACCCCGTAAACGCCGGCCAGCAGGCCTCCCAGAGCCCGCTCACCGGTCACCTTGGAGGCCAATGGCGTACCCGTGGCGCTATCGGTCGCGCCAACCTCGGCGCGGACATCGAACAGGGTCAGTGCGCCGTGTTGCAGGCTTCCCAAGGCCCCGACCACCGGGTCCAGGCCATCGACACAAACCGCCTCCAAATTCGCGCCGAGCACGCACTCAACGGCGTTCTCCCAGCCTTCGGCCACCGACAGCCCCTCGGCCAGGCGCGGCGCACCCTGCATGCCCTGGGCATTCAGCCAATCGGTGACGGCCCCCTTGCCCTTGCCGAGGGCCGCCTGCTGTAGCGCCTCCAGCGAGGCATGGCGACCCCGTTGGGACTGGAGTTTGGAGCGGTTCTCATCCAGACGCTGTGCATCCTCGCTGTTTTGATCGCGGACCGTGCCGATCTGCTCCAGAGAGGCGGAGCGACGTTCCTGAATGGCCGCCAGGCCCATCTCCTGTTCGGCGATCTGCTCCCGGGCCATGGCGATTTCTTCTGCCAGGCGCTCCGTCGACAGGTTGGCCTGCTCCTCGTCGATCCGCCCCAGGCGCTGTGCCAGCTGCCTGACCTGCTGCTCCAGTTGCTGGATTCGGGCCCGCTCCACCTGCGCCGTCTGGGAGGGTTCGGCCGCCTTCTGGTTAAACTCTTCCCATCCGGCCTGCCAGCTTTGCATCGCCTCCTCGGCCTCGGCGAGGGTAGCCGAGGAGAGCTCGGCGGCGACCTGCAGCTCCTGATGCGCGGGCTCCTGTTCGTCGAGTCCGCGGGTCAGCTCTTCAATCTTGTTGCGGTCCATCTCCTGATGCACCTGGGCCTCGTTCCAGGCCCGCTCCACCTGCCCGAGGTCGCGCTCCAACTGCTGGTGGCGTTCCCGGGCATGTTGGATGGACTGCTCCAGGCGGGCGATATCGGCACCCACGCCATAAAATTCGCTCTGGATGGCGTTGAAACCCTCGGTGGCCTCGACGTGCTCATCGCGCTTGCGCTCGATCTCCGCCTCGGCGCTGCGCTGGCGCGCCACCTCGGCCTCCAGACCGGTCTCCTGCTCGGTGATATCGCCTTCGCGATGCTCGACCTCATGGTTCAACTTCTGCCAGCGCAGGGCCTGAAGCTGCCCCTTGAGTTGGCGCTCCTCGCCCTTGTACTCCTTGTAACGCTCGGCGGTGCGGGCCTGGCGCTGCAGGTGGGCCAGCTGCTTGCCGAGCTCATCACGCAGGTCGTCCAGACGCTCCAGGTTGTCACGGGTGTGGCGCATGCGGTTTTCCGTCTCCCGGCGCCGCTCCTTGTACTTGGAGATCCCCGCCGCCTCCTCGAGGAAATTGCGCATCTCATCGGGTTTGGCCTCGATCAGGCGGGAGATGGTGCCCTGCTCGATGATGGCGTAGCTGCGCGGCCCCAAGCCGGTGCCCAGAAAGATATCGGTGATATCGCGGCGGCGGCAGCGGGCGCCGTTGAGGTAATAGAAGGACTGCGCTTCGCGGGTGACCTGCCGCTTGATGGAAATCTCGTTGAAGCTGGCGTACTGCCCCCCCACGCTGCCGTCGGAGTTATCGAACACCAGTTCGATGGAGGCCTGGCCGACCGGCTTGCGCGAACTCGAGCCATTGAAGATGACGTCCGTCATGGAGTCACCGCGCAGGTGCTTGGCCGAGCTCTCCCCCATGACCCAGCGCACGGCGTCGATGATGTTGGACTTGCCACAGCCGTTGGGTCCGACCACCCCGGTCAGGTTTCCCGGCAGCGAAATACTCGTGGGGTCCACGAACGACTTGAAGCCGGCCAGCTTGATCTTGCTAAGACGCATATGCGGTCAAATCACCAAAAAGGTCTACTGAGGAAAGGAGGGCGGCTGCGGGCGGACAGTGGGACCGACCTTCTGGTGGGCCGTTTGCGATGTTGCGATCCCCGATCGCGCCCTTCGGATAGCCGCCGTTTTCCGCTAGAATTCGGGGCCGATAAAGCTACCACGAAAGACAGAACATGCCTAGCCAGCCCAGCAAGACCCTGGAAACCTTCGACAACCCGACTCCGGAGAGGGACTACACCATCCGCATCGAGATCCCGGAGTTTACCTGTCTCTGCCCGAAGACCGGCCAGCCGGACTTCGCCACCATCTATATCGACTACGTCCCGGACAGGCACTGCCTCGAACTAAAGGCCCTTAAGATGTACATCTGGTCCTTCCGCGAAGAGGGTGCCTTCCACGAAAAGGTCACCAACGACATGCTCGCGGACTTCGTCGCCGCCAGCCAGCCTCGCTTCATGCGGGTGACCGGCCGCTTCAACGTCCGCGGCGGCATCTACACCAGCGTCACCGCCGAACACCGCAAGGCGGGTTGGGAGCCGCCGCAAACTGTCATGCTGCCGTGAACTAACCACGGGGGACACGGGGAGCACGGGGTTTTTCAGTCTCAGAGGGTCCTGCCCGTCCCCTCAATTGATCGTAAGTGGTGGAGCATCCTGGTTCGGGACCATTGGCCGCATGGATGCGGCCATCGAGCGCCCAGGGAAGGGTTCACAGCGAGTCGCAAACCCGGGTGGTCCACCGCCTGCTATCGGTTGCCGCCTGACTTTCGACCGGGCCGTTTCTGTTATCCTTCGGATAACCCCGTGTTCCCCGTGCACCCCGTGGTCGAACCCCTCTTATACATCGGCATCGACCTCGGCACCTCCGGGTGTCGGGCCATCGCTATCGACGATGCGGGTGCGGTGGCCGGTGAGGCGCGTACCGATTTGCCCGATCCGGTACGCCGTGGAGCCGGCGTTGAACAGGACCCTGCGGAGTGGTGGCAAGCCGTCGACTGGACGCTGAGAGACCTCTTGACCCGGGTCCCGGCTCGGGCGGTGAAGTCCATTTCGGTGGACGGCACCTCCGGGAGCGTCCTGCTCACCGATCCCGAGGGCCGTCCCTGTAGCCCGGCGCTCATGTACAACGACAATCGCGCGCTGGATGAAGCGGCGCGGATCGCCGCCTCGGCACCGGCCGAATCCGCCGCCCACGGCACCGGTTCGGGGCTTGCCAAGCTCCTGTGGCTCCTGGCCCGAACCGATGGGGGCACCGCCCGGGCGGCGACCCAGAGCGACTGGATCGCCACCCGACTGACCGGGCAGGCGGGCATCTCGGATGAGAACAGCGTCCTTAAGCTCGGCTGGGACCCGGTCGCACGCCGCTGGCCGGAGTGGTTACACCTATTGGGACTGGAAGAGCACCGGCTGCCCCGAGTGGTCGTCCCGGGAACCGCGCTGGGCCCGCTGCATCCGGAATTGGCGGCGCACTGGGGCCTTCCGGGGGAAACGCTGATCACGGCCGGGACCACCGACAGTACCGCCGCGATCCTCGCCACCGGCGCCCACGTGGTTGGAGACGGCATCACCTCCCTCGGCTCTACGCTGGTAACGAAGGTGATTGCCGACCGGCCGATCTTCGCCCCGGCCTTTGGCGTCTACAGTCAGCCGCTGGGTGACAAATGGTTGGTGGGGGGCGGCTCCAATTCAGGCGGTGCGGTCCTCAAGCACTTTTTCACGGCGCAGCAGATGGCCGAGCTCAGCCAGTACATCGACCCCGAGCAGAGCTCAGGCCTCGACTATTACCCTCTGCTGCAACCGGGGGAGCGTTTCCCGGTCAACGACCCGGAACACGCGCCACGTCTTGAGCCACGCCCCGCCGATAACGTTCGGTTCTTTCAAGGACTTCTGGAGGGAATCGCCGCGATCGAGCTGGCCGCCTACCGCAAACTCCAGGAGCTCGGCGCCCCCTTCCCCACGCGGCTCTTCAGCGCCGGCGGCGGCGCCGCCAACCCGATCTGGGAACGGATCCGCGGCCGCCTGATGGGCGTCCCGATGGTGAAGCCCGTCCATTCGGAAGCGGCTTACGGCGCCGCCCTGCTGGCCCGACGGCCTTTCGAGCAGGAGCGGGCCGGAGGCGTCGGACGACTCAGTTGACCGGCTCGGGCCGGCTCAGGGCGAGCCGGGCCATGCGCTCGCACGCCTCCTCGAGTACTTCGCTCTTCTTGGCGAAACAGAAGCGAGCCAGATCACGCCCCGACTCGTCATGGTAAAAGGCCCGCCCCGGGACGCAGGCCACCCCCGTCTTCTCGAGAAGCCACAGGGCCCGTTGCCTGTCATCGGCGCCGGGCACCCCGGCGATATCGGCCATCACGTAATAAGCCCCCTGCGGCCGGTAGGGAGCCAGCCCCGCCTGCTCGAGCGCCGCGCAGAAGCGATCCCGTTTCACCCCGTGCTCCCGGGCCACTTCCCGGTAGAACCCATCGCCAAGTTCCAGCAGGCCCCGGGCCGCCCCGAGCTGCAGCGGTGCCGGGGCGCAGACATAGACCAGATCATTAAACTGGGTGGCGGCCCGAATCACCTCGGGCGGGGCGACGGCGTAGCCCAGCCGCCAGCCGGTCACGCTGAAGATCTTCGAGAAGCCGGAAATCGTGACCGTGCGCTCCCGGAGGCCTTCGATCGTCGCAGGGGGAACATGGCTGAGACCGTCGTAGATGAAGTGCTCGTAGATCTCGTCCGAGAACACGATCAGATGGTGTTTTCGGACGATTTCGGCCAACCGCTCCAGCTCGTCGCGGCGAAAGACCTTTCCGCTCGGATTGGAGGGGTTGCTAAGTACGATGGCCCGGGTGCGCTCCGTGATGGTGCGCTCCAGCGCTTCCCAGTCCAGGCGCCAGTCGGGCGGGTCGAGACGCACATAGCGGGCCCGACAGCCCATGGCCGCCAGCGTCGCGGCGTGATAACCGTAATAGGGTTCAAGCAGAATCACCTCATCACCCGGGTCCAGGAGCGCCTGGGCGGTGGAGTAAAAAGCGCCGGTGGCGCCGGAGCTGACCATCACCTCGGCCTGCGGGTCCACGCCAAACCCGTATGCGGACGCCAATTTCGCGGCAATCGCATCGCGCAGTTCGCCGAGTCCGTCAGCGGGCGTATAGGTGTTTCGCCCGGCCTCCATGGCGGCCTTCGCCCCTTCCATCACCGAAGGGGGGATGGCCAGGTCGCACACGCCCTGCGCCATATTGATGCCGCCCGAGTGCGCGCACTCGCGGGTCATCGCGCGGATTTCGGACTGCAGGACATTTCCGGCCTGACGGCTCAGTCGAATACCCATAAACCCATCCTTTTCACTTTCGATCGAATCAGGATCTCACAGGCCGAGCGCCACTCACAGGCCCCCTGCCCAGGGCAACCGCATACTTTGGAGCGCTCGCCGGCAACAAAAATGTGAGTATGCGTTTACCCTGTTGCCCCCGAGCCGGTTCGTGGCCTGTATCGCACGATTCGCTTGATGGCCATCTCCGGCTGACGTAGGGTCTTTGGGCCTTTTTCAGGAGACTGCCGGCCATGATTCAAAAGCCTTTTGTGGGGGCCTCGTCGTTTTTCCGGGGCCTCAGACTGCTCACCGCCCCCGGCCTCAAGCGGTTCGTGGCCATTCCGTTGGCGATCAACATCGCCGTTTTCACCCTGTCGCTGTGGTTCGCGTTCGAGCAGTTCGGGGCCCTGATGGACTACATCATGTCCCAACTGCCCGAGTGGCTCGCCTGGGTGTCCTGGCTGCTGTGGGCGGTTTTCGGGATCGCGGCCCTGGTCCTGATCTTCTTCAGCTTCTCGATCATCGCCAACCTGATTGCGGCCCCCTTTAACGGTCTCCTTGCCGAGGCGGTCGAGCGCCACCTGACCGGTCGGGCCCCGGATGCGGGAAGCGGCCTCCTGGCGGCACTCAAGGAGACGCCGGGAGCCGTTTTCGATGAGCTCCGCAAGCTTCTTTACTTCGCCAAGTGGGCGATCCCGCTGCTGATCCTGTTCCTCATCCCGGGCATCAACCTGATTGCCCCCTTTGTCTGGACAGCCTTCAGCGCCTGGATGCTCGCGGTGGAGTACAGTGACTACCCGCTGGGCAACGACGGTCTCAAGTCCCGCCAGCAGCATGAGCGGCTTCGTGCCAATCGCCTGATGTCGTTCGGATTCGGGGGCGTCGTGCTGGTGGCAACCATGATCCCCATTGCCAATTTCCTGGTCATGCCCGCAGCGGTGGCAGGCGCCACGGCCATGTGGGTGAAGGAAAAACGCCCAAAGGATTAACCGCGAGGGCGCAAAGGCTGGGAAACCACAGAGGCCACAGAGAGCACAGGTATTTTCTCGCGACGTTCTCTCGGCAACTGCTCCCTGCGTTGCTCTACCTCCTGCGTCTGACCCACAGGGATGTGGGAAATGCAGAAGGATTGCCGGAAGCGGTCCCTGCCGTGCAGTCCTATGGGTTCTGTGGCTAAAACCGCCCGTGCAGGAATTCAGCCATGCGCCGCACTCCCTCCTCGAGCCGCTCCATGGAGGTCGTATAGGCGAAACGAACATGCTGCTCGGGCCGAAAGTTGCCGAAGTCCAGGCCCGGGGTGATCGCCACGCCGGCCCTTTCCAACAGGTCCGAAGCGAGCTGCATCGAATCCCCGAAACGGCTGCAATCCGCGTAGAGATAAAAAGCGCCGCGGGGCTCCACCGGGATCGCGAAGCCCAGCTCCCGCAAGGCAGGCACCAGGAAATCACGGCGCCGGGCGAACTCGGCCCGACGCGTCTCCAGGATCTCCCGGGTTTCGGGCTCGAAAGCGGCCAGCGCCGCATGCTGGGCCAGGGTCGGCGCGGCAATGAAAAGGTTCTGCATGAGCTTCTCGACCTCGCGCTGATAATCCTCCGGGACCACCAGCCATCCCAGGCGCCAGCCCGTCATGCAGAAGTATTTCGAAAAACTGTTCACCACGAAGGCGCCGTCGTCCACGGCCAGCGCGGTTTCCGCCTCGGCCCCGTAGGTGAGTCCGTGGTAGATCTCATCGACGATCAGTCGCCCGCCTCGCTCTTGAACCGAGTCGGAAAGCGCCGCCAGCTCAGAGCGCTCGAGCAGCGTGCCGGTCGGGTTCGAGGGCGAGGCCACCAGCGCCGCAACCGTACGCTCGCTCCAGTATTCCCCGAGGCGCTTTGCATCGAGCTGGTAGCGCGTAGTGGCATCCACCGGCACCGCTCTGGCCCGGCCTTCGACAAAACGCGCGAAGTGCCGGTTGCAGGGGTAGCCCGGGTCGGCCAGCAGCAGTTCATCATCCCTGCCGAGCAGTACCCCAAGCGCCAGCAGCAGAGCGCCCGAGGCCCCGGGGGTGATCACGATACGCTCGGGGCGGATTTCCACCCGGTAGCGCTCCCGATAGTGGCCGGCAATGGCCTTTCGCAGGGCAGGCAAGCCGAGCGCCGGCGTGTAGTGAGTCTCACCGGCGGCAAGGGCCTGACGGGCACGTTCGATGACCGGCTCGGGCGTGATGAAATCGGGCTCGCCGATCTCCATGTGAATGATGTCGCGACCCGCCGCTTCCAGTTCCCGGGCCCGCCCAAGCAGTTCCATCACATGGAAAGGCCCGATATCGGCCATGCGGCCGGCGACGGGTGTCGGCCGTTCAGGTCTCATGGAGCCGACGAACGAGCGCCAGGTCCAGGAAGGTGGCGTTGCCGACCTCCCCTGCCATCACCCCGAAAGGCGAATCGGGCTCGCCCCAATGGTCCAACACGACGGCGGCTCCTTCGAACACCTCGTCGCGGGTATAGCCGTTGACCGCAACGATGGTCTTCAGTGCAGCCGCCGAAGAGGAAAGGATGCCGTTGTGGGAATCCTCGAAGGCAATGCACTGCTCGGGGCCGAGGCCGAGTTTCTCCATGGCATAGAAATAGATGTCGGGTGCCGGCTTTTTCTTCGGCACCACGTCACCGGCGGCGATGACGTCGAACCACTCCATAGAACCCGCTTCCAGGGCATTTTCCAGCAAAGCACTGACGTTTTCCGGCGTTGTGGTGGTGACCACGGCCAACTTGAGACCCGCGGCGCGCGCCTCGCCGATCAGGCGCCGCACGCCGGGACGCAGCGGTATCCGCCCCTCGGAGAGCATTTGGGTGTAATGCGCGGTCTTAGCCTTGTGCAGACCGGCGATGAACGCGTCCAAATCCGCCGGGCCCTCGAACGCGCTGTTGAAATTATCCAGATAGTAGCGAATACGCTCCTTGCCGCCGGTCACCGCCAGCAATTTGCCGTAGAGCTCCTCGGACCAGTCCCAATCCAGACCGGCACCGGCGAAGGCGCGGTTAAAAGCCACCCGATGGCCGTCGCGTTCGGTATCGGCCAGCGTTCCATCCACGTCAAATAGAAGTGCGTCAAGTTTTGCCATTGCAGTTTCGATTACGATTGGGCGTTGAAAACGGCATAGGTTACCGGAGCGCCCGGAGAGACGCACCCCGCGTACTGTTTCATGCTAAACAACCATTGCCTGCGCGCTGCGCCTTGTTCTGACGCTTTCGGGAGGCTCATAAAGTGCCATTTAGCATAAAACAGTACACCCGCCCCATTATTGCGCGGAACCGGTAGTTCTGGTATAGATGCCGGCTTGTTTTGTGCGGCCTTAGTTGGCTGGGGCATACAGGCAGGAGATAAACGGATATGCCAGCGAAGAAAACGGCGGCCGAGGTGGCCACCAAAACCACTGAAAAGAAGAGCGTCTCTTCGAGCAAGAAGAAGGGCGCGTCCAAGGTGGAAAACACGGCTCCTCAAAAAAGCGCCGTCGAGGGTTTCGGCAAATTCACGCCCTATGAACCCAAGAAAGGTGAGGAATATATGAGCGAAGAGATGCGCGAGCATTTCCGCCACATCCTCACCGGATGGCGTAAGGAGCTCATGGAAGAGGTGGACCGTACGGTGCACCACATGAAGGATGAGGCAGCCAATTTTCCGGATCCGAACGATCGCGCCACGCAGGAATCTGAATTCACGATGGAGTTGCGCACCCGCGATCGCGAGCGCAAATTGATCAAGAAGATTGCCGAGTCGCTGGATGCTCTGGATGAAGGCGAATACGGCTACTGCGAATCGTGCGGCATCGAAATCGGGATTCGTCGACTGGAGGCCCGGCCTACAGCGACCCTCTGCATCGACTGCAAAACCCTGGACGAGATCCGGGAGAAGCAGCGCGGCTGACCTGCAAGCCGTATCCGGAAAAAGGGGGCCTTGTGCCCCCTTTTTCGTTTTGGAACGTAAGGACAAAAAGGAAAACGTGAAACGCAGAGCAGACGCGCGGAAAAAGCGGCATCTCGGTGCATTCCACGGGATTCCCTTTGCCGCTAATCGGGGGATCTATCTCTGCGTTTGACGGTTAATGGCACGTGCAAGTAACTGACTACATAGGCCGTTTCGCTCCCTCGCCTACCGGTCCGTTGCATTTCGGATCACTGGTGGCGGCCGTCGGCAGTTTCCTGCAGGCGCGCAGCCAGGGTGGACTCTGGCTGGTGAGGATGGAAGATCTCGACCGCCCCCGGGAGATCCCTGGAGCCGCGGATGCGATCCTCCACTCGCTCGAAGCGTTCGGGCTGTACTGGGACCGCGAGGTGGTTTTCCAGAGCCGGCGTGACGAGGCCTACAGTGCCGCCTTAAGGGAACTGGTGCGAAACGAAGTCGCTTACGGGTGCGCCTGTTCCCGCAAGGAGGTGGCCGATGCCATCCTTGCCCTCGGAGGCACGCCGGGCGTCTATCCCGGCAGTTGCCGAAAGGGTCTCCCGGCGGGCCGTCGATCCCGAACGATAAGGGTCAACGTCACCGGACAGCACATCGGTTTTGAAGACAAGCTGCAGGGAGCGCTTGCACAGACGCTCGAGCGCGACGTGGGAGACTTCGTCATCCGCCGGGCCGACGGGCTGTTTGCCTATCAGCTCGCCGTTGTGGTCGACGATGCCGAACAGGGGATCACCGAAGTGGTACGCGGCAGTGATCTGATCGATTCGACGCCGCGCCAAATCTACCTCCAGCGGCTACTCGGCGCCCCCACACCCACCTATCTGCATCTCCCCGTGGCAGTCAACGCGAGGGGACAGAAACTCAGCAAGCAGACCCATGCCGCCCCCATCGACCCCGCCAGGCCATTACCGGCATTGATTCGGGCCCTGACGTTTTTGGGCCAGAATCCACCCGCTGAATTATCCCAAGGTGATCGGGATAGCTTTTGGCGCTGGGCCATCGGCCATTGGGACCCGGCTCACATTCCGGCCGTTCGGAGCCTGCCTAACCACTGACCGGCGGCGGTTCACGCTGTACAATCCTCACACCATCCGCGTTCCCGGACCCTCGACGATGACAGCAGAACTGCCCAAAGGCCTCCAGCAGATCGGCCACGGCCCCTCGTTCAAGGAACGGCTGAGCGATATGCTCGAGGATATCACGATGTTCAACGACTTCACCCGTCGTGAGCTGGAGACTCTCGCCGACTACATGCAGGCCTATGACGCAGTCCCGGGAAC
Source organism: uncultured Gammaproteobacteria bacterium (assembly GCA_963783235.1). GTDB lineage: Bacteria > Pseudomonadota > Gammaproteobacteria > Thiohalomonadales > Thiohalomonadaceae > Thiohalomonas. The sequence goes on along the minus strand of CAWAMN010000001.1, from coordinate 207,565 downwards.
GATGGTTTTCCGTGAGGGACATCGGGACAGCTTTCTCTGCCTGGTGGTGGAGGGCAAACTGGATGTCATCAAGGAGGCGGACGGCGGAAAACAGCGGAAGCTCGCAACGATTCGGCCCGGCAAGACTATTGGCGAGATGTCGATTATCGACCAGCAGCCCCATTCGGCCACCGTCGTGGCGAAGACCGAAACGGTCCTGCTGCTTTTTACTCAGGGGAACTTCGAGCGCATCGCCGAGGAGCACACGCGGCTGGCCTTCAAGGTCCTTTGGAAAATGGCTCAGACCCTGAGTCATCGCCTGCGCCAGACCAGCGGACTGCTGGTAGATCATCTCTGAGTTTTTTCGCCCGGTCCTTGCCGACCGGTAGCCCCGGATACCCGAAGCCGATCTTCGGTCCCAAGCGCTTGGAAGGTGTTACGTTTTGTAACGTCCGTGGTATGCTGCCTCCATGGCAAAACGCTCTGAAACCGGCGGTTCGGTCGACCGGGTCATCCTACTGTTTCTCTTTGCACTGCTGCTGCTCGCATCACCGCTGGTAGCAGTCTGGGCCGCGGATGACTCACCGTGGTATCTCCCCTACCTGCTCTGGGGCGTTATCATCATCCTTGCCGTCCAACTACAGCAGCGCTTCCCGAACGATGAGTTTTGAGCTCTGGCAGCTGTTTCTCGCCGGGGTCGCCTATTTGGGGCTGCTTTTCGTCGTCGCCTATGCCGCCGACCGCGGCTGGCTTCCGGCCCGTCTGGCACGACACCCCGCCACCTACGTCCTGTCGCTCGGCGTTTATGCCACCTCCTGGACCTACTACGGCAGCGTCGGGTTTGCGCAGGAGCAGGGCTACAACTTTCTGACCATCTACCTCGGCGTGACGTTGGCCTTCCTGCTGACCCCCGTCCTGCTGCGTCCAATCCTGCGCCTGACCCATGATTACCAGTTGGCCTCGCTTGCGGACGTCTTCGCCTTCCGCTATCAGAGCCAGCTGGCGGGCGTGCTGGTGACCGTATTTATGCTGGCGGGCACTCTTCCCTATATCGCCCTGCAGATCAGGGCGGTAACCGAGTCGCTTCAGGTACTGACCCGCGAATCGGCCCCTCACCTCATTGCGCTCGCTTTCTGCATCACCATCATCCTGTTCGCCATCCTGTTCGGTGCGAGGCATATCTCGGCGAGGGAAAAGCATCGGGGCTTGGTGGTGGCGATTGCCTTCGAATCGCTGGTGAAGCTGACGGCGCTGGTCATCGTGGGCCTGTTTGCCGTGTTTGGCGTCTTCGGGGGGATGGGAGGGATGGACGCGTGGCTCCAAAACCATCCCGAAGCCCTGGAGAATCTCTACAGGCCGGTCCGCGAGGGTCCCTGGGGAACCCTGCTGCTCCTCTCCTTTGCTGCGGCCTTCCTGCTACCCCGCCAGTTCCACATGACGTTTACCGAGAACCAGGAGAGCCGGACACTGTCGGCTGCGAGTTGGGGCTTCCCCCTGTTTTTGCTGGTACTCAATCTGGCCATTCCCCCGATCCTCTGGGCGGGTATGAAGCTGTCCCCGGAGACGGCTGCCGATTTTTTCGTGCTCGGCATCACTCTGGAGAGTGGTTCGACCCTCCTGCCGATCCTGACTTTCCTCGGCGGGGTATCGGCCGCTTCGGCGATGATTATCGTCACCACCCTCGCGCTGGCGGCCATGTGCATGAATCATCTGGTCCTGCCGGCCAGTTTCCCACCGAAACTCAAACCCGAGACTGACCTCTATCGTTGGCTGCTCTGGGGCCGCCGTCTACTCATTGCCGTGATCATCCTGGCGGGCTACGCCTTCTTTCTGCTTCTCGAACGCAATCAGAGTCTGGCCCGACTGGGCCTCATCTCGTTTGTTGCAGTGGCGCAGTTTCTGCCCGGCATCGCCGGTCTGCTCTATTGGCGCCGAGCCACCCGCACCGGTTTTATCCTCGGCCTGCTCGGGGGAGCGGGGGTCTGGACGATCACGCTTCTCCTTCCGCTGTTCGAGCAGTCCGGATTGATCCGAAATGCCCTGGATCCCCTCCAGATATTGGGTCCCGACGCCGGCGACCCCTGGACGCCCGCCACGTTCTGGTCACTGACGGTCAATGCGTTGCTGTTCGTGGTCGGTTCGCTGCTCTCACGCCCCCGGGATTCGGAATTCGAGGCCGCTCAAGCCTGCTGCAGGGAGAGCGTGGGACCTCCGCGTGGAACGCTGGTTGCGGGCTCCCTGCAGCAGATCCGCGAGCAGTTGGCGCTGATTACCGGCCGTGAAATGGCCGACCACGAAGTCAAGCGTGCCCTCGCGGATCTTGGGGTGGCTTCCGACTCCGTCTCCCCGACCCAACTGCGACGCGTGCGCGAACGCATCGAGCGAAACCTCTCGGGATTGGTGGGCCCGGTATTGGCGCGCATGATTGTGGATGAGCGCCTGCAGATAGAGCCCGGTGCCCGCACCGCACTTTCCGCCAGCGTGCGCTACATGGAGCAGCGACTGGAAGATTCCCGGACCCGCCTCAAGGGACTGGCGGCCGAACTCGACGATTTGCGCCGCTACCACCGGCAGGTACTGCACGATCTGCCCCTGGGCGTGTGCTCCCTGGGACCTGACCGGGAGGTGGTGAGCTGGAACGTGGCCATGCAGGCCATATCCGGCGTCCCTCACCGTCAGGCCTTGGGCCTTCCCCTCAAATCACTGCCCGAACCGTGGTCCGGGCTACTGTGTGGATTTTTGCGTGCACAGGACGATCACCTGCACAAAATCAAGATGCGCGATGGCAAGGAAATGCGGGTTTTCAATCTGCACAAGGCCGCCATCGAGGGCCCCGGCACCGGACCCCACAGCGAAATACAGCCGGGCGGCACCGTCATTCTGGTAGAAGATCTGACGGACCTTTACCGGCTCGAGTCGGAATTGGCGCACAGTGAACGACTCGCCTCCATCGGCCGGCTGGCGGCTGGTGTGGCACATGAGGTGGGCAATCCGGTCACCGGAATAGCCTGTCTCGCGCAGAACCTGCTGAGTGAACGGGACGATGAACTGACCGAAGAGGGACTGGAACAGATCCTCGAACAGACCCGCCGCATCTCCAGCATCGTGCAGTCACTGGTCAGCTTCAGCCACAGCGGCACGGTCGCTGATCACACCCCCGTTTCGGTCAGCCTGGCCGACGCGATTGAAGAGGCCGTCCGACTGGTTCGACTCAGCGTTTCGGGCAAGCAGTTGCAGTTCACCGTGAACTGTCCGCCGTCGCTCACGGCGCTCGGTGACCGCCAGCGGCTGGTCCAGGTATTTGTAAACCTTTTCAGCAACGCCTGCGACGCCTCCGCCCCCGGCGACCGCATTGAGATATCGGCCTTCGGACAGTCCCATTACGTCCTGGTCGATGTCATCGATCACGGCAGCGGAATCGACCCTGACGAACTGGATCAAGTCTTTGAACCGTTTTTTACCACCAAGGATCCCGGCGAGGGCACGGGACTGGGACTCCCAATGGTTTACAACATCGTCCAGGAACACTCGGGGAGCGTCACCATCGACAGCCTCCCCGGTGCAGGAACCCGTGTGCGACTGCGACTGCCCGCAGCCAGTGAACGCACTCCGGAAGCCATTCAGACACAGGAAAGCGCATGAGTCAGATACTGATTGTCGAAGACGAGGCGATCATCCGCACGGCTTTGCGCCGGCTGCTGGAGCGGCACGGCTATTCGGTTTCCGAAGCCGGCTCCGTGAGCGAAGCAGAGGCCAACCACACCGTCAGCGATTTCCAGCTGATCATCGCCGATCTGCGTCTCCCCGGCGCCCCCGGAACGGACATTATCGACCGCTCGGGCGATGTACCGGTACTCATCATGACCAGTTACGCGAGCGTTCGCTCTGCCGTTGATTCGATGAAAATGGGGGCGGTGGACTACATCGCCAAACCGTTTGATCACGACGACATGGTGATGACCGTCGAACGCATTCTCAAGCAGCGTGACTTGGCCCGTAACAATGAAGTTCTGAAATCAGAGCTCTCCCGCACCTACCCCATCGAAGGGATAATCGGCACCTGCTCCCCCATGCAGGAGGTTTTTGCCCGCATTCAAAAGGTGGCACCCACCGATACGACCGTACTGATTTTGGGGGAGTCGGGCACAGGCAAGGAACTGGTTGCCCGGGCGGTCCACGAACACAGTGCACGGCGCAATGCACCCATCATTACCGTCAACTGCGCGGCGATTCCCGACGGACTCATCGAATCGGAGCTGTTCGGCCACGAAAAGGGCGCATTCACCGGCGCCGTGGAGTGCCACCGTGGCCTGGTCGAAGCCGCCGACGGCGGGACCCTGTTTCTCGATGAAATCGGCGAGTTGCCCCTTGAGGCCCAGGCCCGGCTTCTGCGGGTGCTTCAGGAGGGCGAGATCCGCCGGGTCGGATCCACCCAATCACGAAAGGCCAATATTCGACTTATTGCCGCCACTCACCGCAATCTTCAAAAACGGGTCAATGACGGGCGTTTTCGCGACGACCTCTACTTCCGACTGCATGTCATGGAAATCGCCCTGCCACCATTGCGAAGCCGAGGCGAGGATGTGGAAGAGTTGGCGCGTGTCCTGCTCGACAAGACCTGCCGGCGATTGAACCGGCCCCCGATGCAGCTCGCTGCCGATGCCATGGAACGCATTCGGCGTTATCCGTGGCCGGGCAATGTCCGTGAACTGGAAAACGTGCTGGAGCGGGCCGTTATCCTGAGCGAAACCGACACGGTACCAGCCGATCTGCTTCCGCTCGAAGATGGAGCCACCACTGCACCGACCGATGCCGCACTGCCCGATAATCTCTCCCTGGACGACTATTTCGTCCGCTTTGTGCGAGAAAACGAGGGGAAGATGACCGAAACCGAACTGGCAAGGCAGTTGGGCATTAGCCGCAAAACCCTCTGGGAGCGTCGTCAAAAACTCGGGATTAGCCGCAAACGGAATTGACGCATCCGCTCGCACGCTAACAGGACATCTGTAAAAAGCGGAGTTCTACCCGTAAACTGAAACCATTGAATTGCGTTTTGTTGCCATGGACCCAAAAGAACCTTTCATCGCAAAATACCAGGGATATTTCCGCAACCTCCTCAACTGGGAAGACCTGGACCAATTCTGGGAGCGCCTTCGCGCCAGCGAGGCCGACTGGTTTGTCTACGCCGTCGGTGAAGCGCCACCGGACGCGCCGGCCACAGGCCGTGAACTGGGCAGTTTCATCGAGGAGGTCGATGCACTGCTTCGCCGGGAACATGACGAGGATTATTGCGGAATCGTCTATGTGGATGACCCCGAGGCCCCTGCCATGGCGAAGATTTACGATCCGAACAATCTGGGCAGTGTCTGTGGCCCGGGCTTCGGCCCACCACCGCTCCCCGGCTGGGTGCTTTCGACGCTGCAGCCAACGGACTTGCCGGCAGCGTTTCCACCTCCCGAAAACCGTCGTCGCTGGTGGCGCCGACTGTTTGGCCGCTGAGACGTTCAGCAGGATTTCATTACCGTTACAGTGAGTCCTTGCTTAAAGGCCTCCTGCCAAACGGCCGATAGAGCCGAATATGCCCGATTACCAAAACGCCAATAAAACCGAACTGTCCGAATTCGAACAGCAGGACCAGTTTCTATTGCAGTCGACGGAGGGAATTGTCCATGTACTCAAGGACTTGAGCCGCAAGCCCGACATAATCACCGGCTATTTCGAAAACGGCAGACGCTATATCCTCACGGCGGTCATCAAGGTGCTGCCGGAGCGCGGGCTGGTCGTTCTCGACGAAGGGCCCGATGAATCGGGTAACCTCAAACTGCTGGAAGAAGGCCGGCTGCTCTGCGTTACCAAGCACAACCGCATCCACATCAAATTTACCCTCAATGGTGTTCAAAAGGCCCGTTTACGGGGCGAATCCGTGTTGGCCGCCCCGCTTCCCGAATCGGTTTTTCGCCTCCAGCGGCGCGAATTTTTCCGGATCCGGACACCCCTCGCCACGCCGGTCACTTGTGAGGTGCCGTGGATTGAGGGACGCGAGGAGCTGAAGGTGGTCGATCTCGGCTACGGCGGCCTGGCGCTGGAAGATGCAGGGGCCAAATACAAGAAACCGGCCGGCGAAATCCTTGAGGATTGCGGTCTCCATCTGCCGGATTTCGGCCAGGTGGAGCTCGCGCTGGAGATCAGAAACATCATTCCACAGAAGTACCGCGATGGAAGCCCCTACAACCGGATTGGCTGCCAGTTCCGGCAGCTGCCCCTGGATCGGAGCGCAATCATACAGCGCTACATCCACCAGTTGCAGGTCGAGCACAAGCAGTTTGGCGGCGATTAGCCACTGAAGTCCGTCGGAGATTGAAAATGGGATCCAATGGAGCCAGCGAGGGGATCGACCTCGACCGATTTCGAACCTACGAGCGGCTGGAGATCAACCGCGTTCTGAAAGATCTGCTCCGGCATGGCGAGATGGCCACTCTCTACTTCAACGGGGGTCGGGATTTCGTCCTGACCTCGCTCATCGACAGCAACCCCGAAACCGGGCTGATCCGACTCGACTATGGTGCAGATGAGGCGGCTAACCAGCGCCTTTTCAAGGCCGAAAGGGTCCAGTTCGTCACCAGCCACAAGGGCGTCAGAGTCCAATTCGCAATCTCGGGATTGCGCAGTGCCCACTGGGAGGGCGCTCAGGTCCTGGTCGCGGATTTTCCCGAAAGCATTGTGCGGATCCAGCGGCGGGAGTTCTATCGCCTCGATGCCCCGCTCGCATCACCGTTGCGTTGCCGATTCGTGCTCCATGGCGAAAGCGTGGAGAGCACGGTCGTCGATATCAGCCTCGGCGGCGTCGGCCTTCTGGAGCCCGAAGCGGGTTATGAACCGAATCTGGAACCTGGACGGGTAATCGAGGAGTGCACTATCGATCTGCCGGGAGAGGGCCTGATCGAAACCCCCGTCGAAATCCACAACGCCTTCGAACACACGAGCCACTCGGGGCATTTGCAGCGACGGGTCGGCTGTCGCTTTCTAGAACTGACCCCCGCCATGAACGCCAGGATCCAACGCTACATCCACAAGGTTGAGCTTGAACGTCGTCGCATCGCCCGAGCGGACATTCTCGGAGACAGTTGACCGCCCGGGGCATTGAACACGAAGCCCTGGTTCTGGAAACGCCTGGAATCCGCCAGGCCTCTGCCCGCTAGTGCGCGACAAGGAGCAAGTCATCGACTTTGGGTGCGCCGTGAACACATCCCTGTAGGCTCGACGGCCTATCCCTGCAGCCGACGCCCCAATATCAGTGATTTGCACCCCGCTCGGAATTTTATCTGTTTGCTGCTCTAGCGGCCGGCTCAACCGTTACCATTCGGAACATCCCTTCGTTACCAGACGTAACACTCTTCTTTCATTCTGTCCTAACACACCCCCAAGCCCTTGATCGCCAAGGCCCTAACAATTGGCACGCGCATTGCACTCCCTGGTTTGATCCGCTTGCAAAACGAAGCCCGACTCGATGACCCAGGCCCCTCTGACTCCCGTGGTGGATTTTCTGAAGCGCCACGCACCGTTCGACCAGATGACTCCCGCACACCTGGAGTATATGGCCAAGCGGCTGAAACTCGTCTTCTACCGTCGCGGTGAGACGATCCTTCGTCCGGAAGATGGGCCGGCTACCCGATTTTTCATCATCAAACAGGGGCGGGTACGGGGCGAAGTCGAAGGCGACGAAACCCACGAAGGCGCCTGGGAACTGGTTTCCGGCGAGTGCTTCCCCATCGGTGCACTGTTGTCGCGGAGGGCAACCCACGTCACCACCACGGCGGTCGAAGATACCTTTTGCTTTGAATTGGCCCGCGAGGAATTCGATCGTCTTCTGGTCAAGAGTCCCGTGTTTCACGATTTTTGCACGCGCCGTCTGGCCAGCCTGCTCGATAGCGCCCTTCGCACAGTTCAGGCGAACTCGGCTGCACGCATGTCGGAAGACACCTCGTTAAGCGCCGCCCTGCAAGGCCTGATTCGTCGCCCGCCGGTTACATGCGGTCCCGATGCGCCGCTCCACGAGGCATTACAGCGCATGCAGGAGGAGCGGGTCGGCAGCATCGTCATCGTCGATGCCGAGCGTATGCCGCTAGGGGTATTCACGCTCCATGATGTACTGTCCCGCGTCGCCCTACCGGAGACCGATCTCAGCCTTCCGGTCGGGGAGGTAATGACGCCGGATCCCCTCGCCCTTCCGCCCACGGCGCGCGCCTATGAGGCGGCACTGATGATGGCTCAGGCCGGTTTGGGTCATCTCTGCGTGGTCTCGGAACGGAAACTGATCGGCGTACTTTCCGAAAGGGACCTGTTCTCGCTGCAGCGGGTCGGACTGGTGAGTCTCAGCCGCTCCATCGCCGAGGCGCGGGATGTGACGACCCTGGCGCGGTTGGGTCAGGACGTCCATCGATTGGTGGATCAGATGCTGGCGCAAGGGGCCTCTGTCGACCAGTTGACGCAGATCATCACCGCGCTGAATGACAGCCTCACCCGCCGCGTCATCAAGTTGATCGAGGCTGAAGCGGGGTTGCCCACGGTGGGCTTCACTTGGCTTTCGTTTGGCAGCGAGGGGCGCCACGAGCAAACGCTCAAGACGGATCAGGACAACGGGATCCTTTTTGTGCTCCCCGACGGCCGCACCGCCGACTCGGTGCGGGAAGAACTCGTACCGCTTGCCCGAAAGATTAACGACGCCCTCGCAGAATGCGGTTTTCCGCTCTGTCCCGGCAACATCATGGCGAGCAACCCGGAATGCTGCCTGAGCCTCGGGGAATGGAAGCGCAAGTTCGGACGCTGGATCGATCAGGGCACGCCGGACCACCTTTTGAATGCAAGCATCTTTTTCGATTTCCGCCCTCTTTACGGCGACCGGGAGGCGGCACGCGAGTTACACCAATGGGTGCTCGACTTAGTGGCCAAGAACAGTCGGTTCCGGCGTCAGATGGCCACCAACGCCCTGCGCAACCGCCCGCCTCTGGGCCTGTTTCGCGATTTCGTGGTCACCAGCGGCGGCGAGCATCCTCACACCGTCAACCTGAAGGTCCAGGGTATTACGCCCTTTGTCGATGCGGCACGCATCTATGCCCTCGCCCACCGCATCGAGACCACCAGCACCGGGGGACGGCTCGAGGGCAGTGTGCTGCGGCAGGTTCTCAAGCGATCGGACGTGGATGCCTGGATGGAGGCGTATCACTTCATCCAGCTGCTGCGCATGCGCCGCCACCGACAGCAGGCCGAACAGGGACGGCCGCTCTCAAACCACATCGACCCGGATACGCTCAACGAGCTGGATCGGCGCATCCTCAAGGAGGCGTTCCGGCAGGCACGCAAGCTGCAATTGAAATTGGCGCTGGAGTATCAACTGTGATTTTTTCGGGCTTTCCGCTTTGCGGAAAACCCAACCGCAACCCCGGCGGAAAAACGGGGATAGCAAAAATGCCGTGGATGACAACGGCATAGATATCAAGCGAAGAGTACGGAGGAAGAGAAAATGTCGACAAACGGCAACAGCAAGGCTGCCGAGTACTGGAAGGCGAACGTCCGCCTTCTCCTCGGTTGTCTGGTCGTGTGGTTCATCGTCGCCTATCCAGTCTCCATCTGGCTGGTCGGCCCGCTGAACAACATCTCCCTGGGTGGCTATCCGCTCGGGTTCTGGTTCGCTCAGCAAGGATCAATCTACACCTTCCTGGGATTGATCTTTTTCTATGCCTGGCGAATGAACAAGCTCGATCGCGAATTCGACGTCTACGAAGACTAACTATTATTCCGGGGGAAGAAAGTTCATGGACCTTCAAACACTGACCTATCTCGTCGTCGGTGCCACGTTTACCCTCTATATCGGCATTGCGATCTGGGCACGTGCAACCACCACCGGCGAGTTTTACGTAGCGGGCAAGGGTATCCACCCCGTCGCCAACGGTATGGCAACCGGTGCCGACTGGATGTCCGCGGCCTCCTTCATCTCCATGGCGGGCCTCATCGCCTTCAAGGGCTATGACGCCTCGGTGTACCTGATGGGCTGGACGGGCGGCTATGTACTGCTGGCCATGCTGCTGGCGCCCTACCTGCGAAAGTTCGGCAAGTTCACCGTGCCGGAGTTCATCGGCGACCGCTACTATTCGCAGACCGCGCGTATCGTGGCCGTCATCTGCCTCATCGTGGCCTCCATCACCTACGTCATCGGCCAGATGAAAGGCATCGGCGTGGCGTTCTCCCGCTTTCTGGAAGTGGATTTCGCCACGGGCCTGTTTACCGGTATGGCCATCGTGTTCTTCTACGCCGTGCTCGGCGGCATGAAGGGCATCACCTATACCCAGATTGCCCAGTACGTGGTAATGATCTTCGCCTACACCGTGCCGGCCATCTTCATCTCCCTGAAGCTGACCGATACCGCCCTGCCGCAGTTCGGGCTGGGTGCCGCCATGGCGGACGGCAGCGGGCAACCCATCCTGGAGCGCCTCAATCAGGTGTTGGCGGATCTCGGCTTCGCCTCCTACACGGCCCAGAAGAGCACGTCCCTCAATATGACGCTGCTGACCCTGTCGCTGATGATCGGCACCGCGGGTCTGCCCCATGTCATCGTGCGTTTCTTCACGGTGCCGAAGGTGCGTGACGCCCGCGCCTCGGCCGGCTGGGCGCTGGTCTTCATCGCCATTCTCTACACCACCGCACCGGCCGTAGGCGCCATGGCTCGTCTGAACCTGATGGACACCATCATGCAGCCGACCAACGTCGCGGCCACCGGTCCCGAACAGTTCAATCCGCTCCCCTATGCCGATCGGCCGGAGTGGTTCAAGAACTGGGAGAAGACCGGCCTTCTGGCGTTTGAGGACAAGAACGGCGACGGCAAAATCCAGTACTACGACGAGGGTAATAAGGAGTTTGCGCAAAAGGCGCAGCAGTGGGGCTGGGAAGGCAACGAGATGGTCAAGGTCGACCGCGATATCATGGTGCTGGCCAACCCCGAGATCGCCAAGCTGCCCAACTGGGTCATCGCCCTGGTGGCCGCCGGTGGTCTTGCTGCCGCCCTCTCCACCGCTGCGGGTCTGCTGCTGGCCATCTCCTCGGCCATCTCGCACGACCTGTTGAAGGGAGTGTTCATGCCCCACATCTCGGAGAAAAACGAGTTGATGGCGGGCCGCGTCTCCATGGCCGGTGCCATCCTCGTGGCGGGTTACCTCGGTCTGCATCCGCCGGGCTTCGCGGCCCAGGTGGTAGCTCTGGCCTTCGGCCTCGCCGCCTCCTCGCTGTTCCCGGCCCTCATGATGGGCATCTTCAACAAGGGCGTTAACCGCCAGGGCGCTGTAGCGGGCATGCTGGTCGGCCTGGGTACCACCCTTGTCTATATCTTCGTGTACAAGGGCTGGTTCTTCATCCCGGGTACCGCCAACCTGGCCAACACGCCCGACAACTGGCTGTTTGGTATTCAGCCGGAGTCGTTCGGTGCCGTCGGTGCGCTGCTCAACTTCATCACGGCTATCGTGATTTCGAAGGTGACCGCACCGCCGCCTGCCCACATCCAGGACCTGGTGGAAGACATCCGCGTACCGCGCGTGTCCGGCTAACAGGCCGGTAAGCCGAGCAGGAGTCCCGCCTTCGGGCGGGACTCCGTTTTTTATCCCGGAGTGCAAATGAAACCACAGAGATCGCTGACGACATCCGCTAACAGGCTCCTCGTGCTTTGTGGTTCCCTTTGCGTTCGTTTGCCGCCCGCAAAAGAGTGAACGTTGGATATCGAACTGATTGAAATCCGGGAGTTCCTCGCCCGGCATCCGCCTTTCGACCATCTGCCCGCGGAGGCACTCGACCGGATACCGCGGGACTTGTCGGTACGCTACCTTCGGCGCGGCACACCCTTTCCGCCCCCCGACGCCGATGGCGAGTATCTCTATATCGTGCGCAAGGGGGCGATCGAGCTGCGCAACCCGAGCGAAGAGCTGGTGGACCAGATCGGAGAGGGCGAACTCTACTCCCCGGTTTGCCGCCGGGATGAGGCGCCTCGGTGGACGGCCATGACCGTCGAGGACAGCCTGTTCTATCTACTGCCTTGCAAACAGCTCGATGTGCTCAGGGAGCAGCATCCGCCATTTGCGGAGCACTTCAACCAGTCGGTCCGCGATCGGCTTCGACGAGCAGTGGAATCGCTGCAAACGGCGCGCGAATCCCACACCGGGCTGCTCAGCGTCCCCGTAGGCAGTCTCATCGTCCGCGAACCGGTAATGGCCCGGCCCGAAACGCGCATCGGCCAGGCCGCACGGCTGATGACCGAAGCCCGGGTATCGTCACTATTGATTATGCAGGACGAACAGCTGGTCGGCATTATCACCGACCGTGATCTGCGCTCGCGCTGTCTGGCCGAAGACCGGGATCCCGGCCAGCCGGTTAGTGAAATCATGACCCGCCGGTTGCACAAAATCGAACCGGAGACGCGAGGCTTCGAGGCCCTGATTACCATGACCCGGCTATCGGTTCACCACCTTCCGGTCATTGACCATGGGCGAGTCATCGGAGTGGTCTCCAGCAATGATCTCATCCGCTACCAGAGTGCCAACGCAGTCTATTTGGGGGGCGATATCAGCCGCTCCGGCTCGGCGGAGGAATTGGCCCAGGTTTGTGCCGACCTTCCCGAACTGCAGGTGCAGATGATCGCCTCGGGCGCCACCGGGTACCACATCGGCCAGACCATCTCCTCCCTGACGGAGGCCGTGACCCGGCGTCTCATCGAGTTGGGGGAAGAGCGACTCGGACCGCCCCCGGTGGCCTTCGCCTGGCTCGCCGTGGGTTCTCTGGCGCGCCGTGAACAGACCGTGCACTCGGATCAGGATCACGCCCTGCTGCTCGCCGACGATTTCGACCCGGCGAAGCACGATGGTTATTTCGAATCACTGGCAAGGTTCGTGGCCGATGGGCTCAACGCCTGCGGGTTCTTCTTCTGTCCGGGCGAGGTAATGGCCACGAATCGACAATGGCGTCAGCCTTACCGTGTCTGGCGGCGTTATTTCGACGGGTGGATCACGCGGCCGGAAAAACAGGCGCTGATGCTCGCCTCCAACTTTTTCGACATGCGGACGGTTTGCGGAGAGGCTTCGCTTTATGACCGCCTCCATGCAGACGTACTGCAACAGACCCGCGACAACAAGATATTCCTCGCCCATTTGGCGGCCAATGCCCTCAAAAACCGGACTCCTCTGGGCTTTTTCCGTCATTTTGTGCTGATCGGGGAAGGCGACCATGCACAAACCCTGGACCTGAAGCGGCGCGGCATCATACCGGCTGTGGATTTGGCGCGCGTCTATGTGCTGTCCGCCGGACTGCCGGATGTCAATACCCGTGAACGCCTCAAGGTCGCCGCCGAGGCCTCGGCGCTCAGCCGCGAAGGCGCTGACAACCTGGAAGATGCCTTTGAATTCATCGCCACGCTGCGTGCACGGCATCAGGCCGAACAGATCAAGCGTGGTGAAGTACCGGACAACTATGTGCGCCCCTCGGAACTCTCCGCCCTGGAACGAGGGCATCTGAAAGATGCCTTTTCGGTGATCAGCACCCTTCAGAATGCGCTCGGGCAGCGGTACCAGTCGGGTCGATTCTTTTGAGCGATGTTCGATAACCTGTTCAGCCTTGAGTTTCGTCGGGAGCGGCTGCTGGAAAAGGCGCCGCCGGGGCCGCTTCGCGAGTTCCTTTCGGTGCCGTTTCCGTCGCCGAAGAGGGACTGCCGCGAGGTGCCCTTCCTGGCTGTGGACCTGGAAACCACCGGGCTTGAGGCAAATAGGGGCGAGATCGTGAGCGTCGGCTATGTGGCAATGACGGGCTTTCGTATCGACTTGGGCAGTGCCACGCACCGTTTAGTCGCCCCGGAGGGGGCCATCCCGGAGCAAAGCGCGGTGATTCACCACATCACCGACGATGCAGCCGCCGGGGGAGAGTCCATCGAGCGCGTCATCACCGAGTTGCTGAAGGTGCTGGCGGGCAAGGTGCTGGTTGCCCACCACGCCCGGGTGGAATTTTCGTTTCTGGACGCAGCCTGCGAAACTATATGGGGCACGCGATTCCTGGTGCCTGTGGTCGATACCGAATGGATCGAGCGCAGAACGCTGGAGCGCCGGGGACACACCTTTGCTCCGAAGGAGCTGCGGCTGTCCCGGCTCAGAGAGCGCTACAACCTGCCACGCTACCGGGCCCATGACGCCCTGGTCGATGCGCTGGCGGCTGCTGAGCTGTTCGCGGCCCAGGTCGCTGCGCGGGATAATGGCGGCGGACGGCCGCTCAAGGCGTATCTGTCGAAACTCTGATGCGGGAAAACCGCAGATACAAAGGGTGGGTTCAAGGGGGTTATCATCGCGGGACGGGTTCCCCGAAACCGGAGGCTCGACCGTTGGAGCCGGGCATCCGGGCTCGATAAGAAAAGGGAGTCTGGCGGACTATGATGTGGGTCATGGGACGGCTGTGGTGCGACAGACTCTTTCACCTCGAAGAGAACACAAGAACAACGATAGCAGGAAGGGCGAAGGAGCCGCTTTCTAGAGAGTAAAAAAAACTAGTGACCGAGGAGTGACCTATGTCCGATAGTAAAATATATCCTGTGCCTGCGGATGTCGCGGCCAAGGCCCACATCGACGCGGCCACCTACGAGGAAATGTACAAACGCTCGGTCGAGGACCCGGAGGGGTTCTGGGGGGAGCAGGCGGAAAAATTCCTCACTTGGTCCAAGAAGTGGGACTCGGTGCTGGACTACAGCTATGACACCGATAATGTCTACACCAAATGGTTCGACGGCGGCAAGCTGAACGTCGCCTATAACTGCCTGGACCGTCACCTGGACTCCAGGGGTGATCAGGCGGCAATCATTTGGGAAGGCGACGACCCGTCGGTGGACAAGACCCTCACCTACCGCGAACTGCACGAAGAGGTCAGCCGCTTCGGCAATGCGCTCAAAGAGCGCGGGGTCAAAAAGGGGGACCGAGTCTGTATCTATATGCCGATGATCCCCGAAGCCGCCGTCGCCATGCTGGCCTGTGCCCGGATCGGCGCGGTGCACTCGGTGGTGTTTGGCGGTTTTTCACCGGAATCTCTGAAAGACCGCATCCTCGATTCCGACTGTCGGATACTGGTAACCGCCGATGAGGGTCTGCGCGGCGGCAGACACGTGACGCTCAAAGGCAATGCCGACAAGGCACTGCTGGAGTGTCCCGACGTGCATACGGTATTCGTGGTCAAGCACACCGGCGGCGACATCAACTGGCATGACGATAAGGACGTCTGGTATCACGAGGCAACCCAAAGGGCCTCCGCCGACTGCCCCGCCGAGGAGATGGACGCCGAGGATCCGCTCTTCATCCTTTATACCTCCGGCTCCACCGGCAAGCCCAAGGGCGTACTCCACACCACTGGCGGCTATTTGCTCTACTCGGCCATCACCCACATGTATACCTTCGACTACCAGGACGGCGAGGTCTACTGGTGCACCGCCGATGTGGGCTGGGTAACCGGACACACCTACATCGTCTACGGTCCGCTGGCCAATGGCGCCAAGACGCTGATGTTCGAGGGCGTACCCAGCTACCCGGACGCCTCCCGTTTCTGGCAGGTGTGCGACAAGCACAACGTCGCCACCTTCTATACCGCACCGACGGCCATTCGGGCGCTGATGCGCGAGGGCGAGGAGCCAGTGAAAAAGACCTCCCGCAAATCCCTGCGCCTGCTGGGCACGGTGGGTGAGCCGATCAACCCAGAGGCCTGGGAGTGGTACTACAACGTCGTCGGTGAAGGCCGCTGCCCCGTGGTGGATACCTGGTGGCAGACCGAAACCGGTGGCCATCTGATCACACCGCTGCCGGGCGCCACCGACCTCAAGCCCGGTTCCGCCAGTAAGCCCTTCTTCGGTGTCGTTCCGGCCATCGTCGACCCCAATGACGGCACGCCGCTGGAGGGTGCCGCCGAAGGGGCGCTGGTTATCACGCGGCCCTGGCCGGGTCAGATGCGCACGGTCTATGGCGACCACCAGCGCTTTGTCGATACCTACTTCAAGACCTACCGGGGCTACTACTTCTCGGGTGACGGTGCCCGTCGTGATGAGGACGGTTATTACTGGATCACCGGCCGTATGGATGATGTGCTGAACGTCTCCGGCCACCGTATGGGCACCGCCGAGGTCGAAAGTGCACTGGTCCTGCATGAGAAAGTGGCGGAAGCGGCGGTCGTCGGCTTCCCGCACGACCTCAAGGGCCAGGGCATCTACTGCTATGTCACGCTGGTCAAGGGCGAGGAGCCCTCGGATGAGCTCAAGAAGGAGCTGGTCACCCTGGTTCGCGCCGAGATCGGCCCGATCGCTACCCCGGATGTCATCCAGTGGGCGCCGGGACTGCCGAAGACCCGCTCCGGCAAGATCATGCGTCGGATCCTGCGAAAGATTGCCGGCAACGAGTTGGATACGCTCGGCGATACCAGTACGTTGGCCGATCCCAGTGTGGTCGAAGACCTGATCGCCAATCGCGCCGTCCAGTAGACGGCAGAGGATGGCGCCGAAAGCCGCGGGGTGTCGCCCCGCGGCTTTTTGGTAAACCGACCCGAGGACTCCCATCCCTCGTCACCGACCCGCACGGTGGCGCCTCCTGCCCTGGTCGCCAAGGCCTCCCCACCGCCGGGACGGGAAAACTTGTGCATTTCCGGTGTTTGCCTGTATTTTTTAGGTAGGTAAACCGGAGCGGGCGGATGGATCCAGCGGCAACAAGGCTGTGCCGTTCACCAAGGGTGAAGAATGCCGAGCGATGGCTGAGGCGGTTGCCCCTTGCGGAGCCGGAGAGTTGTTTT
Source organism: uncultured Gammaproteobacteria bacterium (assembly GCA_963783235.1). GTDB lineage: Bacteria > Pseudomonadota > Gammaproteobacteria > Thiohalomonadales > Thiohalomonadaceae > Thiohalomonas. The sequence goes on along the minus strand of CAWAMN010000001.1, from coordinate 190,750 downwards.
GAGAAGATGCTCGAGGCTCTCACCTGCCTCAATTCCGTGACCCTCGCTCCCCAAAGCCGTCTCCGGATCATGGAGGCGCTGCGCGCCCCCATCGACACCCTTCTGCCACAGTGGGTGGGCCGGTGCGGCACGTTGTCATATCCCCTCCCCCCGCGCATCCGGGAACGGGTCGAGCAGATCAGTGTTCTGCTGCAAACCGTATGTACCGGCTACCTGCGCGCCGAAACGGCGAAACGAAGGCTTTTCGTTCTTCGTGGGCGACGTCTGTCAGCCCTGGCCCTCCAGCGCTATCTGCACTATGCCAACTGGCTCCTGTTTTTCCACCGATTGACGGGGTGCCCGGCGCCAGAGGGGCTCTGGCGCCAAATACATGCGGCCTATCAACGGGCGGTGGAAGGGCGATTCGCGAACCGGGTCGTGGACGATCCACTCAAAGGGTACCGAAAAGGCTCCGTGGCGCACGCCTATCACCGGCTGCTGCTGACGGCACTGGCGCCTGTACACGAGTTCGAACATCGTTGGTGGGAAGCTCTGCTCATGGCCATTGGGATCTGGAGCCGCACGCTCCGCTTGGAAAGCGGGGGTGACAGTGAACGGGCGCGCTATTTTGTAGCGATACGGTCCGACGCACCGCCCACACCGGGCCATCGAGAAGCGCAAGGCCCCGGCTGGTATCTCGATACCGTCGTTTTGGAAAAGCGCTTGAAACACCGCCTGGAGCAGACGAGAGGGCGGGAGATATCCGTCAAGTTGCCCGAAGGGGAGGTCACGCTACCGCGCGCCGCTCTCAAACGCTTCTTGGACCAGTGGTGCCAGATACCGGCACGCCATTCGGCGCGACGCCCGATTATGCAGTCGCTACCCGTGGTGGTCGGCTTGGGGGCCCTTCACCATGTCTTGTCACCGGAAGCGGGAGAAACCCTGAAAACGACACCGATCACCAGCGGGTCACATCCAAAACCACGGAACCACGCGCCTGAAGCGGGCGAGTGGCGCGCCACCCGAGATGAGCGCCGGGATGTGTGGGCCTCCATCTATGCCCCCGAACATCTCATCGGCGATCCGGCAACGCGGCGCTCCAAACACTGGACGGAGGCTGTGGATAAGAGGGATTTCTATCGCACCCTGACGGCTCGGGCCGAAGATGTGAGCAGCGGCGGGGCCTGTCTGTCACTGCCTATCGAGGCTGTTGATAACCTCGGTATCGGGAGTCTCGTCGGTATACAGAGTCCGAGCGGCCACTGGCGCGCCGGGGTGGTCTGTTGGTTCGGCGAATCGGGCACGCGTCTCCGCTTCGGGATCCGGAATCTGGCGTTCCGATGTGCTCCCGCCACCCTTATCGTGCTGCGGGACGACAAGCCGGTAACGCGCTTGCCAGCCCTGGCGGGCAGGAATCGTGACCAGTCCCCTCTCATCATCGTGCCCTCGCTGCCTTCGCTGGACGATGACAGCCTGCAGGTCCAGGTGGGCAGGAAACCGCAACGGGTCGTTCTGGAGGCGATCCTGTTCGAATCCGAACGCTACCTGGCAGTGAACGTCCCGAACCTGGAGTTGGAGGAACCGGCAGAAGAATTGTCTTGAGAGCCGATCGCATCGACTCGGTTACCGCAAACGGTTCCTCCAACTTGCCCGCACTCTCCACAGTTTCTATCTTTGCAGAAAAACCCGTCTCCGGAGGAGATATGGGCCTGACACTCCAGTCCGAACGTTTCGAGAACGGGGGTGAGATTCCACGACGTTTCACCTGCGAAGGGCACGATGTCGCGCCACCGCTGCGATGGTCGAACCTTCCGGAAGGAACCCGCAGTCTCGCCCTGATAGTGGATGACCCGGACGCCCCCGATCCGACCGCATCACAACGAACCTGGGTACACTGGGTTCTCTTCGATATACCAGCGGACAGCCGCGGTCTGCCCGAAGCGGCGGAAAAGAACCGGCTACCCGAGGGTACGCGGGTGGGCATCAATGATTGGCAACGGGCCGGCTACGGTGGCCCCTGCCCGCCGATGGGTCGTCATCGCTTTTTCTTCAAACTCTACGCCCTGGATACCGAGCTGACCGGGTTGACCGAACCCACCAAGAGTAATCTTGAAAAGGCGATGCAAGGGCATATCCTCGACCACACCGAAATGGTTGGTCTCTACCAGCGAGCAGACTGAAGGCATACATTGAAACGAGGCCTCCCGGTGTGAAAGCGCTGCTAGCATTTCTGGACCGGCGTTCCAAGCCCTTCATCATCCTGTTGTGCGGCTTGCTCGAGATCATTATCGCATCGGTCGACGTCGCAACCGGCCCACAAATTTCTTCGGCAATCTTTTACGCCCTGCCGGTCAGCCTCTCCGCATGGTACGCGGGCCGCTGGACGGGCGTCCTCATAGCGCTCATCAGCGCAGTGTTGTGGTACAGCGCCGATGCTGGTGCCGGCGCCCCTTACAGCCACAACGCCATTCACGTCTGGAACGCATTAGCCCGTCTGGGCTTTTTCCTGATCCTGGTCTTTCTACTGAGCGCCTTTCACCACCGCCTGAAAGAGGAGCAAAAGCGCGCCATCACGGACTCACTGACCGGCGTCGCTAATCACAGGGCCTTCTACGAGGCTGCCGAGCAGGAGTTCGCCCGCTCTCGCCGTTATGGACACCCCTTCAGTGTCGCTTTCATCGACCTGGACGATTTCAAGCACATCAACGACGCATTCGGGCATACCGCCGGTGACATCCTGCTGCGGCGAACAGGACAGGTAATGCGCCATCAGACCCGTGAGACCGATGTCGTCGCCCGACTGGGCGGGGATGAATTCGTTATTCTATTTGTCGAAACAGGTGCGGATGCGGCCAAAAAGGCCGTTGATGAGCTCCGTCGACAACTGCTGAAGGCAATGAAGGATGCGGGGTGGCCGGTCACTTTCAGTATCGGTGTGTTGACTTACTCGACGCCCCCGGCCGATGTCCGGGGCATGGTTAGCGCAGCGGATCGATTGATGTACAGCGTGAAAAAGAGTGGCAAGGACGGCTTCGCCCATGCAACGGGCGAAGCCGCGGAAAACCGGACCAGGACGGAATCGGAAGCCCCGGCCTGAGCGGCTCCCACGACCAGTCTAGGAGTAATCCGGCTCATTGCCGGGTTTCCACTTGATATTGCAGCCCATCGAAGGTACCTGCGCGGACGGCAAGGGCTTGCCGGCGAGGACCGCATCGACCGCATACCGCATATCCTTGCCCGTAACCGGTTTCTCATTACCCGGTCGGCTGTCGTCAAACTGTCCGCGGTAAACCAGCTTCCGCGCTGCATCGAACAGGAAAAAGTCCGGCGTGCAGGCCGCCTTATAGGCCTTGGCCACCTCCTGGGATTCATCGAACAGGTAAGGGAAAACATACCGGCGATGTTCCACCTCCCTGGCCATGTATTCCGGTCCGTCCTCCTCGCGGTGGCCAATATCGTTGCTGCTGATCGCGACAACGGCCAGCCCTTTGTCGTGATACTCCCGCGCGAAAGCCGAAAAAGCATCGGCAATGTGTTTTACATAGGGACAATGGTTGCAGATGAAAGCCACCAGAAGGGCGGGATGCTCGCGGAAATCGTCGAGGGACACGGTAGTCCCCGAGGCGGAATCCGGCAATGTAAATCCGGGCGCCGTGGTACCCAGTTCCAGCATGGTCGAGGGGGTCAGTGCCATCTTTCACTCCCTTTTTTTAAAAGTATCGCTCCACAGGTATCTTCATTGTTGCCGCTTCGCACCGATCATGCAAAACACTCAGGCAACTGCAGCTGACCGGACCGGAGGCGCGCTGCGGCATCTGGCGGCTCCGAACGGGGCGAAGACCGGGCAGGTGCAACCTTGTTAGAATCGCCTATCCGTTCACCTGGGGCCGGGTCATGAAACTGGTCGAAGTGGTCGCCGCATCCGACCATATCCATTCCATCACCGATATCGCCGAAAGGCACGAGGCGCGCGATCTCTGGCTCGGACCGCTCAACGAAGACGGCCGACAGCCGGTGCGGCTACTGGTCGGCCCTGAAAACCGCCAGGCATTACTGGATGCGCTTCAGACCCTGCTGGGTAACGACGATCAGGCTCGAATCCTGGTCTACCCGATCGAGGCCAGCCTGCCGCGACCGCAGGAGGAGACGGCGGAGTCGACCGCCGCAACGACGCGGGAGGAAATCTACAATAGCGTCGCCAAGGGGGCCAACCTCAACAGCAATTTCCTTCTGCTCGTATTCCTCTCTACGGTAGTGGCCGCTATCGGGCTGCTGGAGGACAACACCGCCGTCGTCATCGGCGCCATGGTTATCGCCCCCCTGCTCGGTCCCAATCTCGCCCTCGCCCTTGGGGCCGCACTGGGTGACACGGCCCTGACCGGCAAAGCCCTGCGTACCAATGCCGCCGGACTTGGGATGGCTCTGGGGCTATCCGTCGCCATCGGTCTCATTTGGTCTGTAGACAGCGGCAGCCGGGAGCTGATGGCCCGCACCGACGTGGGGATGGATAGCGTGGCGCTCGCCCTGGCCTCGGGGGCTGCTGCGGCTCTATCTCTGACGACCGGGTTACCTGCGGTACTGGTGGGAGTCATGGTGGCCGTCGCCCTGCTTCCGCCTTCAGCCACGTTGGGACTGATGCTCGTGTACTGTTGCATGCTTGGCGATACTTTCAGAGCCCCCCAAAAATGTCAGGACAAGGCGCAGCGCGCAGGCAATGGTTATTCCCTTGTCAAGCGCTGCAACGCCGTCATGGCGTTTTTGGGGGGCTCCCTCCGGGCGAGCCGCTGGCCGGCCATCTGCGGCGTTACGTTTCTTGGAAAGGGCGCGCCATTCCCTGCGAAACGCGCCTTGCATCTGGCCGGCCAGCGGCTCGCTGAATGCACCGCCAAGCATGCAACAGTACACTCGCCGGTCAGTGGGGCTTCGCAGCCGGAGCCGGGCTCCTTCTGGCGATAAACGTTGTCTGCGTCAATCTCGCGGCCAAGGTGGTTTTCCTCGCCCGGGGGATCAAGCCGCGCACCTGGCTGGAGAAGCGTCGGGCCAAGCAGTCGATGATGCTCTATTTGTTGATCTGGGTGATTTCGCTGCTGTTTCTGGTGGCCGTGGTCCTTACCCGAACCGATCTGGCATCTTAGCCCAATCAGGCGCTCGCCCTAGAGTTGGACGGCGTGCTCCAAGCCAACACGAGCAGCCAGCGCGTTGATCATCCGATCGGTTCCGGGGTTATCCGACAGGCCCCGCGCAAGCTCAATCTGCCGCCGTGCACCGTCGCGATCATCCTCCCCCAACGCCGTTTCAGCGAGCAGGCAGTGAACCAGTGCCCGGTCATTGCGGCTCCGCAGCTGCCCAGCTGCCGCCACCAGCAGATGGACCCTCGCTGCGGCAAAACGCCCGTCAGCCGCTTCCAATGCGCCCCGTAGCCAGTGGTAGTAACTGCGGGCAGTGGCGGAAAGCAGGTGAGACCAGCGGACCTGGGCGAGCTCCCGCCGCACATCCGGCATTCGCCCCTCACGAAAGGCGCGAAACGCAATCCATACACCGCCATTGCGGAAAAAGTCCCAAACCAAATAGAGGCCCAACAGTGCTCCTGCCCAGGCCGATGCCAGGCCACCAACGCCGAGATAGACGGCGCCCAGGACAAGCCCCAGGCCGAACGTCAACCTCAGGTGAGGCTCCAGCAGATCCGGCAAACGCCTCAGAAGTTGCATCGCCCCACTCAGCTTGGGCATATTCAATTCTCCTAACAAAAAAGGGACCTTGAAGGTCCCTTTTTCGACTAAAAGCGAGGCGGCTTATTCTTCGGGGCCGATTGCTTTCATACTCAGGCGGATTCGGCCCTGCTTGTCAATCTCCAGGACCTTTACCTTGACCAGATCGCCCTCTTTGAGCTTGTCGGAGACTTTCTCCACTCGCTCATCGGAGATTTGCGAGATGTGAACCAAACCGTCCTTCCCGGGCAGGATGGTCACGAAGGCACCAAAATCCATGAGCTTGGCTACGCGTCCTTCGTAAATAACTCCAACTTCGACATCCGCCGTCAACTGGTCGATGCGCGAACGCGCTTCCTGTCCGGCTGCATTGTCGACCGAGGCGATCTTGATGGTGCCATCATCACTGATATCGATGCTGGTACCGGTCTCTTCGGTGATCTGGCGAATCGTGGCGCCGCCCTTACCGATGACGTCCCGAATCCGCTCCGGGTTGATCTTGAAGGTGATGTAACGCGGTGCATATTCCGACATCTCTTCGCGCGGTGCAGAAATGGCCGCCGTCATCTTCTCCAGGATATGCAGCCGGGCACCCTTGGCCTGCTCCAGGGCGATCTCCATGATCTCCCGGGTGATGCCTTCGATCTTGATATCCATCTGCAGCGCGGTGATGCCATCGGCGGAACCGGCCACCTTGAAATCCATGTCGCCGAGGTGGTCCTCGTCGCCCATGATGTCCGTCAGCACGGCAAACTGCTCGCCTTCCTTGATGAGCCCCATGGCCACGCCGGCCACCGGTGCCTTCATCGGTACGCCTGCATCCATCAGGGAGAGCGATGAGCCGCAGACGCTCGCCATGGAGCTGGAGCCATTGGATTCGGTGATCTCCGATACCACCCGCACCGAGTACGGAAAGCCGTCGAAGTCGGGCATCATCGCCTGAACGCCGCGCTTGGCGAGGCGGCCGTGTCCGATCTCGCGCCGCTTGGGGCTACCGACGAAACCGGTCTCACCCACGCAGTATGGAGGGAAGTTGTAGTGGAACATGAACGGCTCTTTGCGCTCACCCTCGATGGCGTCGATCACCTGCGCATCGCGAGCGGTCCCCAGGGTCGTGACAACCAGCGCCTGGGTCTCACCGCGGGTAAACAGGGCGGAGCCGTGGGTGCGCGGCAGCACGCCGACTTCCACATCGATGGCCCGAACCGTCTTGTTGTCGCGACCATCAATACGCGGCTCACCGGCGATGATACGGCCGCGCACGACCTCCTTCTCCAGCTTGGAGACCGCTTTGGCCACCGCGCCGGCGTCCCAGCCGTTTTCGGATTCCGGATCGGCCAGCTTCTCGACGATCTCGCTGCGGATCACGCTCAACCGATCGTAGCGGTCGAGCTTCTCCTTGATCTGATAGGCCTCGTTGATCGAGGACTTGCCGGCCTCTTCGACAGCGGCCTTGAGCGCGCTGTCCTCTGTCTGGGCCTGCCAGTCCCACTTCGCACTACCGGCCTCTGCAGCCAGTTCGTTGATGGTTTTGATGACCGCCTGCATCTGCTCGTGGCCATACAGAACGGCCCCCAGCATCTGCTCTTCGGTCAGGCCATTGGCCTCGGACTCCACCATCAACACTGCCGACTCGGTACCGGCCACCACCAGATTCAACTCTGAATCGGCCAAACTGGAGAGGCTCGGGTTGAGCAGGTACTCGCCATCCTTGAATCCCACCCGGGCGCCGCCGATGGGGCCGTTGAACGGTGCGCCGGACAGCGTCAGTGCAGCCGAAGCGCCAATCATGGCGGGAATGTCGGGGTCGATCTCGGGATCAAGGGAGATGACGGTGGCTATGACCTGAACTTCGTTTTTAAACCCATCAGGGAACAGCGGACGGAGGGGACGGTCAATGAGGCGGGCGGTGAGAGTCTCTTTCTCGGTCGGCCGGCCTTCGCGACGGAAGAACCCACCGGGGATCTTGCCTGCGGCGTACGTCCTTTCCTGATAATTGACTGTCAGCGGGAAGAAATCGCGGCCTTCGACCGCTTCCTTGACCGCAACCGCGGTAACGAGCACCACGGTGTCCCCCATACTGCACATCACGGCCCCGGAAGCCTGGCGGGCAATGGCTCCGGTCTCCAGAGTTACCGTATGGTCGCCGTATTGAAACTGTTTCTTGATGGGCGTCACTGTTACTTCCTTTATGGGCCTTGAGCGGGTGGCTTACTTGCGCAGTCCGAGACGGCTGACAACGGTGCGGTACCGTTCGAGATCCTTGCGCTTGAGATAATCCAGCAGCTTGCGGCGCTGGCTCACCATCCGCAGCAGACCACGACGGGAATGATGGTCGTGGATATGCTCTTTGAAGTGGCCCGACAGCTGCTCGATATTTGCAGACAGGAGAGCGATCTGCACCTCGGGCGAACCGGTATCGCTCCCGGCCTTACCGTACTCGTTGATGATCGCGGCTTTCTGCTCGTTGTTCAGGGACATCGCTGTGAACTGCTCCTAGCTGGTTGTCAAAACCGATATTGTAACCGTCAAAACCTTCTTCGAACAAGGAATTCGGTGTCAAGATCCTACCAAACCGAGGGTCCAGCAGCCCCGATTTACCCTTTAACCAGCCGTTTCGGGCCAATTCGACCGTCATCCAGGACGTGTCCGACGCCCAGAAACTCCCCCTCGGGGCCAAAAAGCCGCACCCAACCGCTGGTCGGAGCCTGCGGCACGAGAACCGGCTGTCCCTGGCGCACATAGAAGGCGCTGGTATCGGTCAATTCCACTGCAGGCCAGCCGGAAAGGGCCTCCTCCATGGGCAAAAGGGCCTCGTCCAGGCCCGTGAGTCCCTGCGCCGCCCTTTCGTCCAGCGTCTTCATCGTCACCATTGCCTCCTCGGCAAAGGGACCGACACCGGTGCGGCGAAGTTGCGAAAGGTGTGCGCCACAACCGAGCGCTTCGCCGATATCTTCGGCCAAAGTCCGGATATAGGTCCCTTTGGAGCAGCGGACGTGGATCTCCAGCTCATCGTCATCGAGGCGCAGCATCCGCAATTCGTGGATGTGGACTGTGCGGGGTTCCCGCTCCACTTCGATTCCCTGATGGGCCAATTTATAGAGCGGTTGCCCTTGGCGCTTGATGGCCGAATGCATGGGCGGGATCTGCTGAATCTCTCCGGTAAAACGCTCCAGCACGTCCTGAACCCGTTCCGTGGTAACACCCACGATCGGACGGCGCTCGAACACTTCGGCCTCGGCATCACCGCTGGCCGTGCGCTCGCCGAGCTTGCAGACGCCTACATAGGTTTTGTCGGAGTCGAGCAGGAAAGCGGAAAGCTTGGTGGCTTCCCCGAAACAGATGGGCAGCATACCGCTGGCCAGGGGATCCAGATTACCGGTGTGGCCGGCCTTCTGGGCTTTGTAGAGGTGCTTGACCTCCTGAAGCGCGGCGTTGGACGTAATGCCGACCGGTTTATCGAGAAGGAGGATGCCGCTGATCTTGCGGCCCCTGCGTTTTTGTCGACGTGCCACTTTCCGCCCTTTTAGAAAAGACAAGGGCGCTGCCGGAGCGACCGACAGCGCCATACATTGATAGTATTTATTCGTCCGGGTCACGGTCGCGCCGGTCGCGGCGTACCGCTTCGTCGATCAGCGAGCTGAGTCGGTTACCTTCCTGAATGGAGGTATCGAGCACAAACCGCAGGCGCGGTACTGTGCGGGTACTCATGCGCCGTCCCAGTTCGCGGCGGAGGAAGCCCGCCGCGTGAGTCAGGGCCGCTATGCTTTGCTCTGCATCGCCCTCCTGACCCATCAGCGACACAAACACCTTGGCGTGTTCCAAATCCCGCGAGACCTCGACGCCGGAGATGGTGATGAAGCCGATCCGGGGGTCTTTCAGCTCACGATGAATCAGCTCCGCCAAGTCCCGCTGCATCTGTTCGCCGACGCGGCGCGTACGACTGAATTCCTTCGCCACGCTCAATCACCTGTGCTGGAGCAGTGCTTCAGAGCTTTCGCTCTACCTGGACCCGTTCGTAGACTTCGATCTGGTCCCCAACTTTGACGTCATTGTAATTCTTCACGCCAATGCCGCACTCCAAACCGGACTTCACTTCGTTCACGTCTTCTTTATAACGTCGCAGCGATTCCAGTTCGCCTTCGTAGATCACGACATTCTCACGGAGGACGCGAATCGGATTGTGGCGCTTGACCACGCCGTCCACGACCATGCAGCCCGCGACCTGACCCAGTTTCGGCGAACGGAACACATCGCGAACCTCGGCCAACCCGATGATCTCCTCCTTGAACTCCGGCGCCAGCATGCCGGACATCGCACGCTTGACCTCGTCGATGAGGTCGTAAATGACGCTGTAGTAGTGCAGATCGACGCCCTGCTCCTCGATAAGGCGCTTGGCTGCCGTATCGGCACGCACATTGAACCCGATGACGATGGCGTTGGAGGCAACCGCCAGATTGACATCCGACTCGTTGATACCACCGACACCGCTGGCCACGATCTTGACCCGGACCTCATCGGTGGAGAGCTTCTCCAGCGCATCGCTGATCGCGCCCACCGAACCCTGGACGTCGGCCTTCAGGAGAATGTTCAGGGTACTGACCTTCCCCTCTTTCATGTCGGCGAACATGTTGTCCAGCTTCGCCTGCTGCTGACGGGCGAGCTTGACGTCGCGGTACTTGCCCTGACGGAAGTTCGCCACTTCGCGGGCCTTGCGCTCGTCAGGCACGACCAGCGCTTCATCGCCAGCCACCGGCGTCCCCGAGAGGCCCAGGATTTCGACCGGAATCGACGGTCCCGCTTGGGTGACCGGCTCCCCGGCTTCGTTCAGCATCGCCCGAACCCGGCCATACTCATGCCCGGCAAGAACGATATCCCCTTTGCGAAGGGTTCCGCTTTGCACGAGGACAGTGGCAACCGGACCGCGGCCCTTGTCCAGGCGCGACTCGACCACAATGCCCTTCGCCGGGCCCTCAGCTACAGCTTTCAGTTCAAGCAGTTCCGCCTGCAGGAGCACGGCATCCAGCAAGCTGTCGATGCCTTCCCCGGTTTTCGCCGAGACCGGCACGAACATGACATCACCGCCCCACTCCTCCGGTATCACTTCCAGCTGGACGAGCTCCTGCTTGACGCGCTCCGGCTCCGCCTGCTCTTTATCGATCTTGTTAACCGCAACGACAATCGGCACTTCGGCGGCCCGCGCATGCTGAACCGCCTCTTTGGTCTGCGGCATCACGCCGTCATCGGCGGCCACGACCAAAATCACGATATCGGTCACCTGGGCGCCGCGTGCACGCATGGAGGTGAATGCAGCGTGGCCCGGCGTATCGAGGAAGGAGACCATCCCGCGAGCAGTCTCGACGTGGTAGGCCCCGATGTGCTGGGTAATGCCCCCCGCCTCGCCGGCGGCGACCCGGGTGCGGCGAATGTGGTCAAGCAGTGAAGTCTTGCCATGGTCGACGTGGCCCATGATGGTGACCACCGGCGCACGGTCGATCTCTTCGCCCGAGACTTCGGCTTCAGCGAGCACCGCTTCCTCGAGGGCATTCTCCTTCAGCATGACGGGCTTATGCCCCATTTCCTCGACCACGATGGTGGCAGTCTCCTGATCAATCACCTGATTGATCGTGACCATCGTTCCCATCTTCATCATGGTTTTAATGACTTCGGCCGCCTTAACCGCCATCCGGTCCGCCAGCTCCCCGACCGTGATGGTCTCCGGGATATTGACCTCCCGAATCACCGGTGCGGTCGGCTTCTCGAAACCGTGACGGGTGCTGGTGACGATCGGCTTTTTGCCCTTTTTCTTGCGACGCCCCGCCTTATCCGCGGATACGTGCAATTTGCCCGCTTCCGCCTCACCGCGGCGTGCGGGCCCTTTGCGTTTCTTGGGTTTGGCGCGTTCGGTCTTGGTGTCTTTTCCGGCTTCCCGACGGGATGCCTGCACGACCTGCTCTTCGGCCTTGCGGCGAGCTTCCTCGTCGGCCTTTTTCTTTTCGGCCTCTTCCTTCTGCTTGCGAAGCGCCTCTTCTTCGGCCCGTTTTTCCTCTTCTTCCTTGCGCCGAGCCTCTTCTTCGGCCCGCTTTTTCTCTTCCTCGGCCTGACGGATTGCCTCGACTTCCGCCCGACGCACCGCGTCCTCGGCAATCTCTTTCTCAAGCCGCTCAGCCACTTCTTCGTCGAGCTTCTTGTTCTCTTCCGCCGCGACGACGCTGCGCTTGACGTAGGTACGTTTCTTACGCACCTCCACGGTCACCGTCTTACCTTTGGTGCCGGCGGTATTCTGCCTGAGTTCGCTGGTGGTACGCCGCTTGAGGGTGACCTTCCGCGGGGTAGCGTCCTCATCTTCCTTTGCTTTCGCCGGCGCGGTACTGGCGTGCCTGCCGCGCAGGTAATCCAGCAGCCGGACTTTGTCATCATCGCCGATGAGCGCATCGCCGCCGTCGACGGAAACCCCCGCATCAGCCAGTTGACTCAGCAGGCGCTCGAACGGGATCCCGATCGTCTCGGCAAACTGTTTGACGGTAACCTCTGCCATGTACACTACTCTCCTGCTTCGTCTGACTGGTCGCTTTCGAACCAGGGCTTGCGCGCTTCCATAATAAGTTTGGCGGCGCGATCTTCATCCATTCCTTCGATATCCATCAAATCGTCGACGGCAAGTTCTGCCAAGTCCTCCATCGATTTGATGTCGCGGCCAGCCAGGATTTCCAACAGTTCGGCATCCATGCCCTCCATGCTCGCCAAACTCTGAACCGTGCCATTTTCGCTGCGCTCCTCGTTGCTGATCTCTCGGGTCAGCAAGACATCCTTGGCGCGGGCACGCAGTTCGTTGACGATGTCCTCATCAAATTCCTCGATCTCGAGCATCTCCACCACCGGCACATAGGCGACCTCTTCGATACTCGAAAAGCCCTCCTGAGCCAGAATGGTTCCGACTTCTTCGTCGACGTTGAGCTCGTTGGTGAACAGCTGGACCAGGGATTCGGCTTCGGCTTCGCTCTTCTCCTCAGCCTGCTCCTCGGTCATCACATTCAATTCCCAGCCGGTCAGCTCCGATGCCAGGCGAACATTCTGACCGTTGCGTCCGATGGCCTGCGACAGCTGGTCCTCGCTCACCGCAAGATCCATGCTGTGCGAGTCTTCATCCACCACAATGGAGATCACTTCGGCCGGAGACATCGCATTAATGACAAACTGGGCGGCGTTTTCGTTCCATAGAACGATGTCGACCCGTTCGCCGTTAATCTCATTTGTCACCGACTGCACGCGGGAACCCCGCATACCCACACAGGCACCGACCGGGTCGATACGCGAGTCGTTGGAATTAACGGCGATTTTCGCGCGCAGCCCAGGGTCGCGGGCGGCAGCCTTGATGTCGATCAGGGCCTCACCCACTTCCGGCACTTCGAGCTTGAACAACTCGATAAGAAAATCCGGAATGGTACGGCTCACAAACAGCTGGGGACCCCGAGGTTCGGAGCGAACATCATAGAGATAACCCCGAATCCGATCACCGGGACGAACCGGCTCCCGGGGGATAACATGCTCGCGCGGAACAACCGCTTCGATATTGTTGCCGAGATCCAGAATAATGCTTCCGCGTTCCAGCCGCTTGACGATGCCGTTGATCAGCTCACCCTTGCGATCGGCGTACTGTTCAACCACGCGGGCACGTTCGGCCTCGCGCACCTTCTGCACAATCACCTGCTTGGCGGTCTGCGCCGCGATGCGGCCAAAGGAGACAGACTCAACCTCTTCTTCGACGAAGTCGCCCGGCTCAACGCCGTCTTCATATTCCCGTGCAGCCCCGAGCGTAATCTCCCGTTCGGGATGCTCAAGCTGCTGAACCTCGCTATCGTCCACCACTTCCCAGCGACGGAACGTCTCATAGTCACCGGTTTCCCGGTCAATAGCGACACGGATGTCCACATCACCGCCATGGCGCTTTTTGGTCGCGGTGGCAAGCGCAGCCTCAATGGCTTCGAAAATGATTTCCTTATCGACACCTTTTTCGTTAGAAACCGCGTCTACAACCAGAAGGATTTCTTTGTTCATATCCAGCCTTTACTTGCCTTAAACCGGATCCCGTCGGGCCGCTTTCGCGACCGGCGCATTGCGCTTACCATTCGGGGACCAACTGCGCTTTTTCGATATCCTGCAGGGCGAACACCAATTCCCCGTCTTCACTCTCAACGGTGATTTCGCCATCTTTTATACCGTTCAGACGTCCCTTGAACTTGCGACGCCCTTCGAGCGGCACCTTCAGCTTCAGCTTGACCAGACTGCCGGCAAAGCGCTCGAAGTGCTCCGCCTTGAAAAGCGGTCGATCCGCGCCCGGAGAGGAGACCTCGAGGGTGTATTGACCCCGGATAGGGTCCTCCACATCCAGCACCGCACTGATCTGACGGCTTACCCGTTCACAATCGTCGACGGTAATCCCATCGTCGCTGTCGATGTATATTCGCAGTAGTGAATGCCGGCCCTGCGCCAAGTACTCGACGCCGACCAGCTCATATCCCAACGCAGACACCGACGGCTCAAAGAGCTCGTCGAGCCGCTGACTCATTCGGTCCATAGCGACCCCGGAAACAAAAAATGGGCCCGAGGCCCATAATCCAAACGACAGGTTCTTCTCGCCCGCCGACCGGCATAAGCCGGTTACGAAAAAGCCCCGTGAACGGGGCTTTATTCGCGAAAGATGGTAGCGGGGGTAGGATTTGAACCTACGACCTTCGGGTTATGAGCCCGACGAGCTACCGTACTGCTCCACCCCGCAACTGATTGACGGCATTCTACCGACCGTAGGTCCACTTTTCAAGGCCGGTACCCGCGAATTCTCAGTTTCAGACCTGGCGCCGGCGCAGATGTTGCTTCAAGTCGTGACGGTAGATAAATCCCGGCAACGCAAACACCAAAAACAGGCAGGCAGCTACTGCGAAGAACTCCCAATCCTGCTGGTAAAGCGTACCGTTAAGCTTGTTCTCCACCCCGAAGGCCACTGCGCCGGTCACAAAGTATAGAACCAGCCACTCGGCCCAGCGCCACCACGCGCTCTTACCGTCCTCACCAGCCGGGAACAGGAAGAAAATCCGTTCACTGAGCCAAGGCAGGTTGGCGGCCACGAAGGCCAGCCCGATAACGATCCAGACAGCGGTAGTGGTGGTCATTTCAGGGTCTTCATTCTGTTCAGGGCGCCCCACCCTAAACAGATCGTTGCACTCAAGCAATCAGTTCGACGCGAAACCGGCTACGAAGTTCCCGTACGCAACTGAGGGCGTATTCCGTCCTTCTTCAAATAGCACTGGCACAAAGCGCCATCAAGCTCCCGGGGAAAATCCCCAACCCGAGAACCGCCAGGCTGTTGGCCGAGAGAATGATTCGCAGGTCATTGCCGGCCACCAGCAAGTGTTCATCTTCCGGTTTATCGAAGTACATGTACTTAACGACCCTCAGATAATAGAAGGCGCCGATGACCGAAAAGACCACAGCCACGACTGCGACCCAGATCAGGTCGACAGAAACAACCGCCTGGAGCACTGCCAGCTTAGCCCAGAAACCGAGAAATGGCGGTACGCCGGCCATGGAAAACATCAGGATAAGCATCATCAAGGCGAACCAGGGACTGCGTTCATTGAGCCCCTTGAAGTCTTCCAGGCGGTCGGCTTCGAATCCGGCCCGGCTCATCATTATCACCATCCCGAAGCCGCCCAGGGTCATAATCACGTAGGCAACCGCATAATACATACCCGAGGCGTAACCCTCCGAGGTTCCCGATAGCACCCCCATCAGCAGGAAGCCGATGTGGGATATACCCGAGTAGGCAAGAAGCCGCTTGATATTGGCCTGAGCGATAGCCAGCACGTTACCGAGCGCCACCGAGAGTATCGCCAGCAATATGAGCATGTCCTGCCATTGCCCGTGCAATCCCGGCAGCCCGTCGACCAGCAGGCGCATCAACATCGCAAAGGCCGCAAGCTTGGGGGCCGAACTGATGAACAGGGTCACCGCAGTCGGAGCGCCGTGATAGACGTCGGGTATCCACATATGGAAGGGCACCGCACCGAGCTTGAAGGCGATACCGACAATCAGAAATACCAGCCCGAATACCAACACCAGACTCGAAGACCCGGCCCCCTGTACTCGATTACTCAACTCGCCCAGATCCAGCGTTCCGGTCGCCCCGTAGAGCATCGACATCCCATAGAGCAGCATGGCGGAAGCCATGGCACCCAGGACGAAGTACTTCATGGCCGCTTCAGAAGCCGTGGTGGAATTCCGCTGCAGGGCAACCATCGCGTAAAGCGAAAGCGACATCAGCTCGAGCCCCAGATAGACGGTCAGCAGGCTATGGGCCGAAATCATCACCATCATTCCGAGAACGGCGAAAAGGCCCAGCAGGAAGAACTCGCCCTGAAACAGCCTGCGGGCACGCAGGTAATCCTTCGCATAAAGGAATACGACGAACGAAGCAATATAGACAAACGCCTTCAGAAGGGTCGCCATGGGATCGAGCACGAAGGTGCCGTTCAAAGTCACCTGAGTGACCGGACTGGAAAGCCCCAGGGTCAGCGCCAGCGCCCCCACCAGGGTCGCCTGCGACATGAGGTAGGTCACCACCCGGCTGCGTTCGCTAAGGAACAGATCCACGACCAGAATCAGGCAGGCCATCCCGAGTACAAAGAGTTCGGGCACAACCGGCAGAAAATCAGGTGTTTGGAAATTCATAATTTTGAGTCACTGGTTAGTGGTTGCCGGCCGGGCGCCCTGCCCGACCAAGGTCGTTCTCGCTGCCATTCGGTTTCATTCACTATCCACCACAGAGGGCGCTGCGATCGATGGTTAGGGTCGGACTGTGACGACCTCTCTGCACGACACAAACGTTTCTCATTGCAGATTCAACCCTCAGTGTTCGGTGCCCTCTGTGGTTGAACTCTAAAGCTTGGATACCGCGATGTGCTCAACGAGGCTCTTCACCGTCGGCCCCATAACCTCCAGCAGAGGAGCCGGCCAGAGGCCCAGCGTGAGAACGGCCACGGCCAAAATCCCCAGGAACAGGAATTCCCGCCCATTGATGTCCTTGAGCGAGGCGACGCCTTCGTGCACCACCTTGCCATAGATGACTCGTTTGACCATCCACAACGTATAGGCAGCTCCGAGTATCAACGTGGTGGCGGCCAGGAACGCAAACCAGAAGTTGGCCTTGAAGGCGCTCAGAATGACCATGAACTCCCCAACGAAACCGGCGGTCCCGGGCAGGCCGGCGTTGGCCATCGCAAACAGGACCATGAAACCGGCAAACAGCGGCATGGTATTCACGACGCCGCCATAGTCGGCGATCTGACGACTATGCAAACGGTCGTAGAGGACACCGACGCTGAGGAACATCGCCCCGGAGACGAAGCCGTGGGAGATCATCTGAACCATCCCCCCCTCGATTCCCATGCCGACACCACGCCAACTGCCGGTGTTCTCAAAGATGCTGAAGGCGATAAAAAAGCCGAGAGTCACAAAGCCCATATGGGATATGGATGAATAGGCGATGAGCTTCTTCATGTCCTGCTGAATAAGGGCGACGAACCCGATGTAAACCACCGCAACCAGCGACAGCAGGATCATCAGCCAATCCAGAGAATGGCTGGCATCCGGGGTTATCGGCAGCGAAAAGCGCAGGAACCCGTAGGCGCCCAGCTTGAGCATGATGGCCGCCAGAATCACCGAACCGCCGGTGGGGGCCTCGACGTGGGCATCGGGAAGCCAGGTATGCACCGGCCACATGGGGACCTTCACCGCGAAGGCGATCAGGAAAGCGAGGAATAGCAGCGTCTGCGCGGCAAGTCCGATCTTCACCGCGTGGAAATCGAGGATCTCGAAGGTGCCGGTCTGAAAGTACAGGTAAATGAGCGCAACCAGCATGAACACTGAGCCCAAAAACGTGTAGAGAAAGAACTTGAGGGTGGCGTAGACCCGGTTGGGCCCCCCCAAATACCGATCACGATAAACATCGGAATCAGCAGGGCTTCCCAGAACACGTAAAAGAGCATGGCATCAAGGGAGGCGAAGGCGCCGTTCATGAGCCCCGCAAGGATCAGAAACGCCGCCATGTACTGTGCCGGTTTTTCCTTGATGACCTCCCAACCGGCAATGACCACCAGGACTGTCGTGAAGGTGGTCAGGAGAATGAGCGGCATGGAAATACCGTCCACCCCCAGGTGGTAATAAACGTTGAGCGTCGCGATCCAGGGATGCAGCTCCGTGAACTGCATCTGGGCGGTCGTGGTATCGAAGCCGGCAAAAAGCGGAACCGAAAGCGCGAAGGTAAGCAGCGATACCAGCAGCGCCAGTACCTTTGCCTCCAGGCCACCATGACGGCTGCCCGTGGCCAGCACCAGCAGGCCACCCACGATGGGGGTCCAGATCACCAGACTCAAAAGTGGCAGATCGGAAAACATGCACTCAACCCTGTTTTAATCGTCGACTAACCGCAAAGCCGCTCAGAATCCCAAAAAGCCCTGAAAAAGGCCGCAACTCAAGCCGTTTCACACACTGCCAGCAATTGCTTCCTTTGCGCTCTTTGCACCTTCGCGGTGAATTTTTCAAATAATGAACAGACCGAACAGTACCAGCAGGCCCAGTATCATCGCGAACGCGTAGTGGTACAGATAGCCGGACTGAACGTAACGCGTTACCGATGCGAACCATCCCACCGCCAAGGCCGAACCGTTGACCATCAGACCGTCGATCAGTTTCACATCACCGAAGCGCCACAATCCCTTGCCGATACCCCGGCTACCCCCGGCAAAGAACCAATCATTGAAGTCGTCAAAGCCGTATTTGCGATCCAGAATCGCGTACAACCAGCCGAACCTGTTCCGCAGCATTACCGGGACCTCGGTGAATTTCATGTACAGCAAATAGGCTGTCAAAACACCGAACGCGGCCAGCCAGAAGGGCGCCGTGCCAAACCCATGCAGGGCCATGGCGAACCAGCCGTGAAAATCACCCGCCAGCGCCCCCAGGGTTTCGTGAGCGGGAGCCACCACGATGGCCTCCCGGAAAAAGTCACCGAAGGCCATGCCGTCCACAAACAGCGCACCGGCAAAGATTGAGGGAATAGCAAGCAGGACGAGCGGCAGCGTCACCACCCAGGGCGTCTCGTGCAGGTGCTCGCGCGTGTGTTCATCCATGCGCTCCTTGCCGTGGAAAACCAGGAAGTACATGCGGAAGGAATAGAGTGCCGTTACAAATACGCCAAGCAGTACGGCGATGTAGGCAATATCGGAACCGGGCAGTTCCGAATGCGCCACCGCTTCGATGATCGAGTCCTTGGAATAGAATCCGGAGAAGAACGGTGCTCCGATCAGTGCCAATGAACCGATCAAGGTCGTGATCCAGGTGATCGGCATGTATTTACGCAGCCCACCCATGTTGCGCATGTCCTGATCATGGTGCATCGCGATAATGACCGACCCCGCGCCCAGGAACAGCAACGCCTTGAAAAAGGCGTGCGTCATCAAGTGGAAGATGCCTGCGGCGTAGGCCGAGGCGCCCAGTGCGACGGTCATGTAGCCGAGCTGCGAAAGCGTGGAATAGGCAACCACCCGCTTGATGTCGTTTTGCACCAGGCCCAGCAGTCCCATGAAGAAGGCAGTGACCGCACCGATGATGAGGATCACCGACAGAGCAGTCTCCGATAGCTCATAAAGCGGTGACATACGCGCCACCATGAAAATGCCGGCGGTCACCATCGTCGCGGCGTGGATCAGGGCCGAGATGGGCGTCGGACCCTCCATGGAATCAGGCAGCCAGACGTGCAGTGGAACCTGGGCCGACTTGCCCATCGCTCCAATGAACAGCAGGATGCAGATGACCGTGATCAGGTTCCATTCCGAGTCTCCCCAGATGGAAACCGTGATGTCCTGGTGCATCTCCACCGTGTTAAACACGGCCTGGTAGTCCAGCGTGTTGAAATACATCAGAACCGCGCCGATGCCCAAGACAAAGCCAAAGTCGCCAACGCGGTTAACCAGGAATGCCTTCAGGTTCGCGTAAACAGCGCTCTCCCGGGTGGCCCAGAATCCAATCAGGAGATAAGAGACCAGCCCTACGGCCTCCCAACCGAAGAAGAGCTGCATGAAGTTGTTGCTCATGACGAGCATCAACATGGAGAAGGTAAACAGCGAGATGTAACTGAAAAAGCGCTGGTAGCTGTTCTTGCCAGCGAGGCTGTCGTCGGGCCAGTTGTGCTCGTCATCGGCCATGTAGCCGACCGTGTAGATATGCACCATCAATGAGACGAAGGTCACGACCACCATCATCATCGTCGACAGCCGATCGATCAGGAAACCGATTTCGAAGCGCACCCCGTCGGAAACCATCCAGGTGTAGACGCTCAGATTCTCCGAGCCGAGATCGCCGCCTACGGCTCGCACGAACAGCGTGAGCGACAGGACGAAGGCGATGCCGACGCCGAGAATCGTTACGGTATGGGCACCCGAGCGGCCAATCGAGCCACCGAACAGTCCGGCTATGGCTGAGCCGAAGAGGGGGGCCAGGATAATGGCCAGGGTGACGGCTTCGAGATTCTCCATGTTTTTACCCCTTCAGCGTCCCCAGATCATCGACATTGATCGTGCCCCGGTTACGGAACAGCACCACCAGAATCGCCAGACCGATCGCCGCTTCGGCGGCCGCAACGGTGAGAATGAAGAAAACGAAGATCTGGCCTGCGGTATCGCCCAGAAAATAGGAGAATGCGATGAAGTTGATGTTCACTGCGAGCAGCATCAACTCGATGCACATCAGCAGAATGATGACATTTTTTCGATTGATGAAGATCCCGGCCATGCTCAGGCCAAACAGAATCGCACCCACCGTCAGATAATCGGACAAGGCAACCATTCGCCTCTCCCTCAGTGATTCTCGTTGTAGCGGTCCATCGGACCACCGCTTAGTTCTAGCGCCGCTCTTCAGACTTCATCGGGACCAGCCGTACCCGATCGGCGCGGCGCACCACAACCTGTCTACCGGGTTCCTGATAACGCGTATCGGGCCGCCGACGCAGTGTCAGTGCAATTGCCGCGACAATGGCCACCAGCAGAACGACTGATGCGATCTCGAACGGGAAGACATAATCGGTATAAAGCTGAAGGCCCAGGAGCCGTGTATTGCTCACCTCGCCCACGCTTTCCGGTATCGGGCTCCGTTCAAGACCGAAGTAGTCGCCCCCGACCACCGTCGCCATGACCCCGATCAGAAGCACGGCGACCAACCCGCCGATGGGCAGGTAGCGTGAGAATCCCTGTCGAAGCACGGCGATATTGATGTCGAGCATCATCACCACAAACAGGA
Source organism: uncultured Gammaproteobacteria bacterium (assembly GCA_963783235.1). Lineage (GTDB taxonomy): Bacteria > Pseudomonadota > Gammaproteobacteria > Thiohalomonadales > Thiohalomonadaceae > Thiohalomonas. The sequence goes on along the minus strand of CAWAMN010000001.1, from coordinate 169,712 downwards.
AAAGAACCATTACTGCGCCGACGTAAACCAGAACCAGGGCGATGGCGAGAAACTCGGCCTGGAGCAGCAACCACAGTCCGGCGGTGCTGAAGAAACAGAGCACCAGGAAAAGAGCCGCATGCACCGGATTGCGCACGGTAACGACCATTCCGGCGGAAAACACCAGAATGGCGGAAAAGGCATAGAAGACGATCTGTTCAAAAGCCATATGGAGCCGTCGTCCCGTTGGTTATCGTTTGCCGCCGCTTAGCGGTATTTGGCCTGGGCCTCGCGATCGGCCGCAATCTGCGTCTCCAGCCGATCACCTGCCGCCAGGAGCTGCTCTTTGGTCATCAGCAGATCGCTCCGGACCTCGCCATGATACTCGTACTCGCGGGTCTCCACGATGGCGTCGACCGGGCAGGCCTCCTCGCAGAAACCGCAGAAAATACATTTACTGAGATCGATATCGTACCGGGTAGTGCGCCGGGAGCCATCATCGCGCTCTTCCGATTCGATGGTAATGGCCAGCGCCGGGCAAACCACCTCACACAGCTTGCAGGCAATGCAGCGCTCTTCGCCATTGGGGTAGCGGCGCTGGGCATGCCGTCCCCGGAATCGGGGCGACATCGGTGCCCGCTCGTCCGGATACTGCACGGTGAACTTCTTTCCGAAGAAGTAGCGGCCGGTGAGCCGCATGCCGGCAAGGAGTTCCTTGAGGAACAGGCTCTTCAGAATATTGGGTGCACTCATTGTTTTACCTCTCCCCCGTCAAGCGGCCGCGAACCACGGACCCACTTCGCCCATGATGAGACCGCCGACCACCACAAGCCAAACAATGGTAATGGGGATGAACACTTTCCAGCCCAGACGCATGATCTGGTCGTAGCGGTAACGCGGAAAGGTGGCGCGGAACCACAGGTACAGAAACAGGAAGAAACTGGTCTTCATGAGCATCCAGATGATGCTCGATTCACCCAGCCAGGAGTCGGTCCAACCCTGAAATGGCGAGAGCCACCCGCCCAGGAAGATCAGCGAGGCCAGTGCCGAGATCAGGATCATGTTGGCGTATTCCGCAAGGAAAAACACGGCAAACGCCATGCCTGAATACTCTACATGGAAGCCGGCGACGATCTCCGACTCGCCCTCGGCCACATCAAACGGAGCACGGTTGGTTTCGGCGACGCCGGAAATGAAATAGATGACGAACAGGGGCAGAAGCGGTACCCAGAACCAGCTGAAAAGGCCGTACTCGCCTTGCTGGCCCGCGACGATTTCGCCGAAATTCAGGCTCCCGGATGCCATGAGTACACCCACCAGAGCGAACCCCATGGCAATTTCATAGGAAACGATCTGCGCCGCCGAACGCATGGCACCCAGGAACGCATACTTCGAATTGGAGGCCCAGCCGGCGACAATTACGCCGTAAACGCCCATGGAGGTAATCGCCAAGACGTACAGCAGACCCGCGTTAATGTCCGCCAGCACCCAGCCATCGGCAAACGGGATCGCGGCCCAGGCCGCCAGCGACGGCGCCATCGCCAGGATCGGCGCGATCAAGAACAGCTTTTTGTCGGCACCGGCCGGGATAACGATCTCCTTGAACATCAGCTTGACCGAGTCGGCAATCGGCTGCAGCAATCCGCGCGGTCCGACCCGGTTGGGGCCGACACGCACCTGCATATAGCCGATCACCTTGCGCTCGGCAAAGGTGAGGTAGGCCACCGCACCGAACAGCGGGCCGAGTATGACGGCGATCTTGAGCAGGATGGTCACGCCGGTGGCGAGTCCCTCAGGCAGGCCCCATCCCGTCAATGTGGTTTGCAGAAATTCGCTCATCGGGGTATCCCGTCCGCTCCTCGTTTTTGCTACGCCTTCGTGATTTCGACGGTATCGAAAGCGCCGCCCAGGGTTTCACTGCCGGTTTTACCCGACGGGATGTAAACACACCCTTGCGGCACCCGTTCATCCGCCATCACCGGCAGTTCCGCACTGCTATCTCCCGAGAGAACACGCGCCCTGTCGCCATCGTTCAGACCCGCATCGGCCAGCGTGGCAGCGCAGGCGTGGACCGCCGCCGGCCCGGCATGGGAGGTCGCCTGCAAGGGTTCGGCACGGCGCACGATGGGATCCACCGTATAGAGGGGGAAGTCCGTCAGCCGCACCAGCCCGGTGTGAGCCGAACCAAGAGATGGCGCCTTCCAGCTTCGGTGATTATCCGGCCGAACAGCGCTGCACGCACCCTGCACTTCGGCGAGCACTTCATCGGAACCCATGTAGCCGAAGCCCTCAAGGTCCAGCAAGTTGCCGAACACGCGCAGCAATTTCCAGCCGGGCCGTGCCTCGCCCGGCGGGTTCACGCATCCGGTAAAGCTCTGCCAGCGCCCCTCGGCATTGACATAGGTGCCGGAGGTTTCCGGGTAGAGCGCAATGGGCAGAATGGCATCCGCGTACTCGCGCATGGCCGGCGTGTCGTAGGCGGACAGCGCGACCACGAATTCCGCCTGTTCCAGCGAGCGCCTGGCCAGTGCCGGATCGATGCAATCCCGTTCCGGTTCGAGCCCCAGCAGCAGATACCCCTTCAGGCCCGCCTCGAACATTCCCATCCAGTCCTTTCCCGCTTCCACGTCGGTTGCGGCCGTACCGCGAAACGGCAACGCACCGGAAAGCCAGGCGCCGGCACTGTTGCCCCCCTCGGCCAGGAAACCCAGGCGCACACCGGTCAATTCGGCCAGAAGCGATCCCAATTGCCGCAAGGCGCTGCCTGCCGGGTGGTAAGCGGTAATGTTGCCCATCAGTACCGTACCGTTCTCGGCGTCGATCAGCGACTCTGCAATAGTCCGGTGTCGGGCTTCAATTTCAGTGCCGCCCAAGGCATCGAGGCCTTCGGGCGCCGCACCTTTGATCTCTGCGGCGGCGCGGACCACGGCGGCCAACTGGCCAACCATTGCCGCCGGAGCATCAATCAAGGTTTCTTCCACGGGGAAGTGGAAGGCGTAATCCATCGGGTTGATGACCGAGATTCTGGCACCGGCAAGGGCGGCCTGTCGCAAGCGCTGCCCAAGCAGCGGCTGTTCATGACGGATGTTCGAGCCGACCAGAAGCACCGCATCCGCGCTGCTGAGCGAGGCGATGGACCGTCCCAGCCAAGGGAAGCTCGGCATCTCGTCCTGGTCCGAAAAATCCTGCTGGCGTACCCGGTGATCGATATGGGCTGAACCGATCGACCGCATCAACTTTTGAAGCAGGTAGAGCTCTTCGGTGGTGGACCAGTCAGCCGCCAGGGCTCCCAGACTGGCTGCACCACTCTGTGCGGCGATCCTTTTAATACCGTCGGCAGCAAACGTCAGTGCGGTATCCCAATCCGTTTCCTGCCACTTGCCATCTTTCTTGACAAACGGTGCAGTGGCCCGGTCCTCGGCATAGAGCGCGGTGTAACTGAAGCGGTCGCGATCCGCCAGCCAGGTCTCGTTGACCTCATCGTTCTCCCGGGGCTGGACCCGCATGACGTGGTGCGAGCGGGTATCCACCCGCAGGTTGGCACCGACACAATCATGGGGCGAGACACTGTTGTGAGCGGTCAACTCCCACGGGCGTGCGGTATAGCGGTAAGGCTTCGAGGTCAGCGCTCCAACCGGGCACAGATCAATGACATTGCCCGACAATTCGGATTCGACGGCGTCCTCGAGGTAGGTGGTGATCCGCATGTGTTCACCGCGACCCGGAGCGCCCAACTCCATCATGCCCGCGATCTCCTGACCGAACCGAACGCAGCGCGTGCAGTGAATGCAGCGGGTCATGTCGGTGGAGATGAGCGATCCGATATTCTTGTCCTGGACGACACGCTTGCCTTCGCTGTAGCGAGAGACGTCGTTGCCGAAGCCCATGGCCATTTCCTGCAGGTCACACTCCCCGCCCTGATCACAGATGGGACAGTCCAGCGGGTGATTGATGAGCAGGAATTCCATCACCGAGCGCTGTGCGGCAATCGCCTTTGGCGAGCGCGTATAGACCTTCATGCCGTCGGTAACCGGAGTGGCGCAGGCCGGCACCGGCTTGCCCACTTTTTCCACCTCGACCAGGCACATGCGGCAATTGGCCGCGATGGAAAGCTTCTTGTGGTAACAGAAGCGCGGAATCGTGATACCCGCGGTATCGGCCGCTTCGATCACCATCGCACCGTCGTCGGCCTTAATCGGAATGCCGTTGATCTCAATGTCTACCATGTTCTTTTCAGCTTTCTCTCGCCAACGTGCCCGGGCCCTTGCGGCGCCCGCCGTTTACAACCGGCTCAAACCATGCACTTGCCGTGTTCGATGTGGTACTCAAACTCTTCACGGAAGTGCTTCAGGAAACTGCGAACCGGCATCGCCGCCGCATCACCCAGGGCGCAAATCGTATGCCCCATGATGTTGCCTGCCACCTGGTCCAGCTTCTCCAGGTCCTCGAGGCGGCCCTGTCCATGCTCGATGCGATGTACCATCCGCGACAGCCAGCCGGTGCCTTCACGGCAGGGTGTGCACTGACCGCAGGATTCGTCGTAATAGAAGTGCGCCAGCCGCGCGAGCGTCCGAACCATGCAGGTGGTTTCATCCATAATGACGACAGAGCCGGCACCCAGCATAGAGCCGGCCTTCGCGATGGAGTCGTAATCCATATCCATTGCCATCGCCGCATCCGCCGGGAGTACCGGCGTGGAACTGCCGCCCGGGATCACCGCTTTCAACTTACGGCCTTTCCAGACCCCCCCGGCCATTTCCAACAATTCGGCAAAGGGTGTCCCCATGGGAATTTCGTAGTTGCCCGGCTTTTCCACATGCCCGGAAACGCAAAACAGTTTGTTGCCGCCGTTATTCGGTTTACCGAGGTCCAGGAACCACTGCCCTCCCTTTTCCAGGATGACCGGCACGGAAGCGAGTGATTCTGTGTTGTTGATCGTGGTCGGACGGCCATAGAGGCCGAAGCTGGCCGGAAACGGGGGTTTGAATCGCGGCTGTCCCTTTTTGCCCTCGAGGGACTCCAGCAGGGCTGTCTCTTCACCGCAGATATACGCACCGGCGCCAAGGTGGGCTTCGATATCAAAGTCAAAGCCGCTGCCAAACAAATCCTTGCCCAACAGTCCCGCGGCCCGCGCCTCTTCAAGGGCCCCCTGGAAACGCTCATAGGGCTCCCAGAACTCACCGCGGATATAGTTGTAACCCATCGTGGCGCCAATGGCGTAACCGGCGATGGCCATCCCTTCGATGAGCTGGTGAGGGTTGTAGCGGAGGATATCCCGATCCTTGCAGGTGCCCGGCTCTCCTTCGTCGGAATTGCAGACGATGTATTTCTGGCCGGGGACATTTCGCGGCATGAAGCTCCACTTCAGCCCCGTCGGAAACCCTGCACCTCCACGACCGCGCAACGCAGACGTCTTCAACTCGGCGATAACATCGTCTGCCGGCGTTTGCTCTTTGAGGATACGCTCCAATACCTGGTACCCGCCGACGCTTTTATAAGCCTCCAGCGTCCAGGCATTATCCAGGTGCAGTGTGCGGAAGCAGATCTGGTTAGTTTTCATAATCAACTAGCTACTGGTTTCCGATTACTGGTTTAGCGGTATGGCTTCAAGCCGGGCGTATCCGCCCACCTGGAATGAGCGGGCAACCCGCAGCAAGCAACCAAAGACCAGCAACTCACTTTCATTCGAGGGTGTCCAAAAGACGGTCGAGCGTTTCAGGCGTCAGATTCTCAATATACTCCCGGCCCAACTGCAGCATCGGCGCATTCACGCAAGCGCCGAGGCACTCCACTTCCTTGAGGGTAAACTTGCCGTCGGGTGTCGTTTCGCCAACTTTGATACCCAAGCGCTTCTCCAGGTGTTCAACCACCTGATCCGAGCCGCGCAGCATGCAGGAGATATTGGTGCATATGCAGAGTTTGTGACGACCGACCGGATCGAGTTCGTACATCGAATAGAAGGTCGCCACTTCATAAACCGCAACCGGCGGCATATCCAGATAGACCGCGATGGCTTTAATCAATTCATCCGTGAGAAAGCCGCCGTTTTGCTCCTGCGCGATGCGCAAGGCCGCCATAACGGCCGATTGCTTCTGATCGGAGGGATATTTGGCGATCCAGTTGTCGATCTCGGCTCGCGAGTCAGGCGTCAGCAATTCGATGTTTCCCGGTTGCACCATCAGCGGTCGATCTCCCCAAAAACGATATCCTGCGTACCGATCACCGCCACCACATCGGCAATCATATGGCCGCGGGTCATTTCATTGAAAGCGGAGAGGTGGGCAAACCCCGGGGCCCGGATCTTGAGTCGGTAGGGACGGTTGCCACCGTCGGAGACCAGGTAGATTCCGAATTCACCTTTGGGGTGCTCCACGGCGGCGTAGGCTTCACCCTCCGGGAGCGTAATGCCTTCGGAAAAGAGTTTGAAATGGTGGATCAACGACTCCATGTCGCCTTTCATTTCGGTACGCGACGGCGGGGTGACCTTGTGGTCATCCGCCATTACCGGTCCCGGATTCTTCCGCAGCCAGTCCACACACTGCTTGATGATGCGATTGCTCTGCCGGAACTCCTCCATGCGCACCAGATAGCGATCGTAGCAGTCGCCGTTGGTGCCGACGGGGATATCAAAATCAAGTTGGTCATAGACATCATAGGGCTGCTTCTTGCGAAGATCCCATTCGATGCCCGAGCCTCTTAGCATCGGGCCGCTAAATCCGAGTTGCAGCGCCCTTTCCGGAGAAACAACACCGATATCGACCGTGCGCTGTTTCCAAATCCGGTTCTCCGTCAGGAGGGTCTCATACTCGTCGACCAAGTCCGGAAAGCGGTTGGTGAAGTCCTCGATGAAGTCGAGTAGCGACCCTTGACGTGCACGGTTGAGTGCCTCGATTTCCTTATCATCGTGCCATTTCGAAGCTTCATACTGAGGCATTGAATCGGGGAGATCGCGATAAACCCCACCGGGTCGATAATAGGCCGCATGCAACCGAGCCCCGGAGACCGCCTCATAGCAGTCCATCAGATCTTCCCGCTCGCGGAAGCAATAGAGAAACATTGTCATCGCCCCCACATCCAGTGCATGGGAGCCGAGCCACAGCAGATGATTCAAGATACGGGTGATCTCATCGAACATCACCCGGATATACTGCGCCCGAATCGGCACTTCGATACCCGCCAGCTTTTCAATCGCCATGCAGTACGCATGCTCGTTGCACATCATGCTGACGTAATCGAGCCGGTCCATATAAGGAAGCGACTGGAGGTAATGCTTGTTTTCAGCCAGCTTCTCGGTAGCGCGGTGCAGCAACCCGATGTGGGGATCAGCGCGCTCAACCACCTCCCCGTCCATTTCGAGGACGAGACGCAAAACCCCGTGCGCCGCAGGGTGCTGCGGCCCGAAGTTCATGGTGTAGTTACGGATCTCAGGCACCGGAACTCTCCCCTTTGGACTCGGGCTCGGAAAAACGATGGTCTTCCCGAATGATGTGGGGTACGAGGTTCCTCGGCTCGATGCTGACCGGCTCGTACACGACGCGCTCTTTTTCCGGGTTGTAACGCATCTCGACATTTCCAGACAGCGGGAAGTCCTTGCGGAATGGATGACCGATGAACCCGTAGTCGGTAAGCAGCCGGCGAAGGTCGGGATGACCGTCGAATACAATCCCAAACAGATCAAAAGCCTCGCGTTCGTACCAGTCGGCCGAATTCCAGATATCGATCACGGAGAACACTATCGGCAGCTCGTCATCAGGAGCAAAGACCCGGAGGCGAAGCCGGTGGTTATTCGCGACCGAAAGGAGGTGGTAAACGACGGCGAACCGGGGCCCTTCCCACTGACATCGATTGTGCTGTTCGCCCGCGGGGGATGACAGATGAAACTCCCGCGTATCCAGGCTCCCTTGTCCGTAAACCGAATAGTCCAATCCGCAAAGGTCCACGAGCTGTTCGAACCCGAACTCCGGTTCATCGCGGAGCCTTTCACACGCCTTCAAGAGATGCTCCGGCGAGACCTCCACCGTCAACTCTCCGGCCAACACGCGGGTTTTCACGCCCAGACTGCCGAGACGGTCTTCGACGCGTTTGGCTAGCTGCTGATAATAGTCGGACATGTAGACTCCGGAAATTCAGCGGGCAATCGTGTTGGTCCGCCGGATCTTATTCTGTAATTGGAGGATGCCATAAAGCAGGGCTTCGGCCGTCGGCGGGCATCCCGGCACATAGATATCGACCGGAACTATCCGATCACAACCGCGAACCACAGAGTAGGAGTAGTGATAATAACCGCCGCCATTGGCGCAGGAGCCCATTGAAATCACCCAGCGCGGCTCGGCCATCTGGTCATACACCTTGCGCAGTGCCGGAGCCATCTTGTTGCACAGGGTGCCGGCGACAATCATCACATCGGACTGGCGGGGACTGGGACGAAACAGTATCCCGAAACGATCGAGATCGTACCGCGCTGCGCCCGCATGCATCATTTCCACCGCGCAGCACGCCAAGCCAAAGGTCATGGGCCACATGGAGCCGGTTCTTGCCCAATTGATGAGCTTGTCAGCCGAGGTGGTGACGAAGCCCTTCTCCAGGATACCTTCTACTCCCACTGCAGGGCCCCCTTCTTCCATTCGTAGATAAAGCCAATCACGAGGATGCCAAGAAACAGCATCATGGCCAGAAAGCCAAACATGCCGATTTCTTTGAGCACGATGGCCCAGGGAAACAGGAAAGCGATTTCGAGGTCGAAAATGATGAAGAGGATCGCAACGAGGTAGTAACGCACATCGAACTTCATGCGCGAATCTTCAAAAGCCTCGAAGCCACACTCATAGGGAGAGAGCTTGGCGGTATCGGGCCGGCGCGGACCCAGCAAAAAACCCAACGCCATCATTGCACCGCCGACCACAACACCCACGACGATGAAAATCAGAATGGGCAAATAGTTTTCGAGCATGCGGCAACCTCATCCGGGCGGCCACCGACCACCCCGTCAATCGATCATAGCGATTCGGAAAGGTCGTCAGTCTAGGCGGGCCCACAAGAAAGTGTCAAGCCGCGCCCCCCCTTTAAAAAATCGAATATTCAAAAACTTAAATACCTGTGAAACCAAGCAGTTTTCCTGCCTGGCCGCCCGAAGCTTTGACAGCCTTCCAAAGCGCCGGTTCCCACTTTTCGGAACCCGTTCTTCTACGGTCAGCGACGTATTTTCGCCACGCCGTATTTTTTTATTTGGTTTTTAGGAGCGCCCTGCTGAGGGCGCCGGCGGACATCGTTCTCCGCCTGGTTTACTGCCTGTTTTTTATAATTGGTGCCGAAGGCCGGACTCGAACCGGCACGGGTTGCCCCACCACCCCCTCAAGATGGCGTGTCTACCAATTCCACCACTTCGGCTAAAAACTTACTCGGGCTTTGGAACGTCCTGAGGCACTGTCGGTGCCTCTCCGTTCGCCGCTGAACCCGGAGCAACGGGGATATCCGCCGGACCCGGCGTTTCCTGCTGCTGCTCGATGGCTCCCGGGAGCTCGGTCACGCTTTTGCGCGACACATTCTGCCCGGAAAAGTACGCCAGGGAAAGACTGGTGAGGAAAAAAACGGCTGCCAGAGTGGCAGTGCCACGGGTCAGAAAAGAGGCTGAGCCCTGGGAGCCGAACACGGTGGCCGAGGCGCCCGCCCCGAAGGCGGCACCCATATCGGCACCTTTCCCCTGTTGCAGAAGCACCAGTCCGATCAGGACAGCTGCAGCTACGAGATGAACAATAAGTAGTACGGTTTCCATTAGGAGCTTTTCTTTGGCCGATTTAGTTGGCGGCCTTGGCAATCGCCAGGAATTGGTCCGCCTTCAGAGAGGCGCCACCAATCAGTCCGCCGTCGATATCCGGATTTGCGATTAATTCGGCGGCGTTTTCCGGCTTCATGCTCCCGCCATAGAGGATCTGGAGACCCTCGGCGACATTGGCATCCTTAGCCGCCACCCGCTGTCGAATAAATGCGTGTACCGCCTGAGCCTGTTCCGGCGTAGCCGTTTTACCTGTGCCAATCGCCCAGACCGGTTCATAGGCGATAACTGCATCCGAAAGCGCCGCTACCCCTTCGGCCGCGATCACCGCATCGAGTTGCCGTCCGACGACATCTTCGGTGATGTCTTTCTCGCGCTCTTCGAGCGTTTCGCCGACACAAACGATTGGGATCAGGCCGGCCGCTCGCGCTGCGACGAACTTCCTGGCGATCTCTTCATCGCTCTCGCCGTACAGGGTTCGACGCTCGGAGTGGCCGATAATCACATAGGTGCAGCCAAACTCCTTTACCATGGCCGGGGCAATCTCACCGGTAAAGGCACCCGATGACTCATGGCTGACGTTTTGCGCCCCCCACTTCACCGGGGTGCCGGCCAACTGCTCGGCCACTTCGGGGATGTAGATCGCGGGCGGGCATACCGCCACGTCACTCTTGCTGACTTCGTCGATGCCGGCTTTGAGGCCATCAAGCAGTTCCCGGTTCGACTCTTTGGAACCGTTCATCTTCCAGTTGCCAGCTATCAGCGGTCGACGCATCAGTTTATCCCCTGTCCTTCGAAACAGGCGCGAAGCTTACCCGTTAGAACCGGATAAATCAATCGATCGCGCTTCCGGATTATCGGGCGCCGCAATCGCGGACTCGACCGAATCGGCCAGTCCGCGCGCTACGCGCTCCACAAGCTCGAGTTGCTCCCCTTCGACCATCACCCGCACCAGCGGTTCGGTTCCCGAAGGGCGAAGGAGTACGCGACCGGTGCCGCTCAGTTCCGCCTCGGCAGCGCGCACGGACTCCTGTACCGCAGTGCAGCCGTCGAGATCGAAGCCCGGGGTCATGCGTACATTGATCATGACTTGCGGGTACTTCGTCATACCCGCCTTGAGTTCATGGAGCGGCCGGTCCGACTCCGACATCGCAGCCAGAACCTGCAGCGCGGAGACGATGCCATCTCCGGTGGTGGTACGGTCGAGGCACATGATGATGGCCGGAGGACTCACCGCCAAGTAACCAGCCTTTTTGCCGGCATCGCTCCAGAACATAACGGTCGCCGACCTGGGCGCGCTCAAAGTCGATGCCCACAGCCTTAAGCGCCCGTTCCATGCCCAGGTTGCTCATCAGGGTTCCGACCACGCCGCCGACGGCATCCCGTCGATGCTGCGTCTCGGGCAATGATGTAAAGCAGCTCATCACCGTCGACCACTTCGCCCTTGTGATCGACCATGATCACCCGGTCACCGTCACCGTCAAGGGCGATACCAAGTCGGCCCCTGCTCCAACCACCGCTTGACTCAGCTGTTCGGGCTCGGTGGAACCGCACTCCACATTGATGTTCAGTCCATCCGGGTTCGTTGCCGATCGCTTCGACTTTGGCACCCAGTTCGCGAAACACACTGGGCGCGACGTGATAGGTGGCACCGTTGGCGCAATCCACGACGATCTTCAGCCCTTGAAGGCTAATTGCGGGGGCAAGGTGCTTTTGCAGAATTCGATGTAACGGCCCGGTGCATCAGTCACCCGCTCGGCCTTGCCCAAGTGATCCGAGACTCCACTGTGGCATCGGCTGCTCCAGCCGGCTTCGATCGCCAGCTCGATCTCGTCCGGCAGTTTGGTGCCCTGGGCGGAGAAGAACTTGATGCCGTTGTCATGAAGGGTTGTGGGAGGCGCTGATCACGATGCCGGCACAGGCAGTGAGGGTGCGGGTCAGATAGGCAATGGCCGGCGTGGGCATGGGGCCGAGCAGGCGGATATCGACGCCGGCCGCCGACAACCCGGCCTCCAGGGCCGACTCGAACATATAGCCGGAAATGCGGGTATCCTTGCCGATCAGTACCTTGCTCGCACCAGCCGTTCGGAAAGCACCTGGCCGGCGGCCCAGCCCAGCTTGAGCACGAATTCCGGCGTGATCGGAAACTCGCCGACCCGGCCGCGAATACCGTCGGTCCCGAAATACTTCCGTCCCATGTGATCTCCCTATGGTAGCCTTTATTCTGATTGCTGTCATGACCGACAACATGGCCAGCGGCCATGCACGGTCGTGTTCGACATGCGCTGTCACCACGCGCAGGGCATCGACGTGCTGCACATCGTGGGCGCGTATCATGGCGCCGCCATGCACCGCGGGCAGCGCGATACTCGCCAGGCAGCACGCCTTCGACCGGCAGCGTTCAAGCACGCGCGCCGATCATGGATTTGCGTGACAACCGACCAGCAGGGGTAACCCAGCATCGATCAGCGCCGGAGGTGCTTCAAGCAGGCTCAATATTATGCGCCAGAGTCTTGCCGAAGCCGAACCCGGGATCGACCACGATCCGCGTCGCGCGCGATCCGCGGCTTCAGCAAGCCGCCACCCGCTCCGGCAAGAAAGCCGGCAACCTCCGTAACCACATCCTTATAGTGCGGCGCGTCCTGCATGCTGCGGGGCCCACCCTGCATATGCATCAGGCAGACCGGCACCGCCAGTCCCGCGGCCGCCTCCAGCGCGCCCGGCTCGCTGCAGGGCAGGACATCGTTGATCATTCCCGCCCCGGCCGCGACCGCCTCGCGCATCACCTCCGGCTTGCTGGTATCGATGGAGATCGGCAACGTCCAGCTGTCGCCGCAGCGCCTCGATGACGGGAATCACCCGCGTCCATCTCTTCCTCCAGCGGAGACCGGCGGCGCGCCCGGCCGCGTGGACTCCCCGCCGATGTCAATGATATGCCGCGCCCTCCTGCCACCATCCGCCGGGCCATGGGCGATGGCGCTGATCCGAGGCCGATCGAAGTGCCCACCGTCGGAGAAGGAATCCGGCGTGACATTGAGGATGCCCATGACCCGCGGGCGAGGACAGATCCAGCGATGTTTGCCCGGCGAAATCAATCCACCTAAAGGCACTGGCAAAGGATCGAATTGCTCAACTGCGAGCTAAGAAGGTGTCAAGTGTCATTTGTAAGTCATCCGCAGCCGGCTGAGCAAAGCGAACGCCCAACACCGAACGCGCGGCGCATTGTTCGAGCTTCGCTTTGCTCAGCCCATCTAGCTGTAATCCTTGGACTCGGTCCGGGCTCATTCCCGATCCTGACCAGCCTGCCTACGTTGGCTGCTGTCTGCACGGCCGGCGCCGATAGGCTGCCGGCGGACCGCGTGGTCTCCGGACCTGCTTGACGCCGTCGCTGGCAGACCGCGGCGGCCGATTATCGGTCCACTCTGCGGCGGACGCGGCTCGCGCCCGCCATGATGTCCTCGATCTGCTGGCGTCGATGGTCTCGTACTTGATCAACGCCTCGGCCATCAGGTGCAGCTTGTCCATGTTCTCGGTCAGGATGGTCTCGGCCCGCTTGTAGTTGCGTCTCGATGATCGAGCGGACCTCCTCGTCGATGGCGTGCGCGGTCTCGTCGGAGACCTTCTTGTGCTGGGTCACCGAGTGGCCCAGGAACACCTCGCCGTCCTCCTCGCTGTAGGTCAGCGGGCCCAGGCTTTCGGACAGCCCCCACTTGGTCACCATGTTGCGCGCCATCTCGGTGGCGCGCTGGATGTCGTTGGAGGCGCCGGTGGTCACCTCCTCCGCACCGAAGATCAGCTCCTCGGCGAGGCGGCCGCCGAACAGGCTGGAGATCTGGCTCTCCAGGCGCTGCTTGCTGATAGCTGTAGCGATCCTCCTCGGGCAGGAACATGGTCACGCCCAGGGCGCGGCCGCGCGGGATGATGGTGACCTTGTAGACCGGATCGTGCTCCGGCACCAGCCGGCCGACGATGGCGTGGCCGGCCTCGTGATAGGCGGTGAGCTTCTTCTCGTCCTCGCTCATGACCATGGAGCGGCGCTCGGCGCCCATCATGATCTTGTCCTTGGCCTTCTCGAACTCCTCCATGTCGACGACGCGCTTGTTGGCGCGCGCGGCGAACAGGGCCGCCTCGTTGACCAGGTTGGCCAGATCGGCGCCGGAGAAGCCGGGCGTGCCGCGCGCGATGATCGATGGGCTCGCACGTCGTCGCGCAACGGGCACCTTGCGCATGTGCACCTTGAGGATCTGTTCGCGGCCGCGCACGTCCGGCAGCGGCACCACCACCTGGCGGTCGAAGCGGCCCGGGCGCAGCAGCGCCGGATCGAGCACGTCCGGACGGTTGGTGGCGGCGATGACGATCACGCCCTCGTTGCCTTCGAAGCCGTCCATCTCCACCAGCAGCTGGTTCAGCGTCTGCTCGCGCTCGTCGTGACCGCCGCCCAGGCCGGCGCCGCGATGGCGGCCGACGGCATCGATCTCGTCGATGAAGATGATGCACGGCGCATGCTTCTTGGCCTGCTCGAACATGTCGCGCACGCGCGAGGCGCCGACGCCGACGAACATCTCGACGAAGTCCGAACCGGAGATGGAGAAGAACGGCACCTTGGCCTCGCCGGCGATGGCCTTGGCCAGCAGGGTCTTGCCGGTACCGGGCGGGCCGACCATCAGCACGCCGCGCGGGATCTTGCCGCCCAGGCGCTGGAACTTGCCCGGATCGCGCAGGAATTCGACCAGTTCGGCGACCTCTTCCTTGGCCTCTTCCACGCCGGCGACGTCGGCGAAGGTGACCTTGACCTGGTCTTCGCCCAGCAGGCGCGCCCGGCTCTTGCCGAAGGACATGGCGCCGCGGCCGCCGCCGCCGCCCTGCATCTGGCGCATGAAGTAGATCCACACGCCGATCAGCAGCAGCATCGGGAACCAGGAGATGAACATCTGCGTAGCAGACGACTGGCCTTCCGGCGGCTTGGCCTCGACCGTGACGTCGTTGTTCAGCAGATCGGCGATCAATCCCGCGTCGTCCGGCGCATAGGTCTGTGAACTTTTCGCCGGACTGCGTGAGACCGCGGATGGTTTCGCCCTTGATCACCACGCGCTTTACCCTGCCCGCTTTCACATCGGTGAGAAACTGCGAATATGAAAGCTGCTGACGGGAGCGCGCTGCGGCCCGAAGTTGTTGAAGACCGACATCAGGATGATGGCGATGACCACCCAGAGGATGACGTTCTTGGCAATATCGTTCAAAGCTCGCCTCTTCGTATTCGGAAATCTCTCGAACGGTGCGGTAAAAACTCGCCCGACCGGGGGGTTAGAGTACGTTACTACACATGATAGTTCCTCGCCACAATGTATACCTCCCGCGAACGAGGTCGCGACGCCTTCGGCTTGCGAATGGCGACGCGCTGAAACGAGTCACGCACCTCTTTGAGAAAGGCGTCGAAGCCTTCCCCCTGGAAAACCTTGACCACCATGACCCCACCTTTAGCAAGGACTTGACGCGCCAGTTCCAGGGTCAACTCCGCTAGGTACATGGCTCTGGGCTGGTCAACCGTTTTCATACCACTAATGTTGGGCGACATATCGGACAAAACAAGGTCGACTGATCGGTTATTCAGGACCGATAGCAGACGATCGAGCACTTCCTGCTCCCGAAAATCGCCCTCGAGCACTTCGACGCCGGGCAGGGGGTCCATTGGGAGGACATCGAGCGCCACGACGACTCCATCGGGTCGGACCCGGTCGGCCGCCACCTGGGACCATCCGCCGGGTGCGGCTCCCAGGTCGACTACGGTCATCCCGGGTTTCAGCAGACGATCCTTCTCGTCGATCTCCGTCAGCTTATAGACCGCCCGCGAACGATACCCTTCCGCTTGGGAGCGTTTGACGTACTCGTCCTCAAAATGCTCATTCAGCCATTTTTTACTGGTTTTGCTTCTTGCCATCGCTATTTAAACTGCAAAGCACACAGAGAATTCATTGAGATTCGGACCATCCGGTAGAAACGCCCCCCCGAGCGTATCGCTGGCGGCTAAAACGATCTGCGGCTGCCGTCGTCGGTGGAAGCTGGAGTCGTCACTGGCAGACGCGTACACTAGCGCGCCCGGTCGGAGTAGTGGATTATACGGACTTTGGGTTCTCCGTGTTCTCAGTGGTTTTCAACTATGTCTCTGAATGAAAAACAGAAGAAGTATCTAAGAAAGCTGGCCCACCCGAAAAAGCCGGTAGTGCTGACCGGTGCAGCGGGCATAACCGACGCGGTGCTGGCGGAGATTGATGTCGCCCTGGCCCACCATGAGCTTATCAAGGTCCGGGTGAATGCCGCAGACCGTGAGGAGCGCCAGGCGATGGTCGAGGCGATTACGGAAAAAAGCCGGTCGGAACTGGTCCAACGCATCGGCCATGTCGCAGTCCTCTACCGACCTGCCGAAAAGCCGCAAATCACCCTGCCCCGATAGCTCGCTCTAGCCGGATCACGCGGAAGTCGAGGACTCACGAGTCCTCGGGCTCATTCAAGCCTGAGGCGACCAGCACGACCCCACCAATACTTTCAATAAGATAGAGGATAGAGGCAACGCCGTGCAGGCGCCCGAAGTCCGCGGCCTGCCGGCTGCCCTCGCTCAGCCCCTGGGCCTTGAGGTCCGCCATCTCGGCTGTAGCACCACCTCACCAATGACTACCAGCGCAACCATCCCAACCAGGACCCCGAGTCTCCAGTCTCCCAGCCTCCACCCATGCTGCAGCCCCCGCAGTAGAATCAGCCCTGCGCCGCAGACCATGCCGACATAGCTGACCAGGCCGAACATGTTGCCGGCCAGCATGCCGGCTGTGCTGGAATCGACGTTGGTAAATAATACAGGCGCCGCCAGGTAGCCCACCGCCCAGAGGCAGCCTGCCCAGGCGGTCAGCAAGAGTCTTTCCAGCGGTCGGAAACGCTTCATGGGGACTGGAGGCGGGGATCCGTTACGGGAACCTTTACTCGTAGCGGATTTCGGCGATTTCGTACTCGCGTTCGCCGCCGGGCGCCTTGACGATGGCCACATCGTCGATCTCCTTGCCGATCAGCGCGCGGGCAATGGGCGAGCTGACGGAGATCTCGTCCTGCTTTGATATCGGCCTCGTCCTCGCCGACGATCTGATAGGTCACCTCGTCGCCGGTTTCGACGTCCACCAGGTCTACCGTGGCGCCGAAGACCACCTTGCCGTCGGCATTCAGCTGGCTGACGTCGATGATCTGGGCATTGCCCAGCTTGCCTTCGATCTCGGTGATGCGCCCTTCGACAGAAGCCCTGCTGCTCCCTGGCGGCGTGGTATTCCGCATTCTCCTTCAGATCGCCGTGCTCGCGCGCCTCGGCGATGGCCTGGATGATCCGCGGCCGCTCGACACTTTTCAGCTGATGTAACTCTTCGCGCAGCTTTTCGGCGCCGCGCAGCGTCATCGGTGTGCTTGCTCATCGACTTGCAATCTCCGTATGCAGGTCCTGCAGCCGGGTCACTTCAGTGTCGTTCCGCTGCTTCAGCGCCACGCACGTTGCCGCGGCACCGGCCAGCGTCGTGTATAAGTCACCTTGTGCTGCAGGGCCTCGCGGCGGATCGGGTAGGAATCGGCGATCGCCTGTTTGCCCTCGGTGGTGTTGACGATGAAGCTGATTTCGTCGTTCTTGATCATGTCGACGATATGCGGGCGCCCCTCCGTCACCTTGTTGACCGCGCTCGCACTGCAACGCCGGCCTCACGAAGGTACTGGGCGGTGCCGCGGGTGGCGACCAGTCGAAGCCGGCTCAACCAGCTCCCGGGCGACCTCGCCACGGTGCCGCGCTTGTCGACGTCGCGCACGCTGATGAAGGCCCGGCCGCTGCGCGGCAGGATAACGCCCGCGGCGCAGCTGCGACTTGACATAGGCCTCGCCGAAGCTGCGGCCCACGCCCATGACCTCGCCGGTGGACTTCATTTCCGGGCCCAGGATCGGGTCGACGCCCGGGAACTTGATGAACGGGAACACCGCCTCCTTGACCGAGATAGTACGGCGGGCACGATCTCCTCGACGATGCCCTGCTCGGCGAGGCTCTGCCCGACCATGCAGCGCGCGGCGATCTTCGCCAGCGGCAGGCCGGTCGCCTTGGACACGAAGGGCACGGTGCGCGAGGCGCGCGGATTGACCTCCAGGACGTAGATCTCGTCGTCCTTGATGGCGAACTGCATATTCATCAGCCCGACCACGTTCAGCTCCCGCGCCATGGCCGCTGCCTGGACCGCGCAGCTCATCCTGGATCTCGGCCGTCAGGCTGTAGGGCGGCAGCGAGCAGGCCGAATCGCCCGAATGCACGCCGGCCTGCTCGATGTGCTCCATGATGCCGCCGATCACCACGTCCTCGCCGTCGCAGACGGCATCCACGTCCACCTCGACCGCATCATCGAGGAAGCGGTCGAGCAGCACCGGGGACTCGTTGGAGACCTTGACCGCCTCGCGCATGTAGCTGCGCAGCTCCGCCTCGTTGTAGACGATCTCCATGGCGCGGCCGCCCAGCACGTAGGAGGGCCGCACCACCAGCGGATAGCCGATCTCCTCGGCCAGCCGCACGGCGTCCTCCGCGGCGCGCGCCGTGCGGTTGGGCGGCTGCTTCAGGCCGAGCTTGTCGATCATCTTCTGGAAGCGCTCGCGGTCCTCGGCCAGGTCGATCGAATCCGGCGTGGTGCCGATGATCGGCACGCCGGCGGCTTCCAGGTCGCGCGCCAGTTTCAGCGGCGTCTGGCCGCCGTACTGCACGATCACGCCCTCGGGCTTTTCCATGTCGACGATCTCCAGCACGTCTTCCAGCGTCAGCGGCTCGAAATACAGCCGGTCGGAGGTATCGTAGTCGGTGGAGACGGTCTCCGGATTGCAGTTGACCATGATGGTCTCGTAGCCGTCCTCGCGCATGGCCAGCGCGGCGTGCACGCAGCAGTAATCGAACTCGATGCCCTGGCCGATGCGGTTCGGACCGCCGCCGAGCACCATGATCTTGTCGCGGTCGGTGGGCTCGGCCTCGCACTCCTCCTCGTAGGTGGAGTACATGTAGGCGGTGGTGGTGGCGAACTCCGCGGCGCAGGTATCCACCCGCTTGTAGACCGGACGCACGCCCAGTTCGTGGCGCAGCTTGCGCACTCGCGTCTCCGTCGACGCCCAGCAGCTCGGCCAGGCGGCGGTCGGAGAAGCCCTTGCGCTTGAGCTGCACAGCATGTCACGCGTCGAGCTCGGAAGTGCCGCTTGTGCAGCGAGCTCGTTCTCCAGGTCGATCAGCTCCTCGATCTGGACCAGGAACCAGGGATCGATGCGCGGTCAGCTCATGCACCTCGTCCAGCGTCATGCCGGCGCGGAAGGCGTCGCCCACATACCAGATGCGCTCCGGGCCGCGGCGTCGCTCAGCTGGCGATTCGATCGATCGGCCTCATCGCGTCGGAGGTCGATCACTTCGTTCAACCCGTCGGCGCCGATCTCCAGGCCGCGCAGCGCCTTCTGCAGCGATTCCTGGAAGGTGCGGCCGATGGCCATCACCTCGCCCACCGATTTCATCTGCGTGGTGAGGCGGTCGTCGGCCTGCGGGAATTTCTCGAAGGTGAAGCGCGGGATCTTGGTGACCACGTATCGATGGACGGCTCGAACGAGGCCGGCGTCGCGCCGCCGGTGATCTCGTTCTGCAGTTCGTCCAGCGTATAGCCGACCGCCAGCTTGGCGGCGACCTTGGCGATGGGGAAGCCGGTCGCCTTGGAGGCCAGCGCCGAGGAGCGCGACACGCGCGGATTCATCTCGATCACGACCATGCGGCCGTCGTCCGGATTGATGGCGAACTGCACGTTGGAGCCGCCGGTATCCACGCCGATCTCGCGCAGCACCGCGAGCGAGGCGTCGCGCATGATCTGGTATTCCTTGTCGGTCAGCGTCTGCGCCGGCGCCACGGTGATCGAGTCGCCGGTATGCACGCCCATCGGATCGAAGTTCTCGATCGAGCAGATGATGATGCAGTTGTCCTTGCTTGTCGCGCACCACCTCCATCTCGTACTCTTTCCAGCCGAGCAGCGACTCCTCGATCAGCAGCTCGTTGGTGGGCGAGAGGTCCAGGCCGCGCTCGCAGATCTCGACGAACTCCTCGCGGTTGTAGGCGATGCCGCCGCCGGTGCCGCCCAGGTGAACGACGGGCGGATGATGCGTCGGAAAGCCGATCTGCGCCTGCACCTGCAGCGCCTCTTCCATGCTGTGGGCGATGGCCGAGCGCGGGCATATCCAGGCCGATCTTGCGTCATCGCCTGGCGGAACTGCTCGCGGTCCTCGGCCTTGTCGATGGCATCGCGGCGTGGCGCCGATCATCTCCACGCCGTACTTCTCCAGCACGCCGTGCTCGCGCCAGGTCCAGCGCGCAGTTCAGCGCGGTCTGCCCGCCCATGGTCGGCAGCAGCGCGTCGGGGCGCTCCTTCTCGATGATCTTCTGCGACCGTCTGCCAGGTGATCGGCTCGATGTAGGTGGCGTCCGCCATCTCCGGGTCGGTCATGATGGTGGCCGGATTGGAGTTGACCAGGATGACCCGGTAGCCCTCCTCGCGCAGCGCCTTGCAGGCCTGGGCGCCGGAATAGTCGAACTCGCAGGCCTGGCCGATGACGATCGGGCCGGCGCCGATGATCAGAATGCTGTTTAATGTCGGTGCGTTTTGGCATAGCTCTATCAATGTCACGCACGGGGGTCACGGGGAGCATCGGGGATTGCGGGAACGGCGGAATTCCTCGCTGTGCCTCGTGCGCCGCCGTGGTTTAAGTCATTACTTTCGCTTCCTTCATCAGCTCGATGAAGTGGTCGAACAGGGGCGCCACGTCGTGCGGGCCCGGGACTGGCCTCCGGATGTCCCTGGAAGCTGAACGCCGGCCCGTCGGTGCGGTGAATCCCCTGCAGCGACCCGTCGAACAGCGAACGGTGGGTCGCACGCAGATTGGCCGGCAGGCGTGGCCTCATCCACCGCGAAGCCGTGGTTCTGGCTGGTGATCATCACCCGCCCGGTGTCCAGGTCCTGCACCGGATGGTTGGCGCCGTGATGGCCGAATTTCATCTTGACGGTCTTGGCGCCGCTGGCCAGCGCCAGCAGTTGGTGGCCCAGGCAGATGCCGAAGGTCGGAATCCCGGCTTCAGGACCGTCTGAATGGCCTTGATGGCATAATCGCAGGGCTCCGGATCGCCGGGACCGTTGGACAGGAACACGCCGTCGGGCTTCAGTGCCAGCACCTTCTCGGCCGGGGTCTGGGCCGGCACCACGGTCAGCCGGCAGCCGCGATCCACCAGCATGCGCAGGATGTTGCGCTTGACGCCGTAGTCGTAGGCCACCACATGGTAGGGCAGCGCCTCTCGATCGGCGCCTCCGGGTGGCCCGGCAGGCCCCCTTCAAGGCTCCAGCTCGCCTGTGCCCATTCGTAGGGCTGATGCGGTGGTCACCTCCTTGGCCAGATCCATGCCCTTGAGGCCCGGGAAACCGCGGGCGGCCGCCAGGGCGGCTGTCCGCATCGATGTCGTCGCCGGCCATGATGCAGCCGTTCTGCGCCCCCTTCTCGCGCAGGATGCGGGTCAGCCGGCGGGTATCGATGTCGGCGATGGCCACCACCTTGTTCTCGCGCAGATACTCGTCAAGGGCTTCTCGCTGCGCCAGTTGCTCGTGAGCAGTGGCAGGTCGCGAATCACCAGGCCGGCTGGCAAAGACGTGGGCCGACTCCTCGTCTTCGGCATTGGTGCCGGTATTGCCGATGTGGGGATAGGTCAGGGTGACGATCTGGCTGGCATAGGAAGGGTCGGTGAGGATTTCCTGATAGCCGGTCATGGCGGTATTGAACACCACCTCGCCGACGGTCTGCCCCTCGACACCGATGGACTCGCCCCAGAACAGGTTGCCGTCTTCAAGAGCCAGCAGCGCCGGTTGCCGCAAGGTGATGACCTCCAATGTTTAGGCATGCCAAGCGGGATGGACCGACTGGGCCCTTCCCCTTAGAAATCTCAGTGGTTGGACAACGTTTGCAGACGTTGTTTCAGGTGGGACGCGATTGTACTGCATCGCCCGCGAATCTGTCCACGGGTGCGCTTGGCCGCAGAGACCACCGGCACATAGAGCGGTGGTCTCTGCGGCTGATCCTAGTCTTTCAGCCCGAGCACATCCTGCATGTCGAACATGCCCTTGTCCGCCGCCATGATCCACTGCGCGGCGCGTACCGCCCCCTTGGCAAAGGTCATGCGACTGGAGGCCTTGTGGGTGATCTCCACGCGCTCACCGAGGCCCGCGAACATCACCGTGTGCTCACCGACGATATCCCCGGCGCGAATGGTTTCAAAGCCGATGGTCTTGGCATCGCGTTCGCCGGTACGCCCTTCACGGCCGTATACCGCGCACTCCTTCAGGTCCCTGCCCAGCGTTTCGGCAATCACCTCACCCATACGCAATGCCGTACCGGAAGGCGCATCCACCTTGTGACGGTGATGCGCCTCGATGACCTCGATATCGACATCGTCCCCGAGAACCCGGGCAGCCATCTCCAGCAATTTGAGGGAGAGATTCACCCCAACACTCATGTTGGGGGCGAAGACCACGCCGATATCGCTGCCTGCATCCATGACCGCTTGTTTCTGACCGTCATCAAGGCCGGTGGTACCGATCACCAGACGTGTACCAGCCTGTCGGCAGATGGCCAGATGCTTTTCGGTCGGCTCCGGGAGCGTGAAATCGATCACCACATCCACGTCTCCGGCCACACGGGCCAGATCATCCACCACGGTAACGCCCAGTTTGCCCACTCCGGCCAGCTCGCCGGCGTCTGTACCTACCAGGGAACTGCCCGCCCGCTCGATGGCGGCACCCAATTCGACACCGTCGGTCTGCTGAATGGCCTCGATAAGCGTCTTGCCCATGCGCCCGCCGGCGCCGGTTACCCCAATTCGAATCATCAACAATCCACCTTCTCTTCTAATCGGTTCACCACCGAAAACGGATCAACCGAAAACCGGACCCGCTGTATGTCAGTGTTAAGTCTGAGCCGGGTGATCACCAGCTGATATAGGAATAGCCCTGCTCCTGGAGTTCCATCAGATCGGCAGCGCCAACCTCTACTACCTGGGCGAAGTCCTCAAGTTCCTTCCCGCTCCAGTTAAGCGACTTGAGCGTATTGCCACAGGCGTGAAATTCAATGCCGTACTGGGCAAGGCTCAAGACCCTTGACTGGATTTCCGGACTGACCGGCCGCAAGGGCTTTTTCGCCAGAACGTGAATCCCTTCGGCAAACGCCACCACAACGATTTTCACATTGTCCCCGTATTTACGAAGCACGGCGCCCACCGAAAACAGTACGTGTTCCTGGTAGCCGGGATCGCCCTTATTCAGTTGATAGACAACTTTGTGCTCCGGCTCGTCACCCGGGAAGTGCAGGTCATCGACGCTGCCGGTCTCCTGTGCTCTCAACGGGCCACTGACGACTCCCAGACCGGTTCCCGCTGCCAGAGCCGTCAACAGACGCCGTCTTGCACGGTCGAGTTTCCGGCCCAGGCCAACCCCCTCTTTCTGACTCATGTCCATTCTCCTCCAGTCGCGAGCACGGTTTTTTCCGCCTGCCCCGAAAGCTCGGCTGCTACGAACCGAACGAACATTCGGACAACCGTTTCAAAAACAAAACCGATGAATGCCGGTGGGTTTGAGCGGCGCAGGTACGGTTTTTTGGTATTTCCGATTATTATATAGGCGCCCCCCGTCCATTACACCCGCCACTGCGCGGTATGGGCAAGCCGCCACCCGCCCCTTTACCGGGCGCTCCACCAGCCCTGTCCCCGCAGAAAAGACTCCAATCCCGGACACAGCCGCTCAGTCCCTAACGACGGTTACTTGTAAGCGATTCCCTACAAGAGTTTCAGCCTTGTCTGACAGACTTTTTTTCACGTTAGGGGGAGAATAAAACTCAACAAGGGAACGGAACCGTCAGGGAGAGGCCGCAGGACAGGATGGCCCGGGAAGGCCCAGGATGGAAGAGCCAAGGAGCGGCATTGAGGGACTGATGCCGAATCGCGGCGCAAGGAGGCTTTTAGAATATCATCGCACGGAATGGAAGAAGCGAGCCCCAAAAGGAGAACAGGAAAGAAGCCATGGAAGGAGCTAGGGATGGCGTAAAAGGCCCGGGCTACTGCCCGGGCCTTTTATTTTCTGCCGTGCTCCGGAGTCCCCGAGCCGAATGACCAGTCCGTACTGTCACAACGGTTTAGCAGGCTGTTGAAAAAGGTTTTGTCCCTTCTTCCCTGAAAGAGAAGGTTAGGATGAGGGGGATAAAATCAGTAACTTACCTTTTATTGAGTCCCCTCACCCCAGCCCTCTCCCTCTGGAGAGGGTGTTTTTCAACAGCCTGTTAGCGGCGGCGGGCCTTCCGACTAGAACTTCATATCCTCGAAAAACTTTCGGACGCCGTCGAGCCAGGTATGGTGCTTCGGGCTGTGTTTGCTGTTGCCTTCACGCATGCTCTCATCGAACTTGTAGAGGAGTTCCTTCTGCTCTTCGGTAAGATTCACCGGGGTCTCCACCATTACCCGGCACATCAGGTCGCCGACAGCGCCGCCGCGGACCGATTTGACGCCTTTACCACGCAGACGGAACAGCTTGCCGGTCTGAGTCTCCGGCGGGACCTTCAGTTTAACCCTGCCGTTCAGGGTCGGGACGTCCAATTCGCCGCCCAGCGCGGCAGTGGTGAAAGCGATGGGAACCTCGCAAGACAGGTCGGCGCCGTCGCGCTGAAAGATGGGATGCGGTTTGACGCTGATCTGAACATACAGATCGCCCGGAGGTCCCCCGTTTTCGCCGGGTTCGCCTTCGCCGCCCAGGCGGATGCGATCGCCCGTATCCACCCCCGGCGGTACTTTGACCGACAGGGTCTTCTGTTTCTCCACCCGGCCCTGGCCATGGCAGGAACCGCAAGGGTCCGTCACGATCTGACCGCTACCATGGCAGCGCGGACACGTCTGCTGCAGTGAGAAAAACCCCTGCTGCATTCGGACCTGCCCGTGCCCCTGACAGGTGGGGCAGGTGGTCGGGCTGCTACCCTTCCGCGCCCCGGAACCCTCACACTCTTCGCAGGCAACCAGGGTGGGGATACGGATCTTGACGGACGTTCCCTGGACCGCATTCTCCAGAGAGAGTTCGAGGTTGTAGC
Source organism: uncultured Gammaproteobacteria bacterium (assembly GCA_963783235.1). Taxonomy (GTDB): domain Bacteria; phylum Pseudomonadota; class Gammaproteobacteria; order Thiohalomonadales; family Thiohalomonadaceae; genus Thiohalomonas. The sequence goes on along the minus strand of CAWAMN010000001.1, from coordinate 144,778 downwards.
GCAGATCCGCTCCCCGGAATACGCGACCACCACCACCGCGCGCTCCGCCTCCGAAGATGTCGCCAAAGACATCGCCGAAGATATCGGAGAAGCTGGCTCCACCGCCAAAGCCACCCGCTCCGCCGGGACCGCCCCCCATGCCGCCCTCAAGACCGGCATGGCCGAACTGATCGTAGGCAGCACGCTTCTGCGCGTCCGCCAGGACATCGTAGGCCTCTCGGGCCTCCTTGAACTTGTTCTCCGCCTCGGCATCATCCTGGTTGCGGTCCGGATGATATTTCATCGCCATGCGCTTGAAGGCCTTTTTGATTTCGGCCTCCGTGGCATTGCGCTGAATGCCTAGAACTTCGTAATAATCGCGTTTCGCCATAATCCTAAATCGATCAAAACCACGGACGGCACGGAGCACACGGGGTTGTAATTCCCCGTGTCCCCCGTGCCCCCCGTGGTATGAGTGGGGTCGGCCAGTTTACTTCTTATTGTCGTCGACTTCCTCGAATTCGGCGTCGACGACATCATCGCCACCCTTCTGCTCGCCGCCGGCCGCCTCTTCAGCGCCCTCAGCGCCGGCACCGGCCTCGCCCTTCTCGGCGTAGAGCCGCTCGGCCATCTTGCCGGAGGCCTCGGCGAGGGCCTTGGTCTTGGACTCTATGGCGTCCTTGTCGTCCCCCTTCATGGCCTCTTCGAGCTCGGTGATGGCCGCCTCGATCTGCTCCTTCTCGCCCGCCTCGAGCTTCTCGCCCAGCTCTTCCATGGACTTGCGGGTGGCGTTGATCATGTTGTCCGCCTGATTGCGAGCCGTGACCAGATCGTGGAATTTCTGGTCGTCGGCCTTATGGGCCTCGGCGTCCTTGACCATCTTATCGACTTCCTCGTCGGAGAGACCGGAAGAGGCCTTGATGACGATCTTCTGCTCCTTGCCGGTGCCCTTGTCCTTGGCGGACACGTGCAGGATACCATTGGCGTCGATGTCGAAAGTGACCTCGACCTGCGGCACGCCACGTGGCGCGGGCGGAATATCGGTCAGGTCGAAACGCCCCAGAGACTTGTTGTCCCCCGCCCGTTCACGCTCCCCCTGAAGGACATGCACGGTAACAGCCGTCTGGTTGTCCTCGGCGGTGGAGAACACCTGGTTGGCCTTGGTCGGAATGGTGGTATTCCGGTCGATGAGCTTGGTCATGATGCCGCCCAGGGTCTCGATACCAAGCGACAGCGGAGTCACGTCCAGCAGCAGCACGTCTTTGACGTCGCCGGCCAGGACGCCGCCCTGGATTGCCGCACCGACCGCAACCGCCTCGTCCGGGTTGACGTCCTTGCGCGGCTCCTTCCCGAAGAAATCCTTAACCCCTTCCTGGACCTTCGGCATGCGGGTCTGACCGCCGACCAGGATGACGTCGTCGATTTCCGAGGCAGAGAGTCCGGCATCGGAGAGGGCCACCTTGCACGGCTCGATGGTGCGGGTGACCAGATCTTCCACGAGCCCCTCGAGCTTCGCCCGGGTCACCTTGACGTTCAGGTGCTTCGGACCGCTGGCGTCTGCGGTGATATAGGGCAGGTTCACATCGGTCTGTTGGCTCGAGGAGAGCTCGATCTTCGCCTTCTCCGCAGCCTCTTTCAGGCGCTGCATCGCCAGGGGGTCGCCGCGCAGGTCGATGCCCTGGTCCTTCTTGAACTCGTCGGCGAGGTAGTCGATCAACCGTTTGTCGAAGTCCTCACCACCCAGGAAGGTGTCACCGTTCGTGGAGAGAACCTCGAACTGGTGCTCGCCTTCGATCTCGGCAATCTCGATGATGGAGATATCAAAGGTGCCGCCGCCCAGGTCGTAGACGGCAATCTTGCGGTCACCGTGCTTTTTGTCCATGCCGTAGGCCAGCGCCGCCGCCGTCGGCTCGTTGATGATGCGCTTGACCTCGAGACCCGCGATGCGGCCGGCGTCTTTGGTCGCCTGGCGCTGCGAATCGTTGAAGTAGGCCGGCACGGTGATCACCGCCTCGGTCACTTCCTCGCCGAGATAATCTTCGGCGGTCTTCTTCATCTTCTGCAGCACCTTCGCGGAGACTTCCGGTGCGGCCATTTTCTGGCCCTTGGCTTCAACCCAGGCATCGCCGTTGTCGGCCTTCACGATCTTGTAGGGCACCAGATCGATGTCCTTCTGGACCGTATCCTCTTCGAAACGGCGGCCAATCAGTCGCTTGATGGCAAAGAGTGTATTTTCAGGGTTGGTGACGGCCTGGCGTTTGGCCGCCTGCCCCACCAGCACTTCATCGTCGTCCTTGCTGAAAGCGACGATGGACGGCGTGGTGCGATCACCTTCGCTGTTCTCGATGACGCGGGCCTTGCCCCCCTCCATCACCGCCACACAGGAGTTGGTGGTGCCGAGGTCGATACCGATAATTTTTCCCATAATCCCCTACTCCAGTTCTGTTTGGGCCCGCGTGCTTGCGGGCTCAGAAATTTCTACCGCTTTAGATAAGGTCAATAGCTGGGGTTTCAACCCTTGTCTGCGCTGCTCCTAGGCCGGAGCCTTGGAGACCATCACCATGGCCGGGCGCAGCAGCCGTTCGTTGAGTATGTAACCCTTCTGCATCACCGCTACGACGGTATTCGCAGGGTGTTCCGCACTCTCCTGCATGGTCATGGCCTGATGGTACTCCGGGTTAAAAGGCTCGCCGGCCGGGTCGATTTCGCGGATGCCGAACTTGTCCAGGACATCGCTGAACATCTTCAGCGTCAGCTCGGTCCCCTCACGCAGCTTGGCCACCGTCTCGTCCTCGCCCGTGGCGGCAGACAGCCCCATCTCCAGGCTATCCTTCACCGGCAGCAATTCGGCGGCGAACTTCTCCAGCGCGAATTTGTGGGCACTCTCCACATCGCGCTCCGCACGGCGGCGGGTATTCTCCAGCTCCGCCTGCAGGCGCAGGCACTGGCTCCAATGCTCGTCCGCCTTGTTGCGGGCATCCTCCAGCTGCAGCCTAAGCTCCTCTCCGGGCTCCTGTCCCGTTTCGGCCCCGGTGACTTCGGCCGACTCCGGGCCCTGGGCTTGCGGCTCTTCGCTTTCGTTGTCCGGAGACTTGGTCTCGTCGTTCATTTACAGACTCCGTGCTTCCTCTCGCAAAAAAAAGGTACTTCTAATAATCCAATGCGGATTCTGTTGGATTTTTAGAAGTACCCTAAAAGAATCCGCAACGCCGCCCGCGGCGCCGCCTGATTTCCCTGTGATATAGGGGGCTACTTGTCCCGATTCAAGGCCGCGCCAAGCAATCGGGCGGTCACATCGACAATCGGGATGACACGGCCGTAGGCCATGCGGGTGGGGCCGATAACGCCCAGCACGCCCACCACTTGGTCTTCGACCTTATAGGGGGAGGTGACGATGCTGCAGACATCCAGGGCCTCATGACCCGCTTCGTGACCGATGAAGATTTGCAGTCCGTCGGCAGCGAGGGACTGATCCAGCAGATGGAGAATGTCGCGCTTGGTGCCGAACGCTTCGAAAAGCTGGCGCAGGCGCTCCATATCGGACATCTCCGCATAGGACATGAGATTGGTCTCACCGGCCATGAGGTAATCATCCTCGTCCTCCTCCTCGGAGAAGGCCTTTTGCGCCATCTCCAGGGCGGAGCGCATCAGCCGGTCCATGTCCTCGCGATCGGCCTGCATCTGCTTGATCAACCGATTGCGCACCTCGCGCAGGGTACGACCGGCGAAATGCTCGTTAATGAAATTCGCCGCCTGGGTCAGCTCCGAGGTGCTATAACGCCGCGTGGTATGGATGATCCGGTTCTGCACTTCCCTTTCATTAACCACCAGTATTACCAACACGCGGGAACCGGAGAGCGCCAGAAACTCGATCTGTCGCAGCGCCACCTGTTCCCGTCGGGGAAGCATGACGACACCGGCCAGTGACGTGATATCCGAAAGCAGGGAAGAGGCCGCCGAGAGTAGCCGTTTGGGGTCCTCATCGCTCTCGAATTGCGCCTTGAGATCCCGGACTTCCCGCTCATCGAGCGGCTTTATGGTCAACAGGCTGTCGACGAAAAAGCGGTAGCCCTGGGCCGTGGGCACCCGGCCTGCCGACGTATGTGGCGACTGAATCAGGCCCACTTCCTCTAGGTCTGCCATGACGTTGCGAATGGTCGCCGGGCTGAGGTTCAGCTTGCTGTCACGGGCAAGCGTGCGCGAACCGACCGGCTGGCCATCGCGAATATGGCGTTCCACCAGGGCCTTGAAGAGATATAGGGCGCGTTCGGTTAATTCGTAACCGGCCATGGTTGCTGACTCGTCTCTCAGTTACCGTCCGATCCGGATGTCGGGTCAGCGATTTTAGCACTCCGGGGAATAGTCTGCTAACGCCGTTGCCAGTTGGCGGGCTCCTGGTAACGTGTTAAGTTTCCGGCAGTTTTGGAGGGAGAAATGGCGGAAGAGTTCACTAGCATCGGGCTAATCGGGAAATACGCGGACCCCTCCGTCGGTGCCACGCTCCAGGCCCTGCGGGACTATCTGCAGGGACGCGAGCTCGATGTGCTGCTGGACGAGGCCACGGCCCAGGTATGGCCCGACCACGAGATGACCACCGCCAGTCGGCCGCACATCGGCGATCACTGTGATCTGGCGATTGTGGTCGGCGGCGACGGCACCCTCCTGAATGCCGCCCGCTCCCTGGCCAACCACCAAATCGCACTGCTGGGCATCAATCTGGGCCGGCTGGGCTTCCTGACCGATATTTCCCCGGATCAGATGCAGAACAAGCTCGATGCCATCCTCAGTGGAGAGTACAGGGAGGACAAACGCTTCCTGCTTCACACCTCGATTATCCGCGACGGCGAAGAACTCTCCGAAAGCGAGGCGCTCAACGACGTCGTCGTGCACAAGTGGGACGTGGCACGGATGATCGAGGTGGAGACCTACGTGGACGGGCGTTTTCTCAATACCGTGCGCTCCGATGGCTTGATCGTCTCCACGCCGACCGGCTCCACGGCCTATGCGCTTTCCGGGGGCGGGCCCATCCTCCAGCCGAGCCTGGACGCCGTGATTCTGGTCCCCATTTGCCCCCACACGCTGAGCCATCGGCCCATCGTCGTTCATGGCGAAAGCGCCATTGAAATCGTGGTGCGCGGGGCTGGCCAGTCCCATGCGCAGGTCACGTGCGACGGGCAGATCAACCTGGGCCTCGTCTCAGGGGATCGGGTGCGTATTGAGAAGAAACCGCATGAAGCACGGCTGATCCATCCGCTGGATCACGACTACTTCCATATCCTGCGTGCGAAACTCGGCTGGGGATAGGGATGCAGTGGCCAGTGGCTGTTGCGAGTGGCGAGTGGCGAGTGGCGAGTGGCGAGTGGCGAGTGGCGAGTGGCGAGTGGCGAGTGGCGAGTGGCGAGTGGAACAGAACTGGTAAGTTGTAGTGTCAACCTGAACGCTCCGGCTAAAACCCCGGTTTAGGCGTTGACCCGATGTTTCATGAATTTGCTTGATGATCGACAGGATATTGCACACCAATTGACTACGAATTCACGACTCGCAACTAGCAACTGAACAGAGATGCTCACCCACCTCCACATTCGCGATTTCGCCATCGTCGACCAGCTCGAACTCGAGCTCGAGTCCGGAATGACGGTACTGACCGGCGAGACCGGCGCCGGCAAATCGATTCTGCTCGATGCCCTCGGGCTGACTCTGGGCGACCGCGCCGACTCCTCTTTTGTCCGCCACGGCGCCGACCGGGCCGAAATCATCGCCACATTCGATACCACCGACGTGTCGGAGACAGCCCATTGGCTCCGGGAGCACGAGTTGGAGGGTGATGACGGCGAATGTCTGATCCGCCGGACCGTAGGCGCCGATGGCCGTTCTCGGGGCTACATCAACGGCCGCCCGGCGCCGGTGCAGCTGCTGAAGGAGTTGGGAGAACAGCTGGTGGACATTCACGGCCAGCACGCCCATCAGTATCTGCTGCGTCGCAATGCCCAGCGACAGACGCTGGATGCCTTCGCCGGCCTCGCCGAGACGGCGGCCAAAGTCACATCCGTCTATCAGAACTGGCGCTCCCTTTTCGAGGAACGGACGGCCCTTTCACGGGAGCGCCACGACCGTGATGCACGCCTGGAGCTCCTTCGTTATCAGGTGGAAGAGCTGGAGACGCTGGACTTGTCCGGGACAGAGCTGACGGCTCTCGATGAGGAACACCAGCGATTGGCTAATGTGACGCGCCTCCAGGAGGGAACTCAGGGCGCCCTTACGGCGCTTAATGAAGATGAGCAACTCGCCGCTGTCGGGGTGCTCGAGCGAATCGCCGCCGAGCTGGGCGATCTGGCCGGTTACGACGGCGCATTGGAACCGGTCGCGGAATTGGTCAATAGCGCCGCTATTCAGGCCGGCGAGGCGGCCGGGGAGCTGCGACGCTACCTGGATCGGTTGGAAATCGATCCGGAGCGCCTGGCCGAAGTCGAACAGCGCCTCGATACGCTTCAGGACCTCGCCCGTAAACACCGCTGCCGTCCGGACGAACTGACTGAACTCCTGGAGACCCTCCGCCAGGAGCGCGACGCGCTGGAGGCGAGTGAAAGCCGACTGGGGGACCTCGACGAGCGCATCGAAGAAGCGCTTGCCGAATACCGGAAAAGCGCCGATAGCCTCAGCAAAAAACGCAAGCAGGCCGCCAAGACGCTCTCAAAGCAGGTGACGGGCAACATGCAGGAGCTCGGCATGAAGGGCGGTCACTTCGAAGTGGAAGTCAGCGTTCTCGATGAGGAGCCGGGGCCTTTCGGCCACGACCGCGTTCAGTTCCTGGTCACCGCCAATCCCGGCCAGCCGCCCAAACCCCTGCAGAAGGTCGCATCCGGAGGCGAACTCTCGCGCATCAGCCTCGCGATACAGGTAATCACGGCCGGCCGTGAAGGCATACCGACACTGATTTTCGACGAAGTGGATGTCGGAGTCGGCGGCGGTGTGGCCGAAATCGTGGGGCGCCGGTTACGCAGTCTGGGTGACGGGCGGCAGGTACTGTGCGTCACACACCAGCCCCAGGTTGCATCCCAGGGGCATCAACACCTTCGTATTGCCAAGCAAACCAAAGGCAAAACAACCCGCACCGGCGTCGACCCACTGTCTGCCGAAGAAAGAATCGAAGAGGTGGCACGAATGCTGGGCGGTGTCTCTATCACCGAGCAGACGCGCTCCCATGCCGAGGAGATGCTTTCGCTGGCCGGGGACACCGGGACAAAGCGACGTGGAAAAGAGAACGCCAAGGTTTAAGCGGCTCCCGCAACTAATCGGGGCTCTGGAGGACAAGCCGCCCGGTAGCCACTTTTGACTAGAAGCGGCATTCTGCCGATCAGCGCTTGGTCCGCCCCATCAGCTCAAAACCAACCTCTCCTCAGGACCCTTTCCGGCAGTCGGCACAGACACCGAAGATGTAGAGACTGTGGTCGGTGATTTCGAAACCGAGCTTCTCGGCAATGGCCTCCTGCCGCTTCTCGATGGTCTCATCCATAAACTCCTCGACCCTGCCGCACTTCACGCACAGCATGTGGTCGTGGTGGCTGCCCTCGTTCAGTTCGAAAACCGAATGACCACCTTCGAAGTGGTGACGACGCACCAAATCGGCGGCCTCGAACTGGGTCAACACACGGTAGACCGTGGCCAGACCGACGTCCTCGCCGGACTCCAGCAGCGCTTTGTACACGTCCTCGGCACTCATGTGACGTAGCTCATTGCGCTCAAGAATCTCCAGGATCTTGATGCGCGGCAGTGTCGCCTTGAGTCCGGCCTTTTTCAGGTCTTGGGAAGTTCGAGTCGCCATATCACTCATGAAACCGTTGCGGTATCATCGTCACAAATTAACCCGCCCCGAACAAAAATGCAAAAGATTATCATTTATCTGGCACTCACACTGGCCGTTAGCGGCTGCGCTCACAAACTCGACATTCAGCAGGGCAACATCCTGACCCGGGCGGAATTGGCCAGGCTCGAAACAGGGATGACGAAACGGCAGGTGCAGTTCCTGCTGGGATCGCCCCTGCTGACCGATCCCTTTCACCAGCGGCGCTGGGATTACTACTACAGCTACAAACCGGGCGGGGAAGAGATTACCAGCCGCTACCAGGTGACCGTTTGGTTCGAAGGCGACCGGCTGGCCCGCTACTCCGCGGAAGGTGATATCCCCGAGGAGGTGCCGCTGGCTCCCCGCCTGGAAGAGCGTTAACTCGCACGGTAGAGAAAACGGAATTCATCATCCGCTGCGCCGGACTTGATGGCTAGCTGGCTGTTGAAAAACACCCTCTCCAGAGGGAAAGGGCTGGGGTGAGGGGACTCAATAAAAGGTAAGTTACTGATTTTATCCCCCTCATCCTAACCTTCTCCCTCAGGGAGAAGGGACAAAAAACCTTTTTCAACAGCCTGCTAGTGGGCCATGGTTCCGGATTCCGAGTCGCCGCCCTTTTTCATTTTCTTGCCCTCGGCTGCGCGGCGCTTTCTCACTTCCTTGGGATCGGCTTTCAAGGGACGGTAAATCTCCACCCGGTCCTTGGGCCGTAGCGGGCTGTCCAGCTTGGTAAGCTTTCCGAACACGCCAATTTTGACGTTTGAGAGATCGATTTCCGGAAAGCGGTCGAGGATTCCCGACTTGCGGATGGCCTGTTCGGCCGTGGCGCCCTCCTCCACATCCAGCGGGATGATTACCTGACTATCCGGAAGTGCATAAGCCACTTCCACCTTGATCGGATTAGCCTTTGCCATAGACCTGCTCCGCACGTTTGACGAAGGCCTCTACGAGGCTGTTGGCAATCTGGCTGAAAATCGGCCCCATCGCCATCCCCATCAGTCGATTCGAGAATTCGAAATCCAGGTCCAGGCGGACCTTGCAGGCGTTTTCATCGAGTTCGTCAAAACGCCAGAAGCCTTCGAGGTGTTTGAAAGGGCCCTTCTCCAGACGCATTTCGATCATCTTGTTCTTCTGGAGCCGGTTCCGCGTGGTAAAGCTTTTGTGCAAGCTGCCGTGGGCGATCTCGATAACCGCCCGGACCTCATCCTCGCTGGCGCTTAGTAGCTCCGAAGAGCCGCACCAGGGCAGGAAGTCCGAGTAAGAATCGATATCGTTGACCAGTGCGTACATCTGTGCCGTGCTGTAGGGCACCAGTGCGCTTTTATTGATGGAAGCCACTGTGTTCGTTATTCCTGAAAGTCGATGATGCCAATCACATTGAGGAAGACCACGATAACCGCCACCGGCGTCACAAAGCGGACCAGAAAAAGCCAGAGTTGATAACGCAGGCCGCTTATCGCCAGCTCTTCCCGGGTCGACTCGCGCCGCATCAGCCAGGCAGCGAAAAGGGCGATGAGTAGACCGCCCAACGGAAGCATTATATTGGCGGTGAGGTAGTCTAGCAGGTCGAAGAACGTCAAGCCGAACAGTTGATATGAATCACCCGACCAGACGTTGAACGAAAATACCGTCCCCAGCCCGACAAACCAGGTCAGCACACCTGCGAGCGTCGAGGCTTTCACGCGGGTCATGCCGTGATTCTCCACCAGCCAGGCCACCAACGGTTCAATCAGCGAAATAGCCGAAGACCACGCGGCAAAGATCAGCAGAAGGAAGAAAAGAGCCCCGAAAAAGGTCCCCGCCGGCATATGCCCGAAGGCGATAGGCAGCGTTTGGAAAATCAGGCCCGGACCGGCGCCCGGCTCCATGCCGTTGGCGAAAACGACCGGGAAAATGGCCATACCGGCCAGTAACGCCACGGCCGTATCCGCACCGGCGATCATGAAGGTAGTCCTGGAAATCGAAGCGTTCCCGGGCAGATAGGAGCCGTAAACCATAATCGCGCCCATGCCCAGCGAAAGCGTAAAAAACGCATGCCCCATGGCGATTAGCACGCCATTGGCACTGATGCGCCCGAAGTCCGGGCGAAACAGGAAGGCCAGACCATCCTGGAAGTAGCCGGTATTCATGGCATAGCCGACCAGCACCACCAGCAGTATGAACAGCGTCGGCATGAGATAGCGGACCGCCTTCTCCAGCCCGCCCCGCACCCCACGGGCGACAACCACCATCGTCATCACCATGAAAATGGTATGCCACGCCAGCAGCCGCTCCGGATCCGATATCAATTCGTGGAAGAGTGATTCGGCCCCGTCGGCGGTAACCCCGGAAAAGAGACCCAGCGACGTCCGCACCAGATAAGCCAATGCCCAACCGGCAATCACGCTGTAATAGGACAGGATAAGGAAGCCCGCCACCACGCCAGCCCAGCCCAGGTACTGCCAGAACGATGTTCGACCCTCCTCACGGGCCAAGTGAATCATCGTATTGATAGGACTACGCCGTCCCCGTCTCCCGAGCAGCACCTCGGCCATCATAATCGGTATGCCGATAACGGCGATGCAGAGAAGGTAGATAAGAACGAACGCTCCGCCGCCATTCTCGCCGGCGATGTAGGGGAATTTCCAGACATTGCCCAGACCGACCGCCGAACCGGTCGCCGCCAGGACAAACGCCCAACGGGAAGACCACTGGCCGTGTATCGATTCGCGATGCGCCATCACTCCCCCTTATTGTTATAAGGGTCCAATTGTCGGTGAATTCAGCGAGCGGCTCAACCGCTTGATCCGGGTGTGAAAAAGTCAAATGCAAGCGGCTTGCCAGTGTCATACGGCGACTGAGTGCCCTATAATGGCGGGCTATGGCGAAGAAGGGTAAAAACAAGAACGACCAGGGCCCCGGCTCCAGCACCATCGTGGTCAACCGCAAGGCACGCCACGAGTTCTTCATTGAGGATACCTACGAGGCGGGGCTGGTACTGGAGGGTTGGGAGGTCAAAAGTCTGCGTGCCGGACGCGTGCAGCTGGTGGACAGCTATGTCATTTTGAAAGATGGCGAGGCCTGGCTCCTGGGGGCGCTGATCAATCCGCTTCCCACCGCCTCCACCCACATAAACCCGGACCCGACCCGCACCCGGAAGCTGTTGCTGCACAATCATGAACTCAGTCGTCTCATCGGGGCGGTGGAGCGCAAGGGCTATACCCTGATCGCCCTCAAGCTGTACTGGAAAAAGGGCAGAGCCAAGGCCCAGATCGGGCTGGCGAAGGGCAAGCAGCAGCACGACAAACGCGCCACCGAGAAAGATCGGGAATGGCAGCGGCAAAAGCAGCGCATTCTCAAGGAAATGAACTAATTACCCGTTAGTGGTTCTAACAGTCGGCCAGGGGAATTTGTGGGCAAACGCCGAATTCCCTTGAACTTCGGTGCCGATCCCCTATCTAATAGGGACAACACCTTTGGGGGCGACCTGGCTTCGACGTGGGTTGCGAAACCATAGGGTGCATGCCGAGGTGCAGTGACCTCGTAAAAACGCTGCTACAACATAGTTGCCAACGACGACAACTACGCTCTAGCGGCTTAAACCCCGCTAGCGCCCGACCGACGCGTGCTTGTGCGCTCGGGTTCCGGGTGTCATTAAACGCAAGCTCGCGGCGAAGCTAGTCCGGGGCCTAGCCGCTAAAACCCAAATCCGGAATCGTCGTCGATACGCCCTGCCCGTCGGGCGATCGCCGATTAAATATAATAGGCGCGGCTAAGCATGTAGATCCCGTGGCGGAGATCCCGCGGACGGGGGTTCGATTCCCCCCGCCTCCACCAATTACCGAGGGAAACGGGACAGAAGTCCCGTTTCTTTTTAAGACAGAATCCGAGAAGTAAGGCCGGAAAGACCGTTCAGGTGAACCTCATGTGTGTCACTCCCCTCGGGGCCCGCAAGCCCACAGCCAAAAAGCGATTCCCGCTGCCGCCTGCATTGCAAATACTTCTGGGCGGCCCGGTGTTACTGCTGATCTTCGGGTGGACTCTCATGTGCGACAAGCTGCGTCCAGGCTCATAACGAACCCGCCTTCCTGCTCTCCCCTTGCGTCGCTTCCAGTTACCGCCCAACATGGGCTGTGTTTCCCACCGGAGCCTCACTACATGGAAAAGAATGTTCGCCTCAGCGGGACGGGCGGGTTGGGACTGCCTTCCCGTTTTCCCGCTCCGACGCTTGTATCCAAGGCCCGCTTTTGGGATAAATAAGGTAGGCTTTTCCAGAAAGTTCCGGACATGAAACCGCCCCGGGCCCAAGACTATATCGCGCTGTTGCGGCTTTATCGCAATGACCTTCGCCACGTCTCGGAGGCCCGTGGCAGTCGGTTCGAACTCCTTTTCCTGCAAGTTGTTCGCCTCCTTAACACATCATCGCCGTTTAATCGCACACTGCCAGCACCCTTTCTGGATGTAGCACGGCGCTACAGCCGGGGCGAGCCTCACACGGTGGTTCACTTCCGATACGATGAAAACCGGCAGTTTTTCCTCAGCGATCTCTACGACTATCTGAAAATTCAGACCGGCCCGAGCCAGCGGAAGGCTTGACCCCCGAACCGCAACGTATTACTTACCAGCCAGGTAGCGCCGGTCGTCGAAGGTCCAGATCCACTCCGGACGCAACAGCGCCATGCTCGCTGCGAGCATCCCTGTAAAGAACCCTTCCGCAAACATCATGAAAGGCGCAAACGTCAGGTAGCTGCCTGCCAGTTTGTCGAAGGTATAGGAACTGCAGCAGAGGAACAGAAGTGAGGCTGTAAAAACGGTGGCGGCCATCGCCAAACCGGCACAAAAATAGGCGTTGACGATCACATAGACGAAAAAGTGATGGGGGAGATAGCGCACGGCAAAGCGATAGATGCCGTAGCTGAGCAGGATGGGAACGGCCCCCATCAACAGGGCGTTGACGGAAAAGCTACTCCAGTCGCCGACACCGTTGAGGGTCACTCCCCCAAGGACCAGCGCCACCGAGATCAGCGCCAGTTGCCAGCCAAACATCAGCATCAACAGCGTACCGCCGAGCAGGTGAAAGTCCAGCCCGGGGTCGATACCCGCCTTCATGCTCCAGATAAGCAGCAGGAAGACAGCGCTGCCCATAAAGACATGTCGCTGTTGATTATCGCCGAGGCGCTTCCACGGGGCGGTATACACAGCGCGACCGATTACAACCGCAAATACCGCGTGCGCCATCCAGAAGAGGGGCTCGGGCAGTAAGCCGTACGACAGGTTCATGGAACGTATTCTCGTTTTAACCCTGTCAAAATAATAATGGCAGATTCAGCGGCTAAAGCGAATGGGTCTCGACGCGCTCTCTTTTGAGGGGTGGGGAAATGGCGGTCTCGAGGGTCGAACGCGCGGGCTCAGGCGTTGGCGATCCCGGAGTTACTCAGTTGGTAGCCGTGGCGAAGGCAGTGACGCAGCAGATCGTGCAGCAGATAGTTCACCTGCCGCTTCTCGTCGCGATGAAAGCGACCCGGCCCGGCAACGCGGTAGCGCGGCGGGATACGATCACAGCCCTGGTAGCCTATCACTTCCATGACTCCCGCATCGTCATAAACACGCACTTTCATGGAGAGATCGGGGAGCCACTCGCGATCCACGGAAAAGGGCTTGGCGAGCAACAGCGTGGCGGTGTACTTGGCCACTTCCAGAACACGCACTTCCAGATCGCCCTCGGTATTATCCGACGCCAGCGCCAAGGCATCCCCCTCCTTTACAACCTCCGGCAGGAGATGCAGGAACAGTCTGTAGTTCTCCTCGTAGATCCACATCGGATTGCGAGGAGGCACGCCGACAATCGTATGACTCATTAGCGGCACCCGAAACGTAATCTTTCGCCGGTCCTCTGGCTTGCCATCATTCTAACACACGGCCTCGTTCGGCCCACGGCCGAACCCGCTGGAAAATAAAGCGAGCAGGCTGTTGAAAAAGGGTTTTGTCCCTTCTCCCTCAGGGAGAAGGCAGGATGAGGGGATCAAAAATCAGACGGTGATCATGCATTGGACCCCCTCACCCCGATCCTCTCCCGCTGGAGAGGGAGATTTTCAACAGACGGCTAGTACCGCGAACCCGATCAGGCGCGACGGAATTCCTTCAGACGGGACCGGAGACGGCCATGGGACTGGCTGAGGATTTGGCTGACGCGCGATTCGCTTACCTTGAGGACCGCGCCAATCTCCTTGAGGTTCAATTCGCGATCGTAATAAAGCGCCATTACCAGCCGTTCGCGTTCCGGCAGTCTGCTAATGGCTTCGGCAAGCCGGCTCCGGAACTGTTCATCCTGCAGGAGGTCGGGGGGAGGCGGCGCCTCTCCGGCACATCGCTCGACAAAAGGCGTCTCCTCATAGCCTTTGTCGTCGAAACCGATCATTCGGCTCGTACTCGCGTCATGCTGAATCTTGTGGAACTCGTCTAGGGAAACCCCCATTCGGCTTGCCACCTCTTTGTCTGTGGCATCGCGTCCGGTTTCCATTTCCACATCATGGATGGCCTCGGCGAGGTCGCGGGCCTTGCGATGAACCGACTTGGGGGCCCAGTCATTCCGGCGCAGTTCATCGAGCATGGCACCGCGGACGCGGATAGTCGCGTAAGTCTCGAAGCTGGCGCCCTGAGACTCATCGTAATGGGTTGCCGCATCCAGCAACCCGAGCATGCCAGCCTGGATCAGGTCCTCAACCAGGACGCTGGCGGGCAGACGCCCCACCAAATGGTAGGCCACCCGCTTGACCAGAGGTGCGTGGCGAGTTACGAGATCGTCTTTGTTTTGATAGCCTTGAAGCGTATACATCGTCGGAGCAACCGGCGGGTGCTGGTCGTCCGATTATTGCATACCAATGGAAGGATCCCGAAGCCGCTGGAAAACAAATAGCCCTTCCCGGTGGAAGCGGCATCCCGGGGCGCAACGACTTCGGCTCGGGCTTCGCGGCTGGGAGCCTCAACCGATCGGGGTGCCGGCGGGATGGTTGGTGGAAGCGGCTTCCAGCCGCGAAGGCCCCCGGTCGACACTGCATCGCGGCAGGATGCCGCTCCTACGCCGGACACTGATCGGGCCGGTCCCGTGCGGCTTCCAGCCGCGAAGGCCCTCGACACTGCATCGCGGCAGGATGCCGCTCCTACGCCGGACACTGATCGGGCCGCTCCTACGCGATGCTGATCGCCTGCCGGGATTCAACATACAAGCGGCATCCTGCCGCGATTGAAGTTTCGACCGTGAGGAAATTCGCGGCTGAAAGCCGCGGGCCACCCGCCACTCAGCGCAGCATTCGTCAGGCGAAATAATCCACCACGCCCAAGTCACCCAGGGCTGTTTCCCGGACCAGCGATCCATCGGCCTCTTCACCATCGGTGTGTTCGGCAAACGGGCCCGCTCCCCGGGCGTCAGCCCCCTCTCCGTCTCCGTCAAAGTCGCCCTGACCTCCTTTTGGGTGATCAGAGACATCGGACTGGGCCAGATTCAACCCGCTGTCGCTCAGCATCTCTCGCAGCCGGGGCATGGCCGCTTCGACCGCCTCCCGAGTCACCGGATTTTGAACGTGGAATTGCACATTGACCTGATCATTGTTTACCGCCACTTTCAACTCGATGGGGCCGAGATGGCGGGGATTGAGCTGAACCTGGGCCTGATTGAGATTCTGACGCGTCATCCACACCACTTTGTCGCCAAGCGCCTGATCCCAGCCGGGCTGCTGGACGGGTACATTGACATTGGTGGTGGGGATCGATGCGCTGGCACTTTGGACCGGTTGCGGAGCCGACCCGCCCACTGTGCCGGGCGTGGCAACCGTGACAGAGGACTCTCGACCGAAACCGTTAGCCGCGGCTTCAGTGCCGTTTCTGCCGGCTCCGGCCAGGTCTGCTGCCGCTCCGTTGCGAGCGGTCAGTGCATTCCGCCCGGCGGTAAGCAGTTCAAAGAACTTGTCCGAGCCCTTCCCGTTTTCCAAACTCGGCCGAACGCCCTCCGCCACCTTTTCTTTCGAATCGGCGCTTTTCTCCGCCAGCACATCACTGAGACGGACCTTGGGTTGACCCTCGACATCCCGGAGTTGCAGTTGCTCCGCACGGGTCGAGGCCTGTACAGAGACGCTGGTCTGCCGCCCGGCCTCGGTGGTTTTCGATTGATTTTCCGCCGCTCTGGTCCGTTCGGTCCCGGTAAGCAGCACCGGCGGCAAATCCTTGCCCGGTTCAGGAGGCAAACCCTTGCCGGCGGCCCGTTCAGCGGGGTCGGCATCGGAATCCCCCTTGCCAATCTCCGAATCGTTCACCAAGGTCACAGATTCGGGGCGCCAGCCGTCGGCGGTTTCGCCTTCGGCAAACGCCGGGCTGTCGGCCTCCGTCGTCTCTTTTGATTCAGGGCCATCGGATTCACGCGACTGGGCAGATGTTGAGTCGTCGTTCGGGTTCTTCTCGTCCGCGGCCTTCTTCTTTCCGTTTTCCACCGGCTCACGCGCAGCGTCTTCCGAGCGCTTCTCCGCCGGTTTGGGGTCTTCGGCTTTGTGGGACGACGAACCGGATTCGGGACGGTTCATGCGCTTCATTTGCCCATCCAGGGCATCGGCAAACCCCGAAGCGCTACTCTCGCTTTTTTTTGAAACACTCGGTCCCCCCAGGTCGATGAGGGCCGAGCCGTCCGCCGTGCCTGTTTTCAGCATTGGAGTGCTCCAAGTTATCGTTTTTACGACGCTCTAAGGACAAATAAGCAAAAACAATGCCACTTATTCCTGACGCCTCTTCCGCTGGGCAAATTCATCGATCTCTTTCTGCTCCCGTTTGCTCCGTACCCGCTCCTCGTCGGCCCGATAGCGTTCGACAACCTTGCCCAGGGCCTTGTGCTTGCCGCGAGCCAGAAACCACTGCTGCCGCTTCTGCTCCAACTGGCTTTCGACACTGGCAACCTGCTGGCGCTGCTGCTCGATGGCCCGATCCAGCCCTGCCATGAACTGCTGCCACTGCCGCAGTCGGGCAGCCGTCATGCCGCTCTCGCCCTGTGTCTGCATGCCTCGCAGGTATTCCTTGCGAAACCCCTGCAGATCATCGAGTCGCTGGCACTCGGTTTCGACCATGTGCTGGTGCTCCGCAAACTCCCGTGCCGCTTTGCGCTCACGGGATTCCGCGACTTCAACGACCGGCTTCATGCGCTCGGATCGGGTCATGGGTCACCCATGTCTTTACTGTGATTGACGGGCACGTTCCGGAACATTGGGGCTGCCCTGCGGTCCGGCACTGTTCATCAATTGGGTGAGATCATGCAGACTCTCGCTGTAACTGACCTGCGTATTCATTCCCTGCTGAAGGAAATCCATCAGAGCCGGATGCATCTCGATGGCTTGATCGATATCCCGGCTACTGCCTCGCTGGTAGGCACCGACACTGATTAGGTCGCGGTTCTGTTCGTAGGTGGAATAGGTGCGGTTGAACCAGCGGGCCGACTGTTGATGCCCCTCTTCGGTGATCTGATTCATCGCACGACTGATCGAGGCCTCAATGTCGATGGCCGGGTAGTGGCCCGACTCCGCCAACTCCCGGGAGAGCACGACATGCCCATCGAGAATGGCGCGGGCTGAATCGGCGATGGGATCCTGCTGGTCGTCGCCCTCGGTGAGAACCGTGTAAAACGCGGTGATTGAGCCACCACCCGCTTCACCGTTGCCGGCCCGTTCCACCAGCTGCGGTATCTTGGCAAATACGGAGGCCGGATAGCCCTTTGTGGCCGGGGGCTCGCCGATGGCCAGGGCCAATTCCCGCTGGGCCTGCGCATAGCGGGTGAGCGAATCCATGAGCAGAAGGACGTTCTGCCCCTGATCACGGAAATATTCGGCGATGCTGATGGCAACAGAAGCGCCGTGCAGGCGCATCACGGGCGTATTGTCGGCCGGGGCCGCCACCACGACGGCGCGGGCCATGCCTTCCGGGCCGAGGATCTGCTCGATGAACTCCTTGACCTCGCGACCGCGCTCACCGATCAGGCCCACCACAATGACGTCGGCCGTGGTGTATTTGGTCATCATTCCCAGCAGGACCGACTTACCGACGCCGGAGCCGGCGAAAAGCCCCATGCGCTGGCCACGGCCCACGGAGAGCAAGGCGTTGATGGCCCGCACACCGACGTCGAGCGGTTCGGAGATCGGGTGTCGCGCCAGAGGATTGACGAAACGTCCGGACAGGGGCATCCGTTCCTGAGTCTCCAGGGGCCCTTTGCTGTCCAGCGGTTTGCCGGAGCCGTCGATGATACGGCCGAGAAGGCCGTTGCCAACGGGCGCTTCATACACCCGGCCGGTGGGGATCACGCGCGAATCCGGACCGATCCCCTGTATCCCTCCGGTGGGCATCAGATAGAGCTTTTCACCGGCGAAGCCGACCACTTCCGCTTCGATGGGGGTATGCCCGGGCGTGGTGACCAGGCAGCGTGATCCAATGGCAGCCTGCACACCCTCGGCCTCGAGGGTCAGGCCCACCATACGGGTCAAACGTCCCTCGACCGCGAGCGGCACGCGCTCATCGATCCGATGACGGTATCGCGACAGCTTTTCAGCCAGGTGTCGTCCCCCCGTCCGATCACTCAGTGAGGGCTTCGCCATCAGTCTCACGCTCTCCACCCAGTAACCGGGCGATTACTGCATTAAGCCTTTTTTCCACCGTCGCGTTGATGCGCGAACGGTCGGTCTCCACCCGGCATCCGCCGCGGGTGAGCACCGGATCCTCAACGATTTTCCAGGGTTGACTCTCCTCCTCACTGCTGCGCAACGTCTCGCGAATCAGGCGCACGTCATCCGGATGGAGAAATACCTTAACCTGGCTCGCCGAATACGGCAGTGCCTGAATGGCTTCACGGACGACGGCGACCACTTCATCCGGTTGGGTCTGAAGCTCCCGACGAACCAGTTGCCGGGCCACAGCGATGGACAACGTCACCAATTCCTCTTCCAGGCGCTGGTCCAACTCTTCGAGGGGACGCGCCAGTGCCCGCGCCGCCTGGGCCAGTCGCTGGGCATTGGCCTGCACCTCGGCCTGCCCGCTCTTGAGACCCTCTTTATGGCCCAGTTCAAATCCTTCCTGATAGGCCTCCTTCTGAATGGCCTCGATCTGCTCGGCAGTAACCGGTTGCGGGCGCCCTTCTTCTTCGCCTACATCTTCGACCCGCTCCTTTTTGGCCTCGCGTCTGGTTCGCGCCTCAGGGCTCTCCACGTGGGGCAACTCCCAGCGTTCAAAGGCACTCTGCTCCCCTTCGCGAATGAGGGTGGTGCTCCGCGTTGCATCATTTTTCATTTTCACAGCCCCCCGAAGGCGCCAACGCGAAGCGGCACGTCCTAAATACGTGTTCCGAAATGGTGCCCATCACTCCCCCTCATCCTTACCTTCTCCCTGAGGGAGAAGGGATTTTCGGTGGATACCATTTACGAACACGTATTTAGACGAATTCATCGCCCTTGCCTCCCAGCGACAGATCGCCGGCTTCAGCCATGCGGCGGGCGACCGACAGGATCTCCTTCTGGGCGGTTTCCACTTCGGACAGGCGCACCGGTCCCTTGGCCTCGAGATCGTCACGCAGCATTTCAGCAGCGCGCTTGGACATATTCTTGAATATCTTCTCGCGCAGTGCGTCGTCGGCACCCTTGAGAGCCGTTATCAGGGTATCGGAGGCAATTTCGCGCAGCAGCGCCTGGATACTGCGATCGTCGATTTCGATCAGGTTGTCGAACACGAACATCAGATCCTGGACTTCCTGGCCCAGCTCCGGGTCCAGCTCCTTGACCTTATCCATGATTTGACTCTCAAGACCACTGTCCATGAAGTTGAGGATGTTGGCCGCTGTCTTCGTTCCGCCCACGTTGGACGATTTCAGGCTTGAGCCGCTGCTGCCTGAGAACTGCTTCTCCAGGATATCGTCCAGTTCCGCCAGCGCATTGGGCTGGATACCGTCGAGACTCGCGATACGCATGACGATATCCGAGCGCATGTTCTCCGGCAGTAACACCAGTACGGCCGCAGCCTGATCCGAGTCGAGAAAGGAGAGGACGATGGCAATGATCTGTGGGTGCTCCATACGAACCACCTCGGCGATGGCCCGCGGCTCCATCCACTTGAGCGCCTCCAAACCTTTCGACGAGCGGCCGAGTAAAATGCGGTCGATGAGATTGCCGGCCTTATCTTCCCCGAGGGCACTGACCAGTACATTGCGCAGGTAATCCTCGTTACCTGTGCCTAGCGCCGTCTGGGTATTCAGGGTATCGGCAAAATTGGCCACCACATCGTTGACTTGATCCCGTGTGACATTGCCAACCGTGGCCATCGCCTCGCCGACTTTCTGCACCTCTTTGGGACCGAGGTGCTGCAGAATCTGGGCGGCTGCATCCTCGCCCAGGCTCATCAAAAGAACCGCCGCACGTTCGGCGCCCGAGAGATTGATTTTGTCTGTTTCTGCCATGGCTTTATCTATTTAGTCGTTGTCGACCCAGGTCTTGACCACGTTAGCCACCAGCTTGGGGTCTTCGCGGGTGACATCGCGAACCAGCGCGATATTGTCCTCATAGGCGCCGGGGCCGGGGAGTTTCACGGCCTGCCCCTTATCGCTGCTCAGACTCACCCGGTCATCATCGATGTCGCTCTCTTCGCGGCCTTCCTCCGCCGACGAACCGCGTGCCGGCAGTCCGACGCGGGTCAGGTTACGGAGCACAGGCCGCAAGACTCCGAAAATCAGTATCAGCACCGCAATGACACCCAGGCCAAGCTTGGCGTAGTCCTGCACCCAGGCCTGTTTCCAAACCGGCGGCTCGGGAATGTCGGCGATTTGCTGTGTGGTGAAGGATGCATTCATCACGTTGACGGTGTCACCCCGGCGAGCGTCATAGCCCACGGCCTCTCTGACCAGAGAGGTCAGCCTGTCCAGCTCTTGCTGCGGCCATGCCTCCCGAACGAGAGTTCCCTCTTGCTCACCCTCCCCGGGCACGAGGCGATCATCGAGAACGACCGCTATGGAAAGCCGTTTTACCACGCCGCTGGCGAGCTTGGTATGGCTGATGGTGCGATCCAGTTCGTAGTTAGTGGTCGATGAGCGCCTACTGTTCAGAGCCTCTCCTTTGGCCGCCTCGTCGCCCTGAGCCGTCGCCTGCTCCGGGACGCTCGCCTCCCCGGGAGGCTGGTTGGAAAGCGCGCCGGGAACCCCTTGCGGTACTCCACCGTAATTGGTCTGTTCGGAGATCTGCTCACTGCGCAGGGCCGGCAGATCCGGGTTGTAGGTTTCCTGGGTTTGCTCGGTAACCGTGAAATCCATTTCGGCGGTAACCCGGGCGCGCACGCCTTCCAGTCCGACGATGGGAGCCAGGATGTCTTCAATCCGCTGAACGTATTTATCTTCCACCCGGCGGGTATATTCGAACTGATCCTCATTGGCGGCCATCGACGCCGAACGGTCCTTGTCCGACAGCAGCCGGCCGCGTTGATCGACGACGGTCACCTGGCCAGGTTCGAGTTCCGGAATGCTCGAGGCCACCAGATGCGCGATGGCCGAAACCTGGCCGTCCTCGAGGTTGCGACCCCCGTAGAGATTCAGCAACACCGAAGCGCTCGGTTTGCGACGCTCGCGCACGAAGACGGACTGCTTGGGAAGCGCCAGGTGCACCCGGGCGCTCTGTACGGCGGAAATCGTGGTGACCGAGTTGGCCAATTCCTGTTCCAGTGCATGTTGATAACGGGCATTCTGAATGAACTGGCTGGTCCCGAATTCCTGTTGTTTGTTCAGAAACTCGAGTCCCTGATTGCTGCTCTTGGGCAGTCCCTCCTTGGCGAGTTCAAGACGAATTTCATGGAGCCGGGCGCTGGGCACCATCACGGCGCCACTCTGATTATCGACCTTGTAATCGATTTTCTTCTGCTGCAGGACCTCCATTACCTCGGAGGCTTCCTTATCAGCCAGCGCACCAAACAGAACGCCGTAAGAAGGCTCCTTGGCCCACAGCACAATCGCCACGCCGAGCGCCACGCTCGCGGCCAAACCGATCATCAGACCCAATTGGCGCACCGCCGGGAGATTCGCAAACCCCTCCCAGCGTGCTGCCATGTTGTCCGCCCTTACCATTTCCATTGCCGTATCACCGCATCACTTTGTTTTATTTTCGGGCAGGCCGTCACACCGACATTCGCATGATTGTCTGGTAGGCCTCTGCCACCTTATTGCGCACCTGAACCATCCCTTCAAAGGCAATTCCCGACTTGGCCTTCGCCATCATTACATCGGTCAGACTCACTCCCGGCTTGCCCAGTTGAAAGGCGTCCTGCAAATCCCCGGAGGTTTTGCCCAGTTCATTGACCTTGTCAATGGACTGGCTTAGCAGCGACGAAAAATTGGCAGCGGTACTCTCCGGTGCCGATTGAGGCGGTTGCCCCCGGGCCTGGGTTGCCGCCATCCGAAGCTGTGTAAGTAACTGGCTGGTATCTATTTTGTTCATCTCCGCCTCCGCAATTCGAGCGTCGGGAATTTACCGTTAGGCGATACCATGCATATTGCGGGCCAAGTTAGTGGCGAGTGGCGAGTGGCGAGTGGCGAGTGGCGAGTGGCGAGTGGCGAGTGGCGAGTGGCGAGTGGCGAGTGGCGAGTGGCGAGTGGCGAGTGGCGAGTGGCGAGTGGCGAGTGGCGAGTGGCGAGTGGCGAGTGGCGAGTGGCGAGTGGCGAGTGGCGAGTGGCGAGTGGCGAGTGGCGAGTGGCGAGTGGCGAGTGGCGAGTGGCGAGTGGCGAGTGGCGAGTGGCGAGTGGCGAGTGGCGAGTGGCGAGTGGCGAGTGGCGAGTGGCGAGTGGCGAGTCTCCAAAAGTCAACCATACCCTCAGACCCCTGGCAACTAGCAACTAGCAAGTAAACATCCCCCGGCAAAGCCGGGGGCTTTAACTTGTGAGCCGCTCAAAGCGGCCTGGACGGACCGCTTCGCGGTCCTTGAGCCCCCTAAAGGGGGCAACCTACATCAAATTCATCTGGTCAATCCGGCGGTCTTCTGCCTCTTGGTGCCGGATATAATTCCGAATTACCGCTTCGTCTCGCCCTACCGTCGATACGAAGTAACCTCGCGCCCAGAAATGCTGTCCCACGAAGTTCTTCTTCCGCTCCATGTAGGTCCTCGCTATGTGGATCGCGCTCTTGCCTTTGATATACCCGACGACTTGCGATACCGAGTGCTTCGGCGGAATCGCGATCATCATGTGAACATGATCCGGCATTAGGTGACCCTCTTCGATATGGCTCTCTTTCTGCTTCGCCAGACGGTGAAAGACCTCTCCCAATTCTCGCCGGATATGACCGAAAATCGTCTTTCGGCGGTACTTCGGGATGAAAACCACGTGGTACTTACACTCCCAGCGTGTGTGACTTAAACTCGCTACTTGTCTCATGAGTTCTCCCATTCGTGATGCTTGGCGGCTCACGTTTGGGAGTTCTCACGAGACTTCCGGAATTGTCAAACTGCTACTGCCTCCCCAGCAGAGCTGGGGGGTCTCCCTTTTGGAGTAAACATCCCCCGGCAAAGCCGGGGGCTTTAACTTGTGAGCCGCTCAAAGCGGCCTGGACGGACCGCTTCGCGGTCCTTGAGCCCCCTAAAGGGGGCAACCTACATCAAATTCATCTGGTCAATCCGGCGGTCTTCTGCCTCTTGGTGCCGGATATAATTCCGAATTACCGCTTCGTCTCGCCCTACCGTCGATACGAAGTAACCTCGCGCCCAGAAATGCTGTCCCACGAAGTTCTTCTTCCGCTCCATGTAGGTCCTCGCTATGTGGATCGCGCTCTTGCCTTTGATATACCCGACGACTTGCGATACCGAGTGCTTCGGCGGAATCGCGATCATCATGTGAACATGATCCGGCATTAGGTGACCCTCTTCGATATGGCTCTCTTTCTGCTTCGCCAGACGGTGAAAGACCTCTCCCAATTCTCGCCGGATATGACCGAAAATCGTCTTTCGGCGGTACTTCGGGATGAAAACCACGTGGTACTTACACTCCCAGCGTGTGTGACTTAAACTCGCTACTTGTCTCATGAGTTCTCCCATTCGTGATGCTTGGCGGCTCACGTTTGGGAGTTCTCACGAGACTTCCGGAATTGTCAAACTGCTACTGCCTCCCCAGCAGAGCTGGGGGGTCTCCCTTTTGGACTAGCTACTAGCTACTAGCTACTAGCTACTAGCAACTAGCAACTAGCAACTAGCAACTAGCTACTAGCAACTAGCTACTAGCCACTAGCTACTCGCCACTCACACCTCATACCCCGCCTCGCGCATGCGGGCAATTTTGTAACGCAGCGTGCGCGGGCTGATCCCCAATCGTTCCGCGGCGGATTTGCGGCTACCGGTCTGCAGGGCCTCAGCGATCAGGTGGTATTCGTGGCTCTTGAGTCCATCGTCCAAACCGGACACTTCCGCCTCTTTCACGCTACGGGGCGGCATATCGCCTCCGACCGGCTCGAAGTGCAGATCTTCGGGCTGCACCTCTTCGCCATCCACCAGAATCACGGCACGCTGCATGAGGTTATCCAGTTCGCGGACATTGCCGGGCCAAGGGTGTTTCAGTAGCCGCTGCCGAGCGGCGCCGGAGAGTCGCGGCACGGGGCTACCGGCTGCCCGGGCGGCCCGTGCCAGTGCATTCTCGGCCAGCGTGGGAATGTCGGCCGGCCGATCACGCAATGCGGGCAGCCGAAGAGGGAATACATTCAATCGATAGTAGAGATCCTCCCGGAAGCGGCCGGATTCCACCTCCTCGCGCAGGTCACGGTTAGTGGTGGCGAGGACGCGAACGTCAAGCTCGATCAGCTGACGGCCACCGAGGCGCTCCACTTCTTTTTCCTGAATCACGCGCAACAGCTTGGCCTGCAGCGCCAGGTCCATTTCCGAGACCTCGTCCAGCAACAGGGTGCCCCCTTGTGCCTGCTCGAACTTTCCCGGCATGGCCTTGTAGGCTCCGGTGAAGGCCCCCTTTTCATGTCCGAACAGGGTTGCTTCGAGCATATTGTCGGGGATCGCCGCGCAATTGATCGCGACGAAGGGCCCCTTTGCCCGCCTGGAGTGGCGATGGATATAACGGGCCACCACCTCCTTTCCCGTGCCCGATTCACCGCTGACCATGATGGTGGCCTCGCTGGCGGCCACCCGTGCAGCGAGTTGAAACACCTTTACGCTTTTCGGATCGACAGCGACCGGATCCTCCTGCTCGACAGGTTCGCCGGCATACTTGCGAACGGCGGCGACCAGCCCCTCCGCCTCGAACGGTTTGGTGAGGTAATCGGCAGCACCCTGACGCATCGCTTCCACCGCCTTTTCGATGGTGCCGTAAGCGGTCATCAGGAGAACCGGGGTGTTGGGGTGTGCTGCACGGACCTGTTTCAGCAATCCATGACCATCCATGCCTTTCATGTGCACATCGCTCACCACCAGGTCGACGGGAGAATTCTGCAGCGCTTGCAGTGCTCCGGCTGCGCTGCCGGTGAGAACAGGCTCATAGCCCGCCAGCTCCAGGGTCTCTCCCAGCGCTTCGGCAAGGGCCGCGTCATCTTCAACAATCAATATGGTTTGCGCCATATCGCACCTCATGCACTCTGTAGGAGCCCACCCCGTGGGCGAAAGCCAACCGGACGGGGTCGCCCAGAGGGCTGGCTTCTATTGTCGGATTTCATCGGTGGCTTCCTGTTACGGCCAGGGGCAGCGAAACGGTGAATCGGCTACCCGGTCCCGGCTTCGAATCCACCCGGACATCGCCCTGATGGGCACGCGCGACGGCACGGACTACGGCCAATCCCAGGCCGTTTCCCCCCGAACGGGTCGTCGTAAAAGGTTCGAAAATCCTCTCTTGCAGCTCCGGGGCGATCCCCGGTCCTTCATCGATGACGGTAATTTCCACCTGTTCGGCCACCCGGCGGACGGCCAGATCGATTCGGCCCCCGCCTTCCATCGCATCGAGAGCGTTGGCGATCAGGTTCTGAAAAAGTGTCAAAAGCAGTGTTCGGTTGCCTGTCACGCTCGTTTTTTCCTGCCCCTTTTCCCAAATCAGAGCGGTCCCTCGGGCGGCGCAGGAATCAGCGGCGGCTTCCACTACCGCATCAATGAGGCTTTCGACTTCGATGGCTTGGGTGGGATTTCCGCCGCCACGGGCAAAGACCAGCATATCCGTGACCAGCCGTTCGAGGTGACGAAGGCGGTCGGCCAGCTTGCCGGCAAAGGTTCGGCGTTTTTCGGCGATCAGGTCGTCGCGCTTCAGGTGAGAGGCATAAAGCAGTGCGGTGGTCAGCGGTGTGCGGATCTGGTGGGCGAGAGAGGCCGCCATTCTTCCCATGTCGGTCAGCCGCCGGGCGTGCTCCAGCCGTTCATGGAGACGCCGGTTTTCGGTAGTGTCGTGGAGCAGCAGAATCTGGCCGGGGGCCGTTCCGAGCGGACAGGTGGAGAGACTGACCCAACGCCCGTTTCGCAAAACGAGATCTTCCCCGGATTCGGAGTACCGAAATACACGCCGGGCGATATCCCGCCAGCGCTCGCCGTCGAGCGGCACCTCCAACAGTTCGCGGGCAGCCGGATTGCACTCCTGAATCCGGCCATTGCCGTCCAGCACGACGACAGCGGCCGGAAGTGCATTCAGCAAGCTTTCGAAACGGTCCGCCGCCGCGAAGCTCTCAGAAACCTCCCGGGCCCGGCATTGAAAAGTTTGTTCGTGTCCCATAAGCCGCTCAATCCGATCTGTGCCGGATCCGATGCATGGCTCATGCCAATAAACTTTTTCCTAGCAAATTCATTAGGTTGATGCGAACAAAAGGACGAAGGGATTGGAATGTCAAAATCTCGACGGGAGTTTTTGAGGTAGGAAGGCGCCCAAACCTGGGGGCGATTCAGCTCGAATGTATGTCGCGGCGAGAACTCCCCCCCGTACGCCGAGCCGCCGACTAACAACTCAGTGGCACTATGCCTCGCAACGCTGCAGATCGTACTTGCGCATCTTCTCCACCAGGGTGGTCCGGCGCATGTTGAGCCGTTTGGCCGCGTGGGCGACAACGCCGTCAGCCTCTTCCAGCGCCTGCTGAATATAGGTTTTCTCAAGATCGGCAAGGTGTGCCTTCAGGTCCATCCCCCCCGCGGGGATTGTAAGGAACTCAGGTGCATCAGGGGTCGCGGGAACTTGCGCCGTTACGGGTTCCGGCAACGGCGGTTGGTCCGAGAGATCGACACCCTCCATCTGAAACTTCTCTGGAAGGTCCCGGTAATCCACGACTCCTTGGGGGAACATGATAACCAGTCGTTCCACCAGGTTCGCCAGTTCACGGACATTACCCTGCCATGGATAGTGGGCGAGCGATTCCATCGCGGCGCTCGTCAACCGGACCGTGCCCCGATCCTGCGCTTCAAGGCGTTGAATGAACTCATCGACCATTAGCGGAACGTCTTCCCGCCGTTCCCGCAAGGCAGGCATTTCAATGGGAAAGACGTTCAAACGGTAGTAGAGGTCCTCCCGGAAATTTCCCTCCCGAATGTGCTCCTCGAGGTCTCGGTGGGTCGCCGCGACGATTCGGACATCGGCCTTGATGCTCTTGTTACTACCCACCCGCTCGAATGTGCGCTCCTGCAGGACCCGCAGCAGCTTGACCTGCATCGGTAAGGGCATATC
Organism: uncultured Gammaproteobacteria bacterium; assembly: GCA_963783235.1. Lineage (GTDB taxonomy): Bacteria > Pseudomonadota > Gammaproteobacteria > Thiohalomonadales > Thiohalomonadaceae > Thiohalomonas. Next base: position 117,308 of record CAWAMN010000001.1, on the reverse strand, counting down.
GCCAATCTCGTCCAGGAAGAGCGTTCCCCCCTCGGCCAACTCGAACCTACCCTGCCGGGCGGTAATGGCGCCGGTAAACGCGCCCTTTTCGTGGCCGAACAGTTCGCTTTCCAGCAGATCCCCCGGAATCGCGCCGCAGTTGACCGGAACGAATGGAGCATCCCTTCGGGAGGACAGAAAGTGCAGATTGCGCGCCACCACCTCTTTGCCGGTACCGGACTCCCCCAGGATCAGGACATTGGCCTCGGAGTCGGCCACCTGCGTAATCAGGCGTCGGACATCGCGGATGCCGGGACTCTGCCCGATCAGCGTCCGTTGCAGGGGCACCGGCTCTCCGGTGACACGCTGATTGGGAAAGCCCTCGCGGTAGATATCCGCGCGGTGAAGGAGCGTCACCAGCTGGCTGTAGCTGGTCGGGAAATCGATTTTCGCCAAGACACCGGCAGGCAGATCGGCCGTAAGCGACTGGCCGTACATAAAGATGGGAACTCCCGCGGCCCAATCGACCAGCGAACCGGTCAAGTTTCCGGTCGCATCGCCCGAACCGATGAAGACGGCTCGCAGACCGTCACGGGTTGAGCAATCCCGCCAACCATCCGGGTCCGTGCCAACGGCATGCCCGTACCTGATGAAATCGAGAACGGCGCTCAGTTGAGAGCGTCGCTCTGCGTCAGCATCGACCACCAGGACGGTGTCTGCGGTTGCCATCAGCCTCTCCAGTTCGACCGCACTTTGGTTAGGCAGATTACCACGAATGCAGGACGAGTCAAATTCTCGTCGCCCGATGTTTATCCATCAAGGACAGACTTTGCATCCTGTTGATTTGAGGGGTTTAGCGATTCTCGGAGTAGGCTGCAGAGGCCCTGCGCCCCTTGGAAATCGTATTGAGTTCCCGGGCGACTTCCTCCCGGAGGGCCGCCCCCCGGTGGGTGATAGCCTCATCCAGGGCCATAAGTTCGCGGATAGCCTCCGCCACGGCCGGTGCGTCGGAGGACGGGACGGGGGTGCTGAAAAACCTTTCCAGACGCTCTCTACGCCGGCTTTCCAGCTCCCCGACTTGTTCCCATTGACCCTCCTCGGCCATTCGGCCCATGGCCGAGGTCAGCTTTCGTATATCGTCCCACGCCTGGAGTCTCTCTTTTTCCACGATTAACCGGTCGCGTGCTGTTTGGTCACTTCATCGCCGATAGCATCCCAGGCACTTTTGACCTGATGCAGGAGGCTGGTGACCTCGTTGAGGATCTCAACATCGTTCTTGATATTGGCTTCGGTCAGCCGGCGTTCCATATACTCGTAAAGATCACCCATGTTTTGGGCCACTTCACCGCCGGCGGCGTAGTCCAAACTGGCACGCAACCCATCTATGATGGAAATCGCCGTACCGATGTGGCTGCCCTTCTCGGCCACCTGCCCGTGCGTCATGTACCCCTTGGCCAGATTGATCTTCTCAAGAGCACCTTCAAGCAGCATCTGGACCAGGCGGTGGGGACTGGCGGCTTCCACACGCGAATGCGCCGCAACCTGGCCGTACTGCCGCAGAGCGTTTTGCCCACCCATGTTCGGATATGCCATCACTCACCTCTAAAAGAATTCAGTTTGTTATTGTTACCGAACCTATTTCGACTTCGAAGCCCCTGGTAATGCACTCAACTGGTTCGTCAAAAATTCGCTCGTTGTCTGCATTTGCGCCATCAGGACATCCAGCTGGGTAAACTGATCACGGTAGCGCTGTTCGACGCGATCCAAACGCCGCTTCAACTGTTCGCGCTGATCATCGATCGTATCGAGCTGTCTTTCGATGCTGCTGGTACGTGAGTCGAGAAAGCTGTCGGACTCGAGGTACTGCGCCACGAGGCCGTCGAGTCGGTCCGCCACTCCCCGGGAAAAAACGATGGAGCCACGGCTTCCGGTCGCGCCACCGCTCACGTCGATCTGCAACCCGCGGGCGGCTCCCGTGCCGGTCAGTGTCTGACCCAATCCGGTCGCGCTTGCCCCGCCAATCGAGCCCTCGACATCAACACCGGCAACCCCGGTTCCGGCGCTTAACCCGAGGGCGGCATTTGCACTGGTAATTTCGACAGTCGAATCACTGCCGTAGCGATCCGAGGTAACCGTAAAGCGGCTGTTGGCGCTGTCGTAAGCCACGGTCACGGAAAGATCGGCATCGCTAAGGGTATCGTCACCATTGATCTTCGACTGAAGCTCAGCGGCGAGTTGATCCTCAATCCCGGTGTAATCGGCCTGGGCCAAAGTGATGGTACCCGACTGAATACCATTGATTTTCAGTGAAAAGGTATTATTGGTTCCATCGATAACCGTGTTGGTGATGGCACCGCCGGTGTAAAGGCCCTGTGTCGCTAGCTGCGTGATGTCGACGGCGTACGTGCCAGCCTGAGTGGCATCGCTCGCATCACTATATGCGACCAGTGAATCGCTCGACTGCCCAACAGCCGCAAACAGCCGACTAACGTCGTCGAAATTGTTATCCAGTGCGTCCTGCAGCTTGCTCTGATCAAGGCTCAGGGTTCCGTCGCGCTGCGTACTGATGCCGAGATCGGCCAGGGAGCGCAGGCTTCCGTCCAAGCCGGGGACGGCATCGCCGATGATATTGCGCAGTTGATTCTCGATACCGCGCACCCCGGAATCACCGATCAATATACCCGCCTGTTCCGTCTCGGCGTTGTAGTTGGTCAGTGAATTGAACGTTCCGATAAGGGAGTTGAACCCTTTCACAAAGGAATCAACCGCCGTGGAAACGCTGCCTTTATCAAGAGCAACCGTTAGCGTTTCGGTGGTGCCGACGTTAGCGGACTTGAGGTCGATGGAGACCCCTTCAATAGCGCTGCTGAGTGTATTGGTCGAACTGGTGATGTCGATGCCATCGATGGTGGCCAGTGCATCCTGGGCCGCTACGGTTTCCGTCAGGTTTTTTCCGCTTCCCACCACGGCGGTAGGATCATAGGACAGCAGGGAAAGACCCGCGTTGTCGGTATCGCTGCCGTCGCCGTCACCGCTTGCGGTTACCCGGAGACTGTTGGCCGCACCGCTTTCCTCGGAGGCAAAAACCAGGCGATCACCCGTCCCGTCGTTGATGATGGAAGCACGAACCCCGAAATCGCCTTCGTTAACAGCATCCCGAATGCCTTCGAGACTGTTGTTCGAAGCATCGATGGTGACCGTCCCGCTGGCTTTATCCGCGTTCGTCGAGAAGGTACCGGCATCGAAGGTACCGAACTGGAACCTGAGCGTTCCCGTCCCTACGGCGGACGTACTGTCGGCAAAGGCCCCGCTGGCGATTTTGTGGGCCTGAGCCAATTTCTGGACTTCCACCCCATACGTCCCGGGGCTGGCACTACTGTTTGCCGAAACGGTAAAGAGGTCGGTGTCACTGGAGGAGGCTTTGCGTTTGGAAAACGAAGCCGCATCGGTCAGGTTCGAAAGGCTGGACTGAAAATCCGAAAGCGCACCTTTGATTGAGCCGACAGCGGACAATTCGGCCTGAAGCCTGGCCTCACGCCGGTTTAGACGTAACGTCGGCGCCTTGGCCTCGGCCGCCATGAGCTGCGAAACGATGCTCTCGACGTCCAGGCCTGAGCCGACACCGGTCGATGAAATCCCAGCCATGGAATTGCCCTTCCGTCAAATTAGAATCTTGTCACAAAACAAGGCAAATATCGTACCAGCCTACACTTCCACCTTGACCAGCAAACCGCGGGCAGCGGAGCCCTCACTGGTCATCTCCTTGAGGTGTTTGGCAACGGCCAATACCTCTTCAGCGGGGATCTGTCGGATCAGTTCGTTGTCTTTGGCGTTGATAACCTTGATAACCGTCCGGCCTACGCTCTCATCGATGCTGAAGTTGAGTTCCCGGTGGACGGTCTGGACGTAGTCATTGATCTTCCGTACCGCCGCCTCCAGCGCTTCGGGGTCGTTGACCCTCTGCTGCTCGTCCCGAGGTGGGGTCTCGCTACTTTCCGGTTTGCGAGCGGCAACCTGCCCAACTTCTGCGACAGACGCCGTCGTCGGCCGAGCCGTCAAACCACCACCTTGAACTGTCAATTCGTCAGCCATGACAATTACCTCTCATGGACCGTTCGGGGAGCGGCCCGAAGACCGCTCCCTCCCCGGTTCTGATACCGCTATTACTGCAGCAGCGACAGTACATTCTGCGGAATTTGGTTAGCCTGAGCCAACATGGCCGTACCCGCCTGCTGAAGGATCTGGGTACGGGTGAGCTCCGCCGTTTCCGCCGCAAAGTCGGCGTCCTGGATACGCGAACGGGCAGCGCTCAGGTTCTCCGACGTGGTGCTCAGGTTGGAGATAGTGGACTCGAACCGGTTCTGGATGGCACCGAGTTCCGAACGGAAGCCGTTGAGCATCTGCAGGGAGTAGTCGAGGGTGCGCAGGGCATCGTTCGAGTCCTCCTTGGTGGCGACAGAAACGTCAGCGAGGCTCATCTGCTGGGCTGTTCCGGTCAACCCGAGTGCCGTCGGCGCATCGGTCCCGGCCACACTGATATCATTGCCATACTCCGCCGTCAGATCGATGGCGGCCGCGTAGGTGGTCGCGGGTGAGCCCCCGCCCAGCACATCATCAGCGTCGGTGATCACAATGTCGCTGCTGGAGGACAGGGTAATGTTGCCGTCCGAGTCGACCGTGGCCGTAACACCATCCACCCCATCGGAAATCGTCGCTGCGGCGGCATCTGCCGAAGCACCATCGGCAATGGTGACGGTCGTTCCATTGACAATGATATCGGAGGTAGTACCACTTGGCAGGCTCAAGCTCGTGAACTCAACCTCCGTCGTGGAGTCCTGAGTCGCTGTCACGCCAGTGTCGCCCGTTTTCGCGTTGATGGCATCAACGATATCCGCCGTAGTCGAGACACTGGACAGATCGACGCTCACGCCGTTGATGGTCATGTCGTCGGTCAGTCCAGTCATCGCCGTCGTGCTGGCGATGTCATCGCCCTCCAGCACCGCGGCGCCCACCTCGGAGGTACGGGCGTCGGTTCCCGTAACGGTGATGGTCTGGCCACGGTTGGCGCCCACCTGGAAATCGAGGCTTTCCAGGGAGCCGTCCAGCACTTTCTGGCCGTTGAAGTCCGTCGAGGTCGCGATGCGCGACATCTCACTGAGCAGCTGGCTCACCTCGTTGTTCAGCGCCTGACGATCCGAGGAGGAGTTGGTATCGTTGGCCGACTGCACCGCCAGCTCACGCACACGCTGCGCCATGGCGCCGTATTCGGTGAGCGCCCCTTCGGAGGTCTGGGCCAGGGAGATACCGTCGTTGGCATTCCGGACGGCCTGGTTGAGGCCGCGGATCTGCGAAGTGAAGCGCTCGGAAATGGCGAGGCCGGCGGCGTCGTCTTTCGCGCTATTGATACGCAGGCCGGAGGAGAGCCGCTGCAGTGACGTCTTCAACGCCCCCTGGGAGCTGTCCAGGTTCCGCTGAGAGTTCAGCGACATCATGTTGGTATTGATAATTTGAGGCATTGTTCTGCTCCTTGTTTCTTCCGGGCTCCGAGGGTCTTGCCCCGGATGACCGTCTGTTTTTTGACGGATATACTCTCTAACCAGAGTATTCACCGCCTTCGCTCTTCATATCGTCCGCCGCAAAAAGAACTTTAGGGGCAATGCGACCTCGCCAGATGCCCCCCCCCGAATTATCTCAATTCATCAATGGGTTACAGGACCAACATGTGCCGTGGCCTTACACCGTCGGGCTGTACTTCTATCGCTTTGTTAGGCGCGGTGAGGTAAAAATTTGATCTGGCATTTCCCTTGCTTAACCCTCGAAGATAGGTTCCCAAGAGGCGTAGCGGCATGGAAAAGACATCAGCGAAACTGAACAAGGCCAGTAAACTGCTTCAGCGTGGTCGATTAAAAGAGGCCGAAGCGGTACTAAGCCGCCTGCTGAAATCCGACGGGCAAACCCCCGGGGCATGGCGGCTGCTCGGCGCTGTTCACTTCAACCAGCGGCGCTTCGCCGACGCCGAGCGCTGCTACCGCCATCTTCTTGAACTCGAGCCCGATTGCGGCCGAGCCGCCCGTGACTTGGGCACAGCGCTTGTCTCCCAGGGGAAACTTCAGGACGCCCTTACCGCCTATGCCCAGGCAGCAGATTTGGACCCCGAAGATACCGACACATTCCGGTCCATGGGGAGGACGCTGGCACGTTTGGGGCATTACGCAGAGGCCGTGTCCTGCCACCGCCGCTCTCTTCAACTTGCGCCAAAAGATCTGAGTATCTATATCGACATGAGTACGACGCTCATTGAGGCGAAACAGTACAATGAAGCAATCATAATCCTGGATAAAGCGATAAAGCTGAAGCCGGATTCTGCCCTGCCCTACATCAATATCGCCGCCGCCTGCGCAGGCCAGGGAAATTTTGACAAGGCTGAACGCGCTTATGTAAAGGCAATCGAAAAAGATCCGAGTCGACCGGAAAGTTACAGCAACTTTGGCAACCTCCTTGTTGAACAAGGCCGTGACCGCGAAGCACTCACTCTGCTCAAGGAGGGCGCCCGCCTAAACCCCGAACGTCCTGAGGTCCATCAGAACCTAGGTGTATTCTATCTATCACGGGGCAGTGTCCTTGACGCAAAGAAAGCCTTTGAGAGCGCCCTGTCGGCAAGGCCTGACTTTGCGCCAGCGGAAAAGCCCTTGGCTGACTTGAAGGTGAGTGAGGGCGATTTTGAAGAGGCCATTCGGCTCTTTAAAGGCTTGATTCGCAGGGAACCGTCGAACATCGATAATATCGCCGGACTCGTTTCTGTCTATGACCTGCAGGGTCGTCACGAGGAGGCTTATGAACTTATTGCGCCGTTTTTGCACAAGGAGCCACCACAGCCTCAAGCCGTTATCAAATTCCTAGGTTTCTGCAAGCATCTGAAGCGCTGCGACGAAGCCATTGAACTCGCCGAAAGGCTTCTGACGAATCCCGAAGGCGAAGCAATAGGCCGTTCCCAAAAAACCGCCCTGCACTTTGCCTTGGGTCGTGCTCTCGACGCCAGGAAGGATTTCGATGGTGCATTCCCCTATTTCGCGGCTGGCAATGACCTGAAGGGCATCCGTCTGGACCGGAAGCAGTTTAGTTCTTTCATTGACCGCAGCATTGAGAGGTTTAGCACTGGTTTTTCTCGAGAACCATCCTGACAGCGGAAACCGTTCCGAATTGCCCGTATTTATCGTCGGAATGCCACGTTCCGGAACGACACTCGTAGAGCAGATCATCTCTGCCCACCCGGCTGCCTACGGCGCGGGTGAACTCCCTGACATCATAGGATTGGTACGTGCGTTACCCGGCTTCCTCCGCAACAACCGGGAGCCGTATCCGGAGTGTGTTGGTGAGCTAAACGAGAACGCGGAGTTCGCCCTTAGCGAGCGCTATTTGGAGAAGATCCGCCTCTCTCCGGGTGATCCAGAGCGGGTGACCGATAAAATGCCTCATAACTTCCTTCACGTGGGGCTCATTGCATTACTGTTTCCCAATGCACGCATCATACATTGTACCCGTAACCCGGTGGACACTTGCCTATCTTGCTATTTCCAGGATTTCATGGGACGACACACCTATGCCTACAACCTGGAGGATCTGGGCTACTACTACGGTGAATACCGCCGACTGATGGCTCATTGGCGTGAGGTTCTGCCAATGCAGTTCATGGATGTGAACTATGAGGAACTCACGGCCAATGCCGAAGCAAACAGCCGCCGAATCATCGAACATGTCGGCTTGCCGTGGGATGAACGTTGTCTGGAGTTCTACAAAACCGGGCGAAACGTGGCCACAGCCAGTTACGATCAGGTGAGACAGCCCATTTACCGGAAGTCAGTGGAGAGGTGGCGGAACTACGAGCAGCACATCTCGCCGCTACTTTCGTCCCTGGAGCAGGCAGGAGTCGAAATACGTTAAATGTGTTGTTGTCTGAAAGTGCGCAACTTGAGCTAGCCATGGGTAGGTCTTTCCCGCTGCAAAGGCGCCCATGGGACGCACAGTACGGCGTCTGCGCCTTCAGTCGGGAAGTGCCCATGGGTGCCCTACGAACGCATTGCTAATATCACATCGAGAAGTAGAGATACCTACCCCGTTCTTACAACCTCAAATAGTCAAACATCGAAAGCCCTTGGACCTTCATATAGGCCTTCTGGGCCGCTTCTATTCCCGTCAGTTCCAGGTTCAGGCGTGTTATAGCCTCGGCATAGTCGAGGTCTTCCAATGATGAAAGTACCTCTTTGGTCTGAAGCTTGTAATCCTCATTGACGTATTCCTGGCTCTCGATGGCGTTGATGCGGGAGCCTACGCTGGATCGCACAACCAAAATGTTTCCCAAGCCCTGATCGATGTCTTCAAGGCTGCGGTTGATTTCATTGGTCTGCTGAGCCCTTTGCTCGGGCGAATTGACGGATCGTTCCAAAGCTACGGCCAGTTTTTCGATGGTGGTAAAAATATCCTGGTACTCCGAGGACTTGACCGTAAAGGTATCTTCTTCGGCAGGTTCACCCTTGATGGCGATTCGTGCACCACCGAATTCTATGGGTTGCCCTTCGGTGTAAGTACCGGAAGTTATCCGTGTGGCTGCTGGTTGAGGCCATGCCGCGCTTTCGTCTGCCGTTTCATAAACTTCATACTGGATATCGCCGGAAACGGCGTCGTGATGGAAGCGAATCGAATAGCCGTTGGCTACGGTGCCGGGATTGGCTGGTATAAACTGGCCGTCCACACTTGTCGCCGTGATCACTCCAGTTCCTGAATTCGCCGAATCCGAATCAGCCACGAACGTCCCGTTGCCATTTCGGATCAACTCAAAGACGTCGGCACCAGAGTCACCGTCCGCCACCTGACGGCCGGAGCCCACTTGGATGGACCGTTGATTTTGATCACCGTTATAGGTGTAATTCTCAGGCCCGTTACGTACGAAGGGCAATGTCCCGCCCTGACTTCCTGAAAAAAGGTAGTCACCGTTACCGTCTCGCGTGTTCGCTAAACCCATCAGCTCATCCAACCGCTGTCTGACCTCGGCGGCGATGAAGTCGCGCGTTTCGTTCGACTGCACGGCGTTATTGCCCTGAACCGCGAGCTCTCTAACGCGCTGCAGCAGGTTGGTCACATTTTTCAGGATGCCTTCCTCGGTGTTGAGGCGGTCCCGGGCGGCTCCTGCATTTTGCTGGAAACGTTCGGTGGTATCGAGGGACTGACGGAGTTCGAGGATTTGGGTGGTCGCCACCGGGTCGTCGGAAGGCTTTAGAATGCGCTTACCGCTGGCCACTTGCTGCTGGGTCTGACTCAGCTTCTCCTGCTGGTTAAGGATCGATGTCAGGCCCACCTGCTGTATTTCACGGCTGGATACTCGCATGATTGATTTTACCTCACCGCACCGATAAGCGTGTCAAACATATTTTTTGCAACATTGATGACCTGCGCTGTTGCCTGATAGGCCTGCTGAAATTTCAGGAGATTAGCCGCCTCTTCATCCAGATTGACTCCGGAAATACTCTCTCGCGTTTTTTCAGCCTGTCGCAGCAATGTCTCCTGGGCATCGCTGTTCACTTCCAGCTGGCGGGTAAGGGTCCCCACATCCGAGACCATTTGCGCGTAGCCGCTCTGAAAATCCGTCGTGCCGTTTTCCAAAATGGGTTTACCCTGAAGCGTCGCCAGTTCCAGCGCATTGCCGTTATCGGAAACCGCATTGCTGTTCTTCTCAACGGTAAACCTGTCGCCGACTTGCGGCTCGCCCGTGATATTGACGCGCCACCCATTGATATCGATATCATCATTCATCGAGGCAGGCGTAACCCAAGCCGACCAACTCACTCCATCGTCGATGCTGTAGCGGTAGGAATCGACAGCGCCGTCACCGCTGGTATCGCCCATTTCGATGATGGATTCTGTAAAGAAATTCGGATCATCGATATCCAGAATTTCGGGTGATGAGATTTTCCCGGTCCCGAGATTGGTGCCAACCAAAGCACTGCGCAAAGGCGAAGCTGCTGCGATTTTTTTCGGGTCGGTCACCGTCAATTCGATGTTTCGCGAAGCCTCGCGCGTGGGCTGAATCAGGAACTTGTCGTTCGCGGCTGCCGCCGAATCGATGGTTAACGTAAGCCCCTCCGAGGCCGAGGTGTAAGTGCCGGCCGCATTCGCAAAGGTCTCGACTGCCTTGTTATCGCTAAGTCGAACCAGCGTGAGATTGGCTCCATCGGAATCCAGTCGATAATCGCTCGTGGTCAGCGAACTCGCATTATCAATTTGAATGGTGAGGCTCGCTCCTCCGGAGTTGTCGGGATTGGGGATCGCATCGATAGTGGTGCCGCTCAGGCCGGTGACTGCGAAGAAATCCTCTCCGACTTCGTTATTCAGATCGAGTCCTTGCGCATGCTGCTCATTGAAGCTTTCGGTCAAACCGATTGCGATCCGGCCCAAAGCATTGCGCGCCGGGTCGAGCACATCGTCCCGGAAGTCCAATACCCCTCCGAGCTCTCCACCGGTCAACAGGCCAGAGATAATCGGCCCGCTACTGCCCTCCTTCCCCAAAGCGATTTCGGCCCGGAAGGCGTCGTAATCGCTCGGCACGATACGCAATCCCTGTACATTTGTCCCCGTTACCAGCGGCTGGCCGGTACCGATCGAGACGTTCATCATTCCGCTATCCTGCTCGACCGTCCTGACCGTGACCCGCTCTGCCAGTTGCCGAATCAGTTCGTCCCGCTGGTCGAGAAGGTCGTTCGGCGGCTCGCCACCGGCGAGGTCCCGAGCCGTCTGGATGTTGGCGTTCAGCTCGGCTATGGAATCGGCATAGGCATTGATTTCGTCGACCAAGTTCCGGAGCTTTTCATTATTCGCATCCCGCAGGTTCGCGAATCGCCCTTCGATTGAATGGAAGCGCTCTACCAAGGCGTTGGCTTCGCTCAAGACCACTTGGCGGGCCGGGATGGACGAAGGATTATCTGCCAGACCCTGGGTCGCATCAAAGAAGTTCTGCAGCGTCGGGGCCAGCCCGGCATTAGGGTCGGCGAGAAGGCTGTCGACTTGCCCGGCCAACTCGGAGTAGGCCTGCAAGCGACTGTTTTTCGCCGTATGTTCCCACACCTGTTCGACCGCAAACTGGTCGTAAACGCGGCGAACCGAATTGGCATTGACACCGCTGCCGATATAGCCGGAGCCGGTTCGCTGGGGGATCCGGGTGCTCAGATCGACTTCCTGGCGACTGAAACCCTGCGTATTGACGTTGGAGATGTTGTGCCCGGTGGTCGCAAGGGAGCGCTGGAAGGCAATTAGCCCCGAGACACCGGTATTTAGCAAATCAGCCATGATCTAGCCTCTGGTCCCCGAGTCCTCTCTGGTGCAACGGGATGTTCATGATAGCGGCCCATCCGAGGAAATCTTTAGGGCTGCCAAGGATTCGTCCAAAACGCCGCTATCCAGAATGTGGCGAACTTTTTGCCCGTACGCAGGGTCCGTGGCATAGCCGGCCTCTTGCAGAGCGTCGACGAAGGCCTCCGGCTGGTGCGTTTGCTTTAAGGCACCCTGATATCGGGGGTTGTCCTTCAGGAAATCCACGTAATCCTGGAAGCTCTGCTCAAACGAGTCATAAGAGCGGAAAAACGCCTGTTCACGGACGGCGATACCGTCGCGGTACTCCAGTGTTCGCTTCGCAACCTGCTCGCCATCCCACCGGTAGTCCGCCTTGATATTGAAAAGGTTGTGACTGTCACTGCCGTCCGGATGCTTGATGACATGTTTTCCCCAACCGGTCTCGAGCGCCGCTTGCGCAAGCAGCACCTCCGGTTTAACCCCCAACTGCTCCGCCGCACCCTGTGCCTGGGGCCAGAGGTGCCTTATGAAGGTCTGTGGGGAATCGAACTCAGCGGGCTTTTCGGGCAGAGCGGCGTCCGCCTTCTGTGTCGACCTAATCTGAAAGGTTGCCGCGCTCCGCGAAGGCACCGGAAAGGCGCCGTTGACCTGGTGCTCGTCTTCCGAGGCCGTCTGCGGCAGGCCTTCCCTGAGCTGACGGACGAGCGTGTCGGCAATGCCTAGACCTCGTCCTTGCCCTGAAAGCTCATTGGCTATTTGCTTGTCATACATTTCCTGGTACAGCTTTGACTGATCGCTATCGAACAACCCCTCTCCGCCGCTCGCCTCGCGCATGCTCTTGAGCATCATCTGCACGAACATGGCCTCGAACTGACGCGCCACACCCTCCAGGGCCTTCTCCGGGTCCTGGCGCGCGTCGCGTCTCAGTCCGGCGAGGCCCTGAAAATCGGTGTAATTAGAGGGGTCGTGTATCGCGTTCATCGTTCAAGGCCTAAATCACAATCAGTTCCGCCCGTAGCGCACCGGCCTGCTTCAGCGCTTCGAGAATCGCCACGAGATCCCCCGGCGCGGCACCTACCTTGTTGACGGCCCGCACGATTTCATCCAGGGAGACGCCCGGGTCGAAAAGGAACATGCGGCTCTCTTCCTGGGCGATCTGCACATCCGAACTGGGCACGACTGCCGTGCTACCACCCGAGAGGGGTGCAGGTTGGCTGACGGTCGGCTGCTCACTGATGGTCACGGTCATGTTGCCGTGAGAAACCGCGGCCGGCTGCACGCTGACATGGCTTCCGATCACGACGGTGCCGGTACGCGAGTTGACGATGATGCGTGCGGCGGCCTCGCCCGGTTCGACCGTCAGGTTCTCGAGCATCGAGACGAACGAGACGCGCTGGGCGGGGTCGATGGGGGCACTGACTTTGATTGAAGAAGCATCCATTGGCCGTGCCGTGCCGGGGCCGATGTGGTGATTGATCGCTTCGGCGAGCCGGTTGGCCGTGGTGAAGTCGGCGCGGTTCAGGTTGAGGGTCAAACCGTTTCCGTTGGCGAACGGATTGGGAACGCTGCGTTCCACGGTCGCGCCGTTGGGGATGCGACCGACACTGGGAATATTCACGGTAATGGAAGAGCCGTCGTTGCCCTGAGCGCCGAAGCCGCCGACAATCAGGTTGCCTTGGGCGAGCGCATAGATCTGTCCATCGGCTCCCTTCATGGGTGTCATCAGCAGCGTGCCACCGCGCAGGCTCTTGGAGTTACCGATCGAGGAGACGGTGATATCGATAGTCTGGCCCGGCTTCGCAAACGCGGGAAGGTTGGCACTGACGGTGACCGCGGCCACATTCTTCAACTGCGGATTGATGTTCTCGGGCAGGGACACCCCCAGTCGGTCGAGCATGCTCTTCAGGCTCTGAACCGTAAACGGCGTCTGACTGGTCTGATCGCCGGTTCCGTCCAGACCGACCACCAAACCGTAACCGAGCAACTGGTTGTCGCGCACACCGGCGACCGTGGCCAAATCCTTGATGCGCTCGGCGTGAGCGGCGGGGAGGCCTGCCAGTAAGGAAAGCGCGACTGCGGCGAGCAGAGCCTTTATGAAGGGACCCGCGTTGATTTTTCGGCTTGCATATACCATCACGCTACTCCTAATCGGTGATCAGGTTGGCCATGGCCTTTTGATCACCCTCATCCTGTCCTTCTCCCGCGGGGAGAGGGGACTCGTAGATACGTTTTCGCCATGCTGTCTTACCCTAGAAGGGGAAGACAACACTCTGGAAGAAGCGGGCCAGCCAGCCCATGCGGTTCGAGTCGGCCACCGACCCGCGCCCCCCGTAGATGATCCGGGCGTTGGCGAGTTTCGGTGACTCAACCACATTGTCGGGACTGATATCTTCGGGACGAACAATGCCCGACACGCGAATGAACTCATCCCCCTGATTCAGCGAGAGCACCTTTTCACCGCGCACGATCAGATTGCCATTGGGGAGGACCTGGGCCACGGTCACGGTGATGCTCCCCGAGAGTCGATTGCTTTGTGAGCTTTCACCATCGCCCTCAAAATCCCGATCGGCACTCACCTGCGTTTCCAGCACCTCGACTCCACCCTTGAGCACCGGTCGGCCGAAAATGGTTGGCCCGGCAATATCGATATCCTGGGATTTGCTCGTGCTGGTATTGGCGCTTTTGCTGGCCTGGGTTTGCTCCACCAGCTCGATGGTGAGAAGGTCGCCCACTTCCCGCGCTTTGATGTCTTCGAATAAAGCCATGCCACCGTTGGGCTGGAAAATGGCACCGCTGTTCGGTGCCGGAACGGGATCGGCGACCGGCGTTGTCACGGCGTACTCCGGATCATGCAACGGCGGTTGAACCGTGGCGCATCCGGTCATTACCGTGACCACTATTCCCAAGAGCATCGCGCGCGTGTTCATAGTCATCTTCTCGCTAGACCTTACAGCTGCTGGTTGACGTACTGCAGCATCTGGTCGGAAGTGGAGATGGCCTTGGAGTTGACCTCGTAGGCGCGTTGCGTCTCGATCATGTTGACCATCTCCTCCACCACATTGACGTTAGAGCTTTCCAGGGAGCCCTGGATCAGGCTGCCGAATCCCGTCACCCCGGGAGTACCCAACTGGGGCGCACCACTGGCGGCGGTCTCCAGAAAGAGGTTCTCCCCCATCGGCTGAAGTCCTGTCGGGTTGATGAAATCGGCCAACTGCAGGTTGCCGACCTGGGTCGGCGCATTACTGCCGGGCTCCTGGACCGAAACGGTGCCGTCTTTCCCGATCGTGATGCTCTGGGCGCTCTGAGGGATATTGATGGCCGGCTGTATCTGGTAGCCGTTCGAGGTCACCAACTGTCCCTGGGCATCCAGCTGGAAAGTGCCGTCGCGGGTGTAGGCAAGCGTACCGTCGGGACGGAGCACCTGGAAAAAACCGCGCCCCTGAACGGCAACATCCAGCGCATTATCCGTCTGTACCAGATTGCCCTGGGAGTGCATTTTTTCGGTGGCTACGGTTCGCACGCCGGTACCGGTCATCAGACCGGAGGGCAGCGTGGTGTCCTGGCTGGACTGAGCGCCCGGCTGGCGCACCGTTTGGTAGAGAAGGTCCTCGAAGACGGCTCGGTCGCGCTTGAAGCCGTTGGTGCTGACGTTGGCCAGATTGTTCGAGACCACGCCCATGCGCGTCTGCTGCGCCTCCAGGCCGGTCTTGGCGATCCAAAGTGCCGGGTTCATGGTCCTTACCTCTCAAATTGGTGTCTGCTTTTTGGCGTGTCAATGCCTTAACAATAAGGCTGCAATGTCTATGCCATTCTCAGGAGGTTGTCGGAGGATTGATCCGTTTCCTTGGCTGCCTGCATCATCTTTATCTGCATCTCGAACTGGCGAGAGATTTCAATCATGCGCACCATCGATTCGACGGCACTGACATTACTGGTTTCCAGTGCACCCGCCACCAACTGCACCTCTGCATCAGCAGGTGCAACCTCACCCTCTTGCAGGTGGATCAGCCCGTCCTCACCTTTGCTCAGCTGCTCCCTGGGCGGATTCACGAGTTTGATCCGATCCACTTCCGCCAGAATGTTGGGACCCTGCCCAATCGGTCGGATGGAGAGGGTCCCGTCGGCACCGATCTCCAGCTTTTCGTAGGGAGGAACCGCAATCGGCCCACCCCCATTGCCGATCACCGGGTGCCCGGCGCCGTTGACCAAAAGACCCGCACTGTCGATGCGCAGATCGCCGGCGCGGGTGTAGGCCTCGCTCCCATCCGGTGCCTGGACGGCGAGCCATCCCTCCCCGCGAACCGCCACGTTGAGTTCGCGACCGGTATTCGTCACCGTTCCGGCGTTCAGATCAACGGCGGGCCGCTCGGTCATGGCATAAACACGGGACGGCATACCGGGACCGAAAACCGGCATGGCGCGCGCCTGTTCCAGGTCCGCCTTGAAACCGGTAGTGGTAGCGTTGGCCAGGTTGTTGGTATTGACCGACTGAGCGATCTCCAACTGTTTGGCTCCGGTCATGGAAAGGTAAAGCATGCGGTCCATGGGATTCTCCTGGTCATCCGCTGGTCACTGATTTCAAAGCCGGTTTGCTCCGTGGGAGCGGCATCCTGCCGCGAACGAATCGCTTCCATCATCGTGGCTGGAATCCACTCCCACCCAAGTCCCAAACCTGCCTTGGTGCTGTGCAATCAGGGACCCAAATCCTAACGGATATTGATAATCGTCTGGGTTACCTGGTCCTCGGTCGAGATCATCTTGGCATTGGCCTGATAGTCACGCTGGGCCACAATCATGTTGACGAGCTCTTTGGAGATGTCGACGTTGGAGGCCTCGAGGGCACCCGACTGGATCTGCCCGAAGTTCCCCGAACCCGCTTGGCCGGCGAGCGCATCCCCCGAGTTGTAAGTGGCGGCCCAGTTGGTGTCGCCGGTCTGCTGCAATCCGTTCGGGTTGGCGAAACGGGCCAGGGCGACAGCTCCCAGGGTTTCCGATTGTCCGTTGGTGTAGCGCGCAAACACCACGCCGGTGGCATCGATGGATATCCCACTTAGCTTACCGGAGGTATAGCCGTCCTGGACCAGGTCGTTGATCGCCGAGTTGGCACCGAACTGGGTACTGCCCGCGAAATTGACGTTGAAACTGGCGAAGTCATCTGCACCTGTCGAAGGCGTCCAGTCGGCGGCAATAGTGAGGTAATCGAGATCCCCGGTGGACAGCAGCTCGCCATTGGTGTCGAACTGGAGGGAGATGTCATCCCCCAAGTGCGTGGAGCCGTCGGCATCCGTGATCTGCAGAGTCGATATCCACTCGTTAGCGCCTGTAGTGGAATCTTTTCGGAAAAAAAGGGTGGCATCATGGGTGACGCCGAGTGAGTCGTAAATGGTCGTGGTCGTCGAAAAGTTGTACGACTCCGGATCTGCCGGGTCAAACGGGTAGGTTACCTCGTCGATGGGCGTTGCCCCGGCATCCAGGTTTGCATTGATATCGATGCCGGTCGTGGCCGATGCAGGATTGGCCCCCGTATTCAGCTGCATGTCTTGGGGCGTAAAATTCGTGGCGAGCCCGTCATCGTTGACATCGTACTTCTGAAGCCGCTGACCATGGCTGTTCACGACGTAGCCTTCCCGGTCGACACTGAAGTTTCCGGCTCGGGTATAGAGCTGATCACCGTTATCGTTCAACGCAAAAAAGCCTTCGCCGCTGATCGCAAGGTCCAGGTTGTTATCCGTGAAATCGATATTACCCTGCGTAAACTGCTGGGCCACATTCGACATCCGTACACCGCTGCCGGTTGCCGTTGCGCTCACGCCGCCGAAACTGACCGCATAGACATCGGCGAATTCGGCACGCGATTTTTTGAACCCCGTCGTACTGGAGTTGGCGATATTGTTGCCAGTGACGTTGAGGTTTCCCGATGCGGCGTTAAGACCGCTCAATGCTGTTTGAAATGCCATGACAGCTCTCCTTCCCGTTCGCTACCGAATCTGAGTGACTTTTCCGAAATCCACGGAACCGATGCCCGCGACATTCAGGGTGATACCTTCGCCTGCCCGCCCAAGGCTTACGCTTTCGACATCGGCATAAATATTGGTATTCAGTGCCGTGACCTTACTGTCGATAACAGCCTCCGCACGCACTTCATAGGTGCCGGCCCGCAATACGCTGCCGTCATCCGCCGTTCCATCCCAACTGAAGGGAATGCTTCCTGAAGCCTGCGGCCCCATTTCGATACGCCGCACCCGCTGCCCGGTCGCATCGTAAATACCCAAGGTGGTGTGAGTCGCACTGGCCGGCAGTTCGATCTCCCCTTCCAACTTTCCCCCGTCGGTCAGAACACCGACTTGGCTCGGCACGGAGACGGAACGTCCCACCAGAGTCGATGCCTGCAAGGCTTGGTTGGAATGCATCGAAGAACTGAATGCCGCGAAAGAATCCTTGAGTTCCGATACACCCCTGGCGGTACTGAACTGTGCCAGCTGAGAGATGAACTCAGTGTTGTCCATCGGCTCCAGCGGATCCTGGTTTTTCATCTGGGCCATCATCAAATCCAGAAACTGATCCTGTCCCAACTCTTCGGTGGAGCCCGATTTTTTTGGTTCCTGGTAAAGACCCAACTGCTTAAGTTGGTCTATGCCCGATGTCGATTCGACGGCCATGGTTTAGCTCCTTGTCATTGACCGAGTTGAAGGGCCTTCATCATCAACTGCTTGGCCGTATTCACCACTTCCACATTGCTCTGATAGGAGCGGGAAGCGGACATCATGTTGGCCATTTCCTCCACAACGTTGACGTTAGGCATGTAGATATAGCCCTTCTCGTCGGCCATCGGATGGCCGGGCTCATAGCGCTGGCGAAGCGGCTCCTGGCTTTCCACGACACCATTCACGTTGACGCCTCCAAGCTGCGCACCGCCCATCGCCTGGTCGAGCGCTGCGGCAAAAACGGGGTGCCGTGCACGGTAGGTCTGGTCAATGCTGGAACTGACGCTCTCCGCATTGGCCAGGTTGCTGGCGGTGACATTGAGTCGAAGCGATTGGGCGCTCATTCCCGAGCCGCCTATGTCAAAGACCTTGAACATGGACATGGTTATTGCCCTCCGAGCGCTTTTTTGAGTGCGTTGATCTTGCCGTTCACGAAAGTCAGCGTGGACTGATAGCGCACGGCATTCTCCATGAAGGCGGCCTTCTCTTTCTGGGTATCCACGGTGTTTCCGTCGATAGACGGCTGCATCGGGTTGCGATAGAGCAGGTCACCACCCGAACCGAAACTAGCCGGTACCATATGGTTGGCGTGCGTTACCCTGAGCCCGGACCGATCGGGCGTTCCATTGGAAAAACGCTCGAGTTCGGCCCGGAAATCGATATCCCTCGCCTTGTAGCCGGGGGTGTCGGCATTGGCCATATTTGACGCCAGCACTTCCGAGCGGCGCGCCTGCAGTGTCAGCGCCAGCTCATGAATGCCAAATGCGTTGTCCAGGTTCGGCATCGGTTTGCCTCCACAAATGAGATCTTTCTCTGCATGCGGATCGTGCAAATGCTGTGCCACCTAACATATTTTCCGGTTTTACCGGGACTTACATGGACACGCCCGCTTGCCGGCCTTCTTTAAGCGGCAAACTATTGCCGCTGCAGGACCGCTCCGGCAGTTCGCCGGTTGTGACGGGTGTCAAATGTATGACGTTTGGAGATCTGAAAGTGGGGTAGAACAGTTATCGGGAGCGGCATCCTGCCGCGATGCAGTTTCGACCGGGGACTTTCGCGGCTGGAAGCCGCGGGACAAGCCCCCTCACCACTGTAGGAGCGGCATCCTGCCGCGATGCGGTGTCGATCGGAGGCCTTCGCGGCTGGAAGCCGCTCCGAAAAGCCCGATCATCGGGTAGCGGCATCCTGTCGCGATGCAGTGTCGATCGGAGGCCTTCGCGGCTGGAAGCCGCTCCTACAGGAAAAGCCCGATCATCGGGTAGCGGCATCCCAGCCGCGAATAAATTAACAAGGGCTTTTCGCGGCTGGAAGCCGCACACTGTTCATGCTTCTGGGTTAGGTTTGCGGCTCAGGGGCCCCCGCGACATTAGGCCGGAGGCTGGCGTACCACCGGAAGCAGAGGCGGAGCGGAGTAGAAATGGCGTCCCGAGCAGGATTCGAACCTGCGACCCTTCGCTTAGGAGGCGAATGCTCTATCCTACTGAGCTACCGGGACGGAGAAGTGCAATTACCATAAAGGATAAACAGGATGGTGGAGCCGAGGTCCACTGTTTGCCCGTATTATCTTGTCTCAATAAGTCCAAAAAATCAATCGAAAAACAATAGTATATAGCACCATGCTATAGCCTATTTGTTTCCTCTTGTCTCATCCTGTAGCATCCCTTTTAGCCCGTTTTTGTTGGGTAGGAAGTGGGGATTTTCAGCACGTAGGAATGCGGGTTTCCGCCGGGTTCGATTCCCGATGCGGGAGTCGAACTATTGCGAGGATGAGATATGCCGAAGAAAGCCAAAGAATTGAGCGCCGCCGAGGTGCGGAGGCTCAAAAAACCCGGCCTTCACGCGGTCGGGGGCGTTGCCGGTCTATTGCTACAGGTCACAGCCAGCGGGGCGCGCTCGTGGATATTACGGGCGACGATAGGCGCAAAGCGCCGAGATATTGGCTTAGGTGGCTTTCCCGACGTGGGATTGGCACAGGCACGCGATAGGGCTAGAGAAACCCGCGAGAAGATACGCCAAGGCATCGACCCGGTTGCAGAGCGTAGGGCCGTCCGTGATGAGCTGAGAGCCGCACAAGCGAGAAGCATTACATTTGCCGAAGCTGCCCGGAAGTGTCACGCCACCAAAGAGACAGAGTTCCGAAACCCAAAGCACCGATCCGATTGGATTAACTCCCTAAAGCTTCATGCCTTCCCGGCTATTGGGGCGGTCCAGGTCGCCGATATCGAATTACCCCATGTGCTGAAGGTGCTGGAACCGATATGGAACGAGAAGACGGAAACCGCAACGCGAGTGCGGCAGCGGATCGAGTCCGTCTTAGCCTGGGCCACGGTGTCCGGTTTCCGTACCGGCGACAACCCGGCGCGATGGGATGGGAACCTAAAAGAAGTCCTACCGAACCCCTCAAAGATCACGAGGGTCAACCATTACCCCGCCTTGCCCTGGCAAAACGTTCCGGGATTCCTGGCTGAATTGCGACAGCGTGAAGGTATGGGCGCAAGGGCGCTGGAGTTCATCATCTACACGGCTGCGCGCTCTGGTGAAGTGCGGTTAGCCAAGTGGGAAGAGTTCGACCTTTCGGCCCACGTTTGGACGATCCCCGGCGAACGCATGAAAAACGGCAAACCGCACAAAGTCCCGCTGACCGATAAGGCGGTGGAGCTTCTGGAAAACCTTCCCCGGCTCGATGATTCAAAACTTGTGTTTACCGCCGCACGCGGTGGCGCTCTATCGGATATGAGTATTAGCGCCGTGACAAAGCGCATGGACGCTGCCAACCGGAAACAGGGAGGCGAAGGGTATATAGATCCCACAAGCGGGCGTGTGGCCGTTCCGCACGGGTTCCGGTCAAGTTTCAAGGACTGGGCGCGATCATCCACATCGTATCCCGATGAGGTTTCGGAGTTGGCGCTAGCCCACGTAAACAACGATTCAACCCGCGCCGCCTACGCGCGCGATGAACTGCTACCGCAACGCACCCGACTGATGAAGGATTGGGGTAAGTTCCTCGAAAAGCCCAAGCGCAAGGCCACGGGGGACAACGTCACAGGGATCAATGAGAAAAGGAGCGTACCGGCATGAACCTACGCGGATGGCTATACCTCTTTGCCCGACTGTTGGGCGATGCTCAGGCGGTGAAGCGTAACCGCGTTGGTAAACGAATCGCCCGCCGTGTGGCAGGCAAGGCGGCTGGGCGAACGTTGCGCAAGTTGCTCAGGTAACGGTTACCAGCGCTAGGCTCTTGTTTCTACAAGACTAACGCTTATTGACTCTCCTAGCACTAAGGATTGCTACTTATATAAGCAACTAAACGTTTGATTTTTCTACACTTTTTTCATTGACGGGTTAGATCCTGTGGGGTTACTGTCTGGTCTCGACACTAATCAAAACGAGGCTAGACACCATGACTCAGGTAATCGAAAATCCCACAGCCGCCAAGAAAACGGCCCCCTCCATTGCTCCTTTCGCAACGCACGCGAGCGACACTCAGATCGCCGCGAAGTACGGCGTATCACGCGCCACGATCTGGCGTTGGGTAAGCGCTGGGAAATTCCCCGCTCCGGTGAAGCTCTCCCCCGGCTGCACGCGCTGGCGGCTTGCCGATGTTGAGGCGTGGGAAGCAAAGCAGGAGGGCGGACGATGAAGGGGTCAGAAATGAGAAGCCCCGGCCTGGGAGCTTGGCGGCAACAGGCAACGGGGGCGGAAAGGGCAAAGCAAATCATCCTTCCGACTGCAACACTAACGGTTATTGCTGGAAGCGTCAATTATTCGAGAAAGCCGTGGCATTGCGGCTGCTAAACGACCTTTTGATGGCGTCAGTAATCTTGTTAGAAACCCCGGCTGCCGGGAAGGCGATTGATCGATTTATAGCGAAATATAAGGCCTTCCGTGATTACACTCGCGCCGCGCTCTTCAATGGAGCGGATTGCCGTAATGAGGCGCTAAAGAGCTTCGACGAAGCCGAACGCGCAGCGCAAGAGCTAGGCAGGCTATGGGCACACATTAAGATCGTCGGTGGAGGTGCGTCATGTCCTCCCAACTGATTCAGCACCTACCCGCTGCCCTGGCTTCGGGCGGGGCGCTTGATGCCTTGGCCGCATACCGGCAGTTTATTCTCTATCGGCTGGAGCCTGTGGCCGGCAAGCCGGGAAAGATGAATAAACTGCCCATTGCCCCGCAAAGCTGCCGAAACGCGGACGCACACGATCCGGCGTTCTGGTTGTCATTTGATGAAGCTATCGCCCAAGCTGAACGGCTTGGCGATGGTTACGGCGTGGGCTTTGTCTTCACTGAAGCCGACCCATTCTTTTTTGTCGATATCGATGGCGCTTGGAATGGCGCTGAGTGGTCGCCGGTTTCTGTCCAGCTTTGCGAGCAATTCGCCGGGGCGGCTGTAGAGGTTTCGCAGTCGGGAGCCGGTTTACACATCATCGGGAGCGCATCAACCGTACCGCTCCACGGCTGCAAGAACCAAGCGAACGGATTGGAGCTTTATACCGGCGGGCGATTCGTCGCCCTGACCGGGGCCAACGCAATCGGCGATGCTTCGACCGACCACACGGCGGCGCTCATGGTCGCGGCTTCGGCGTACTTTCCGCCGTCCATCGGTTCGACCGACACCAACAGCCCGGCAGTGTGGAGCCGTGAGCCTGTGCCCGAATGGAACGGACCGGCGGACGATGCCGAGCTGATCGAGAAAGCGAAGGAGAGCCGGGGCGGAAACGTAGCCGGGCAGGCCTTCGGCGGTAAGGCTCCTAAGGCATCGTTCGCGGCACTGTGGACCGCCGATCCCGATGCCCTGGGCCTCGCTTACCCGGACCATTACCACAACCCGCCGCGCCCATTCGACGCGAGCAGCGCCGATGCCGCCTTGGCTTCTCATCTGGCTTTCTGGACCGGATGCGACTGCGAACGGATCGAACGGATCATGAGGCGTTCGGCGCTGGCCCGTGATAAATGGGATAAACACCGCAGCTATCTACAGCGGACCATCACAAGCGCTGTGAAACGGTGCAAGTCGGTCTATTCAGGCGGCTTGTACCTCGCGGACATAGAAGACGACACACCGGCAGACGGTCATCCCGACCTGTCCCACGATGCGTTAGCCCGTGAGCTTTCTACGGTGGCCGGGTTTTCACAGGATGCACGGTACATCCCGCAGTGGGGACAATGGTTGTTTTGGAGAAATGGCCGCTGGGAGGTGGATCAAAAGCTCTACCATATAACCGCCGTTCGCGAGTTCCTGCACTGGAAAGCAAAGGGGCTGATCAGGTGGGCAAATGATAAAGCCCCAAGCCTTAGCGATAAGGACGCAGAGAAGATTGTGAACTTCGCGCACTCCAACGCCAAGGCTCTGCGGCAGGCGGGCAACGTGAACAGCGTTGAAAACCTCGCACGTTCTAACGCTGACCTTGTCGCCAATGTAGATCAATTCGATTCGGATCTGATGCTGTTGGGCACGCCGGGCGGAACCGTGGATCTTCGAACTGGCGAACTGCTGACAGCGCATCGCGAACACTGGATCACGAAACACACCGCGATCACCCCCGCCCCTGCTGGTACGACTGCGCCGCTGTGGTCTTCTTTCCTTAATCGCATATTCGATAACGATCAGGAGTTGATCAGCTTTATTCAGCGGGCGGCAGGCTACGCGCTCACGGGGCACACGTCCGAACATAAACTAATGTTCGCCTATGGGACCGGTAGCAACGGAAAATCGGTTTTCCTCAATACGCTGTTTGGCATCATGGCTGATTATGCCCGGCGCGCCCCGGCCCAAACCTTCCTCGATAGCGTGAACGATAGGCACCCGACAGACCTTGCCGGGCTCCACGGGGCGCGCCTTGTGGTGGGTAGCGAGTTGCCAGCGGGTAAGGCGTGGAATGAATCGATCGTAAAGGATCTGACAGGCGGCGACGTGATCACCGCCAGGAAGATGCGTCAAGACTTCTTCGAGTACACACCGCAGTTCACGTTATTCATTGCGGGCAATCATCAGCCATCATTCCAGGGCATCGACGAAGCAATCCGCCGCCGTGTGGTATTGGTTCCCTTCACGCAAACGATCCCCGAGGCTGAGCGCGATCCCGCACTGCCTGAAAAGCTCAAAGCCGAGTGGCCGTCGATCTTGCGCTGGATGATCGATGGGGCGATTGCATGGCAGCAACAAGGGCTTGGCGTTCCTCAGTCGGTAAGAGCCGCCAGCGATGAATACCTCGACTTCGAGGACACGTTGGGGGAGTTCATCGGCGAGCACCTAGAGCGTGCACCGGGCAAAAAAGCCACTACTGCGGCAATCTTCGAGCGTTTCTCAGTGTGGCAACGGCAAAACGGGATAGCTAAGACGTGGACCAAAAAGGCCATGACTCAGGCACTACGCGAGCGCGGCTTCACCACCGCGAAGCTATCCGGCGGGGCGCGTGGCTTCCGCGACATGCAGTTAAAGCCGTACAGGCTACCGCAGCCAACCGCCAACTTGGCCGAGAGTGCGTTCGCCAGCAATTAAAAACCAATAGGAGATAGCAATGGGTACTTTATTTTCACAATCAGAGCGCGAACGCCTCCCCGTTGAGGATGGCGCGCTATCTGACTATGTGGGCTTCATCAAACAAACGGCACGGGATCACGATGTGTCATTTGCCGATGTGGTGGAAGCCGCGAGGGTTTTAGAAATGGCCCGGCAAAACGAGCTACACGTTCGCAATGGCGATGCCTGGGACGAACAGATCGCCGGTATCGGGGAGATCCTTTCCCGGTTGGCCGATAGCTTGGAGGCGGTACAAGATGAAATGGCCACAGCGCCGCCGTTACCGACATCATGATCAGGCTACCCGCCATTCACCATACAGCCCGCCGCACCATGGCGGGTTTTTTTTGCGCCGATGAAATAGCTGAACGTCTTAAAGCCCGTGTATAGGCGTTGGTGCTGACCATCGAATGGCGACTAACGAGCAAAAAGTGGCACTTGTGGCACTCGCCGATCTGGCGATGAGGTACGCCCGCCCCTGTGAGTACCTTCTGCGAACGAACAGACGAACAGACGAACAGACGAACAGACGAACAGACGAACAGACGAACAGACGAACAGACGAACAGACGAACAGACGAACAGACGAACAGACGAACAGACGAACAGACGAACAGACGAACAGACGAACAGACGAACAGACGAACAGACGATTTGCCCCGCTCGAATCGCCGGAAATTTTCAGCCCCTACCCTGTGCCTATAAATGTGGTGGAGCCTCCGTCCGCCAAAACACTAGACAGCGCAACGCCTGTACGGTAACGTCAAACCGTACCCAACAACCCGCCCCACAATACACGGCGATTAGCGAACAAATAGGCGACCAATGGGAAGAAAGAAAAACACCGTGCCTGAAAAGTTCGACCGAGGGTTTCTTGAAACCTTGGATGGGCGAACCGGGATCGCTCAGGCGATGCGCGAACGCTATCAGGCGATGACGAACGATCTAGGGGGAGCCGACCGCTTGAGCTATGCCCAACGGTCCCTCGTAGAACGTGCGTTGTGGCTTGAATACTGGTTAGCCCAACAGGAGCGCCTATTGGCTACCGGGCAAAATGAAGCGTTCGACGTTGGTAAATGGACTCAGGCGGCAAACAGTCTGCAAGGCATCTACTCGAAGCTAGGCCTTCAGCGTGTAGCGCGTGACGTGCCGACGCTGGCGGAATACTTCAAGCAGAAGACCCAAGGGGCTAGCCAATGATGAACGCGGCCCCTGTGACCATACGCGATGCGATGACGGACCCGGCCCTATTCGGTGGGCAGTTCGGCGGCGAATCATGGGCGGCTTGGCGGGCGCTTCTCGCTGGTTTTCAGGGTCTAACCCTCACCGACGCAGAGGCGGAACACTGGAAGACGCTCACAGGCCGCGAGAGCGCCCCGCAATCGGCATTCGATGAGCTGTGGCTGGTGGTGGGGCGACGTGGCGGCAAGTCACAGAATGCCGCGCTTCTGGCTATCTTCATGGCGGCTTTCGTGGATTACTCGGATCGCCTCTCCCCTGGCGAGGTGGCAAGCGTGATGGTTCTTGCTGCCGACCGCAAGCAAGCGCGTGCTGTCTTTCGTTACGTTTCCGGCTTGCTGCAATCAAACGCGATGCTCTCCCGTCTGGTTGTGCGCGAAGACAAAGAGACCATTGAACTATCGAACCGGACGGCTATCGAGATAACAACAGCCTCCTTCCGTTCAGTGCGCGGCTATTCGGTGGCGTGCTGCATCGCTGATGAGATCGCGTTCTGGCGTTCGGAAGATTCGGCCAATCCAGACTTTGAGATTATCAACGCGATCCGCCCGGCAATGGCCACGCTCGACGGCAAGCTGATTGCCCTCTCCAGTCCCTACGCGAAACGCGGCGAACTGTGGAACGCTTACCGCCGATACTTCGGAACTGACGATCCCTCTGTTCTGGTGGCGCAAGCGTCCAGCCTAACAATGAATCCGCGCCTTCCCGCCCGTGTAGTTGAGCAGGCCTATGAACGCGACCAAGCAAGCGCACAGGCTGAATACGGCGCACAGTTCCGGGCGGACCTCGAAGCGTTCGTCTCCCGTGAAGCTGTGGAGGCTTGTGTGATGCCTGGGCGGTATGAATTGCCGCACCTGTCGGCGAACTTCTATCGGGCTTTCGTCGATCCGTCTGGTGGCTCTTCTGATTCGATGACGCTAGCGATAGCGCACGATGAAGAAGACATAACAGTTATCGACGCGGTTCGCGAGGTAAAGCCGCCCTTCTCCCCTGAAACTGTGGTTATCGACTTCTGTGATCTGTTGAAGAGCTACGGGATCAACACAGTGACCGGCGACCGTTACGGCGGCGAGTGGTGCCGGGAACCGTTCCGCAAACAGGGGATTGAATACGAGCTAGCCGAGAAGCCACGTTCTGATCTCTACCGGGATATGTTGCCGCTCATCAACAGCGGGCAAATCGAACTACTCGACCATCCAAAGACCGTCAATCAGCTATGCAGCCTTGAGCGCCGCACAGCACGCAGCGGAAAAGACAGCATTGACCACGCGCCCGGCGCTCACGATGACATAGCTAACAGCATCGCGGGCGTAGCAGCGAACCGGACAGAGACCGTGTGGGATTACAGCAAACTGCTTTGACTATCAGCCGACCAACAAGGAGAACAACACTGAACATGACCGACCTTATCGAACGCTACGAGAGCGAAGCGAAAGCCGCCGCCAAGCAGCTCGAAGAACGCCGGGAGGAAGCACACGCCGCCGCTGTGGCCGCACGGGATGCCCTGACCGATGAGGTAAGCGCCGAAGCACAGCGCGAAGACCTGACGGGCATTATTGCCGATGCGCTCGAAGATACCGACGAGGCCGCCGCGACAAGCGCCCCGATGGTTGTCTATCAGCTCACCACGCAGATCGCTAACCCGAA
Organism: uncultured Gammaproteobacteria bacterium; assembly: GCA_963783235.1. Classification (GTDB taxonomy): domain Bacteria; phylum Pseudomonadota; class Gammaproteobacteria; order Thiohalomonadales; family Thiohalomonadaceae; genus Thiohalomonas. The sequence goes on along the minus strand of CAWAMN010000001.1, from coordinate 89,876 downwards.
GGTGAAGGCGGGCGACGGCGGGGTTTTGCTCGATGTCTTCCTGGACGCCGCAAAGGGCTTCACCGACGAACAGCGAACCGACGCGCTCAAGGCTGTGCTACTGATGGCCAGCGGGCGAGCCAATGCCGGGCTCTTCCGGTTCGGGAAGCCGTGGGACGAAGGAATCACGCTTCCGACGCTTCGCCAGTTCGCCGCGATCCTCGATAAGCACGCCTATAACGACCACGCCGACGAACTGGCACGCAAGCAGGCCGAACAGCGAACCGCGAGCCGATACGCTGATGCTCTCTCGCCCCGTGTGACCATCACCCCGACGACGCGCAAGAAGCCGGAAGCGGTTCCCGAGTTGGTGGAGGTGGCGAACCACAACGAAGGAACGCCGCTCAGCATCGCCGGGGTTCGCTTCCCTGGCCACGGTAAACGCACGCAGATAACCGCCGAAGAGTTCGAGCAGGTGCGACAGTCGCCGATCTGGAAGTCTGGCGTTGAGGTTGGAGCCTTGGAGGTAACGAACGATGGTTAAGCCGATAACTGATGCCGAATTGATGGCCATGCGGGCGCAAACAGGCGGACAGGTAGCGGAACAGGTCAACCGCCGCCTAAAGCTTGGGCGATACGCCGACAAGGCCCAGCGGGCGCAGAGACTGACCGACTCGCAGCCGATGAGCGCACCGCGCCCCATGACGGCAATGGATCACTTCATCCAGCGCGAGCAGGCACAGCCGCAGCGGCTAAGCCTTCGTGACAAGCTGGGGCTTCTGGCAGAGCGTGAGATAGGAACTTAACGCTGCTGAGAGGGTTTGCCGGACGTTTTGGGGCTTCTCCTCCCCGCTTGCGGTCCGTCCGGCGAATTGGGAACCGATGCCCCTGTGGTGACTCCTTCCACGAAGCATCGGACTGAAAGCCCTGCCGGGGTTCGGGCTCCCTGGCGGGGCTTCTTTTTGGCCTAACGGCGTTGTCTCAACCTGTCGTAATGTATCGCTTTTCTGTTTGTGGGTAGGTTGTTGGGTAGACCCGGATAACTGGCGTAAGTTACTGATTTTAAAGGCTTACTGGTGGAGCCGAGGGGAGTCGAACCCCTGACCTCAGCAGTGCGATTGCTGCGCTCTCCCAACTGAGCTACGGCCCCTGCATTAACTATCCATTCTAGCATTTGCGGGAGAACCGATGCCACAGCGCCACCATAGGAGCCGACCCTATTGGTCAAATCGGTCGATTGGATCGGGGAAGGATTACTCGTCGTTGCGATGTTTGAGCAGTTGGCGTTCCATCGCGGTCACGAAACGGTCGATGCGCTGCTCGGCAATGCGGTCGATTTCGATAAATTTGGCGCCCAGCACCGTAGTGTCACCCTGTTCGGCACGAAGATCCCGGACCTCGATACCGACAACGATCGGCTCATCATCGGGGATGCGGACGACGCAGAAGGGAATGGCCTCGCCCGGACCGAACGCCACTGCAGCGGGAGCGGACAGAAGAACACTGAGTCCCGATGCCGAAATATCATGCAAATTGCCCAGCACCGTGGTTCCCTGCTGGTTTTCCAAAATGACCGGAACGTTGTGTATCGAATCCACCGGTACCCGATAACGGCCACGGCGCTGGGCATAATCGACTCTGGCCGGTAGAGCGACTCGGAAGTACCGAATTCCCGCCTCCTCACCTTCGTCCATCACGCGGCTGGTGAACGTCAGCGACGTACTGTCAAAGCCCGCCGTCAGGCGAAGCCAACCCTCACGCCGCAGAATTTCGTTTCCCGTCTCCGGGTAGAGCGCATCCAGGAGGAATTCACCGGCCTCGGTATCCACGCCGAGCACGGTACTGTTGTAATCCTCCTGCCCGTCTGAGAGCGCCACCGTCACAAAGAGGCGTTCGCTGACCACCCGCTGAACCAGGGCGGTAATCCGGACCGGATCGCTGATCGCCTCCAATTGAGCCGGAAGGTCGGAGTGCTTTTGAAGCTGGGTCTTGATCTCGCCCATGAGGGGCCCGCTTTTCGGGTTGGGTGAGGTACCGATTCTAACCTACAGGCTAGACCTTGGCATAGGTGTGGTTGCCGCGAGGCTGGTTGGTTGCTCCAGTGCGATCGTAGGTTTCCGTTCCCTCTTTCTCTCCGAGGAGAATACCGAGCACATCGCCGGCAAATCGCCGACTCGCTTCGAGGATTTGGCCGTTCTTCAGATTCTGCTCCTGGCACTCAGCCAGGTTCTCGCGCAGTGCCTCCCAGGCAACTGTGAGTGCTTCTGATCCCCCGGCCTGCTCGAGCAGGCTTTCAAATCCCTGCCGATCGGCTGTTAAGCCCGCATTGGACAGCAACCGTTCGCGCTCGGTTGCGAACGCCTCGAGTGCGGCAAGATACTCCTGCTTCTCGGTAGTCAGCCGCTCGATAGTATCGACATCGCGTTCAGCGAGCGCTTTTTCCTCCAAACGAAGACACTCGAGCAGGCGTTCTACGGCACCCGCTTCCCGCTGCATCAGGTCCAGAAGATAACGCTCGTCAGCCATTCACTACTGGCCCAGGCCGCTTTCGAATTCAAGGAACTTCGCGGCGACACGTTCGTAATCCACCTCGAATGTTCCGTCATCGATCGACCGCTGAATGTCCTCCACCCGCTGGCTATCGACCACCGGAAGGTTGTCCATGGTGCTTTCCAGTCCACGCAGCCGGTTCGCGGTATCGGTCAGACTGACCGTATCGACCGAGGAGGGACGACCGGTCTCGTCCTGTTTTTTGGTCGGTTCCGTCCGCGACACCTCGCCCTGAGCCTGCTCCGCATTGCGTTGCTGGACCTGGGATCCCGGAAATCCGGTTACATTGTTAATAGGCATGGTGAAACTCCTTTGTCCTCGGCCAGCTTATCGTCCCTTGGGGGAAAAACTTTAGTAGATTCGTATCTACTGGCCCAACAGGACCATAACACATTGATTTGTCTAAGCCTACATGCGGACCTTAACGACACCGGGGGCAATAACCTCCGCCTCGACTTGCCTGTCGGAGGAGATATTCCGTACCGGGATCACATCACCGGGCGCACCTGCCGAAAGCGCCTCTCCCTCCATACGCACTTCCAAGCCTCCGGTACGGGCCAGAATGGTCACGCGCTCCCCGCGCCGGACCGCCGCCGGCGCCCGAACCATCGTCTCATTGATTGCCAAGCCGCTGCGAACCGAACGGCTCAGCTTTTTGCCAATCACCCGATTCAGGTCCGTCAGATACCCGCTGGTCAGACGCGAGAGATCGCGGCGCTCCAGAACAACATCCGTCTCGGTCAGAAAAGTCCCCCGGGACAAGGAGCGCCGGGTTACCACCACCTCGGCCATGGTCTGTACCTTTCCCTGAACATAAAGAGACCAAGGCTTTGCCCCGGCGCAGCGCACACCGACGGTAACGTTGCCGACCAACCGTCCCCCACGGGGAAGGAAGGCCTCCAGAGGCCGTTCACACTGCTGCAGTCGCAACCTCGAATCCACATGCCCGATGGTAATGCGGATATCCTCGGCGCCCGATCCAGCCGTCTGCTCGGCCAAAAAACCACGGGCAGTCTCACGGATAGACTCCAGTGACTGAATCTCGGCAGCGACCCCGCCCGAAGCCAGGAAGCCAAAAAGGCTCATCACATATATGAAGTGGCGTGCGGTCATAAAGTAATTAGATGCGAGCCCCGTCGGTTAGTTCGTTCATTTGGCGGCAAAAGTATGCAGTTGCCGAGCGGGAATCGAACAGGGCAAACTTGCCACATAGCCGACACTTGTCGAAGTGAGTTCTTCCACGCAAAAGCTCAAGAACGGCAGCGGGCTGCCGATAGAGCTGATGTACTGTATCGTATTAAATGACCATTAATAAATGGAGAGCGCAATGGCCGGGCTACTCGACGGAGTCGACCGCCGTACTCAGCTTGCTGGACACAACCGCTTGGAGCTCCTGCTGTTCAAGCTTAAAGGCCGTCAGATGTACGGCATCAACGTGTTCAAGGTTCAGGAGGTGATTCAGTGTCCGCAGCTCACCCATGTGCCCCATGCCCATCCTGTGGTTAGAGGTGTCGCCAATCTGCGGGGAAAAACCATCAGTCTGATGGATCTAGGGATGGCCATAGGCGATCGACCGCTCGACGACACCGGCGACAGCTACGTGATCATTACGGAATACAATCAGCACACCCAGGGCTTTTTGGTTAAAGGGGTCGATCGCATCATCAACCTCAACTGGGACGAAATCCATCCGCCACCCAAAGGTTCCGGCAACAACTACATGACTGCCGTGACTAATGTCGACGGGAAGCTGGTCGAGATTATCGATGTCGAGAAGGTCATGGCGGAAGTGATGCCCACCAGCGATACCGTGGATGATTCCATCGTAGCGGCCAACCAGGGCAATGATGCCGTCCCACAGCACATTCTGGTGGCGGATGACTCCAGCGTAGCGCGCAATCAGATCAAGCGAACCCTGGATCAGATCGGCGTCGAGTGCACGCTCGCCAAGAACGGCCGGGAGGCGCTCACTATACTGAAGGCTTGGGCCGACGACGAAGAGATCCCCGTGACCCAGCGCATTTCGATGCTGATTTCCGACATCGAAATGCCCGAAATGGACGGCTACACACTGACGACCGAAGTCCGAAAAGACCCGCGCCTGCGCGATCTTTATGTGCTGCTGCATACATCCTTGAGTGGGGTGTTCAACAACGCGCTGGTGGACAAGGTAGGGGCCAACGAATTCATTGCCAAGTTCCGACCTGACGATTTGGCCAACGCTGTCCTAAAGCGCATGAAGGCGTTTCGAGAAGATAAGGCCGCACACGCCGAAGTCTAGGAATTTGAACCCGCACCCACTGATTTCTGCGAAGGACAGAGCGGTCGGTCGCTCGCTAGGCCGACTTGAGTCCCGACTGACGCCGCGTTCCCACGGCGCTGTCTGTCCGGTGTCATGAGCAAATCGCCCATCACCCCCGTGGGGCTTCGTGGTATAGTTGCGCCCGAAAAATCTCGCCCGGAATTCGACTTAGTGACAAACCCGCAGCTCTCCCCTAAAGAATACGAAGATTTTCGCCTTTTCCTGGAAGAGGCCTGCGGAATCGTTCTGGGCGAAAACAAACATTATCTCGTCACCAGCCGCCTATCGCGACTGATGCGGGAATTCGAGATCCCGACGTTCGGGGACTTGATGAAACGACTGACGGTCCTGCGTGAACGCCAGCTTCGCGAACGGATTGTTGATGCGATGACCACTAACGAAACCCTCTGGTTTCGTGATCGTTACCCGTTCGAAATCCTCAAAAACAGTATCCTCCCGGAGATCTCGAAAAAGCGTCTGTCCCAGCTGCGTATCTGGTCGGCAGCGTGCTCTTCCGGACAAGAACCCTACAGTATCAGTATCACCCTGCAGGACTACCTTCAGTCCCGGCCCGGTTCACTACCGGCCAACACCCAGATAATGGCCACGGACATATCGCCTTCCATGGTTCGCGAAGCCGGCGCCGCGACATACGATCGCATGGCCCTGGCTCGGGGTATCTCCGAGGAAAGCCGGCCACGCTACTTCACCCAGCAAGGCGACCGCTGGGAAGTCCGGCCGGAGATCCGGAGTCGAGTGGCATTCAGAGAGCTCAATCTCATGCACAGTTATGCGAGTCTGGGTCGGTTTGATATCGTCTTTTGTCGCAATGTGCTCATCTATTTCTTGAGTGACCTTAAAAGCGACATCCTGAAACGAATAGCGCAGACGATGAATCCTGGCGGCTATCTGTTTCTCGGAGGCTCGGAATCACCCAGCAGTTACTGTGATGCCTTTGAGATGGTTCGGACCCCGCAGGGCGTCGTTTACCGGCTCAAGGACGGCAGCAACTCCCTGCGCCACGGACGCTGAGACTCCCAAGGGATAAGTCCCGGGCCGCTCACCCCCTCATTGCTCACTAAAACAGCTCCCATTTAACCGCATTATTTTTGTGGTTTATTTTGCTTCCGCCCACTCTTCTTTGTTATAAAGAGTCTTTCCCGTCGGCGACGGGACATCCCTTGAAAATCTCTTCCCGTGATTTTGTGCCTTCTCCAACAGGCACTGTCAGCCAATCTTTCGAGCCCGGATTTTTCTCGTTTTATGAGCAAAACAGCAACACAGATCAAACAGCCGTCAGTGGCTACGGAAAAGCTTTTCGGATTAACCGAACGCTTCAAGGTCTATACCGAACGCCACTTCGATCAGATTCCGCAAATTAAGAAGCTGCCCGCCGAACAACAGTTTTCCATGCGTGTGGTGGCTAATGTACTGCCATTTCGCGTAAACCAGTACGTGATTGATGAACTTATCGACTGGAGCAATATCCCGGAAGATCCCATTTACCAGCTTACCTTCCCGCAACCGGGGATGCTGACGCCCGCGCAGTTCGAGCGCATGGCCGAATTGCTACGCAAAGACGCCGATCGCACCGTTGTTCGGGCGATGGCAAAGGCCATCCGCGATGAACTGAATCCGCATCCGGCCGGGCAACGGGAGCTGAACGTTCCGAAAATTGGCGAAGAGCGGATAGAGGGCATACAGCACAAGTACCGGGAAACCGTGCTCTTCTTCCCCAGCCAGGGGCAGACGTGTCACTCCTATTGCACCTTCTGCTTCCGCTGGGCGCAGTTCGTCGGCGACAAAGAGTTGCGCTTCGCGGCCAACGAAGCCAGTCAGCTGCACCGCTACTTGCGCGAGCATACCGAAGTGACGGACCTGCTCATCACCGGAGGCGACCCGATGGTGATGAAGACCAAGCACATCAAGGCGTATCTGGAACGACTGCTCGAGCCGGAGTTCGATCACGTCACCAATATTCGCATCGGTACCAAGGCGCTCTCTTTTTGGCCCCAACGCTTTGTCACCGATGACGACGCCGGAGAACTCCTGGATCTGATCGGGAAGGTCGTCGAGGGCGGCAAACAGGTGGCCTTCATGGCCCACTTCAATCATTGGCGTGAAATGGAGACGGAGATTTGCCATGAGGCCATTCGCCGTATCCGTGCCACGGGGGCCATCATCCGCAGCCAGTCACCGCTGATTCGCCACATCAACGACGATGCCGGTGTCTGGGCGCGCATGTGGCGGACACAGACCCGATTGGGCGTCTATCCTTATTACATGTTTGTCGAGCGCGACACCGGGGCGAAGCACTATTTTGAACTGCCCTTGGCCCGCGCCTGGGAAATCTATCGCGATGCCATGAAACAGGTGTCGGGCCTGGCCCGCACCGCCCGCGGACCCAGCATGAGCGCCGGCCCGGGCAAGATCGAAGTTCAGGGCGTGGCCGAAGTCGCCGGAGAAAAGGTGTTTGTGCTGCGCTTCATTCAGGGGCGTGATCCCGACTGGGTTCAGCGGCCGTTCTTTGCCAAATTCAATCCGGACGCCACTTGGCTGCACCAGCTGCAACCGGCGTTTGGGGAAGAGAAGTTTTTCTTCCAGGACGAATACGACGCAATGTGCCGGGAAGCCATAGGCCGCTAAAGTTCAAATAAAAGGGGGAGATTTTGCGCGAGGAGCGATTGCCGCGGGGGCGGCCGGTCATCTTCGGCGAAGTGCTTTTCGACTGTTTCGAGGACGAAGGTATCGATGTCCTCGGCGGCGCTCCTTTCAATGTCGCCTGGCACCTGCAGGGCTTCGGTCTGCAGCCCGCCTTCATCAGCCGCATCGGTGATGACGATCGGGGCCGTCAAGTGCACCAGGCCATGAGCGAATGGGGCATGAGTACCGCGGGTCTCCAACTCGATGCAGAACACCCCACCGGGGAGGTCCGCATCACCCTCGATGCGGGTCAACCCACCTTCTCCATTCTTCCGGACCGGGCCTACGACTTCATCGACGGCGGCAAGGCGCTGGCGGCCATTCCCCAGCGCCCCGCCCTGCTCTATCACGGCAGCCTGGCCGCCCGCCAGAACGGCTCCTCCGCCACCCTCACTCTGCTGCGCGAACGAATCGCCGTTCCCGTATTCGTCGACGTGAACCTAAGAGCTCCCTGGTGGCAAAAAGAGAGTCTCACCAGACACCTGACCGGCTGCCGTTGGGTCAAACTCAACGACAACGAAGTGGCGGATCTGATCACAGGGACCTCTCTGGAAGCGACTGAACTCCAAAAAGGCGCGGATGCCCTACGCCTGGAATTGGGTATCCAAACGCTGATCGTCACCCTCGGGGAGCAAGGTGCGTTCATCATCGACCGCGAAGGGGTATGGGGGGAGCATCCGCCATCCGTCACGGATCTCGCCGATACCGTAGGGGCCGGAGATGCCTTCAGTGCCGTATGCATCCTCGGAATGATGCACGGCTGGTCGCTGCCGCAGATCCTCGACCGGGCCCTGGGCTTCGCCGCCGAAATCTGCCGCATCCGCGGCGCGACTGTCACCGACAAGGATTTCTACCAAACGCAACTGAGCCGTTGGGAGTGATGAATCTAGCCGAGAGGGAAGGACTTTACATCGTACTTATCAGTGTTCACGGCCTTATCCGTGGCCACGATCTAGAGCTGGGCCGGGATGCCGACACCGGAGGTCAAACCACCTATGTCGTGGAGTTGGCCCGGGCACTGGCGAAGCACCCCGAGGTGGCTCATGTGGACCTGCTGACACGCCGAGTCGTCGATCCCAAGGTCTCCCGGGACTATGCCGAGCCCATCGAGCCGATAGCCCCTGATGGCAATATCGTCCGCCTCGCTTGCGGCCCGCGACGCTACCTCCGCAAAGAGGTGCTCTGGCCCTACCTGGACTCCATGGCCGACCAGGCGCTAAAGCATGTTCGGGCCATGGGACGGGTTCCCGACATCATCCATTCCCATTATGCGGATGCCGGCTACGTCGGTGCCCGGTTGGCGGGCCTTCTGGGCGTACCACTGATCCACACCGGCCACTCACTCGGACGCGAAAAGCGCCGGCGACTCCTGGATCGCAAGGTCAAACCGCAGCAAATCGAAAAACACTACAGCATCAACGAGCGGATCGATGCCGAAGAGATGGCGATGGACGTGGCCAATCTGGTGATAGCCAGTACCCGCCAGGAAGTCGAGGAGCAGTACAGCCTCTACGAAAACTACCACCCGCGCCGAATGCAGGTGATCCCTCCGGGTACCGAACTGACTCGTTTTCATCCGCCGAAAGGGCTACTGGACAATTCGCGGGTTAAAAATGTCGTCGGGCGTTTTTTGAACGACCCGCGCAAACCCATCATCCTCGCACTCTCGCGGGCCGATGAACGTAAAAACATTCAGACGCTGCTACGGGCATATGGCGAAAACGAATCAATTCGCGACTTGGCCAACCTGCTGGTAGTTGCCGGCAACCGCGACGACATCAACGCCATGGATCGGGGTCCCCGCAAAGTCCTCACCGACTTGCTGCTGCTTATCGACCGCTACGACCTCTACGGCCATGTAGCCTATCCGAAACACCACCACGCCGGCGATGTCCCCGACTTCTACCGGCTGGCGGCAAAAAGCCGCGGTGTTTTCGTGAATCCGGCACTCACGGAACCCTTCGGCCTGACGCTCATCGAGGCGGCAGCCACCGGACTCCCCATCGTCGCCACCGAGGATGGCGGCCCCCGTGACATCATCGCCCACTGCAAGAACGGTCTTCTGGTCGATCCGCTCGATGCCGACCGCATGGGCGAAGCCTTGCTCAAGGCACTCACCGACCGCAAACAGTGGAGCCGATGGTCCAGTAGCGGCATCAAGGGGGCGCATAAGTATTACTCCTGGCAGAGCCATGTCGAGAAGTACCTGAAAGAGGTACGGAAGGTGCTGGGCAAGCACCACAAGGCTCGACCGGTCCGGCCCCAGACCAGCCGCCTGCCGACGGTCGAACGCCTGGTGGTGTGTGATGTCGACCACACCCTGCTCGGAGATCGCGCAGGCCTCAGAGCCCTGCTCGGCGCACTGGAAAAGGCGGGGGACCGGGTCGGTTTTGGTATCGCCAGCGGACGACATCTGGAGAGCACACTGGCGGTTCTCGATGAGTGGGGCATACCACTGCCGGACCTCATCATCACCTCGGTCGGCAGTGAGGTTTACTACGGCAACCGCATGGTTGAGGACCGCGGCTGGCAAAAGCACATCGACTACCGGTGGGATCCCGAGCGTCTGCGGCAGGCCATGCAGGACGTCCCCGGCATCCGTTCCCAGGCGGAGGACAATCAACGCGAACACAAAATCAGCTTTTTCATTGATCCCGATACAGCACCGCCGGTTCGCAAGATTGTCCGCTATTTGCGCAATCTCGATCTGCACGCCAACGTCATCTATTCCCATGAGGCCTTTCTCGATCTCTTGCCCATCCGGGCCTCCAAAGGCCAGGCGTTGAGGTATGTCGGCGCAAAGTGGGGCATACCTCCTGAGCGGATGGTGGTCGCCGGCGACTCCGGCAACGATATCGAAATGTTGCGGGGTGATGTCCTCGGTGTCGTGGTCGGCAATTACAGCCGTGAACTCGAACGGATGCGGGGTGAGCCGGGAATCTATTTCGCAGAAGGCCATTACGCCGCCGGGATACTGGAAGGTCTGCATCATTACAGTTTTCTTGAAACCGACAGAAAACCAGCAGTGCTGGAGGGTTCATGATCCACAGCCTGGGGGAATTTTTCAGCGAGCACCGCGATGCCATTTACTCGCTATTACGTCACTATGTGGGGTTGGGAAAACCGTTCCTGCTCCGCTCGGAACTTTGGGATGAGTTCAACCGGTTCTGCGATAAGAAAGAACATCAAAACCTTTGCGATTCGACGGTAGCTCAAGTCATCAGTGCCAGCCAGGAAGCGGTGATCGAGGCGCCCTGGGTCTACCTTGCGGTACGGCATCGCATCGCTCGCTGGACCTTTCTTCGCTTCCATGTCGACACACTCGATCATGAAGAGGTCACCACCTCCGAATTTCTCTATTTCAAGGAGCGGGTACACAACGGTGGTCGACACGACCAGTGGATGCTCGAAATCGACCTGGGCCCGTTCAACCGTGAATTTCCCAAACTTAAAGAGCCCCGCTCCATTGGGCGCGGCGTGGAATTCCTCAACCGGCGGCTCTCATCGCAGCTGTTCCAGGAGATAGGCAAGGGGGACAAACGGCTACTGGAGTTCCTGCGAATGCACCAGTGCCAAGGCCGCCAGCTAATGCTGAATGACCGGATTTCAGATGTAACGGCACTTCGCCACGCACTGCACCAAGCCGATGAGTATCTATCGGAGCAGCCTCTGGAGGCCGAGTGGAGCAGCGTCGGTCATACCCTTCAGCAGTTGGGTTTTGAACCCGGCTGGGGGCGCACTACCGAACGGATGCGGGAGCAGTTATCACTGCTGACCGACATTCTCGAAGCGCCCGCCCCCGAGCCCCTGGCACGGTTTCTGGGAGAGATGCCGATGATCTTCAGCCTGGTCATCCTCTCGCCACACGGTTTTTTCGGCCAGTCAAACGTACTGGGCCTTCCCGATACCGGCGGCCAGGTGGTTTACATCCTCGACCAGGTACGTGCGCTCGAAAAGGAGATCCGCCGTCGGGTCAACGAACAGGGCCTGGATATCGAACCGCAAATCCTGGTGGTGAGCCGGCTCATTCCGGAAGCGGGCAACACTAACTGCGACGAGCGTCTGGAATCCATTGTCGGCACCCGAAACGCCCGTATCCTGCGCGTTCCGTTTCGGGCCGAAAACGGCGAGGTGCTTCCGCAGTGGGTCTCGCGTTTTGAGGTCTGGCCCTATCTGGAACGTTTCTCCTTCGATGTGGAGCGGGAGATGCTGGCCGAGTTGGGAACCCGACCGGACCTCATCATCGGTAACTATTCCGATGGCAACCTGGTGGCAACGCTGCTTTCACAACGCCTGCACGTGACCCAATGCAACATCGCCCACGCCCTGGAGAAAGCGAAGTATCTCTACTCGGACCTGTACTGGCAGGAAAACGATCCCGAATATCATTTTTCGTGTCAGTTCACCGCCGACCTGATCGCGATGAATGCGGCCGACTTCATCGTCACCAGCACCTACCAGGAGATTGCGGGCACCGCAGAGAGCGTGGGTCAATACGAATCCTACAGCGCCTTTACCATGCCGGGCCTGCATCGCGTGGTGAACGGGATCGACGTGTTCGATCCCAAATTCAATATTGTTTCGCCGGGTGCCGACGCCGATGTGTACTTTCCCTACACCGAAACCAAACGTCGACTGCCCGGCCTGCACGAGGAGATCGAAAGATTGGTGTTCGGCGGAAAGCGGCCCGATGCCCGGGGACGACTTGAGGATGCCGATAAACCGGTCATTTTCACGATGGCCCGTCTCGATCAGATCAAAAACATCAGCGGCCTGGTCGAGTGGTACGCCCGCAACCCGGAGCTGCGCGAGCGGGCCAACCTGCTGGCGATCGCCGGTCACGTGAATGCCGAAGAGTCGGGTGATCGCGAGGAGCATGACCAGATCGAGCGCATGCACCGACTCATGGAGAAATACAACCTGGACGGCCAGGTACGCTGGCTCGGCGTACACCTGGACAAACATCTCGCGGGCGAACTGTACCGCTATGTGGCTGAACGGCGCGGAGTATTCGTGCAGCCGGCCCTGTTCGAAGCCTTCGGCCTGACCGTGATTGAGGCGATGACCTCCGGCCTTCCCACCTTTGCCACGCTCTACGGCGGCCCTCTGGAGATCATCCAGCACGGCCTGTCCGGTTTTCATATTGATCCCAACCACGGCGACGAGGCGGCCGAGGCGGTCGCCGGATTTTTCCGGCGCTGCGAAGCGGATCCGGAGTATTGGAAAGAGATCTCCGAAGCGGGCCTCAAGCGAATCCACGAGCGCTATACCTGGGAACTCTACGCCAACCGCCTGCTATCGCTTTCGTGCATTTATGGATTTTGGAAGTACGTCACCAATCTCGACCGCGATGAAACACGTCGCTATCTGGAGATGTTTTACGGGCTTTCCTACCGGAAAATGGCCATGGGGGCTGCCTGCAGCCGCGATTGAGCACCCACCCGGTCGTTCGGGTTGAAGGACATGGGTGCTTCTGCGCATTCGAGCTACTGTATCGCTGTCAGAAAAGGGGCTTCCCATGGTTCACATCAACATCGGATCAGCCGATAATTGGGCGCACATGTCAGCCGCTGGATGGGCCCATGACCCAACATGCCGTTGAAAGCCGCGAGGCTCTTTTCGAGGGTCTTGCGCGGCGTCACACCCACCGATCAGCGTCTGGGCGAGATCCTCGTCCGTGAGAAAATAATCGAACCCGAGGATCTGGACGCCGCGCTGGAGATCCAGCGTGGGCAACCGGGCCGGCATCTTGGCGACATTCTCGTGGAGATGGGCCTGTGTAATCGAGAAAACATCAATGCGGCGTTGGCACGTAAGCTCGGCATCCCCTATATCAATTTAGGCGATTACCCGGTCGACCCCGCTGTATTGTCACTGCTTCCCCCGAGTATCGCCCAGCGCTACACGATGCTGCCACTCGCCCAGCAGGGCAACCATCTGGTGGTGGCCATGGAAAACCCGCTCGACTGGAAGGCGGTGAAGGTGCTGCGTTTTAACAGCAACCTCAACATTGAGCCGGTTATCGCCGCTGCGGAGGATATCCGGCATGCGCTCGATCGGCAAAAGAGCAGGTTGACGTCTATTGCCGTATCGACGGCAAGCTTCAGAAGTCGCGACCTTCAGCCGGGCGCTGCTGCCGCCGCTGGTGAGCCGAATCAAGATTATGGGGCGGATGAATATCGCCGAACGGCGTTTGCCCCAGGCCTGCCACCACACCGGTTACCACGGCCGGATCGCCGCCATCGAGTTACTCGAGATGAACGAGGCCCTGGCAGCCTCGGTTACGGACGGACTCTCCACCGCCCACATCAAGGCAACGGCGATCGACTTCGGAATGACGACGCTGACCCAGAACGCCCTCATGTTGGCGAGGAACGGTACGACGTCCCTGGAAGAGGTTTTTGCGGTTCGGCTGGAGTAGCTTTTCCGGCCACTTCCACCCGATCCCTTCCCGCCGCTTTGGCGGCATAAAGCGCCGCGTCGGCGGCGCCGATCAGCGAGTCGGTGTCCCCCTCGGCACTGAACTCTGCCAGGCCTATGCTGCAGGTCACTGCCAATTCGACCTCGTCTGCTCGCGCATTGAATCGCTTCCCGGCCAACCGGCGACAGAGCCGTTCAGCCACGGGTTCGGCCTTCTCCACGGCCGTCTCGGGCAGCACCACGACGAATTCCTCCCCGCCGTAACGGCCTACCAGGTCCGAAGCTCGGGAAACCTCTCTGATGACTTGCGCACTGCCGGCCAGGACTTCATCGCCGACCAGGTGTCCGAAGCGGTCATTCACTCGCTTGAAATGGTCCAGGTCGACAAGCATCAGGCAGAGCGGCCGTGAATAGCGGCGAGCCCGGGCGAGTTCCTGCTCCATGCGCTCCATCAGGTGGCGACGGTTATAAAGCCCCGTCAGCCCATCGGTATTGGCCAGCCGTGCCATGCGCGCGGCGAGGTCTTTGTCCGCGCTGATATCACGGTGAATTGCGATGAATCCCTCGATTTGCCGCTGCTCGTCGAAAACCGGGGAAACCGTCAAGGCATTTGCCAGGTTTGTACCATCCTTGCGGCGATTGGTCAGCTCGCCCCGCCAGACCCGTCCCGAGGTGATCGCCTGCCAGAGTGCCGCATGGGTTTCCGACGGAGTGTCCCTGCTTTTCAGCATCTGCGGTGTCTGCCCGAGAACCTCCTCCGGCTCATAACCGGTCAACTCGGTGAACGCGGAATTCACGTACTCGATGCGCCCTTTCGAGTCGGTAACCATCATGCTTTCAGCGGCGTTATCGATGGCACGGGTCAGATAACGAAGCGGGCTCTCCCGCCCTTTCCGACGGATTGGTGCCAATCCTGCCTTGCCCGCAGCGACCCGGCCGAGGCAGCGCCGCAGCCGTTCCGAGGTGAGCTCCGATTTGGAGAGATAGTCCACCGCGCCGCTTTGCAGGGCCTCCACCGCCAGCGCTTCGTCCCCAAGGCCGGTGAGCATGACCAGCGGCGTGGTGACGCCCGATTCGAGGGCCGTCTGCAGCAAGCTGAGCCCGTCGCCGTCGGGAAGACGATAATCGAGGAAGGCGCAGTTGAAAGGGTGTTCGGAAAGAAGTGCCAGGGCCCCCTTTTTCGAACCGACATCGTGTACTTCCATACCCGGTGCGATCTGGGCGAGCGCACGGCGCATGGCGATGCGGTCACACTCATCATCATCGACCACAAGCGCGGTGAGGGCCTGCTCGCTCATGTTCGGGGTTCTCCTCTCCCTGGAGTCCGGTTTTTCCGACAGAACAGCTTCCTTGCACCTTAAACTTAGCCCCTTCGCGCGGATTTTAAAGGGCTAACCGTGGAAGCGTTTCCGAAAACCGGGATTGGCGAGCGGCGTTCCGTAGAGCTCCGCATAGAGTCGCTGCTTGATCGCCGGAGCCGGGTCCCGGAATACCAGCCCCATTTCCCCGTGAGCGCTCCAGGCAACCGAGGCGGCCAGCGCGTACCCGGTTCGGTGTTCGCCGGGGAAGCGGAAATGGACTTCGACCGGGGCGTCGCGGGGAATCCTGATCGGACCGGCCTCAAGGCCCATTCCGCCCGCGCCAATGTTACGAACCCGCCCACTGACCAGCCCCAACCGTTCGTACCGGACCAC
The DNA here is from genome assembly GCA_963783235.1 of uncultured Gammaproteobacteria bacterium. Classification (GTDB taxonomy): domain Bacteria; phylum Pseudomonadota; class Gammaproteobacteria; order Thiohalomonadales; family Thiohalomonadaceae; genus Thiohalomonas. The sequence continues at coordinate 74,228 of CAWAMN010000001.1, read as the reverse complement.
AGCGTGCATTTCGACGCGCTTGCGTCTCTCTCTACGATGTTCCATCGCCCCGCCCCTCGTCGTTGGAGAGGCTTATTTCAACCTCTCGGAGCGTCGGTGGAAATCCGTATCATTACGGAGGCGGTCCCGGTGGTCCGGCCTGAAGCACGCAACGGACCAATTCAGCGAGTGAGCCGGCCTCGAGTTTTTCCATGATATGAGCTCGATGGCTTTCCACCGTGCGTCGGCTGATCCCCAGCTCGGACGCCACTTGCTTGTTGGATTTGCCCGCGACCAGCAGGTTCATGACTTCGCGCTCGCGGCCTGTCAGGCGATCGAGTCGACACGGTCGAACGCGCCCCCGCAACAGGGCCTTCGCACTTTCGAGACAGAGTCGGATTCGGTCCGCTGCCAAACGGGATTTTGGGAGATAATCGGCCGCTCCGGCCTTGAGCGCCTCAACGGCCAACAACTCGTCGCCATAACCGGTAAGGATGATGACCGGGGTCGTCAGTCCCTCCCTACGCGCCACCTGGAGAAGCTCCAGGCCGGAGCGTCCAGGCAAACGATGGTCGACGAAGGCCGCCAGGTATTCGCGCCGCCGGAGTTTATCCAGAGCCGCCTCGGATTCGCCTGTCTGCTCGATGAAGTGACCCGGGGCCGCTATTTCCAGCTCCCGCCTTATCGCTTCACGATCGACCGCATCGTCATCCACAATCAATAGGGTGGAAGGTTCGGTATCGGCTTCCATGCCGTCGCGATCCCTCTGCTTTGTACGTTTTTGCCTCGCCGCAGTCCAATCCAGTCGAGCCCGCCCTACTTGAACGTCCCTGGATTGGCTCCGACGTCCCACAGTGAGCCCGGAAAGCCTCCTTGCCTTCCGTTTATCCCGGGTACGCGTTTCGCGCCGGACGCTTCGTCCAAAACCGAAGCCCTACCCCGGCTCGCAAACCCGGTAGCGACCCATAACCGGACGCAAATAGAACCAAAAATCCGCTCACTACCTACACCATAGTCGGATGGGCACTAAACGTATTCGCTTAATTGCCAGTAACGTCCGATGCTACCGAAAAGTTCCACCAGGGCCTCGTAGGAGACGGGCTTGATGAAATAGCCCGCGACGTTGTACTCGAACGCAGTGGCTTTGTCCGAGGGCTGGCTCGAAGAGGTCAATGCGACGGCCGGCAAGGCCTTCAATTCGGGATCGGCCCTGAGTTCTTTCAGGAAAGTGATTCCGTTCATTCGCGGCATATTGAGGTCGAGCAGGATCAGCTTGGGAACCAGCTTTGGCCCATCCTGACCGCGTAGCATGGCCAGGGCCTTGTCGCCCGACTCGGCCACATGCAACGGATTGTCGATGCCGTGCTTCTTGAACGCGCGCTGCACCATCATGACGTCAACTTCGTCATCCTCGACCAGCAGAATGGGAGGCTTGTTCATCGGCATAGGTACGCCCTTAGTGTCGGTCCTGGCGCTTCGGAGAGGGCATATTTAGTCCCAACCAGTAGTCGATGACCTGTTTAAGCGCTTCGGAAAATTCTTTGTAATCGACCGGTTTGCGCACATAACTGTTTGCCCCCAAATCATAGCTGGTCGTCACGTCCGTCTGCTCGATGGACGACGTGAAAACCACCACAGGAGTGAGGCGGGTTCGATTATCGACGCGGAGTGCTTGTAGCACCTCCAACCCGCCCATTTTGGGCAATTTCAGATCGAGCAGAATCAACCGCGGCGGCCGTTCCAAATCGAACAGGTGATCCAGTGCCTCGCGACCGTTGTGGGCCACGAATACCTTGTCCTGCAGCCCGCGCGTGCGCAAGGTGCGCAAAATAAGCTCTTCATCATTAGGATCATCTTCGACCAACAGGATCGAGGCGTTCTCCATTTATTCTGCTCCTTTCGATCGAGGAGTTTTCGGACCGAAGACGTCGGCTAATATTGCGACGCTGGGGCTGATCACAATCCGAAAACTCCTGTTATAGGTTAGACGATTTTTCAATGCTTTCATTCTCATCGGGCAAAGTGAAGTAGAAAGCAGCTCCCTCTCCGGGTTTTCCCTCCGCCCAAATCCGGCCAGAGTGACGGTGGACTATCCGCTGCACCGTTGCCAGCCCGATACCGCTGCCTTCGTAGCGATCACCCCGGTGGAGTCGTTGAAAGGGCTGATAAAGGGTGCGGGCATCCTCAGGTTCAAAGCCGATGCCATTATCGCGCACAAAAAAGGCGGTCCCCTCTTCGCTATCAATCCGGCCGACTTCGATAATCGCGGGATCGCGTTCCACCGTAAATTTCCATGCATTCTGAAACAGGTTCTGCATCAGGATCCGCAACAGGGTGGGATCGGCACGAGCAATCATGCCCCGCTGAATGCGCCACTCAACGCGCCGTTCCGGGTCGCTTCCAGCGACCAGTTCGGCCAACTCCGTTGCCAACGCACTGCAGTCTACCACTTCGGGATTGATTTCCCGGCGTGTCACCCGAGAGAGGTCAAGCAGACCATCAATCATCTGGCCCATGCGGGTCGATGCATTGCGCATCCGCTCGATATATCCCCTCGCCTCCTCATCAAGCTGATCACCAAAATCCTCGATCAATGCCTGCCCGAAGCCGTTCACGGCCCGCAGCGGTGCCCGCAGGTCGTGAGAGACGGAGTAGCTGAAGGCTTCCATTTCACGATTCACCTCCTGCAGTTCCCGGGTCCGCTCCGCGACCGTCGATTCGAGCTGTTGACCATAGCGCTGCCGCTCCTCCTCAATGCGCTTGCGTTCGGAGATATCGCGGAATGTCCCCATGAATAGGGTATCCCCGCCATAACGAATGCGCGTCCCCGCGACCTCCACCGGAATGAGGGTTCCGTCCGGGCGCAAGATACGGTGTTCGAACAGGGAATGGCCGTACTCCTCCATATCCCGGAATGCCCGCGCCAGCACTGCCTCGTCCTCATGAGGATGGATGTCCCGGGGGGTCAGCTCCCGCAATTGATCGAGCGAGCGGCCGAAGAGGGCCTCTGCGCGGCGGTTCGCATCGACAAAGCGATCGTGGGTACCCACCACGGCAATAGCGTCGCTGGCGTTTTCCATCAGCGCCCGATAGCGCTGCTCTGATGCCGCGATGGCCTGCAGGTTGTGTTTTCGCTCGGTAATGTCCCGAAAGACGACCACCGCCCCCGGAGGGCGCCGTCACTTCCCCGTAAGGGTGCACTGGTGAAGGAAACCGGGAAAGCTGCACCGTCGCGACGATAGAAAACATCATCATCCGAATGACGGGTACTTCCGTCCCGCAGTGTTTGCATGACGCGGCAATCTTCGCGGGGATGCGCTTCCGGGCCCTCCGGTTTCTGGTGTAGCGTTGAGTGCGTATCCCTGCCGATAAAATCCTCGGCACGCCATCCCGTCAGCCGCTCCAGTGCCGGGTTGGCGAAAACGGCCCGGCCCTCGCTATCGACGCCGAAAATGCCATCCCCGACCGAGCCGAGAATCGAGTTCAACTCTACATTACGCGTTTGCAGTGCCTCTTCAGCCTTTTTCCGGCTGGTGAGGTCGTAGCTGACGTGAACGACCCCGGATTGTGAAGTACCCGGGGCCCCGAACGGTGAGATCGTGACCTGTTGCCAGACGCCGGCATCTTCGAAGGGGATCTCGAAAGTGACCGGTTCGGTGACCTCCCCGCGAATACGCCGGCAAAGGGGGCACTCCTGTTCGCTCCATTCCCTGGGGTGAAAGAGCCGGTGGGCGGATTGCCCGGCGGGGTCGGTCTCCCCGGCCTGCACCCGCGCCGCCCGATTGGCCTGGCGAATGATCGCATCGTGATCGATCACCAGGATCGGGTCGGGGATCGCATCGTAAGTGGTCGCCCCGCGGGCCAATAGACGAAACGGCTGGTTGAGCGAGGTCTCGACAACAGAGACGAACACCAGCCAGTAAGAGAGGAGCTTGGCGATGTGGCCCAGTAAGTTTTCGAGGCCATAGACGCTTTCGTAAAGCGTAAACAGGAACTCGGAGAGTATGGTAAGACTGATTGCGGCCGCCAATAAGACGAAGACGCGCCGATCCAGCTGCTCACGTCGCTCCCAAAGGTGCCAAAGCGCAAGGAACAGCAGGCCGATGATGAGGTATTCGCTCAGGATCTTGAACGTGGTCAACCCCTCGCCGGTAACGAACGCATTGGGGAAGAGCCCTGCGAAAATCAGCACGGAAATGACGACGGCTATCGCCCCTAGGGCGGAGAAAACCAACCCCCGATGCAGTCGTCGAACGGCGAATACCGGAGCGGCGAGCAGGACGAAGGCTTCCAGGTATCGAGTCGCAACCCAAAATTGGGTCGCCATATTGGCGGCATCACCCTCGACGATTCCAATCCCTTTGTAGGTAAGCGTATGCAGCAGATCCAGCACTCCGATCCAGAAGTACCCCACTGCCAGAAACATCAGGAAGTCATTGCGTGAGAAGGGATAGGTCTGCCAACCGACCACCGCCACCAGAATGGCGACCAAAACGGCGAAGAGCTCGACCAGGGTATGGAATAGCAAAAAGTTGTAGAGAACAGTCAGACCTAGCAGGCCGCCCAACAACAAAACGGGCCAAACCCCAAGGCCGAACCCGTATCCTGACGGCATTCTCGCCGAGAAACTGCGATTTCCCATCCCCGCTCCTTTTGAAAAACCGGCCAGCGAGCGCACTCGAAAAACCGTTGCTCAACGCAAGCAGAAGCGCTCCCGACGTCATAAAGATATACGCGCAGCCCGTCACCCGCCGATTCGAGGGGTCGTGGACCGGACAAGGGGCGAATCCTCGGCTAGCTAAGTTGCCAACCGCGCCCCTGTGAAAGCTTCTTTCCGAACGACGTTATCTGAGCCGGGTGATCATGCCCGCACTCGAACTCCGGATGATGCCAAAGAGGGGAGTAAAAAAAAAGCCCGCGCCAAAGCGCGGGCTTTTTCGAAGATGGCGCGCCCGCGAGGATTCGAACCTCGGACCGCCTGGTTCGTAGCCCGAACTCGCGGCCAAAATCCCTGTTAATTCATGCACTTACAGGACGCCCGTTGCCACAAAATGCAGTACAGCACCGCACTTTTTAGGACCGATTCCCGCAAAATTCCCACATAGACGGTTGCGGGAATTTACAGCAAGACGGGCGGGTGGGACAACCCAAGTATAGAGAGGCCGGCGCGTGAGAGGCTTGGCCGCGGCACCATTTCTCCAACTGCTAGAATGCTGGTATTGAGATCAGACCTACTGGAGGAAGGGAGATGTCGCAGGCCCAACAAGTAGTCGATGCGACGAATCTCGAGTCCCGACGTGCGCTCCTATCGGCCTATATAGCCGAACTGCGAGATACCGGCGGCGATGTGAACATGCGGCTGGAGGATGGCGAAACCCTGCTCATGGCCGCCGCACGAGACGGATTTGAAGGCATGGTGGCAGACCTAATCGAAGCTGGGGCCGACGTGAACCTACAGACTGAGAGTGGCCGTTATACTGCCTTGATGGAAACCATCAGCATCCCCGTCGCAAAGCGGCTATTGGATGCCGGCGCGGATGTTGGCCTACGGGACTGGAGGGGACGGACAGCACGCGAAATCGTCATGGACGAAGCAGACGAACGTCCCATACCGGAGGAATACATCGATTTCGTCCAGCAACTATTCGGTCAAGTAGCATAGCCCGCCCGCAGCACCTCCGCTCGACGAGCCTCAAATCAGCGATTAAACGTGACCGCAATGATGGTGCGGTTATCGCCAGACTTGAAAAAGCCTGAGCATCCAACCTGCCGAAGCGGCCACTTGTCGCGCCTCAACTTCTCGACGATCCAGGCCATTTGACTCCGAACGCCGCTCGGTGAACTGTTGCCACCAAGAACGCCATCCGTCGCGAGAACGACCACTCCCGCCTCAACCGGCACTTCCCGGGTATGGATTTCCGGTCGTCGAATAAGCAGCTTGCCGAATCTCTCGTCCCCTATGGCCCGTGTCATGCCCACTCCGTCTGCGTCGTCTCCGGAGCGAACTCTCCAAACATAGCGGCGTGAAATTCCCGCGCGGCGGTAAGCCTCGTACTCTTCACGGTCGTTTTCTCCGATGGCATCAAGGAAAGCCCGCAGTTTCTTTCGGTCGGGGTGGTGCTCGGGATCATGCAGTGGTGGAACATAGAGGCGTTTCCCGTCCCATACGGCTGCCGGCGAATCCCCGAGAATCGCTATATGCACTCGCAGGGACTGGTGGTCCAGCGGCCGAAACCAGGCAACCGTTGCCGTCGAGCCGAGCCAGCGTTCATTCCGGTAACGTTTTACAAGGCGTCTGAGTGTACCTCGCAGCACTCGACGTTCCTGGTTAACACTGCCCCTCGGGTCAATCCTGTCGTACTCCCGGTCAAACTCATTTGGCAGTTGTCTTGCCAGCCCTTGGACCAGCTCGTCTGAACCCGCCGAATGACCATCGAATACAGCCGCGATGTGTTGTCCGTTCACAACGGGAAATAGCGCGTAGCCGTCCTCTTGAGCCGGACGGAACCCCACGTTCTGATAAACTTCTGCTTGGATATTCAGTTCGGTCACGGCTCCCATGGGCTCCTCTAAATACCCGCAATCTCAGAGCATCGTTAGTAGTGCCGTAACATCACCGTCCGCAGTGTGTGCTCTGGCCGCCGACCTTGCATAGGCCTGCTGCCGTAGTGCTTCGTAGGCGACTTTATTGAGCGTGGGGTCATAGGTCTTTGGCAAACGGTGCCGGATATGCATCAGGTCATACGTTCGGCCGATGCCCACATTGGCGTGCAACTTATCCAGCCACGCCCTGTCGGCGTCCGGCGCATCCGACAAAACGGTTCGCCCCTCCAGCGCCTCCGCTATCCGCCGCGCGACTCGGTCAGCCGGCTCCCCGCACTCCAACAGTCGCCCGTAGGTAAATCCGTGGATGTTTTCCGCCCCGACATCCCAGCCGTATCCGTCGTCGTACCAGGACGGTTCCGGTCGGATAACATGAAATTCAATGCAGTTCAGGCTGCAGCCCCAAGCGACGCTGATTGGAAAGCTTTGGCAATGAAGGCCGGTGGCTTCAACGTCCAGAGCGAATGGCACAGACATATTGCTCCCCTCGAATATCACCGATGGCTTCGCGCCAGAAGTTGCTCTTTCCAGAAAGGGCCGCCTCTCAAGGCGGCCCTTCTCTGTCAGCCGGGCCGGCTAGAGCCGCCGCCGACGAGTCCGCGGCTCAGGCAAGTGCCCAATCTCCTTTCGTACCGTCCTGTGCTCGACCCACTCCTCGGCATGGCGAACGGTCTCTGAGCCGATCTCATCGGTGCTAGAGGTGCGCCCCACTTGCTCGTAGAAGTCACAGAGGGTCCCGATGTACTCATCAAACTCCGATCCGGAATGCCTCCCTGCCCTCGACATATCTTCTTCCAGAACTCGATCCAGCAGCGAGTCGTCTTCCACGAAGTCGCCGAAGCTGGCCCACGAAGAAAAACCGGACTCGAAGTTTTCAATAGTGAAGCGGTTCATCTTGGTCTCCTATTCGTAAAACTCGTTGTCTAGCGAATCCCCAATTTCGAACCACCCCAAGCTTCAATCACCGACCCCACGCGGTGTTTACTTCCCTGAAAACCGGCCCAGACGCTCGGTAACGAGCCGTCGGACTTCTTCCTCGGTCTTGGCCTGTCGGATCAGCCCAATAGCCCAGTTGATGTCACACTGCTTTTCGCAGCCGAGAGCCCGGGCCAATGCGCTGCGAGAGGGGTAAGACCTCCCTCCGAACACGCACGGCTTGGCCCGAGCTTTTGCGACGCACCTCGGACGCCGGCGCCGTCGGCTGGGCAACGGCTCAACCTCCAGGGCCTGCTTGATAGTCGCACCCTGAGCTAGCCGCCGCTTTAACGTTACGTATTTCACTCCCCAGGCCGCGGCTGCACTCCGCCGGCTCGGATACCCATATTTCCGTCCCCTGTGGGTGAACGCGACGGCATAGCCGCCGTTTTGCTTGCCCAGCCTGAGCGCCTTGTAAACTGACATCTTTTGCATCAGAACACGGTGTCGAATGGTGGACAGCGGTACACCCGACTTTCGGCTCAGTGCCGCCATTCCAGGAAGTCGACGCGCACTGCGGGTGGGCTCAGGAGACGGGTCGAGGCCCACCGCCTGTCTTGGCGTCCAGCTGTTGCGCAGCCGGGTCACAACGGTCGCCCGATTTACTCCGAAGGCTTTTGCTAGAGCCCCCTTACCGAAATACTCGATGCCGTCGATGGTGAACCGCTCCAAGTCAGTGCGAGCCGGTGCCGGCTCTATCCCGAGCGCCTGTGCTACCGAATAACCGAGCCGCCTCCTTGCGTGATACAGCGAAGGGCTAACCCGATGGGCCAGACAAGCCTCGAGGATCGAACCGTAGCGGACGCCGTTTGCAACCAAACTTTTTCGGTTCAACAGGCACCCGAGGCTTCCGCCAGGATCAAGATTCATCCCATGCGGGGCCAAGCTCCGGTGGTGCAGAATGTAGTACCGCTCTAGTGCAGCCAGCGTCTGCGGATCACTACACCACTCAATCGGCTCGACACTGAAGCTTTCTCGCCGGTACCCCTCGGCCCTAATCGCCTCCTCTAGAGAACCGGGAGAACCCCGCCCGCGCCGGGCGTCGGCGACGTGTCCTTCCCAGCGGTGCTGCTGCCCCGGAGTTGTCGTTGCGCCGTAATACTCCCGGCCGGTCGCAAGATGCGTGATTCGGTATATCCAGCCGTGGAGCGGCAAGCTAGCACGACGACGGCACGCCAGCTCCGGCGATAACCCGCGGGCCATGTTCCTTCTGAATTGCGCCTCTTTGACCTCCCGACGGTGTTTGGGAATCGCCGCATAAAGCTCCGAAGCGGTAACTCGGCGGGTGGCGCGCGAGGTGGTTTCTCTCATCTTCATTTTCAGGCTCTCCTTAGATTTGACTTCAAATGCAGCTTTTCACCCCACCCCTGAAGCTATTTGGCTTCACCACTAGCCAGTGTAGAACGAAATCTGTAAATGCCAAGCCTAATTTGATGTTTTTTGTTATCGTGGGTCCATAAACAGCTACTTCAGAAGACATTTATGATTCGGTACAAAATCCGCGAACAGATCGCCGAGAAGGAATTTCGGGAGGCACGGAGGGTTAAGTTAGCCGACGTTGCCGAAGAGACCGGGATCCACCGGATGACGCTTTCAAAGATCATCAATCGCCGGGGATACAGCACGACAACGGCAGTTCTCGATAAGCTTTGCGCCTATTTCGACTGCCGGATCGAAGACCTTATCCAGTACGTACCGGACTCTGAAGTGCCTGGCGCGGGGGCGGCAAAGGAGGAGGAAAAGTAGGCTCGTTGACCGTATCTAGATTGGAAGGAAGCAAGCCCCTATTCTATTCAAAAAGAGTGGAAATTTATTCACGCCGGCCTCTGGCGACGAGTCTCGAAGTCCACTATTCGCTGGATTCCAGCCTGAAACAGAGGAATGGGTTGGGGTTCTCCTTCGACCTCGACGATCAGTGTTCCGCCGTCCGAAGCGGCGATACGGCCCCGGTTACCATCGGGAAGTTTTATCCAATCCCCTATGTCCAAGTCGATAAGGGGTGCAATGACCCGCCCCACCTCCGATAGCGCCTTGCGGCCCAACTCCAGCGCCACGGCAAGTTCGAGCTGCCAATCCGAAGACTCGATGCCCAAGTGGGTTCGGTACATCGACTCAACCCCTCGCCAGCACCGAAGTTGTTGTTCCGGAGCCCTATCGGCTAACGCTTCAACGTGCTGCGCCTGGACGTGTGCCCAAGCCACCGGACTTTTTCCAATCAAGCGGCACTTCTTCCCTGTAATCGGCAACCTCAAGTCCGAAGGCGAAGAGTTCGACTGCGCCCAATTCATCGCGAATGAACTGGAAGGTGTCGAATGGTGGGTCCGAAATGTCGAGCGAAAGCCCACCTCCTTCTGGCTACAGACGGCTTCGGACAAGTTCTACCCGGATTTTGTCATTCGAATGCAGAACGGAGTGACTGTGGCCGTCGAATACAAAGGCGCCCATATCGCAGATGGCCGGGACAGCCAAGAGAAGCAGCGGGTCGGAGCACTATAGGCCAAGCGCAGCAATGGCCGATGCCGCTTCGCCTGGGTGGAAAACCGCAACTGGCAGGCCATTAAGCGGGCATTGGAGTGAGCCGCTTTTTCGGAAAAAGCGTTTCCGATTCCGGCCGGAATTGTCGGAAACCTCGTTTCTGGAACAGGGTTTCCGGAAACCCTGCTCCGGAAAACACCGGCTTTCGCCACGGATCGGAAATGAAGATTCCGACTTAATTCCGTTGTCGCTGACGACAATCTTGATGTCGCCGGCGACTACGATATTGTCGCCGACGACAACGGAAAATGTCGTGGGCGACAACGGGAATTCCACGGCACCAGGAAGCTATCCATCCTTCTCCCACCTTCTCCTTAGCCCCATAAGGTGCTGTTTTAGCGCAACATTTGCTGTAACGGCTTTGTGATTCACATCATCGGGCAAGCCGATTTAGCACCCGAAAACAGCGTTTCTTATGCACCTAAGAAGTGCACGAGAAACTGCCCTGCAGAAACCCGGCATTTCGAATTAGCCTCCGAAAATTTCCTTTTCGTTTCCGGAAAAAACAGCTAGCAAAGCGCGGAGATGATTATATTATTCTGAATGTGGCATTCGGAATAATATAGCGGCGAACGATTTCTTGACGGCTATGTCTGCACGCCGCTTTTTTCGGAAACGGAAATAGAACGAGGAGTCGAAGATGGAGGAAACGGAAATGGAGAAAGCGGAGAAGTCGAGTTCGACAAGACCGGTCAGCGAGGCGCTCAGAGACATCGAGAAAGCACGGCATTATGTGGCCCAGTGGCGAAAACGCTTCAGAGTGAAATCGCCTCCCTCAGAAAAGACCATTAAGCAGTACGCAGGGAAGCTCAGGAGGCTTCTCTATACGGAGGTCTATATGACCGAGATGAGGTCGAAAAGTACATTCCACGTCTATCGCGCGGCTCTGAATTACTCTGGCCCCGCGCTGCTCGAGCAGGTCTTGGAAAAGGCGGAATGCGAAAAGCAAGAGAGTCGCAATTGGTGGGGGCTTGTCAATGGAATGAAGTATTGCCTCGCGCTACTCGACGCCTATCCCGCCGATCCCGATCGCCGCCACGTAACCCTGGAAGCAGGTGAACGGACGACTTTATCTTGGTCTGATCATTCGAAAAACCGGAAACGCCCCAAGAAAAAGTCAAAGCGAAATGTCCTGAAATATCTGCCAGACGACTGGATGAACCGAGTCTGGGATCAGCTGCCGAAGGAAATTAACCACCCACGTGCCCGTGGCACCGCTGCCGATCTGCAGGCAGCGGTCGCAGTCCTTTCGGCATGCGGGTGCCGACCTGCAGAAATCGAGAAAGGCGTAACTGTTTACGTTAATGCCGAAGGCCTCGTCGTTATCGAAGTCGAAGGGGTCAAAGTTTCGGATACCGCCGGCCAGGAATCGCGGCAATTGTTCGCCAAAAGGAACACCTCTTGGACACGCCATCTTGCGGCTTTGGCCGGTAGCGGTCAGGCAGTTATCACTGCCGATGCCAACTGGCTCTACGACTGGGTCTCCCGCATTGGTGACAGATGCGAATTCCCCGAACTGAAGCGCCGCAACGAGAGGCTCTCCCCATATGTATATCGACACGCTCTCAGTGCCCAGCTGAAATCGCAAGGCTGGCCAGAGGAGTCCATCGCAGCCCTAGGTCACAGGGTGACAAGGACCCAGCAGCACTACGCGACCCGACGTCAAGCCAAGAAGGGGTCGGTAACACTTGTCGGCTGCAAATGCACTTCGGATATCAAACCGAATCGCCGCAAACCACCGCAAGGGCGGATTAACCGCAAGGCGAAGAAAAAAGGTCCGTCTCGCTCCTGACTAGCCGTCCGCGCTCGTTCCCGTCAGAGGCGACGCCACTCACTGAGCGGCTTTTTTGGCGCCAAATAACGCGTTCGGAGGACGGCATCATGGCTGCTTTTTCTATTCACTAGAGGAGCTAATCTATTCATTTCCTTCCCGCCTCTACACCTTCTCCCTAGTTCGGTGATGCTAGGGACGGTTCTTACTTCACCGCGGGCCAAGTTTCGTTTGGCGGCTCGCAACAGCGAGGCGACGGGAATTGCGCTCTCAGTGTCGAGTAGCAGCTGAACGGCTCTTAGGTTTTGGTTCGCAAACAGATCAGGGAGAACTTAATCCGACGCATCGAGTGGGTGCTACCGACCAGCGCGACCCAGCCTTTTACAATCCACAACATACAGACAGTTTGGAAAACAGGTACTGAGTAGCCCCAATTCCGCTGAAGCAGATGAAGCAACTCTGGTTCATGCTCGCCGGGCGTTACAACGGCCTGCCCCTCGACGACCGCACGCCTCCCGAGGTGGTGATGACACCGCGGGCGCAGCCGGCCGAAGAACGGGATGTCTACTTCTATTATCCCAACTGCACCGACGTGCCTGAACCATGTCTCCGCCAAGACCCTCAGGCGCTCCTACAGCATCGCGGCCGAAGTCACCATCGACGACCCGAGGCCCGGGGGCGTACTGTTCGCCCAGGGCGGACGCTTCGGCGGCCACTCCCTTTTCATCAAGGAGGGCCGGCTGCACTACGTCTACAACTGGCTCGGCGAGATCGAGCAGAAGGTGAGTTCGGACCGAAACGTGCCTGCCGGAAAACACGTCCTCGCCGCCCGTTTCGAACGGGAGGGAATGGATGGCCCCAGCCCCACCGGTAAAGTGGAGTTGCTCATCGACGACGAAGTGGTGGGCAGTATCCCAATCAAGACGCAGCCGGCCTACTTCTCGCTGGTTGGCGAGGGGCTGGCCGTGGGCCGCGACAGCGGACAGGCGGTCTCGAAGGAGTACCGGCCGCCCTTTGAGTTCACGGGCGGGACGATTAAGCAGGTGATCGTCCAACTGGGCCGCGATCGTATCCGCGACCTGGAGAAGGAGGCGCAGACGATGATGGCGCGGGAGTGATCTCCAGCTACTCCTAGGTTACGGCGGCCTTCGGGCCGCCGTGCGACCGACAACCGCCTCGAGCCTAGGGGAATGACCGTTTCGGCTTCCTCGAGTGTCAATTAGCGCCTCTGCATCACTCCCCTCCCCCTTGCCCCTCATCACCGGGGCCCACCCCGCCATAGCCGGGCCCCATATAACCGCGGTAACCGGGCCCTGTGTAGTCAGGGTCACCGGGCCCCATGTAGCCACGGTAACCGGGCCCTGTGTAGTCAGGGTCACCGGGCCCCGTGTAGCCACGGTAACCGGCCCCCGCGTAGTCAGGGTCACCAGGCCCCATGTAGCCACGATACCCAGGCCCCATGTAGCCACGGTAACCGGGCGCCGTGTAGCCACGGTAACCGGGTCCCATCGTTCCGGGCCCCATGCGGCTACCGTAGCCGGGTCCCGTGGGCCCCTGATAGCCATTGGCACAGCCTTGTGCGTAAGGGCAAGGCGCGACCGTGCTCTGTGCCGATGCGCTGCCCGTTATCATTGTTACCCCCATTGCCACTGCGAGTGCTATTTCCTTCGGCGTCATACGCATTCCCTCCATGCCCACGTTATCCAAACCATCAAAAGTTTGCCCGCTACCGATGGCGTCCTGTCTTAATCACTGAGCTCCGTATATTTGCGTGGCTTGGCTCTTCCACTCCGGGGTGAACTTCCGTAAAAGATAGCCCGCACTATATGGCCGAGGGTCTACAGATTTACCTCCGTAATGGTCGGGTTCCGGTTTGTACTCCGCAGCGAGTCGGCTACCTTTCCAGGAGGATGAGTTTCAGATGAGTATCACACGGAGGTGGTCATGAAGAATCGATTGCTACTCTGCCTGCTCGCAACGGGTGCGATGGTGCCGGCTATCGGGTACGCACAGGGTGAAAGCAGTCTGGCTTTGTACGGGTCGTATTGGGATACCGAAGATGCGGATGATACTTGGGGCGCGGGTGCCACATGGCGCTGGGGCGTATTTGAGCTTCGGGGTACCTACTACGAGGATGTGACTTCTGACCGGGACGGATTCGACATTGAAGTCGAGGACATTCCGATCGAAGCCGGGGCTGCCTGGAGTTTTGCGCCTGATTCGGACTTTAACCCGTACGTCAGCGCGGGCGCCAGCTATCACATCCTGGATACCAACGTCGGGGACATCGACGACGAGTTTGGCTGGTATGGCGTTCTCGGTGGCCAACTGGGGATGGATGATGGCCTTTCGCTGGTCGGCGAAGTGATGTATCGAGGCGTTGAAGGGAAAGTGACGGATATTGATGACGGTGTAGTCATCGATGACGTTAACGTCGACCTGAGCGGTTGGGTAGGCAACGTGGGCGTCGCCTGGCGTTTTTGAATGTATCAGTGTCAGAGACAAAATGGGACGGTGAGATTCGGGGCCCGCGAACCGGCACTTCACCGTCCCTTTGCCTTTTCTTGAGCAGCGCAGGCATAGTAAACCGGTTCCAGCCTGCCGTCGTCCGCCGACTGTCCCCACCCGGCACGAATCGCCTTGCCTCGCCGACGCCGGTGGCGCCCCGCCACTGCTGGCTATTCAGTTCTGTCGAACATTTCTCTCAGTAATTGTGCCGATGCCGGTCCCCGAACGATGGACTTGTAGGCTAAGTATTTTCGATAAGGCGTATCTTTTCCCACGATTCGTCGAACTCGGGCGTGAGGTGAACGAATTGGACGAAATACTCCAGAGAGTTTGGGACGATCTCATCGGCAGGTTGCACGGACCACTAACCTTTCGGTTGCTCCTGCAGCCGATCGTTGCGATGTCCTTCGCGGTTCGTGACGGATACCGGGATGCCATGGCTGGACGCCCACCCTATTTCTGGGCCGTTTTTACCGACGCCGGGCACCGCGCCGAACTGCTCCGGGAGGGATGGAAAGCCGTAGCCAAGGTGTATGTCTTCGCGGTCATTCTCGACGTTGTTTATCAGATCATTGTTTTTCGCTGGGTCTATCCGGGCGAGTCGCTTCTCGTAGCGGCCCTGCTCGCTTTCGTTCCTTACATCCTGTTCCGGGGCCCCATCAATCGGGTGGTTCGATTGTTCCTGTGATGCTTGCCAAGTTGCCCTCCCCCCGGGGCGCGTGGCTCTCCGAATGACTGAGGTGTGCTTTTCGTTCGGCGACAGGGCAGCGAAATCCACTTAAGTGACTGCAGCGGTTCGAAGTAGAGAACACTACACTGTCGGCAACCGTTCGCCCAATCACGAGCCGTTGCACATGCGGCAAGCGCGGGGAAGCGCCAAAGGCGCTGCACGATGGCTGACAAGGAGGTCTTCCATGGAAACCCTGACATCGACTTCGACGAACCCGGAAATCCATCGGCTGCGGGAGGCGCGGGAAAATCGCGTTCCCTGGAAGCAGTGGGGGCCCTATCTCAGTGAACGCCAGTGGGGCACGGTGCGGGAGGACTACAGTGACTCCGGCGACGCCTGGAACTACTTCACCCACGATCAGGCGCGCTCACGCGCTTATCGGTGGGGCGAGGACGGCATAGCCGGCATATCCGACGACCGGCAGCACCTGTGCTTTGCACTCTCCCTGTGGAACGAAAAGGATCCGATCCTCAAGGAGCGAATGTTCGGGCTGACAAACAGCGAAGGCAACCACGGCGAGGATGTCAAGGAGTATTACTTCTACCTCGACAATACGCCGACCCACAGTTACATGAAGTACCTGTACAAGTACCCCCAGTCGGCATTCCCCTATTCGGAGTTGACCTCGGTCAACCGCTCCCGTAGCCGCTCCGAATTCGAATACGAGCTGCTGGATACAGGGGCCTTTGACGGAAACCGTTACTTCGACGTCTTTGTCGAGTACGCGAAAAACGGGCCCGACGACATCCTGGTAAAGATTACCGCCTGCAATCGCGGCCCCGAACCGAAGCCGCTGCACATCCTGCCGACCCTGTGGTTCCGGAACACCTGGCAGTTCGTGGAAGGAGCACGCAAACCCGCGCTCAACCAAGTGGCCGGTACGGATGGGAGCGGTGTGGTCGAGGCGTGGCACCCCGAGCTCGGAAAACGCTACCTCTTGTGCGAAGGCGATGTGCCGTTGCTGTTCACCGAAAATGAGACCAACAACCAGCGTCTGTTCGGGGGAGACAACCCGACGCCCTTCGTAAAGGACGGCATCAACGACGCCATCGTCAACGGTTCAGCGGATACGGTAAACCCGCAACGCGTGGGCACCAAGTCCGCTGCTCACTACCACATCGAAGTCGGGGCGGAGAGCGAGGCCGTGATCCGCCTCCGTCTGACCGCAGATGCCGACCCGAAGCCGTTTGCCGGATTTGATGAGTTGGTCGAGCTGCGCCGTAGCGAAGCCGATGACTTCTACCGCTCGATTACGCCGGACTCGGCGACCGAGGATGCCGCCAATGTGATACGCCAGGCCCTCTCGGGAATGCTGTGGACCAAGCAGTATTACGAGTTCAATGTGGATAAGTGGCTCGACGAGCACGGCGCCAGCCCGGTCAGCCCAATGCCCCGGTCGATTCGCAACCGGGAGTGGTTCCACATGGTCAACAGCGACGTCATTTCGATGCCCGACAAGTGGGAGTATCCCTGGTACGCCGCCTGGGACCTCGCCTTCCACGCCGTGGCGCTGGCGTCGGTGGACGTCGACTTCGCCGAGCGGCAGCTCGACCTGATGCTTCGCGAATACTACCTGCACCCTAATGGTCAGCTGCCGGCCTACGAGTGGAACTTCAGTGACGTCAATCCGCCGGTTCACGCCTGGGCGTCCCTGTTCGTCTATGAAACGCAGACGCAACTCCGCGGTGAAGGTGATGTCGAGTTCCTGAAACACGCTTTCAGCAAGCTGATGGTGAACTTCACCTGGTGGGTCAACCGCAAGGACCGGGAAGGCCGGAATGTCTTCGAAGGCGGCTTCCTGGGCCTCGACAATATCGGTGTGTTCGACCGCAGTTCCGCGCTTCCCACCGGCGGCTATCTCGAGCAGGCCGACGGCACCGCGTGGATGGCGATGTTCTGCCAGAACATGCTGGAGATCGCCAACGAACTGGCCGCTCACGATCCCGTTTACGATGACCTGTCGCCGAAGTTTGCCGATCACTTCCTTCTTATCGCCTCGGCCATTAACCGCATGGGCGCGCAAGGCACCGGGCTGTGGGACGAGGACGACGGCTTCTACTACGACGTGCTACGGCTGCCGGACGGCTCGGCCGTGCCATTGAAAGTGCGCTCCCTGGTGGGGCTATTACCCCTGTGTGCGACCACGGTTGTCGAGAAATACCAGCGTGAACGGGTTCCCCATCTCATGTCCCACGTCCAGCGCCGCTCCTCCCAGGTGCGGGGCGTGGGAACCGTTCAGACCATGGGCCCCGGGCATTTCGGGGTAGCGGGACGCTCGGTGCTCGCTCTGGTCAACCCGGACCGCCTCCGCAGGATTCTCGCCCGGATGCTGGACGAGCGTGAGTTCCTCAGCCCCCACGGGATTCGTTCCATATCCCGCATCCACGCGGAGCAGCCCTACGTGTTCTATGTCCAGGGGCAGGAATACCGGGTGGACTACTTACCGGCCGAGTCCGACACCGGCATGTTCGGAGGCAACTCCAACTGGCGCGGCCCCATCTGGTTCCCCATTAACGCCCTGATCATCCGGTCGCTGCTGCAGTTCTATCTCTATTACGGCGACAACTTCAAAGTTGAGTGTCCGACCGGTTCGGGACAGATGATGAACCTGTTCGAGGTGGCAAGGGAGATTACGAATCGGCTCGCGGGCATCTTCCTGCGCGATGAACAGGGACGACGCCCGGTATTCGGCGGTAGCGAGGTGTTTCAGAACGATCCGCACTGGCGCGACCACCTGCTGTTCTTCGAGTATTTCCACGGCGACAACGGTGCCGGCCTCGGTGCCAGTCACCAGACCGGCTGGACCGGTCTGGTCGCCCCGCTTATGCAGATCTTCGGGACACTCGATGCGCAGTCTTATCTCGAACTGGGCAAAGGGGGCGCCTTGCGGCACATCGGCGAACGAAGGGCCGGCAGCTGAGGATATAGGTGGGCCAAGCCCCGGTCATCTACGAGCTCAACACCTGGGCCTGGCTCCACGGCCTCTCGCAACGATACGGTCGGCCCGTCAGCCTCGACTCGGTGCCCGAGTCGGAGTGGGACGGGGTGGCCGCGTGGCGCGTGGACGCCGTATGGCTCATGGGCGTTTGGGAGCGTAGCCCACAAGGCGCCGCCATTGCGAGTGAGAATGCGAGCCTGCGTGCCGAGTTCGAAAAAATCCTGCCCGACTATCGGCCCGAGGACAACATCGGTTCGGCCTACTGCGTTCGCGACTACCACACCGATGCCCGGCTGGGCGGCGAGGCGGGGCTGCAAGCCGCCCGTGAGGCCTTATTGCAACGGGGGTTGATGCTCGTCCTCGACTACGTCCCAAACCATATCGCCCGCGATCATCCCTGGGTCGAGGAACACCCGGAGTACCTGATCCAGGGCAGTGCCGGCGACCTGCACCACGACCCCGGCGCTTTCTTCAAATCGAACGACCACATCATCGCCTGCGGGCGTGACCCCTACTTCCCGCCTTGGCGGGACGTCGCCCAGGTCAATGCGTTTCATGAAGGTCTGCGGCAAGCGACGATCGAGGCAGTCTCCTCCATTGCCGAGCGATGCGATGGGCTGCGCTGTGATATGGCCATGCTGATGATGAACGCCGTTTTCTCGCGCACCTGGGGCGAACGTGCCGGGCCGCCGCCCGAGGCCGATTTCTGGCCGACCGTCATCGAGCCGGTGCGCCGGCGCCATCCGGACCTGCTCTTTATCGCCGAGGCCTACTGGGACCTGGAGTGGGCTCTTCAGCAGCAGGGCTTTGATTACTGTTACGACAAGCGCCTTTACGATCGGCTACTGCATGATGATGCTGCGAGCGTAAGGAGCCACTTGCACGCCGAACGGCGGTATCAGAACAAGTTGGTGCGGTTTATTGAAAATCATGACGAACAACGGGCAGCCGCCTCCCTCGTCCCGGCTGAACGCGCCAAGGCCGCCGCCGTGGCGATCTTGACCCTGCCCGGGGCAAAACTCCTCCATGAAGGCCAATTCGAGGGCCGCCGCATCCGGCTCCCGGTCTTTCTGCGCCGCCGCCCGGATGAGCCCGAGGACACCGAACTTCAGGGCTTCTACCGGCGACTGCTGGATGCAGTCGGCGCGGAGCCGGCGCTGCGGGGCGAATGGTCGCTGTGCGAGACCGGCGGCTGGCCTGACAACCCTACCCATGACAACCTATTGGCCTGGTGCTGGCGGGCCGGTGATCGGCGCCTGGTGGTCATCATCAACGATTCCGGACGCGAGTCCCAAGGCCGGATATTTCTGCCGTGGCCAGACGTGGCCGAAGCGGAGTGGCGTCTGACTGACCCGATCAACGAACAGGAATACCTGCGGAGCGGCGTGCAAATGAGCACATCGGGCCTCTATGTCAGCCTCGCACCCTGGAGCTGGCACTATCTCACGGTTTCGAGCGCCAATGCGTTAGACAACAACCGGGCAGGCGTCTACTTACTATAGAAGTCGCTTCATAAAGGATGGAATCCAATGGCTCGAAAGAGACTGGCTGTCCCGCTGGGCACCTCGATACTGTTCCTGGTCCACCCGGCCATTGCCGAGGAGTACCCGGATAACTTTGCCCTCAATGCGGGAGTGAATGCTGTCTATAGTACTTCCACCCAGGTGTCTGTGAACTCGTCGGGCGGCGTGATCGGCACAAGCATCGACTTCGAGCGCGACCTCAATGGTGAAGAAAAGATTACGCCGGGTTGGCTGGAGGGTTACTACCGGTTCACTCCGTCTCACCGAATTGATTTCGGCTGGGTTCGCTTCACCCGCGAAGGTTCCAAGGCCATTGAACGGGAAATCACGTTCCGTGACACGACGTTCGCTGTAGGCACCTCTGTGGACAGTGAAATTGAAGCGACATTTGCAAAACTCGGATATACCTGGTCCTTTCACCACTCCGATGACGTCGAACTCGGCCTGGGCCTCGGCGCAGTCATTTCAGACTACTCCTTCAAGCTGGAGGGCCCGTTGAACCAGGCCGAGGTGAGCGGCGGTGCCCCCGCGCCGACGATCGGCTTCCGGCTCGACTACAAAATCAGCCCGCGCACGCACCTGAAGTTAAAAACGGACGCCGTCTATTTCGATCCCGGTGGTGGCTTTGAAGGATCCCTGGACAACACCACCCTGGCCGTGGAATGGCGTGCCGTGCGCAACGTGGTGCTCGGATTGGGGTTTGACCGGTTGTCCGTGGACGCCTCCTATGACGACGGCGATTTACAAGGACAAGTTTCCGACTTCTATCGAAGTACCAGGGTCTATGCCGGTGTTCGTTTCTAACCCATACATGCGGCGTCCGAAGGCGCGAATTTTGCGCCTGATTTCATACGTTCGACTAAATAAATGTTCATAACCTTGCTACACAACGGCGATAAAGATGGGCGCTCCGGTGGGTGTTGAGCATTACAGGCTGAGCAATGCCCAAGGCATGCGCGTGGGAATAACCAACTACGGCGGGGTAGTCACTTCCGTCGAAGTGCCGGACCGGAAGGGGGGCCTGGCCGACGTGGCCCTCGGCTTTGAGCGGCCTGAAGCCTACATGGCGGATGGGGTGCCGTACTTCGGCGCTCTGGTCGGAAGGTTCGGAAACCGTATTGCGCACGGAAGATTCACACTGGACGGGCATGCCATTCAACTGACGGTCAACGACCTTACGCACCACCTCCATGGCGGGAAGGTCGGCTTCGACAAGGTTATCTGGGAGGCGGAGCGGATTGAGGGCGAAGGCTGGACCGGGCTGGCGCTTCGATACCGATCGGCCGACGGGGAGGAAGGCTATCCCGGCAATCTGGACGTTCTGGTGCGCTACCGACTGACCGATGGCAATGAACTGGAGATCGCCTATCAGGCAACGGCCGACAAGCCCACTATCGTCAACCTGACCAACCACAGCTACTTCAACCTCAAGGGCGAGGGTGAGCCGAGCGTCGCGGACCATGTCGTCCAAATCAATGCCGATGCCTTCTTGCCGACAGACGAAGAGCAGATCCCGACGGGTGAAGTGACACCGGTCGAAGACACGCCATTCGATTTCCGCACGCCCAAGCCGATTGGCCGGGACATCGACAAGGATGACGCGCAACTAAAGGCGGGCGGGTATGACCACACCTATGTCATCGATCGCGGCGAGGCGGACGAGCACACGATGGTGTTGGCCGCGCAGGTGTATGAACCCGACTCAGGCCGGGTGATGGAGGTTTACACCGACGCCCCCGGTGTGCAGTTTTACACGGGGAATCATCTCGAGGGACGGTTCACGGGTAAATCGGGGCGCCCCTACGGTTATCGCAGCGGGTTCTGCCTGGAGACACAACACTATCCGGATGCACCGAACCATCCGCAATTTCCGAGCACAGTGCTTCGGCCGGGCGAGACCTATCAAACTTCGACGCGGTATCGCTTTACCACGCGCTAATCATCACGATGCCCGTTGATAAGCCATCTCGACCGTTTCGTATTGAACCCCGCTGGCCCGTCGCGCTCGCGGTCATCACGGTGTCTGCCCTGTTGATAGCGGCCACTGCTCGCATTCGCCCATTTCCCTCCTGGGTCACCCTCGCCATCGCAGCCGGACTGGTGCTCCCGATGGCGGGTGTCCGGCTGAGTCGAGGAGACAGGCGGTGGCGCCGGGTCGAGCGGGCCCTTACGCTGATCTTTTTCCTTTTTGCGCAGGCCGCAACCTACGTCACCGTCTGGTACCTGGTGGGAGAGATGCTTCACCAGACGGGGGATTTGAGCGGGCGCCAGTTGCTCGGAACGGCTGTGGGGGCGTGGTTCACCCACATCCTCGCGTTCTCGATGGCGTACTGGCAGCTCGATCGGGGCGGTCCCGAGGCCCGCGCCAACGACATGGGCCCCCGATCAGACTGGCTCTTCCCTGAAATGGGTGCGCCCGATGAGGCGCCGCCGCATTGGCGGCCCACCTATGTCGACTACCTGTTCCTCTCCTTCTCGACCGCCGCGGCGTTCAGTGCGGCCGACACGGTTCCGCTGACAACGCGGGCGAAGGTGTTCATGCTGATCGAAAGCGCCGCCTCGCTGGTGATGCTTCTCATCATTGTGTCGTATGGCATCGGTGCTCTCGGCTGAAAGGCAAACGGGCTAAATAGGTTTTCCTAACTGCGGAACACTTCTCCTGAGGCGGTGAAGATGGGCTCTCCGGGACCGTTGGCGGCACGACTGCATGGATGCAGGAGGTAGAGCAACGCAGGGAGCAGTTGCCGAGGGAAGCCGCCATTGAGCTTACACGGGTGTATTCACGGCGAGTCCCGGAGAGCCCATCTTTGCCGCCGGTTGTGTAGCGAGTTACGAACAGTTATTTAGTGCTCAGTCAAGGGGGAATTGACTAAGCACTAGAAGCGGAGCACCATCCGCAAACCGGAAAAGACGGCAGTGTCATTCGACAGGCTCGGCTTGATGATCTGCAAGTCGGCCCCCACGGTGACCCCCGGCATCACAGCCGCGTTGTAGAAAATCTCCATGCCTTTTTCTTCCCTAAGTTCGAAGACGGGTTCCAGCGAATCCTGCAATTCCGAACTCCAGTCATCGTAATAGAAACCGAAACCCCAATTGTCCCGGCTCCGTCCGGATATCAGTCCGGTCCCGCCCACGCCCAGAAGCAGTGACCGGTACAAAGGGTTCGGGTTGCCGTCGGAGATGCCGAACTGCCCGAACAGGCCGAATCCCTCCTTGGGGTTCACTTTTGATTGGTAAAGATACTGATCGAAGGAGTAGGCAACATAGTAACGATTGTCCTTGATGTCAGGGGACCCGACCGGCGTTGGCAGAAGCAGGCGGCCGACATCTGCAAGGTCGTTTCCGGGCAGGGTGCTGTAGGATGCCGCGAAGCCCTGATGGCCGCCAAGGCCCCCTAGGGAGACGGGAAAGTCCACGGAACCACGGACGGTGTAACCGTCACCGAAGGGATCATCCAGGCCCGACTCGTTCACCACGCTGTTAGGGTCATAGACCCACAAGCCGTAGGTGGCCGGTTCGGTCTTCACGCTTAGCAGTGCGCCGAACAGGTACGGCGGCACCGTGCCGCTGGGCGGGGCCGCGAACGTGGTATTCCAGAAACCATCGATGCCGGCGCCGCCCATGAACGGCTTGGTGGAGGCGATGTCGATCATGTTGATCTTGCCGAATAACAGGGAGGAGGATTCCCCAAACTTCTGTCCGAAATAGACGCTCGACAGGTCGAAGGCATCGGAGTCTCCCCCCTCCCCCGGGAATGCCAACCCCGTATTGACCGGGACGACCGTGCCACCGCGACCATTGACGCGTTGTCCAAAGTTGTACTCGGCGTGAACCGTCATCGAGAATCCGTTCCAGAAACCGAGCTTCCCGAGATCGGCATTCAGCAACAGGTCGGCCTTGCCGCCATACTCATAGCCGTGATCGCCCTCGCCGCTATTGAGGCCCTGATAATACTGCGTGAGCCGGGGGGCGAGGCTAATCCCGCGCTCTTCGAGCCGGGTTCGGCTGCCGCCCCAGTCGCCGGTGAGCCTGTCGGGCTCCTGCGCTTCGGGCGAAGGCGCACTGGCGGTTTCGGCCAGGACCGGTGGGAGCGTCAGCAAGGTGGCGAGCAAATATAGCGCGTTGCTACCCGTCCGAATGAGCCGGCGGCGAATTGGGTGGACTCCCCCGCTGGCCCGACAGGCGGCAGTTGCCTCCCGGGGCCCGGCGGCCTGAACGCGCTTTTTACGCCCCATTTCTCCTTCTCCCGCAAGTTTAAGGAAACCGATTTCGACTCGCCGCGGCACAGGGCCACGGAACAACTCGAACTCCCATCCATAAGACAAAACCCTCGCAAAGGCACCAAGCGCGCCAAGACGGAAGAAATTGAGTGTTCGAGCATTTATCTGTTCTTCGTGGCGCTCTTTCGGCAATTGCTCCGGCATGGCTCTAACTCGGGCCTCCGTGCGCTCATGCGTCTTGGCGGGTTATGGACGGAAACTAACCAATGTATAGCCAAGCCCCTACCGGTCTGCATCCAATCATCCGGGGACTTGCCGGTATCAATCGCAATGACTAGCTTTCGGGAAAATGGCGGCGACAGGGACGTCGACGCACGGAGAGGAGGAAAGGATTATGAAAGTTGTCATCGTTGGAGGTGTCGCGGCCGGCGCGGGAACCGCTGCCCGATTGCGGCGGCTCGACGGGTCCGCCGAGATCGTGGTACTCGAGCGCGACCGCTACGTATCGTTCGCCAACTGCGGGTTGCCCTACCACATCGGCGGCGAGATCCCCGACCGGGATGCCCTGCTGCTGCAGACCCCCGAGAGCCTGGCGGCGAGCCTGGGGCTGGACGTGCGCACCAACCAGGAAGTGATCCACATCGACACGGCGGCGAAGGAGGTCGAGGTCCACGAGACCGACGACGGCCAGATTTACCGGGAGAGCTATGACAAGCTGGTACTGTGCCCGGGGGCTGAGCCGTTCCGGCCGCCGATCCCGGGGGCGAATAGTCCGCGGGTCGACGTACTGCGCAATATCCCCGACATGGATCGAATCATTGCGAGGCTCGATGCCGGCGCCAAGCGGGCCGTCATTGTGGGCGGCAGCTACATCGGCCTGGAGCTGGCCGAGGCGTTCCGGATGCGAGGACTCGAAACGACGGTCATCGAGCGTTCGGAAAGGCTGATGCCCTGGCTCGACCCCGAGATGACGCGGATCCTGGATTTCCACGCGGGCAGCCATGATGTGTCGCTTCGGCTTGGCACCTCGGCAAATGCCATCCGCGAAGAGGGCGACCAACTCGTGGCCGACCTGTCCGACGGTACATCGCTGAACACCGACATCCTCGTCCTGGCGGCCGGCGTCAAGCCCAATATCAAACTCGCGCAGGATGCGGGAGTGAAGATCGGGCCGCTCGGCGGCATCGTCGTCGATGAGCATATGCGTACCTCAGTGCCCGACATCCTCGCCGCCGGCGATGCGGTGGAGACCCCCAATTTTATGACCGGGGAGCCGATGCTCTCGATGCTGGCCGGCCCGGCCAACCGGCAGGCCCGCATCGCGGCCGACACCATCGCTGGCCACGAAAGTGCCTACCGGGGCAACCAGGGAACGGCCATCGTCAAGCTCTTCGACATGACGGCGGGCGGAACCGGCATGACCGAGTCGGACCTGCGCAAGCGGGGCATCGACTTCCGCAAGGTCTACACCCACCAGAACGGGCACGCAGGCTACTACCCCGGTACCCATCCCTTGTTTATCAAGGTGCTGTTCGCGCCGAACGACGGAAAGCTGCTGGGGGCCCAGGTGCTGGGTTGGGACGGCGTCGACAAACGCATCGATATCTTCGCGGTGGCACTGCGCGCCGGGATGTCGGTGTACGACTTCGAGCATCTGGAACTGGCCTACGCACCACCCTACGGCTCGGCCAAGGACCCGGTGAACATGGTCGGCTTCCAGGCCTCGAACCTGCTCAAGGGCGACATCGATCTCTGGTATCCCGAGGACTACCCGGAGGTGGCGCGCAAAGGGACCATCCTCGATGTGCGCACCCCCGAGGAGTACGCGCACTGGCACATCCCCGAGGCGGTGAATATCCCCTACACCGAGCTGCGCTCGCGCCTCGACGAGGTCCCCCGCGACCGTCCCGTCTACACCTACTGCCGTTCGGGCTTCCGCAGCTACATCTCGTACTGCGACCTGAAGCACGCCGGCTACGACCAGGTGGCGGTGCTCTCCGGCGGCATGATCACCTTCCACGGTTACCACCGCACACCGCTGAAGGTGGGCGACGGCGGCCTGCCGATCGTGACCTACGCCGAGGACAAGCTGGGGCAGCATCCGGGCGCGCGCGACCACGTCTGAGCCGTTTCCCCTCAAAGCTAAGGAGGAGCGCCATGGGTGACGTTTCGGTCGACGTAGCGCTGCACCTGCGGGCCGGGCATGGCGAGGGACCGCTCTGGGACGCCGCCACCGCACGGCTGTGGTGGGTCGATATCACCCTGGAGCGGGTGCACTGCTTCGACCCGGCCTCGGGGGGCGACTGCTCGTGGGCCGTCCCCGGCCAACCGGGCGGCGTGGTGATCGACCCATCCGGGACGCCGGTGGTGGCCACCCCGGAGGGTCTCGCCGCCCTGGACCGGACCAGCGGCGCGACCGAGCTGCGGGTTCCCATCGAATCCGACAAACCCGAGAACCGGGCCAACGATGCCAAGGTCGACAGCCGCGGCCGGGTCTGGGT
The DNA here is from genome assembly GCA_963783235.1 of uncultured Gammaproteobacteria bacterium. Classification (GTDB taxonomy): domain Bacteria; phylum Pseudomonadota; class Gammaproteobacteria; order Thiohalomonadales; family Thiohalomonadaceae; genus Thiohalomonas. The sequence continues at coordinate 47,945 of CAWAMN010000001.1, read as the reverse complement.
CGGGACCATGGCTTTCGACAAACGACCGGACCATGCCGCCCTCTACCGGGTAGACGGTCAGGGGGTAACGCAGGTAGTCGACGGCCTCACGATTTCCAACGGCCCCGCCTTCGATGACCAGGGCGGGCGGCTCTACCTGGCCGACACCGCCATCGGCGCGGTGGAGGTCTTCGACCTCACCCCCGACACCGGCCATATCGGCAACCGGCGGCACTTTCTCGATTTCCGCGACGCCGGGTTGTGGCCGGACGGCATGACCGTCGACGACGAGGGGATGCTGTGGATTGCCCTTGGACGGGCCGGTGCCGTTCACCGCTACGCCCCCGACGGCAGCCTCAACGCCGTCATCGAACTCCCGACCTCGAACCCCACATCGATCGCCTTCGGAGGGCCCGAGGGGGCCGACCTCTACATCACCAGTTCATGGTTCGATTTGGAGCAGGAGGAGCGCTCCAGCCAGCCCCTGGCCGGGGCTGTTTTCCATTGCCGGCCGGGCGTCACGGGCCGGCCGTCACCGCGGTACAGCGGGCCGGCTTCGGCCGATAGCCAATCGCGAAACCCATCGAGATGATAGGAGAGCAGCGATGATTGAACGAATGATCCTGCTAGGCGCTTCGGGCGACCTGACCAGCCGGCTGCTGATGCCGGCGGTCGCGGAACTCGCTGAGAGCGGCCTGTTGCCGCCCAATTTCAAAGTGGTCGGCGCGGCCATTGAGGATTGGTCGACCGACGACTTTCGGCAGCATATCGCCAACGAATTGGCCACCCACGCCAGTCATGTATCACCGGCCACGCGCGATAAAGTGATCGCCATGCTCAGTTATGAAGTTGCCGACGTCACCCGGCCCGAAGACATCGGCCGACTGATGGGCAGCGATGATCGCGGCGACACGCTGGTCTACCTGGCCCTTCCCCCCTTCCTGTTCGAGGGCGTGATCCGGGCGTTGGGGAGCCTCTCCCTGCGGGCCTCCGATGCGATCGCCATCGAGAAGCCCTTTGGAAACGACCTGGAGTCGGCCCGGCGCCTCAACGAGATCATCCACACCCAGCTGCCGGTGCCCACCATCTTCCGGGTCGATCACTTCCTCTCCAGCGAACTGGTCCGCCGTATCGTGGCGCTGCGATTCCTGAATCGGGTGTTCGAGCCGATTTGGAGTGCCGAGCACGTGGAGCGGGTCGACATCAGCTGGCTGGAGAGCCTCACCCTCGAAGGCCGGGCCGGCTACTACGACACCGCCGGCGCCCTCAAGGACATGGTGCAGAACCATCTGATGGAGGTGATGGCGCTGGTGCTGATGGAGCAGCCGGCCCGCATCGACGCCGACTCGTTCCGCGGCAACCGCGTCGAGGCCCTGCGTGCCGTCGCCACGCCCACGCCGGAACGGATCCGTAGCGATACCATCCGCGCCCGCTACACGCAGGGCATCATCGGCACCCGGCAGGTTCCCTCCTACGTGGATGAACCCGGTGTGGATCCCGATCGCAACACCGAGACCTACGCCTCGGTGAGCTTCGAGGTCAACAGCACGCGCTGGGCCGGTGTGCCGTTCACCCTTCGCTCCGGCAAGGCGGTGGCGGAGGACTCCGCTGAAATCGCAGTTCACTTCAAGCCGCTGCCCGACTATCTCCGCGACCTCTTCCCCGGCGTGGTGCCCAACGTGCTGCGGGTGGGCCTGCGGGAGCCCTATGTCAAGTTGACCACCGTGCTGAACGGCCCGGAGCAAAACGCAGAGACGCGGGAACTCGATACGGTCTCCACACCGATGAAGCGCACGCCCTATGCGAATCTGATCCTGGAGATGCTCAAGAACGACCCGATGCTCTTCATCCGTGGCGACGAAGCCGAGGAATCCTGGCGCCTGATCGATCCCGTTATGTCGGCCTGGGGTCGAGGGGAGGTTCCGATGCAAGGCTATGCGGCCGGTTCGTCGCCCTCCGAGGAGACCCCCTGGACCTTCCCGGCACCGCCGTCCGGTCCCGCTGTACGAGGGAGAGAAAAATGGCACTGAAGATCGAGGATTACGGATTCATCAGCAACCTCCGCACCGGGGCGCTGGTCTCGCGCAGCGGCGATATCGACTGGCTGTGCGCGCCCCGCTTCGACTCCGACGCCTGTTTCGCCTCGCTGCTCGGCTATGACGAACACGGCCGATGGTTGGTGCGTCCCACGCAGGCCGTGCGCGAGGTACGCCAGCAGTATCGCGGCGACACGCTGATTCTGGAAACCGATTTCATTTGCGATGGAGGGAGTCTGCGTGTCACCGACTTCATGCCGGTGGATGGCGACGGGAATTGCCATGTATTGCGCCTGGTTGAAGGGCTCGAGGGGGAGGTCTCCGTAGAGACACTGCTCCGGGTCCGCTTCGGGTACGGCAAAGAGAAGCCGATGGTGAGCCCTACCTCCCGCTGCCTCACCCTGACCGCCGGACCCGATGCCGCTGCGCTGTTTACCCCGGCGGCTATGGAACGGCGTGACGACTACGTGGCGGCCTACCTGACCGTCAAAAAGGGCGAACGGGTCCCCTTCCAGTTGTCCTGGTATCCGTCGCACGAGCCACTGCCGGCGGCACTCTTTGTCGAGAAGGAACTGAACGCCACCGAGAGCTATTGGCGGGAGTTCGCGGACCGGTGCCGTTACCAGGGCAACCACCGGGAGACGGTGCTGCGGTCGCTTCTGACACTCAAGGGGCTCATCTATGCACCCACCGGTGGAATCGTTGCGGCGCTGACCACCTCGCTGCCGGAGTCGATCGGCGGCGTGCGCAACTGGGACTATCGCTTCTGTTGGTTGCGCGATGCGAGCCTCACACTGGACGCCCTGATGATAGGCGGCTACTCCGAGGAGGCGGCGGCATTCCGCGACTGGCTGTTCCGCGCAACCGCCGCAGCGCCGGAGAACCTGCAAATTATGTACGACATCGATGGCGGCCGCCGGCTGACGGAATTCGACCTGGAGTGGCTGCCCGGCTACGAGGATTCGCGCCCCGTTCATGTCGGCAACGCCGCCTCGGACCAATTTCAACTCGACGTCTATGGCGAGGTCCTGTCCAGCCTCTACGCCGGACGGCAGATGGGCCTGCCGAGCCTGCCCGGCGGTCCGGAGTGGCTCCGCGCCATGATCGATTTCGTCGAGGGCGCCTGGCAGCGGCCGGACGACGGCATCTGGGAGGTGCGTGGGGGCCGGCGCCACTTCACCCACTCGAAGATCATGGCCTGGGTCGCCGTCGACCGCGCGATCAGGACGGTCGAGGAGTTCGGCGTCTTCGGCGAAGAGAGCGGCGATCTGGTCAGGCATCTGCACGTAGTGCGTGCCCGGATCCACGAGGAGGTGTGCCAGCGCGGTTTCAACGCCCGCAAGAACGCCTTTACGCAGTCCTACGGCAGCGATGAGCTCGACGCCAGCGTGCTCATCATTCCGCACGTCGGCTTTCTCCCGGCAGACGACCCGCGCATGCTGGGAACCGTCGCTGCGATCGAAAAGGAACTGCTTCACGACGGTTTCGTCCTGCGCTACAGCACGAAAAGCGGCACGGACGGGCTGCCCGGCGATGAGGGGGCCTTTCTGGCCTGCAGCTTCTGGCTGGCCGACAACTACGCCTTCCAGGGCCGGCTCGACGAGGCGGAGGCGCTTTTCGAGCGGCTGCTCGGACTGCGAAACCACCTTGGGCTGCTGGCCGAGGAGTATGAGCCCAGACTGCAGCGCCAAGTCGGCAACTTTCCTCAGGGCTTCTCGCACCTTGCGCTGATCTTCACAGCCAACGTGATCGATTCGATTCGCCAAGGCCGGAACCCGTGGGACGTCGTCCGGGGAGGGCGGGAAGCGGGTGGCGGTGTTAGAAAACAGGCTTAGGAGGTGTCGATGAAAGAGTCACTGATCGTGCTGATGGCGCTGATCGGGTTCGCCGCGATGTCCGCCTATGCGCAAACGTGGTCCCCGGCCCTGGAGGATTCGCCCCTGAGCCGATTCAGTGAGGAGGATATTTCCCTTTTCGCCGCAGCCCGGAAGGAGGCGCTGGAGCAGCGTGCCGATGGTTCGGAGGTCCCCTGGCAAAACCCGGACACCGGTGCATCGGGAACGGTGACGCCCACCAGAACCGATCGGACGGGTGGCCGCGAATGCCGGATGCTGCGCGTCGTCAACCAAGCCGAGGGGCAGTCTGAACAGTCCGAATTCTGGTTCTGCAAAATGCCGGATGGTACCTGGAAGATTGCCTCGCCCGTACCAGGCGGTTAGCGGCTCACTATTGACGCCCAATAGCGGCTCAACTAAACCCGACTCAAGGGTCCAACGATCCGACGCTCAACCCGAAGGAGGTACCCGTGTTATGAACCCGATTACATGGACGTTCCGGACAGCCTTGCTCAGGATGCTGTCGATACCGCTGGTGGCCGGCGTTTCGATGGCTGCCCCGGCACTGGCCCAGGAAAAAGATGCACCATCTGCGGAGGACATTCTGAGGTCGATGTCTTCATACATGGGCAGTACCCAAGCGCTCAGCGCCAATGCGGATATCGCCCTGGAAGTGGTCACAAAGGAGGGTATGAAGCTTCAGGCGACCAGTTACGGAACGCTGGAAATGGATCGGCCGTCCCGCTTCCGCATCGAACGCAAAGGGATGTTCTCGGATGCCGAATTCATCTATGACGGAGAGACTCTGACGATTCTCGGAAACCGCGCCGATGCCTATGCGCAGGTGGAGGTTCCGGGCACCATCGACGACGCTCTTCTTGCTTACGAGAAAGAGACCGGCATTCCGGCGCCCGCCGCCGATCTTCTGTTTGCCAAGCCTTACGAGGTACTGTCGAAGGGCATCGAGGATAGCGGCTATCTCGGCACGACGTATGTCGGCGGCGTCAAGTGCCATCAGATTGCGTTCAAGGAGAACGAGGTGGACTGGCAACTTTGGGTGCGTGCGGACGATAAACCGCTGCCCATGAAGTATGTCATCACGAGCAAAAACCAGCCCCAATCCCCTGAATACATCATCATCTTCAGGGACTGGGATACCGACCCCGAATTCGACGATCAGCGGTTTGCGTTTTCGCCACCGGAAGGGGCCCGGAAAGTGGCCATTACCGAAGTGGCGGAAAAAGTTCAGGAATTTGCAGCATTGGAGGAGAAGCGCCAATGAAAACCCTCTATTTGTCCCTAGTGGTGTTCGTGGGCATTCTCGCTGCCGGGGTTCTGATTTCCGGTAGTGGCAACAGTCCTCAATGGTCGCCGATCACGGATGCCGAAGCGGTGATCGGCATGCCGCTGACGCCGGGCAGTGCAGCCGGCGTGGCCCGTCGCACCACGCGTCGGATTTATTGATCAGTTAAGTTTCATTGCAAGGATCGATAGCTTCGTGGGTCGGGAAGCGCGTCTTCCCGCCCTACTTACAGCTGTCGAAAGCACGACCACGCGCCCGACTTCGCCACGTTGCGCCTCCCTTACTCTAGCGTGTTCGTAGAGTTACCCCTAACGGATGAGGTCAAAGCTCTCAGAGAGCCGTTCACTCGGAGCGACTCCACCATACGCCCGATTACCCGCATTGGTGCCTACATCACCGAGATGCGCTACGCGGATGGCGGGGGTGCCGCGCTTACATTTTGGCCGTGCTGGCAGTTCGGTGAGGGGGTAGAGGTGCCGCTAGAGGCATCATTTTGGATGTTTCTACTCAACCCCCCTGAGTCGTTACTGCAAATGGGCGTGCCAACGGCACAGGTCTACGTGACTGATGATGTGGCGGTCCCCGCTACAATCGTGCCCTCGCCCACATTTACCGCCGAGTTGGAAAAAAGCAGTGTGCCACCACACCGCTACCAAGAGGTGGTGCATTCAACTTTGACCAAGTTCCCCGAGACCGTTAGTGAAGCGTCCGTAGAAATCTCCCCTTTGCTGTTCGCGTGGCACACAGTGTTAAACGCCCGAACGGGGGTGGACTCCACCCGCGTGCCCCCCGTGAACCTCACCACCCTGGGGCGGCGCAGGCGGCGAACCGAGAAGAAGAAGACCGGCGGGGTCACCCGGCGCAGCGCCTACACCGTGATCAGCATCGGTGAGGTGGAGCAGGTGGGTGACTACGGGCACGTTGAGACCCGAAAGGACATCTCCGCCCACTACGTGCGCGGTCACTTCAAGCAGCGCCGCTCCGGCCTGTACTGGTGGAACCCCCACATCCGGGGCCGAGGCCCGGTGAAAGAAAGAAAAGTGATGAAGGAGACCAACGATGAATAACCCTGCATCCCGCACCACCGACCCGGAGACCTCCCACGAGGCCGAGCGCCACATGAACGACTCGGGCAAGCGGGCCTCGCACTGTCAGCTTGTCGCCCGCTGGGTAGAGCTGATGCCCGGCTCGACCGCCGGGGAGCTGGGGGAGCTGACCGGACTCGGCCACCACGAGACCCAACGGCGACTGTCCGACCTCCACAACCGGGGGCGGGTCCGCCGGGGGGAGCGCCGCCAATGCAACATTAACCTAACCCAAATGATGACGTGGTACACGCTATGAGATACATGCCCGAAGACTTCGCCGGAATCGACCTCACCGATGCAATGATGCGCCAGCTCGTCAAAGACGGGCGGCACGTAGCCCTCCAAGTGTTCGGCACGGAGGACGGCACCCTCGCCTGTCACGCCACCCTGTGGTCCCGCACCGACCGGGATGGGGGGCGGGAGACGATCTGCAACCCCGTGGGGGACGCCACCGATGTAGAGGGGGCGGTGTCGGACCTGTACGCATTCACGTTCGAGTTCCCCGGCGCACCGCTGGCCAAGAAGGAACCCGAGGAACACGGGGAGGGCTGATGTTCCTGAGTGAGGATGAAGTGCGGGCGCTCACCAAGCGCAAGCAGCGCCGCGCCCAAGTGAGGGCGTTACGGGCTATGGGGATTGACCACAAGACCCGCCCCGATGGGAGCCCTGTGGTGTTGCGCTCGCACGTTGAGTCCGAACTGGGGCATGATGTCAAAGGGAAACCCGCAGCCAAGGAGTGGTCTATTGACTTAGATACTATTGATTGAGTGACCCTGCTATGCCTAAACCCCGCAGTAAGCCCAATGAGGGCCTCCCCACCCGCTGGCGCTACAAAAATGGTGCCTACTACTACCGAGTACCCCCCGGCCAAGAGCGCCACTGGGATGGAAAAAAGGAGTTTCGCCTTGGGGCGAAGCTCTCTGAGGCGTTTCGCGTTTGGGCCAATAAGATGGAGCACATCGAAGACCCCACCGATATCGCCCAACTGTTGGAGCGCTACGCCCTGGAGGTGGTCCCCGATAAGGCCCCTAAGAGCCAAGAGGAGAACCACCGCCAAATCAAGGCCCTCATCAAAACCTTTGGCTCGGCCCGGCTCCTCGACATAAAGCCGCTGCACATCTACCGCTACTACAACGCCCGCACCGCCAAGACCGCCGCCAAACGTGAGCTGGAGGTGTTGTCCCATGCGTTCACTAAGGCCGTGGAGTGGGGGTTGATTGACAAGCACCCCTACAAGAAGGAGGTCGTTCTACCGGGGGAGCCCGTCCGCGACCGACTTGTGGAGGACTGGGAGATCGACGCGGCCCTATCACTCCCTGCCATGCGAAAGCGCGGCTCAGTAAGGATGATCCAAGCCTACATCATCCTCAAGTTAATGACTGGCATGGACCGCAGCACCCTATTGCGCTTGCGTGAGCGCGACCTGCGCGAGGATGGCATCCACATCCAACGTGGAAAGGTCAAGAAATCCTCCGGCAAACGTACCATCTACGCCTGGAGTGAGGGCCTGCGCCAAGCGGTGGCGCTGGTGAAGACCACCCGCCCGCTCGACCTCAGTGAATACCTGTTCAGTACCAAGGAGGGCAAGCCCTACCTCAACGACAAGACCGGCAAAGCCAACGCCTGGGACTCCATGTGGCAACGGTTTATGGACCGGGTGATAGCCGAGACAGATGTTGAGGATCGGTTCCAAGAGCGCGACCTACGAGCCAAGGCGGCGAGTGATGCGCTTGACCTAGAGCACGCCCGAGCCCTGTTGTCCCATGCCGATAGCCGAATCACCCAGCAGGTTTACCGGAGAAAGCCCGAGGTGGTGGTGCCCAACGAGAGCGTGTGGGTGGGAAAAAACAGGGGTGATTAGCCCGAATCTATGGGACAAATCGCGTTTTATGGGACAGTGCCCCCTCTCGGGGGCTCGTAAGTTCTTGAAAAATGGCGCGCCCGCGAGGATTCGAACCTCCGACCGCCTGGTTCGTAGCCAGGTACTCTATCCAGCTGAGCTACGGGCGCTGAAAAGGCTGTGCATTATGGTGAAGCTCCCCACTTCTGTCAAGCGAGTTGACCGCTATTTTGAAGGCTTCGCAGCACCAAAATGGAGCCGTTTTAATGGCGGAGAGAGAGGGATTCGAACCCTCGATGGGGTATTAACCCCATACTCCCTTAGCAGGGGAGCGCCTTCAGCCGCTCGGCCATCTCTCCTTAACGAGCGCGAAAGGATACTAAATCAGTAGGGCCAACGTAAAGGGCCTTATTGCCTACTAAGCCGTTTCTTCACCCTTTTTTTCACGCTGAATCCGCTCATAGATCTCCTCGCGATGCACGGAGACGTCCTTGGGCGCATTCACACCGATGCGGACCTGGTTTCCCTTGATGCCCAGAACCGTCACGGTCACCTCGTCCCCAATCACGAGCGTTTCACCCACCCGCCGAGTCAAAATCAACATGGTCTACAATCTCCTCAGTACAATCCGTTTTTCCATGCGTGGCTACTACCACGCCTTCCTATTCGACAGCCCATCCGCCACAGAGTGCTGTCGATTCCAACCTGTACGCCCAGAGCGTGCTGTCAGTCACGCTTCGGTGGACGAAACCGGTTCCTGCTCGAGCTTGAAGGCATTGTGCAGTGCCCGCACACCCAGCTCCAGATATTTTTCGTCCATCACCACCGAAATCTTGATCTCCGAGGTGGAGATCATACGGATGTTGATGCCCTCTTTGGCCAGCGCCTCGAACATGGTGCTCGCGATACCGGCATGGGAGCGCATGCCCACGCCCGACCAGCGAGATCTTTGACGATCTTGTTGTCACCCGATCACCTCACGCGCACCCACGGTCCTCGGCGGTCTTGCGCAGCACTTCCATTGCATGGTCATAGTCGTTGCGGTGGACAGTGAAGGTGAAGTCGGTCGTCGCACCGTCCGCGCCGACGTTCTGCACGATCATGTCGACCTCGATATTGGCCTCGGCCGATCGGGCCCGAGCATCCGGTGGGCGATGCCGGGCTGATCCGGCACGCCCGAATGGTCAGCTTGGCCTCGTCGCGATTGAAGGCGATCCCGGAGATCAGCGGCTTCTTCCATTCCGTCTTCCTCGTAACGTGATCAGCGTGCCCGGGCCTTCCTGGAAAGAGGACAGTACCCGCAAGCGGGACATTGTATTTGCCGGCGAACTCCACGGCGCGGATCTGCAGCACCTTGGAGCCCTGGCTGGCCATCTCCAGCATCTCTTCGAAGGTGATCTCGCTCCAGCCGGCGCGCCTCGGACACAACCCGCGGATCGGTGGTGTAGACCCCATCCACATCGGTATAGATCTGGCACTCGTCGGCCTTGCAGCGCCGCCGCCAGCGCGACGGCGGTGGTGTCCGAGCCGCCCCGCCCCAGGGTGGTGATGTTGCCGTGTTCGTCCACACCCTGGAAGCCCGCCACCACCACGACGCGCCCGGCCCCCAGGTCCTCACTGGACCCGTGCCTCGTCGATGTCCAGGATGCGCGCCTTGCTGTGGGCGCTGTCGGTGAGGATGTGCACCTGGCAGCCGGTGTAGGAGCGGGCCGCGCAGCCCGTCCTGCTGCAGCGCCATGGCGAGCAGTGCGATGGTGACCTGCTCGCCGGTGGACAGCAGCACGTCCATTTCGCGCGACATCCGGCTCGGGCATGATGCTCTTGGCCAGATCAGTGAGCCGGTTGGTTTCGCCGCTCATGGCCGAGACCACCACGACCACATCATCGCCACGCTCGCGGAATTTCATGACCTTCCGCGCCAACGTTCCTCGATGCGGTCAGCGCTGCCGACCGAGGTGCCGCCGTATTTTTGTACGATCAGGGCCATGGATGACTATCCGTCGTGATGTGAATCGGGTTGTTGTCAGGGCCAAACGGGCCGCGAAAGGCGTGAATTAAACTACAAAATGCAGTGAGATGAAATGCCCCGGGGGATTTCCTGCGCTAGCCGGGGACAGGGTCCAGGCAACCGGTGGATACGCCTTGGTCGATCAGGCCGGCATCCCTGCCGGTGCGGCTTGCTCGTCTAGGCGGTCTGGCTCGCCTGCAATCGGGCGCGGACCCAGTCGGGCACCGACTGCAGCGCGGCATCCAGTGCTCGGGCTGGCTGCCGCCTGCCTGGGCCATGTCGGGCCGCCCGCCGCCTTGCCGCCGACCTGCTGGCGACCGTATTGACCAGTTCCCCGGCCTTGACTCGGCCGGTATGGTCCTTGGTCACGCCGGCCACCAGACTCACCTTGCCGTCGCCCGCCGTGCCCAGCACGATGGCCGCCGAACCCAGCTTGTTCTTGAGCTGGTCCATCGGTGTCGCGCAGGGACTTGGGATCCGCGCCCTCCGAGGCGTGGCCGGCCAGCACCTTGATGCCATCGACCTCCACCGCCTGCGCAGCCAGATCCGAGCCCTGGGCGCTGGCCAGCTTGGCCTTGAGCTGCTCCAGCTCCTTCTCCAGCTGGCGGTTGCGCTCGACCAGCTGTTCGACCTTGTCGGCCACGATCGTCCCGGCTGCCCTTGACCAGCCCGGCGACCCGCTCGAGCGCGCGCCTCGTTGTCATGCCGATATAGGCGCAGCGCCTGCTCGCCGGTGACCGCCTCGATGCGGCGCACGCCCGCGGCCACGCCGCGCCTCGGCGACGATCTTGAACAGGCCGATGTCGCCGGTACGCGCCGACATGTGTGCCGCCGCATAGCTCGATGGAGAAATCCCCCATCCGCAGCACCCGCACCTCGATCGCCGTACTTCTCGCCGAACAGCGCCATGGCGCCGGACTTGCATGGCGTCGTCGAGGGCCATGACGTCGGCCTCAACCGCGCATGTTGTCCCGGATCTGCTGCATTGACCAGGCTCTCGATCGCCTTGCAGCTGCTCCGGGCTCACCGGCTCGAAATGGGAGAAGTCGAAGCGCAGCCGGTCGGGCGCCACCAGCGAGCCCTTCTGCTGCACGTGCTCGCCCAGGACCTGGCGCAGCGCGGCGTGCAGCAGGTGGGTGGCCGAATGGTGATAAGCCGTGTCGCGCCGACGACTCGGATCCACGTGGGCCTCCACCCTGCCGCCGACTTGCGCAGGTCGCCATGGCTGGCCATACCGAAATGGGCATGGACCCGGCCCAGCTTCTGGGTGTCGCGCACATCGAAACTGCCGTGTTCACCCGCCAGCGCGCCGCAATCACCCACCTGGCCGCCCGATTCGGCGTAAAAAGGCGTGCGATCCAGCACCACGAGCCCTTCCTCGCCCCTCGTGCATGACATCGGTGGGTTCTGCCTTCGACATAGAGTTCGAGCACCTCGGCCTGAGTCGCTCAGCCGGTCATAGCCGGTAAACTCGGTCTCGCCCTCGATCTCCAACTGGTAGGCATAACCGCCGCCGAACTGGCTGGCAGCGCGGGCGCGCTCGCGCTGCGCCTCCATCTCGCGCTCGAATCCGGCCATGTCCACGGCCAGGCCCCGTTCGCGGGCGATATCCGCGGTCAGATCGGCGGGAAAGCCGTAGGTGTCATAGAGCTTGAAAAGCGTCTCGCCGGGAATCTCCTTGGCCGGACAGACCCTTGATATCCTCTTCAAGGATGTTCATGCCCTGCTCCAGGGTCTCCGCGAAGCGCTCCTCCTCCTGTTTGAGGATCTGCTCCGCCCGGGCCTGCGCCTGCGGTCAATTCCGGATAGGCCTCGCCCATCATCGTGGCCAGCGGCGCCACCAGCTTATGGAAAAAGGGTTCACGCAGACCGAGCTTGTAGCCGTGGCGCATGGCGCGGCGAATGATGCGGCGCAGCACATAGCCGCGCCCTTCGTTGGAGGGCAATCACGCCGTCCACGATCAGAAAAGCGCAGGAACGGATGTGGTCGGCGATCACCCGCAGGGACTTGTTTTCCAGCTCGTCCGTGCCCGCCAGTTTCGGCGGCGGCCCTGATCAGATGCTGAAACAGGTCGATCTCGTAGTTGGTGTGCACGCCCTGCATCACGGCCGCCAGGCGCTCCAGCCCCATGCCGGTATCCACCGACGGCTTGGGCAGCGGTGTCATCTCCCCTTCGGCGTCGCGGTCGTACTGCATGAACACCAGATTCCAGATCTCGATGTAGCGGTCGCCGTCCTCATCCGGGCTTCCCGGCGGGCCGCCCGGCGACCTCGGGGCCGTGGTCGTAGAAAATCTCGGTAGCAGGGCCCGCAGGGACCGGTATCGCCCATGGACCAGAAGTTGTCCTTGGCGCCGCAGGCGGGAGAAGCGCTCGGGGTCGACCCCCAATTCCTTGAGCCAGATATCCGCGGCCTCATCGTCGTCCTGGTAGACCGTGACCCAGAGTTTTTCAGCCGGCAGTCCGCAGGTCTCGGTGAGGAATTCCCAGGCGTACTGGATCGCCTCGCGCTTGAAGTAATCGCCGAAGCTGAAGTTGCCCAGCATCTCGAAGAAGGTATGGTGCCGGGCGGTGTAGCCGACATTTTCCAGGTCGTTGTGCTTGCCGCCGGCGCGCACGCAGCGCTGGACTGTGCGGCGCGACTGTAAGCTGCGCTGTCTCCAGCCCGAGGAACACATCCTTGAACTGGACCATGCCGGCATTGGTGAACAGCAAGGTCGGGTCGTTGGCGGGCACCAGCGGACTGCTGAGGCACGACCTCGTGGCCCTGCTCGCGGAAGAATTCCAGAAACGCGGTGCGGATCTCTGCGCTGGTGTTCATTTAGCTCCAACCCGTTGGAGATGTTAGGAAAGCCATTTTAAATCCTAGTCGTCCCCGCGCATGGCCGCGCGGATCTGTTCACCGTCAAAACCCCGGTACTGCAAGAATCGCATCTGTTTGGCGCGTTCCTTGAACGCTTCCGGCACCGGCTCACCGAACCGCTTGCGGCGCACCCCTGCGGCCAGGGCGAACCAGTCGGCGTCAATCCCGGCCAGCTGCCCGTCAATGGTTTCATCGTCCACACCCCGCTCCCGCAACTCGGCGCGGATGCGAAGCGGGCCGTAGCCATTGTCCGCGCGGGAGCGGACGAAGACCTCTGCAAACCGCTCATCGGAGAGTAGACGTTCGGCCTCGAGCTCATCCAGGGTCCAGTCCACAACCCCCTGGTCAAAACCGCGCGCGCCGAGTTTATTGGCCAGCTCCCGTCGGGAGTGCTCGCGGCGCGCCAACAGCCGAATGGCCGCTTCCCGGACGTCTGCACTGGATGCCATGTCATTCAACCGCTACGCCGAACATGTTGTGTAGGAGCGGCGCGTCGCCGCGATTTTGTTCGAACCCAACCGCCAATTGTCCCGACGCGGGACTCCTACCGTTCTTTGTGCCTTTGCGGTTAAAAAACTCAGGCCTCTTCCGGCTCGGCCGGGGCCTCCTCGGGTTTGTCCGTCTTCGGCAACAGCTTCTCCCGGATCTGGCCCTCGATTTCGGCGGCGATCTCGGGATTTTCCTTAAGGAAATTACGGACGTTGTCCTTGCCCTGGCCGATACGGTTACCGCTGTAGCTGTACCAGGCACCGGACTTGTCGACAATGCCCTGCTTCACGCCCAGGTCGATGATCTCGCCCTCACGGGAGATCCCCTGGCCGTAGAGGATGTCGAATTCGGTCTGCTTGAAGGGCGGGGCCACCTTGTTTTTGACCACCTTGACGCGGGTTTCGTTGCCGACCACCTCATCGCCCTTTTTGATCGCACCGATGCGGCGGATATCCAGCCGAACGGATGAGTAGAACTTGAGGGCGTTACCGCCGGTGGTGGTCTCCGGGATGCCGAACATCACGCCGATCTTCATGCGGATCTGGTTGATGAAGATCACCAGGGTATTGGAACGCTTGATGTTGGCGGTCAGCTTGCGCAGCGCCTGGGACATCAGCCGGGCCTGCAGACCGACATGGGAGTCGCCCATCTCGCCCTCGATCTCCGCCTTGGGCGTCAGGGCGGCGACCGAGTCCACCACCACCACATCCACCGCCCCGGAGCGCACCAGCATATCGGCGATCTCCAGGGCCTGCTCGCCGGTATCGGGCTGCGATACCAGCAGGTCGTCCACATTCACGCCCAGCTTTCCGGCATAGCCCGGGTCGAGGGCATGCTCGGCATCCACGAAGGCGGCAGGTCCCCCCCACCTTCTGAGCCTCGGCAATGACCTGCAGGGTGAGCGTGGTCTTACCGGAGGATTCCGGCCCGTAGATCTCAACGACGCGCCCCCGGGGCAGCCCGCCGATGCCGAGGGCGACATCCAGCCCCAGTGAGCCGGTGGAAACGGCCTGTACATCGCGCACGGCGGTGGAATCGCCCATGCGCATCACCGAGCCCTTGCCGAACTGTTTCTCAATCTGACTCAGGGCGGCGCTGAGCGCCTTCCGCTTATTGTCGTCCATCACTCGCCTCCGTCGTTGGGTAGCGGCGGCCACCTCCATGCACCGCCGGGAATACCGAAAGGCGCGATTATTTCATAGGGCGGGGGGCAGCGGCTAGATCAGGGGCGGGATACGAGGGGCGGGATACGAGGGGCAAGATTCGAGAGGCGGGAGTCGAAGGGCGGGAGTCGAGGGCTCCCTCAACTCGTATCCCGGACCAAAGGCCAGCGGCGCAGGACTTCGTAGCGGGCTCCCTCGGGGCGGGTTTCGGAGGTGACCAGGGCGAAGTCGGAGGCATGCCAGAAGATGGGTTCGATCGTCCGGAAACGGGGCGCCCGGTGAGCGCGGCGGCGCAGGGTCAGGTGGAGCCGGAAAGGCCTGCGTTCCGCCTCCAGCCCGCATACGGGCATGGCTGCACGGAGAGCCCTTGCCAGTTCCAGCAGTCCCGGCGGTATTTGGGTGGTGGCGAGCCAAAGACAGCGGGAGCGTGACCAGTAACCGATCCGGTCCAGTATCAATTCAAACGGGGCTACCACCACCTCATCCGCGGCCGTTTCCAGACAATCCCGCCGCTCCCGGTTTACACCACCCAGGAAGGCCAGGGTGATATGAATGTTCGCCTCCGGCACCCGCCTGCCGCCACAGCTTTCGCAGCGCTCGGCCCAGTGGGCGATTCGCTTTTGCAGGCGTACCTCCGGCCAGAGGGCGAAGAACAGCCGCTGCGGAGGTGCTTCAGGCTTCGATGACATCCAGTACCCCTTCAAGAGCCGCGATCACGGCGGCACGGCGCACGGCTTCACGGTCTCCATCAAAGCGCTCAAGGCGAACACCGGTGCCATCCGCCGTGGCCCAGGCGAACCAGACCGTCCCCACCGGCTTGCCATCCGTGCCGCCACCAGGGCCCGCAATGCCGCTGATCGCCAGGCTCACCTGCGCCCGGCTTCGGGCCAGAGCCCCGGCGGCCATCTCCCTTACGGTCGCTTCGCTGACTGCGCCATGAGCGGCCAGCGTCCGGGGCGATACGCCCAGCATCTCCCGCTTGGCTTCGTTGCTGTAGGTGACGAAGCCCCGCTCGAACCAGCTGGAACTGCCTGCCAAATCGGTACAGACTTTGGCGACCCAGCCGCCGGTGCAGGACTCGGCCGCTGCCAGCATCATCCTCTTCCCGGACAATCCCGCAGCCACCCGCCCGGCCAGTTCCGTCAGTTGTTTATCCATACGACTCACCCGAATTCGGCAAACGATTCACGGCAAAAATCCCCAGCGCAAGAAATAAACAGAAAATCAGTATGCGAGAGAGCGGGGCCGTGGCATCGATTAACCCGCCGTACTGCTTTGCTCTCTTGGGGACTTTGCGGTAAAAATTAAACTGATAGGTCAAAAACCGGTCCCTTCTCCTTCAGGGAGAAGGCCAGGATGAGGGCGATAAAAAACAGGCAGTTACCATGCATTGCCCCCTCACCCCGGCCCTCTCCGGTGGGAGAGGACGTTTTTCAACAGCCTGCTAGCGGTGGAACTCACGGATAAGCGTGCCCAGTTCGAAGGTATCGGGCTGTTTCGCCTCCGACCGAACCACTTCGACCGTTGCGTTCAGTGGTGGCACGATGGACTTGGGTGGGGTCACGTTGACTTCCAGCCGGGTCCCTACGGGAATTTCGGCATCGCATTCGATAAGAATGCCGGTGGCACTCAAATCCCGGGCTATGCCCTGGTAGACCTCACTGCCGCCTTCAACCTTGAAGGTCATCGGGCAGTCGACCCCCATGCGACGGTGGTCGCGTTTTTCATCGTAGTCGCCTCGGTTCAGCACCGGCACATCCTCTGCTGGTAGGCCAAAGTCATAGGTATCAGACCACCTACAAACGTGCAACTACAAATCACCGGCTACCAAGCGACCCGGGCATTTCGGTCTTTTTACGCCGTCTGGCTCTGGTAAAATGGCCGGATGACTGATGCCAGCACTCAAGCCCCGCGCAAGACCCAACAAACTCCCATGATGCAGCAGTACCTGCGCATCAAGGCGGAGCATCCCGACCTCCTGCTGTTCTACCGAATGGGAGACTTCTACGAGCTGTTTCACGACGATGCCCGACGCGCCGCGGAACTGCTCGATATCACCCTGACCCACCGCGGCCAGTCAGCCGGCAAACCGATCCCCATGGCGGGGGTCCCGTACCATTCGGTGGAGGGCTATCTGGCCCGGCTGATTCGGTTGGGTGAATCGGTAGCCATTTGCGAACAGGTAGGCGATCCCGCCAAAAGCAAGGGGCCGGTCGAGCGCAAGGTGGTACGAATTGTCACCCCAGGCACCGTCACCGACGAGGCGCTGCTCGAGGAGCGCCGCGACAATCTGCTCGCGGCGATCTCCGCCCACGGCGAACGCTTCGGGCTGGCGGCGATGGACGTGGGTAGTGGCCGCTTCACCGTCCAGGAACTGGAAGGCGTGGCAACCCTTTCGGCCGAACTGGCCCGACTGGCCCCAGCGGAGGTCTTGCTGGGCGAAGAGTTGGAGCTTTCGGTGCTGGCCGAGCAGCGCGGGCTGAAACGGGTGCCGCCCTGGCATTTCGAACCCGGTGCGGCCAGACGCCTGTTGACCGCGCAGTTCGGAACCCGGGACCTTTCCGGTTTCGGCTGCGACCATCTGGAACTGGCGATCGGCGCCGCCGGCGCGCTCCTGCAATACCTGCAGGAGACTCAGCGTACCGCCCTGCCCCATATCCGGGGCCTGCGGGTGGAGCAGCACGATGAGGCGATTGCCCTGGATGCGGCGAGCCGTCGCAATCTCGAACTGGAGACCTCCCTCAGCGGTAATGCTGCCCATACCCTCGCGGGTGTTATGGACCGTACCGCCACGCCCATGGGCAGTCGGCTGCTGCGACGCTGGATCAACCGGCCCCTGCGCAATCACGATACGCTCGGCGAAAGGCATGGCGTGGTCGAAGCCCTGCTGGAGGCGGGCCGCTTCCAGAACGTGCGGGAGATCCTGCGGGGCGTTGGTGACGTGGAGCGGATACTGGCACGCGTGGCCATTCACACCGCACGTCCCAGGGATCTGGTACAGCTACGGGAGGCCCTGGCGCGACTGCCCGGTTTGCAAGGGGAACTGGAGGGATTGGCGACGCCCCGGCTAGCCGATCTCGCATCGGGTCTTGGCGAATACCCGGAACTCCATGACTACCTGATACGCGCCGTCGTGGAGAATCCTCCGGTGGTTATCCGTGACGGCGGTGTTATCGCGCCGGGCTTCGATCCGGATCTCGATGAGCTGCGCTCCCTCAAGGAGAACGCCGGCAACTTTCTGGTGGAGCTGGAGCTGCGCGAGAGGGAGCAGACCGGAATTCCCACTCTGAAAGTGGGCTTCAACCGGGTCCACGGCTACTTCATCGAGGTCACCAAGGCACAGAGCGACAGAGTCCCGGAGACCTATATCCGTCGCCAGACCCTCAAAGGCGCGGAACGCTACATCACCCCGGAACTGAAAACCTTCGAGGACAAGGTGCTGTCGGCCAGCGAGCGAGCCCTGGCCCGTGAGAAGGCCCTCTACCAGGAACTCCTGGAGCGCCTGTGCGAAGAACTCGCGCCGCTGCAGCAGACCGCGTCGGCCCTGGCGGAACTCGACGCACTTAATAACCTCGCAGAGCGCGCAGAAACCCTGAATCTGGTCAGACCTTCACTGAGCCATGAACCGGGATTGAGCATCGAGGGCGGCCGACACCCGGTCGTGGAGCAGGTCATGGAGGAGCCGTTCGTCCCCAACGACGTCCAGTTGGCAACCGAACGGCGCATGCTGATCATCACCGGTCCCAACATGGGCGGTAAATCCACCTATATGCGCCAGACCGCGCTGATCGTACTGCTCGCCCACATTGGCAGTTTCGTCCCGGCCGCGTCCGCCCGGATCGGCCCGTTCGATCGCATCTTCACCCGTATCGGCGCATCGGATGACCTGGCCAGCGGACGCTCCACTTTCATGGTGGAGATGACCGAGACGGCCAATATCCTCCACAACGCCACCGACCGCAGCCTGGTACTCATGGACGAAATCGGCCGCGGCACCAGTACCTTCGACGGAATGTCGCTGGCTTGGGCGTGTGCCCTGGAGCTGGCCCGCAATCTGCGCGCCTTTACTCTCTTTGCAACCCACTATTTTGAACTCACCACGCTGCCCGACACTATCGAAGGCACCGTCAACGTTCATCTCGATGCCGTGGAACACGGCGATCGCATCGTCTTCCTGCACGCCGTCAAAGAGGGCCCCGCCAATCAGAGTTACGGCCTGCAAGTCGCGGCATTGGCCGGTGTTCCTCGCCGTGTGGTCGAACAGGCGAGTGCCAAGCTGATTGAGCTGGAAAACGACAGCGCGCGCCATCAAGCGGAACACGACCCCGCCCGGCAGATAGCCCTTTTCAGCAAACCCGAACCGCACCCGTCTGTCACTGTGCTCAATGAAACCGACCCCGACGAACTGACACCTCGACAGGCGCTCGATCTGCTTTATCGACTGAAGGGGCTGGTTACCTAGAAAGCCCTCCTTGCGGAAATCACCGATTTTCAGACACTCCGTACGGCCTCTGTGGTTTGGTGCTTTTGCAATGAGTTCGTGTCACGTTCGGGCTAACATTAGGGGCACGATTTCAGGACACCCGGAGGCCCTATGACCTATGTCGTGACCGACAACTGTATTCGCTGCAAATATACGGACTGTGTGGAGGTCTGTCCGGTAGACTGCTTCCATGAGGGCCCCAACTTCCTCGCCATCGATCCGGAAGAGTGCATCGACTGCACCCTCTGTGTGCCGGAATGCCCCGCAGAGGCCATTTTCGCCGAGGATGATCTCCCTGAAGACCAGGCGCATTTTCTGGAGCTGAATGCCGAGCTTTCCCGGGAGTGGCCGGTCATATCGGAACAGAAAGAGCCACCGCCCGATGCCAAGGAGTGGGACGGCGTCCCCGATAAACTGAAATACCTGGAACGCTGACCCTATGCCTCCCAGCCCCCGCATTCTGCAGGCCGATTACGCGACCGACCCCCTGGAACTCCTGGCCGAGCGGATACTCGACGATGCCGAAAGGGAGTTGCCGGTTCTCGACCGGGTGCTGGTGTTCGTACCGGATCTCGATGCAGGCCCGCGTCTGCGCCGGTTACTGCTGGAAAACGCGGCAAAGCGAGGGTACGGTGCCCTGCTTGGTCCACGGATCACGCGATTGTCCGACTGGCTGGCGGGCTTTGCCATCCCGGATCGACGTCTCCTGGATGAGGCGGAGCGGCAACTGATGCTGGTGGGGGCCCTGCGCCAGCACCGCACCCTCTTTGGCAAGGCCAATCTGTGGGCTTTGGCCGAAAGCCTTCTGGACCTCTTCGATGATATGACTCATCGGCGGATCGGGGTGCCCGCAGACCTGAAAACCTTCACCGAGCGGCTGACTCAGGCCTATGGCAGCCATGAAGTGATCCCTTCGGGGCTGGGAATGGAAGCCCGGCTGGTGCATACGTTATGGCATGCCTGGCACGAGCAGTTGACGGCTGGCGGCTATATCGACTGTGCCGGTGCCGACTTGCTGCGCCTGGGCATTAGCCAGACCTCTGCCGAGGGCGGTGCCATTTATCTGGCGGGTTTCCCGATACTTGATGCGCCCGAGGTGGAATGGCTCACGGGACTCGCCGCCTGTCGGCCGGTCACGGTTGTCGTCCACGGCCGTGGCGAGGCGCCGGCCTCACGGCACCCCGATGCCCTACCGGCCGCGTTACTGCAAAGCCTCGGCGGAAGCCCCGAGGCGACATCCCGCTCCGATTCACCCTACACACGCTTCCTCGACACCGTCTTCGCCGGATATGTCCAGGATGGACGGTATGCCGCGGGGACAGGGAAGTCCAGGAGCGGCAATGTCCAGGATGGACGGTATGCCGCGGGGACAGGGAAGTCCAGGAGCGGCAATGTCCAGGATGGACGGTATGCCGCGGGGACAGGGAAGTCCAGGAGCGGCAATGTCCAGGATGGACGGTATGCCGCGGGGACAGGGAAGTCCAGGAGCGGCAATGTCCAGGATGGACGGTATGCCGCGGGGACAGGGAAGTCCGGGAGCGGTGAATGCGACGCCGGCCACGATCTGGCGGAGCGTGCGGGGGCATTCGTGGCTGCCACGCCCGGGTCGCCCGTCAATGGCCGGCTGGCGGTTTTCCAGGCCGACAACGCCGAACAGGAGGCGCGGTCGGTGGAGCTGCAGATCCGTCGTTGGCTGCTGGAGGGAAGGCAGAGCCTCGCGGTGGTCACGGAAAACCGTCGCCTCGCCCGCCGTGTACGGGCTTTGCTGGAGCGTGCCGGCATTCAGGTCCAGGACCGTGGCGGGTGGGCCCTCTCCACCACCAGTGCCGCCGCACTGGTCGAGCGCTGGCTGGAGTGCATCGAGGAGGACTTCCCGCATTTGGCACTGCTGGACCTTCTCAAATCACCCTTTCTGGTGACGGAGGAGCGGCGCGAACGCCACCTCGCCACCGTCTACCGGCTGGAGCGTGACATTATCCTTCATGAAAATGTCGGCCGGGGACTGGCAGCCTACCGGCGCCGCCTTGATTACCGCCGTCACCGATTGCCGGACGGGGCCGGCGATGCCTTGCAACCGGTGGCTCAACTGCTGGAGCACCTGCGTCAAGCCGCCGAACCGATGCGCGGCCACATCGACTCGGAGAGCCCTCCGGCAGACGCCCTGAAGGCCCTTTTGCAGAGTCTGGAGCGGCTCGGCGCGCTCCACACGCTGGAAGAGGATCCGGCCGGTGCCCGCGTCCTGCAGACTCTGACATCGCTGCAGCGAGCCGCAGGGGAACAGGAGGCGCAGTTGCACTGGACCGAACTTCGTACCTGGTTGGGCGCGAATATGGAAAAGGCCCACTTCCGCCCCCCGGTAACGGGCAGCCAAGTTATCCTCACCGACCTGGCGCAAAGCGTGCTCGGGCATTATGAAGCGGTCGTGGTGGCAGGGGCGGAACGGGATCACCTTCCAGGCAGTGGCGGCCAATCGCCCTTTTTCAACGACGCGGTGCGGCGCGAACTGGCACTGCCCGAAGGGGACGCACGACGCCGCGAACGTTTTTATCACTTCCGGCGGTTGCTGGAGGCGGCGCCCCGGATCCTGGTGACCTGGAGGCGGGAGCAGGACGGCGAGCCGGTGGCCCCCAGCCCTTGGGTAGAAAGCCTTCAGGCGTTCCACAAGCTCGCCTATGGTGAGGGTCTCGACGATGCCGATTTGGCACTGCTGGTCCGTGCACCGGAAGCCGAAGTCGTCAACCGCCACTCGCCCCTTCCCTCCGAGGAAACCCCGCCTCGACCGCGCGTCGATGCGGCTCTGCTTCCCCACACCCTCTCCGCCAGCGGTTATCAGCAACTCGTGGACTGCCCCTACCAGTTCTTCGCCGCCCGTCTGCTGCACCTGTCACCTCCCGATGCCATTCGGGAGGCACTCGAAAAATCGGACTACGGAGAGCGTGTCCACCGCTGCCTGGAAGCGTTCCATAAAGGGGTCGAAGGCGTGCCGGGGCCGTTCGGCTCTCCCGTCACTCCCGCCAATCGCAACCGCGCGGTCCAGGAGATGGAAAGTATTGCCGAGAGCGTTTTTGCCGCCGATCTGGAGGACAACTTTCTCCATCGGGGCTGGCTCGAGCGCTGGAGGACGGTGATTCCGGCCTATATCGACTGGCAACTTCGGCGCGACGAACAGTGGCGGGTGCAATCGGCGGAAGTCAGCGCCCGACGGGAGCTCGCGGAGGGCTTTACGCTCCAGGGTCGACTGGATCGACTCGATGAAGCCGACGGGCGGATCGCCGTGACAGACTACAAGACCGGGCGGGTGCCGGGCGAAGAGGATGTCCTCAACGGCGAGGCAGTGCAACTACCGTGCTATGCCCTGCTGGCGGAAGCGGAAACGGGAAAACCGGTCGAACAGGTTCAGTACCTGGAGCTGGATAGAGAGCGGGTTAAAAGCCGCGTCGTACTGGAGGGCGATGCGCTGCATGAACTGAAGCGCGCCGTCGATGATCGGCTTTCCGAGCTCTTCGGGCGTCTGACATCGGGGGCGGAGGCACCCGCCTGGGGTGACGAGACAACCTGCGGGTACTGCCCTATGGACGGACTCTGTCGTCGGCAGGCCTGGCATAGCGAAGCGACGGACCACCGCTAGAGCGAAGGCCTCGTTGCAAACCTTTGGTTTAGCCTTAGGTCCGACACACAGACACATAAAGAAAGGGCGGTACTGCCGCCCTCCCAATGCCTTTTCCAGCTTCCCTGCTGTCACCACGAATCCTGTGGCGAGGCCTCCCGGCCAGTTGTTCTTTGAGCCATTCCATAGCCCATCTTGTTTTCAATCGGGCCTTCCCTGGTACGCCGCTTCCCTGCGGCACGCCGTCCCTGGCTGGTACGTCAATTCCCTTTGACCCGAAGACTAGCAGTGGAAATCGCGGCAACAACCCGAGAAAAAACGGGGCTTTTACCCACCCTCAACAACCCGAAGTCAAAGCTTCTTTGCAAATTCAATGCATTGCGCTGCGGCTAACAACGACCACGGACCGGAAATCGTCGCGTCCGAGGAAATGGATTACAGCTTTATCAGATTTCTCCTACATGTTTGACAGCCCCTGGTGTGCAACCACCGAATTACACGGGCGATCGCAGGAGCGGTTTACCACCACGTGAGCGCTCAGTATGCTTGCCGGATGACTGACCCCCTCTCTGCCGGTTCGCCCGGCCTCAACGCCACCGTTATGGCCTCGGCCGGCACCGGGAAGACCTGGCTGCTTGTGACCCGGCTGGTGCGGCTGCTTCTGGACGGCGTTCGGCCCGACGCGATACTCGCGATTACCTTTACCCGCAAAGCCGCTGCCGAAATGCAGACGCGCCTCAACGAGCGCCTCTACGAACTCGCCTGTGCCGACGACAAAGACCAAAGCGACCTGCTGCATATGATGGGGGCGCCTTCGGACCCGGAGACCCGTCGTCGCGCCCGCGGTCTCTACGAGGGGATCCTGAGTGCACGGCAACCGGTCAGAACCACCACTTTCCACGCTTTCTGCCAGGAGGTCCTGCGCCGGTTTCCATTGGAGGCCGACGTGCCGCCCGGCTTCGAACTCATCGAGCGTACGGGGGAGCTTGAGCGTGCGGCCTGGGCACACCTGATGGCCGAAGCGACAGCCGAACCCGACGGGACCATAGGTCGTGACCTTGCCCTATTGCTGAGTTACTGCGGGAGCCTCGACGGCCTGCACAGTGCCCTCAATGACTTTCTTGGTCGTCGTAGCGACTGGTGGGCCTATACCGAAGATCGGGATGAACCCGTAACCTGGGCGGTCGCCGAGGCCGCCCGTCACCTGAAGGCCGACCCGGACCAACCCGACCCCCGTGTTGGGTTCCTGGAGACCCACACCGATGAGCTCGGGGAGTTTGCCGAACTCCTCCTGCGCCACCCGATAAGGGATAACGCCAGCCTGGCGGATGGCTTGGGCACGGCCGCCCACGTCGAAGTCCCGCTGGAAGCCCGTTTCGAAGCCGCGGCGGCGGCGTTCCTGAGAAAAGATGGCGCGCAGCGCGCCCGCAAGGCCAGCCAGGCTCAGGCGAAGAAGATGACCGAAGCCGGCCAGGAGCGTTTTCTGGAGCTCCACGCCTCGCTTTGCGAAAAGGTGCTATCCGTGCGGGACGCCCTCTCCCGCCGGGAGACGGTGGCGGCGACCGGTGCCTGGTACCGGCTGGGCCAGCGCCTCATCGAGCACTTCCAACGCTTCAAGGAGGAGCAGCGGCTGCTCGACTTCGCCGACCTGGAGTGGCGCGCCTACCGCCTGTTGAGCGATACCGATAACGCCCAATGGGTCCAGTTCAAGCTGGACCAGCGCATCGATCACCTGTTGGTCGATGAATTCCAGGACACCAATCCGACCCAATGGCGTCTGCTGCTTCCGCTGCTTGAGGAGATGGCGGCGGGTGAGAGCGAACGGCGCCGCAGCGTCTTTTTGGTGGGTGACGTCAAACAGTCGATCTATCGGTTTCGCCGTGCCGACCCGCGTCTGCTGCCGGCCGCCCATGAATGGCTGACCAGCGCCATGGCCGCCCACGGCCACACCCTCCACATCTCCCGCCGTTCGGCGGCGGCGGTCATCGACGGCGTCAACCGGGTTTTCGGTCCGTCGGGCCCCCTGGCCGGCGGCTTGGCGGAATTCTCGGAGCACGACACGTTTCACGGTGATCTATGGGGCCGCGTCGAAATATTGGGACTGATCGAAGCGAATGAAGCACCCGCTCCCCAGCCAGAGACCGACCGTCTGCGGGACCCCCTGAGCGAACCGAGACGGATTGCCGGGGAGGACCGTTACCGGCGCGAAGGCCAACAGATCGCTGCGCACATCAACGCACTGCTCGCGGACGGCACACCGATTGGAGGCATCGACGAGGCCCGCCCGATGCATTACGGGGATGTGCTCATCCTGGTCCGCAACCGGACCCATGCCGGTGACTACGAAGCGGCCTTGCGGGAAGCGGGCATCCCCTATGTGGGCGCGGATCGGGGTACTTTGCTGGAGGCGCTGGAGGTGCGCGATCTGGTGGCACTGCTTGAGGTGCTGATCACGCCTTATAACCATCTGTCGATCGCCACGGTGCTGCGATCGCCGCTTTTCGGCTGCAGTGACAATGACCTGATCGCCTTGGCCCGCCGCAAAGGCGGCTGGCTGGAACGCCTTGAATCCGTGGCCGACGAACTGCCGCCGGAGGCTCCCCTGGCCCGGGCCCATCGACTACTGACCGGATGGCGTCGCCTCGCGGGCCGTTCGCCGATCCATGACCTGCTGGATCACATCTATAGCGAAGGCGACGTCCTGGCCCGCTACGAAGCGGCCTTTCCGGTGCATTTGAAGCCGCGAATACGCGCCAATCTGGGCCGTTTTCTCGAATTGGCGCTGGAGATCGATGCCGGTCGCTATCCGAGTCTGACCGGTTTTGTCACCAAGCTGTCCCAACTGCGGCAATTCACCCGCGAAGCCCCCGACGAGGCGCCGGCCAGCGGTGGTGATCGGGTCCGGGTAATGACCATTCACGCGGCCAAAGGCCTTGAAGCCCCGATCGTATTCCTGGCCGATGCCGCCGCCTCACCGCAGAGTGATTCACCCTTCCGGGCATTGGTCGACTGGCCCGCAGGCGAGCCCCGTCCCGAACGGCTGCTGCTGGTGGGGCGCAAGGCGCAGCAGGATACGATTACCCGCGGTCAGCTGGACGTGGACAAGCTGGCCGAACAGCGAGAGCAGGCCAACCTGCTGTACGTGGCGCTCACCCGCGCGCGGCAAATGCTGTTTATATCCGGGTGCCGGCCCCGTCGTGGTGAAGATCTGGGGTGGTACGGGCTGCTGGCGACCGCTTTGACCGGTGAGGATGGGACCGTCCCGCGGTGTCTGGAGAGCGGCGAACGTCCGGCCTTGGCGGGTGCAGAACAGGCTGAGGAAAACCGCGGCATGAGCGTCCCGACCGCCCTGGGGTGCCCTATCGACCCGCCGCCGCCGCCCCTGGAGGTTGCACCCAGCAGCCGCGTGGCCACCGCCCATGTCGGCTCCACCCAACCTGCCGAGGAAGATGCCCTGCTGCGGGGCGTGGTGATCCATCGCATGCTCGAGTTGCTGGTCAGCGAAGGCAGTGCCGATGGTCGCATGGCCGTTGCCCAGGAGTTCGGCCTCGATTCGGAAGACCCGGAATTTCGTTCCTGGTGGGAAGAGGCCAATGCACTTCTGGTGCACCCGAACCTGGCGCCGGTGTTCCGGCCTGCTGACGACTCCCGGGCATTCTGCGAAGTTCCCGTCGCCTACCGCCGCGACGATGGCTGCGTCGTACACGGCATCATCGACCGCCTGATTGTCTCCCCCGAACAACTTTGGGTCGTTGACTATAAGACCCATCGCCGGGCCTGCGAAGGCAACCTCTCAGAGCTGGCCGCTCCGTATGACGAACAGTTGCGCCTCTACGCCGAAGGCGTCGCGCGCCTCTGGCCGGGACGGCCGGTCCGTGCCAGCCTGCTGTTTACCGCGGCGGGCGCCCTTTACGACGTAGCGGGTTACCGTCCATAACGGGTTACCTGGTGTGAGTGCTTCAATTGGGCCATCCTCGGCTCCGACTACCGCACCAGCAACTCTCGCGAGGCAGCTTTCTTGCCCGAAACTAGCGGTTGAAAACACACCGACCGACACTACATTGAATCAGCCGGGTAGAAACCAACGGCAACGACGCAAAAGGAACGGAAACGCTATGGCCAATAACCCCCATGTCATCGATGCAACCACCGAAGAGTTTCAGTCCCAGGTGGTGGACCGATCGCACGAACTGCCGGTCGTGGTTGATTTTTGGGCCGAGTGGTGCGGTCCATGCAAAACGCTGATGCCGGTGCTTGTGCAGTTGGCCGAGAGCTATAACGGCGAATTTCTTCTGGCCAAGGTGAATATCGATGAGCAGCAGGACCTGGCGATGCAGCATGGCGTGCGAAGTGTCCCTACCGTCAAGGTGTTCCGCTTCGGTTCCGTTGTCGATGAATTCATGGGCGTCCAGCCGGAGGGTGAGATCCGCAGCATCATCGAACGTTACATCGAACGTGAGTCCGACCGCATCCTGAACGACGCCGTGGAACGATTCGGAGAAGACGAATCCGAAGCTGCCATGGAGAGGGTTCGCCAGGTAATTGCCGATGAACCGGGCAACCGGCGTGCACAGTTGATGCTGGCTGAGATGCTGATTAGCTCGGGAGGGTTTACCGAGGCGCGCCGGGTTCTTGACGAGTTGCCGGTCGACCAACGCATGGAGGACGGCGTACAGACACTGTTGGCCCGGCTGGCATTCGCCGAAGCTGCAGCCGAAGCCCCTTCGACAGAGTCCTTGAAAGAAGCGCTGGCCGCAGATGCCGACCAAAGCGAAAGCCGCTATCAGCTGGGCGCCCGGCTCCTGGTCGAAGGCGATTATGAGGGTGCACTGGAAAACTTTTTGGAATTGATGCGCCGTGATCGGAACTATGAAGACGACGCCGCACGTAAAGCAATGCTCAGGGTCTTCGAGCTGCTAGGCAGCGATTCGGAACTGGTCGGGCGCTATCGCCGGCAGATGGCGCGCCTGCTCTACTGAGATATTTTGTCACCCAAACCATGGAGGACACAGAGGCATCAATCGCTGATCGTTTCTTGCCTGTTTCAGACGATTCCTATCCTCTGTGTCCTCGTTAGTACGTGTCACCGGCGGGAGGTGAATGCCGTCTCTCCGTTCATTATCGAGAGCAGTTTCTTCGGTGGTACATAACCGCTGACCAGACGTCCATCGTCGAGGATCAAAGCCGGTGTGCCATTAATTCCGAACTCCCGCACCAGCTTCATGTGATCCACAATGCCGTGATCACAGTCGGCCGAATCCACCGACTCGCCGCCTTTCACTGCATCCATGGCCTTGCGGGGGTCCTCGGCGCACCAGATCGAAACCATCTTTTAAAGGTCGGCGAACCGATCCCGGCCCGGGGAAATGCCAGATAGCGCACTTCAATCCCGAATTCGTTCATCTCCGCCATCCCTTCGTGCAGTTTGCGGCAATAGGGACAGTCGACATCGGTAAAAACCGTCAGCACATGCTTGGTCTCACCCTTGGCGGGGTACACGATCATGCTGTCCTTTTTCACCCGGGCCAGGGCCGCCTTTCTGGTCTTCGAGCGGGTCTGCTCACTGAGATTGGTCTTGGTTTTCAGGTCAATCAAGTCTCCCCGAAGCATGTAGCGGCCTTTTGCCGAAAAGTAGAAAATCTCACCGCCATAGACCACTTGATAGATTCCCGGCAAGGGGGTTTCCTCGATGGCATCGGGAGTCTCTCCGGGGACAACCCGCGATAAAAAGGCTTTCAGTTCCGCCGGAACGTTCGCGGTTTCGGCGAGCGCCGCGGACGTCGTCAGAAACAGACAGACGGAAAACAGCAGAATACGTTTCATAAAACCTCACTCATTTTTTTAATTTCAAAAAGCCTTCGCCGTGAACGCAAGCTAAATAGGTGTTCCAAACCTCGGAACACCTTTCCTGAGGCGGTGGAGATGGGCTCTTCGGGATTGTTGGCGGCAGGGATGCCGTTAGCGAGCCTACAAGGATGTGTTCATTGCGTGTCCCGGAGAGCCCATCTTTACCGCCGGTTGTGTGGCGAAGTTACGAACAACTATTTAGTCACGGAAATTGTTGAACTGAACCGGCTGCCCCAGGTTGGCCTCCCGTAACAGTGCCATTACCGCCTGCAGATCATCCCGCTTCTTGCCGGTGATCCGAACTTGGTCGCCCTGGATGGTTGCCTGAACTTTCAGCTTGGCCTCTTTAACCCGTTTAACGATCTTCTTGCCCAGTTCCTTGTCGATGCCTTCATTCAATTTGACATCCATGCGTGCTCGCATTCCCCTTTCCTCGACTTCGCCCTCCTCGACAAAGCCGACATTGAGACCGCGTTTGCTCATTTTTTTATAGAGAATTTCAAGCATCTGCTGGATCTGGAAATCGCTCTGTGCTTCCAGGGTCAATCCAGCCTCGCTCTGCTCCACACGGGCATCGGACCCTTTGAAATCGAAACGGTTGGCCACTTCCCGGTTCACCTGATCGACTGCATTGGTCAGTTCATGACCATCAAGTTCAGAAACTACATCAAACGAAGGCATTCACTTTAGCTCCTTGTTTAGTTTTTATGCCGATTTTTCGCCGCAAAAACCTCAGCTCCATAAAACGGATTCACTTTTCGCACGACTTCCGTGTTGCGGTCTCGGGCCGGTTTCACAATTAGTGGCTCGGGCCTATCCAGCTCTACCACATACATCCCGGGCTCCGGATGTTCAACCGGCAAGCGATGACGTTTCATCCTGCGCGCTCCGAATGTAGTCAATTGCCCGCGATTCTACCGAAAGCCCGGCTAACCGCGAGGGTGGTGTTCGGCGTGTAACGATTTGAGGCGTTCGCGCGCCACATGGGTGTAAATTTGTGTCGTCGACAGGCTGCTGTGCCCGAGCAACAACTGCACGACGCGCAAATCCGCGCCGTTGTTGAGCAGATGGGTGGCAAATGCATGGCGCAAGGTGTGGGGGGACAGGCTTTTTCCAATCCCCGCCTGGAGGGCATAGCGCTTGATCAGCTGCCAAAAGGCCTGTCGGGTCATTCCCCGTCCACGCCGGGTCGGAAAGAGCGCGGTCGCCGCGGCATCGGCCACCAGCCGGGGTCGGCCATGGCGGACGAAACGCTCCACCCACGCCAAGGCCTCTTCCCCCAAAGGCACCAGTCGCTCCTTGCCACCTTTACCGAGTACCTGAACCAGTCCCTGCTGCAGATTAATCTGTGCCATCTCAAGGGCCACCAGTTCGGAAACCCGAAGGCCACTGGCGTAGAGAACCTCCAGCATTGCTCTATCGCGCAGACCCCGCGCGCTTTCGGTGTCAGGCGCCAGCAGCAATCCCTCCACCTCGGCCTCGGTAAGGGATTTGGGGAGGCCCCGGCCGAGCCGAGGCGCATCGATACGCGCCGAGGGGTCTTCATCAAGCCTCCCTTCACGGACCAGATACCGAAAGAAGCGGCGCAGACTGGAAAGCAATCGGGCCGTACTGCGGGGTCGGGCACCGGATTCTGTTCGCCGGTGCATATACTCCAGTAGATTGCCCCGTCCGGCACTCAGTAGCTCCCGGCCTTGCCCATTGAGCCAACGGGCGGCGTGCATCAGGTCGCTTCGGTACGCGGACAGGGTATTTTCACTCAAACCGCGCTCCAGCCAGAGTGCATCGAGGAATGCCTCGATTTGTGCGATATCACTGTCAGACGCTTTCATGCTTGAGCAGCCAGGCTTTCAACTCCAGTGGAGCTCCGCCAAGGGCTCCCATGAACCCTCCCAGGCCAGACGCCGCCACGACCCGGTGACAGGGTACCACCAACGGCACGGGATTGGCTCGGCAAGCCCCGGCAACCGCCCGCGATGCGGTCTGAATCTGTGCGGCCAGTTCACCGTAGGCACACGTCTTTCCGGCGGGTATCCTCAACATCGCTTCCCGAACCCGAGCCTGGAATGCTGTCCGGGCGGGGGCGATCGGGATCTTGTTGAGAGCCACGTGGGGATCCTGGAAATAGTCGGACAACAGCCCGGCTATGTGTTGTGCCTTTGTGCCGTCGGGCGCGAACACAGCCACCTGCGCCGGGAGGAATTCAACGGCCTGCACCAGGTCATCCTGCAGACGAACGCCGAGGCGCCAACCGCCGGGCAACGGCGTGGCGATAACTGCATCGAAGTTATCGCACCGCATCATCGAGTCGAGGGGCATCGTTTCGCAAGCGCAACTGCTCGAGTTCCCGGGCGAGGACCGCACGCCGTTGTGCCGAATCGGTGGCCTTCAGCAACTGGCGGTAGAGGGCCTCGGCATCAGCCGACAAGCCGGACGCGGCGAGCGCTTTCGCCGCTTCGTAGCGCGCGGTCTGGGCCCAGGGATCCATAGTGGAAATACCGGGGAGGATTGCCGATTGCAAATAGAGATGGGCCGCAGCTCGCAAGCGCCCCTGGGCCTTGCGCGAATCGGCCATCCAGAAGAGTAATTCACGCCGCAGGCGCGGCTGAGAGATTCGCTTTTGGAGAGACTCCAGAAGTCGATAGGCAGCCTCGTGGCGACCCAGGGTCTGCAGATCAAAGATAACCTGGACGAGCCGATCGACCGTAGCGGTGTCCAGTCCGGCGGCTTGATCTACCATCTCGCCAAGCGCCGCCTCCCCCCTTTTGTACTCTCCGCCAAGGAGCAGGATCTTGGCCCGGCGCAGATCCCAAAGAGCTCTTCCTTCGGCCGTGGAAGGTGGCTCCAATCCTTTGATCAGCTGCGCGGCCTCGGCGAGATCCGAGTGCGCTACTGCCCGGTCTGCCAGCAGTCGCCGAACGGCGGCGGGGATGACTTGCGCCGCACCGAAACGGTCTGATTGCCGATATAGGGCATGCAGGACGGAGCCCCCTGAGGGCAGGGAAAGAATGTTTTGGGCAAAACGCTCATGGGCCTGTGCCCGAACCGCTCCACTTCGAGCTTCCAGTGACAGTAGAGCAAAGATCGAGCGGGTACGAACCGGATACTTGCCACTGTCGGTTGTAGCCAGTTGCTGCCAGGCAGCGTCATCGCCCATCAGTAACCGGTCTCGGTTGCCGACTCGCCGGGCATAGCCCAGGTAGGCATCCCAGAGTCTGTCACTGCTCACCGGGACCAGGCCCTTCAACGCCCCACCCGACCCTCGGGCGATGAGAGCTTCAAGCCCCTCGATTAGACCGGGCAAGTCACCGTCTGCCGCCGCCGCATCGACCCGAACACCGCGCCAGATCAGCGCCGCCTGATCATCCAGCCCTTCCTTGGCCAGCTCTTTTGCCGCCGCCGCTGCAATGGGGGCAGGAGCGGCGCCGTCGCGCAAGCGCGCCAGTGCCAACAGCGCCTGGGCCGATGCCTTCTCTAGCCTCGTGAGTTCGGCTGCCGCATCCGCCGGTCGGCCTGCACCGAGCAGCACCCGGGCTCGCAAGACAGCGTCTTCGGTCCCGCCATCCCCATAATCCTGGCGGTGACGTAGCATGGCCGCATAGGCGTCGCCCGAACGCCCATCGATCACGTAGCTTCTGATCACCAGTTCGCGCCACTTCCGGCGATCGTCCGCTTCCCCGCCGCCGCGCCATATCAGCTCCGCCAGCTCCTGCCGTGCCTGCGCCGCGCGCTCGGCGTGAAGTAACGCCCTCACCCGCTCGGTGGCGGCCCAAACTCTGAAGGTTGGGGGTGCAGCGTCGGGAACGACCTGCAACTCGGCAGCCAGGGCCGCCCATGCCCCTTGGCGGCGCAATATGGACGCACGCTGGCGCTGCCAACTCATCCAGGCCTGGAGATCATCGTCGGCGTTCGGCTGGCTCCTATCGAGTATCGACAGCGCCAGTTCGGGGGCTCCGGCCCGCGTCAGCTTCGCCGCTTCCTCAAGGGGACCCTGTTCCATCGCCATCGCCGTCCCCGCCAAGATCAGCAGGACGAAAAAAGCGGGCACCACCGACCGGGTGGCGCCCGCTTCTGCGATCGGCGCATTGGGATGCGGAGAGGTTCTCTCCCATCATGCCTCCGGGAAAGAGCCGGGCCGATTGACCGGACCGGCTACTTCCTGTCGCGTTTAGAGCTTTTCCTTGATCCGAGCCGCCTTACCGGTACGGCCACGCAGGTAGTACAGCTTGGCCTGGCGGACATCACCGCGGCGCTTGACCTTGATATCCTGAAGCAGCGGGCTGTAGGTCTGGAATGCACGCTCCACACCCTCGCCGCTGGACATCTTGCGCAGCGTGAACGAAGAGTTCAGGCCACGGTTACGTCTGGCGATGCAGACGCCTTCAAAGGCCTGCAGACGCTCGCGCTCGCCTTCCTTTACACGCACCTGAACCACAACCGTGTCGCCCGGGCCGAACTCGGGCACCTCGCGGTTCATCTGCTCCGCTTCGAGTTGTTCGATGATATTGCTCATTTGCTCGCTCCCGGAATGAGTCCGTAAAGTGTTAATCATTCAATCCTGTCGTGTCTCCCGGCGATATTCCGCCAGAAGCGCCTGCCGTTCGTCATCCAGCTCGACCTGCTCCAGCAGGTCCGGGCGCCGCTCCCAGGTACGGCCGAGGGCTTGCTTGCGGCGCCAGCGCTCAATAGCCGCATGGTCGCCCGAACGCAGTACCTCGGGCACCTCCCGCCCAGCGACTTCTTCCGGCCGGGTGTAGTGCGGACAGTCCAGTAATCCGCCACTGAATGAATCCTGCTCTGCCGAATCGCTGTGGCCGAGGGCCCCCGGTATCAGACGCGTGACCGCATCAATGACCACCATGGCGCCGAGTTCACCACCCGAGAGGACGTAGTCGCCAATGGACAGCTCTTCGTCCACTTCGGCATCAATGAACCGTTCATCAATGCCTTCGTAGCGTCCGGCCAGTAAAATCAGATGCTCTTCGCGCACCAACTCCCGCACGCACGACTGCGTCAGGGGCCGGCCTTGCGGCGACAAGTAGATAACCCGTCCGCCGCCGGCCGTTTGCCGCACGTCCTGCAAGCAGTCGTACAGCGGCGGATAGAGCATCACCATTCCCGGCCCGCCGCCGTAAGGGCGATCATCCACCGTGCGGTGCCGGTCGTGGGTATAGTCACGTGGGTTCCAAAGCCCCAACTGCAACAGACCGCGCTCGACAGCCCGCCCGGTAATGCCGAAGCCGCTGACCGCCTTGAACATATCCGGAAACAGCGTCATCACATCGATCCGCATGACACCGCCGTCCCTAAAACTCCGGGTCCCAGTCAACGGTCAGGCATCCGCTTTCCAGATCCACCGACGTGATCACCTCGTCGATGAACGGAATTAGCCGCTCCCGTTCGCCGGCGACCACTAAAACATCATTGGCCCCCGTCTCCATCAAGTGGTCAACCCGTCCCAGCTTTTCGCCATCGACGGTTACCACCTCGAGGCCCATCAGATCCGACCAGTAATACTCGCCCCGCTCCGGCTCAGGCAACTGCTCACGCGAAATGGCGATATCGGCACCTATCAGCGCCCTCGCCTGCTCACGATCATCACAACCCTCGATTCTGGCAACTACAGCCTTGCCGTGTCGCCGTCCCTTGAGCAGCGAACGCCGAACCCACTGATCGCCTTCACGCACATACCAGGACACGTATTTCAGAATGTTCTCGCGCGGTTGCGTGTACGAGAACACCTTGACCCAGCCCCCGACGCCGTACAGGCCGGATACCCGGCCCAACAGCACGTAGCCGTTTGGGTCTGCATTGCCCATCGGGGGCCGATACCCGGAGCGTTACGCGGTGGCAGCGCTCTGCTTGATCAGGTCAGCAACGCGCTCAGAGGCCTTGGCACCTTTCGACAACCAGTAGTCGACCCGCTCACGATCGAGCCGTACGCGCTCTTCCTTGCCGTTCGCTACGGGGTTGAAAAAGCCGACGCGCTCAATGAAACGGCCGTCCCGACGGTTGCGGCTGTCGGTCACGACGATGCTGTAAAAAGGACGCTTCTTGGCGCCGCCGCGAGCTAAACGAATGGTTACCATTCTCGCTAGATCCTCGTCTCCAAAAACAAACGGGGCCGCCTTCGGCGACCCGCCAGAACCCTAAGAAGCCGGGTATTGTACGACAGGGAGTCGCGAGTGGCTAGTAGCGAGTTGCGAGGAATCCCACGCCCGCCCTCGCAACTTGCCACTAGCAGGCTGTTGAAAAACACCCTCTCCAGAGGGAGAGGGCTGGGGTGAGGGGACTCAATAAAAGGTAAGTTACTGATTTTATCTCCCTCATCCTAACCTTCTCCCTCAGGGAGAAGGGATAAAAACCTTTTTCAACAGCCTGCTATACACTAAAAAGGCGGCATCCCCGGCATGCCGCCGCCCTTGAGGCCGCGCATCATCTTGGCCATGCCGCCCTTCTTTTTCATCCGTTTCATCATTTTCTGCATCTGCGTGAATTGCTTGAGCAGACGGTTGACTTCCTGCACCTGCGTCCCCGAACCGGCGGCGATCCGGCGTTTGCGGGAGCCCTTGATCAGGTCCGGTTTGCGCCGCTCGGAAGGCGTCATGGAACTGATAATGGCCTCCATGCGGCGAAATTCCTTGTCGTTGACCTGCTTCTTGGCGGCGTCGGGAATGCCGGACATCCCCGGCAGCTTGTCCATGAGACTGGCCACGCCGCCCATGTTTCCTAGCTGCTGGAGCTGTTGCCGGAAATCCTCCAGGTCGAAGCCCTGGCCCTTCTTGAACTTGGTGGCGAGCTTCTCGGCCTCTTTGTGATCGACCGTGCGCTGGACTTCCTCGACCAGGGAGACCACATCGCCCATATCCAGGATCCGGGAGGCCACCCGCTCCGGGTGGAACGGCTCCAGCGCCGTGGTCTTCTCACCGACACCGAGGAATTTAATCGGCCGGCCGGTGATATGCCGTACCGACAGCGCCGCGCCGCCGCGCGCATCGCCATCCGCCTTGGTCAGCACCACGCCGGTCAGCGGCAGGGCATCGCCAAAGGCCTTGGCCGTATTGGCGGCGTCCTGGCCGGTCATGCTGTCCACCACGAAGAGGGTTTCCACCGGATCCGCCGCCTCGTGCAGACGACGGATCTCGTCCATCATCGACTCATCGATATGCAGGCGGCCCGCCGTATCGACGATGACGACATCGATGAGCTTTTTGCGCGCATGCTCGATCGCAGCGCGGGCGATATCGACCGGTTTCTGGTCCGTGGCGCTGGGATAGAACTCGACCTCGACCTCCCTCGCCAAGGTCTCCAGCTGGTCGATGGCGGCCGGACGGTACACGTCGGTACTCACCACGAGGACCGTTTTTTTGCGCTGCTCGCGCAGGAAGCGACCCAGTTTGGCAGTACTGGTGGTCTTACCGGAGCCCTGCAGCCCCGCCATGAGCACCACCGCCGGAGGTTGGACATTGAGCTGGAGGTCCTCATTGGCCTCGCCCATGATCGCCACCAGCTCGTCATTGACGATCTTTACCAGGGCCTGACCCGGGGTGAGGCTCTCCAGGACATCCTTGCCAACGGCGCGCTCGCGCACGTGATTGACAAACTCCTTGACCACCGGCAGGGCGACATCCGCCTCCAGCAGCGCCATACGCACTTCGCGCATGGTGTCCTTGATATTGTCCTCGGTCAGTCGACCGGTCCCACGCAGGTCGCGCAGGGTCTTGGAAAGGCGTTCAGTGAGGTTTTCGAACATAACGACCAGCCGCAATCACAGAAGCGGCGCCCATCCGCGATGAGCGCCGGCTCAGAAAAAAGTAACCGCGATTATAGCGTGAAAATCTCTCCGCCCGACAGCTGTTCGAGCTTGCGGTCGGAGACCAGTGCCCGGCACTCGTCCATAATCTGACGCTCTTCACCGGGCTTTGCATGGGAAAGATAGACCGCGGGACGCTGGTTTAGTTTGGTCAGGTCTTCGGCCAACAGGTCCGGACAGTAGTGGCGCGCCTGCCGGCAAAGCTCATGCCGCGCGTTGGAGAAGGCGCATTTGACAATCAGCATGTCCAGCCGTTCAAGCGCGTTGAGGCCCTTCCAGAGCGTATCGTTCGTGGTGGTATCACCGCTAAACGCAAAGACTCCGCCCTCGGGGCCGGTAACGATGTAGCCCACCGTCGGCACCACGTGATTGACGGGCACCATGCGAAAGCGCCGGCCGTCCAGGTTCAGTTCCTCACCGGGTCTCATCGGTACATAGCGCAGCACCGGGCTATCGGGGTGCGGCAAGCTGGTGAAATCGGGCCAGACGACCCAGTTGAACATATGCTCACGCAGCGCGCTGATGGTCTCCGGCAGGGCGTGAACCGTAATCGGCTCTTTGATACGGTCAAACATGCTATCCAGTAGCAGCGGAATGGCATGCACATGGTCGAGATGCGAGTGGGTCAGCACGATGTGCTTGATCCGCTCCATCTGGTCGAGGGTCAGATCACCGACGCCACTGCCGGCATCGATGAGAACGTCATCATCGATGAGAAAGGAGGTCGTCCGGCGACCGGCGGCAATACCACCGCTGCAGCCTAAAATCCGCAGTTGCATCGAGTTCTCCGGAAGCCTTCCTCTGTTTTCGCCTATTATTTTGTGCCTTTTCGGCACTTTTCGGGGCCACGCCGGGGAGTTTTTGCTCCCGACCGGTCCTTTGTAGCATGTTTGGGCAAACGCGGACAAACGGCGGAAGGGAAATTCGAGAACCGGTGCACCTGCCGGATGTCAATGACACAATAGCGGATCACATACTGCTCGGTCCTGTCACGTTTTTCTGAGGCAAGTCACACCGCCCATTCACGTGACCCTCCGGTTGTGAGAACATTTGTCTTCTTTTCGAAAGCGTATACGAATGAATACGGTTTTGGTCACAGTCGCTCTAATCGGTTATCTGGGAGCCGCCGGTCTGCTGGGACGGCGCATGGCGCGCGGATTCCAGGCCGGTGAGCAAAGCAAATACCTGCCCCTGGTTCTGGGACTCGGCGCAGTGGCGGCCCATGGGTTTGTCTTGTACGGCGCACTGCTCGGGCCGGAGACCCTGAACCTGTCGTTCTTCAACATGCTTTCCCTTACCGGTTGGCTCATCGCGCTGCTGGTGCTGCTGTCCGCCACCGGACAACCGGTGGAAAATCTGGGAATCGCGGTTTTTCCGATTGCGGCCCTGGGGCTGGTGGCGCAGGTGCTGGCACCGGTGAATCCGACGCTGGTGCCGCGAAGCCCGGTGGGGCTTGAAATCCATATCCTGCTTTCCGTTTCCTCCTACAGTTTGCTGGCCATAGCAACCTTGCAGGCCATGCTGCTGGCCGTACAGGACCGGCAGTTGCGGAACCGCCGCCCTGGCGGTTTCATTCGCGCCCTCCCCCCGCTCGAGACCATGGAGATCCTCCTGTTCCGGCTGATTGGGGTCGGCTTTCTGCTACTGACGCTTTCGCTCATCAGCGGGATCCATTTCCTGGAGAACATTTTCGCCCAGCATCTGGTGCATAAAACCGTACTGTCTCTCTCCGCCTGGGTCGTGTTCGCAGTACTGCTATGGGGGCGGTGGCAGTTCGGTTGGCGCGGGCGTACCGCCATCCGCTGGACGCTCGGGGGCTTTGTGGTGCTCGTTCTCGCCTACTTCGGCAGCAAACTGGTGCTGGAGCTCATCCTGCGCTAGCGGTGTTCGGATCCTCACCGCCGAGGAGTCGATGGAAGTAGCCTGATGCACCTGCCGAGGCGTACCGCTTTTTGGCAATGGATCATCGATTGTTCTAAGATATTGCCGTTTTGTGCAGTATCCGAGCTCACCATAGAGGTTGACACACGGCGCTTCGGCCCCTTAGTAATACTCCTTCGAGCTTGAGCTGAGGCTTTCACCCTTTTGCTAAACGACATTCCCATAGGCGCCCTGATCGGCGTTCTTGCTTTTCTCATTGTCCTTTCCGCGTTTTTCTCCGGTTCCGAGACGGGTCTCATCAGCCTCAATCGCTACCGTCTGCGGCACATGGCCAAGCACGGGCACCCCGGAGCGATACGCGCCAACCGTTTGCTCAAGCGGCCCGATCGGCTGATCGGGATCATTCTGCTCGGTAACAACTTCGTGAATATCCTCGCCTCGGCCCTGGCTACGGTGATCGCCATACGGCTGGTGGGCGAAGCGGGACCCTGGCTGGCCACCGCCGTGCTGACGGTGGTCATACTGCTGTTCGCCGAAGTCACACCCAAAACATTGGCCGCCTTGCATCCGGAACGGATCGCCTTTCCGGCCAGCTTCGTACTGGGCCCACTGCTCAAGGCCTTCTATCCGCTGGTATGGCTGATCAACGCCATCGCCAATGGCATGCTGCGGCTTTTCGGGGTCTCTACCAAGGACGTGGACAGCGCCCACCTCTCCAGCGAGGAACTGCGGACCGTCGTCAACGAGGCGGGCGCCATGATTCCGCGCCGTCACCAAAAAATGCTGCTCAACATCCTGGATCTCGAAAAGGCGACCGTCGAGGACATCATGATCCCGCGCAATGAAATCGCCGGGATCGACCTGGAAGGTGAATGGGCCGAAATCATCGACCAACTGACCAACAGCCAGCATACCCGCCTTCCGGTCTATCGGGGGGGTATCGACAGCGTCGTCGGTATCGTCCATCTGCGGGATCTGCTCGCCATTCAGCAGCGGGGCGAACTCAACCGTGAACGGTTTATGGACATGATCCGGGAAGTTTACTTCATTCCCGAAGCCAGCCGCCTCAACACCCAGTTGCTGAATTTTCAGAAACAGCGGCGCCGTTTAGGTCTGGTGGTGGACGAGTACGGCGACATCCAGGGGCTGGTCACACTCGACGATATACTCGAGGAAATCGTAGGCGAGTTCACCACCGATCCGGGAACCACGCTCAAGGAAATCCATCCCCAGGAAGACGGCACCTACCTGGTGGACGGCAGCGCCAATGTGCGGGAACTGAACCGGATCATGAATTGGTCTCTGCCGACCGAGGGCGCCAAGACCCTCAATGGCATGCTCATCGAATACCTGGAGACGATTCCCGAGCCGGGCACCAGCGTACTGCTCAACGACTACCCGCTGGAAGTGGTGCAGACGGGTGCAAATGCCATCAAAACCGTGCGGGTGGACCCCTTATACCGCCAGCGTCGCCACAAGGGCACCGACTAGGCATCCCGGATCCACTGCCGCCCGGTCTTAAAAATGCGCCGCTGGTCACACGGCTGGGGCCCGCCCCTACACCCGAGCAGCTACAAAGCCTATAATGGCGCGGCCAATCAATAGCTTCGGAGCAACCCGGTGTCCAGACTGACCCTTTCTTTCAAGGGCAAGGTGCTGAAGATCTTCCCTCTGGAAAAGGATGAGGTGGTCATCGGCAGTGCGCCAGATAGCGATATCGCCATCGACAGCCTGGCGGTGCATGAGAAGCATGCACGTTTAAGCCGCAGCGGGGGCGATTGGCTGCTGGAAGACCTGGATAGCCCCGGCGGGACCTTCGTTAACGGCCAGAGGATTGGCGAACAGGCCCTCAAAAGCGGGGACGAAATTGCCATCGGCAAGCATACGCTGGAAGTGGAATTTGACGCCCTGACGGCGGAGGCGATCGCCGAGGACAGCGAGCTCACGCTGGAACCAATCCGCAAACCGAAAAGCGCCTGGCTGCAGTTGATGAACGGCCAGAATGTCGGCAAGACCATCAGCCTGAACCGTAACCTCAACAACCTGGGCAAACCCGGCGTGCAAACGGCCGTGATTGCCCGCCGTAATGACGGCTTTTTCCTCTCCCATCTCGAAGGCGAGCACCCGCCCGAGGTCAATGGCGTCTCCATCGGTGACTACAGCTGGCGTCTGGATGACGGGGACACCATCCGGATCGGCAACGTCAAAATGCAGTTTTACCTGCAATAGGAGCCGTGATGGCCCTCAGCGAAGAGAAACGTCACTTCTCGCGTATCACTATGGATGGCCCCGTCCGACTGGTCTGCGGCCAAAGGGTCTGGGAGACGAGACTGACTGACATTTCCCTGAAAGGCGTTCTCGTCGACCGTCCATCGGGTTGGGAAGGTGGGCGCGGCACCGGGTGCCAAGTGGAAGTCATGGACGGTGATAACCAGCCACTTATCGTCATGAAAGGCGGCGTCGCCCATATTCACCCGGACCATATCGGCTTTCATTGCGAATCGATTGACCTCGACAGCGTTTCCCACCTCAAACGCCTCCTGCAGCTCAACCTTGGCGACGAAACCCTGCTCCAGCGAGAGCTCGGTGAGCTCCTGGCAGTGCAGGAAGCCACCTGATCGGTTTCGGGCTTTCTGCGCTCCCCTCTTGAGCTCTGACCACAAGAGAAGGGAACAAGAGCCGGCCCTCTCTCCTCTTGCAGACCTGATTTTCCCGGGCCCCCGGCTTTTTTCCTGTCCGGATGCGAACGAGCTGAAACCCTGCCGTTGAAGAATGTCCCTACAGGGCATCCAGCGCCTCGGAAAGACGCGCAACCCCCACCACTTCGATACCCTCCATGGCCTTTTTGGGTGCATTGGCGGCGGGCACGATCGCGCGGGTGAAACCGTGCTTGAGCGCCTCCCGCAGACGGTCCTCACCGTTGGGTACCGGGCGAATCTCACCGGCAAGGCCCACTTCCCCGAAAGTCACCAGCTTCTCCGGCAGAGGCCGGTCGCGCAGGCTGGAGAGAATGGCCAACAGCAGCGCCAGGTCGGCCCCCGTTTCGGTGACCCGCACGCCGCCAACCACGTTGACGAAGACATCCTGATCATAGGTAGCCACACCGCCGTGGCGGTGCAGGACGGCCAGGAGAATGGCCAGACGGTTATGCTCCAGCCCAACGGTAACCCGACGTGGATTGGACAGATGGCTCTCATCCACGAGGGCCTGGACTTCGGCCAGCAGCGGCCGGCTGCCCTCGACCGTCACCATCACAGCGGAACCGGAGATGGGGTTGTCGTGGCGTGATAGAAAGATCGCGGAAGGATTGGAGACATCCTTCAGCCCCATTTCGCCCATGGCGAAGACGCCCAGCTCGTTCACCGCCCCGAACCGGTTTTTGA
The DNA here is from genome assembly GCA_963783235.1 of uncultured Gammaproteobacteria bacterium. Classification (GTDB taxonomy): domain Bacteria; phylum Pseudomonadota; class Gammaproteobacteria; order Thiohalomonadales; family Thiohalomonadaceae; genus Thiohalomonas. The sequence continues at coordinate 6,328 of CAWAMN010000001.1, read as the reverse complement.
AGGCACGGATCACGCGAAAGCGGCTGCCGCTCTGCCCTTCGAAATAGAGGACGGTATCCACCATGTGCTCCAGTACCCGTGGACCGGCCAGCTGTCCGTCTTTGGTGACATGTCCCACCAAAAACAGCGCCGCCCCGCTCTCCTTGGCGTATCGCACCAACTGTGCGGCACTCTCACGGACCTGCCCGACGGCGCCGGGCGCCGACTGAAGGGTCTCGGTGTAAATGGTTTGGATGGAGTCGACCACCAACACTTGCGGCTTGTGTTGCCGCGCCGCCGCCAGTACCGCCTCGACGCGGGTTTCGGCGAGCATTTGCAGACGCTCCGCCGCAAGCTTGAGACGCTGGGCCCGCAGGCTCACCTGCTGGGGCGACTCCTCGCCACTGACATACAGGGTGGCGTTACGCTCACTGAGGCTGGCCAGCGTCTGCAGAAGCAGGGTTGATTTGCCAATGCCGGGATCGCCCCCGAGCAGGACAACGGAGCCGGGAACCAGCCCGCCGCCGAGCACCCGGTCGAACTCGCCGCTTCCAGTAAGGGTGCGCACCACGTGATCCGCCGGCACCTCGGAAAGCCGCTGTACCCTGGCGGGCCCGGCAGCGCCCGCATAGCCCCTGTGCCGAACCGGCGCAGAGACCTCGACATCCTCCTCGAGCGTGTTCCAGTCGCCGCAGTCGGCACACTGCCCGGCCCATTTCGGGGCCTGGGCGCCGCAACTACGGCAGCTAAAAACGGTTTTCGCCTTGGCCAAAGATCCTCCTGGAAACGCTCTCATCTACCCGCAAAGACGCATTGAGAGCGAAGGTTCAAATCGTATTTCGGGAATGGAACCCGACCGGTTCAAAATCGAGAGCGGTCCCTGCGTTCCGACGATCGCATCAATCGTCGTCATGGTCAGGACGACGGCGCTGGTCTTTGTCGTAGAACGGATGCCGGGGCCAGCGAAGCACATACCAGAGTAGAAAGGCAATAAGGCCCAACGGCAGCAACACCAGCCAGCCGATACGGCCTCCCGGACTATCGAGCCCGCAACCACTCAGGACCAGCGCACAGGCCATGAACCAGCCGAGATTCAGCCTCACTTCACGCTCCTTGCGGTCCGACTTCCGAGGGGTAAAGGGTGGTGAGACAATCCCGGGTTGTCCGGTTCACCGGAACGCGTTCCAACTCCGAAAGCTTGATCCAGGCCGCATCCTCGGCATCGCTGGCGGCGCGGGGTTCGCCGGCAACGTATTCGCCCTGCAGATCGATGACGACGTAGTGAAAACGGGGGGGACCCTCTTCGGTCGTTTCGATGTATTCAAAGGTGTAGACCGGTTCTGTGGCACGGATGGTAACGCCGGTCTCTTCCAGCAGCTCGCGCTCGGCGGCGGAGGCCAGGGTTTCACCCCACTCGACCCGTCCGCCGGGAATGGCCCATTCTCCTCGATAGGGTGCCCTCCCCCTCCTCACCAACAGCACCGCGTCGGCCCGCCGGACGACCGCCCCCACCCCCAGTACCGGCGACTTCCTTGAGCCCTCAGCCATGGCGTGTCAGGCGTCCACTTCCACACAGCGAACCCGCTGCGTTACGCCGCACAGCAATTCATAGGCGATCGTCCCGGCTCGTTCAGCGATGATCTCCGCGGGTAATCCTTCACCCCAGAGCACAACGGGATCGCCCACACAGGCTTGCGGCTGGCCGCGCAAATCGACGGTAATCATATCCATCGAAACCCGGCCAATCAGCGGCATCGGTTGACCGTTGACCAGCACGGGGGTCCCCGAAGGGGCGTGGCGGGGATAACCGTCACCGTAACCAATGGCCACGACCCCGACCGGGAGCGCCTCCGGAGCGCGCCAGGTCGCTCCGTAACCGACGGCTTCGCCCTTGGCAATGTGATTAACGGCTATGAGTTCCGAGTGCAGCGTCATCGCCGGACGCAGCTTAGCCTCCGGTCCCCGGCCCTCCAGAAAAGGGGAAATCCCATAGAGCATGACGCCGGGACGGACCCAGTCCACGTGACTTTCAGGCCAGCCGAGCACGCCAGCGGAATTGGCGATCGCCCGCTCACCGGGCAATCCTTGGGTGGTGTCAGCGAAAAGGGTAAGCTGCTGGGCTGTGGCCGGATGGCTCCGGTCGTCGGCGCAGGCCAGATGGGTCATGAACCCCACCACCTCGACGCCCTGCAATGCCTCGAGCCGGCGCCAAATACCGCGTGTCGCCCCCGGCGCGAAGCCCAGCCGGTGCATGCCCGTATCCACTTTGATCCACACCCGAACCGTCCCGGAGAGCGGGCTCCGCTCCAGGGCCTCGACTTGGGAGGTATCATGGAGCACCGCTTCGAACTGGTAGGCCGGAAGCAAGGGGATCTCATCACTGTGGAAAAAACCTTCCAGCAGGGTGATGGGCGCCTCGATACCCGCCATTCTAAGGGCCAGGGCTTCATTGATGCAGGCGACCCCGAACGCATCGGCCCCATGCAGCGCCGTGGCGACGCGCTCCAAACCGTGACCGTAGCCATTGGCTTTAATGGCCGCCATGATCCGGGATCGGGGCGCGGCAGCGCGGGCGATTGATAGGTTGTGTCGCAGTGCGCCCAGATCGATGGACACCCGCGTGGCACGACCCGCAACCGTTTCGGCTGCGGTCAGGCCGTCTTCCGGTAGCGGGGCCCTGGCGACCGTCATCAGGGCCCCTCCGGTGCGCCGTAATCGTTGCCGGCGAAATTCGCAAACTGGGTGTACTGGCCGAGGAAGGCCAGGCGGACGGTACCGATGGGCCCGTTACGCTGTTTGCCGATGATAATCTCGGCGGTCCCTTTATCGGGACTGTCCTCGTTGTAGACCTCGTCCCGATAGATGAAGACGATAACATCCGCATCCTGCTCGATGGCCCCGGACTCGCGCAGATCCGACATCACCGGCCGCTTGTTGGGACGCTGCTCGAGGCTGCGGTTGAGCTGGGACAGGGCGATCACCGGTACGTTGAGTTCCTTGGCGAGTCCCTTCAGTGATCGGGAAATCTCCGAAATCTCGGTAGCGCGATTTTCGCCGCCCCCGACCACCTGCATCAGCTGCAGATAATCGATGACGATCAACCCCAGGCCGTGTTCACGGGCCAGGCGCCGGGCGCGGGCCCGAAGATCGGTCGGTGTCAATCCGGGGGTATCGTCGATGTAGATAGGTGCCTCGGAGAGAATCCCCACCGCCGAGGTCAGCCGCGGCCAATCATCGTCACCCAGCTTGCCGGTACGGACCTTATGCTGATCGATGCGACCTAAAGAGGACATCATGCGCATGGCCAACTGTTCGCCCGGCATCTCCATCGAAAAAACAGCCACTGGAGCCTGGTGTTTGATCGCCGCGTTCTCGGCGATATTCATCGCGAAGGTGGTTTTGCCCATGGAAGGACGACCGGCGATGATGACCAGGTCGGAGCGCTGAAGGCCTGAGGTCTTGTCATCGAAGTCGGTGAAGCCGGTGGGCACCCCGGTAATCGCATTATCCTGACTGAACAGATAATCGATACGGTCGACCGCCTTAACCAGCAGTTCCTTGATGCCCTTGAAGCCGGCCCGATCGCGATTGCTCTGATCGGCAATCTCGAAGACGCGCTTTTCCGCCTCGTCCAGCAGCTCATGGACCGGTCGTCCTTCGGGGTGATAACCGCTGTCGGCGATGGAGTTGGCGACACCGATAAGCTGGCGCAACACCGAACGCTCGCGGACGATGTTAGCGTAGGACTTGATGTTGGCGGCACTGGGGGTATTGCTGGCGAGCGAGCCCAGGTAAGCGATCCCGCCGAGCTTTTCGAGCTCACCCTGGTTGTCCAGCGACTCCGCCAGCGTCACGACATCGAAGGGTTTGGCCTCTTCGGCCAAGCGGCGAATCGCCTGAAAGATCAGACGGTGGTCACGACGATAAAAGTCAGGGTCGCTGACCAGGTCGGCCACTTTGTCCCATGCACCGTTGTCGAGCATGAGACCACCGAGGACCGACTGTTCGGCCTCGATTGAATGGGGAGGGATTTTCAGCGCCGCGGTGGCGTCGTCGCGGGCGAATGGGGCTGCACTTTCCTGCATGGGCATAAGCCAGAATCACGCCGGGAAAAATGGGCCCGGGGTGGGAACCAGAATGCCGGGAAATCCGGCCCGCGGCAAGCACCCCGGACCTACCTTCGGGAGGTCCGGGGCGTAATCCAGGCGTTAGTCGGCTTCGACCACTACCTTGATTGCCTGAAGCACGTCCGATTCGAACTGGATTTCCAGGTCATATTCGCCAATGGCACGAAGCGGACCTTCGGGCATCTGAACTTCACGCTTTTCGACTTCCACCCCGGCTGCCGTAATGGCGTCGGCGATGTCCGCCGGACCGATGGAGCCGAACAGCTTGCCCTCTTCTCCGGCGTGAGCCTTCAGGGTCACCGACCCCAGTTCGGCCAACTTATCGGCGCGAGCCTGAGCGGCGGAGAGCGCTTCGGCCGCCTTCTTTTCCAGTTCGGCGCGACGCTCTTCGAATTCGGCCACGTTTTTCGCCGTCGCCATGACGGCCTGGCCGGTCGGAATCAGGAAATTACGGCCATATCCGGGCTTGACGGTAACCTTGTCGCCCAGGTTGCCCAGATTGCGCACCTTTTCCAGCAGGATTACTTCCATCTCGATACACCTCGACTCATCGTCTTTTCCGCCCCGCGCTCCCGGCGCCGGGCAACCACACTGTCAATTGTTGTCTTCGGAACGGCCAAAATAGGCACGAAAACCGAACCAGTTGTCCACCAACCCGAATACCGCCAAAGTCACCGCCGTCTGCGGCAGTGCCAACAGGAGCAGTAAATAGGTCGCGACCAGCCAGCCGACACTGGCTCCAACGCGGGCCACCAAACCATGCACGACAGCCAGCCCGTGTACCAGAAACAGCAGCATAACCACGACCAGCAATTCGCCGGCGAGAGCGGCTGCCGGGTCGTTCAGAATGGTCGCCGCCCCAATCAGTGCCAGAGCAACAATGGTGGCCGGCCGACCGACAGCCAAACTGTGAAATTCCTCTCGGAAGCCACCCGGGTTATACAGCACCGCCTGCCACCAGCGAGCGATGAACAGCGCACCGAGCGCACTCAGTGCCAGTGCCGCCGCTGCCGCACCGGTCATAATCCCGGCAACTTCCCGAAGGGCCGATTCCGTTTCCGGGCCGGGCGCCTGGGATCCGGCCTGGGCCAGCAACTGCTGATAGGTCTGCATCCACCAGCCCGCCGGGTCATCCAGGGCAATGTAGACTCCCAGGACCAGCACCCCACCGAACAAGCCCGACAAAACGAGCGTCCGCGATAGGCTCACAGTTTGCCGCAACACCGTCGCCAGGGCCCAGACGGGCAGCCAGAGCACGAGGACGAACCCCACCGCAAGCAATGGCTGTTGCAGGATGACTGCCGCCAAGACAACCACGGCCAGCAGCGATCCCGCGAGCACGGTCAGCCCGCTCTTGGGGCCCGCCCGCAGCGTGACCAGACCCACCGCGGCGCCGCTGAAGTAGCTGAGCGGCGGCAACAGCAGGGACAGCAACGCGGCGACGGCCGTTACCAGAATCGCCTGCATGCGGCCGCGCATGATATAGGCCGCGAGCAGTTTCATAGCTCTCTCCATCCTTCGGGAGACCGATTCGGCCTCCCGTAAGATGTCCTGTCAGTGCTTATCGCTATACGGCAGCAAGGCCAGGTAGCGGGCCCGCTTGATCGCACGGGCAAGCTGACGCTGTAAGCGCCTTGGTGCCGGTGATCCGGCTGGGAACGATCTTGCCGGATTCGGTGACGTAATTTTTGAGGGTGGCGAGATCCTTGTAGTCGATCTCTTTCACGCCCTCAGCGGTAAAACGGCAAAACTTTTTGCGTCGGAAAAACGAGCCATTTCGGTCTCCTGATCTCTATTCGGTCACGGATTCGGACAATGCAAGGGAATACCGGTCGGGGTAAGCCGAGCCGTTATTCGGAGGCAGCCTGGCCTTCACTCTCGGCCTTTTCGTCACCTTCCAGTTTGGCTTCGGGCTTAGCTTCGGGCTTGTTTTCGTCCCTGCTTTCCCGGGGTATTCCCCCTCTTCTCTTTCCCCGGACCTTGGCCAGCGGCGAAGCCTCAGTTACGGCTTCCTTCTTCTGCAGGACCAGGTTACGGATCACGGCGTCGTTGAAACGGAAAGCGGACTCCATCTCCGCCATGGCTTCGCCATTGCACTCCACGTTCATCAGAACGTAGTGCGCCTTGTGGGATCTTGGCGATAGGAAAGGCCAGCTGACGGCGGCCCCAGTCTTCCAGGCGATGAATAGCAATACGTAACTGAACCAGCGGCAATAACCAGC